>NZ_JBEBXS010000006.1:0-262827 GCF_040391475.1 Pandoraea pnomenusa | reverse complement strand
AAAACGCCGGGCACTCCCCGGCGTTTTGCATTGGTGGGGAGAAAAGAGGGACTGGAGAGGCGTGGGGCGACGAGGCGGCCGCGCCGCAGCAGATGCGGAGCACGTGCGGGGCGGGTGCGTCGTCGCGATGGCGCGGGAGGCGGGCGGTGTCGACGGGACTGGGGCGAGGCGGGAGGAAGCGGGAAGCGGACGGTGTCGGTGGAGGGACTGGGGGCGTGGAGGTGGGACGGATCGGGGCCCCTTTCTGAGGCGAGTTGGGTTTATGTCTGAGCAGCGGAAAGGGGCCCCGATCCGTCCAGGGGGGAGGTGTTAAGGGGGAGCAAACACAGCCCCTACACTTCGAAAACGCTGGCTCAAGATGCCGTCCTGACGGCCGTTTTCAGCGGGCGGTCGCAAACCCGGGGGTGCGATGCTGCTTCCGATACAGCCATGCGCTGACGGCCAGCGTTGCTGCTTCCGTGGCGAGTAGCGTGTACCAGATCGCGTCGCCGCCGAGGAACGCGTCGAGCAGCCAGAGAATGCCGAGCAGCAGAATCCAGCTACGCAGCATCGCGATGGCTGCCGACGGGCCTGGCGCCTCCACCGCCGTCAGGTAGCCCGCGACGATCAGATTGCCTGCTGCCGGCAGAAACGCCAGCGCGTACCAGATCACGGCGTGTTCCAGAATCGACCAGGCGGCGCCACCGGCGGGCAGGAAGAGGAACGTGAGCGGGCGAGCCAGCGTTGCCATTGCCACGGCGACCAGCAGCGAGAATCCCATCACCGCGATCACGCCCAGGCGAAACGACTCGTGAAGTGCCTTCGCATTCTGCGCGCCGCGATAAAAGCTGATCATCGGCTGCATGCTTTGGACCAGTGCAACCATCGTGACCGTCGCGCCGAGCGTCATGTATTCGAGGATTGCGTAGGCGGCGAGACCGGGCTCGCCAAAATTCGTCAGGATCACGCGGTTGAAGACGAACACCGTCACTGCAGGGGCGATGGCGCCAAGGAACTCAGAAGCGCCGTTGTACATTGCGCGCCAAACGTGCGTCTCGCCATTGCCAAAGGCGCGACGGGCCGGCACGACTTGCTTCGCCAGGAAAAGGTGATACGCGAACATGACGCTGCTGGACACCATCATCGACAGGCCGGTGGCCAGCGCTGCACCGTGCATGCCCATCTCGCGAACGACGATGAACCAGTAATCGAGCGCCACGTTGGCGAGGGCGCCCATGAACATCGCGTACAAGCCGAAGCGGGCCGCGGGCGCGCCTTCTACGCGCAGGAACAACTCCATGGCGTAGAGGCCGTTGGCGAACAGCACGAACCAGCCCCAGCCCGAGAGATACGCGACGACGTCCGCCGTGATCGGTCCTTCGGCCCCTAGCGCGGCGGCGATCTCGTGCTTGAAGACGAGCACGCCCGCGCTCATCGCGATGCCCGCAACGAGCATCACCCAGAGCACCTGCGAAAACGCCCGCCGGGCTTCCGCCTGACGTTGTTCACCCAGCAGACGCGCGATCAGCGTTGCGCCCCCGACGCCGACCATCACACTGATCGCGTAGGGTACGTACAGCAGCGGTACGACAAGGTTCAGCGCGGCAAGCGCCTGCTGACCCACATAGCGGCCGATAAAGATGCCGTCGATCAACGTGTAGATCGTGTAGACCCAGCCGGAGAGGATCGTCGGGACGGCGAGCGCGGTAAATTCCTTGAGCAGTGACGCCTGTGCGCCCTGCGAATGGTTGCAATGATTGGTAGACGAGGAAAGAGACATGGTCCCCCCGATGACTTCGCGCCGCGTCGTGTCGGGACGCGGCTCACCGTGGCTTGCACATCAAAGGCTTCAGAACTTCAGAGACTTCGGGATGGAGAGGGTAGTCGCGCACGCGCAAGCGATGGCGTGAGCGCTCCGCCCCGATAACCGTACGCCGGAGACGGCGATCGTTAGCGGGGCAGACGGGCGGACGGGGGGAACATTGCCTGATGCAGATGCACCCAGACAACGCCCTGTCGCGAATCGGAAAAGAGAAGGAAATTCATGATGTTTTAGGCTGCGCAGCCCGGGCAAACCGGGCCGGCAAGTAAGACAGACCCAGCCACCCGCGCCGAAGTTCCCCATCCGGTGGCGCCTCGCGGTTGACATCATGGGAATCGGCGTCGACAAAAAAGGGGCGCCGAAGCGCCCCAACATGGGTCCAGCAAGAAGACAGTCGCATCCGTTATTGTTGTGCGCCGCCGTTGAACCACGCGGCGATCTTCTGACGCTCCTCGTCCGTCATCTGGGTCACATTCCCCAGCGGCATCGACTTCAGCGCCACGGACTGCTGATAGATGCGTTGCGCGTTCTGCGAAATCTCGGCCGGCGTATCCAGCATCACGCCCGCCGGAGCGCTGCCCATCATCGTCGGCTTGGCCGAGTGGCACGTGGCGCAACGCTGCGTGAGGATCGGCTGAATCTCCGAGAGCTTCACTGCGGGCGCTGCGGCTTCACCATGTGCGCCTGCGGCCGGTGCCGGGGCAGGGCGCGGTGCGGCGAAAACGGCGACACCTGCGAGCAGCGCGGCACCGGCGACCGGCAGCGCGTACAGATTCTTGCCCGCGTGACGCAGCACGAAGAACTGGCGAATCATCGCACCCGCCGCCATGATGATCGTCAGGATCACCCAGTTGTACGGATTGCTGTACGTGAACGCGTAGTGGTTGCTGATCATGATGAACACGACCGGCAGCGTGAAATACGTGTTGTGCACCGAACGTTGCTTGCCCAGCTTGCCCCAGATCGGATTCGGCACTTCACCCTTCGTCAGGGCGTCCACACTCTTGCGCTGCCCCGGAATGATCCAGAAGAACACGTTCGCCGACATCGACGTGGCCATCATCGCGCCCACGATCAGATACGCGGCACGACCGGCGAAAATGTGCGTCGTCGCATACGTCGCGGCCACCACGAACAGCGCGACGGCGATACCCAGCACGCGCTCGTTCTTGCCGAGCAGGCGGCACAGGAAGTCATAGACGAACCAGCCACCGATCAGGAATGCCAGCGCAATGCCCACCGCCTGACCCGGTTGCAGATCCATCACGTTCCTGTCGATCAGGTACGTCTGCGGTTGCAGCAGATACAGCACGCAGAACAACGCGAAGCCCGAGAGCCACGTCGTGTACGACTTCCACTTCGACCAGTGCAGATCTTCCGGCATCTGCGGGGGCGAATTCAGATACTTCTGGGCGTGATAGAAACCGCCGCCGTGCACCGACCACATCTCGCCGAACACACCCTTTTGCTTGTCCTCGGCGGCCTTCGGCGGCTTCAGGCCGTTGTCCAGCATCACGAAATAGAACGACTCGCCAATCCATGCGATGGCCGCCACCACATGCAACCAGCGCAGCAACAGATTGACCCAGTCGGTAATAAACGCTTCCATCTTATGTTCTCCTCAACTGCCTGACATTCACGTTCGCGCTTATTGATCAGCTACCGCGATACGTGGAAAAGCTCCACGGCGACACCAGAAGGGGCACGTGGTAATGCTGGGAAGGCTCGGCGATGCCAAAGCGCAGCACCACACGATCCACAAAGCGCGGTGCGGGCACTTCAACCCCCTGCGCGGCGAAGTAATCGCCCGCATGGAACACCAGCTCATATTCGCCCGCGACAAATTCGTCGCCCTCGAGCAGCGGCTTGTCGCAACGGCCGTCGCTATTCGTTTGCACGTCGCGCAACGAGCGTCGCTCGCCGTCCACGCGCCACAGCTCCACACGAATGCCCGAACCAGGCTTGCCGTGCGATGTATCAAGTACGTGGGTAGTCAGTCGTCCCATGGTGTCTCCTGTGATGGATGGGTGCATTGTAGGGAGTTGGCGGCCGGGCAACGCGCCCAATACCAAAGATAAAAACGCGCACATACCATGTCACGCCAGATAAAAAGATGACGCGCATCAATATGGCATTGCCATGTCTCGAGCGTAGACCGCCCACGCAAAACCGGGGCATTTTCGGACCACTATCGGATTGCGTTATCCGGTCTATAACTAGATACGTATGAAGCGTTATCGCGAGGAGAGACGAATCGGCCGGAAAGCCCAATGGTTACGTGGATGCTCGGGGAAAACCCGAGAGCCAAGATAAGCATTCATGCATACGTTCCATGAAAAAAACACTATAGCCGCCGGTGGTCTTGCCGCAAAAGGCGTCGACCTGCACCATTGAGTCACCCAAAAAAAGATCAATCATTCAGCCCCCTGGGACGGAGACGCAATGAGTGTGACAACCCAAACCGTGGATCCGGTCGACGAGCGACTGCCGATCGGAAAATTGTTCATGCTGGGCCTGCAACACGTGCTGGTCATGTATGCGGGGGCGGTAGCCGTGCCGCTCATCATCGGCGGTGCCCTTGGACTGCCCAAGGATCAGATTGCCTTCCTCATTTCCGCCGACCTCATGTGCTGCGGCATCGCCACGCTGCTGCAAAGCGTGGGCGCCGGACGCTTCGGCATCCGCATGCCCGTCATCATGGCCGTGACCTTCGCGGCTGTCGGGCCCATGCTCGCCATCGGCACCAACCCGGCGCTCGGGTTGCCCGGCATCTTCGGTGCGACCATCGCCGCCGGGATCATCGGTACGCTGATCGCGCCGGTGATAGGCAAGCTGCTGCGCTTCTTCCCGCCGATCGTGACCGGTATCGTCATCACGTCGATCGGGCTGACCATCATCGGCGTGGGCATCAACTGGGCCGCCGGTGGCGTGGGTAACCCCGACTACGGCGACCCTGTCTATCTCGGTGTGTCGTTTGCCGTGCTCGTGTTCATTCTGCTCATCACGCGCTTCGTCAAAGGCTTCTTCTCGAACATCGCGGTGCTGCTCGGCATTCTGTTCGGCTTCGGTATCGCGCTGCTGCTGCACA
The DNA here is from genome assembly GCF_040391475.1 of Pandoraea pnomenusa. Lineage (GTDB taxonomy): Bacteria > Pseudomonadota > Gammaproteobacteria > Burkholderiales > Burkholderiaceae > Pandoraea > Pandoraea pnomenusa_C. The sequence continues at coordinate 257,938 of NZ_JBEBXS010000006.1, read as the reverse complement.
AAGTGAACTTCGACGGGCTCGATCAGGTGAAGTGGTTCGACGTGGTGCTGCCGTTCCACTTCGGCATGCCCGTATTCGATCCGTGGGCCATCGTCACGCTCACCATCGTCATGCTCATCACGTTCATCGAGTCGACGGGCATGTTCCTCGCCCTCGGTGAGATCGTCGGCAAGCCTGTCGACGAGAAAGCCCTCGTGGCCGGTCTGCGTGTGGACGGTCTGGCCACCGTCATCGGCGGCGTGTTCAACACGTTCCCGCACACCTCGTTCTCGCAGAACATCGGTCTTGTCGGCGTGACCGGCGTGAAGAGTCGCTGGGTGTGCGCTGCTGCGGGCGTCATCCTGCTCGTATTCGGCCTGATTCCGAAGATGTCCGTGGTCGTCGCGTCCATTCCGCAATTCGTGCTGGGCGGCGCCGGTGTCGTCATGTTCGGCATGGTGCTCGCGACGGGCATCAAGATCCTTGCCAAAGTCGACTACACCAAGAATCGCTACAACCTGTATATCGTGGCCATCAGCGTCGGCATGGCGATGATTCCGGTGGCGTCGAACAAGTTCTTCTCCAAGATGCCCGAACAACTCGCGCCGTTGCTGCACAGCGGGATTCTGCTCGCCACGCTCTCCGCCGTGATCCTCAACGCCTACTTCAATGGTTTCAAGGCGCCGGCGGCCAATGGCAACGGCCACGGTGAGAAGAACGGCACCGGCATGGGGCTGGAGGCGCACTGATGAAAACACTGCTCGTCAAGAATGCCGAAGTCCTCGTGACGATGGACGCAGGCCGCCGCGAAATTGCCCGTGGCGGGCTGTATGTCGAGGACAACCGGATCGTGGCCGTCGGCACCAGCGATACGCTGCCGGCCACCGCTGACGAAGTGCTCGATCTGACCGGGCATGTCGTGATTCCCGGTCTGGTCAACACCCATCACCACATGTATCAAAGCCTCACGCGCGCCATTCCGGCCGCGCAGGACGGCGAGCTGTTCAACTGGCTGACGAATCTCTACCCGGTGTGGGCCAATCTCACGCCCGAGATGATCCGCGTCTCCACGCAGACCGCGATGGCGGAACTGCTGCTCTCGGGCTGCACCACGTCGAGCGATCACCTCTATATCTATCCGAACGGCTGCAAACTCGATCACAGCATCGAGGCGGCGGCCGAGATCGGCATGCGCTTTCATGCCAGCCGCGGCAGCATGAGCGTGGGGCAGAGTCAGGGTGGGCTGCCGCCGGATCGCGTCGTCGAGCGTGAAGACGACATTCTCAAAGACACCCAGCGGCTCATCGAGACGTACCACGACCAGGGCCGCTACGCGATGTTGCGCGTGGTCGTGGCACCGTGTTCGCCGTTCTCCGTGAGCCGCGATCTCATGCGCGAGTCTGCCAATCTGGCGCGCCACCACGGCGTGTCGCTGCATACGCACCTCGCCGAGAACGTCAACGACATCGCCTACAGCCGCGAGAAATTCGGCATGACACCCGCCGAGTACGCACAGGATCTCGGCTGGGTCGGGCACGACGTCTGGCACGCGCACTGCGTGCAACTCGACGACGCTGGCATCGCACTGTTCGCCAAGACCGGCACCGGCGTGGCGCATTGCCCGTGCTCCAACATGCGGCTCGCGTCCGGCATTGCCCCGATTCGTCGCATGCGCGACGCGGGCGTGCCTGTCGGACTCGGCGTGGACGGCTCGGCGTCCAACGACGCGGCCAACATGATCAACGAAACGCGTCAGGCGCTCCTGCTTCAGCGCGTGGGCTTCGGCCCGAGCGCAATGACGGCACGCGAGGCGCTCGAGATCGCCACCGTGGGCGGCGCACGCGTGCTTGGCCGCGACGACATCGGCGTGCTTGCGCCGAACATGGCGGCCGACTTCGTGGCGTTCGACACGCGCGGTATCGGCATGGCCGGTGGCCTGCACGATCCCGTGGCGGCGCTCGTCTTCTGTAATCCTGGAAAAGCTGCGTACAGCGTAGTGAACGGGCGGGTGGTGGTCAGGGAAGGGCGTCTGGCGACGCTCGACCTGTCGTCGCTCGTCACGCGCCACAACGCGCTGGCGCGGCAACTGGCCGAGGCCTCCCGATAGCGCGTTGCCACACCGGCTCCATATTCATGGTGTGGGGTCGCGTGTGACACCGAGCAAGCGGGAAGTCGGGGCGAGGTTCCCGTGCATGGGGAACGTCGCCGTGCGGTTCGGCGGAGCGGTGGGGGCCGCTCCGCCGGTAAAATCGGCGAGGCAATGGGATCAGGAAGGCGAACGCGCTTCCAGCAAGGTCCGCGTGGCATCCGAAATGACACTTCGCAGCCAACGCACTTCATCCGAGTAGTGCGTGCGCTCATGCCATAACTGGTAGTACTGCATCGGCGGGAAGTCGATGGGGGTCTCCAGAACCGTCAACGGCAGGAACTCCGCGTAGTGATCGGCGAACAGGCGCGTCGTCGTGAAGATCAGGTCGGATTTCAAGAGCACGTAGGGCGCCAGATTGAAGTACGGGATCGTGACGACCACATTGCGCTTCAGACGCTCGCGCGCCAGGTGCATGTCGATTGCGCCGCGTTGCGCCACGGAGTAGGGCGTGGGCGCGAGGTGCGGGCTTGCAAGGTACTGGTCGAGCGTGAGGCCGCGCTTGGCGTAGGGGTGTGTGTTGCGCACCAGGCAGACGATCTGGTCCACGAACAGGTTCGAGAGGTGGAGCTGTTCCGGCGGTTCCGGCCAGTTGCCGATCACGATATCGACCTTGCCGTCTTCGAGTGCGTGCTCGTAATCGAACGCAGGGCCGAGCGAGTGCAGTTCGAGTTGCGCGTTCGGGGCCTGTTGGCGAAAACGCTCGACAACCGTGGGCACGAACAGCGTATTCAGATAGTCGGGCGACCCGATGCGGAACGTGCGCACCGTCGTGGCCGGATCGAAATTCGATTGCTGCACGGTGATGCGCTCGATCTCACGCAGGGCATTCTGCGTCGGTTCGAGCAGCGACTGACCGTATTCCGTGGGCACCATGCCCGACTTCCCGCGCACCAGCAGCGGATCGCCGGTGATGTCGCGCAATCGACGCAGCGCTGCGCTGATGGCCGGTTGCGACTGGTTCAGCTTGACGGCCGCCCGCGTCACGCTTCGCTCGATCAACAGGGTGTGAAGGACGCGCAGCAAGTAAGTGTCAATCGGTTCGCGGTTTTGGCTCATGAGAAATATAACGATCCGAATATGTTGGACCCTGGATTGCATAAGTAAATCATTATGAAGCACAAGGTCCGGGGTCTCTATAGCGGAAACCCCTATCACCAAAATAGTCGTTTGTCGCCCGCAAATCGCCAGAAGTTACCGTCTTATTGACATACGCTCGACATTTCGACGCAATTTGGGTATTTTCGTCCCGCCCCAACCGCGGCCCGATTCTGCCTCGATGCCGCTTTTTATCGCCCAACTCCGCCAGTGACCTCTCCTATGCAACCCACGCCGCGTCTGGCGCTGACCGGCATTACCAAACGCTATCCGAGCGTGGTGGCCAACGACGACATCGCGTTGCGCGTGTTACCCGGCGAGATCCACGCCGTACTGGGGGAGAACGGTGCAGGCAAGAGCACGTTGATGAAGATCATCTACGGCGCGGTTCGGCCTGACGCCGGAGAGATCCGGTGGGAAGGGCAGCCGGTTCGCATCGACAGCCCGGCCGCCGCGCGCAAGCTCGGCATCGGCATGGTGTTCCAGCATTTCTCACTCTTCGAGACGCTGACCGTCGCCGAGAACATTTCCCTCGCGCTCGACGACGCTGGGCACGATCTGAAGGCGCTTGCCGCCCGCATCCGCGACGTTTCCGCACAATACGGCCTCGAAGTCGACCCGCTGCGTCACGTCCACAGCCTGTCTGTGGGCGAGCGTCAACGCGTGGAGATCGTGCGCTGCCTGCTGCAGAATCCGCGCCTGCTCATCATGGACGAGCCCACATCGGTGCTGACGCCGCAAGCCGTCCAGAAGCTGTTCGGCACGCTGCGCCGCCTGGCGGCCGAAGGGTGCAGCATCGTCTACATCAGTCACAAGCTCGACGAAATCCGCGATCTGTGCGACCACGCGACCGTGCTGCGTGGCGGACGCGTGTCCGGTCACGCCGTACCCCGTGAAGAAACCGCCGAGACGCTCGCGCAGATGATGATCGGGCGCGCGCTGCCGCAGATCGAGCGTCGTGCGCATCAGCCGGGCGAGGCGCTGTTGTCGTTGCGCCAGCTGACGATGGCCAGCGACGATCCGTTCGGCACGTCGCTCAAGGAGGTCGATCTCGACGTGCATGCGGGCGAGATCGTGGGGATTGCCGGGGTGTCCGGCAACGGTCAGGCCGAACTGCTGGCCGCGTTGTCCGGCGAGGCCCGGGCGCCGCAGGCCGAAGCGATCCACCTGAACGGCCGCGCGGTCGGTCGCATGGGCGCCGCCACGCGGCGGCGTCTGGGACTGGCTTTCGTGCCGGAAGAACGCCTCGGGCGCGGCGCGGTGCCCAGCATGTCATTGACCGACAACGCGCTGCTGGGGGCCTCCGGCACGGCGCATCTCGGATTACTGCGCGGCGGATGGATCCGTCGCGGGGCGCTGCGTCACTTTGCGTCGCAGTGCATCGAGCGCTTCAACGTAAAGGCGGGCGGGCCCGATGCGGCCGCGCAAAGCCTGTCGGGCGGCAATCTTCAGAAGTTCATCGTCGGACGCGAAATCCTGCAGGAGCCGAAAGTCCTCGTCGTCGCGCAACCCACCTGGGGGGTCGACGTGGGGGCGGCGAGCTTCATCCGCCAGCAGTTGCTCGACTTGTCGTCGCGCGGTGTGGCCGTGCTGGTGCTGTCGGAGGAGCTCGACGAACTGTTCGAAATTTGCGACCGGATCACCGTGCTCGCGCAGGGGCGTCTGTCGCCGGTGCGCAAGCCCGAGCAGACCGACGCGCGCGAGATCGGCCTGTGGATGGCGGGAATGTTTCCCGGCGGTCCCGGCGAGCGCGCAGCGTGATCCCGGGGGCGCCGATCCGTTATGAGGGTATCGGCAAGAAGGCTCCGATTTGTCATGCCGGTGCGCCGTTGGCACCGCCGCGCACACCGTAACGTTTTCATCGATTTTCAGACACCATGTTCGATTTGATGCTTGAGCCACGGCCAAGTCCCTCCCGCACCATGCGGCTCGCCATGCCGCTCGTGGCCACGCTCATCACGCTGGCCGGCGGCGTGCTCATTTTCAGCTTCCTCGGCAAGAATCCGGCGCAGGCCATGGCGGCGTTCTTCCTCGCGCCGGTCAGCAGCCTGAACGGCTGGTCCGAGCTGCTGCTCAAGGCCTCGCCGCTGTGCCTGATCGCGCTGGGGCTGGCGATCGGCTACCGGGCGAACGTGTGGAACATCGGTGCGGAAGGGCAGTTGCTGCTCGGCGGCATTTTCGCCTCGGGGGTGGCCATCCATTTCGACGGTCACGGCGGCCCCTGGCTGCTGCCGCTGATGATGGCGGCGGGCGCCGTGGGCGGCATGTTGTGGGCGGCAATCCCGGCACTGTTGCGCGTGCGGTTCAACGCCAACGAGATTCTCGTGAGCCTGATGCTCACGTACGTTGCCACGCAGTTGCTGATCTATCTCGTGAGTGGTCCGTGGCAGGACCCGCACGGCATGAATTTCCCGCAGTCGATCAATTTCGGCCGCGACGCGCTGTTCCCGCGCTTTTTCGGCGACTGGCACTGGGCACCGTGGCGCGGCACGCGCCTGAACGCGTCGGTTTTCATGGCCGTGGTGGCCGTGCCTGCCGCGTGGTTCTTCATGCGCAAGAGCTTTGCGGGCTATCGGATGGAAGTGGGCGGGCTTGCCCCGCTGGCCGCGCGCTACGCCGGCTATTCCGAGCCTCGCGCCGTGTGGCTGGCGTTGCTCATCGGCGGCGCGGCGGCCGGTCTGGCGGGCACTGGCGAGGTGGCCGGCCCGGTCGGGCAGTTGCAGGCAACCTGGGCGCCGGGCTATGGCTTCACGGCCATCATCGTGGCCTTCGTCGGCCGACTGCATCCCGTCGGCATTGTGCTGGCGAGCCTGCTCATGGCGTTGCTGTACCTCGGCGGCGAAGCGGTGCAGACGTCGTTGCAGTTGCCCAAGGCGATCAGCGGCGTTTTCCAGGGCCTGTTGCTGTTCAGCCTGCTGGGCTGCGACGTTTTCGTGAATTACCGTCTTCGCCGTCGCGCCCGCGCGCAGGCGAGCGAAGCCTGAGGAGCGCCGCATGGACTGGATCAATCTGCTGACGCCGCTGGCGGCGAGCGCCGTGATCGCGGCGATACCGCTGATGCTCGCAGCACTCGGTGAACTCGTGACCGAGAAGTCGGGTGTGCTGAATCTTGGTGTCGAGGGCACCATGCTCATGGGCGCCATCGGCGCCTTTGCCGCCACCGTGCAAACGGGCAGCCTCTGGCTGGGCGTACTCGCCGGTGTGGCGGCGGGCGTGGCAATGTCGGCCATCTTTGCCTGGCTCACGCTGTCGCTGATGGCCAACCAGGTCGCGACCGGGCTGGCGCTGACCATTTTCGGCATCGGCCTGTCGGCCTACGTGGGGCGTCCGTACACTGACGCGACGATTCCGATGCTGCGCGATCTGCCGATCCCGGGACTGTCGTCGATTCCGGTGCTGGGGCCGTCGATTTTCTCGCTCAACCCGCTGGGTTATCTGTCGATCGTGCTGCTGGTGGCGATTGCCGTGTTCCTGTACCGGACGCGAGCCGGACTGGTGCTGCGCTCGATTGGCGAAGCGCCTGCCGTGGCGCATGCGATCGGGTATCCGGTGGTACGCATTCGCTATCTCGCGACGCTGTTCGGCGGCGCGATGTCCGGGCTGGCAGGCGCGTACTACTCGGTCGGTTATCTGCGGCTGTGGCAGGAGAACCTGACGGCAGGGCGCGGCTGGATTGCACTGGCGCTGGTCGTTTTCGCCACGTGGCGCCCCGGGCGCACGATGCTCGGCGCGCTGCTCTTCGGCGTGGTCATGGCGCTGCAATTCCAGGCGCAGGCGATGGGGATCCGGATTCCGTCGCAGGCGCTGGCCAGCCTGCCGTACCTGGCGACCATCGTGGTGCTGGTCATCATCTCGCGCAATCGCCAGACCATTCGCCTGAACGCGCCCGCTTCGCTGGGCAAGCCGTTCTTCGCGGGGGCCTGAGGCGCCGATGCGCAGGGCTTGCGCCGCAAGCCCCGACGTTGCGAAGCCTGATGGGCCCAAGAAATGAATCAACCTGAAACAATCGATGACGAGGAGAGAATCGATGCGACGTAAAGTCCTGATCACGATGGCCAGCCTGGCAGCCGCCATGCTGGTCTCCGCCTGCGGCAAGCAGGAAAACAACACCGCAAACGCCCCCGCGGCCGCTTCCGACGCACAGGCGTCGGCCGCACCGGCGGGCAAGGGCCCGATGGGCGTGGCGTTCGTCTACATCGGCAACCCGGGCGACGCCGGCTGGACGTTCGCTCACGAGCAGGGCGCGAAGGCCGTCGAGGCGAAGTTCGGCGACAAGGTCACCGTGACCCGCGTTGAAAACGTGCCGGAAGGCGCCGATTCCGAGCGTGTGTTCCGCGATCTCGCGAGCAAGGGCAACAAGCTGATCTTCGGCACGTCGTTCGGCTACATGGACTCGATGGTCAAGACGGCCGCCGATTTCCCGGACGTCACGTTCGAGCACGCCACGGGCTTCAAGACGGCGCCGAACCTCGGGACGTACGACGTGCGGACCTATGAAGGTGCGCACCTCGCGGGCGTGGTCGGCGGGCATGTGACGAAGTCGAACGTGATCGGCTACGTGGCTTCGGTACCGATTCCCGAAGTGATCCGCAACATCGACGCTTTCACCATCGCCGCGCGCGAAGTGAACCCGAAGGTCAAGGTGAAGGTTGTCTGGATCAACAGCTGGTTCGATCCGGGCAAGGAGCGCCAGGCCGCCGAATCGCTCGTGGGTCAGGGCGCCGACGTGCTCATGCAGAACGTCGACTCGGCGGTGGTGATGCAGGTGGCCGAAGAGAAGAAGATTCATGCCTTCGGGTGGGATTCGGATATGAGCAAGTTCGGTCCGAACGCCCACCTCGCGTCGGCCGCCATCGACTGGAGCAAGTACTACATCCGTACGGTCGACGAGGTCATGCAGGGCTCGTGGAAGAACACGCCGGTCTGGGGTGGCATCAAGGAAGACGAGATCAACCTCGTGGCGATCAACGACAAGGCCGTCTCCGAAGCGGCACGCAAGGCCGTCACGGCCCGCCACGACGCCATTCGCGACGGCAAGTACGATCCGTTCACCGGCCCGATCAAGGGCCAGGACGGCAAGGAAATCGTGCCGGCAGGCAAGACGCTGAACGACGACGAGAAGCACCAGATCAACTGGTTCGTCGAGGGCGTCGAGGGCTCGCTGCCGAAGCAGTAAGGCCTGCGTGCCGTCCTGCGGCGGCGCTGGGTTGCACAAAAACCGCCGGTGTTTGCCGGCGGTTTTTTTATGCGTGGACGGCCGGGACAGCGGGTTGGGCGTGGGGTTGAGAGGGGGCGTGACAGGCACTGGCGTCGTGCCGGGGGCGCGTGACACGCATCGGTGCTAAAATGTCGGGTTTCGTGGCGCAATTTTGTGCCACCGCACCTCATCTCCCGGATACCGCCTGTGCTGTCTACCGCCAATATCACGATGCAATTCGGCGCCAAGCCGCTCTTCGAGAACATCTCCGTCAAGTTCGGCGGGGGCAACCGCTATGGCCTGATCGGCGCCAACGGTTGCGGCAAGTCGACGTTCATGAAGATTCTCGGCGGCGATCTGGAGCCGAGCAGCGGCAACGTCATGCTTGAACCCAACGTGCGTCTGGGTAAGCTCAAGCAGGACCAGTTCGCCTACGAAGACATGCGCGTGCTCGATGTCGTGATGATGGGCCACACCGAAATGTGGGCCGCCATGAGCGAGCGCGACGCGATTTACGCGAATCCGGAAGCGACGGACGACGACTACATGCACGCCGCCGAGCTGGAGGCGAAGTTTGCCGAGTACGACGGGTACACGGCCGAAGCGCGCGCCGGCGAACTGCTGCTGGGCGTGGGTATTCCGACGGATCAGCATCAGGGCCCGATGAGCAACGTCGCGCCGGGCTGGAAGCTGCGTGTGTTGCTGGCACAGGCGCTGTTCTCGAACCCGGACGTGCTGCTCCTCGACGAGCCGACCAACAACCTGGACATCAACACGATCCGCTGGCTGGAAGACGTGCTCAACGAGCGCAACTCCACCATGATCATCATTTCGCACGATCGCCACTTCCTGAACGCCGTGTGCACGCACATGGCCGATATGGACTACGGCACGCTGACCATTTACCCGGGCAACTACGACGACTACATGCTGGCGTCGGCGCAGGCTCGCGAACGTCAGATGGCCGCGAACACGAAGGCAAAGGAACGTATCTCCGACCTGCAGGACTTCGTGCGCCGCTTCTCGGCGAACAAGTCGAAGGCACGTCAGGCAACGAGCCGTCTGAAGCAGATCGACAAGATCAAGGTGGAAGACGTGAAGCCGTCGTCGCGCCAGAACCCGTTCATTCGTTTCGAATTCGAGAAGAAGCTGCATAACCTCGCCTTCGAATACGACGGGATCTCGAAGTCGTACGATCGTCAGATCTTCAAGAACTTCTCCGGCGCGGTGCGTGCCGGCGAACGTGTGGCGATCATCGGCGAGAACGGCGCGGGCAAGACCACGCTGCTGCGCAGTCTGATGGCCGAGCTGCCGATCGATTCGGGTAACGTCAAGTGGGCGGAGAACGCGAACATCGGCTATATGCCGCAGGATACGTCCGAGGCGTTCCCGCAAGATGTCACACTCACCGACTGGATGACGCAGTGGGGCAAGGAAGGCGACGACGACCAGGTGATCCGTGGTTCGCTCGGACGTCTGCTCTTCGGTGGCGACGACGTGCGCAAGTCGGTGCGCGTGCTCTCCGGTGGCGAGAAGGGTCGCATGATCTGGGGCAAGCTGATGCTGGGCCGCCACAACGTGCTGATGATGGACGAGCCGACCAACCACATGGACATGGAGTCGATCGAATCGCTGCAGATCGCGCTCGACAAGTATCCGGGTACGCTGGTCTTCGTGTCGCACGACCGTGAATTCGTGTCGGGCCTGGCCACGCGCGTCATCGAAGTGAAGAGCGACGGTACGCTCGTCGACTATCAAGGCACGTACGACGAGTACCTGGCAAGCCAGGGCGTCGAAGTCTGACGACGAGGGGCGCGCCGGGTTAGCGCGTTTTGGGGTGGGGCGATGCCCTCGGCGCCGATGCGTTGGCGTGAGGCGTCAAGCACCCCAAGATGCGCAGCGGAGCTTTTCGAGAATATGGGCAGGGCGCTTGCATGGCAGGCGCCCTGTTTGCGTTTACGGGGCGGTTTGGGGCGGTTTGGGCCAGTTTGGGCCGGTTTGGGCTGGCTTAGGCTGGCTTGGGGCGTGGCGAGTGCCTGGTCTCGGGCGCATTCCGAACCGACATGGGAATGTCGGCGTCTGCGTATCGGCGCAGCCCGATTTTGCTCACGGACGACGAAGGTCAACAGGGAGCGGACTACAATGAGCGCTCGTTGAGAACCTCCTGGCAGGAGACATTGCATGATCGCGTACGACAAGTTTTTCATCGACGGACAATGGGTGGCGCCGATCGGGCGCGGCGCGCTGGACGTCTTCCATTCGGCTGATGGCAAGCTCATGGGTCGCATTCCCGAAGGTGATGCGGCGGACACGGAAGCGGCCATTGCAGCGGCACGCAAAGCGCGTGACGCATGGGCGGCGACTTCGCCAGCCGAGCGCGCCGGGTATCTGCGCAAGATTGCATCGGGGCTGAAGGCACGCACCGATGAACTGGCCCGGATCATGACCGGCGAGACCGGTATGCCGATCAAGCTGGTGCGTGCCATTCAGGTCGGTGGCCCTATCTACCACTGGAACAAGTACGCCGAACTGGTCGAGGGCTTTGCGTTCGAGGCGCGCGTGGGGAATTCGCTGGTCGTGCGTGAACCCGTCGGGGTTGTCGGTGCGATCACGCCGTGGAACTACCCGCTCAATCAGATCACGTTGAAGGTGGCACCGGCGTTGGCTGCCGGATGTACGGTCGTCCTCAAACCGTCGGAAGTCGCGCCGTTCAACGCCTTTGTGCTGGCGGAAGTGATCGCGGAGTCGGGACTCCCGGCGGGCGTGTTCAATCTGGTGACCGGCCTCGGCCCGGTCGTCGGTGAGGTACTGGCGCGCCATCCGGAGGTCGATATGGTGTCGTTCACCGGATCGACGCGCGCGGGCAAGCGGGTGTCGGAGGTGGCCTCGCAAACGGTCAAGCGTGTTGCACTGGAGCTGGGCGGGAAATCGGCATCGGTGGTGCTCGACGACGCGGACCTGGCGGCAGCCGTCAAAGGCACGTTGAACGCTTGCTATCTGAATTCAGGACAGACCTGTTCGGCACATACGCGCATGCTGGTCCCTGCGTCGCGCTACGACGAGGTCAAGGCGCTTGCCAAGGAGGCTGTGGCGCGCTTTACGTTGGGCGATCCGCGGGAAGAAACGACCCGCCTCGGGCCGTTGGCGTCGGCGGCGCAGCGCGAGCGCGTGCAAACATACATCCGCAAGGGATTGGCGGAAGGCGCCGAGCTGATCGCAGGCGGAGACACCGTACCTGCCGGGTTTGAAGCGGGGTTCTTTGTGCAGCCGACCGTACTCGGGCGTGTCACGCCGGATGCGACCGTGGCGCAAGAGGAGATCTTCGGCCCCGTGCTCTCGATCATCACATATCAGGACGAAGCCGACGCGGTTCGCATCGCGAACGACTCGATCTATGGATTGGGCGGTGGCGTGTGGTCGGGCGACGAGGCCCGGGCGGTCCGCGTGGCGCGTCAGATTCGCACGGGGCAGGTCGACATCAACGGCGGTGAGTTCAACGTGCAGGCGCCGTTTGGCGGCTTCAAGCAGTCAGGACACGGGCGCGAAAACGGTGTGTTTGGCTTCGAGGAGTTTCTCGAATACAAGTCGCTGCAGTTCAAGTCTGCGAAGACGTAGAACCACTGTCACAGAAGCGCATCGCGGTGCCGTCGCGCGTGATGCGCTCCCAAATGACCGCCTTCTCCTCGTCGGTGAAGAACACCCAGTTCGACACTTCTTCTGCGGTGCGGCCGCAACCCTTGCAGACGTCGTCGAATAACGTCGAGCAAACACCAATGCAAGGGCTGTCGGGGCGGTCGTGCAGTTCGGACATAAGGCGGGAATCGGCTGAAGGCAGGTGTATGTTGCGAAGTCACGCCATTATCTCACCAACGCCGTGTCGAACTTCCATTCCCCTACGGCTGGGTGCGGACGGTGGACATGGCCGCCGGTTTCAGGTTAATGGCGGCCCATACTTTTCAAGGGTGGGGATTCATCATGCTGCGAAGCTGGCAACTGTTTGCGCTGGGCTCGGCATTCTTTGCCGCGCTGACGGCGGTCTTCGGCAAGCTCGGGGTGGCGCAGGTCAACTCGAACATGGCCACACTGATTCGTACGGTCATCATTTTCGCTGTCACGCTGGCGATCGTGGGCATGCGCGGGGAGTGGCAGCGTCCCGCTAGCCTGAGCGCCAACACGTGGCTGTTTCTCGTGTTGTCGGGGGTGGCGACGGGGCTGTCGTGGCTCTGCTACTTCCGCGCCCTGCAACTGGGCCCGGTATCGGGGGTGGCGCCGCTCGACAAGCTCAGCGTGGCGATGGCCATGCTCATCGGCTGGATTGCACTGGGCGAGCCGTTCTCGATGAAGGAGGCGCTCGGCGGTGCGTTGATTGTGGCTGGCGCGCTCGTGCTGGTGCTGTGAGCCTGCGGGAAGCGCGGCGAGCCGACATCGGTTGAATGCCGATTGTGCGTTTGCCTCCCGACACCTTCCCGGCACCTCCCGACACCTCCCGACACCTCCCGATACCTCCCGATACCTCCCGATACCTCTCGATGCCTGTCGGCATGTGGCGGGCGTTCAGCCCTGTGGGCGGTGCCTTACCACCGGAACACGCTGTAACCGATCCGCACCTGCGACGGCGAATGACGGTTGTAGTCGAGCATGTCTTCGCCGTAGCCAGTGAAGTAACCGAGCCAGATGTAGCCGCCGGTTCCCGGGATCAGCTTGCCGAGCGGGTAGGTGACTTGCACGTCCACGCTGCCGTAGTTGCGCTTCATGCCCTTGCGCAGGGTGGCACCGATCTGCCAGCCATTGGGTTTGCCCCAGAGCACGAGCAGGTCCATATAGCCACGGTAGTTCTGGATGTCCGGATTGTCCTTCTTCTCGAGATAGGCGTAGAGCTTTGGCGCGATCGTCCAGTGGTACTCCGAAGGGTTGCCGAATGTCAGGATCGGTTTGACGAAGACAGTGTTGATGCTGCGCGAATCGTCGCCTGCTTTGCCGTTGGATTCGTGTTCAATACCCGCGGCAATGCCCAGCGAGGAGAACCAGCCTGCCCGCACGCCGGTGTCCGGGATGTAGTAGAAGAGGCTCGGTCGGTAGTTCGAATCGCGGAAAGGCGCAGATTCAGCCTCGAGATCCCAGATGGACAACTGCGTGTAGCCGAAGTACAGATTGTCGAGGAAGGACTTCGATGCGGGGTTGTCCGGCTTGAGGATGTGGAACTTGAAGCTGAGCTGGAAACGTGCGTTGGCGTCGCCGTTCTTGCCGAACGCGATGTACATCGGCTCGTTGGACGAAATGCGTGCAAACTCGGCGTCGCTGGTCGGGGCAATGGCGTCGGGGCCGGCACTCGCGATGGCGTCCGATGCCGGGGCCGGGGTCGCCGCAGCCGCGCCCGATGCTGCGGCGCCCGGGGCGGCCCATTCGCCGGCAGCGGGCGCTGCGGCCACCATCGGTTCTGCCGGCGCGGCGCGGTCCAGCACGATGGTCGTCGTCGATGCATCCCAGTCGACGGGTTCGATGCGCACGGTACCGCGCAATTCCTTGGGCAACGCCGCCGCGTAGGGAACGCGCCGGAACTGTCCTTCGTCGAGCGTCACCTGAGCAGGCACGACGGCCGCGCGCTTGAGGTGCAGCAAGGTGGGTTTGAAGTCGTCGTTGGAAATGCGCACGACGATTTCATCGGGCAAGGCGATCGTCGTGCCGCCCGCTGTGTCTTGGGTGGCCAGCAGGGTCAGTTGCAACGGTGCGCCGCCCGTGAGTGCTCGTGGCGGCTGCAGAAGCGAGAGATCGGCATGTGCCGCGTTGCTCAGGGCCAGGCACAGGGCAACGGTGCCGAGTTGGAGGGCGCGCAGCGGCGATGGGGCGAATGTGGCGAGATTCGTCGTGAGCATCGGTCCGGTCTGGGTTTGCGACCCCGGGCCGGTGAGCCCGAAGTCAGTTACGATCCGCCCCGGGTGAGCACCCGGAGGTCGGATTCGCGGGCGCAGCGATCGCGTCCGCGAGATTTGGCAAGGTAAAGCGCCGCGTCGGCGCGCCGCAGCCACGCGTTACCGTCGTCACCCGCGTGCCATTGGGCAACACCGGCACTGATCGTGAACTGGAGTGTGCGGTCGTCGATGGTGATGCGCGCTGCACGAACCGCTTCGCGCAATCGCTCAGCAGCCTCGAAGGCGCGCGCCTCTGTGGCGCCACTCAGGATGATAGCGAATTCTTCGCCCCCCAAACGACCGCAGATGTCATCTTCGCGTAACGATTCGTGACAGAGGTGGACGAATGTCGCAAGTACGGTGTCGCCGAGCGCATGGCCCCAGGTGTCGTTGATCTGCTTGAAGTGATCCAGGTCCACGAGAATGACGCAGGCGGGCACGTCGGTCGCTTCGGCTTGCGTGACCTCGGCGTAAAGCCGCTTCAGAAAGTGGCCGCGAGACAGGGCGCCGGTCAGTGCGTCGTACTTGACCTCGTGTTCCAGCGCCGCGTTTTTGGCGAGCGTGTCCGTCAGCTGGATCTGGCCCCGGCGCAGATAGCGCACGAGGAGATAAAGCGCACCGGCCGAACTCAACAACAACGCAAACACGAGCACGGCATAACGGCGCCGTTCGATGAACAGGCTGCCAAGCGTCGGTGCCTCGCTCATGGTGTAGATGACGAGTTCGTCATCGGTCGATAGTTCGGCCTCCAGCAGATACGGCTGGTTGTCGGGCCGCACACGGACAAGGCGTGCACTGTGATCGGTTTTGTCCGCATCGTCGTCATGCAACAGAATATCGGGCGTGCCGGGCGACAGGTCGTAGCTCTCGATGGGGGCGACGGTAAAGTCTTCCTGCTGATACAGGTGCCGGCGCTCTTCGCGGGTCATCTGGAACACCTTGGCCCCCGGCACGGCAAGACCGGTGAAGGTCGGGTCGTTGGCCAGCACGATCACGCCGTTGGCGTCGGTGACGAACGACGCGCCGGTGTCGACCCAATGGGTCAACCGGCGAACGCCGAGCTTCACGACCATCACGCCGACGAGCACACCATCGCGGTACACGGGCGCGGTGAAGTAGATGCCGGGCAGGCCGGTCTTGCGGCCAATGACATACTGCTGCCCCGCACCACCGAGCAGTGCGGCATTGAAGTAGCCGCGGTCGCCGTAGTTGTCACCGATGAGCGGGTCACGCGTATAGGCATCGCTTGACGCAATCGTGACACCATCGGGCGTGCCGAGCCATACGAGATCTGCGCCGAAGTATTGCTGAGCGGCGCGCAGCAGCTCGTTTACCGGCTTGAGCTCTGGCTCGGCGAGTAGCAGTTCGCGCGCCTTCGCCGGAGGCATTCCTTTGAGTGGGTGGTCCGCGACGGTGGCCGCGGCATCCTGAACCTGCCCGATCTGGGCGAGCACCTGCGGGATGCCGCGAATGAGCATCAGGTCCTGATTGACGGTGTGAACGGTGCCGTGCGCCAGGCGCGTGGCGATGCTGCGCTCTTCGAAGAGCAGGCGCGCGGAACGGTTCGCCACGAGTTGATCGGCGGCGAAGCGGGCCAACCCCCAGGCGAAGAGCACGCCTGCGAGAATGGCCAGGCCGCCGACGATGGCGGAAACGGCGCGGTGACGGTTGAACTGAACGTGGACCAACGGCAAATGCGGGTGCAGACGCGTTTACAGGCGCCCGTGCCAGTCTCGGATGAATGTCTCGATGTGCCCGGGCGGAAGTGGACGCGTGCAATGATACCCCTGCCAGGCATGACAGCCCAGCGAGGCGAGGGCGTCGCGTTGCGCGCTGGTCTCCACACCTTCGGCGACGGTTTCGATCTCGAGCTTGCGGGCGATGGCGATGATGGCGCGAATCAGTTCCGTGTCGTAGCCGCCAAGGAGCACACCTGCCACGAACTGATAGTCGATCTTGACGGTGCCGAACGGCCAGCGCTTGAGGCGCACGAAGCTCGAATAGCCCGTGCCGAAATCGTCGAGCGACAAGCGCACGCCCATCGCCACGAGTTCGTTCATCAGCGTGGCCGCTTCGTCGAGGTGGGAAATCAGCGACGACTCCGTGATCTCGATCTCGAGCTTGTCGGGCGGCACGCGGTGATGCTTGAGCGCGTAGCGGACCGTTTCCAGTGTCTGCATGCGCATTTGCTGTGCAGACAGGTTCACGGCGACGCGAGGATACTCCTCGCCATCGGATTGCCATTGATCGAGCTGGCGGCAGGCTTCCTGCAAGGTCCAGTCGCCGATCGGACCGATCACGTCGCAACGCTCTGCCGCCGGGATGAACTCCCCGGGCATGATGAGTTCGTCGTCACGCTGCCAGCGGATCAGGGCTTCGAGCCCCGTCAGACGGCCGGTACGCATGTCGATCTGCGGCTGGTAATGCAGGCGGAATTCGGAGTCCGACAGCGCCCGTCCGATGGCGTTACGCCAATAGTGTTCGTTCCCGGCTTCGTCCGGCGGATTGAGGCCTTCGGTCGGGGCAGACGGGGCCTCGGTGACCAGAAAGCGCGATGCGCTCTCGCGAATGGCCTGATCGGCCACGTCCGACGTGTGCTCGAGAAGCGTCGCCGGCCACACCGGTACTTGCGGCAAGTGCGTGATCCCCGCGGACAGGAGCGGATAAAGCAGGCCGTTGCCGCAAGGCACCGGCGACTCGCCGGCGCGGATAAAGCGACGCGTCACCTGCACCGCCGCTTCGCGGCTGCCGAGATCGCGCAGCAGGATCGCGATCTGCTGATCGGACACACGACCGATGAGGTCGCGGCGGCGAATGCGCGAACCGATGCGAAACGCGATGGTCGCGAGCAAATCGGCGTCGGAGATGGCAGGTTGAGTGGTTGCCGTGCGCTGACCTCGGCCGACGTGCAGCACGACCAGCGCACTGTGGCTGTTCGGCGGGCTCGGGGTGCGCAGTTCAAGGCTAAGGGCGCGCAAAAGCCGCTGCCGATCCAACAGGAGATCGGCGAGCACGACTTGCCGGCGCAGCGCGTTCGTATCGTTCATCTCGGCAGTCGGGCATGCCATGCCCACTCGGTTGAACGTTCGTCATTGCCGCATATCAAGCGACGGGGCTCGAAAACCCCACGCGTCGAACCGGTCGTGCCGCCAGAAAACCCTTGAATCATGTTCAGTATAAGACGCGTAAGTGTGTCGGCCGTCGTGCGAGGAGCGGTTGCGTCTGAGTGCCGTCTCCCCCGCGCTTCGGCAGACCGCGCGCAAGGCGTGGCCCGACAAGAAGCTCGTGCCCGGTCGCGGAACCGGGTCCTGTGACCTTTAACGGCACCCATTCATGAAAATTGAGTTGGGGTTTCACCTATGGTTGCTACGGCTGGGTTGCGCCAGCCACTCTCGCCCGCGAAGCATGAAATCCCAGTACACCTTGGGCAGGACGTACTTCTTCAACACCCAGGCGAAACGGTTCGCCTGGGTGCCATCGATCGGGAACGTGGGCAGCAGTTTGCCGCCGTAACCGAACTCGGCGAGCACGATCTTGCCGTGTTCGACCGTGAGCGGGCAAGCCCCGTAACCGTCGTAATGCAGGGACAGCGGGCGACCATCCATGGCGGCGAGCAGGTTGTTGGCCACCACGACGGCTTGTTTGCGCGCAGCGGCCGCCGTCTTCGCATTGGGGGCCGAAATCGCATCGCCCAGACCAAAAACGTTCGCATAGCGTACGTGGCGCAAGGTGGCCGGATCGACTTCGCACCAACCGGCAGCATCGGCGAGCGGACTCGCACGCAGCACGTCCGGTGCGCTCTGCGGCGGCACGACGTGCAGCAGGTCGAACGGTTTGTCGACGAATTGCGACTGACCGTCGGCGTCGAAAATTTCGAAACGGGCCACGCGGCGCTCGCCGTCCACTGCGCGCAAATGCGAGAGGTGATTGAGCGAAATGCCGTAGCGCTTCACATACGCCATCAGTGCCGGAATGTATTCCTTGACACCGAACAACGCGGGAGCGACGAGATGAAACTCGATATGGGACTTGTCGAGCACGCCGTGCTGTCGCCAGGTATCCGCAGACAGGTACATCGCCTTTTGCGGCGCCCCGGCGCACTTGATCGGCATGGGCGGTTGGGTGAAAAGCGCGTTGCCACCCTTGAAGTCGCGCACCAGTGACCATGTGTATGGCGCGAGATCGAAGCGATAGTTGGATGTGACGCCGTTGCGGCCGAGCGTCTCCGTCAGACCGTCGATCGCTTCCCAGTTCAGTTGCAGGCCGGGCGCCACGATGAGGTATCGGTAACCGAGACGGCGACCGTCAGACAGCAGGACCTGCTGGTGTTCGGGCGCAAACGCGGTGACTGCGGCTTGCACCCAGTTCACGCCTTCGGGAATGACGCTCGACATCGGACGTGCCGTGCGTGCTGCGTCGAATTCACCGGCGCCCACGAGGGTCCAGGCCGGTTGATAGTAGTGCGTGTCGGCCGGGTCCACGATCGTGATCGAGAGCGAGGGGCGGCGACGACGCAAGCTGGCCGCCACGGAGACACCCGCAGCACCCGCGCCCATGATGACGATGTCGGCGCTGCTTTCCGTCGCGGGCGTAGGCGTAGCGGATACATCGCTGGACATAAGTTCTCCGACAAATGAGCAAGAAATTGGAACGGATTACGACATATCGATGCGTATCCGGCACGCCGCGCGACCCTGCCTCGTAAGTGTCGCGTTTCCCTGGTGCGGCGCGTGCGGGACATTGTATAGAAACTGCGCTGTTTTGCCCCTGTTTTCCGGGCAAATGCAATGAATCATCACAATCGCCGTGGCGTTGACGGCGAGTGCGACGGTGGTGCGACGAAAGGTGTGCGCGTATCGACAACGAAAGCGCGTGTCGTGTGAGCGCGCGTGGCGGGGAAGAGAGGCGACCGGTCCCGAGCGAACCGGCGGCAGATCAGAACCCGTATCGAACCTGGGCGTCGGTGCGGCGACGCCCACGATGCTCATGCATGCTGATGATCGTGCTCGTGCTCGTGCTCGTGCTCGTGCTCGTGCTCGCAGGCGACGTCGATCGGGTCGGTTTCGTTGTGGCAGGCGCATGCTTCACCATGAGCGCCTTGCATGAGCGCGCGCAAGATGCCGCAATCACTGGTTTCGTGACGACTTTGGCATTGCGCCTGAAGGTGTAGCAACTGTTGTTCGAGTGCTTGCAACTCGTGGATGCGTGCATGCACGCGTGCGAGATGGGCCTCGATCAACTGGTTCGCATCCTCGCAGGTCACGGTCGTATCGTGCGCCAGTTCACCCAGCCGCTTGGCGTCGGCAAGCGGCATGTCGAGGGAGCGGCAATGCCGGATGAAGCGCAGGGCTTCGAGATGGTCTTCGCCGTAGGCGCGGTAGCCGGCATCGGTCCGCGGCGGTGCTGACAGCAGGCCGGCGCGTTCGTAGTAGCGGATCGTTTCGACATCGGTGCCCGCCGCCCGGGCCAGTTCTCCGATTTTCATACTTGACTCCGTAGTCACTACAGGGTTTTGAATGGAGAGTAACACGAATCAGTAAATCAGGAGTTGACATGTCCAACCCATCGGATCCGGCCCGTTTGGCAAGCTCGGCGGGCCCGGCCGTGGTGGATCGCAAGACGCACGATCACGATCACGGGCAATCATCGGGTGAGCACGCGCACGACCATGCACATTCGCACAGTCACGACCACGCCGATGGCCATACGCACGGCCATTCTCACGATCACGCGCACGATCACGGTGGGTCATGCGGCTCGCATGCAAAAAGTGCCGATGTGGCGGTGTCCTGCTGCGCGTCGGGGGGCAATCTTGCAACGATGGAGCCTGTCCCGGACGCGAGCGCACCCCAGGCGCGCTTTCGTATCGACCAGATGGATTGCCCGACGGAAGAACGCCTGATTCGCGATCAGTTGGAGCATCGTCCGTTCGTCGACGCCCTCTATTTCAATCTGCTGAAGCGGGAACTGACCGTTGTCTTCGAAGGCACGCCCTCGGCGGCAGACGTTTCCCGGCATGGCGACGTTGTCGCCGACACGCTGCGCAAACTCGGTATGACGCCGGTCCCATTGTCAGGCGACGAGGGCGCCAATGCACCGCCGCCCGCCAGCCGCAAGGGTGAAGTGACGCGGCTGGTGGCCGGCGGCGCGCTCGCCGCGGCCAGCGAGGTCGCCGTGTGGTCCGGCGTGCCCGAACACAGCCTGTGGGTCGGCGCGATGGTCGTGGCGGCCATCCTGGCGTGCGGCCTGCCCACGCTCAAGAAGGGCTGGATCGCATTGCGTCACCTCACGCTCAACATCCACTTCCTCATGTCGCTGGCAGTGATCGGTGCCATGGTCATCGGCCAATGGCCCGAAGCGGCGATGGTGATCGTACTGTTTGCGCTTTCGGAAAAGCTCGAGGCCGCGTCGCTCACGCGTGCGCGCCGGGCCGTGGAAGCGTTGATGCGTCTGGCCCCCGATCAGGCGTCGGTGGAGCAGCCTGACGGCACGTGGGCCGATGTGCCTGCGGCGTCGCTGGCGGTTGGCGCGCGGGTGAGGGCGCGTCCCGGCGAGCGCATTGCCATCGACGGGGTGATCGAGCAGGGCAGTTCGGCACTCAATCAGGCGTCGATCACCGGTGAGAGCGTGCCCGTCGACAAGACTGTAGGCGACGAAGTCTACGCCGGCAGCATCAATGAAAGCGGGTTGATCGTGTACCGCACGAACGTCGCCCCCGGCGACACGACACTCGCACGCATCGTGCGCATTGTGGAGACCGCGCAGCAGCAGCGCTCGCCGACGCAGCGTTTCGTCGACAAGTTCTCGCGTATTTACACGCCGGTGGTGGTGCTCTGCGCGTTGCTCGTTGCCATCGTGCCGCCGCTGGCGTTCGGGCTGGCGTGGTCACCGTGGATCTACAAGGCGCTGGTCATGCTCGTCATTGCCTGTCCGTGTGCGCTCGTCATTTCGACGCCCGTGACCGTCGTCAGTGGACTGACAGCGGCAGCGCGCGCGGGCATCTTGATCAAGGGCGGCGCGTTCCTGGAGAGCGGACGTCTGATTCGCGCGGTGGCGCTCGACAAGACGGGCACACTCACGCGCGGCGAGCCGCGCCTGACCGACGTGGTGCCGTTGGGCGAAACGACGCATGACGCCGCCCTCACACTGGCCGCTGCGCTCGACGCGCAAACCACGCACCCGATCGCGCGTGCAGTCGTCGATGGGCATGCGCAAGCCGGACTCGGCCCCCTGCCTGACGTGACCGACTTCGAAGCGCTGCCCGGCATGGGGGTGAAGGGCCGCATCGGGCAGACCCTGTACTACCTGGGCAACCATCGTCTCATCGAGTCGCTCGGTGTATGCAATGCGAATGTGGAAGCGGCGTTGGATCGTCTGGAATCGCAGGCCCGCACGGCGATTGTGCTGGCCAGCGAAACGCAGGCGCTGGCAGTGCTGGCAGTCGCCGATACGTTGCGCGAGGAGAGTCGCGAGGCCATCTCGCGGTTGGCGCAAATGGGGGTGCGCACGATCATGCTGACCGGCGACAACCGCGCGACCGCACAGGTCATCGGCCAGCAGGCCGGGGTGACCGATGTGCGTGCCGAGATGTTGCCGGAGGACAAATGGCAAGCCGTGTCGTCGCTGCGAGAGACGTTCGGGCACGTGGGCATGGTGGGTGACGGCATCAACGATGCGCCCGCGCTGGCCGCAGCCGACGTCGGTTTTGCGATGGGGGTGACAGGCACCGACAGCGCGCTGGAGACGGCGGACGTCACGCTGATGGACGACGATCTTCGCAAACTGCCGGCATTCCTGATGCTCTCCCGACGTTCGGCAACGGTACTCAAGCAGAACATCGCCGTAGCGCTCGCGATCAAGGCGGTGTTTTTCGCGCTGGCGGTGGTGGGGCTGGCATCGCTGTGGATGGCGGTCTTTGCCGATGTCGGTGCGAGTCTGCTGGTGATCGCCAATGGCATGCGCCTGCTGCGAATCAAGGTGGCGTGACAACAAGACGGGATTCGCCGCGCCAGCACTGTCGCGGCCTTTCGGCAGCGCTGGTTACACCTTGCGCATGCCTCGCTCGAGGGCGTGGGCGTCGGGCAGATGGCACAACACGTGCGCTGCCCGGCTGGTCGCGTTGACGATGACGGTGTCGAGACGACAGCTCAACACGTCGCGTTGCGCGTCGCTGAGCGGCATGTTCTCCAGCATTCGCTGGGCCACGACAGCATCGTGCAACTGCCCCAGCAGATCCTGCGCCGCGTGAAGCGTGTTCTGGTAGGGCGTGCGCACGGCTTTGCGCATCCACGGCAACAACGCCTCGGCGCTATAACGCGCGCGCTTGATGGTGACGCGCAACGCGTGCAACTGATCGGTGTCGAGCATTGCCAACTGCCTCGCTTCCGGAAATAACCCGATATATCGCGCGCGCATCACGTTATGCGCGTGCCTCGCTACTGCACGTGGTCGCTTTCCCGGTGTGCGCGACGGACGACGCAGCGCTTTGGCGGCGCGCGGGTCGGCCTGGCCGTCATGTCCAATACCAAACGCTTCCAGCAGCCGCGCATGCAGCGCGCGCTGACGCTCGCTGCACAACGCCTCGGCCGCTTGCGCCCGGGCGTCGCCACGCAGCTTTTCCGTGTAGGCATCGACGGCAGGCCAATCCATGTCGGGATGTTCGATGCGCAGCGCGGGAAGCGTCGTCGTCGCGAGCACGTCGGCGTCGCGCGTCGGCCCCATCGAGCGCGCGATCCAGCGCAGTTCTTCCGTTAACGCTCTGCGCCAGCGCGGCTTGATCCATGGAGAAAACACGTCGATCAGTGCGCGCAGGCGGCGTGTTGCGACGCGCAGTTGGTGGATGGCTTCCGGATCGATGGCGCCGGCATGGGCGGTAGCGTCTTCGCCCGCGGGTAGTACGGGCCACTGGGCCAGCGGCAGCGCGGCAAGGGTGACAAGCAGGCGCGACGCCGACATCTGCCGCATGCGCTTCGCGCGGGGCGGCGCAATCGGCTGCGCGTCGGTGGGTCCGACGGCAGAGGAGGCTTCGTTGGAGACGGCGATTGCCGTGGTCGACGCGCGTGTCATGTCACGCAACATAGCATAGATGCTTTCGAAAAAGTGCTAAGGAATCAAGGGTGTGACGCGATGACGCGTCGGGCGAAGCGACAGTGTTTCGCGGCGATGTATCGGGTGCCGAAACACAAGTGACGCAGCTGGGGAGGACTGTGGAGCAGGCGGAAGGATGTCAGCAATCGCCGGGGATCGGCGCAGACGGCAGGGGCACTCAGGCGGTCAGCCTGGGGAGGGACCTCGTCGCGGGCGCCCGGTCTCCGACGATCGGCGCGCAGGTCACCCGCGAGGCGCGCAGCGTCACATCAGTCGTGGACCTCGCAAGAGGATGATGTAACGCCCATCCATTGCTGCACGCCGAGAGCGGTCATACGAGCAAAAAGATAGGCCGGCACGGAGGCCGGCCTGCGCGCAACTGGCTTTACTTCTTGTTCACGGCGTCCTTGAACGCCTTGCCAGCCGTGAACTTCACGGTCTTGGCTGCCGGGATCTTGATCGCTTCGCCGGTCTTCGGGTTGCGGCCGGTACGCGCAGCGCGCTTGCCCGAACCGAACGAGCCGAAGCCGATCAACTGAACCGAGTCACCCTTGGCGACGGCCTTCTTGACGGTCTCGAGCAGAGCGTCGATGGTTTCGCCGGTTTGAGCCTTGCTAGCACCCGTTGCGCCGGCGACGGCGTCGATCAGTTCCTGTTTGTTCATGTGTGTTTCCCTTGAGAGGTGGTGAATACCGGCGACAACTCTAACACTTTCGCCATTTGGCGAGTGTCGGTGTTGTATCCGCGCCATAAGGCACGCGGCATACGCCAGAAAGTCGCCTTCACGGCACATTGCACGAACGCGATCCGGAGATCTGCCCGGCATGTGTCGAGAGGGCGCCGGCACTGGCCGGGCAGCCGCATTATAGAACCATCGGCGGGCTGTGGGCCAGTCCCCGCAACGGTTTGCGGCGATTTTGTTGTGCAATGCCGCGTACTTTCTTGTTCATGACGGCAAAACCCCGGTAACTGCGGGCATCTCCGGTCATGCCCCCGCGCAATCCCTTGCTGGGCGGGCTTTGGGGGTTTCCCTAGCCCCTCGGGGCTTGCGCAGCAGGGCGACTTTTGGTTGGTCCGATGCAACGCTTCGCGCGGATCTTTCGAAATTCACTGCTGTGTCATCTGCGAAGGCTAGCGTGTCGCCGCCCGATCGATGGCGCGTCATCGTGGGCGCCCTACACTCGAATCGTCGCGCCATCGCCACCAAGGAATCACGCACATGCTGCTTTGCCAGATTACGGATCTCCACGTCACACGGCCCGGTGCGCTTGCCTGCGGGCGCGTCGACACCGCGCAGGCGCTGCGTCGCGCCATCGCCGTCATCAATGCATGGACACCCCGACCCGACGCCGTCATCGCCACCGGTGACCTGATCGATACACCGCATCCGTCGGAATACGAAGTACTTCGCGAGTGCCTCGCGGAGCTCACGATTCCGCTCTATCTCGTCGTTGGCAACCACGACCATCGCGAGGGCCTGCGCACCGCATTTCCGTCGCACACCTATCTGCACTCCGGTAACGAATTCTTACAATATCGTGTCGATTTCGGTCCGCTGACCGTACTTGCGCTCGACACGCAGGACCCGCCGGGGGCATCGGGTCACTTGTGCGAGTCGCGCCTGACCTGGCTCGACGAACAGCTTCAGGCCTGCGCCGGGCGTCCCACGATCATTGCCATGCACCACCCGCCGTTCGAGACCGGCATCGAGTTCATGGACGGCTACGGTCTGTCGACGGCCGGCCGCGAAGGGTTCGCGCGTGTGACGTCGCGTCATGCGCACATCGAGCGCGTGATTTGCGGCCACCTGCACCGCAGCATTCAGGCGAGCGTGCCGGGCGCCCCGGCAGTCATGGCCAGCACCTGCGTCTCCACGGCGCACCAGATCACGCTCGGCCTGGCGCCGGGCGCGCCGGAAACGATCTCGCTGGAGCCGCCGGGTTTCGCCATGCACTTCTGGCAGGCGGGCGCCGGGGTGCGCACGCACCTGGCTTATGTCGGGCCGTACGACGGTCCGTATACATTCGACGGTCAGTCGGTCTCCTGACGATTCATACACCTTGGCGGGGCGAAAAAATGGGGACGATAGTGGGACTCAGCGTGTGTAAAGTGCATTCCCATCAAACATAAGAGATCAGTTCGGATTAGCAGTCACAGGCCGTCCCGAGCGCAGGTAGATGACGGGACGGGAGCGACGGGTCTTCCACGAGGACTGTCGATCCGCTGCCTAAGCGCCCGGCGCAGCTCGCCGGGCAGGGCACCTTCCGAAAACGGGGAATCATGCAAACCGCCATCGCGCAGAACTTGCGCGAACGCCCGCGTTTCCTGCCGGGCTTGTCGATGGCTTGCGACGACACGGTGCCAAGGGGTTGGCACGCGCTCTCCCGGCTGACACTCATCTTCGCGAAGGCCACGTGAGCACCGCAATGCCCAACGACGCCGAACAGGCTCGCGACGCGCCGACGTCCACGCGCGTTCGTCGCTCGCAGCCCCTGGGCAACCTCGGGCGCTGGGGGCGGTGGATCGCCCCCGCGATTGCGCGTCCGTTCGCCATCCTGGAAGTCCTCGTCGGAACCGCGCTTGCCGTGGTCGTCGCCTGGCGCCTGCACCCCGAGGATCCCTTGCTCCTCGCGGCACACTTCCCGTGGCTCTGGATGGTCGTGCTCGTGGCGGCGTTGCGCTACGGCTCGCTGGCCGGCGCGACAAGCGGCGGTGTGCTTGCCGCGGCCTGGTACGTCCTGTACGGCGCGGCCGGCAGTCCTTTTCCCATGGTGCATTTCGCGGGCGGTCTGACGCTCGCCCTGGTGGCGGGGCACTTCTGCGACATCTGGTCCCACCGCGCGCATCGCGCGCAGGGCATCAACGCGTACTACAGCGACCGCCTGGTCGCGATCACACATAACCACTACCTGTTGCGTGTCTCGCACGAACGGCTCGAACGCGATTTGCTGGCGCGCCCGGTGACGTTGCGCGATGCGCTGACGCGTCTGCGCGATCTCACCGTACGCCGTGCTGCCGACGTTTACGGCCATGCCGGTGGCTTGCCGAACGCGCAGCCGATGCTTGAATTCGCGGCACTGACCTGCCAGATCGAAGTGGCGTCGCTGTTTCCGGTGCGTGCGCAACGGTTGGTCACGACCCCGATCGCACGGGTGGGCGAGGGGTTCGAGCCGGACGCCAACGATCCGCTCGTGCAGCATTGCCTGCGAGAGGGGACCCTCGCCCATGTGCGCGCCGACGATGCCGCGAGCGACACGAGCCCGTATCTGGCCTGCGCGCCGTTGCTCGATGGCGACGGCGCACTGGTCAGCGTGCTGATCGTGCGTCGCATGCCGTTTCTGGCGCTCAATCACGACAATCTTCAACTGCTGCTGGTCCTGCTCGCGTACTACGCCGATGGTGTGGCCCATCAGCCGCTGGTGGCGACGGTGCGCGAGTCGGTGCCGCACGTGCCGTATGACTTCGCGCTCGAATTGGGGCGGCTGGCGCGGCTCAAGCGCGCGAGCGGTATCGAGTCGTCGCTTGTCGCGCTTGCCTTCCCGCGCGGTGCACGGGGTGACTCGTTGTTCGAACAGACGGTGCGCCAGCGTCGCGCGCTCGATGCGCTATGGACGATCGGCACGCCGCGCAGGCAGATCGCCATCGCCTTGATGCCGATCACGGACGAGCATGGCATCGACGGCTACCTGATGCGCGTCGAGACACTGTTGCGCCAACAGTACGACGTCGACTTCCAGAGCGGGCACATCGCGATCCACACGGCGCATGTCGACGCCGATGCGCCCGGTGAGGGGCTGCGCAAGCTGGTGCAGGGGTGCGTCGATCATGGTTGACGCCGCGTCGCCGGACGCACGCTCGGTGCCGGACCCGAAGGGCCGGCGACAGCGCCGTCGCGACGTGATGCGTGGCGTGCGCGTGCTGCGCGCAATGGTCACACTGGGGCTGCTGGCGTTTGCCGTGGCGACGCAATGGCAGGTCATGCAGATCGTGCTCCGGACGACGTTGTCGAGCGCCGAGCCGACATCTTCCGCCATGGTGACGGCGCTGGCCTGGCAGGCTGCCTCGGCGCTGTTTGCCAGTGCGTTTGTCGCGCGTGTGCTGAGTGCGAGCTACCGTGAGCGTCGGGGCGTGTTCTGGCATGTCGCGCTGATCGCCTTCTTCTTGCCGGCGGCCGGACTGACCGTCGTGTTGGGGCTGCTGCTGATCGGCTACGTGTTCCCGCCACCACGGGAGGCGCTCGCTGCGGAGCGTGTTGCGGCGCCCGGGTTCGTTGCGCATCTGGTGGCGAAGGTGCGACACGGGGCAGGGATGCGATTGCGGGCGCGGCTGCGCAATGTGCATGGCGAGCGCGACGACCGCGTGGCGGCGCTGATTTCGGTGCAGGCCTTGCCGTCCCGGGTCACGAGCGAGATTGCGCGCGACCTGTTGGCCGATCCCGTGGAGGAGGTGCGCCTGCTGGCCTACGGCATTCTCGACGGTATGGAGAAGCGCATCATGCAGCAGATCTTCGCGATGCGTGATCGCCGCGAGGCGGCACAGGACGACGACGAGCGAGCCTTCGCCAGTCGCAGGCTCGCCCAACTCTATTGGGAGCTGATCTATCAGAATCTGGTGCGCGGCGAAGTCTTGCGCTATACGCTGGAGCGCGTGGAGCAATTCGCGCGCGACACGCTGGAGCAGTACGAGGACGACGCCTCGATGTGGTATCTGCTCGGCCGCTGTGCGTTGATGCGCGAGTCGCCGGACGTTGCCGAGATGTACCTGCGCCACGCACAGTTCCACAGTTTTCCGACCGAACGCCTGTTGCCGTGGCTGGCCGAGGCGGCGTTTCAGCAGCGGCGCTTCGACCGCGTTGCGCAGTTGCTGGAAGGCCTGGGTGCGAGCGGCAAGAGCGGACCGCAAGCCATGCCGACGACATCGCCGGCGGTGCAGCCCGCCGTGCGCTTCTGGGCTCGCTAGCGAATGTCGACGCACATTCCCGGCAATGCGCCCGCGTCAACTTCAGGGTCGCCGTCGCCGTCATTGACGGACGGGCGCGCCACGACGCGTGGTGTCGACGTCGCCCTGTTGCTCGAAGGCACGTTCCCGTACGTGCGAGGCGGCGTGTCATCCTGGGTTGATCAAGTCATTCGGGCGTTCCCGGACCTGGCGTTTTCGGTGGTGTTCATCGGTAGCCGGCGCGACGACTACGGCGAAGCGGTCTACGCGATGCCCGCGAATGTTGTCCACTTCGAAGCCCACTATCTTTACGAGTCGACGGCGCACGCCGGTGGCGACGCTCCCGAAGCAGCGAGAACGCGTACGCGGCCTGGTCCCGACGACGACGCTGCGTTCGCGCAGGTTCACCGGCTGCACGATCGGTTTCGGCAACGCCACGAAGGGCGCAACGACGCGGCGTCCGACATCGGCGTCGAGGATTTGCGCGCGATGCTCGCCGCCATCCTGCCGATGCTGCGTGACGGCAGGGCCCTGGCGCAGCCCGAATTCCTGCATGGCGAGCGTGCCTGGCGTTTCATCACCGACCGGTACGAACGGTTCTGCCACGATCCTTCGTTTACCGATTACTTCTGGTCGATCCGCGCCATGCACAAGCCGATCTGGCAACTGGCGCGCATCGCGTCGTTGCTGCCGCCGGCGCGCATGTATCACACCGTGTCGACGGGGTATGCCGGCTTGCTCGGGGCGATGCTGCGCACGGCCACGGGGCGCCCGTTGCTCGTCACGGAACACGGCAGCTATACGAAGGAGCGCAAGCTCGATCTTCTGCAAAGCGAGTGGCTGCGCGACAATCGCGGGCCGTTCGAGCGGGACATCTCGCGCGTGGGCTACTTCCAGAATCTCTGGATGCGCTTCTTCGAGGCGATCGGGCGCATCTGTTACGACTCGGCCGACGAGATCGTGTCGCTCTACGAGGGCAACCGGCAACGTCAGGTCAGCGACGGGGCACCCGCGCACAAGACGCGGTGTATCGCCAACGGTGTGGACATCGCACGTTTCGGCGCCTTGCGCGTGCCGCGTCGCGAAACCGATGCGCAGACGGAACTGGCGGAGATCGCGCCCGTCGTGGCGCTGATCGGTCGCGTGGTGCCGGTCAAGGACATCAAGACGTTCCTGCGCGCGATCTTCATCGCCTACCGCGCACGGCCGGACGTGCAGGGCTGGATCGTCGGGCCGGACACGGAAGACCCCGCCTATGCGCAGGAGTGTCGCGATCTCGCTGCCAGTCTCGGCATGGAGTATCAGGTGCGGTTCATGGGGTATCAGGCGGTCGAGACCGTGTTGCCGAAAATCGGTGTGCTGGTGCTGTCGTCCGTCTCGGAAGCGCTGCCGCTGGTCATGCTCGAGGCGGCGGCGGCCGGTGTGCCGGTGGTGGCGACAGACGTCGGTGCGTGCCGCCAGCTCGTGGAGGGCCGAGGCGTGGCCGATCGCGCCCTGGGACGCGCCGGGCGCATCGTGCCCATGGCCGATCCCGAAGCGCTGGCCGCCGCCGTTGTCGAAGTGCTGGAGCCCGCGGAGTGGCATGCCTCGAGCCGGACGGGCATTGCGCGGGTCGAGCGTCACTATCGGCTGGACACCATGCGAGATGAATACCGGGCGCTCTATGAGCGATGGATGGGCAATGCACACACGATGGACGCACGAGGTGAGGGCGAGGTGAGCGCGATCGAACGGGGTGAAGCGTGGCCAGTGCGGACACCGGGCACGGGGGGCCGTGACTGATGGCGGGTATCGGATTTGAGCTGCGGCGGTTGCTGCGTAGCGACACGCTATCGGGCACGTTCGCCGCGTACAGCTACGCAGGCATCATCAGCGCGGGGCCGCTGGTGTTGTCGATGGTCGGCGTGGTGCTGGTCGGATTAATGAGCGTGGCGCATGTGCATCCGCGCGAAGTTCTCACGCAGTTTCAGGTGTCGGTCACGTATCTGATTGCCGCTAGCGCGATCGCGACCGGGTTGATCCAACTGGCGTTCACGCGATACCTCAGCGACCGTCTGTTCGCGGGGGAGCCGCAAGCGGTGATGCCGTCGTTCAATGCGGTGTCGCTGGTCACCACCGTGGTGCTCGGCACGATCGGCCTCGTGCTGTCACAGACGTGTTTCGCGGGTCTGCCGCTCACGTATCGCTGGCTGATGTGGATCGGCTTCGTGCTGCTCGGCAATCTGTGGATCGTGGTGCTGTTCCTGACGAGCGTGAAACAGTATCGGGCGATCCTCGGCGTGTTCTGCGCGGGGTACAGCCTTAGCGTGGTGGGCGCCGTGCTGTTGGGTCGCTTCGGCCTGTCGGGCTTGCTTGCGGGCTTCGTCATCGGTCACACCTGTTTGCTGCTCGGGCTGACGGCGATCGTCGTGCGGCATTACCGGACATCCACGTGGCTGTCATGGGCGGTGTTCGTGCCGCGCAATCTGCGTCTTTCGCTGATTGGCGTAGGGGTCTGCTTCGCGCTCGGCGTCTGGATCGACAAACTGATGTTCTGGGCGTCGCCCGCCACAGGCATCGCAGTGATCGGGCCGTTGCGGGCGGCGCCGCTCTACGACCTGCCGGTCTTCCTCTCGTATCTCTGCCTGATTCCGGGTATGGCGGTGTTTCTGCTGCGTATCGAGACGGACTTCGCGCAGGCGTACACGGCGTTCTTCGATGCGGTGCGCCACGGCGGCACGTTACGCCAGATCTCGTCGGCGCGCGTCATGATGGTGCGTGCGGTGCGCACAGGCCTGTACGAGATTCTCAAGGTGCAGGCGGTCGTCACATTGCTCGTCTTTGCCTTTGGCGACGACATGTTGAGAATCGTTGGCGTGCCCGACGCCTGGCAGCCGCTGTTGCGCATCGACGTCGTTTCGGCAGGCCTGCAGGTCCTGTTGCTGGGGGTGCTGAACGTATTGTTCTACCTCGACCGGCGGCGCGACGTGCTGATGCTGACGGCGCTGCTCGTGGCACTGAACGCAGGACTCACGTGGGCGAGCCTGCAATACGGGCCGTCAGCCTACGGATTCGGCTTTGCGGCGGCGTTGCTGTGCGTGCTGGTGCTGGGCGCGCTCCGGTTGCGTCGACGGCTTGCCGCGCTCGAATACGACACGTATATGGGGCAGGGGACATGAACCGGCCGAGTGCCCGAGGACGCGCCGCAGGCGTTGGCCCGAAGTTGATGGATGTCGCCGTGCAGGATCGCGATATCGCGCGGCGCACTCAATAACTCGTCTGCAGTGCGTGCGCAGTGCTCGAAGATTCGGCCGTGCCCGACCGATCCGGCGCAGGGTGCCTCCGGCATGCAGGCACAACACATCGATGCGAACCTGCAATTCCAGCAGACCCTGGGGTATGATGCCGGGTTTCGCACGCGCGAATGTGGTAAGTATCCGGCACTCACCCGGCGGCACTCACCCGGCCGTCGTCACGACATCTTCATGAACAATCTGGGCACCATTCTCGTTACCGGCGGGGCCGGCTATATTGGCTCGCATACGTGTGTTGAGCTTTTGTCGAGCGGCTACGACGTGGTTGTCGTCGATAACCTGTGCAACGGCCATCGCGAAGCGGTCAACCGGATCGGGCAGATCGCCGGGCGTGCACCGGTGTTCATCGAAGGTGATGTCTGTTCAGCCGATGTCATGAACGACGTTTTCGCCCGTCACAAGATCGACGGCGTTATCCACTTCGCTGCGCTGAAGTCCATTGGCGAGTCGCTCGAGAAGCCGCTTCTCTATTATCGGAACAACCTGGGTAGCCTGATCACGCTGCTCGAAGCGATGGCGCGCCACGACGTGCGTCATCTGGTCTTCAGTTCGTCGGCGGCCGTGTATGGCGGCCAGGCGCCGGTGCCGGTTGTCGAGTCCGCCATGCGTGCGACGGCCAATCCGTATGGCCACACGAAGCTGATGGCCGAGCAGATGCTCGCCGACACGGCAGACTCCGATCCGCGCTGGCGCATCGGGGTGTTGCGCTACTTCAATCCTGTGGGCGCGCACGAAAGCGGGCTGATCGGCGAGGATCCGGGGGGGGTGCCGAACAATCTGATGCCGTTTGTTGCGCAGGTCGCCGTGGGCAAACTGCCGCGCCTGAAGGTGTACGGCGGCGACTGGCCGACGGTGGACGGCACTGGCGTACGCGACTACATCCACGTGGTCGATCTCGCGCGAGGCCATTTGGCCGCGCTCGCGGGGCTGCGTGGACTCGACACCGGCTTTACTGTCAATCTGGGGTCCGGCCACGGGCATAGCGTGCTCGAGGTGATCCATGCTTTCGAGGCCGCCAGCGGCCGTGCGGTGCCTTACGACGTCGTTGAGCGCCGCTCGGGAGATATCGGGGTGTCTTACGCCGATCCGTCCCGCGCGGAATCGTTGCTGGGCTGGCGCGCGCAGTACGATCTGGCCCGCATGTGCGCCGATCACTGGCGCTGGCAGCGTCAGAATCCGGACGGCTTTCGTTGATCCCTGTCAAAGCCCCCGCAAACACGCGGGGGACAAATGAAAGCAATTCCCAATTAAGGTAAAATAGTCGGGTTTTCCCGCCCAAAACCGAAAGTGCGTCTACCCGACGCGCCGGCAGTCCGGGCATCGGGGCCATCAAGGATGGCTCGCGCATACGTATTTGAGGCATTCCCGGCCGTTCGGGCCGACGATTTTGCCGATGCGCCGCGCCGCCCTCCGTCTAACGTCAAGCCAATATGAGCACTCAGAATCAACAGACCGTGCTGGAAGTCCATCACTGGACTGATACGTTGTTCAGCTTCAAGACCACTCGCGACGCTTCGTTCCGTTACGTCAATGGCCAGTTCACGATGATCGGGCTGGAAGTGGAAGGCAAACCGCTGCTGCGCGCCTACAGCATGGCGAGCGCGAATTACGAGGAAGAGCTGGAATTCCTGAGCATCAAGGTGCAGGACGGCCCGCTGACCTCGCGTTTGCAACACCTGAAGCCGGGCGACAAGGTCATCGTCGGCCGCAAGCCGACCGGCACCCTTATCAACGACAACCTGCTGCCGGGCAAGAACCTGTACCTGCTCTCGACGGGCACGGGGCTGGCGCCGTTCATGAGTATCATCCGCGATCCGGAAGTCTACGATCGCTATGAACACATCATCCTGGTGCACGGCTGCCGTTTCGCCAGCGAACTGGCCTACCGCGACCTGATCACGCAGCATCTGCCGGAGCACGAGTATCTGGGCGAGTACATCCGCGACAAGCTGATCTACTACCCGACCGTCACGCGCGAAGAGTTCGAAAACCAGGGCCGTATCACGGAACTGGTCGAGTCGGGCAAGATGTTCGCGGACATCGGTCTGCCGGAGTTCTCGCCGGAAAACGACCGCGTCATGCTGTGCGGCAGCCCGGCCATGCTCAAGGACACCCGCGAGTTGCTGGAAAAGCGTGGCTTCGTCGAAGGTCACAATCACGCACCGGGTCACTATCTGGTCGAGCGCGCGTTCGTCGGCTAAGGCATCGCCCTCGATGTTTCGCCCGGTCACGTGAGACGTTACCGGGCCGCGCCGTAGTGAATCGCATTCGAAAGCCCCCGCAGGCTGGACGAAAGTCCCGCCTGCGGGGGCTTTTTGCTTCTGCGTTTATCACGTGGCCGTTCAATCAGGCCGGGCAGGGAAGACGTTTGCGCAGAGGAAGTCGACCAGCGCACGGACCTTGGGCGACGGATGCTTGCTCGCCGGCCACAGGACATTGAAGACACCGGTGCGCAATGTATCTCCGGGAAGTACCGTCTGGAGCTGCCCTGCGGCGATCGCCGCTCGCACCGAAAAGTCCGGCAGGTGCGCGATGCCCAGCCCGCGAATGGCAAAACACATGCGCGTCTCGATGTTGTTGCAGACCATCGAGACGGGGATCGCCACCTCGTCTTCACCGGGCGCCTGACGCAGTTGCCACGGTTCGAGCTTCCCGCTGTTGGGAAATCGGTAGTGCAGGCAGGTGTGATGCACGAGATCGGCAGGCCGCTGCGGCGTGCCGCGCCGTGCGAGGTAGTCGGGCGACGCCACCAGCTGTGACCGGAAGGCACCCAGGCGCCGCGCGGTCAGTCGCGAATCAGTGGGCTCGCCCGTGCGCACCACGGCATCGAAACCTTCTTCGATCACGTCCACAATGCGGTCGCTGAAGTCCAGATCCAGTGCGATGTCCGGATATTGGCGCATGAAGTCACCGAGCACTGGCAGTACCAATGAACTGACCAGCGGCAGGCTCACCTTGAGCCGCCCGCGTGGCACCTGGCTCGCCTGGGACAGCTCCAGTTCCGCCGCCTCGATCTCCGAGAGGATTCGGCGACTGCGCTCCAGAAACAACGTCCCCTCCGCGGTCAACGTCACACTGCGGGTGCTTCGATGGAATAGCCGTACCCCCAGCTTGTCCTCCAGCCGAGCAACGGCCTTGCCAACCGCCGACGCCGATATCCCCAGTAGCCGTCCGGCGGCGACGAAACTGCGTGTCTCCGCGACCTGCACGAACACCACGAAGCCGTTCAGGCTCTCCACGTTTCCCTCCGCGAATACGTCAATTGCGGACGTAAATGTCCGCATAAACGGGAACTCTAGCCCACTTTTTCTTTAATCGCAGGCTTTCTATCGTGATGGGACTGACAACTTCGAAAGGACTTTTCCATGACGACACCTGCAAAAGCGCGTTTGCCGATGACCTCGCTACTCGCACTGGCCGTGGCGGCATTCGTGACCGTACTGACCGAGGCATTGCCCGCCGGATTGCTGCCGCAGATGGCGCAAGGACTGGGCGTCTCCGAAGCGTGGGTCGGGCAGACCGTCACGATCTATGCACTCGGATCGTTGATTTCCGCGATCCCGTTGACGGCCGCAACGCAGGGCGTGCGGCGCCGCCCGTTGCTGTTGAGCGCCATCGCGGGCTTTGCGATCGCAAACAGCGTTACTGCGGTATCTCACAGCTATGCGCTGACGATGGTGGCGCGTGCGCTCGCGGGTGTCTCGGCCGGCATGCTGTGGGCGCTGCTGGCCGGTTACGCCGCGCGTCTGGTGCCTGAGCATCAGAAAGGGCGGGCAATCGCCATCGCGATGGCAGGCGTGCCGGTCGCGTTCTCGCTTGGCGTGCCGGCCGGGACATTCCTGGGGCACTGGGTGGGGTGGCGGATGGGCTTTGCCATCATGAGTGCGATGGCGCTGGTGCTCGTGCTGTGGGCACGCACCCGGTTGCCCGATTTCGCCGGGAATCGCGATGGGCGGCGCCTGACGCTCGGGCGCGTGTTTACGCTGCCTGGTGTGCGTCCGGTGCTGTTCGTGGTGCTCGCGTTCGTGCTCGCGCACAACATTCTTTACACCTACATTGCGCCGTTCCTCGTGCGCGCGGAGATGGCGCAGCGCACCGACATCGTGCTGCTGGTATTCGGCATCACCTCGCTGCTCGGTATCTGGATCGTCGGCGTGCTGATCGATCGTCACCTGCGCGCGCTCACGCTCGCGAGTGCGACGTTGTTCGGACTGGCAGCGTTGGCGCTCGGCGTCGGCGGCGACACGCCCGGGGTGGTGTACGGCGCGGTGGGGGTATGGGGGCTGGGCTTCGGTGGTGCGGCCACGCTGTTTCAGACGGCCATCGCCAAGGCGGCGGGCGACGCCGCCGACGTGGCGCAATCCATGCTGGTCACCGCGTGGAATGTGGCGATCGCAGGCGGGGGCATCATCGGCGGGATCTTGCTCGAACGCGTTGGTGTGTCGGCGTTTTCTCCGGCATTGCTGGCGCTGCTGGGTGTGACGTTGATAGTCGTGTGGACCGCCCGGCATCGTGGCTTTCCTGCGGTGCAGCCGGAAGTGTGACGTCGGGCGGGCCAGGCGTGGCGACGCGTCGAACTGTCGAAGCGCGGCGCTAGCCCGGGCGGGCCGGCGCGCAGGTTTCGAGATTTCGCAGCGAGGCGTTGCGCCTTGCTTAGAAGTCGACGGTGGCGCTTGCGAGGAACGTGCGGGTCGAGCCCGGCAGCACGAAGCCGTTGTAGGTCGTTGTCCAGTAGCGTTTGTCCATCAGGTTGTTGATGGCGGCGCGGAACACGACCGACTTGCCGGCAATGCGTGCGGCGTACTTCGCCGACAGGTCGATCGTCGTGTACGACGGCACCGACAACGTATTGGCGGCATCGACTTCCTGCTGGCCCGTGACCTTCACGCCAGCGGCCACGGTCAACCCGCGCACGAACGGCGTGTCGTACTCGACACGTGCGGTCACGACATACTTCGGTGTCGCGAAGATGCGCTTGCCCGCGACGTTCGGGTCATCCACGTCGACCGCCTTCGTGTTGAGCAGCAGTACGCCACCCATCACGCGCCAATCGTGTGCGAGACGCACCCAGCCACTGGCATCGAGCCCCTGGAAGCGTTGCGTGCCGTCCTGAACAAAGTCATTCGCCTGGTTCGTGTACGCATAGCCGCGCTCCACGCGGAACAGCGCGAGATTCGCCCCCCACGTCTGCTTGTCGGCCTTCCAGCCCACTTCGTACTGCTTGCTGCGCAGCGGGCCGTAAGTCTGCGGATAGTTGTTGTCCGTGATGCTCGCCGAGCCGCCCGGTTCCAGCGATTCCACGTAACTCGCGTAGGCCGTCGAGTCGTTGTCGGTCTTGTACATCAGCGCGATCGTCGGCGTGACGGGCTTCGCGCGATACGAGGCCGTTGTCTCGGCAGCGGGGTTGTACAGGTCGTCGTTGAACTGCGTGTAACGCAAGCCGACCAGCGCGGAGATGCGCGACGTGATACCCACGGTGTCGCTCGCGAAGATGGCGCGCTGCGAGATCTTCTCGCTGCGATACGGCTCGTAGTCCAGCCCGATGTCCTGATTCGGCAGCAGCGACGGGTTGTAAATATTGCTCGTGCCCAGCGAAATGCCGTTGCCGCCGATGCCGTTGTCGTTGTTCTTCACCTGGCTCTGGTACGACACACCGAAGACCACGTCGTGCTTGAGCGGGCCGGTATCGAACTTGCCTTGCACCATGCCGTCCCAGGCCTGGTAGTAGTAGGCGGTCTTCCATTTGTATTGCGTGTCGGCGAAGTCGCCCGCCGGGTTCATCACATACAGGAAGCTGTCGCCGTTCAGACGATTCTGTCGCGCGAAGCGGTACTTGAAGTTCGCTTTCCACTGATCGTTGATGCGGTAGTCGAGCGCGGTGCCGGCGGTCAGCGCATCCGTTTCGTAGTACGTGAAGGGTTGGGCGAGATTGCGCGCGACCTTGTTGGCGTCGGCCACGGCGCCTGCGCCGGCGAAGCTCATGCCGAACAGCGTGCCCGTCGTCTTGCGTTTCCAGTACGCCACGTCGGCCGACCACGTCAGGTCCGGCGTGATGCGGAAGTCCGTGGCGAACGAGATCGTCTTGCGGCGTACATGGTTGTTCGGCTCGGCGGTGTTGCCTTCCTCGTTCACGAGGTTCAGGCGATAGCCGAATCGATTGTCCGGGCCGAAGCGCCCGCCGAGATCGAGCTTCTGGCTCCACACGTTATTCGCTTCATAGCCGACCGAGAACTGGCGCAGGGGCTCGTCCGTGGGGCGCTTGAGCACATAGTTCACGATACCGCCGGGCGCACCGAAGCCGTACATGAAGCCCGAGAGACCTTTCAGAAGCTCGACCTGCTCGAAGGGCTCGAGCGGAATGTCGGCCTGCCAGGACACAAAGTTCTGTCCGTCGATCTTGGTGCCGTCGAGCATGTCGACGCGAATGCCGCGCACCGCGAAGTATGAGTTCTCGTTGCGCTTGTTCTCCGAGAGCGTGGTGACGGCGGGGTCCCACTTGAAAGCGTCGGTCGCCGTCTGCGCCATCTGGTTCTTGATCTGCTCGCTGTTCACGCCAATGATCGAGAACGGCGTATCGACCGCGCGTCGCGTGCCGAGTGCACCGCTGGTCACGCGCTCCACCCTGATGTCGTCGTCACGTCCGGCCGACACCGTCGTGGCGGGCAGGGCGGCAGTGTTTTGCGCGGCGTCCTGGGCGACCGGCGCCTGTTGCGCGAAGACGTTGCCGGAGGCGAGCGTCAGCGACGTAGCGCAGACGGCGAACACGCCGGCGATAGCGCGCGACATTGAGGTCAGCGAGGTCATCGAGGTCGTCGATGAGCGCGACGGTGGCAGATGGGGCGTAGCAGGACGTGACAGGGCGCGCGAACGAGCGAGTTCGCGCCCTGCGAGGGGGCGGTGGTGCGACATCAGCGTGAATCTCCCGGTTTGTTGTGCGTCGTGTGCCGACGGTTTCGTCTGAAAAACGAATCTTTTCTTGTGGGGAGGCGCGAACGGTCGACGTTGGCGCGGGGGGCGGCTGCTCGGGCAGCGCTGTGGTTGTTATATTGCGGCACGGGCCAGCGCCCGTGCCAGCGTGCGAATCAGGGCGTGGCGGTCTTGTTCGTGGCGCCGGTGGCGGGCGGCGTCTGCACGCTTGTCGCGCCAGGGTGCGCCCAGACACTGTTCGGGTCGCCGTGACGCGCGCGCCGCCACGTCGCGCGTGCGAACAGCGCGAAGATCACGGCGCACACGATGGCAACGAGATCGACACCGGCCAGTACCCAGTCGCCTGCCGCGATGGAGTGCATCACGTTGTCGGGCGTCAGTGCAGCGTCGACAACAGGAATCGCGAAGCACACGAGTGCGGTGGTCACGAGCAACCCGGTGGCCGCTACGGCCGGTGCGGTGACAGCGGCGAACACCAGCGAGACCGCGAGCGTGGCAACGAAGATCGACAGCGACGTCACACCCGGTGCGATCACCGCGCCCACGAACGCCGCCGCGATCCCCAGACACGTGCCGAGGAACACGCCGGCGGTGGCCTTGGCCATCCAGCGCAGGTTTGCGGGCTGAAGCGACGCATTGCGTTTGCGGCGCGATTCGAGCCAGAGCAGGTTGCCGCTGTACACGAGCACCGCGCCCATCAGGCCGAGCACGAAGTACACCCAGCGCATGGCGTCGCCCGCAAAATTGCCGAAGTGGGCGCCGTAAATCATGCTGAGCACCGCGTGGTTGACGTCGCGCGCGCCGGGGCTGTGCTGGCCGACGATCTTGCCGTCGTTCAGTCGCACGGCAACGGCCGCGAAGACGCCGAGCGAGTCGTTCGCTTCGCCGTAGACTTCGGCGACCGCATCCGGCTTGCCGTAGCGCGACCACGCAACGGCTGTCGTCTCCATGTCGGGGGCCGCATGTTCGGCGCGCGCGAGAATCGCCTGCATATCGAGCGGCTTGCCGTCGACCGGCGCGACCTTTGCAGGCACCGCGCCGGTGATCTGAGGAATCTGCGACATGAGCTTGTTCTCAAACGTCACCACGTTGAACGCCATCATCAGCGGCAGGCTGAGGCAGAGCAGCGCGCCGGTCAGGGCGAACACGATGTGAAACGGCAGACTCAGCACACCGATGGCGTTGTGCGCGTCTTGCCAGAATCGCTTGAGATTGCGTCCCGGGCGCAGCGCGAAGATGTCGCGCGTGACACGGGGCAGATGCACGATCACGCCCGAAATCAGGGCCATGCCGTAGAACAGCGACACCACGCCCATCAGATAGAGGCCGTATGTCGGAATCGACAGCGAGTAGTGCAACGCGTTGATGGTGCCCGACAGGCCGGGGCGAGCGTCGCCCGTGACAAGCGACGGCGCGCCACCGTCGGCCCTCAGGTGCAGGCGTGCCTGCATCCACTCACCATTGGGTTGCTGCCAGTAGGCAAAGGGCGTGGGCGAGTGGTTCGGCAACACGACACCCATCTGCTCGCGCGCGGCCGGATACTGCGCGCGCACCATGTCGGCGAGCTGTTCCGTTTGCGCGAGCGAGAGCGGTGCATGGCGGGTTACCGGTTGCTCCCAGCGTTCGATCTCGTGATGAAAGACAGTCAGGGCGCCGCCGAGCATGGCGACGAACAAGGCGAAACCGGCCACGATGCCGGCCCACGTATGGACGCTCAGATATTGACGCAGGGTTTGGGCGCGCATCGGATGATCCTTACCAGACGGCGCGCGCGAGCAGCAGCGCGATCCAGGAGACGACGGTGGTGGCCCCGAGGCCGATCCACGCGCGCGTAGCAGTGCGGCTCGCGTAGACCACGGCGAACAGGCCGAGCCACAGGAGCGGGAAGAGGGCCATGACCGGCACCACCGCGGTGTGCCATCCGGCGGGCGCAAGATAGGCGATGGCGCCGCAAAGGGCCATGGCGGCGAAGAAGCCGAGCACGGCGCCCGCGAGGGTTCTACTCCACATGGGCATCTCCACGCAGCCAGTGCCAGCCGCCCGCCGCATACGGCCAGAACAGCAGGCCGAAGCATACCGACATGAAGGCTGCCGCGATGCCGGCCGATGGGCCGGCGGCAAGCCACCAGCACACGAGGCAGGCGACGGCCGCAGCCAGCGAGAGCGCGCGTGTGGGTTGTGCGGCCAGGCGCCGTGTACGCAGGCGTTGGTGTTCCGAAGTGAGGTAGCAGGCGCCGCCTGCCAGCCATGCCAGTGCAATGGCCAATGCAATCAACATGCTCGTGAATCGGTGAGAGGTGACGATGCGACACCCAAGCGAAAGCGTCACCCATTCGGGTGACGCGGCTTCGCAGCAGAGACTCGGTGCCTGTCAGTCGCTACGTTCGGGCAGTCCGGCAAGACCACTAACGCAAACGTTAACGAAAACGATTCGCATTTATATCACGATTCTGACAAATCCCGAAGTTATCTGGCCGCATCTCGATAGTCGGTGCGCGAAGTGCGTGGTATGCGGACAACGGCGCGCAATCTGCCGTTGTCCGGGGCGCGAGGGCCGAGGAAGTCGCCGTGATCCGGTGTGGTGCCTAGGACCCGCCGCCCGTGCCGCTTGCAAGCGAGGCGGCCGGCAGCGGGCCGCCGAATTGGCGCAACACGGCACGCCAGTAGGGCGCCACCGGACCTGGCGTCGGCTGCGCGGCGTTGATTTCCGGCAACAGGTGCCATGGCGCGGTCGGGTACTGATGATGGATGCGGTGCAGGTGGTGATTGAGCACCAGCACACGGCCCGGTGCGGTGGCGTGGAAATTGCGCGCGCGGGCGGGCTCATCGAGCGCCACGCCGTAGTGCGGCAGGTTGTCGGCAATCGAGAGCCAGACGCCTCGCGCCACAAACGTCGCCACGAACACCGGCCACCACGGGCCATAGGCCCACAAGGCAAGTCCAAGCGCGACGAGCAATACGAGGAAGTCGCGCTGAATCCGCCGACGTCGAACGGGATCGGAGGCGAACATCACGGTGCGGCGACGTACGTCTTCGTCCTGCGAGTCGCCACCGAGCGCACGCACCGCAAGCGCGGGCAACCGGCGCACCGGGATCCACGCAATGAGTGGCGCAAAGAGTTCGGCGAGCCACATGCCGCCCAACAGACGCGACTGGTAGCCGAGCCAATGGCTGGCGCGAAGCGTCATCGACGCCTCTGCGGGCAGCGTCGAGATGTCGGGGCGGTCGTACGGCTGGCGCGTGAAGCGGTGGTGCATGAGGTGGCCGAAACGCATGATCTCGAACGGCAGGCCGAGCAGCAGCGAGAGCGCGCGGCCCGAACGTTCATTGGCACGCGCCTTGAGGCGCAACTGGCCGTGAATCGATTCGTGGATCAGCCCCCAGTGCATGGGCGTCAGGAGCAGGACGGGAAGCAGTGACCAGGCGGCTACGTCGCCCCAGTGGCGCAGTGCCCAGCCGAGTCCCAGCCATTGCCAGAGCCCGGTCAGCCCCGTGATGCCGATGAGCCACGGATTCCAGCGCGACGGGCGCGCGTGGCGCCACAGCGCCGGGGAAGCGGTTGTCTCGCCTGCGAGCGAAGCCGAGGCGTCTATCGATCCGGGCGCAACAGAAACAGCGGGGGACGTAGCGGTGTCGATCTCTGCCGGACGCGCAACGACATTCTCCATGAGGTCTCCGTGACATGAGGGCCGTGCTGGACGCCATATTACGCAAATCGAGTATGGCTCGTCACGGCAGCGACGAGAGTGTATGTCGCGTCATGGGATGGAAATATGTCAATCGTATTGCGGCGCCTTACTTTCGCAATCTTTTTGCCATCTTTCCGTAACCCTGCGTCGCGTCCCGCCCCGCGGACTTCCCGCCGCCGTTACGGGATGTTATTCGAGCTGGTTGTCATGAGACTGTCGTACTGCGCGATACCTGCGGGCGTCAGTCGGGCGAGCTTCAGACCGCGCTCACCGTCCTCGACGGCGATCCAGCCCGCATCGGTGAGCGCGCTCAGGTAGCGCAGCATCGTGCTCATCGGCAGCGCGCCGCGCTTGGCCAGGCGGGCGAGCGAAAGCGACTCGCGTCCTTCGCGACGGCCGTCGGCGAGCGTGACGAGCAGGCGCGCCATGTCCCGTTCGGCCTGCGTGAGCGGATCGGCGCAGGCATCGTGGGCGAGGGCGCCGGCCTCGTCAGCCAACGCGGCGCTCCAGCAATACCGGAATCGACTTGGATGTAGGCGTGCCTGCGCCGTCCGCTACGGCGTCGAGCGGCACCAGCCCATTGGTTTCCGGGTAGTAGGCGGCGATACAGCCGCGCGGAATGTCGTAGGCGACGAGCAGGAAGTCGTCGGCACGTCGCGCAATGCCGTCGTGCCAGACGCCCACCAGATCCACACGCTCGCCGGCGCGCAAACCCAGACGATCCAGATCTTCAAGATTGGCGAAGACCACGCGCCGCTGTCCGAACACGCCGCGATAGCGGTCGTTCAGGCCGTAGATCGTTGTGTTGTACTGGTCGTGCGAGCGGATCGTGGCGAGTTGCAGCACGTCTGCACCGCGCTCGCCTGCCAGGCGTCGCGCCACGTCGACCGGCAATTCTTGCGGCAGCGGGTGCGTGGTGAAGTGTGCGCGGCCGGTTGGCGTCAGCCACTGACGCTGCGACGGCGGCACGGGCAGGCGGAAGCCCCCCGGGTGGCGCACCCGGCGATTGAAGTCGGCGAAGTCGTCGAAGGTGGCGGCGATGGCGTCGCGAATGCGGTCGTAGTCTTCGATGTACCAGTGCCAGTCGTCGTGGCCGCCGAGGGCGTGACCCATCGTCGCTTGCGCCATGCCGGCGACGATCGCGGGCTCGGAGCGCAGGTGTTCGGACGCCGGCGTATTGATCCCGTACGACAGATGCACCATGCTCATCGAATCCTCCACCGTCACGCCTTGCACGGCGTCGCCTTGCCGGTCGATCTCCGTGCGGCCCAGACAGGGCAGGATCAGTGCGTCACGTCCATGCACGAGATGACTGCGGTTGAGCTTGGTCGCCACGTGGACTGTCAGGTCGCATTGCCGCAGCCCTTCCCAGGTGCGCGGCGTGTCGGGCGTGGCCATCGCGAAGTTGCCGCCCATGCCGATGAAGACCTTGATGCGCCCATCGAGCATGGCCGAAATCGTATCGACCACGCCC
Source organism: Pandoraea pnomenusa (assembly GCF_040391475.1). Lineage (GTDB taxonomy): Bacteria > Pseudomonadota > Gammaproteobacteria > Burkholderiales > Burkholderiaceae > Pandoraea > Pandoraea pnomenusa_C. Next base: position 214,201 of record NZ_JBEBXS010000006.1, on the reverse strand, counting down.
AGGCCTTCGCGCTGCGGCGGGGTGAAGTCAAACACCTTGCCGAGCCGGTCGAGGAAAGCCGCCGACGGCTTTTCGTTGATGCCGACGGTGCGGTCGCCCTGTACGTTGCTGTGGCCGCGCACGGGGCACAGTCCGGCGCCGGGGCGTCCGATGTTGCCGCGCAGGAGCATCAGGTTGACGATCATCTGGATCGTCGCCACGGCCTGCTTGTGTTGCGTGATACCCATGCCCCACGTGGCGATCACACGCTCGCCGCGCAGATAGACGTCGGCGATCTGGCACATCTGCGCCTGCGAGACGCCCGAGGCGCGTTCGAGATCGTCCCAGCTTTCGGCGCGAACGTCGGCCGCGAAGGCGTCGAAGCCGTGCGTGTGTTCGGCGATGAAGGCGTCGTCGAGCAACGCGGGCTCGCCGTTGCTGCGGGCTTGTGCGTCGCGCGCCAGCACGTGCTTGATGACGCCTTTGACGAATGCAAAGTCGCCGCCGCTTGCGGGCGTGACGTAATGGCCGCTGATGGCGGTGCCCCCCATGCTCAGCATCTCGGCCGGGCTTTGGGGGTCGGCAAAGCGTTCGAGTCCGCGTTCGTGAAGCAGGTTGATGGACACGATGGTCGCGCCGCGTCGTGCGGCCTCGCGCAACTCGCCGAGCATGCGCGGGTGATTGGTGCCCGGGTTCTGGCCGAACAGCAACAGCGTGTCGGCCTGCTCGAAGTCCTCGAGGGTCACGGTGCCCTTGCCGAGGCCGACGACCGGCGGCAGACCGACGCTCGTCGGCTCATGGCACATGTTCGAGCAGTCGGGGAAGTTGTTCGTCCCGTATTGACGAACGAACAACTGATAGAGGAATGCGGCCTCGTTGCTTGTGCGACCGGAGGTGTAGAACGCCGCCTGATCCGGATCAGGCAGTGCGCGCAGATGCTCGCCGATGAGCGCGAAGGCGTCGTCCCACGCGACGGGCGCATAGCGATCGGTCGCCGCGTCGTAGCGCATCGGATGCGTGAGACGACCGTAACCTTCAAGCGTGTAATCGTCCATCGCAAGCAGGTCGGTGACGCGATGCTCGGCAAAGAAGGCCGGTGTGACACGGCGCTGGGTGGCTTCGGCAGCGACCGCCTTGGCCCCGTTCTCACAGAATTCGAACGTCGACGCGTGCTCGCGGTCCGGCCAGGCGCAGCCCGGGCAGTCGAAGCCACTGGGCTGGTTCGCGCTCAGCAGCGTTCGGGCGCCTTTGAGCGGAATACCTTGCGTGACGAGTTGGATGGCAACGTTCTTCAGTGCACCCCAACCACCGGCGGGGCGGTCATACGGGGCAATTTTCGGGGCAGACATGACGCGTGTTGGGCAGAAGTGGTTGACGCGCGGCGTCGACATCGGGGGAACGTCGCGCGTCAGGGCAAACGATGAGCGTCGAAATAGGCAAATTGATGCATAATATCGTGGCATCCAGATGCAGTTTTCACATCGATGTCGAAGTGAAAATCCCTATGAATTCGACGTTTGTTTGCATCTTATCAGGATTTTGCATAGATAGATTTATGCAATGAATAGCATATAAGGTGACCCAATGAAGCGCATTTCCATCGCCCCGCAGTTGCGATTCCGTCATGACGGCAACGATCTGCCGCTCGACAAGGTGCTCACGTTGCTTACGGAAGTGCAGGCGCACGGCAATTTGCAGGCCGCCAGCCAGGCGCTCGGCCAGTCGTATCGCGGGGCCTGGGGGCATGTGAAGGAGATCGAGACGCTGATGGGCGCGCCGTTGCTGACCATGGCGCGCGGACGCGGCGCCGTGCTCACGCCGCTGGCGCAGCGGCTGCTGTGGGGCCAGAAGCGCTTGCAGGCGCGGCTCGGGCCGCTGCTGGAGACGATGGCGTCGGAATTGCAGACCGAGCTCGACGACCTGTTGATGCAGCACAGCGATCAGTTGCGGTTGTTTGCCAGTCACGGGCTGGCCGTGGCGGCGCTGGTGGAATTCGCAGGGCGGGCGGGATTGCCCATCGACGTGAGCTATCGCGGCAGCATCGAGGCCATTGCGGCGCTGGCGAAGCACGAATGCGAGGTGGCGAGCTTTCACGTGCCGATCGGCGCGCTGGCGGAGCCGGTGCTGGATCACTACGGGCCGTTGCTCAAGGGCAAGGCATATCGGGTGGCGGATGTCGCGTCGCGGCGTCTTGGCCTGATCGTGGCGCGCGGTAACCCGATGGGGATTCACTCGCTCGCCGATTTGCCGCGTACCGGTGCGCGATTTGCCAACCGCGAACGCGGATCGGGTACGCGCATCATCTTCGATCTCCTGCTCGCGCGCGAAGGGATCGATCCGGGCGCCATCGCGGGCGCGGAGAACATCGAGTTCACGCACGCTGCCGTGGCGGCCTACATTGCGAGCGGACGCGCCGACGCCGGACTCGCCATCGAAGCTGCTGCAAGTCAGTTCGGTCTCGACTTCCTGCCCATCCTCACGGAGCGCTACTGCCTCATGTTCCCCGAGAGCGGTAGCGATTCGCCGCATTTGCAGGGGCTGTTGGACATCCTCCAGAGTGGGGCCTATCGCCAGGCGGTGCACGCCATTCCCGGATACAGCGAGGCCGAGACCGGGCGGGTCACACCTCTGTCGGAGGCGTTTCCCTCCCTCGGCTGACGACATTCATATGTATCGATGTGCATATGATGTGCACATCGAATGCCGCAAGCGAATGCCCGATCCATGCGGCCTGCGCCGATACGGCATGTTGCTGTGCAGCGAAGATCGCGGAATCCGGCCATCGGTGTTTCCACGAGGCTTGTTGGGGTAAGCCGTTTGGACTAATGTCCTAACTGTTGAGCCCCCAGAAACGCGTTGTCATCATATGCACAAAAGAACATATGAGGCACCGTTTGCCCCAGGAGACATTCGAGATGGTGCCCACACCTCATGCGACGCTCGCGCCGCTGCTGGCTCGCCACGCCGGCCGCGCACACGAGTTGTTGCCGCTGCTGCATGCCTTGCAGGACAGCGAAGGCTATGTCGATCCGGCGCATGTGCCGGCCATCGCCACGGCCCTGAACCTCTCCCGCGCCGAAGTCCACGGCGTCATCACGTTCTATCACCACTTTCGCAGTGCGCCGCCACCGGCGACCATCGTTCAGGTCTGTCGTGCGGAAGCGTGCCGAAGTCGCGGCGGTGAGTCGCTCGTCGCGCATGTCGAGGCGTGCACCGGCGCCCGCATCGATGGCGAATCGTGCCACGGCGTGGGCGTCGAATCGGTCTACTGTCTCGGTCAGTGTGCGCTGTCCCCTGCGGTGACGATCAACGGCGAATTGCATGCCCGGGTGAGTCCGGCACGATTCGATGCCTTACTCGCGCAAGCCGGCAATACGGCCGGGCAAGAGGAGGGGCGTCATGGCTGATAGGGCAAGCCCGACCTCATGCCGCATCTACATCCCGCGAGACTCCTCGGCACTGGCGCTGGGCGCCGACCGGGTTGCTGCGGCAGTCGCTGCGGAAGCCTCGCGGCGAGGCATCGCCGTCGAGATCGTTCGCAACGGTTCGCGCGGCCTGTTCTGGCTCGAACCGCTGATCGAAGTGCAGACATCGACGGGGCGCATCGGGTACGGCAATGTGACAGCGGCACAAGTGGCAGCGCTCTTCGACAGCGGCTGGCCCGCCTGTGCGGCGCAAGACGGCGCACGCGTCAAGCTGACCGGCGACCCGGACGGCAGTTGGGACGCGGCGATGCCCGAGTGTGTCGGAAGTGTCGACGCCATTCCCTATCTCGCGCGCCAGCAACGTCTGACGTTCTCGCGCATCGGCGTAACCGACCCGCTCGATCCGGCGGACTACGAGGCCCACGGCGGACTCGCCGGGCTGCGCGCCTGTCTCGCGCTCGATGTGCCGGCCGCGTGCCAGACGGTGCTCGATTCCGGCTTGAGAGGGCGTGGCGGCGCAGCGTTTCCCGCCGGGATCAAATGGCAGACGGTCAGCCGCGCGCAATCGGCGCGCAAGTTCGTCGTCTGCAATGCGGACGAAGGCGATTCCGGCACATTCGCCGATCGGCTCGTCATGGAGAGCGATCCGTTCCTGCTCATCGAGGGGATGATCATTGCGGCGCTGAGCGTGGGCGCGAGCGAGGGCATCGTCTACGTGCGCAGCGAGTATCCCCACGCCATTGCGGCGCTGGAGGCAGCGATTGCCGTGGCGCGGCGCGAGGGCTGGCTCGGCCCCGATGTGCTCGGCTCGGGTCGCGCCTGCGAATTGCGGGTGGCGAAGGCGGCAGGCGCGTACATCTGCGGAGAAGAAACGGCGCTGCTCGAAAGTCTCGAAGGCAAGCGCGGCGTGGTGCGTGCAAAGCCGCCGATTCCGGCGCTCTCGGGACTCTTCGGGCAACCGACGCTCATCAACAACGTCATCACGCTGGCGAGTGTGCCGTTCATCTTCGCGAACGGGGCCGCCGCCTACCGGGCGTATGGCATGGGCCGATCGCAGGGCACGCTGCCCGTACAGCTCGCGGGCAACGTGCGTCGCGGCGGCCTCATCGAACTGGCGTTCGGCGTGACGCTGCGGACACTGCTCGACGACTTCGGCGGCGGCACCGCGAGCGGACGTCCCGCCAAGGCCATTCAGGTCGGCGGACCGCTCGGCGCCTATCTGCCCGAAGCCCAGTGGGACGTGCCGATGGACTACGAGGCCTACGCCGCGCTGGGCGCGGTGGTCGGGCACGGCGGCGTGGTCGTGCACGACGACACGGCCGACATGGCGGGGCTTGCCAGCTACGCGATGGAATTCTGCGCCATCGAGTCGTGCGGCAAATGCACGCCGTGCCGTATCGGGTCGACGCGTGGCGTGGAAGTGATCGAGCGAATCCGGCGCGGCGATACGTCTGCGCGGCAGGTGAAGCTGCTTCACGACCTGTGCGACACGATGGTCTCGGGGTCGCTGTGCGCGATGGGCGGCATGACGCCGTTTCCGGTGCGCTCCGCACTTGAACATTTCCCGGCGGACTTCGGTCTGCCCGATGGCGCCGGGCGCGCCGAAGCTGCCTGATTGCCCGTTGACGTCGCACGACGCACGGCGCAGGCAGACAACGAGGAGGACGACAGATGATCCATCCCAACGCACAAGTCACCCCGGGGCACGGTCCGGACATGGGCACACCGCGGCGAGAAAGCCAGGTCGAGGTCACGCTGGAAATCGACGGCCAGTCCGTGAGCGTGCCGGCGGGCACGTCGATCATGCGGGCGGCCGCCGGTAACGACGTCAACATCCCGAAGCTGTGTGCCACCGATTCGCTCGAACCCTTCGGGTCGTGCCGCTTGTGTCTGGTCGAGATCGAAGGGCGCCGAGGGTTTCCGGCGTCTTGCACCACGCCTGTCGAGGCGGGCATGAAGGTGCGCACGCAGTCGCCCAAACTGCAGGACCTGCGCCGCAACGTGATGGAGCTCTACATCTCCGATCACCCGCTCGATTGCCTGACCTGCGCCGCCAATGGCGACTGCGAATTGCAGGACATGGCCGGCGTGACGGGGCTGCGCGAAGTGCGCTACGGCTTCGACGGCGAGAATCACATCCACAGCGCGAAGGACGAATCGAATCCGTATTTCACGTATGACCCGTCGAAGTGCATCGTCTGCAATCGCTGCGTGCGCGCTTGCGAGGAGACGCAGGGCACCTTTGCGCTCACGATCTCCGGACGCGGCTTCGAAGCGCGTGTCTCGCCCGGGCAGGACCAGCCGTTCATGGATTCGGAGTGTGTGTCGTGCGGCGCGTGCGTGAGTGCGTGTCCGACGGCGACGCTGCAGGAGAAGACCGTCATCGAGATGGGGCAGCCCGAGCACGCCGTGGTGACGACGTGTGCGTACTGCGGCGTGGGGTGTGCGTTCAAGGCGGAGATGAAGGGCGGAGACGTCGTGCGCATGACGCCGTACAAGGACGGTCGTGCGAACGAAGGCCATGCCTGCGTGAAGGGGCGCTTTGCCTGGGGCTATGCCACACACAAGGAACGCATCACGAAGCCGATGATCCGCAGCAAGATCACCGATCCGTGGCGCGAGGTGTCGTGGGACGAGGCGCTCGACTATGCGGCTTCGGAATTCCGTCGCCTTCAGGCCAAATACGGGCGCGACGCGATCGGCGGCATTACGTCGTCGCGCTGTACCAACGAGGAAACGTATCTCGTGCAGAAGCTCGTGCGTGCGGCGTTCGGCAACAACAACGTCGACACCTGCGCGCGCGTGTGTCATTCACCGACCGGCTACGGACTGAAGCAGACGCTCGGCGAGTCCGCCGGCACGCAGACGTTCAAATCGATCGAGCATGCCGACGTCATTCTCGTGATGGGCGCGAATCCGACCGACGGCCATCCGGTCTTCGCCTCGCGGCTCAAGCGTCGGGTGCGTGAAGGGGCGAAGCTGATCGTGATCGATCCACGCCGGATCGACATCGTCGACGGGCCGCACGTGAAGGCGGCGTATCACCTGCCGTTGCGCCCGGGCACCAACGTGGCGATGGTCAATGCCATTGCGCATGTGATCGTGACCGAGGGGTTGCTGGCCGACGCGTTCATCGCCGAGCGCTGCGAAGACCGTGCGTTCGCCCAGTGGCGCGACTTCGTGGCGCTGCCGGAGAATTCGCCGGAAGCCGTGTCGATCGTGACCGGTGTGCCCGCCGATCAGATTCGCGGTGCGGCTCGCCTGTACGCGACGGGCGGCAATGCGGCGATCTATTACGGCCTTGGCGTAACAGAGCATGCGCAAGGATCGACGACGGTCATGGGCATTGCCAACCTGGCGATGGCCACGGGCAACGTCGGGCGCGAAGGCGTGGGCGTGAACCCGTTGCGTGGACAGAACAACGTGCAGGGGTCGTGCGACATGGGGTCGTTCCCGCACGAGTTGCCGGGTTACCGGCATGTGTCCGACACGCTGGTGCGTGCGCAATTCGAAGACGCATGGGGCGTGGCGCTGCAGGCCGAACCGGGGCTGCGAATCCCGAACATGTTCGACGCGGCCATTCACGGCAGCTTCAAGGGGTTGTATTGCCAGGGGGAGGATATTGTTCAGTCCGATCCGAATACCCAGCATGTGGCGGCAGCGATGGAGGCGATGGAGTGCATCGTCGTGCAGGACATCTTCCTGAACGAAACGGCGAAGTACGCCCACGTACTGCTGCCGGGCACGACCTTCCTCGAAAAGGACGGCACCTTCACCAATGCCGAGCGCCGTATCTCGCGCGTGCGCCGGGTGATGGCGCCGCTGCCGGGCATGGCGGACTGGGAAGTGACGATCGCGCTGGCCAAGCGTCTCGGGTACGACATGCCATACGCGCATCCGTCCGAGATCATGGACGAGATCGCGCGGCTCACCCCGACCTTCCACGGCGTGAGCTATGCGCGTCTCGACGAAGCGGGCAGCCTGCAATGGCCGTGCAACGACGAGGCGCCGGACGGCACGCCCATCATGCACGTGGACGCCTTCGTGCGCGGCAAGGGACGGTTCATCATCACGCGCTACGTGGCGACGGACGAGAAGGTGACACCGCGCTACCCGCTGCTGCTCACCACGGGGCGTATCCTCTCGCAATACAATGTCGGGGCGCAGACACGCCGCACGCACAACGTTCACTGGCACGACGAAGACCGGCTCGAGATTCATCCGCACGACGCCCAGGAGCGGGGCATCAAGGACGACGATTGGGTCGGCATCCAGAGCCGGGCGGGCGAGACGGTGCTGCGCGCGGTGATCAGCGAGCGCATGCAACCGGGCGTCGTGTACACCACGTTCCATTTCCCGGAGTCGGGGGCGAACGTGATCACGACCGACAACTCGGACTGGGCGACCAATTGTCCCGAGTACAAGGTGACGGCCGTCCAGGTGATGCCGGTGGTGCAGCCCTCGGCGTGGCAGGCAAAGTATTCGACCTTCAACCGCACGCAGCTGGAACTGCTCGATGCGGCCCGTGGCACCCCTGGCACCCCTGGAACTTCCCAGCCGGTACCGGCGAAGTAGGGGGTGACGAGTGAACAGAGAAGTGGAGTCAACGTTTGACGATGTCCAACCCGTCCGATCCATCCAGCGTCGTGGGCGATCGTAGCAGCGCCTTGGCGGAGCGCACCGGTGCGCCGGCCGACAGCGATGTGGCCGCCCCGGTGTGCGATGTGGCCCCGACGGCCATCGATCCTGAAAGCCTCGCGCCGCACGCCAGTTTCACTGTGCGGCGTTTTCGCCGTGGCGCGTGGGAGCAGGCGGACGATGCCCTCGCTGAAGAGGTCCCCGTCGCGCTGGAATTCAATGGCATCTCCCATGTCGTGATGCTCGCGACCCCGGCCGATATCGAGGATTTCGCGCTGGGGTTCGCGCTGTCGGAAGGCATTCTGAACGACCGGCGCGAATGCTATGGAGTGGATGTGTCGGCGACAGCGCTGGGAATTACCGCGCATCTGGAAGTGTCGTCGCGCGCATTCGCGGGGCTCAAGGAGCGTCGCCGCAACCTCACGGGACGTACCGGTTGCGGACTGTGCGGCACGGAGAGTCTGGATCAGGTGCTGCGTCCGCTGCCCAGTGCTGGCGAGCCGCTGCGGGTGACGCATGCCGCGCTGGCTGCGGCATACGACGGACTTGGCCGCCATCAGGCGCTCAACGAAGTCACGGGCGCGGTGCATGGTGCGGCCTGGTGTTCGCCGCAGGGCGACATTCTCTGCCTTCGCGAAGACGTTGGTCGACACAACGCGCTCGACAAGCTCATTGGCGCGCTCGCGCGCGAGGGGCGGGCGTTCGACAGCGGGTTCGTGCTCATGACCAGCCGGGCGAGCGTGGAGATCGTGCAGAAGGCGGCGCAGGTGGGTATTCCGATGGTGGCGGCCGTCTCGGCGGCAACGGCGCTGGCCGTGCGCACGGCGGCGGCGGCGGGGGTGGCGCTCGTGGGCTTCGTGCGAGGTGAACAGTGCGTGATTTATACCGGCGGGGCGGCGCTCGACGAGCGCCTCTGACCGCCATGTTGGCGCGGGAGACTTCAGATGGATGGCAATAACCTGGTGCGCATGGCCAATCGCGTGGCCGATTTCTTCGAATCGTTGCCCGATCGCGAAGAAGCGCTCGGCGAAGTGGCCGCGCATCTGCACAAGTTCTGGGATCCGCGCATGCGTGCCCAGATTCTGGCGATGACGGACACGCCGGCGGCCGACGACATGCACGCGCTCGTGCGCGAGGCACTGGTGCGGCACCGCGAGCGTCTCACACCCGCTGCGTGACGCAGGGACGTACCGTGGGAGAGTCACGGCGCGCCTGGCGGCGGGCGAGTCGGGGCGGACGACGGCGGACGGTGATGGCCTGGCTCGAGTCCGTGCGATGCTGAATGCCGCTTCGGCCCCGAGGTACGCGGCTCGCGGTATAGTAGGGGCATCGACTGCGCTTCGGTGCGGCCTTCACCAGCGGAGGACTTGATGAGCGATACCCCAACGCGCAAGCCCGGCTCACGGCATCCCCACAAGGAGGACGCTGTGGAACGCGACCTCGACGAAGCGCTCGAGGAGACGTTTCCGGCGAGCGACCCCGTTTCCATCGAGATCGACAAGCCCAAGCGTGTTCCGGCGTCCCGGCCTGCGGAGTCGAAGCGACTCGACAAGGGCCTGGAGGAGACCTTTCCTGCCAGTGATCCGGTGTCGATCGATACGGGCAAGACGCCGAAGCATTGACGCACCCGTTGTGTCGGCAAGGCGGCACGACGTTTGTGGTGGTTTGGCCGTGTTATCCCCGTGGAATACGCTCCGATCCCGGCAGATTTGACGCACAGCCCCGTGTGGCGGGGGCGTCGGGCGAAAATAAATGTCCGGCCGGGGAGGGGTTTGCCGCCCGGTCAGACCGAATTCATGGCAAAATGCCGCGCCTGACTCTCTCAGGCTGGGACTGTAGGAAATAAATGGCGGCAGGTACGGTAAAAAAGGTTCGACGCTACGCGCTGGAGACCATCGATGTGATGGGACAGAGCGGGCTGGGCGTCGTCGAGCGTCCGGATGGGCGCTTCGTCATGTATCCGGAGTATTGGACGCAGACGCAGGCACTTAGCCAGAAGATGCGTACGCTTTACCGCCGAAACTGCCAGCTCGAGTACCAACTGGCGAAGCTCACGCGCGAACTCGATCGCCTGCGCAGCGTAGTCGATACGCCGCGCCCCATGGGCAATCCACAAGCCTCGCTGCCCGGCACCGACGTGCCTCAGCCCGAGCCGAAGCCCGAACGCAACCCCGCCGCCGAATTACCGCCACGACGACGCAAACGCGCCGCCTGACGCCCGCGCGCATTGCCATGGCCCGGTGTCCCGCCAACGTCGCATCGGTTCTACCGAATTTGTAGTAACGTCAACGAATTTCCCCTCAACGCTCAGAATCCTGCTTGCTTCGCCGACCATCATGGCGCTTACCGCATCGCAACTCGAAACCTTCCGTAACGACGGTTATCTGATTCTCCCGCACTATGTGGCGCAGGCCGACTGCGAGGCGATTCTGGCCGATGCTCGAGCGCAACTGGCGTCGGCAACGCTGCCGCTCGAGTTCGAGGCCGATGTCGGCTACGCCGGCGCTCCGCAGTCGCGAGACGCCGAGGGCGGTCAGACGGTGCGCCGCCTGCTCAAGGCCTATGATCGGGGCGATGCCTTGCGTCACTGGGCCACGCGCCCGGATCTGATCGAGTCGCTGGCGCAAATCTTCGGTGAAGACGTGGTGCTTACGCTGGCACACCATAACTGCGTGATGACCAAGCATCCGCATTTCGGCACGGCAACCGGTTGGCACCGCGATATCCGCTACTGGTCGTTCCCGCAGAATTCGCTGATTTCGGTTTGGCTCGCCTTGGGTCCGGAAACGCGTGCGAACGGCGCACTTCGCTTCATCCCTGGCTCGCATCGCGAGCACCTCAAGCCGCACCAGCTCGATTCGCTGGATTTCCTGCGTCCCGACGAGCCGGACAATCAACCACTTGTCGCTCGTGGCAAACAGGTGGAACTGGCGCAGGGCGACGTCGTCCTGTTTCATAGTGGCCTGTTCCACGCAGCAGGTCGCAACGAAGGCGACACGACAAAGTTCTCGGTGGTGTTCGCCTATCGCGGTGAGAGCAATCCGCCCACGCCCGGTAGTCGTTCTGCGTCCGCGGGTGAGGTGGCGCTCGGTCATTGAGCGCCTGGTGTCGGTCAGGGTTCGGGACCTTGGTTGCCCCGTTCCCCTCGAAGCTCCCGATCAGTTTGAGCGCTTTCCCAAGGAAATAAGCCCGTTTCACACGTAGACTTTCCGGCCAATTTCCGGAGGAAGTCCGTGTCTCTTCGACCCAATTCATCCAACCCGGCACGCGTGGCAGGTGCCGATTCCGCCGACCCGGCCGGCACTGCGCCCCGGGGCACCTGGGGCTCGCGGCTGGGCTTCGTACTGGCCGCCGCCGGATCCGCCGTCGGCCTTGGCGCGGTGTGGAAGTTTCCTTACGTGGTGGGCCAACAGGGGGGCGGCGCATTTCTCGCCGTTTATCTCGGCTGTGTACTCACCCTCGGCGTGGCGCTGCTGCTTGCCGAGATGACCGTCGGCCGCTTGACGGGCAAGTCCATCACCACGGCACTGCGGATGTTGGGCGGACGCCGCTGGGCGTGGATTGGGCGCATCGCCACGTTCAATGCCTTCGCTATCCTGTCCTTTTACGTGGTGGTCGGTGGCTGGACCGTGGCGTATTTGTGGCGCGCGGTCACCGGCGCGCTGCTGACTGACGACACCACACGGCTTGTCAGCGACTTCTCGTCGTTCATCGGCGATCCCGTGGCGTCGCTCGTCAGCATGGCGGTATTTCTCGCCTTGACGGCCGCCATCGTTGCCGCCGGCGTGCAGAAGGGCATCGAACGTGCCGGCAAATGGCTCATGCCGGCGCTATTCGTCCTGATGCTTCTGGTCATCGCGCGGGCACTGACGCTGCCCGGCGCAATGGCCGGTGTGGCGTGGTTCCTCACCCCGGATTTCTCGCCGATCTCTGGCGACACCTTGCTCGAGGCGCTGGGGCTGGCGTTCTTTTCGCTGTCGCTTGGCGCCGGCATGATCGTCGCCTACGGCTCGTATCTGCCGAAAGATGCGCGTCTGGCGAGTTCGGCCGTCTGGGTGGCAACGCTTGCCACGCTGGCATGTTGTCTTGCGGGCCTGATGATTCTCCCTGCGGTCTTTGCCTTCGGCGTCGCGCCTGACGCGGGGCCTGGTCTGACTTTCATCACCATGCCCGCCATCTTCGCCCAGATGCCGCTCGGTCACGCCGTAGCGGTGGCGTTCTTCCTGCTGCTTCTGTTCGCCGCGCTCACATCTGCGGTATCCCTGTTCGAACCGGTGACGGCCTTCCTGATCGACGAGTATCAATGGCGTCGTGGTCCGGCGGTCACCACCGTTTTCGCGGCCACCTTCGGCCTTGGCGTGCCGTCGGCACTTTCCTTCGGCCTATGGCGCGACGTGCGCCTTTTCGACCGCACGATCTTCGATCTCATGGACTACGTGACCGTGAATCTGATGATGCCGGCGGGCGGGCTGTGTGTGGCGCTTTTTGTCGGGGGATGCATCTGGCCGAAGGCGCGTACGGTGCTCGACGCGCCGCGCTCGCGATGGTTCGCCCCCGTGTGGCGCGTGCTGCTGCTTGCGCTCACACCCATCGCGATCTTCGGCGTCTGGTATCACGGGCTGTAAGGCGATCAGGCCACCGGCGTGCGCATCGTCACCCATTCCTCGGCGGCGGTCGGGTGAACCGCGAGGGTGCGATCGAAATCGGCCTTCGTGGCACCCATCGACAAGGCCACACCGAGGAGTTGCACTTGCTCGCCCGCGTGATCGCCCACCATGTGCGCACCGACGATCTTGTCGGTTGCGCCATCCACCAGCAATTTCATCAGGATCTTCTCGGCGCGTCCGGAGAGTGTCGCCTTCAGCGGGCGGAACGATGCCTTGAAGACTTTGAGCTGCGGATACTGCGCGCGCGCGTCGCTTTCGGTCAGGCCGACGACGCCGATTTCCGGCGTGCTGAAGACGGCCGTCGGGATCAACTTGTGGTCGACGCGTGTCGTGCGTTCGCCGAACACGGTGTCGGCAAAGGCTTGTCCCTCGCGAATCGCCATCGGCGTGAGGTTGACGCGATCGGTCACGTCGCCCACTGCGAAGATCGACGGCACGTTGGTGCGCGAGAATTCGTCGACGATGACGGCGCCCTTGTCGTTGAGCGCCACACCGCTCGCCGCCAGCCCGAGGCCTTGCGTGTACGGCACGCGGCCGGCGGCGCTCAACAGCACGTCGGTCTCATGCTTGCTGCCGTCAGACAGCGTGATGAGCAGCTGATCCCCCACCTTGTCAGCGCGTTCCACCGTGCGTTCGAGCACCACCTCGATGCCGCGCTCGCGGTACGCTGCCTCCAGCGTCGTTCGTACCTCTTCATCGAACCCGCGAAGCAGGTGCGGGCCACGGTGGACCACGGTGACTTTCGATCCGAGACCGGCAAACACGCCGGCAAATTCCAGTGCGATGTAGCCGCCGCCGATCACCGTGATGCGCTTCGGCAGCGACTCGAGATGAAAGACCTCGTTGGATGAGATCGCGTGTTCGCGTCCGACGAAATGCGGCTGGTCTGCCGGTTTGCCACCGGTGGCAATCAAGATATTGCGTGCGGTAATACGCTCGCCCGTGGCGGGTAATACCACCGTGTGCGGCCCTTCCACGACGGCGCGCGCTTCAACGAGCTCGGCGCCGGCACGTTCGAGGTTGGTTCGGTAGATGTTCTCGAGGCGCGCGATTTCGCTGTCCTTGCGCTCGATGAGTGTGGTCCAGTCGAAGCGGGGCGAGGGCACTTGCCAGCCATACCCGGCGGCGTCTTCGAATTCATCCGCGAACCGGCTTGCATAAACCAGCAACTTCTTCGGCACACAGCCGCGAATCACGCAGGTGCCGCCGACGCGGAACTCTTCAGCCACTTTCACGCGGGCACCGTATTGCGCTGCGACGCGTGCGGCACGCACACCGCCCGAACCGGCACCGATCACGAAAAGATCCACATCGAACTGGGGCATTGCTGACTCCTGTAAGTCGGGCGACGCACTTGCCGGTTCGCATCACCATGCGTGCACCGACGATGAAGGTCGTCAAATTGGGTTGAACGATTGTGCCAGAGACGTCGCGACCTCGTCGGCCGTGCGCTCGCTTTGCCTGTTTTTTCGGACGTGTCCGACATCGCGCTCGGCGATATCCGCCTGGATTCATGCCCCATAAGGAATGTTGGCCGTCAATTCGGGTTTTCGCACGGTCGTGCACTTTGCTTGATGCATGTCAATGCGCCAGACGAAACGCGGGATGAAAATCGAAGGCGTCGAAAGTCGATCAACGCTTCACCGGCGAAGGCGAAGACTGGCCCATGAGGTCATTCATCGCGTGTCACCGACGACGCAATCGCGGCTGCCGGGTGTTTCTGAAATGAAACACTTCTCGGAAATGAACTCGGCGTTACGCGAACGGTGGAAATGGAAGTGCATAAGAATCAACAAGTTGTTGCTCGTGGTCCGAAAGTTGCTCTAACTAGGTCAGGACAGGCGGGACTTACCGCCGGCACGCGAGGATGTCATGACGAAGTCGCTCTTCCGCCCCTTGGGCGCCGCACTGGCGCTGGCGTTGTGGTGTTGCTTCTGGATTCCGGCATCGGCACATGCTGCGAATTCGCCGGGTACCGGGCTGCAATCCGGTGCCTCGGCAAGCAAGACAGCCACGACAGCGAGTTCCCGGCACGGCACCCGGCCGTCGCGGGCCGCGCGCGCGAAGCGTGCGGCCCGACCGCCGGCCTTCTCCCCACCGGGGTCGCCGCCTGCTGCGCTCGTCAATGTGGCGCCGTTACCGTGGCACGACGTGTTCGAGGAAGCCGGTGCCTGGGCATCCGAGCCGATCATCGTGAGCGGCAAGATGCTTGGGAACACACTCGGCAACGCCGGTGTGACGGCGTCCACGGACGGCATCATTACCGGTCCGCGGGCGGGGCTGACAGGGCTCTATCAGACTGTCTGGCATCGTGCGCTCTCCAGCCCGGTATTGAGCACACAGCTTTTCGTTGGTTCTCCCGAATACTTCGGACTTCACTTCTAGGCCGGGCGACGCACCCCCGCGTCGCATGCCGGCACTCGAATCCCGACTCCCGGTCAGGCCGGTGTATCCGCTGCGCGCATTGCCGCGTTGAGCGCCCGTCGGTGTGCCCCGCACGCACGGACCGGTGCAGCACGCTTTCGACTACGCCCCGACTGGCAGCACGCCACGCCACGTGCGCCTGCGCTCGGCGGCGTATGTCTTTCTCTCGCGCTTGCCTCGCCAAGATCAATGCGGGTAGGATTAACCCGCAGTTCAAGCGTGGCATTTCCTCACGACATGCCGGCTACCGGCATGCCATTCCGTTCTGGAGCCCCCTATGAGCACGCCTGAAGTTTCTGTGCAAAGCCCTCCCCAGAAAAAAGCGATTCCCATCGGTTTGATTGCCGCTGTGATCGTGATGATCGCCGTGCTCCTGATCCCCATGCCCGACGACTTGCCTGTCGCGGGACACCGCATGCTGGCGATTCTCGCCTTCGCGGTGGTCGTGTGGATCACCGAAGCCGTCTCCTACGAAGCCAGTGCCATCATCATCACGTCGTTGATGGCCTTCCTCGTGGGCACGGCACCTACCATCCAGGACCCCAGTGTCGAATACGGCACATCGCGGGCCATCAGCATGGCGCTCGCGGGTTTTTCGAACTCCGCACTCGCGCTGGTGGCCGGCGCCTTGTTCATCGCTGCGGCCATGACCCTGACCGGGCTCGACCGCCGCATCGCGCTCGTCACGCTGTCCAGGATCGGCACCAGCACGCGACGCGTCATGGTCGGTGCCATTGCCGTGACCATCCTGCTCTCGCTCGTCGTGCCGAGTGCCACTGCACGTAGCGCCTGCGTGGTGCCGATCATGATGGGCGTGATCGCCGCGTTCGGTGTGGACAAGCGCTCGAACATCGCTGCGGGCGTGATGATCATCGTGGCGCAGGCAACGAGTATCTGGAACGTCGGTATTCAGACCGCAGCGGCGCAGAACCTGCTCACTGTCGGCTTCATGGACAAGATGTTGGGCGACCGTATCACGTGGGCCGAATGGCTCGTCGCCGGTGCGCCGTGGGCCATCATCATGTCGGTGATTCTGGTGGTGCTCGTGCTCAAGATGATGCCGCCCGAGGCCGACGCCATCGCCGGCGGCAAGGAGGCCGTCGAAGCGCAACTGCGGGAGATGGGCCCGATGACGAGTGCGCAGAAGCGCTTGCTCGCCGTGTCGATCGGCCTGCTGCTGTTCTGGGCGACGGAAGGCAAGTTGCACCGCTTCGATACCACTTCGGTCACGTATGTCGGTCTGGTGGTGCTGATGCTGCCGCGCTTCGGTGTCATGACGTGGAAGGAAGTGCAGACGCGCATTCCCTGGGGCACGGTCATCGTGTTCGGGGTGGGGATCAGTCTCGGTACGGCATTGCTGACCACGCAGGCCGGGCAGTGGCTGGGGAATCATGTCGTCGCCGCCACGGGCCTCGATTCGCTCCCGACGCTCTGGGTGTTCGCCATTCTCGCGGCCTTCCTGATCCTGATTCACCTCGGCTTCGCGAGCGCCACGGCGTTGACGTCGGCCATGCTGCCGATTCTGATTGCGGTCCTGCAAACCCTGCCGGGCGATTTCAACCGGTTGGGCATGACGATGCTGCTCGGCTTCACGGTGAGTTTCGGTTTCATCCTGCCGATCAACGCGCCGCAGAACATGGTGTGTCTGGGTACCGACACCTTCACCGCGAAGCAATTCGCGCGGGTGGGCGTCGTGATTACCATCGTCGGCTACGCGTTGCTCCTGCTCTTCGCCGCGACCTACTGGCGCTGGCTGGGCTGGTTGTAATCCGGTGTGCCCGAACAAGGAGTCAACATGCGAATCCCTCTGAAAGACGCCGTCGGCTTCGGCAAGCAGCTATTGCTCGCGCAAGGTGTGCCCGATGACATCGCGTTCGACGTGGCGCAGCATCTGGTCGAGTCCGACCGCGTGGGCTATGCGAGCCACGGGCTCTCGATTCTGCCGACGTACCGCAAGGTGCTCGACGACGGACAGGTCAATCCGACCGGTCGGCCGACCGTGCTCACCGATCACGGCAACCTGTTGCTGTACGAAGGCAACCGCGGCTTTGGCCAGCACGTGGGCAAGTTCGTGCTGGAGCATGCCATCGCGCGGGCTTTCGACAAAGGCGTCGCCATTCTGACCTTGCGCAACAGCCATCACCTCGGTCGCATGGGGCAGTATGGCGAGATGTGCGCGCATCAGGGGCTGGTATTCATGGCGTTCACGAACGTGACGAACCGTCAGCCGATGGTCGCGCCGTATGGCGGGTCCGAGCCGCGCCTGACGACCAATCCGTTGTGCTTCGCGGGGCCGCTGCCGAACAACCGTCCGCCGCTCGTGGTGGACATGGCGACCAGCGCGATCGCCATCAACAAGGCACGCGTGCTGGCGGCCGAAGGCAAGCAGGCGCCGCCGGGATCGTTGATCGACGGCTACGGCCATCCGTCCACCGATCCGAATGTGCTCTTCACCGAGCCGTTCGGGGCATTGCTGCCGTTCGGTGCGCACAAGGGGTACGCGCTGGGCATCGTGACGGAGTTGCTCGCGGGCGTGCTGTCGGGCGGCGGCACGATCCAGCCGGAACATCCGCGTGCGGGGGTGGCGACGAACAACATGTTCGCCATCGTGCTCAATCCGCAGGTCGACTTCGCGGCCACGTGGCGTTCCCACGAAGTGGAGGCGTTCATCGATTACCTGACGTCGTGTCCGCCGCAGCCGGGCTTCGATCGGGTGCAGTATCCGGGCGAGTACGAAGCGGATAATCGCAAGAAGCATCACGATCACGTCGACCTGACGACGCCGATCTGGGAGTCGCTCATGAAGATGGCCGGCGATCTGGGCGTGGCGCCGCCACGGACGTTGTGATGTCGGCGAGGCATGACGGTGCGCGTGCCTCGACCTCGACTCGATGGATAGGGCGCGACGACAGCGCCCGGAAATGTTTTGCGATACGGGCTGAGTTGCCCCGTATTGCGCGGTATCACAGGGAGAAAAGTCATCCATGCCATTACTCATGGTGGACGTCGTGAGCACTGAGCGCTCGATCTTTTCGGGGGAAGCCCGTTTCGTGGAGGTCCCCGGGGCGCAGGGCGAGCTGGGCGTGTTGCCCGGCCACACGCCGTTGTTGACCGGGGTGCGTCCGGGCACGGTGCGCATTGAATCGCCCGACGGCGCCGAAACCTATCTGTACATCGCAGGCGGCTTCGTGGAGATCCAGCCCGACCGCGTGACGGTGCTGGCCGACACGGCCATGCGGGCCGACAGCCTCGATCAGGCCCGCGCCGAACGCGCGCGCGAGGAAGCGCAAGCGTTGCTCGACCAGCAGACGGGCGACATCGATTACGCCAAGGCGCAAGCCGAACTCGCCGAAGCCGTGGCGCAGTTGCAGGCGATACGGCGCATGCGCAAGCGCAAAGAGGGACGCTGACGCGGCGCAACCGTCGCGCGGTGCCCCTGCCGCAAACCACCAGCGATCCCGTGTGATCGTTGCCGATTCTCAAACGACAAGCAGCCCCGACGGGCTGCTTTTTTTTCGTCTGTCGGACACGTCGATCGACGTCGTGACGCCGACACCAAAGGTGCAACCGCTTGAGGTAAACCCTGAAGCGATTCGACTTGCGCCATTTTTTTGAAATAACTATATTTCACTCAGATAACAGTTATCGCAGTGAAATAACTGTTTAGTGGTGAATCGTTGGGGGTGTGACGTCGGTATACCGGCGGACATCGTCATCCACTCAATGCATGCGTGATGTCACGCGTGCGCGCCCTTGGAGTTGAAATGAGCGAGACAGGTAAGCAAACGGAGCAGGAAGTTCTGTTCACGCAGGTCGGCAAGGTCGCCGTGATTACGTTGAACCGTCCGCAGGCGCTCAACGCCTGGACCATCGCCATGCGCGAACTGATCATCGCGGCGCTTGAGCGGTTCAACGCCGACGACAACGTGGCGGCCGTCATCATGACCGGCGCGGGGCGCGCGTTCTCGGCCGGTCAGGATCTTGCGGAGGCCAAGCATTTCGACGGCGACACGGCCATCGAATGGATCAAGGGCTGGGAGCATTACTACGACGTGATCCGTAGCCTGAAGAAGCCGCTGGTCATGGCGCTCAACGGCACCGCCGCAGGATCGGCGTTCCAGGTCTCGCTGCTCGGCGACATTCGCGTCGGTCATCCGGGCGTGCGCATGGGGCAGCCCGAGATCAACGCCGGTATCGCCAGCACCACGGGCCCGTGGATCATGAATCACATGCTGGGCCTGTCGCGCACGATCGAGCTCACGCTCACGGGCCGTCTGATGGAAGCCGACGAGTGCCACCGCCTCGGCCTCATTCACCACCTCGTGCCTGAGGAGAAAGTGTTCGACAAGGCACTGGAAATCGCGTCGGAACTCGCCGAAAAGCCGCCTGTGGCGATGCGTCTCGACAAGCAGCGTTTCCGTGAGATGACCGAAGGCACGTTCCAGGATGCCATCGAAGCCGGCATGCGTATCCAGCGCGAATCGTACGAATCGGGAGAGCCGGCACGCATGATGGCCGCGTTCTTTGCCAAGCGCGCAGCCAAGGCGGAGGCCGCGAAGGCCTGAGGCTTCAGCGGCATCGTCTGAAGACGTTCGCCGTCCGGCGTCACGAATCGTTCGCAGCCTCGCGCATCGTGACGCCGGTCGGCCACCAGAACAGGACATGCGCGTCGCGTCTGTCCACACGCTAGCGGAGTTTTCCATGTCTCACCCGCACGACCCGCAAAATCCGTCCCGCCGCCGCCTGATGCAAATGGCAGGCGCCACTGCACTTGCGAGCGCGTTGCCGCTCGCCGCGTCGCGTACGGCCTTCGCACAGGCCCGCCAGTTGATCGTCTCCGATCCGGGGGGTCCGTACACGGCAGCCTACCGCCGCGCGTTCTACGATCCGTTCGAGAAAGCCACCGGTATCAAGGTGGTGAGCGTGGCGCGCGATTCGCAGCCGGTCGCCCAGTTCGCGGCGATGGTGCAGACGAAGAACTTCGTGTGGGACGTCACGACGCTCACGCTCTCGGCCGACATTCCCTATCTCGAGTCGAAGGGCTTCCTCGAGCCCATCGGCATGAAGGCTGCCGACTTCCCGGGCATCATGCCCGAGGCCGTCACGCCCGACTGGCTGGGGGTCGACGTCTACTCGACCGTGCTGGCCTATCGCGCCGATAAATTCCCGAAAGAGGCGCCGCAGACATGGGCCGACTTCTGGGACGTGAAGCGCTTCCCGGGCCGCCGTTCGCTGCGCCGCAGCCCGCTCGACACACTCGAGCAAGCGCTCATGGCCGACGGCGTGCCCATCGACAAGCTGTACCCGCTCGACCTCGATCGCGCATTCAAATCGCTCGACAAGATCAAGCCGCACATCAATCTCTGGTGGACCTCGGGTGCGCAAGCCATGCAGGCGATCCAGAGCGGCGACGTCGACATGATGTCGACGTGGAACGGTCGTGCGCAGGCTGCCATCGACAACAAGGCGCCGGTGAAGATCGTCTGGAACCAGGGGCTGTATTCCATCGAAGGGTGGGGCATTCCGAAGGGCACGCCGCGCGCCGAGTTCGCGAAGCAGTTCGTGCGCTTCTGCGGCGATCCGGCGCGTCAGGCGCTCATCACGCAGGACCTGGCCTACGGCCCGACCAACCTCAAGGCATTCGAAGGCATTCCGAAAGAGCGCGCACCGTTGCTGCCCACGGCACCGGCCAACCTCAAGGGCATGCGCTTGCCCAGCCCGCAGTGGTGGGCCGAGAACCGCACCAAGGCCACCGAGCGTTTCAACGCATGGCTGTTGTCGTAAGGCGTCCGGAACCAAGGAGCAGGAAGCGTCGAACATGAGTACCAAACTGGAAACCATCGGTCTTGCCAAGACGTACCGCGAGACCCCCGCGCTTCTGCCGACCGACCTCCGGGTCGCGGCAGGGGAATTCCTCACGTTGCTCGGGCCATCCGGCTCGGGCAAGACCACGTTGCTGCAGATGATCTCCGGGCTCGTCGAGCCCAGTGCCGGTCAACTGCTGATCGACGGCCGCGATGCCACGCATGACGCGCCGGGCAAACGGGGTATCGGGATGGTCTTCCAGAGCTACGCGCTCTTCCCGCACATGACCGTCTGGGAGAACGTGGCGTACGGCCTGCGCATGCGCAAGCTGCCGCGTGCCGAGCTGGCCCCGGCCGTCGACGCGGCGCTCGCGATGGTCAAGATGCAGGCCTTCGCGCAGCGTCTGCCGTCGGAGCTGTCGGGCGGCCAGCAGCAACGCATCGCGCTGGCGCGCTGCTTTGCGTTCCGTCCGTCGATCATTCTGCTCGACGAGCCGCTCGGCGCCCTCGACAAGAAGTTGCGCGAGCACATGCAAATGGAAATCCGTCGCCTGCATCAGGAGTTGGGCGCAACGTTCATCTACGTGACCCACGATCAGGACGAAGCGCTCACGCTCTCCGACCGGATCTGCCTGATGAATCAGGCGCGGATCGAACAGATCGGCACACCTGCGCAGTTGTACGATCGTCCGGCCACGCGTTTCGCCGCCGACTTCCTCGGCCACTCCAACTTGCTCGACGGCGTGGTCGAGCGGCTGATCGACGGGCGCGTCGCGTTGCGTGTCGGCAGTCGGCTCGTGCCCATCGGCCCGAGTCCCGATCTGCCAGCGGCCGGCTCGGCGAGCTTGCTCGTGCGCCCGGAAGCGGCGCGACTCACGTCACCTGAGGACGGCGCGCTGGCGGGCACCATCCGGGAGGTCGTCTTCCTCGGTTCCGACACGCGCGCCATCGTGTCGCTGGGGCAGGGCGCCGGGCATCCGGACGGCACCCCCAGCGGCGCTACCGACTTCACCGTGCGCTGCCCCCGTGACCTGACCCCGCGCGTGGGCGAGCGCGTGGGGCTCGCCTGGGATCACGGGCGCGCCACGTTGCTCACGCGCTGAGCCGATCCATCGACGCCGTCGACAGCCCCAGGCGTTCGACGCAAGTTATCCGCTTCAGGAGTATTTGCCATGTGGCTAGTTCAACGCCTGCCTCAGGCGGGGGCACGTATTGCCTCGCCGCGGCATCTGGCCCGGTGGCTCCCGGCCTTGCCCGCGTTGCTGTTCCTCGCCGTGTTCTTCATCGTGCCGGTCGTCGAGATTCTGCAAGGCGGACTCTACGATGGCGACGGTGTGCTTTCCGTCGCCCAATTCGCCCGCATGACGCACTCGGCGGTCTACGTCAAAGTGCTGGCGTCGACCTTCTGGATTGCCTTTCTCACGGCGGCACTCTCCGTGCTGCTCGGCTATCCCGTGGCCTACCTGCTGGCCCGGCTCTCCGCGCGCTCGCGCGAGCGCTGGCTGCTGTGGATCGTGTTGCCGTTCTGGACGAGCTACCTCGTCAAGACCTATGCGTGGATGCTGCTGCTGTCGAAGACCGGTCTGCTCACCGTCGTGGCAACGCATCTCGGGCTGATCGATAGCGCTGGAACGCTTGCACCGTCGCTCACCGGCGTGCTGATCGGCATGGTGCACGCCATGTTGCCGCTCGCGGTCATGACCATGCTGCCGATCATGCGCGGCATCAACATGCAACTCGTGCAGGCTGCGCAAACCCTCGGTGCGGATCGCGCCACCGGCTTCTTCACCGTCTTCCTGCCGCTGTCGGGGCCGGGCGCGGCAGCCGCCGGGCTGCTTGTCTTCATCTCCAGTCTCGGCTTCTTCATCGTGCCGGCCCTGCTCGGGTCGCCGCGCGAGTCGATGGTTGCCCAGCTCGTCATCTCGTCGGTGCTCGAACTGTTCGACCTGCGCTTTGCCGGTGCGCTCTCGACCGTGCTGCTGCTGTGTTCCATCGTCGTGTTCTACATTTACGACCGGGTCGTGGGGCTGTCGTCGCTCGCGGGAGAGGCGCCGGAGCGACGCAGCGGGGCAGGCGGGCGCACCTTGCCTGTGCTCATCGGGATCGGACGTCTGGCGGGCAAGCTGTCGTTCTCGCGCGGACCAGAGCGTGCCGAGGGTGGTTTCGGCCTGAAGGCGTACACCTGGGCCGTGGTTCTGGCGCTCGTGCTGCCGATCGCTTTTGTCGTGCCGCTGGCGTTCACGAAGCAGTCCTTCGTGGCCTTCCCGCCCGAGCTCTTCACGTTCAAATGGTTCGTGGCGTTCCTGGAGTCGAGCGTCTGGCAGGCGGCGTTGCTGCGTTCGCTGGGAGTCGGCTTCGCTACCGCGACGCTGGCACTCGTGCTGGGTTTCGGGGCGAGTCTCGCGCTCGTGCGCTTGCCGTCGCGTTGGCGCAAGCCGCTGTTCGCGGTCTTCATTGCGCCGCTGATCGTGCCGCGCATTGTCGTGGCGGTCGGACTGCTGTATCTGTTTGCGCGATGGGAGCTTGCGGGCACCAACGCGGGCCTCGTCATCGGTCATACCGTGCTGGCGATTCCGTACGTCGTGGTCACCCTGTCGGCGAGCTTCAAGCGTTTCGACTGGCGACTGGACGATGCCGCCAAGATGCTCGGCGCCTCCGCCTTCACGCGCGTGCGCACCGTGCTGTTGCCGTTGCTGGCGGCGAGCCTCGGTTCGGCATTCCTGTTCGCTTTCATCGTGTCGTTCGACGACCTGACGATTGCCATCTTCGTGTCCGGCGGTATCAACACCACGCTGCCCAAGCAGATGTGGGACGACATCCAGTTGGCGGTCACGCCGACGCTGGCTGCCGTGGCGACGTCGCTCGTGTTCCTGATGGTGTTCATCGTCTGGCTGTCTTCCATCTTCAAACGCAAGAGCTATTGATAACGCGATTCCCGTATGTCCAAGTCCAACGTTGCCCGAATTGCGCCGGTGAATGCGCATCCGTACACCCAGTACTTTCCCCAGCGGGCCGAGGGCGACCGGCTCGATGTCGTGCCCCTGTTGCTGGCGGGGCTTCGCAGCGCGTCGGCCAGGCCGGCCGTCGTCTTCGAAGGTCAGGCCATTGACCGTGGGCAGATGGCGGCGCGCGTGGGGGCCATGCAGGCATGGTTCGCGGCGCAAGGCCTCGTGCCCGGCGACCGCGTGGCCGTCATGCTCGGCAATAGCGCCGCGCAAATCGCACTGATCTATGCGCTGATGTTGTCCGGTCTCGTGTGGGTGCCCGTCAATACACGACTGAAGGGCGACGGGGTCGAATATCTGCTCGGCCACGCGAAACCCAGGCTGCTCATCGCCGAGCCGGCCTTCGGTGAGGTCATCGACGCCGGCGTTGCGCTTGCCGCGCAGCAGCCGGGGCATCACGGTACGCAAGTCGTGCGTCACTGGCTGTCCACCGTCATGACGCAGGCCGCCGACTACACGGGCGCGTCGCCGGCCCCGGCGGCTGTCACACCTGAGTCGGTGCTGTGCATCATCTACACCTCGGGCACGACGGGTGCGCCCAAGGGGGTGTTGTTCACGCATCGCATGATGCGAATTGCCAGCGAGGCGGCGCTTCGTGTGGCCGACGCCCATGACGGCGATCGATTGTTCCTGTGGGAGCCGCTGTGTCACATTGGGGGGGCGCAGATGCTCCTGTTGCCGTTCCTGGTCGATGTCGAGATGCATGTCGTCGAGCGGTTTTCGGCGAGTCGGTTCTGGCAGCAATGCGAGGATTCGCAGGCGACGCATCTGCACTATCTCGGGGGCATTCTCGACATCCTGATGCAGTTGCCGCGCGATGCGCAGCCGGCGCAGAACTCCTTGCGGGTGGCGTGGGGCGCGGGTGTGTCGGCAAGTGCATGGCAGGCGACACGCGAACGCTTGGGGTGCGCATTGCGTGAGTGTTACGGCATGACCGAGTGTTCGAGCTTCGCAACGCTCAACGACGCTGACCAGCCCGGGTCCATCGGCAAGGCGCTGCCGTGGCTGACGTTGGAGCTGCTTGACGACGAGGGGTGTCCGGTGGCGGAGGGCGAGCCGGGCGAGATCGTTTTATCGAGTGACGTGGAGGGCGTGTTCCTGCCGGGATATCTCGACAATCCTGAGGCAACGTCGAAGGCATTGCGAGACGGCAAGTTGTTCACGGGGGACAGTGCGAGGCGTGGCGCGGATGGCGGTCTGGTGTTCATCGGCCGTCGCACGGACAGCATGCGGGTGAGGGGGGAGAACGTGTCGGCGTGGGAGATCGAGCGAGTCTTCGCGCGGCATCCGGCGGTGGTGGCCTGTGCGGCGATTGGTGTGGCGAGTGAGATTGGTGAGCAGGACATCATGTTGTACGTCCAGTTCAAGGAGGGAGAGGCGCTCGAGTGGGACGTGTTGTCGGGTTGGGCTGCGGACAAGCTCGCCAGCTATCAGCGCCCGCGCTACTATCGCGAGGCGTTGCGATTCGAGACGACGCCATCGGAGAGAATCCGGAAGCACTTGTTGTCACGCGAAACGCTTGGCGCGTGGGAGCCACCGGCAACGAGATAAGCGCGGACGGTTGGAGGGGGGCAATGAAGGATGGAGACGGACCGTGGCCCCTTTCTGAATCGAGTTGGGTTGATGTCTGAGAGGCGGAAAGGGGCCACGGTCCGTCGGGGGATGAGCCGGAGCCGAAAGACGAGAGGAAAACCGGCGATTCCAGAGTTATCGTATGAAAATAGATAGTTATTTTTATGAGATAATCCGCATCTGCCTGCCTTAATCTTCAGAGACTGTGGCCACCACAAACAAGACACCCCGCACGCGAGCCAAAGCGGCGACTGCGACCGAGACGGCGGCTGCGGCCCCGTCGACCGAATCGACGCTCTACGTCCAGTCGGTAGAGAAAGCGATGAAAGTCCTGACGGCGTTCGACGGTTCGAAGCGACACCTTTCGCTGTCCGAAATTGCGTCGGCCACGGGTTTCGACATCAGCGCGGCGCAGCGCTTCACGTTCACGCTCTCGGCGCTGGGATACCTGCTCAAGGATCCGCAGAGCAAGAAGTACGAGCTTTCGCCGAAGCTGCTGGACTTCACCTATCACTATCTCGTCTCCAACGAGCTGGTCAGCCGTGCGGCACCGTATCTTCAGCAGTTGGCTGCAGAGACGGAGGAGGCGACCAACCTGACGGTGCGTCTGGACACCGACATCGTCTTCGTGCTGCGTATCGTGAGCCGAAGCGTGTTCAATGCCAACGTCATCGTGGGTTCGCGTCTGCCGGCGTATTGCACGGCGCCGGGGCTGGCGATGCTGGCCACGCTCGACGACGCGGAGATCGACGACATTCTGGCGCGTACCAACCTTGTTCAGTTCACCCCTGCGACCGTTGCGCAGCCGCGCAAGATCAAGGAGCGACTGGCACGCATTCGCAAACAGGGCTACGCACATACCGAAGACGAATTCTTCATGGGCGATATTTCGACGGCCGCCGCCGTCGTCAATCAGGACGGGCGTGCCATTGGCGCCATCAACATTGCGGTGCCTCGCGTGCGGTGGAATGCCGAGCGCGACGAGCGACGCTTTGCCGATCTCGTCATCCAGACCGCGGGCGCGTTGTCTGCGCGACGTCGACAGGAAATGTAAGGCGGGTTTCCGCACCATGACCCGGCTCGGCCGGTCGACCGGTTGTCCTCTCAAACTGGCGTGCTAGAATCCCGCCCCATGGGTATGGAGCAGAGCTGAATTCCGGGAATTCCGGCATTGCGCGTAGCGGCACCCCGACCAGAGGTGCAGGGAAGACGCGCTGTCAGGCACATGTGCCGGATTCCTTAGAGATACCGATGGCCGGACCGGGGCGGCCACACGGTGCGCCGTATTTCGCGCAAGCTACTGCCGGATCGTCCATCCCAATCGCGGACCGCTGATCTTTCAGAATGGTTCTCATTCCCCGTACTACACACTGCGCATCGCGTGCCGGGCTTCTGACCTGATATACGGCGGTGCGTACGGGGGACGGAGCTATGGCTCTTGGTTTGTCGTTGCCGGCGCTGGACCTGCCGACATTACAGTTCGTGACCTTCCTGCTCAGCATCGCGACAGGCATCCTGTTCATGCTCGACGCGTTGCGTCGCGACGAAGCCGAATCGCCGCGCTGGTGGAGCCTCGCCTTCCTGCTCGCGACCTTCTCTCCGGTGCTCTACCTGCTTGCCGCGCGAAGTTCTCGCCTCGCGATCCTCTATCCATTGGGTAACGCCGTGGCCACGCTCGCCTTTGCGATGGTGTGGAGCGGGGCGCGGCGCTTCTACGCACGCAATGTGCAATGGGTCGCGGTGTTCGGTGGACCGGCCGTGCTGCTTTGGGGGACGTGGCTGTTCGCCCGGCCACTCGATGCCTGGAGCGGCGGCGTGCTGTTCTTCTCGTTGCTCGCGTTCTACAGCCTGATGGCTGCGAAAGAGTTCTGGCAGGCATCGGGCCTGCGATTGCCGAGCAGTGTCGTGCTGGCGGTCGTTGCGGTGTTGCACGGGGTGTTCTACACGGGCCGCGCCGTTGCCCTTGTGTGGCTTGGCCCTACCGATCCGCAGTTCCTCGCGTGGTTCGGCCCGCAAGTGTCGACGACCGAAATGCTCGTGCTGATCGTGGTGGCGAGCTTTCTTATGGTTTCCCTCGGCAAAGAGCGTTCCGAAATCGCGTTGCACCGCGCGGCCACCCGCGACGGCCTGACCCAGGCGTTCAATCGTCCCGAGTTCACGCGACTCGCGCGCGAGCAGATGCGGCGGCACGGCGCGGCACGTGCGCCGGTTGCGCTCCTGTTGCTCGATCTCGATCACTTCAAGCGGATCAACGACACCTATGGGCATCCGTTCGGAGACACGGTGTTGTTGCTGTTTGCCCGCACGGCCTCGCAGCAACTCCGTGCCGACGACATTTTCGGCCGCTACGGCGGCGAGGAGTTTGCGCTGTTCCTGCCGGGCGTGGGTGCCACCGAGGCGCAGACGATTGCCGAACGCGTGCGCGAAGCGTTCGAACGGGCCGGGCGCCTGGTGCAGGGCGAGTCCGTGTCGGCCACGGTGAGTATCGGCATTGCTTGCGACGAACGCTCGCGCGGCGAGCTCTCGTCGCTGGTGCAGCGGGCGGACCGCGCGCTCTATCAGGCCAAGGCTGCCGGCCGGAACCGGTGCGTGCGATACACGCCGGAGACGGCCATGCCGGTGGTGGAGTCGCGCGTCGAGGTCAAGCCGCTACGTGCGGCAGCGGGCGGATAAGGCGCGCTTGCGTTCGGCGGGCGCCAGAGGCGTGAACCCGGACGTCGCGCGCCATCAATGCCCGAACGTGAAGTTCAGCCCTGCGAAGATCTGCCACTTCGGCACGTTGCCGGAATGCGCTACCGAATACTGCGGCTCGATGAACGCGTTCACGATGGTCGTGCCCATCTTCCATGCCTTGCCCGCGCCGAAGCCAACGGGAATGTAGTAATTGCCGTGTTGTAGGTCGAACGTCCAGATACCCGTGGAGCGCAGGTACCAGCCTTCGGGCAGGTTGTAGATGACGAACGGCTGACCCGTGAGGGTCTGCACCGTCGGCCGGTCGCCCTGACCGGCGAACGAATGCTGCCACTGAAGCAGCGCACCGAGCAGACCCGCTTTGCTCGAATGTATCGCCACGGCGGCGAGACCCGCCTGCCATTTCCCTGTTCCCAACGATTTGTCGGTGGCCGTCGGCACGGTCAGCAGCGGCCCGACGCCGAACTCCACGCCCGCGACGGGCTTGAGCAGGAAAATATCGAACAGGTTGATGTCGCCGAGGCCGGTCTTGTAGCCGCTACCGCTTGCGTCCGGACGCGTACTGATGGGAATCGTCGCCCGCAAGATCTGCGGCACCGGCACGACGCCGTTGGGACCGAACGGCATGGTCGGCCGCAACAGAAAGTCGTTCGTATGCGAATCGACGCCGAAGAGCGACGGCGTGTAGTAGTTCTGCACGTTGAACGAAGCCGCGAGGTTGAGCGGGTTGTTGCTCTTGTTCGCGTCGTCGGCGGACGTCTGCGCATGCGAAGCCGAAACCGCGCCAAGCAGCAATCCGATCGTCAGAGACATGCGTGCGCATGTGGCGCGCAGAGTGCATTTCGTCATTTCGGCTCCGCAATCCAGTGGACATTCGGTGCGCCTTTGCGATCGCCTGTGAGCGATGCGCAAGCGCGAGGTTGCGTCCGATTCTAGATTTGTTGTTAATGAATTGCGATTCTATTTTTGTCGTAAATAGGTTTTGATAATTTAAATAACTTTTCGTATCAATGGTTATCGCGATGTGTCGTGGTTTGAATTCGTCAGTTCCCATCCTGGATACTGCGAAAAACATGCTGCGTGGTGAATTGCTGGCGCAGGTGGGGAATGAGCGCCAGGTCTTGCAAACGAAGTGGCAGTGAGGGAGGGCGGTGATTCGTCCGATCGTGCAATCATTGTCAATGAATATTGGTTGAAATAACCATTTGACTTTTATTGATTGCCAAATGAACATGAAAAATAAATCGATAATTCAGCTGTAATTAAAATTACATTTCCTGACGCCGAGTAAAACCGGAGGGTGCCGAACATGAATCGAATGACGCGTCGTTTTTGTTTGCTTACCGCAATCGGACTGTTCGGTACGGGAGGGAGTGCGGTTCAGGCGGCCGACGCCAATCCGTACCCGTTCAAACAGGGTTTCCCGACGGCAACGGCATCGCAGCACGCGCGTGCCGACGAGACCTTGCAGCGCGCCATCGTTGCGTATCGATTCTGGTACCCGACCGTATCGCTCGAAGGCATCTTCAACGGCAATCGAGCCGTAGGGATAGAGGACGGGAAGCAGTGGGGCATTGCTGCTGCCGGTCCGAGGCAGGTCGGGTTCACGCTGAACTCGGATACGCCCTATGGGTCGGGCGTGCTGGATCTCACCGACGGACCGGTCGTGATCGATCTGCCGCCGGGACCGTTCATCGGACTGATCAACGATCACAATCAAGGCTGGGTCGCCGACATGGGACTGCCGGGGCCTGAGGCTGGCAAGGGCGGCAAGCATCTCATCCTGCCGCCGGGCTACCAAGGTAAAGTGCCCGCGAAGTCCGAAGGCTACTACGTGTCACAGTCGCCTTCGCTCAAAAATCTGCTGGCGTTGCGTTCGATGCCTGTGGGCGGCGATGTTGCGAAAGCGATGGCCGCCTTCCAGAACGTGAAGATTCAACGATGGTCTGAGCAGGGCGCCACCGGCCCGGCATTGCAGGCCGTCGATACGACGAAACTCCCGCTTGATAGTTCGTCGTTGAAGTGGGAGGACAATTTCCAGTTCTGGCAAAAGCTGGACAAGGTCATTCAGGAGGAGCCGCTGCAACCGGCCTATTTGCCGATGTACGGCCTGTTAGCCGAGCTCGGTATCCAGAAAGGTCAAACGTTTGCCCCGGATGAAAAGCTCAAGGCGGTGCTGACGAAGGCCGCGCGCCTGGGCCGCGACCAGATGCTGGTGTCGGCGTTTGACAGCGACCGCCCGGGAATCCGGAACTGGCCGGACAGGCATTGGGAGTGGGTCGGTCTGGTGCCGGGTAGCGCGCAGTTCGAGACCCCTGCCGGTGTCGATCTGGACGCGCGCGATCGCTGGTTTGCGCAGGCGATCGTGACGTCACCCGCCATGTTCCGCCGTGACGCCGGGGCCGGCTCGCTCTATTGGTTGAGTGCGCGCGACGGTCAGGGGAATTTCCTTGATGGCGGCAAGCAGTACACGCTGACGGTGCCGCAGCCCGTGCCGGGCAAACTGTTCTGGTCGGTCACGTTGTACGACGCGCAGACCCGCTCGCAGGTGCAGACCGATCAGGACAAGGCGGCACTGCGCTCGCTGTTCGAGCTCAAGGACATCGATACCACCAAGCCGGTGGTGTTGTCGTTTGGACCGAATCCGCCGAAGGGCGGCGATACCACGCATTGGATCAAGACCGTGCCCGGACGCGGATGGTTTGCTTACTTCCGCATCTACGGTCCGGAAGCGGCCGCGTTCGACAAGACGTGGAAGCCGGGAGACATCGTGCGCCAGTAACCCTCTCGACGGGGCACGCCGATAGGGTGTGCCCGTCTCGTTTCCTATCCGCCAATGCCAAAAGGACCAACTATGCCGACGCACAAGATGTGGTTGGGGGTTTCCGCAGGACTCGTCAGCTTGCTTCTCGGCGCCTGCGCCGGTACGCCATCCGGCAACCACTACCGGATGACGACGCCGATCCCTGCGCAGATCACCACGCCGGCGTCGGTCGACACGCGTATTGGCATGCTGACGTATTTCGATGGCGTGCCGACATCGCAAACGGCCGAGCGTGTCTACGACAATCTCGATTTCCTTCGTGGCGTCGAGGTGTTCCTGAATGGTGTGCCGGGTGCATCGATGGTCGGAATTCGTACGGGCCTGCGTGACGCGGGAGCCACGGGAAGTACGGTTGGCGTATTCGAGTCGCTCATGGATTCGAAGTCGCTGTTCCTTACGGCAAATAGCGAGACCGTCTATTTCTGGAACTGGATGGATCTGAGAAACGGACCGGTTGTGGTGGAAACACCACCGAATATTCTCGGTGTGGTCGATGACTTCTGGTTCCGCTATGTCACCGACATGGGGAATGCCGGACCTGACAAGGGCAAGGGTGGTAAGTATCTCTTCGTTCCACCCGGTTACGCCGGGGCGTTACCGGCGAGCGGCTACTACGTGGTGAAGTCGCCGACATTCGGCAATCTTCTGTTTGGCCGCGCGTTCATGCAGCACGGCGATCCGAAGCCGGGTGTCGCCGCGCTCAAAGCGGGTTTGCGCGTCTACCCGCTTTCGCAGGCGGCCAATCCGCCGGCCACAACCTTCATCGACCTCTCGGGCAGGGTGATGAATACCGTGCATGCGAACAACATCGACTTCTACCAGGAGATCAACCAGATCGTTCAGGAGGAACCGGCCGGTGCTTATGGTCCCGACATGACGGGTTTGATGGCGTCGATCGGCATGGAGAAGGGCAAGCCGTTCGCGCCCGACGCACGCATGCAGAAAATCCTGACGGATGCGGTGGCTGTCGGCAACGCGACGGCGCGCTCGATCGACTTCGCCAATCGTAATCCGGCGGCATACATTTATCCCGATCGCCGCTGGACGACGCCGTTCATTGGCGGGAGCTATGAGTGGCTGAATAACGGCGCCCGCAACTTCGACGCGCGCACGATGTTCTTCTATGCCGCGACCATCGACACGCCGGCGATGGCCGTTGCCATGCCGGGCATTGGCTCGCAGTACGCCGCGACGAACACGGATCGCGCCGGTCAGCCGTTTGACGGGGCCCGGCAGTACGTGCTTCGTGTTCCACCCAATGTGCCGGCGAAGGATTTCTGGTCCGTCGTGGTCTACGACACACAGACACGTTCGATGCTGCAGACCGATCAGCAATTCCCGAGCCTGTCGAGCGAAAAGGATTTGTTGCGCAACGCAGACGGATCGGTCGATGTGTATTTCGGCCCAACTGCGCCACCGGGCAAGGAAAAGAACTGGGTGCAGACGATCCCCGGCAAAGCGTGGTTCACGATCTTCCGGCTCTATGGCCCGCTGCCAGCCTGGTTCGACCGTAGCTGGAAGCTCGAGGATATTGTCGCTGCGCAGGGCTAGCGACCGGTTTCATCGTAGGAGCACCGCGTCCGGCAGGCCTTTCGCGCGTCGTGTAAAGTCGGTGATTCCTGCACGCCGACGTCGACGATTTCTGCCATGCCATCCACCATCGGTAATTCGCTGCTCTGGATCTTCGAGCCGCTGGAGCGTAACGAAACCTACCTGCGCAAGCGCATGTTCGGGTCTGAGGCTGCGTATGTGAATGGCATGCAGTGTCTGGGCGTCATTGACCGTGACGCCCCGTGGGATGGCCTGCTCGTCTGTACGTCGCACGAGCACCACGCGTCACTGCAGCAGGAAATACCGGCGTTGCGCCCGCATCCGGTGCTGGGGAAGTGGCTCTACGTGCCGGAGTCGGATGCCGACTTCGAGGCTGTCGCCAAGCGTGTGGTCCAACTGGTGCTGGCGGGGGATCCGCGCATCGGCATCGAGCCGAAGCCACGTAAGCCACGTAAGCCGCACAAGGCCGCGGCAAAGCGATCGATCGGACTTCCATAGGCCTGGGCACATGCGGTGCCCGCCGGTATTGATGCACCGGCGGGGCCTGTCGACATCTCAGTCGGCGGCGATGTGCACCATCTCTTCGGTTTCGCCGGGGGCCGTCTTCTTCATGCGAATGAACAGCAGCAGCGGCATGACGATCAGCGTGAGCATCATCATCAGCCGGAAGTCGTCGAGGTACGCGATCATTGCGGCCTGACGTGTGACTTCGGCATTGATCGCCGCCATCGCTGCGTCACCATAGGTCTGCGCGTATTTCTCAAGCCCTTGGGTAAACGGTGTGATGCGCTCCGACAGCACGGCATGATTGACCTGCGTGTTTTGCGTGAGCAGCGTCTGCACGACGGAGATGCCGATACTGCTGCCGATGTTGCGCGACAGGCTGTAGATGGCCGCGCCGTCGGCACGGAGTTGGCCGGGAAGGGTGGCGAAGGTGACGGTGGTCAGCGGCACGAACACGAACCCGAGACCGAAGCCCTGGATGACACCAGGCCACACGATATCCGACGGACTGAGCGTGAGCGAATAGGCCGCCATCATATGGAGGGAATAGGCGGTGAGCGCAAAGCCGAAGCCGAGCAGATACCGCACGTCGACCTTGCCGACCATCCGCCCGACGATCAGCATGGCCGCCATCGTGCCGGCCCCGGAGGGCGCCGTCACCAGTCCGGTCAGGATCGCCGGATAGCCGAACAGGCTTTGCAGCATCGGCGGAAGCAGGGCGCGGGTGGCGTAAAGGATGATGCCGACCACGAAAATGTAGACGACCCCGGTGTTGAAGTTCCGGTCTCGCAACAAGGCGCGATTGAAGAATGAGTTTTCGCCGGCCGTCCATGTATGGACGATGAAGTACGCGAAACAGATGATGGCACCGAGCATCTCCAGCCAGATCTCGGTCGAATTGAGCCAGTCCTGTTGTTCGCCCCGGTCCAGCAGCAACTGCAGTAAGCCGATGGCCAGACTTAGGGTGACGAAGCCCATCACGTCGAATTTTCCGGCTTTCTGTTCGGGCGGTTCCTGCAGATAGGCCGCAATGCCCAGAAAGGCGATCAGGCCGATAGGCAGGTTGATGTAGAACACCCAGCGCCAGTTGTAGCTGTCGGTGAGCCAGCCGCCAAGCGACGGACCGAGAATCGGACCGACCATCACCCCCATGCCGAAAATCGCCATCGCCGAACCGTGTTTGTGCGGCGGGTTGATGTCGAGCATGGTGGCCTGCGAGAGCGGTACGAGCGCCGCACCGCAGACCCCCTGAAACAGCCGCGCCGCGACGATTTCCGTGAGCGAATGCGCCATGCCGCACAACGCCGACGCAATGGTGAACCCCGCCACGGACCAGAGGAAGACGCGCCGGCGCCCGAAGCGCGCGCACAGCGTGCCGGTCAGCGGCGTGGCAATGGCGGCGGCCACGATGTACGACGTCAATACCCAGGTAATCGAGTCCTGTGAGGCACCCAGGCTGCCTTGCATGTGGGGGAGCGCCACGTTGGCGATGGTGCTGTCGAGCGTCTGCAAGATCGTTGCGAGCATGACCGACATGCTGACGAGCGCCCGGTGCTTGCCCGGATCGTCAACCTTTTTGGGGGATGCCACGGTAATTCCTCTGGTAGTTCGTCATTCTTATGATTGTCTGGCGCACCCGATGGGCCTTTGCGCCATGTCTCCTGCACCGGCTTTGCGGTCGTCTGTCTCGTGCGGGTCTTCCGTTCGTTCCGATTACTCCGGCTCGGCCTCGTCGTGACGGCGCACCGGCGCCGGACACGCCGCTTCGGCGCGCGTCAGATTGGCCAGCACCTTGCCGAGCAAACGCGACAGTTCGACGCGCTCGGCCGGGCTGAGATCGGCAAGCGCTTCACGTTCGGTCACATTGGCGAACGCAACGATGGTGTCGATCTTCGCTTCCGAGGCTTCCGTCAGATAAAGGAGATGGGCGCGTTTGTCGTTCGGATCGCGCTCACGGCGCACGAGCCCCTTTTCCCGGAGGCGGTCCAGCAGTCTGACTAGCGCCATCGGCGTCAACTCCATGCGTTCGGCCAGTTCGGCCTGGGTCTGAACCCCGTAGCGATGCAGCATGACGAGAACCCGGCACTGGGCGCGCGTGAGATCGAAGTTGCCGCGCGCGCGCCGGTCGAACAGGCGCGAATGCACTCGCGCCACGTCGTGCACCAGCGTACCGAAGCGGGAAGACCAGTCGATTTTCGGCATGACGAAACGAAATGCCGGGCGATGTCGGCATCGTCCCGGCAGGGGTAATTGATAAACAGGTTTATCATTTTGCCAGAGTCTTTCTTCGGACGGCAACTGTCTCAAATTGGTGACACCGGCTGGCGGCGCCGCGCCGTGAACAACGCCCGTGAGGACCGTTTCGCACGGCGCGACAAGGGTTCCCGGGTGCTGGCGGCGAACGGTCTTGCACGACTCGGATAGCGCCCCATGAAATTGTGAAAAAGCTAGCAAAAATAAGCACTTGACACTTCGCTTCGGCGGATCAAGAAAGGCATTGTGCGATGCACCGGCGGGAACGCCCGGACATGGCACCAGCCCTCTATTGACCTTAAGGAGTGTCAATCATGTTTGACCTTGCAAAAGCCTCCGACGTCCTTTCCATTACGGAAGCCGACCGGCCGGTCGGCGATGGCCATTTTCCTCCCTCGACGACCCCCATTGCGGCACCGGATCTCGCCACCTTGCACGAGGAGCGTCTGCCGTTCACCGTCACGATTGCGAGCGACGAGGCAGCGTTGCGCGACGCCGTGTCCATGCGTCAGGCCGCCTATGGGCGTCACCTGCCGGAACTCGCCGCCACGCTGAGCGAGCCCGAAGACAGTGACCGCGAGCCGGGCGCCGTCGTGCTCGTGGCCCGTGCGCGACTCGACGGCGCAGTACTGGGCACCATGCGCATTCAGACCAATCGGTTCGCGCCGTTGCATCTCGAGGATTCGGTGCCGCTGCCCGCATGGCTGGACAGCGCCGCGCTGGCAGAGGCAACGCGTCTGGGTGTCGTGGCCGGCCCCGTCGGGCGTGTGGTGAAGACCGCGCTGTTCAAGGCGTTCTATCAGTACTGCCTGCTGTCCGGCATCGACTGGATGGTCATCACTGCGCGCCCGCCGTTGCATCGGCAGTACGAAGCGCTGATGTTCGTCGACGTTTTCCCTTCACAGTCGCTGATCCCGATGGCACATGTCGGCGGCATCGGGCACCGGGTGCTGGCACTCGACGTTGCACAGGCTCGCACGCGCTGGCAAGCCGCAGGGCATCCGTTGTTCGCCTATATGTGCCTCACACATCACCCCGACCTGCGACTCGGGTTGCCGGACATGGGTGACGTACGCAAAGGAACGGATGGCGACGGGGTATCGCCGGTTGAAGCTAGTGTTGGCGCGCATTTGCGGGATTTATCTTTTGGTGCCGACGAGGTACGATGCGTAACAACAGGCTACAGCCTGGCTGTGTAATGCCGTTATTCGAACTAACGTTATCCCGTCGCTCGCGAGCCATGCATTTCGCGGTGACGGAGGTAACGCGCAGTACGGGCGAGAGACACCTGCCCGTGCCGGCCGGGCCTCCGGCGGCACGGGACAGGGCAGGCCCGGCCGGCAAGGCGAGCCGAGTTTCGCGCCTTGCCCGGGAGCCAAATCGGGGGCTACCTATGAGATAAGGGCACAAGAGTCATATGGCGGGGGAACTCGGCAACCAGCGTGACGATCACGGCCGTAACACAAACGAATTCGCCGACGAGTTGGCTGAGCTGACCGGTACGCGACGCCGTTGGCGTATCACTGCGCGGCTCGACGAACTCTTCCGCAGCATTTCCCTGTATGCCGTTCCCGCAGCCATCATGTTGCTCTCGGGAATCGTGCTGTTCTTCCAGGAGAGTCAATACGCCGTGCGCGGCGCAACGCCGTTGAGCTTCCAGGCGCTCGGCGATGTGCCCGCGACGTTCGGCCCGCCGATGGTTCAGGGCTCGCTCGAGCGCATCCCTGCCGTGCATCAATTCAGTACGCATTTGTCCGAGGCGCCGGTGTGGTTCCGTGTGACCGTGCCGCCCGTGGGTGACGCCGAGACCACGGTCATCGAATTCCCGTCGCGTCATGCGCAGACGCTGGCCTGCTGGCGCAACCCCGATGCCGCACCGATCGGTCGCGCAGACCGCAGCGAAGTGAGTGGGGCGGTCCGCGTCTCGAAGGCGGGGTTTGCCATCGATCTCGGACATCTTGTCGCGCCGGTCACACTGCTTTGCGAAGGCACATTTTCCGGTCCTGCGCACCTGACGCTCACGGCCTGGCCCGCATCGCAACTGCGGATCTCCGAGAGAGAGTTCCATCGGAGCAACGGGCTGTTGGAGGGCGGACTGCTGACGCTTTCGGCCTTCGTGCTCGTGACCGCCATCATCAACAAGGAATGGCTGTACGTGTTGTTCGCCGCGTGGCTGATCGGCAATCTGCGTCTCGCGGCCAACTCGCTCGGCGCCGATACGCAATGGCTCGAGCGCGCGATCCCGACCGACTGGGACGCCCTGGTGCGCAAGGCGACCTTCGCCATTTACTACGTGCTGACGTATTCGTTGTTCACGCAGCTCTTCAAGCGGGAGTTGCGTGTCATCGGCCTGCGCTGGATGGTGATGGTGCTGCAATGGGCCGGGATCGTGCTGTGCTGTGCGGCCGTGGCGCTGCCTTATGCGCATTTCATCCCTGTGCTCTGGGCTGTGGCGGCGCTGGGCATCGCGATCGTGCTCGTGCTGCTGGTCCGGATCCTCGTGCTCACGCGCTCGCGTGTGGCCATCTGGTACAGCGCGTCGCTCGCCATCGTGCTGTTCGCCACGTTCTCCGAAGTCATTGCGGCCGCGTTCAATGCGCGGGCGCTGTCGTCCGCGCTGAACAGCGTGACGGCCGCGCTGTTCTCGAGCCTGATGGCGGCGCTGGCCATTGCCGAGCAGATGCGCGTGGAGCATCAGGGCAAGCTGGAGGCGCAGACCGAACTGCGCAACGCCTATGACGTGACGCCGGTCGGGTTGTTCACCCTCAACGACCAGGGGGTGTTCGTGCGCGGCAATGCGGCGCTGCATACCATGCTGGGCATTCCCAATACCGAAGGGCGCACCTATCGCTGGGACCAATACTTCGGGCAGAGCACCTGGCGCATGCTGCTCGACGTCGCCCAGCACAGCGACGAATCCGAGCTCGAAATCCTTTCGCTGCCGCGCGACGACGGTCGGGTGAGCCGCTATCTCGTCAAGGCGATCTTCTCCGACGGACGCATCGAAGGGTCGTTGCAGGACATCACCGAGCGTGCACGCACGATGGAGCAGTTGCGCTATCTGGCGGAGAACGATCCGCTGACGGGCGTTTCGAACCGGCGCGGCATCGAGAAGGCCCTCGCCGAGGCGATCCGCACGCTTTCGGACTCGCGGCCGGCGGCGCTTGCCTACCTCGATCTGGATCGATTCAAGCTGGTGAACGACCTGTTCGGGCATGCCGCCGGCGACGAAGTCCTGCGTCAGGCGTGCGACCGGATGCGCGCGCGTCTGTCGACCGATCAGAGTGTGGGGCGCACTGGCGGCGACGAATTCATCGTGGTGTTCCGTGACGCGACGATCAAGGAGGCGGCCGCCGTGACGCGGCGTCTGGTCGACGCGATTGCCGGGGAGCCGTATCAGATTGGCGAGCGTGCGTTTCAGGTGCGCGCGTCGGCCGGGGTGATCGAATTGACGACCGACATGCGCGTGCCGGACGCGATTTCGTCGGCCGACCGGGCGTGCCGTGAGGCGAAGAAGGGACGTCGCGAACTGGTGGTGTACGAGCGGGGGGCGGCGGCATTCCGCGAGCGGTTGGCCGAGTTGCGTCTGATCGACGCGCTCGATGCCGGGCTCACGCCCAACACGCTGTTTCTCGAGATGCAGCCGATCATGGAGATGGCGTCGCCTGGCGATTCGCTGAACTTCGAGGTGCTGCTGCGCATGCGCGATTCGGATGGCAACATCGTGCCGGCCTCGCGCATCATCAGTGCAGCCGAGGAGAACGGCACCATCGGCATGATCGACAAATGGGTGCTCACGAATACGCTCACCTGGATCGATACGCATCGCGACCGCCTGACGAAGACGCGTTTCGTGTGCGTGAATCTCTCGGGCGCCTCGCTCAACGACGAGCACTTCGTGCGGGACATCTTTGCCACGCTGGCGGCGCACGAGCGTGCGGTCGGGTTGCTGTGCATCGAGATCACGGAAACCGTGGCGTTGCACGATCTGGACAACACGCGACGCTTTGTCGATCGCATCCACCAGCTGGGCGGCCGCATCGCGCTCGACGACTTCGGTGCCGGATTCAGTTCGTTTTCCTATCTCAAGGATCTCGCGGTCGACGCGATCAAGATCGACGGCGCGTTCGTCAAGAGCATGGCCGCGCATCCCGCCAATCTGGCGATCGTCGAAGCGATCGTGGCGTTGGCGAAGAATCTGGGAATTCGCAGTGTGGCCGAGTGGGTGGAGGATGCGGCTACGCTCGAAGCGCTCTCGGAGCTTGGCGTCGACTACGTTCAGGGCTTCCTGATTGCGCGTCCGCAGACACCCGAAGCGATTCTTGCGGCCGATTCGGCGGCGAGTTTCGTTCGCGATCCGCAACTGGCCTCGTTGCTCGTGCAGTTGGGGCAGTCCTTCTATTCCCGTCCGGGCGGCAGTACCGCGTTGCACTGACGCGCAAGGTTGCGCTTCTGCTCGCAGGCCACATCAATCGGCAATCTGGCCGCGAATTGTGGGCATTTTCCGCAATGCTGTATTTCCCTTCAGATTTCCATTCCGACACCTCCCGATAGCGTGTGATTCGCTGAAAACCCGCATGGATAGGGCGTTTCGGCGTCAAGGATTTTCTTTTTTTCTGTCATCGGGACGTAACTCGAAGTAAGAATTCCATTTGGAATAAATCTTGTCCGCAGCGAAGCTCGGGTGGCAGAATCTGACCATCGACGTGATGGAGGAAAGTCTCCATGCCTCAGCGAGCCGTTTCCACGTACGGGGGGAAACACGAGATTCGACAAGGCTTGCTGCACGCCCGGCGAAAGACCGGCATGCGAAGAGCAACGGGGTTAGGACCGACGACATCGACACGATGGGCGCGGCGGAACCAGATGACCTAACCAGAACAAAGACAATGATCTCGACCCTTCTGAAACTCGTTTACCGCCATAGCCATTCGGCAAAGTGGCGGCATAACGAACGGCTGTGGCCGTACGCGCGCATCCAGCGCGATGCCACGGGCGTCATCGAACGTTTCACGTGGCGTGGTCGCGACGTGCCGTTGGCGCGTCGTGCCGAGCTGCAGCGCTTGCGCCGCTTCGCCTGCCACGTTATTGCCAGCGGCCCCTCGATCGCGGACATCGATTACGATGCGCTGCCGATGCACCACGTCATGGGGGTGAACGGGGCCATCGCGCTGACCGATCGCGCACCGGTCAAGTTCAACTACTACTGCATTCTCGACGCGGGCTTCGTGCGTCAGCGCCCGGATCTCGCACGTCGGATCGTGTCGCGTGACCTGGTGCTGTTCGTGACGCCCGTGGTACTCGCTCGCTTGCTCGAGATGTTCCCGATGTCGGCGTTCGGCTGCCGTTTCTATCTGGTGGACGACATCTTCAAGCGTGGCATGGAGGCCGCCAGCACGCCTGCCTCGCTGCGGGCCAATGGCCGAATCGCCGCGAGTTCGGCGTTCCTGGGTGACGAGGGTCGGCTGGGCTTCAGCTTTGATATCGACAACGGTTTCTTCCACGGCGGTACGGTGGCGTACTTCGCACTGCAGGTCGCAACGTGGCTGGGTTTCACCGAACTTTATTTGCATGGCGTGGATCTGCGCGACGCATCGCAAACGCCGCGCTTCTACGAGACCATGCAGTCGCGGGCGCCGACGCGCCTCGACGCCGAATTCGCCGATCTCATCGAGCCGTCCTTCCGTCACGCAGCGGGCGTCTTGCGCGCTCGCGGCGTGAGCGTCGAGAACCTCTCGAGTGTCAGCGCGCTCGGTGAGGACATCTTCGCGAAGGTCGACTGGCGCTCGCTGCGCCGTCGCAACCTGAGCCTCGTCCAGCCGGACGAAGCGGTGTCGAACGCCACGGTCGGACATGCCGGCACCGAGGCGTCGCCAGTGCTGCGCCCGACCGGCACCCACGGTCACGCCTGACGACGGATCGCGGCGAATTCCGTCGCGAGAAATCGTCTCTCGACACGACGGTGTCCGGCACCGGCGCCCGCCGGTGCCCTCAAGGGCGTTGCCAAGCACGCAAAGACCTTACCAATAGGGCCTCCAGCGGTGGTCGACCTGCTACAATCGCACTCCGGGTTTTCCTGAAGCATGAGCGATTATGGGGTTTGGCTGGTTCGGACTGTCGACGTTTTGGTTGCTGGCACTGTGCTGGCCTGGCGTACGGGGTCTGCTTGGCGGTGAGATACGTATCTTCGGCCCCGGCACCCTCCGTATGCTGCTTGGCGTGCCCCTCGCTGTCGTCTCGAGCGCGACGCTCGCCGCGCTCACGGGCGGCGACAGCACCGCTGCAGGCGGCAGCGTCGGCCAATCCCTTTCCCACGGCTTGAGCGTCTCACTGGGCGGCACGCTCGCGATGGGCGTTGCAGGGTTCGTCCTTCTCTTCTCGCTGCCATTGGTCTTCGGCACCACCTGGTGGGGCATGTTCACGCGCACCCGCCCAGCGGATGACGATGCGGAAGCATCGTCGCATACGCCGCGCTTCGACAGCAGTCGCCGCGAGCCCGCGCGTGGTTTGTCGCAAATGTCCTTCGATACGAGTGAACGCGCCGAACGCGGTGAACGCGGTGAACGATTCACACCGACCCTCGGACAAGGGCATCACAACGTCGGCAGTCTCACCGAAGAGCCCGTCCCGCGCCGTCGCGGACTGGCAGCGCAACCGCGCTGGAAGTTGTCCGATGAAGAACGCGCCCGGCTCGACGCCATGCAGCCGCCGCCACTGACGACGCGCGGCGCGCCGCGTGCCGAGCCGTCCTTCACGCCGGCAAGTCACGGTCCGAACGGTTCCAACGGTCTGGGCGCACGTCCGGCAGGCAAGGGGACTTCCGTTGGACGCAACGGCGCTGCGGTGGCCGCAGCGGCAGTGGCTGCGTCCGCTGGCGCCGCAACCACGAATGCCCTCGGCGCGCGTGTCGTGTCGCCACGAGGTTCCTACGCATCAGGCAGCCACCGTGGTGACGCATTGGGCATGAGCGAATTCGTGCGTGCCGAGCCGGGGCTGGCGCCGCGCGAGGCGAGGGGCGTGCCGCCGGCTGCACCTCGCAGCGCACCGTCGGCGTCGAGCGCGCCGGCACCCGCAGCCGTCAATGCGACGGCCACTGCCGACCCATTGCATTCGACATCGATCCCCGGTGCGACGGGCTATCGTCGCCCGGTGGGCATGGCACCCGCGCACCTGCGCGGCACGATCGTTCACAGTCCGTTCCGCAAGCCGCAGCTTGGCCTGGAGGATGTGCCGCCGCGAGGTGCCCCTCCCATGGCGCCGCGTCTGGACGATGGGCAGTCAACGCCTGCCGCCGTCGCCGATGGTGTCGCGCCGTCGCGCACAACAGCCGAATTGTCGAATGCGACGACAGCCAGGGCCGCTTCGTCGGCCATTCGCGGCGCCGCCATGTGGTCGGCAACCGATGCGGCGACACCGCTGTCTTCCGATTTTGCCGAGTTTTCGCCCGTCGATCTGTCGGTGAAGCCTGCCGAGATGGACGTCCTGCCGCCCGCACCGACGCCGGAAATGTTGGCGCAACAGGAAGCGGCGCGCGCTGCCGAACTGGCGGAACAGGCGCGGGCGAAGGCCTTGGCGGCGTTGCGCGAAGAGGCGCAAGCGTTGCTGCGCGACTTGCGCGACTGGACGTCGTCCGATGCTACACAGCCTGTCGATGCCTCGGCGGCGACGTCCGCGGGCGTTCCCGAATCGTTGGATACGTCGATCGAGTTGGCTCCCGCCATCGGCATCGGCGACACGCCGTTTGACGAAGTGGTGCACACCGAAATGGCGATTGAACCGCCGGCGAATATTGCGGTGACGTCACAGGTGGTACCGGCACCGGCACCGGCACCGGCACCGGCACCGGCACCGGCACCTGCGCCAGCGCCGCTGTCCCCCCCGAGCCCATTTGTTTTCGCGGATGTGTTGGGAAGCGTCGAAGCTGTCGAGGCCATCGACGTACGCGCCAGCGAATCGCATATACCGATGCCGAGTCCGGTGCTGGCTGACACTGCGGACGTGCCACTGGCAACGCAAACGCCTTTGGAAGTGCTTCCGGACGTGTCTCCATTGACGGAAGCACCGCAAACGCCGCAATTGCCGGAGCCGGCAGACGTTTCGACCATGTCTGACGTACTTGGCGTTTCGGACATGTCGGACGCAGCCGAAGTCGCGCAATGGGCGCACGCCGTTGACGCAACCGATGCGCCAATGGCGATGGACGCGATGTCGAAGCCGCATTACGTCATCCGCGCCGATGGAACGTGGTCGCGCGCCGACGAAGCGTCGTCTGCTCACGACGACTTCGATAGCGGCATCGCGCCACCGGCTTCACTGGCCGCACCGGCACCCGTCGTGGTGCCTGCACTATCGATGCCGGCGTTCACGCCGTCGACGGCCATCCCGTCCATTCCCTCGTTTGCCGCTTCGGCAGCGGAACCGGTTCAGGCCGCCTTCACGGCCGATACGCCCTACGAACTGCCGCCCCCGCGCGTTGCGATCGATTACGACCTGCCGTCGCTCGACCTGTTGTCGCCCGCCACGGCGCAGGATGTGGCCAACGTTGTCTCCGACGACGCGCTGGCCGCTGTGAGCCAGTTGATCGAGCAGCGCCTGGCCGAATTCAAGGTGCCGGTGACGGTCGTCGGCGCGTCGGCGGGCCCGGTCATCACGCGTTTCGAAGTCGAGCCGGCGGTCGGGGTGCGCGGTGCGCAGGTCGTGGGCCTGATGAAGGACCTGGCGCGCGCACTTGGCGTTACCTCGATCCGCGTAGTCGAGACGATTCCCGGCAAGACCTGTATGGGGCTCGAGCTACCGAATGCCCAGCGGCAGATGATTCGTCTGTCGGAGATTCTCACGGCGCCGGTGTTCGACGCGCACCGATCGCATCTGGCGCTGGCGATGGGCAAGGACATCACGGGCGAACCCGTCGTGGCCGATCTCGCGCGTGCCCCGCATTTGCTGGTGGCCGGCACGACCGGCTCGGGCAAGTCGGTGGCCGTCAACGCCATGATCCTGTCGTTGCTCTACAAGGCGACGCCGGACGACGTGCGGCTCATCATGATCGATCCGAAGATGCTGGAGCTGTCGGTCTACGGCGGTATCCCGCATTTGCTCGCGCCGGTCGTGACCGACATGAAGCAGGCGGCCCACGCCCTGAACTGGTGCGTCGGGGAGATGGAGAAGCGCTACCGCCTGATGTCGGCGCTCGGCGTTCGCAATCTCGCAGGCTACAACGACAAGATCGACGCTGCCCATGCGGCGGGCGAGAAGGTCAGCAACCCGTTCTCGCTGACGCCAGACGCGCCGGAGCCGCTCGATCGCTTGCCGTTCATCGTCGTGGTCATCGACGAGCTGGCCGACCTGA
This sequence comes from Pandoraea pnomenusa, assembly GCF_040391475.1. Taxonomy (GTDB): domain Bacteria; phylum Pseudomonadota; class Gammaproteobacteria; order Burkholderiales; family Burkholderiaceae; genus Pandoraea; species Pandoraea pnomenusa_C. The sequence continues at coordinate 169,518 of NZ_JBEBXS010000006.1, read as the reverse complement.
TGATGGTGGCAGGCAAGAAGATCGAAGAACTGATCGCGCGTCTTGCGCAGAAGGCGCGTGCCGCAGGCATTCACCTGATCCTGGCGACGCAACGTCCGTCGGTCGATGTCATCACCGGTCTCATCAAGGCGAACATTCCCACGCGGGTAGCGTTCCAGGTGTCGTCGAAGATCGACTCGCGCACGATTCTCGACCAGATGGGCGCTGAATCGCTGCTCGGGCAGGGCGACATGCTGTTCCTGCCGCCGGGCACGGGTTACCCGCAACGCGTGCATGGCGCGTTTGTGGCGGACGACGAAGTGCATCGTGTGGTGCAGCATTGGCAGCAGTACGGCGAGCCGGATTACGACGAAGCCATCCTTGCGGGCGATCCGGGTGAGGGCGCTGCGGGTGATCTGTTCGGCGATGCGTCGGGCGATGCCGAGGCCGATCCGCTGTACGACGAAGCCGCCGCCTTCGTGCTCAACTCGCGGCGTGCGTCGATTTCCGCAGTGCAGCGTCAACTGCGTATCGGCTACAACCGCGCGGCCCGTCTCATCGAGCAGATGGAAGCGGCCGGTCTCGTGACGCCGATGGGCCGCAACGGCGCGCGCGAAGTCGTCGCGCCGGGCGACTAATCGCCATCGCTTACATCTACCTTACGACCCGCTGAACGAGTCGAACTCTTTGGCACTCCGTGCCGATGTCCAGACACGCGCCGTACAAGGCGCGTGCCGCCAAATCGCTTGGAAACCCGCGCCAATTGGCGATAGCGACGCGTAAACCCGCGTCTTGGTAGGGGTATTCCCGCCTTTGCGGGCGAAACTCAGCGATCACATAATCGGCGCGCTAGGTTGGTCGTTCGAAGCGTGATTTACGGTATCGCCCTGACACGAAAATGCAAAACCGGGGCGGTACGGCGGGGCTAGGACATCTCGTGAATTGCGCATCCTCGGCAGGGCCTGCGACATCAGGAAATCGCAACAGAAAAGCGTCATACCGAAACGCATCGCACCGAAGGAGACCCTTATGCAATTCCGATTCAAACTCATGGCCGGCGCTGTGGCGTTCGCCTTGTCCGCAACGGTTGCCATCGCGGCCGACCCGATCAAGATCGGCGTGTCCGGCCCGTTCACCGGCGGCTCGTCGTCGATGGGCGTGTCCATGCGCGACGGCGTGCGGCTGGCGGCTGCCGAGATCAACAAGTCGGGCGGTGTGCTCGGCCGTCAGATCCAGCTGGTCGAGCGCGACGAAGAAGCCAAGAACGAGCGCGGCGTGCAAGTGGCGCAGGAACTGATCAACAAGGAAAAGGTGGTCGCGACCGTCGGTTACATCAACACCGGTGTGGCGCTCGCTTCGCAGCGTTTCTATCAGGACGCCAAGATTCCGGTGTTCAACAACGTGGCAACGGGTACGGTCATTACCGACCAGTTCAAGCCGCCCCAGTACCCCGATAACTACGTCTTCCGCAACGCCGCCAAGGACAGCATCCAGGCGCCGATGATCGTGGAAGAAGCGATTACGCGCCGTGGCTTCAAGAAGCCGGCCATTCTCGCCGACTCGACCAATTACGGTCAGCTCGGTCGCGAGGATCTGGAGAAGGCGCTTAAGGCGAAGGGCATCACGCCGGTCGCCGTCGAGAAGTTCAACATCAAGGACGTCGACATGACGGCCCAGTTGCTCAAGGCCAAGCAAGCCGGCGCCGACGTGATCCTGACGTACGGTATCGGCCCGGAACTGGCGCAGATCGCCAACGGCATGGGCAAGCTGGGCTGGAAGCTGCCGATCGTGGGTAGCTGGACGCTGGCGATGGCCAACTACATCGACAACTCGGGGGCAAACGGCGAAGGCGCGCGTATGCCGCAGACGTTCATCCAGGAGCCGAACACGCCCAAGCGCAAGGCCTTCATCGACGCCTACCTTGCCATGTTCAAGCCGAAGAACAATCGCATCGACTCGGCGGTTTCGGCAGCGCAGGGCTATGACTCGATCTACCTGCTGGCCGCGGCCATCAAGCAGGCCGGCACGACCGATGGTCCGAAGGTGCGCGCCGCCCTCGAAGACCTGAAGGCACCGGTCGAAGGCGTGGTCACGACCTATGATCGTCCGTTCACGCACGACGATCACGACGCCATCACCGCCAACATTCCGGTGTTCGGCGAAGTGAAGGGTGGCCGTGTGGTGTACGCGTACGACACCGACCTGAAGGCTGGCAGCAAGGTCCGCGAGAAGACGGCCTCCAAGTAAGCCGCACCGGCTGCGCTGCAAAGTTGAACGAGCAGCCATGACGAGTGAGCGACGGCGCGCGCCGCCTGCGATCCGGGCCCCTGGCAACGGGGCGTCCGGGCGCAGCACGCGCGCCGTTGCCACACTCGGGCCAGACGCCGGCACGCGGGACCGGCGCGCGGCATCCGTATCGAATGCCTCCCGTGCATCGCTCGTAGGCTCGCACTCGCGAGAGAGGACCGCATGACCATCCTGATTCAACTCATCTACAGCGGTATCGCGCTGGGGATGATCTACGCCGTGATCGCCTTCGGTTACCAACTGACGTTTGCGACGTCCGGCACCCTGAACTTCGGCCAGGGCGAAGCGCTGATGCTTGGCGCACTGGTCGGCCTGACACTCGTCGACACCCTGGGGCTGAATTACTGGCTGATGATCCCCATCGTCTGCCTGTTCGGTCTCGTGCAAGGCGCGTTCGTCGAGCGCATCGGTGTGAAACCGGCCTTGCGCATCAAATCCGAGTTCGGCTGGATCATGTCCACCATTGCGCTGGGCATCATCTTCCGAAACGTCGCGGAAAACCTGTGGGGACGCGACGACCTCAAATTCCCGTCGCCGCTGCCCGAATCGCCGATCCAGTTGATGGGCGCGAACGTGCTGCCGATGGAGCTGCTCGTGGTCGTGGGCGCACTGCTCATGATGGCGGCCGTCGAGTTCTTCAACCGTCGATCGATCTACGGCAAGGCGGTGGTGGCTACGGCCAACGACCGCGATGCGGCGGGTCTCATGGGCATCAACACGAGTCTGGTGATCACGTTCTCGTACGCGTTGTCGTCGATGGCCGCCGCCTTTGCGGGCGTGCTGGTCGCGCCGCTGACGCTGACCGGCGCCACGATGGGGGCCGTGCTCGGCCTCAAGGCGTTCGCGGTCGCGATCATCGGCGGTCTGTCGAGCGGCATGGGCGTGCTCGTGGGCGGCGTGATCCTCGGCGTGGCCGAGACGACCACGGCGTTCTACATCTCGACCGGCTACAAGGACGTGCCGGGTCTCGTACTGCTGCTGCTTGTGCTGGCCGTGAAGCCGGCGGGCCTGTTCGGCAAGACCGCCATCAAGAAGGTGTAACCATGACCGCACAGACTACTCAAGCGCGCGGTACCGGCAACGTCGGCAGTATCCGCGTGACCACGAAGCTCGCAGCGATCGTGGCGATTGTCGCGTTGTTCGGCTTCCCCGTTGCCGTCAGCAATCCGTACTACATCCACATGATCGAGACGATCATGATCTACGCGATCCTGCTCTTCGGGCTGGACATCGTCGTGGGTTACACCGGGCAGGTGTCGCTGGGCCATGCCGGCCTGTTCGGCATTGGTGCCTACGTGGCGGGTGTGTTTTTCGCCAAGCTCGGACTGACGCTCTGGCTCGCGTTGCCGGCGGCCATTCTGGTGACGGCGGCGTTCGGTGCGGTGCTTGCCTTGCCGGCATTGCGCGTGATCGGCCCGTATCTGGCGATGGTGACGCTGGCCTTCGGCACGATCATCCAGATTCTCATCAACGAGATGGACTTCCTGACGTCCGGACCGATGGGGATCAAGCTCTCGAAGCCGATCATCGGCGGGCATCCGATCGACGAAGTCGAGTACTACTGGATCGTGGCCGTGCTGCTGCTGGTGAGCATGCTCGTGGCGCACCGGATCCTGAAGTCGCACCTCGGACGCGCCTTCGAAGCGCTGCGCGATTCGCCGGTGGCGTCGGACTGTATGGGCGTGTCGGTGTATCGCTACAAGGTCTATGCGTTCGTGATCAGCGCCGGGTTCGCCGGTCTCGCGGGCAGCCTCTACGCGTACTCGGAGCAGTACATTTCGCCCAACACGTACAACTTCGAGTTGACGATCCTGTTCCTGCTGGCCGTGATCATGGGCGGCCGCAAGACGCGCAGCGGCTCGCTGCTGGGCGCGGCGATCATCGTGCTGCTGCCGCAGTTGCTCGACGACATCAGCATCTTCCGTGTCGTGGCCACGATCATCGCGGCGGTGACGACGGTCGTCGCCGTGGCGGCCATCGCCAAGGGACGCACCACACTCGCGAAAGCCGCCGTGCCGGTCGTCGGCACGATTGCGCTGGCCGGGGTGACCTGGTGGCGCGATAGCATCACGGACTGGCGTCTGACGATCTTCGGTCTGATGATCCTGTTCGTCGTGTACTACCTGCCGGACGGCATCATCGGTTTCCTGCGCTCGCGTATTCTGCATCGCCGCCGCACGCTGACCGTCTCGGCCACGCAAGTGGACGAATCCGCCAGCGAGCACAGCGATCCGGTGCTCACGGCCGCCGCGAGCGGCCCGGACGAGCTGCTCAAGGTGCGCCAGCTGCTCATGCAGTTCGACGGTCTGAAGGCACTCAACCAGGTGGACCTGATCGTCAGGCGCGGCACGATTCACGGGCTGATCGGGCCGAACGGCTCGGGCAAGAGCACGATGATGAACGTGCTGACCGGCATTTACGTGCCGACGGCGGGCAGCATCGAGTTCGCCGGGCAATCGATCGCCGGGCGTACGTCTTCGGACATCGCGCTCTCCGGCGTGGCACGTACGTTCCAGAACGTGCAGTTGTTCGGTGAAATGACGGCGCTCGAGAACGTGCTGGTCGGTCTGCACCACACGTTCCATTCGACGCTGGCCGACGTTTCGCTGCGCCTGCCGCGCTACAAGCGCGAGGAGGACGGGGCACGCGCGCGTGCCATGCGACTGCTCGACTTCGTGGGGCTGTCGTTGCTCGCCGACGAAGAGGCGCGCAACCTGCCGTACGGCAAGCAGCGCTTGCTGGAGATTGCGCGCGCACTGGCGCTCGATCCGCGTCTGCTGCTGCTCGACGAACCGGCCGCCGGCCTGACGGCACCCGATATTCGCGAGTTGCTGGCCATCATTCGCAAGATTCGCGATCACGGCATCACGGTCATCCTCATCGAACACCACATGGATGTGGTGATGAGCACGTGCCAGACCGTGTCGGTGCTGGACTTCGGGCAGAAGATCGCCGAGGGCCTGCCGGCACAGATCCAGGCCGACGAGAAGGTGATCGAAGCGTATCTGGGCGGCGCCTCGACGACGCACTGACGACAACTACGGAACCCCTATGCTTTCCATTCGTAATCTGCAAGCGGGCTACGGCAAAGTGCAAGTGCTGCACGGCATCGATATCGATGTGCCGAGCGGTCAGGTCGTCACGCTCATCGGCTCGAACGGCGCGGGCAAGACGACGACCATGCGCGCTGTCTCCGGCATGATCCGGCCCACGTCGGGCGAGATCACGCTGGGCGAGAAGCGTATCGACGGACTCGACTCGCATCGCATCGCGAAGCTGGGTCTGGCTCACTCGCCCGAAGGCCGTCGCGTCTTCGCGACCATGTCGGTGACGGACAACCTGCGCCTCGGCGCTTTCCCGCGCCTGACGGGCAGCCGCCCGCGCGGCGACGTGGCCGCGGATCTCGACCGCGCGATGGATCTGTTTCCGCGTCTCAAGGAGCGGCGCAACCAGTTGGCGGGCACGCTCTCGGGCGGTGAGCAGCAAATGCTCGCGATGGCGCGTGCCGTCATGCTGCGTCCGGACATCGTGCTGCTCGACGAGCCGTCGATGGGGCTGGCGCCGATTCTGGTCGATGAAGTGTTTCGCATCATCGGCAACCTCAAGGCGGAAGGCGTGACCATGCTGCTCGTGGAGCAGTTCGCGGCAGCCGCCCTGGCGGTGGCCGATTATGGGTATGTGCTCGAGAACGGCAGCATTTCCGTGCACGGTCCGGCGGAAAGTTTGCGCAACGACGACAAGGTGCGTGCCGCCTATCTCGGCGGCAGTCACTGACCTCCAGCGCGTAGAAACGACAACGGGCAGCCTTTGCGGCTGCCCGTTGTCATTGGTGCGTGCGTATGTGCGCCGGGCGAAGCGATCAGCGATTGACGTTGACCACGACGCGGCCGTGAATCTCGCCCTTGACGATACGCTGCCCAACGGCAATCGCTTCGGCGAGACCGACGTCGTGTGAGATCCCGCCGAGCTTCTGCGGTTCGAGATCGTGGGCGAGGCGCTGCCATGCCTCTTCGCGCAGCTCGCGTGGCGCCATCACGCTGTCGATGCCGTGCAGTGTGACGCCGCGCAGAATGAACGGCGCCATGTTCGCCGGGAAATCCATCCCCTGTGCAAGTCCGCACGCCGTGGCCACGCCGCCGTATCGGAGCTGGGCGATGGCATTCACCAGCGTGTGCGAGCCGACCGAGTCGACGACTGCGGCCCAGCGTTCTTTTTGCAACGGTTTTCCGGGCTCGGAGAGCAGATTGCGGTCGATGACTTCGGCCGCCCCGAGCGTTTGCAGGTAGTCGGCCTCATGAAGCTTGCCGGTCGACGCGACCACCCGGTAGCCGAGCGAGCTCAACAAGGCGATGGCGACGGAACCGACGCCGCCCGACGCCCCCGTGACGAGCACGTCGCCGTGATGCGGCATCACGCCGCTGCGCTCGAGCGCCATGACCGAGAGCATGGCGGTGTAGCCTGCCGTGCCGATGATCATCGCATCGCGCGGGGTGAAGCGCTCGGGCAGGCGCACCAGCCAGTCGCCGCGCAGACGCGCCTTCTGGGCGAGGCAGCCCCAATGCGTCTCGCCGACGCCATATCCGTTGAGCACGACGCGGTCGCCTTTGCGCCATGACGGGTGAGACGATTCGAGCACGGTGCCGGCGCCATCGATGCCGGCCACCATCGGCCATGTACGCACGACGGGCGCTTTTCCGGTGATGGCGAGGCCGTCCTTGTAATTGATGGTGGAGTAGTCGATCGCGACCAGGACGTCGCCGTCGGCCGGGAGTGCATCGTCTTCCAGCGCGGTGACTGCCGCGTGGGTCTTGCCGTCGGACTGGGTCAGCAAAATCGCATTGAACATACCGGGAATCTCCTAAGCGAATCCTGTGCTACGCGCGAGCCAACGCCTGCCTGCCAGGCGCGCGGTGCGGCCAAGGATGCGGCATCGAGGACGTCGGAGGGTAGGGGGCACTTTGCATCCCGAAGCATTATAGGCCGCCTAATTTCCTGCCAAGCGAGCTTCACCAAGCCGTAGCTCATGGATCAGTTCGATCAAGGCGCGTAGCCGCACCGGCACGAACCTGTGGCCAGAGTAGTAAAGCCTGAGGCCGCCAAATGGCTGGCACCAGGGAACTAGCACGGGGACCAGGGCGCCGGATTTCAATTCTTCGTCAATGAACCATTCCGAGATGAAGCCGATGCCGAGCCCGAGCAGCACCGCCTGCTTGATGGCCGGCATCTCGGAGAGGGTCATGCGCACGGGCAGATCCATCTGCAGCTTCTGGCGCTTGTGCTCCAGCTCCCATTGATAGATGCCGCCGTGGGACATGCGCATGCCGATGCTCTGGTGCTCGAGCAGATCGCGCGGATGCCTGGGCGTACCGTTGCGCTTGAGGTAGTCGGGCGTTGCCACGATGAGCATGCGGAGGTCACGGGAAAGCGGCACGGCGATCATGTCCTGCGGCACGAATTCGGCAAGACGGATGCCTGCATCGAAGCCTTCGGCCACCACGTCGATCAGACGTGACTCGCTCACGATGTCGATGGATACCTGGGGATAGCGCAGCGCGTACTGATGCAAAAGCGGCTCCAGCAACAAGAGGGCGACCCCCTGTGGTGCATTGATGCGCAAGGTGCCGCTGGGCGCGTCAGATTCGGTTGCCGCCTGTTCGTTGGCCCGTTGGATTTCGGCAAGCGCTGGCGCTATGCGCTTCACGTAGCGCTGACCCGCATCGGTCATGGCCACGCTGCGCGTCGATCGGTTGAAAAGGCGCACTTTCAATCGCGCCTCCAGGCCCGCAACGGCGCTGCTCACCGCCGTGGTCGACATGCCAAGCTCCAGCGCCGCGCCACGAAAACTGCTGCGACGCGCGACGGCCAGAATCACTTCAAGCTCGGTCATTCCTGTGCGGTGCATAGATTGTCCTGATTTTCGGGATATGACATCTGCCATAAGGCGGCTTATCAAAACAATAACGTAATCCTAGACTTCCATGTACGCAGACGCAATGTGAAGGTCTCCCCCTCGATCCCGTACGCCGGAAAGTCATACCAAAGGAAACAACATGCAACGCATTGAGCACATGTACGTTAATGGCGAGTTTGTGACGCCGCACGGCCAGGAATGGTTCGATCTGCACAACCCGAGCACGGAAGAGATCATTGGCCAGGTTCGACTTGGCGACGAGACGGACGCGCAACGCGCCATCGCTGCGGCGCAGGCAGCATTCCCCGTATGGTCACGCACCACGCGCGAGGAACGCGTTGCAGCGCTGCGGCGCATGCACCGGGCCGTCGCTGCGCGCGAGGAGGTGCTGCTGCAGGCCATCGTGACTGAATATGGTGCGCCATCCGTGCGCTCGCGCTGGATGGCGCAGTATCCAGCCCAGACCATTGCGCAAGCCATCGACGCGCTGGAATCGTTTGCGTTCGAGGAACGCGCTGGCGCCGCACGCGTGGTGATGACGCCCGTTGGCGTCGCGGGCCTGATCACGCCCTGGAACAGCAACGCCGGGTTCATCTGCAACAAGCTGGCTACGGCGCTGGCCGCTGGATGTACCGCCGTCATCAAGCCCAGTGAGATGAGCGCAATGCAGACGCAGATCGTGGCCGAGGCGCTGCACGAAGCCGACCTGCCACCCGGCGTGTTCAACATCGTCAATGGCCGCGGCGACGTGGTTGGCGAAGAGATCGTGCGCAACCCCGGCATCGCCAAAATCTCGTTCACCGGCTCTTCTGCCGTCGGTAAGCGGCTGGCGAGCGCGGGGGCTGTCACCATGAAACGTGTAACGCTGGAGCTGGGCGGCAAGTCACCCACGGTAGTGCTCGATGACGCAGACTTCGCCAGCATCATGCCGCTCGTGCTCCAGGCGGGCTTCCTCAACAGCGGCCAGGCCTGCATTGCCGGCACCCGCATTCTGGTGCCACGCCATCGGCTTGCGGAGTTTGAGCAGATCGCGAGGGACGCGGTGTCGCACGTAAAATCCGGCGATCCACGCGAAGCCGACACCGACATCGGCCCGATGGTGAGCGCCAGGCAATGGGAACGGGTGCAGAACTACATCCGCATCGGCATGGAGGAAGGCGCAGCGCTGCTGGCCGGTGGCGCAGGACGACCCGATGGATTGCACAAGGGCTGGTTCGTCAAGCCTACCGTTTTCACGAACGCGAGCAACCAGATGCGCATTGCGCGCGAGGAGATCTTTGGGCCTGTCCTCACCCTCATCCCTTACGCCGACGACGCCGAAGCGGTTGTCATCGCCAATGACACTCCCTATGGCCTGAGCGCGATCGTGCTAGGCAAGGACATCGAGCGCTGCGAACGCATCGCTCGGCAGATCGACGCGGGCCGCGTGCTCGTCAACACGCTTGCCCACGAGCCGCGCGCGCCGTTTGGTGGCTTCAAGCATTCCGGAATTGGACGCGAGATGGGGAAATGGGGCATCAGTGCGTATCTGGAGCCCAAGACCTTGATGACGGCGTCGGCGCAAGCTTGATGTTTGTTGAGAACGCGCCCCCTTACATTCCCAAGTCGCTCAACGACGGATGATCATCAGGTCGGCGCCCCAGCGGCCAAAAGAACTTGCGGTCGGCTTCCTTGATTGGCAAATCGTTGATGTTGGCAAAGCGCCGCGCCATCAAGCCATGCTCATTGAATTCCCAGTTCTCGTTACCGTAAGAGCGATACCACTGTCCCGAATCGTCGTGCCATTCGTAGGCAAAGCGCACCGCAATCCGGTTGTCGGTGAAAGACCAGAGCTCCTTGATGAGGCGGTAATCCAGCTCAGTCGCCCATTTGCGGCGCAAGAATTCACGCGCCTGCTCGCGGCCCACCGGGAAATCGATACGATTGCGCCAGATGGTATCAAGCGTGTACACCATCGAAACACGGTCGGGATCGCGCGAATTCCAGGCATCTTCCCCTGCACGGACTTTGAGTGCGGCGGTTTCGGCAGTGAACGGCGGCACCGGCGGTCTGGTTTCCATGAAAGCTCCTTAAGGTTTTTGTAGACAGGTCTGTCTACCTGCGAATGTAGCGCACATAGACAGACCTGTCTACAATCAATGCATGAAAAAAAATCCAGATAGATCCAAGCAAGATTTGCCGGCACGTGAACGGATTCTTTTGACTGCCCACGATTTGTTTTATATGGACGGCGTCCGGGCGACGGGCATCGACAAGATCATTGCCGAGTCGGGCGTGACGAAGGTCACCTTCTATCGCCACTTTCCAAGCAAGGATGATTTGATTCGAGCCTTTCTCGCCTATCGGCATGAACGTTGGCTGACCTGGTTCAAAGAGGCGGTGGCTCGTCACGGTAGCGATGTGAATGCGCTACCCAAAGCGATGCATGAATGGTTCAGCCAGCCTGACTTCCGCGGCTGCGCATTTCTGAACAGCGTCAGCGAGTTGAGCGGTGTCTTGCCTGAAGTGCGCAACATCGCGCTGGCGCACAAAAACGATGTCGCTGCGGTGATCGAAAGCTTGCTTCCGGATTCCGCCCAGCGGCATCAACTTGCACTCACACTTTGCATCGCCATGGATGGCGCAATTACGCGCGCCAGTTTTGACGTCTGCCCCGAAAATGCCGAACTTGCCCTGGCAAGTGTCGTTCGCGCGATAGCGGCCGACATCGCAACGTAAGCGCTTTGTTCAGGCGGCGGATATTTCGTCTAGATCTGTTTTGGAGCGCCGCCGCTTTGTGCGCTATGGGCGAATGTCGGCGGGGAATCGAGCGTCCAGGAGCGCTTGCGCGTCAGGCGGGCATTGCCGCAATGGCCTCACGGGTTTCCCGCGTCAGCACCTCGACGAGCTCGGCCGCGGGCAAGGCTCGCGCCAGCGGTGCCGCCTGTCCGGCCCATTGTGCTGCATAGCCGCTGTTGCCGTGTGCCTTCGCGGCAGCGTTGAGCGCCTTGCCCGCGTCGTAGGTGATCGGATAGTCGGGAATGGCGGGGCGTTCGGGGGCTTGCTCCAGTGCCCAGAACTGATTGGCGAGTCCGCGTGCCGGGCGTCCGGAGATGGCGCGGATGAGGGCGGTTCGTGGCGGTTGCCCGCGCAGCAAGGCTTCGCGATAGGCGGTGTCGGCGCCGGACTCCGGGCACGGCACGAACGCCGTCCCCATCTGTGCGGCCTGCGCGCCAAGGGCCAACACGGCGGCAACGCCCGCGCCGTCCATGATGCCGCCAGCGGCGATCACCGGTAGCGATGTGCGAGCGACCAGTCGTCGGACCAGCGCGAACGTGCCCAACTGTTCGTCTTCGCTCAGTTGGCGATCGCCTTCGTCGTTGAAGCGCCCGCGGTGTCCGCCCGCTTCCCAGCCCTGCGCGACGATGGCGTCGATGCCAGTGGCCTCGATGGCGGCGGCTTCGTCTTCGTTCGTCGCAGAGGCGAACAGCACGATGCCCGAGGCTTTGAGCGCGTCGATCCAGGCTTGGGACGGCAGCCCGAAATGAAAGCTGACGACGGCGGGACGCTCCGCGAGAAACATCTCATACATCGCCACGTCCTCGACGAAGCTCAGATAGATCTCCCGCAAGGCGGCAGGCGGTCGGGTGTCGAAGCGCTGGAATTCCGGCGCGAGATAGTCGAGCCATGCGGCTTCGCGCGGGGCGTCGGCACGCGCCGGGGTATGGGTGAAGACGTTCACATTGAACGGGCGCGTCGTCAACGCGCGTGTCTGACGAATGACCTCGCGTGCGGCGGTGGCGTCCATATTGCCGACGGCGAGCGAACCCAATCCGCCCGCATTCGAGACGGCAGCGACCAGCGGGGGCGTCGATGCCACCGCCATCGGTGCCTGAATGATCGGTGTCGACATGCCGAGGCGGCGCGTGATACGTGATGTCGCGTTCATGCGGGCACCGAATCAAAGGGTCGAAGCAAGTTCGCGAAGCGCGTCGAACGTCTCATGCAGCTCTGCGCGCAGCACGCCCACCAGTTCGGCTGCGGGCATGGCGCGGGCGAGCGGTGCGGCCTGGCCGGCCCACTGGGCGGCGTAATCGCTGTTGCCCTTGGCTTTCGCTGCAGCGTTGATCGCCTTGCCTGCGTCGTAAGTCACGGGGTAAGCGGGCAGATCGGGGCGCGCGGCTTGCTGTTCCAGCGCATACAGCCGATTGACGAAGCCGCGCGCCGGGCGCCCGGAAATGGCGCGGATCAGCGCGGTACGGGGCGGATGCTGGCTGGTCAAACGCTCGCGATAGGCTGCATCGGCCGACGATTCCGGGCAAGCGACGAAGGCCGTGCCGAGTTGCGCGGCCTGTGCCCCGAGGGCCAGTACGGCGGCGATGCCTGCACCGTCCATGATGCCGCCGGCCGCAATCACCGGTACCGACGTGTGTGTCACGATCAGGCGCACGAGGGCCAGCGTGCCCAGTTGCTCGTCGTCGCTCGGCACGCGGTCGCCGAGATCTTCGAAACGGCCCCGATGGCCGCCGGCTTCGTAACCCTGCGCGACGATGGCATCGATTCCGGCGGCTTCGATGGCCCGGGCTTCGTCGAGATTGGTTGCCGTGGCGAACAGCGTGACGCCTGCGGCATGCAGGGCATCGATCTTCTCCTGCGACGGCAGCCCGAAGTGGAAGCTGACGACGGCCGGGCGCTCTTCGAGCAGCATCGCGAACATGGCGTCGTCGGCCACGAAGCTCTTGTAGATTTCGCTCAATGTGGTGGGCGGCGTGGCCTCGAACTGTGCGAACTCGGGGGCGAGATAGGCCAGCCATGCCGCATCGCGCGAAGCGTCGAGCCGGGCGGGTGCATGACAGAAGACGTTGACGTTGAAGGGTTTGCGCGTGAGCGCGCGGGTCTCGTGAATCGCTTTGCGGGCGGCTTCGGCATTCACGGCGGCAATGCCGAGGGAGCCGAGCCCGCCTGCGTTGGAAACGGCGGCAGCCAGCGCGGGGGTGCTGGTGCCGGCCATCGGCGCCTGGATGATCGGGGCTTGCAGTCCGAGGCGTTCGACGAGGGCGCGATTGCGGGATTGGGTGGCGGAAGTGCTGGGCATGACGATCTGCACCTTAGAGTGTTCAAGGGGGGAACAGCGGCAGTCAACGCAGGCAGTAGGTCCACTATGGCATACGCCTGACGCCATAAAAGATACCACTTGAATGCATCTTTATGTCATCAGCCCTCGGAAGTAGGAGGGGTACCGAGGCAAGTAAAACCGCAACGTGGCGCGGCCAGGCCGCTATTCCTGCGCCGAGTCGGGCTTGGGCGAATCGGCGACCCCCATCAAATCGGCGGCACGTGAGCGCTGCATGTCCGCGCGACGGAAATAGCCGATGACGGTGGCAACGCTGGTGTGTCCGGTCATTGTCATGGTTTCGGCGAGCGGTACTTGTTGCAGGGCAGCCTCCGTAACGAAACCGGCTCTCAGTGAATGGGCGGAGAAGTCGCCTTCGAGCCCCGCCAACACGCATCGATCGCGGACGATGTCACGCACGGCCGCTTCGGAAAGCGCCTCGCCGACGTGGCCGCCGCGTCGTACGCGACGGAAGATCGGGCCTTCCGTGATACCGGCGGATGTCAACCAGTCCGTCAGGGCGATTGCCGCTGCGCCCGTGACCGGTTTCTCGTTCTCGGGCAGGTCTGCGCCTTGCTGATTGGTCTTCGACCACGCAAGCGTGTAGACGTAGCGATCCGGCGCCGTGCGACGAACGTTCTCGCAAGTGGCGCGTACGACTTCCGAGCGGCGGCGTCCGCCGCTGGCCCATGCGAACAGCAGCAAGGCACGGTCACGTTTGCCTCGCAGTGAGTCGTCGCAGGTCGCCAGCATCGCGCGCAAGGGCTCGCGCGTGAGTGCATCTTTCTTGGCCGTCCGAACCCCGCGTTTGGCATAGGCGCGACGCGTTTTCCCGAGTAACTCCCGCACCGCCGGTTCGGCGCAGGGATTTGGCAATTCCCTCGAGGTATGCAGTTTGGCGATCACGCTTAGCCGGTGGAGCAGCGTGGCAAGCGCTGGCGGCCCGAGGCGTGTCTTGAGGCCTTGCGAGACGAGTGCAGCGTCGAGGGCATCGGGCAGCTCGGTCTGTAGCCCGTGCTTGCCTTGCCGCAGGGCGTGATCGACCACGAACTGCACGATTACGGCGTCCGACAGCGGCGCGGCGAGCGACTTCCCGTAACGCAGGCGATACCACCCGAGCCAGTAGCGCATGGCCGATTGATAGCTTTGCCGTGTGTTCGCGGAGTCGCCTTCCTGAACGAGCGCCCGCACGGCTTCGCGTGCATCGCCATCGAGCGAAGCCGGATTGAGCGGGGCGGGCAGCGGCGCCTGGGCGACAGTCAGCGCATCGCCATCGTGACTCGATTCAGGTGAATTGGCGGAGCGAGGTGTAATTTTCTTGGCGTACATATGATTTCATATGTAATATGTATTAAATAGAACATATGCGATAAATAAGTCACGATAATTTTCCATTATCGTGGGTTATTTGGCAATGCCAGCGAGATCAAGGAGTGCGCAATGACGACCACGACCCAAACACCGACATCTGCCATGACTGCGCCGTCGCCTCGGCAAGGCGGGCGGGGCATTTCCGAACAAGACGTGTGGACGGCTGCCGACGCGCTGTTGATGGCAGGCCAGCGCCCGACCATCGAGCGCATTCGTCAGCAACTCGGTCGGGGGTCACCGAACACCGTCAGTCCTTATCTCGATGCATGGTTTGCGGGATTGGGGGTGCGTCTGCAAGGGCGCGGGGCGGCGTCGGCGGGCTTGCCGGAAGGTGTGGAAATGCCTGAAACGGTGGCCCGTGCGGCGCTCGATCTGTGGACGCTGGCGATACAGGAAGGGCGCGCGGCGTTGGCGGAAGAGGCTGCTGCGCGACGTGCACTTCTGGACGCCCGAGAAGCGGAACTTGCTTCGGAGCGCGAAGCGCTGGAGCAGGCGCGTGCTGTGCTGCACGAACGCATTGCGGCCGCGGAGACGTCGGCGGCCGATGCGCGTCAGGCAAGGGATGAGGCGCAAGCACAGGCACGGCGTGCGGAAGCCTTGCTGATCGACGCGCAGGCGGACGCCGTGGCGTCGCGGCAAGCTGTATCGGTCGCGCGAGACGCGATGCAGGCCCTGCAAGACGAGCACGTCGCGCATCGTGCCCACTGGGATGCCGAGCGCGCCAGGCTCGGCGAGCGTGCCGACGCCAACGAGCGCCGCTTGATGCTCGAGCTGGATGCCGCTCGGGAGTCCATCAAGTCGCTGCAACAGGAGCGAAAGCAAGCGCAGCGGCAGTTGCAGGACACCGAGGCGACGCTATCCGCCATGACCGAGGCGCAACACGAAATGCGCTCAGCCAAGGCGCTGCAAGACGCCGTGATTGCGCGCTTGCGCGAGCAGGTCATCACGCAGGAGGCGTTGGCGGCGACTTATCAGTCAATGCTGGCCGTGCCGCCGACATCGACGGCCCTTGCAGGGCGCAAGCGGCGCGTTGGCAGCGTGAGTGGATCGGCGACTTCAGTCCTGCGACGCTCGCGTCGGTCCTGATGGCTGTAGTCGTGCCGGAGTCGGTCTGCCAGTCGACGCCGCTCATGCGGTCGGTTGCACCCCCCAAGGCGCCGAGTCAGGACGCGCGTTGACGTCTCGGCAGGAGAATTCACTTTAAATAATCGATGTCAGGAATGATGTCTAAGTATCTGATTTAAATGAGTGCAAATTGATGCGCTCGCGTTGGTTGCGCAAGGATGACGCTATGTGAGTGAGGCGCGTGCTTGCTTGATGTGGCTGCGACGCCTATCCTCACTTGCATGGTAATAGGCAGCGTTTGCCTGTGATGACTGCCGCTTTGCGCAAGGAGTGCTGATGCAACGAAAGACCTTTCGGGACATGCAATGTCCGATCGCCCGCAGCCTCGAGCGCGTGGGGGAATGGTGGAGCATTCTGATCTTGCGCGAGGCGGGCTACGGAACCACCCGTTTCGACGATTTTCAGCGCCGGCTCGACATTGCCCCGAACATGCTGACGCGACGCCTGGGCGCGCTGGTCGAGGAAGGCTTGCTCGAGCGTCGTCAGTACTGTGACCGCCCGCCGCGCTACGAATATGTGCTGACGGATGCCGGTCGCGATTTCCGTCCGGTGCTTTGGGCCTTGCTCGCGTGGGGGAATCGGCATTTCGCGCCGGAGGGCGTGTCGGCGCAGTTGGTCGACCGTGAGACGGGGCAAGTCGTGGAGCCGGTCGTGATCGATGCCGTCACGGGGGCACGGCTGGATCCGCAGCGTCATGTGCCCGCGGCGGGGCCGGCAGCGAGCGAAGGCATGAAACTTCGGCTTGCGCGCGCCGCAGCGTTTGCGTCAGGGCAACCGCTCGATGCGTCTGCCGCAGCGCTGATCGAGGAAGGCGCTGCCTCGATCGAGGCAGCGGGACGCTAAGCGATCGTCTGCTGTCCCGGCGTTGCGACTCAGGCCAGCGCCGGTGCCTCGGGTGCGTCCGGCACACGGGGCAGCGCCGCGAGCAAGCGGGCGAATGCCTCGCCCGTGATCGGCTTGCCCAGCAGGAAGCCCTGCATCTCGTCGCAATCGAGCGTCTTGAGCGCCTCGCGTTGCGAAGCTGTCTCCACCCCTTCGGCGACCACGTCCATATCCAGCGAATGCGCCAGCGCGATGATCGCGGATACGACGGCGCTGCCTTCGCGGCCGCACGTGTCGAGCCCGTTCGTGAAGAAGCGATCCATCTTCAACTGCTTGACGCGGAAGCGCTGCAGGTAGGCAAGGCTGGAGTAACCAGTGCCGAAATCGTCGATAGCCACTTCGAAACCATGGTCCTGAAACGCACGGATCACGTCGATCGTGTGCTGGGCGTCGAACATCGCCACCGTTTCCGTGATCTCGAACATCAGGCGATGGGGGGCGATGCCGGCGTTGTGCACGATCTCCAGGATGTTCTCCACCAGTTGCGATTGCGCCAACTGGCGGGGTGAGAGGTTGATCGCGACCTTCACGGGCGGCAGTCCGGCATCGTCCCAGGCCTTGATGTGCTGGCACGTCGCGCGCACCACCCAGTAACCAATCTGTACGATCTGGCCGGTGCGCTCGGCAACCGGGATGAAGTCGACCGGCTGCAGCTCGCCGAAAGTCGGATGCGACAGGCGCAGCAACGCCTCGGCCCCGGCCAACGCCTCGTTGTCGCCCCGGTACTTCGGCTGGAAATTCAGAGAGAAATACTGCTCGTGTTCCGCGTCGTGCAGCGCCTGCTGGATCTCCCAGGTGCGCTGCGCCGCGGCGTTCATGCGCGGCTCGAAGTAGCGGAAGATGCCGCGTCCGGCGCGCTTGGCCTCGTACATCGCCGTGTCGGCGTGCTTGAGGAGCAGGTCGATGCTGTCGCCGTCGTCCGGGAACAGCGCCACCCCGATGCTCGGCATCACATGCAGCGACTGGTTGCCCACGCGCAGGCCGTCGCGCATGTCGTCGAGCAGGCGTTGCGCCACGCGTCCCGCCACTTCGGGTGACGACAGCGCGCCGAGCAGCACGACGAACTCGTCGCCGCCGAGTCGGGCGACCACGTCGTCGCCGTTCACATTCTTGCGAAGGCGTTTGGCAAAGGCCCGCAGGACATCGTCGCCGACGTTGTGGCCGAGCGAGTCGTTGATCGTCTTGAAGCCGTCCAGATCCATGAACAGCACCGCGAACCGGCGCTGATCGCGGCGCGAGTTGATGAGCATGCGCGCCGCAGCGTCGTGCAGTGCGCGGCGGTTGGGCAGGTCGGTCAGCGCGTCGTAGGTCGCCATGCGGGCGATCTGGGTGTTCAGTTGCAGGACCGAATTGGCCAGAAAGCTGGTGCGCGCGTCCAGGCGGGAGACAAGCAGGGTGGTCGCGAGAATGAGGAACGTGAACAGGCTCACGGTCGTCACGAGCCACGGCGAGCTCACCCCCGTAGCTGCGCCGCAGACCGCGCCGGGCGCGAAGTTCGCGGCGGCCATGCCGGTGTAGTGCATGGTCGTGATGGCCATCCCCATGACCACGGCGGCCGCAATCCGCTTGGGCATGACGTAACGCAGGCTGCCATCGCGTAATGTGCGTGCGATCCACAGGGCGGCGGTTGCGGCGGCAATGGCGATCACGACCGATGCCGAGAACAGCGCCGGATCGTACTCGATGGCCGGGTCCATCTTCATGGCAGCCATACCGCTGTAGTGCATGGCGGCGATGCCGATGCCAAGCGTGACACCGGCACAGCCCACGCGCCAGCGGGTGAAGGGCTCGCTGGCGATCATCCACAGCGCGGCCCAGGAAATGGCAATGGCAATGCCCAGCGACGCCGCCGTGAGCGCCGGGTCATAGCCGAGCGGAATGTTGGCGTGCGAGGTCAACGGCGACCACGAAGGCGACAGCGACAGGGCAAGCATGCCGATGAAGTGCATCGACCAGATGCCGATGCCCATGGCGGTCGCGCCCACGGCGAGCCACGCGTGGCGCATGCCGCGGTGAGTCATGAGATAGATGCGACCCGAAAGGTCGAGCGCCGTAAACGATGCCAACACGGCAACTGCCAGCGATAACGCTACGAGCCAACCACTGTACGAACTGGACATATGAAAACCAACCGAAAAGTCCCGCTTAACCGGTTATCGGCAGGTATGGCCGAAAGTTGAGAATTTGTGTCGGAATTTTTCCGACGTTCCTGCCAGGCGGGAATCGGAGCGTCGGCCGATGTCCGCGCGTGCCGCGTCGATGCTCGACAGTGCCGATGCCATGGTGAATAATCCGTCCATACCCGCCCCGGTCGACATTGACGGCGACGACAGTGCCGGCGCTTGCCGACCGCGTTGCACGCACAACCTTCCGGTGGCAACCGTCGGGATCGCAAATCGGGAGTCGGATTCGGGATCAGCCGGGGGCAGAGGATGGCAGCCCTCGATTTTGCCTGATTTCCGGGAGATTTCCTCAAACTGCGTCAATTCTTGGTGGCCAACTTGCCCGCAGGAGCCGTGATATGCGCATTCGCATGGGGCTGTTGCAAGTGCTGGTGGTGTGTGTGGTGGCCGTCGTGCCGGGCTTTGCCGCCAATGCGGCAACTTCCGAAGCGCCAGCGTCCGGCGATGTCGGACCGGTCACGGCAAGTCAGGCGGCCGCCGGGGCCGATATGCAGGACGGCGTCGAATTGCGCTTCATGGACCGTCCTGTCGTGACATTCCGGGGCGTACTCGGCGGCGCGACGCCAGCGGTACGTGCCGCCAGAGCGCAGGCGGTACTCGAAAGCTTGCCCGGCCGAGACTTCGATGCTCCCGTCGATGTGTTGCGCGCCTCGCTTGGCGGTGTCTCCGGCGTCGCCTTCCGGGTTCAAGACCGCATTCTGTTTGCCTTGACGGCGGACGATCTGGCGCCGGGTGACCCGCGTACGCTCGACGCCGTCGCCGACGATACCCGGGAGCGCCTGCGCGTTGCCTTTGCCGCGCGCCGCGAGCAGCTTCACTGGCCGACGATCCTGCGCGGCGTGGCGTTGAGCGCGCTGGGCGCCGTCGTTCTGGCGCTGCTGGTGATCGGCGTCGGACGCATGCGCACTCGGCTGGAGACCCGATTGCAGGACGCCTTCGAAAAGCGTGTCCTGCAACGCACGACCCGCGGCTTTGACTGGACGGGCTCGGCGGTACATCTGGTGCATCAGGTCGTGCAGATCGGCGCGGTGTGTCTGGCGCTGGCGTTCGCCTATCTCTATCTGATCTTCGTGCTGATGCAGTTCCCGGCGAGCCAGCCGTTGGCCGCCCGACTGTCCGATTTCCTGTGGGTGCTCATCGACCGCTTCGGGTTGGGTGTGGCCGGCGCAATTCCCGGCATCATGACGGTCATCGTTATCTTCTTGCTGACCCGGGCGCTGCAAAGTCTCATCAACAATGTGTTCGATGCGGTGCAAAGCGGCCGCCTGTCCATTCCGGGCATGCATCCGGAGACGGCGGGCGCCACGCGGCGCCTGGTGTCGGTCGTGGTCTGGGGGCTGGCGCTGACGTTCGCCTATCCGTACATGCCCGGCGCGCAGAGCGACGTCTTCAAGGGCCTGTCCGTATTGTTGGGTCTGATGGTGACCCTCGGGTCGAGCGGGATCGTCAATCAGTTGATGAGCGGCATGGTCGTGATCTACAGCCGCTCGCTGAAGAAGGGCGATCTCGTGTCGATTGGTGACGCAACGGGCGTGGTGGTCGGCGTCGATGCCCTGTCGGTCAAGATCCTCAATCTGGCGAAAGAGGAACTCACGATCCCGAACGCCGTGGTCGTGGCGTCGACGGTGCGCAATTTTTCGACGCAGGGGCGCGGTCATGGTGTCGCCATCAGTACCACGCTGACGATCGGATACGACACACCGTGGCGGCAGGTGCATGCCATGCTGGTCGAAGCGGCGGGCAAGACGCCTCAGGTGGCGGCCCAGCCCGCGCCGTACGTGCTTCAGCGGGCGTTGTCGGACTTCTATGTGGAGTACGAGGTCTTTGCGACGCTGCGCGACCCGTCGACGCGCTTTGCCGCCATTTCGGCGTTGCACGAGAACATCCAGGATGTCTTCAATGGTTACGGCGTGCAGATCATGTCGCCGCACTTCGAAGAGCAACCGCATTCGCCGCTGACGATTCCGCCGGCGCAATGGTATCCGGCGCCGGCACGCGCTCCCGCACAAGCGCAGGCGACGTCGCCCACCGTTTCATCTCCCTCGGTCTCACCCGCACAAGGAACCGACCATGCCCGCTAAATCTCTGCCTACGGCCAGCGGTGCCACGCCTGCCAGCCCTGTCGCCACCCCCGCCGCCAGCGCGCCGGCACCGGTGCAGCCTGCGCTGGTCGTGCCGTTTGAGGCGCGCGTCGCCGCCGGGCGCAAGTTGCGAGAGAAGACGCCGCGCAGCGCGCATACGCATCTGGGCAACACGGACCGCGACCCCGTCGAGCTGCTGCAACTGAGCAGCGAGGGGCGGGTGGGCTCGCTTGTGCCATTGCGCTACGGCCGCATGCTGGCGTCACCGTTCGCCTTCTACCGGGGCAGCGCGATCGTGCAGGCGCACGATCTGGCGGGTACGCCGCACACCGGCCTCACCATGCAGATCTGCGGCGACTGCCACTTGGCCAACTTCGGCGGTTTCGCGACCCCGGAACGCACGCTGATCTTCGATCTGAACGACTTCGACGAGACCGCGCCCGGCCCGTGGGAGTGGGACATGAAGCGCCTGTGTGTCAGCCTGGTGCTGGCCGCCCGGCAATTCGGTTTCGGCGACACGCTTGGGGTCGAGATGGTGCGCGCGGCAGTGGACAGCTACGCGAAGCGTCTGGACGAATACGCGAGAATGTCCACGATTGCCCTGTGGCACGAGCAGGTGACGTTCGATCGCATGCTCGACCTTGCGCAGACCGAGCGCGTGCGTGAAGGCGTGAAGCGTGGCATCGCCCGGGCGACGGGGCGTACGCATGAGAATGTGCTGCCAAAATTCGCGCATCAGGTCGGTGACCACTGGCAGATCCGCGATACGCCGCCGACCGTGTTCCATGTGCACGGCGCCACGACCCTGTTCGGTCAGGAAGACGACTGGCTCGGGTTGGGCGATTGGCGCACGCTGTTCGCTCCCGTGTACAAGAGCTACGTGAACTCGCTGCCGCCGGATCGTGCGCGCATGCTGTCAGGCTATACGCAGGAAGACTTGGCGTTCAAGGTCGTCGGGGTCGGCAGCGTGGGCACGCGGTGCCTGGTGCTGCTCATGATGGATACGCACGAGCAGCCGCTCTTCCTGCAGTTCAAGGAGGCGTCGAAGTCGGTCGTTTCGCGATTCTTCAAGAACGCGACGCCCAAACACGACGGACGGCGTGTCGTCGAAGGCCAGCGCCTGATGCAGGCGGCCTCCGACGCTTTTCTGGGCTGGGGGAGTGGGCCATTCGGGCGCTGCATCTACGGGCGTCAATTGCGCGACATGAAAATCTCGGCGCAATTCGAACTGTTCCGGGCCGATGGTTTTCGCGAGTACGCGAGCCTGTGCGGTTGGGTGCTCGCCCGCGCGCACGCCAAGGCGGGCGGATGCGCTGCCGAGTTGGTCGGCTACGTGGGCAAGGGAATTCGTTTCGGTGAAGCGCTGATCCACTACTCGACGGACTACGCCGATCAGGTCGAGCGCGATTACGAACGGTTCCGCAAGGCCTGCCGCGACGGGCGGCTCGAGGCGCGTACCGACGCCGACATGGCTGCCGATTTCACCGCCTGATCCATCGATGTCCCGCGACGACACTGCCGCTTGGTCCGCCATGCAGCGACCATCACGAGGCGCAGGCTCGTCATGCTGAGCACCGCCGAACCGAGGAGAGTCTTGACGCATGTTGATGCTACGTTGGCGAGTCCGTGTCGCTTTGGCCATCAGCGCGGCAGTGCGCTGGGTATCGCGCACGCCCACGCTGATCGTCTGGAGCGGCGTGGGCATTTCGGTGCTGGTCATGGCCGTTGCGGTGGCGCTGCTCTACGAAGGGCGATTGCTCGTGCTGGCACGGGCAGCGGACAATCAGCACAACATTGCCGAGGTGCTCGAGCGCGATCTCGAGCTCAACTTCCAGCTGTATGAGGCGTCGCTCGACGCCGTGGTGGTACTGCTCGCGCGGCCCGACATCCAGGCGATGACGCCTGCGTTGCGGCGCGAAGTGCTGTTCGAGCGAGCGGGGGCGTCGCGCTACATCGGCTCGCTGCTTGTGCTCGATACGGAAGGCAATATCGTCATCGACGCGGAAAGCGAAACACCGAGGCCGTTCAACTTCGCGGATCGCAATTACTTCAAGGTGCACCGGGACGATCCGCACGCCGGGCTTTACGTGAGCGGCTTCATTCGGTCGCGACTGCGTGGCGAGGCGCCGACGATGGTATTGAGCCGCCGCATCTCGCGCCCGGACGGCTCGTTCGGCGGCGTGGTGTCTCTGGCGGTGGACGTCAAGTACTTTCGGTATCTGTTCGATCACATCGAGATCGGTCGTCAGGGCACCATTCTGCTGCTCGACAAGGGTGGCGTGATTCTGATGCGCAAGCCATACGACGCGAGCGTCATCGGCATGGCGTTGGCGCAGACGGGGCGCTTCGACGCGCTTCCGCCGGATCGGGACGACCAGCGTATCTTCCATGTCCGTTTTCTCGGTCGTCCGAGCCTGATGTCGCGACGGCATCTGAGCAACGTGCCGCTAACGCTGATCGTCGTGACATCCGCCGAGGAAACGCTCGCGCCGTGGAACAAGCGCGTAATCGAGTTCGGTGGCCTGTTCGTGCTGCTCAATGTCGGCTTTGTCGTCACGTCGGTATTGCTGGCGGCTCAGTTGCGGCGGCGCTTGCGGGCCGAGCGAGAGCTGCGGCTGCTCGCGCGCACCGACGGTCTGACCGGGCTTTCCAATCGGCGCTCGCTCGACCGGAATCTCGCCAGCGAGTGGCGCCGTGCGCGGCGCGCCCGACAGCCGATGGCCGTGGCGTTCATCGACATCGACTGGTTCAAGCGCTACAACGATACGCACGGCCATCAGGCGGGCGACGCCGCGCTCGCCGCAGTGGCCGGCGCCATTGGTGCGGCACTGCAACGCCCGTCCGACTCGGCGGGGCGCTACGGCGGGGAGGAGTTCATTGCCGTCATGCCGGATACGGACGCGGCCGGCGCAGAGCGTGTTGCGCAGGGCATCCGGCGTGCCGTGGAGCAGCTCAATCTTGAGCACGCGGCGAGCGACTTCGGGCACGTGACCGTGAGCATCGGTGTGGCGTGCGGCACGCCGAAGGGCAAGGAAACGGTCGACGTCCTGGTGAAGGCAGCCGACGACGCGCTGTATCGGGCCAAGTCCGGCGGGCGTAATCAGGTTGTCCTGGCGACGGCAGAGCCACTGTAGGATTCGTCCGGTATCAGGCGACCTGCCGATGGCGGCGATGTTCTTGCCGCCAATTTTTATGTCCTCGCGTTCTGCATTCGGACATCTTCCCAACCCATTGATTCACCGACTGTTTTTGTTGTCGTTGAATCGTCGATTCGTGGCGCGGCAGGCCTTGCCAGCGTCCGCCTACACATCTTTCAGATTCCGCCGATTCGCTGCGGGAAAGCGGCTATCTACAATCGATTTCAACAAGTTCGCAGCCGGTTGCTGAAGTCAGGGCGAAGGCGCGGATAGCCGCCGAGGAGATTGTCATGGCGAAGCGTAAGCCGTCGTCGCCAGCGTTGCCCAAGTCATCGATGCCGCACAAGGCCGCTGACGCGGACGAACGGACACAGTACGAGCAACACGCATTGACGCATGAAGACGGTGACGCCGAGACGAATGGCGCTCAGGCGCCGGCTTCCGGCGAGGCGGATGTTCCGCCCCCGCACGAGGCCCGTCAGTCGGCGGCGCGAGACGAACAAACTGCGCAGGCGCAGAAGCAGTCAGACCCCGCGTGGCTGGGCGCGTCAGCGCCGAAGCGCGGCGGGTCGAAGGGTGGCGAGTCATCGGCGGGCGGGCACGGTTATGCCCCCGAGATCGCTCACGGCAAGGAAAGCGGCTACGGCCCGGCCGACGCCGCGCCGGGGGCGCATCCGAGGTTCGGTCGACAAAGCAGTTACGGTCCGCATGATGACTACGCGGGCACCGGGCGTGATGCCACGGGGCATGTGCCGTCGGCGCGAAGCCCGTCGACGTCGCGGCGCGTCGAGTGGCCCGAAGGGACGGTGGGTGCGCAGACATCGCAGCAAGAGGCCCCCGCAGATGCCGGTCGAAACCAGCAGGCGCAGGGTCCGTCAGGCGAAGCCGGGCAGGCATCAGGGAGTGGGGGCCACGGTGGTGGTGGCAACGATCGAGGGCGCGCGAGTGTGGGCATTCCGGGCGAGCCGCAACAGACGGCGCATCGCTCGGTACACGCCCGCTCGCGCGGCCCGTCGCCCGGTGACGCTGCTGTGCGCGACGAGATCCGGCAGGCGCTACGGGACGCGCACGACCTCGATGCCTCGCATGTCGACGTCACCGTAACGTCCGGCCTCGTGCTCCTGACGGGGCATGTCCCGGAACGATGGATGCAGCACGTGGTGCAGACGGTCGTGTCCAAAGTGCCGGGTGTCACCGGCGTGGACAACCAGTTGCACGAACGCCGCGGGAAGGCCATGAGCCGCCCGGGCGAAAGTCAGGAAGGTCACAAGATTTGAAGTCGGCAACATTGCATGTGCTTTTTGATAACTCACTCGGGAGGTCAACAATGAAACACGCCAATCTGCTCAAGCTCGCTCTGGCTGGTGCACTCGCTACGACCGGTCTTGCCGCGCATGCCCTCGATCAGGGCGGGATCATCAAGATCGCTGACAGCGCGACCGCCAGCGGCGCAATGAGCGATACCGGCCGCAAGATCGATGACTCGGCACTCACCGCCAAGGTCAAGGCCGAGTTGCTCGCGAAGAAGGATGTGCCCTCGACCAAGGTTCACGTGACGACCCGCAATGGCGTGGTCCACCTCACCGGATCGGTGCCGCAGTCGGCGCAGAAGACGCTGGTGGTCGACACGGTCAAGGGCGTTGACGGCGTCGTCGACGTCAAGGACGACATCAAGGTAATGAGCAAGTAACCGCGCGGTCGCGCCCGCTCGCGCCCGCTCGTCATGTCTGCGGGGCGCGCGCTGGCGCGCCGCGGCTCCGCCCCACGAAGGAGGAAATGATGGTTATGCAAACCGGACAGGGTCAAACCCCCCAATCAGGCGCACGCATCGTAGGGTCGTCGCACGAATTGCCCGACGGCCCGGGCCCCTCGGTCATGGCGGCCGACTCGCTTGACGCAGAGAACGTGGTGAATCCCGCAGGCGAGAGCCTCGGCAAAGTCAAACACATCATGCTCGACGTGCAACGCGGCACGGTGGCCTACGCGGTGCTGTCGTTCGGCGGCTTCATGGGCATGGGGGACAAGTTGTTCGCCATTCCGTGGCACGCGTTGCAGCTCGACATCGAAAACAAGCGCTTCATTCTCAATCTCGACAAGGAGGCGCTCAAGAAAGCCCCGGGGTTCGACAAAGATCACTGGCCGAGTATGGCCGACCTCAAGTGGGCCGAGCAGGTGCATACGTATTACACCGTCGACCCGTACTGGCATTGAGTGCAGCGAGATTCCGCTCATGCCTGGGCCATTCGAACATCACTGGCTGATGCTGGCGTCTCGTCGGTATGCGCATCTGCCCGAACCTTTCGATCCGGGCAAGCCGCCGGGGACGCCACCACCGAAGTCGCCGCCTGACGAAGACGAGCCGACACCGATGCCGCCGCCGGACAGGCCGCTGGACCCGCCGGTCGAAGAGCCACCGACGCGGCCGCCCGGCAAGTACGTGGCGTCACGGATGTCGCACATGTTGCATGTGCGCCGTGGTCGAGAGCCGGTAGCGGCTGAACCCGCAGAGGCCGGACCGGCAAGGGAGGAAAGTCATGCTTGGCACTATCTTGTTGATTGTTTTGATTCTGGCGTTGATTGGTGCGGTACCCGCCTGGCCATATAGCCGGGGATGGGGCTACTACCCATCGGGGGGTATCGGACTGATCGTGCTGATCGTCGTTTTGCTGGTGTTGATGGGACACATCTGACCGGTGAACCGACGCCAACGAAGTCACCTTCAGCTCCCGGCGCCGTCTGCGTAGCGTCGGGGGCGTAGCAAGGAGATATCGCCATGCCTTATCGACAGACGCAAGAACTGCCTGCGAGCGTCAAGGATCACTTGCCGTCGCATGCACAGGAGATTTACCTGAAGGCCTTCAATTCGGCCTGGGACGAATACAAGGCGCCAGGCGAGCGGCGCGGTCACGAATCGCGCGAGGAAACCGCGCACAAAGTCGCGTGGTCCGCCGTGAAGCACTCGTACGAAAAGGACGAAAAATCCGGTCAGTGGCACGCAAAGCGACATCACTGACGGCAGGACGCGCAGACCCCCAATACGATTGCATCCGGTTCCCGCAACCGGAGCGCAACCGTAGATTGCCGGCCCACCCACTGGGCCGGTTTTTTTGTGTGGCCATGTTGCGTTGCGGTGTGATGTGTGTCGAATTGAGGGACGTGCCTTTCATTCATGAAGTTTTGATGATGCTGCGTTGCGACATATGCGCTGCAAACCCGGGCGCGTTCGCGTAAAATTCCCTTCCTTGACCGGGTGCTGCCGAGTCGTTCCCGATGCCGTTTTTCTTGTCGTTACCGACAGCTTGACCAGTGCTGCACTGGCGTCTTCACCGAATCCCAATGAGTGCCCCCCAATCCCTGCCCGCCGAGGCAGCGCAATCGTTGCCGCCATCGTCCATTCCTGTCTGGCTGTCATTCGTCGCCCTTGCGATGGGTGGATTCGCCATCGGAACCGGCGAGTTCGTCATCATGGGCCTGTTGCCCGATGTCGCGCGTGGCCTCGATATCTCGATTCCACAGGCCGGGCACGCGATCAGCACCTATGCCTTGGGTGTCGTCATCGGGGCACCGCTGTTGGCGGTGCTGGGCGTTCGTTTGCCGCGTCGCGCGTTTCTGATTGCCCTCATGGCGATGTTTGCCGCCGGCAATCTGGCCAGTGCGCTGGCGCCGAACTACATCGCGCTCATCGTGTTGCGCTTCATGAGCGGTTTGCCGCATGGCACCTACTTTGGCGTGGCGGCGCTGGTCGGCGCTTCGCTGGTCCCGCCGCATCGGCGAGTGCATGCCGTGGGGCAGGTGATGCTGGGCCTGACGCTGGCCACGCTGTTCGGTGTGCCGCTGGCGGCAGGCCTCGGGCAGTGGCTCGGCTGGCGGGCGGCGTTTGTCCTCGTGGGTCTCATCGGCGCGCTCACGGCCGTACTGGTCTGGCGTTGGGTGCCGAACGCCCCGGCACCGCATGGCGCTAGCCCGCTGCGCGAGCTCAGTGCGTTGCGCAGCTCGCAGGTGTGGCTCACGCTGGGCATTGGCGCCATCGGTTTCGGCGGCATGTTCGCCGTCTTCAGCTACATCAAGCCGACGCTCATGCAGGTCGCCGGTGTCCCCGAAAGCTGGGTGCCGTTCTATCTCGCGCTGTTCGGTGTCGGTATGGTCGGCGGCACGGTGATCGGGCCGCGCCTGGTGGCGGCCGCGTCGTTGATGCGCGCCATCGGCGGCACGTTGATCTGGTCGGCGCTGCTGCTCGTGGCCTTCACATTCACGTCGTCGAATCCCTGGCTTGCCGGGGTCAACGTGCTGGCCATCGGCACGATCATCATCATCGGCCCGGCCTTGCAGATTCGGTTGATGGATGTGGCTGGCGAAGCCCAGACGCTGGCGGCGGCGCTCAATCATTCGGCCTTCAACATGGCCAACGCCGCCGGCGCATGGCTCGGCGGCGTGGCGATCTCGGCCGGCTACGGCTGGACGTCGACCGGCTGGGTCGGCGCCTTGCTCTCCTGCGCGGGCATGGGCATGTTCGTCTGGGCACGCCACGACGCTCGCAGGAAGGCGCGATAGCACAGGCCCTGCATCGCGAACGTGGCGACGAATGCGAGCGGATACGCCCACCAGATGCCGGGCAGGCCGGCGATCCGCTCGAACACGATGGCTGCCGGTACCTCGATGCCGAGCAGCCCCACGGCGCCCAGTAGCATCGGCACCCACACCTTGCTACTGGCGCGCATGGCGCCGGTCATGATGGCCGTCATCCCCATGATCAGCACGCTCCACGCCACGGTATAAAGCAGCCGGGTGGCGAGCGCCAGCACCTCCGGATCGGTCAGGAATCCGCGCATGATGAGCGGCGCGGCCAGACAGACCACCACGATCAGACTTCCCGTCAGTACCGCGTTGCACAGCAGACCGGTGCGAACGATCGCGTCGATGCGTTCGCGGCGTCCGGCGCCGATGGCGTGCGCACACAGGATCGATGCCGTGATCCCCAGCGTCATGACGGGAAGCTGCAACCAGCTCAGTACTTGCGTGACGGCGCCGTAAGCCGCCGTGGCGTTCGCGCCATGACGATTGATCATGCCGAGCAATGCCATTTCCGCGATGGCCATCGTCAGCATTTGCATGGCCGTGGGCACGCCGATGCGCAGGATGCCGCGGGCAAGCGTCGGGTGCCATTTCACGTTGCGCCAGAGGCCGTGACCCGGCGCCAGTGGGTGCCCTTTGCGCCGCCAATGCATCGCCATCCAGATCAGCGCAATCGCCGACGAGAGCAAGGTCGACGCGGCGGCGCTCGTCACCCCCAGTCGGGGCAACGGTCCCCAGCCGAAGATGAATGCCGGGGTGAGGCCCAGCGATAACACTGTGGCGACCACCAGGGCGAACAGCGGCGAGATGGCGTCTCCGGTGCCGCGGCTCATGGCGGTCGTCAACCACAGCAGGAAGACGATCGGCATGCCGACAAGCATCCAGCGAGCGTTGCCGATGGCGGCATCGAACACGCTCGCGGGGGTGCCGAGCGCGCGCATGAGTGGGGTAGCGAACAAGCCGCCAAGCACACTGACGCACGCGCCTGCCGCGAGCATCATCAACAGCGCGGTGCCCGCGACATTGCGGACCCGCGCCAGGTCGCGGGCACCCCAGGCTTGTCCGATCATGACCGTAGCACCGGCGGACAGGCCGATGACGATCGCGAGCAGAAAGAAGAACACCGGAAAGAAGGCCGATACGGCGGCGATGGCTTCGGTGCCGATCAGGTGACCCAGATAGATGCCGTCGACCGTGCCCGCAATCGATTGCAGGGCATTGGTCATCATCATCGGCACGGCAATCATCAGCCAGGTGCGCCACAGTGGACGTGGCGGGGGCGTTGTCGTCGGTTGTGTCATGGGACTCGTTGTTCGATGGAAACGTCGGGCAAGGTGAATGGGCAAAGCGGGGCCCAACCGGGCGGCGATCCGTCCGGTGAGCGTGAGAAAACCAGGGAATCCGGGCGCTGGAGGGCGCCCTACGATGTGGGCTGCGGAGACAACGTCACGGCCGCGTGAGCGACTACGCCACGTCGTCCATCAGATCGTCGGTCGACGTGAACCGCAACAGATGCGCACGAACATCCTCCGGCCAGCCCGCGATCCGCGCGCCGAATCCATCGAGGTCGTGCGCGAAGAGGGCGCGCGACGCTTCTTCGAATTCCGGCAGGTCGCCAGCCATGGTGGACATGAAGCGGTAGGTGCGTTCCTGCGCGCGCCGCAGCAAATCGCGTCCGACGTTCTTGCGGCGGGCTTCGTCCACGAGTTTGCGCAGGGCGACAGATGCGCCGCCGGGTTGCGACGCGAGCCAGTCCCAGTGACGCGGCAACAGGGTCACCTCGCGGGCGACAACGCCCAGCTTCGGCCGTCCGCGCCCTTTGGCGGGCGCTTCGTCCGGGGTGAGCGGTACGGCGGCCGGTGCCGGATAGCGCGCGCGAATGTCGGCCGCAGTCCCGCGAACGTCGACGTCGCGGGTGTCGCCGGTGTGGTCGTCGAAAATCAGGACGCGGGCATTCGGGTCGGCAAGCATCGCCTGTTGAAAGGCGATGGCGGCATCGGCGAGCGAACCCGAGGCAATGCGACGCATGTCGCGAAAGACGGTATATCCGAGAGAAGTGGCTGGCACGGCAGGCTCCGGCAACGTAGTGTCGATACCGGCGAATATTACCCGGGTGTTATTTGGATTGCAATATCACCCGGGTAATATTTTTTGACGTGTGTCGCGTCCTGGCGACGGGTGGGTCAGGCGGTCAGCGCGACGCCGCCATTCAGTCTTTCAAGCACCGTGGCGCGCACGGCGGTCGGAGCGTTCTCGAGAAGGGCCGGCCATTTTGCCTGTGCGTCACGCACCGTCTCGCGTGCGATGGCGGTCAGACGGCTCACGCGCAACAGTCCGGCGCCTTTGAGCAGTGCATCGAGCGCCTGCCAGTCGAACGCCCGCAGTGTCTTGTCGATGGCGCGGTTCACGCCGTAGTGCGTTTCAGGGACATCGTGGAAGAAGGCGGCAACGCACACCGGGTCGTACACGGGGGCCAGTTGCGGCGTGTGGGCATCGGGATAGGTCAGTGCCCAGTTCTTGAGATGCGCGTCGGTGTTGCCCAGCAGGATGAAGGCGATCAGGCGTCGCAGGAATTCGCGCACGTCCTGCACCGGGCGTGCCGAGAGTTGGTCGAGCACACGCAGCATGGTCGTGTAGTCGATGCCGAGTCCGCGTCCGTACTTGCTGCGCGGCGGGTATTGCAACACTTGTGCGAATTCTTCCATGTGCACGCGACGGCCGTCGGGCAGGCGGTCGAATCGCGGCACGGCAAGGATATGCTCGAACGGCACCTGTTCAGGTAACTCGGCATCGCTGCGCGAGATGATCTCGGCTTTGGCGCAGTCGAGTTCGAGCGCCTCGCACAACTGGTAGCCGGTGTATTCGTTTTCGACGAGATCCGGATGTCGCGTTGTCGGTAATTTCAGGATGACCGAGCCCGCGCGACCGTGGCGTTTGACGATGTAACGCCTGCCGTCGCGAATGGCGGAGAACTTGGTTACGACACCGGGCAGTGATGCTGCGTCCTCGACCGGCGTGTCGACAAACCCCGGCTCCACCATTTCGAGTCCCAATGCCGTATGCCAGCGGTGCACGACGTCGGGTACGCCTTCACGCGCCGGCACGGGTTCGACTTCCAGCGCACCCATGAGGTCGTGCCCGGCGGCGGCGAGCAATTCGAATTCGTCGTCCGGGCTGCATCGACGCTCGGCGGCGAGACGCTCGCGATTGTGACCCTCGGGCAACAGGTTCTCGAAGTAGACGGGCCAGCGGCCGTCGGTGCGCACGAGGCGTGCGTCCTGCGGCGACGCGAGAATCTCCCGCGTCGCGGTTTCGCTGGCCCCGCGATACGCGAGCGAGAGTACGGGGCGTTGTGCGTCGGCGATGTAGTCCTCGTCGAACGACATGCGCAGGATGTCGCCGTATTGCGACAGGTAGCCGATGGCGCGACGCGAGCCGTCGGGCATGTGCAGATAGGCGCGCAGGTATTTGATGTTCATGGGCGAAGGTCCGACGCCGATCCGCCGGCGAGCGTCTCGACAATGGAGGGTGGGGCGGCAATGCCGCTCGGCTGCGCAAGGTACTTGCCACCCGAGCGCAGAAACGCCTCGACTTCCTGTCGCAGGTTGGCCGGCACCAGCATGGGTTCCAGGCCAAGGGCGCGCGCCATCTCCAGCACCGTAGACACACGCGGATCGAATGCGCCGGACTCCACCTTCTGCACGGTCATGCGCGACAGACCAGCCCGCTCGGCCAGGTCGGCCTGCGTCAGATCGGCATCCTTGCGGGCGGCAATCAGCGGATCGATGAAGCTCATGATGGTATGCATTTCTCGGAAAATGATGCTTTATCTTAGCATTTTTCCGAGGCGGCATTCATAAAAGATAATTGAAATAAGCTTTTATGAAAAAATGATAATAATGATTATCTTAATCGTCGTGACCCGTATGAATCTTGCCGCGGGACGCCTTGACACGAGAGCGCACCTGTTTGGCGTCGCGACGCCGGACCTGGCTCGCAAGTGTCGGTCGGGTCGCCACCCGGCGGCGAGGGATGACGGCGGCGGCGTCGACAAGCGCTTGCAGACGCGCCATGGCGTCGGCGCGATTGAGGTCCTGCGAGCGATGCTGCTGTGCCTTGATGATGATGACGCCATCCTGCGTGATGCGCTGATCCAACCGGGAGAGCAGGCGCGACTTGACATCGTCGGGCAGCGACGAGCGCATCACGTCGAAGCGGAGGTGAATGGCGCTGGAGACTTTGTTGACGTTCTGGCCACCGGCGCCCTGAGCACGCATGGCGGTGAGTTCGACGTCTTCGGGGGCGATGAGAATGCGACGGTTCATGAAGCTAGGATAACGTTCTCGCCGCGTCGGTCACAAGCATGACCGATGGGCGGCGCCGGAACGAACGTCCGGCGCCGGGTGCAGGAGATGCCGCTGTACAGGTGGCCCGGTCAGTGCGGCGGTGCGACCACCACGAACTGGACCGTGGGTCCGGAATAGACCGGTTGGTACCACGTCGACCCGCAGCGCTGGTAAGCGACGTTGTTGACGACGGTACTGACACAACTGGGCGGAATGCTCGCCACCGTCGAGCCGATGATCGCGGCCGACACCCCGATGGTGACCGCCGCGGCCACCGGGTCATACCATCCACCGCCCCAGTAGGGAGGCGGCGGCGGTGGGGGCGGCGGAGGCGGCGGTGGATGCGGCCCTGGGCCCGGCCCGGGTCCAGGGGGCGGAGGCGGCGGATGTGGTCCAGGTCCAGGTCCGGGCCCAGGTCCAGGTCCAGGTCCAGGTCCAGGTCCGGGTCCAGGTCCGGGTCCAGGTCCAGGTCCAGGTCCAGGTCCAGGTCCAGGTCCAGGTCCGGGTCCGGGTCCAGGTCCGGGATGTGGTCCGGGTTGTGGCTGCGGCCCGGGGCCGGGTGGCTGTCCGCCGCCGTGCGGCGGGCCACCCGACGGGCCGCCTGCGTTGGCGTGCATGGGTTCGCCGCCTCGGGGAGCGCCCGCGTTGAAGTTGCCGCCGT
This sequence comes from Pandoraea pnomenusa, assembly GCF_040391475.1. Taxonomy (GTDB): domain Bacteria; phylum Pseudomonadota; class Gammaproteobacteria; order Burkholderiales; family Burkholderiaceae; genus Pandoraea; species Pandoraea pnomenusa_C. The sequence continues at coordinate 135,871 of NZ_JBEBXS010000006.1, read as the reverse complement.
GCGGTGCGCCACCGCCCTGGAAGCCACCACCGCCGTGCAGGCTGGTGCGCGCGCCCCCGTGGAAGCCAAAGCCGAAACTGGCCGTGGACGTCAGTGCAAGCGCCGCAGCAATGCTGACGCAGGTCACCCTTGCGACAAGCGTCAATGCGGATCGCGCACGCGGCTCGCCGATAGCGTGGGAGGTCACGGATTTCATTGCTGACCTCCTGTCGACGCTGGGTCACTCGGCTGCTGCGCCCGTGGCGGACGCATCTCGATGCGCTGCGCGCCCGCCGGTGCCCGATAGCTGAACGTGCCGGCGGGGAAGGTCGGGTTCACATCCCAGCGATAGTTCACCGAATGTCTCGGTCGCGACGGTTGCGACGTATCGGTAATCACGAATCGGCAAGGCAGCGGCCGCGATCCGGCGCGAATCCACAGCTCCCAATCGACGTCGGGCTGCTGGAAGGCGTAATGGTTGCACCACTCGCCATTCACCCGATCGAGCCCGATGAACAGCGCCGAGCGCAGTTGGGAGGCATCGTCGGGATCCATGCCCCAATAGAAAAGATCGGCCAACGGCATGCCGATCCCGTACTTCGCGTCGATTTCGCGCACCAGCTCGTCGATGGTCGGCGGCGCACTCGCCTGGCTGTAAAAGCGTTTGCCCTGCGAATCCTCGTACAGGGTGAACGTTTTGCCGTCGTAGACGAATCCACGGTTGCGTGCCTGACCGGTTACCACGGCACGCACTTTGTCGGGGCGTTGAACGGAAAGCTCGGTGCGATGCAGAAAGCCGACATTCTGACCGGTACTCAATACGGCGTCGGTAATTGTGTCGGCCTCCACGCGAAAGCGCTTGAGCGAGCGCAGATAACGGCTCATGGCGGTGAGCGCGTCGACGGCCTCCTGCTGCATTTCCGGCATGCCCTGTACTGGCAGGGAACTATCGGAATTCGGCGCCTGCGCCAGCACTGGCGTGGCCGCGAGCAGGGCACTTGTCAGAATGGCAAGTGCGGCACGGTGGGGAGATTTTCGCCGGGGAAAACGCCGGAATGACGGAATTGGCACAGTGTGACCTCATTCGGAAATCGGAATTGAACGGGACGACAACCACGTGCAGACGCGACGCCGGCAGGCGCGCAAACATGACTTTCGGACGAATCCAGAGCGCTGATGCGAGCCGACACTTCGCAGGAAAGCGTACCTCCGGAGAGCAATGCGAGTGCCAAAGCGCGAACGAAGACGTGGATTCAGAATAGTGATTCGGATTGCAAACTGTCAAGCCGATGCCCATCATCCGAATGGATTAGGAATTACTTGAATATTGAGAATAACTTTGTAACAAGCTGTATCTGAATTACCCGGAAAAATCGCTTTGAATACATTCGTAGTGACGGGAATGAGTTGATCTATATCAAACTGCGATGCAATTTCTCAGTGGAATCAGCTTTTTGTGAGCATATTTCGTGGCTTCGTGAATAATTTTAATTATCGGAATCACTGTCGATATTTTGCATGCAACTTAAAATTACGTTGCGGCTTTGAATTATTTTGTTACTATCCGACGGAAACGTCCGGGTTTTTGCGTAGTCGTGGCGTCCCGGGGTTTTATTTTGGACAATTAACTAAGTTGCGATCCCGGGTGCGGGAATCGCACACATCGATAACAAAAGGACTCACCATGAAGCTGAAGCAAGCCATGATTCTGGCCGGCCTGTTGTCGTTGGGAACGGTGGCCTATGCGCAAGACGCGCAGCGACCGGCGCCGATCGTCGCGGGCCGCGTTATTGAGTTCCGCACGACCCTTCTCGGCGTTGACGTCAAGAACCGCACCATTCGTGTGGCCGACGATCAGGGCAAGCCGGTGACTTTCCTGGTCGGGCCGGACGTCAAGAACTTCGAGCAAATGCGCAAGGGCGACAAGATTGTCGTGGCCTACCAACGCTCCGTTGCCATTTCCGTTGCGCCGGGTAACGGCATCCGCAGCCGCATCGAAACCGAAGGTGCCGAGCGCGCCGCACCGGGCGAGCGTCCTGCGGCAGGTGGCGCACGCAACCTGCAGGTGGTCGCAACGGTTCAGCGTATTGATCGTGCCGCCAATGTCATTACCGTGCGCGGCCCGAACCGTACCGTGGACGTGGCCGTCGAAGATCCGAAGTTGCTCGAAGGCGTGAAGGTCGGTGATTCGGTGACGGTGAACTACACCGAAGCTGTGGCCGTTGCCGTCACGCCGGATCCGAACGCAGCCAACGACGCCAAGCGCAGGCGTGTCCCGCCGCGCCCGGCGTCGGCACCGAAGCCCTGATGTTGGTTGGGGGACTGCGTACCCCCACACGCGGCAATCGCGAATGCAGTCGCTTTGATCGTCGCGCCACCGGCGTCGCCAGGGATGGCCCGCCGGCGTTCGATGCCTTTTTGATGCGACATGCGCCCCCCCGGAGATCGCCATGGCACGTTCCGCCTTGAAGTTCGACGATTGGACTTACGCTTCCCTGCTTGCCGCCGCGCGCGACGCGGACACGGCACACCCTCACAACAATCCCGCCTTTCTCGACGCGTTTCTGTCCGGCGCGTGGCGTGCTGCGCACCGGATCTACGGCGCACAAACCTATTTGCGCTTTATGGCCGAGGCGGGCGTGACACGCCGCCCGAGCGCCGGTACGGTGCAAAAGGCCATCGTGCGGGCGCGCATCACCTATGAAGTGCCGGCAGTCCCCGCCTTCGGCGCGATGCCCACGGGCGCGCCGACCGTCTGGGCACAGCAATTCGAGCAGAATCTGGCGCGAGCCATGAACATGCTCGATGCCATGCCGGAAAGCCACACGCGCGCGAACGATGCCGTCACCGACGTGGCCGATGCCATGCGGCGCGTGCAGCATCTGGAGCGGGAAAATCTCGAGCTACGCGCGCGACTGGCGCAAATGACGGTGGCGGCTGCCTACGCGCGCGAAGCGCTGGGCGAGACGCTGACGGTATTTGCGCCGCACGCCCTGCACGCGGGCAGCCGGAGCCGTCAGGACGCCTGACGGGCGAGGGCGGACGGCGCTCTGGCGCCGTCGACGCCTTGCGACGTTGCGCCGTCGACCGGCGGCCCACCGGCCTCGCGGCCGGTAGACACCGAAAAGCCGAAGGTGTTGAGCCCGTCTGCGCTGCGCGCCCAGACCGTACCACCGTGCATTTCGGCGATCGCCTTGACGATGGCCAATCCTAGACCGTGGTTTTCACGACTGTTCGTGCGTGAGGGCTCTGCCCGGTAGAAGCGATCGAACAGGTGGCGCAGCACATCGCGCGGAATCGGTGCGCCGGGGTTGACCACTTCGATGCGCACCTGACGCCCCTCGTGGGCAGTGGCAGGCGTTATCGGCGTCACGGGGGTGATATATACGTCGATGTTGGCGCCGGCGACGCAATGCTCCATGGCATTCATCACCAGATTGGCCAGCGCGCGTCCGAACAATGCCTTGTTCACATGGGCAAAGGCGCTGCCGTGCAGGCGTGCAGTGACCTGTGCCTCTTCCAGCGCGATCTCCAGAAACTCCAGTGTGTGCGCGGCTTCGCTGGCGAGCGACAGCGCAGTGAGACCTGTCGCCCGTTCGCCCTGATCGGCGCGCGACAGGAACAACATGTCGTTGATGATCGTGCGCATGCGGCCGAGTTCTTCCAGATTGGACTGCAGCAGCACGCGCAGATCTTCGACCGGGCGGTCCCGCGTGAGCGCGACTTCCGTCTGCCCGATCAGGATCGTGACCGGGGTGCGCAGCTCATGCGCGACGTCGGCATTGAAGGACTCCAGTCGCTCATACGAGCTCTCGAGACGCGCCAACGCGCCGTTGAACGAATTCGCCAGGTCGTTGAGTTCGACCGGCAACGAACGCGTGTCGAGTCGCTGCGACCGGTTGTCCGGACGGATTTCCGATGCCTCGCGCGTGAGGCGGGTCAGCGGCGCGAGGCCCAGCCGCGTTACCGAATAGCTCAGGATCAGCACGCCCAGACTGCCGAGCGCGGACAGGGCCGCGAGGCCTAGCCCGAAGGCGCGCAGCGTGCGTTCGTTCGGCGAGTAACTGGCCGCGACCTGGAGCGTGACGGCCGGTCGCGTGCCATAGGGCGGCAGAATTTCGCGTGTCGTCAGCACGTCGTCGCCATCGCCGTCCGGCCGGATGCGCACGTAACCGTTGGACAGGCGCTTGACGAACATGCCATTGACCGGCGTGCCGTAGGTGTACCTGGGGTCGTCGCTGCTGACCGCATAGGTCGTGGTGCCGTCGCGCGGCGTCATGTCGCTCAGCTTCTCTCGCACCAGTTGCCACTTTTCCGGCGTGCCCCCGTGATAGACGATGATGTGCGCGATCTGGGCGCGATCGTCGAGCGATTCGCGCAAGTGCCGCTCCAGCTGCACGCGCAGCATCACATACAGGGCGGCGCCCACGAGTGCGAACACCGACAACGCCACCACGGCGAACATGGCGGCGAGGCGGCGGGAGATCGAGTTTTTCACCATGGGACGTTCGCGAAGGGCGGCGGCAACTCAGGCCTCGCGCACTTCCAGCACATAGCCCATGCCGCGCACCGTGTGCAGCAGCTTGGTCTGGAAGGGCCCGTCGAGCTTGGCGCGCAGCCGCTTGATGGCGGTTTCGACCACATTCGTGTGGCTGTCGAAGTTGACGTCCCACACCAGTTCGGTGATGGCCGTCTTCGACAGAATATCGCCCTGACGGCGCGCCAGCACCGAGAGCAACTGGAATTCCTTGGCCGTGAGGTCGAGCCGCTGGCCGTCGCGCGTGGCACGGCGGCCGATCAGATCGACGTACAGGTCGCCCACCGAGATCAGCGTCGACTCCTGCACCCGCGTGCGGCGGGCGAGGGCATGCAGACGCTCGACCAGTTCGATGAACGAGAATGGCTTGGTGAGATAGTCGTCGGCCCCTTCGCGCAGACCGCGCACGCGATCGTTCACGTGGTCGCGGGCCGTGAGCATGATGACGGGTGTGGACTTGCGTTCGCGCAACGAGCCGAGCACGGCGAAGCCGTCGCGCTTGGGCAGCATGACGTCGAGCACGATCACGTCGTAGTCGAACTCAAGCGCCAGATGCGTACCTTCCTCGCCGTCCAGCGCCACGTCGACGACCCAACCCTGCTCGGTCAGTCCCGAGCGCAGGTAGTCCACCACTTTGTGTTCGTCTTCAACGATCAGTACTTTCATCTCGCCACCTCATCTTTGCGCATTATACGAGTCAGAGGATGTGTCCGAAGGTTGCCATCCGCCGCCGAGCGCCTTGACCAGCGCCACTGACAGGACCAGTTGCTGCCCGCGAATCTGCACATGCTGGCGTTCGCTCGCGAGGAGCCCCTGCTGCGCCGTGATCACGCTCAGATAGGCAGTGAGGCCGCCCGAGTAACGGTCGTTCGCCAGCGTGAGCAGTCGCTGGGCGTCGACGACGGCGGCCCCCGATTCGTGCGAGGCGGCGTCGAGCACCGACAGGCCGCTCACGCCGTCCTGCACTTGCTGGAAGGCGGTGAGCACGGTCTGGCGGTAATTCGCCTCCACGGACCGGTAACCCGCGCTCGCGTAGTCGACATTGGCCTGACGACGGCCGCCGTCGAAGATCACCTGCGTGGCCATCGTGCCCAATGTCCATAGCAGGCTCGGTGCCGAGAGCAGGTTGGCGAACTCCGTGCTTTGCCAGCCGATGGCCGGATTCAGCATCAGGCTGGGGAAGAACGCGGCCTTCGCCACGCCGATCTGCGCGTTGGCGGCGGCCATGCTGCGTTCGGCCGAGGCCACATCGGGGCGTCGTTGCAGGATGTCGCTGGGCACGCCGAGCGGTATCGGCGGCAACGAATCGGGCAGTGTCCCGACGGGCACCGAAAACGCGGGGGCGGGCACCCCGACCAGCGCGGCAATCGCATGCTCGTACTGATCGCGCTGTTGATGCATGAGGCGCGCCTGCACCCGGGTGGCGTCGAGTTCTGATTTCTGCTGGAGGACATCCAGCCCCGATACCGCGCCCAGGTCGTGCTGCGCACTCACGTAGTCGAGGGCGCGCTGTTGGAGGGCGACGGATTCGTCGAGCACGTGAATCTCGGCGTCGATTGCCCGCAGCTGGAAGTAGGCGGTGGCGAGCTGCGTCGTGAGTACCAGACGTGCGTTCGCAAGATCGTCGCCCGCTTGTTCGGCGGACGCGCGCGCGCCTTCCACCTGACGCCGGATACGACCGAACAGATCGGTGTCGTAGTTCACGCCGAGGCCGAGCTGCACGTTGTTCTGCACGGTCGACATGCTTGCCGTCGAATAGCTCGTGACCGGCCGGTTCGCCGAGACGCGCTGGCGCGCGAGTCCGAACGAGGCGTCGACTTCCGGCAGCCGCTGCGCGGCAATACCGGACAGCGTGGCCTGCGCCTGATCGTAATGCGCCACGGCGGCGGCGAGCGTCTGGTTCTGGGCGAGCGCCTGCGTTTCGAGTGCGTCGAGCGAGGGTTCGTTGAAGGCCTTCCACCAGTCGGGCTCAATCGGCGCATGCGACGGCTGGGCCAGGCGCCAGTAGCCGTCGGTCTTCCAGTCGGGCGGCGACGACACCTCGGGTCGATGGTAATCGGGGCCGACCGCGCAGGCGCCGAGCAAGGCGGCGACGGCAAGCGCCGTCGTGCCGAGGCGAATGCCGGACAGGTAGCGCGAGCGGTGTACAGGCAGGCTCACGATTCGTCTCCCTGCGGCTTGCTTCCCGCCTTGCCGCCGGCGGGCGTTTTCACTGCCAGCGCTTTGGCCTGCACGTGATCGCCGTCGTCGATGGAGTCGCTCGGGTTGACGATGACGCGATCGGTCGCCGAGACCCCGTCGGCCAGTTCCAGCGACTGGCCGAGATCTTGCGCGATCACGATCTTGTGCAGATGGACCACACCCTGATCGTCCACCACCGCCACGCGCGGGCCTTCGGCGCGGAACAGCAAGGCGTTGGCGGGCACGCTCAGATGCGCCTGCGTGGCATTCGGCAACGCGAGCTGGACGTACGCGCCAGGGCGCAGCTTGCCGTCGGGGTTCGGCAGGGCGGCTTCAATTTGCAGCGAACGGGTCGCCACATCGATGGCGCCGGAGACATGCGTGACCTTGCCCTGGAAGTGTTGCCCCGGCAGTTCGGCCTGCGTGACGACGACCGGCTGGCCGACCGCCACACCTTGCGCATAGGCCTGCGGCACCTGCACGTACACACGCAGCGGGTCCGTTTGCGCGAGCGAGAACAGGGCGCGGCTGTTGCCGCTGCCGGCGTCGATGAGGTCGCCGACGTCGACATTGCGCTGGGTAATCACCCCGTCGAACGGCGCGACGATCCGCTTGAACGATTCGAGTTGCTGCAGGCGTTTTACGTTGGCATCGGCGGCAGCCAGATTGGCGACGCCTTGCGTGTACGTGCTCTGACGCTCGTCGAGTTCCTGCTGGGAGACGGCATCGCGCTGGCGCAACTGCTGCCACCGGTCGAGCGACGACCTGGCGAGTCCGAGGCTGGCGTTGATCTGGTTGCGCTGGGCGATCGCCTGCGCGAGTTCCTGATCGATTTCCGGCGTGTCCAGGTCCGCGAGCAACTGGCCTTGCTTCACCCGGGCGCCAATGTCGACATACCGGCGCAGCAGATAACCCGTCGCACGCGCGTAGATCGGCGACTCGACGGCGCCGCGAAGCGTGGCGGGCAGCAGTGTCTCGCTCGCGCTCGTCGTCTGCGGGGTCACGACGCTGACGAACTGTCGGGCGTTTTCGGTCGTGGCACTGGCCACGGCGCGGCGTTGCAACACATTGGAGATGGTCGTGCGCGCGGCGCCGGCCACGAGCAACAAGGCCACGATGATGAGCACGATCTTCGCGCGACGGAACTCACCGTGACGCGGGGGAAGCTGCCGGCCGTCGGCAGGGTCGTGCTCTGGAATAGCCAGTTCGGCGTGATGTTTCTCGGTCATGTCATTCAACCCGTCAAAGCTTCGATATCTGGTGGGCATGCGGCGCGTCGTGGCGGCCCCGTTCAGGCCTTGCCATCGCTGCCGTCTCCTGCGTTGTCGTTGTTCACACTGCCATCGCGGTCATTGCGCTTCGGCTCGACCGTCGTCGACGAATGGTCGGCTTGCGCACGGCGGGCCTTGCGGCGCGCCAGTCGCGTATGCACGCCCGCAAAGACCAGCGGAACGAAAAAGAGTGTCGAGACCGTGGCGAACAGCAGGCCGCCGATCACCGCGCGGCCCAGCGGCGCGTTCTGTTCGGCCCCTTCGCCCAGTCCGAGCGCCATCGGCACCATGCCGATGATCATGGCCAGGGCGGTCATCAGCACCGGGCGAATCCGGCTCGCACCGGCTTCCAGTGCGGCCTTGAGCGGCGCCATGCCGGTCTCCATGCGCTGCCGGGCGAAGGCGACCACGAGAATACTGTTCGCGGTCGCCACGCCCATCGTCATGATGGCCCCGGTGAGCGCGGGCACCGACAGGCGAGTGCCGGTGAGGAAGAGCATCCAGACAATGCCTGCGAGGGCCGCGGGCAGGGCGCTCACGATGATGAGCGGGTCGACCCACGACTGGAAATTCACCACGATCAGCAGGTAGACGAGCACGATGGCCATCGCCACACCGACGCCCAGCCCCAGGTACGAGCTCTGCATCGTGCTGACCTGGCCGCGCACCACGATCTGGCTGCCGCGCGGCAGGTCCTTGCGGGCGTCGTTCACGAGCTTGTCGATGTCGCGCGCGACGCTGCCCAGATCCCGGCCTTCCACGCTCACGAAGATGTCGATCACCGGCCGGATGTTGTAGTGGCTGACCACGGCAAAGCGTTGCGTGGGTTCGACCTTCACGAAGTTCGCGAGGAGTTGCGGCTGGCCGTTGTTGCTCGTGCCCGCCACGGGCAGGCGCAGCAGGTCGTCGATGGAACTGATGCGGTACTGCGGCGACTGCACCGACAGGCTGTACTCGACGCCGTTCTGGTTGTTGAACCAGAAGCCCGGCGAGGTCTGCGAACTGCCCGAGAGCGAAATCAGCACGTTCTGCGCGACGGCGTTCGCGTTCAGGTTCAACTGCTGCAAGCGCGTGCGGTCCATGTCCAGATGCAGCGTGGGCGAGCTCACCCGCTGCTGGATATGCGTGTCGACCGTACCCGGCACCAGACGCACCTGCTTGAGCAGCTTCGTCGCGGCATCGAAGTTGGCGAGTTGCTGGTTGCCGCTGATCTGGATGTCGATCGCGGCGGGCAGACCGAAGTTGAGGATTTGCGTGACGATATCGGCCGGCTGGAAGAAGAACTCCACGCCCGGGAAGCGTTCCGGCAGGAGCGTGCGCAGTTTGTCGATGTAGGTCGCACTCGGATGGTGATCCGGCGTCAGCGCGATCTGGATTTCGCCGTCCAGCGTGCCAATGGTGCCGGCATTGCTGTACGACAGGTTGATACCGCTGTACGGCAGCCCAAGGTTGTCCAGAATCGTCTCGAGCTCCTTGGCCGGCACGACTTCGCGCACCACTTTCTCGACCTCGTCGGCCAGACGCGCGGTTTCTTCGATACGGGTACCGGTGGGCGCGCGCATGTGCATGCGGATGTTGCCCGCGTCGACCGACGGGAAGAAGTCCGAGCCAAGTACAAAGACCAGTCCCATCGACAGGATGCAGAACGCGAGGAACCCGGTGGCGAACGCCCGGCGGCGCACCAGCAGGGTCGAGAGCACCACGATATAGGCGCCGCGCATGCGCTCGAAGGCGGCATCGAAGCGCAGGTAGATGCGACGGAAGGCGCCGGGCTTCGCGTTCGGATCGGCCTTGTGGGCATGGCCCATCAGCAGCATGGCCAGCGTCGGCACCAGCGTGCGCGACAGGATGTACGACGCCAGCATCGCGAACACCACCGCCTCGGCGAGTGGCACGAACAGATAGCGCGCCACGCCCGTCAGGAAGAACATCGGCACGAACACGATACAGATACACAGCGTGGAGACGAGCGCGGGCACTGCGATTTCTCCGGCCCCCTCCAGAATCGCGTCATGCAGCGGCGTGCCCATGTGCAGATGGCGCTCGATGTTCTCGATGGTCACGGTTGCATCGTCGACCAGAATACCCACCGCGAGCGCCAGCCCACCCAGCGTCATGATGTTGATCGTTTGCCCGAGCGCATGCAGGGCGAGCACCGACGCGAAGATCGACAGCGGAATCGAGACGGCGATGATGCAGGTGCTGCGCCAGTTGCCGAGGAACAGCAGGATCATGGCCGCCGTGAGTGCTGCGGCGATCAGGGCCTCGTGGATCACGCCTTGCACGGCGGCCTTCACGAAGACCGACTGGTCGAACAGCGCCGAGATATGCAGATCCTCGGGCAGGGCAGCGCGGGCCTCGGGCAGCAGCGCCTTGAGCGAGTCGACGACGGAGAGCGTGGAAGCGTCGCCGGTCTTCATGACCGAGATCAGAACGCCACGCTGGCCGTTCTGGCGCACGATGTTCGTCTGCGGCGAGAAGCCGGTGCGCACGTGGGCGACTTCGCGCAGATAGGTGGTGGCGCCGTTGACCGTGCGTACCGGAATGTTGTTGAGCCCTTCGACCGTTGGCGGCGAGCCGTTCATGTCGACGGTGTACTCGCGTGGTCCGATCTTCGCCGTGCCGGTCGGCAGGATCAGGTTCTGCGCGTTGACGGCGGCCACGACGTCCTGCGCGGTCAGGCCCTTGGCGAGCAGCGCCCGCGTGTCGATGTCCACCGAGATCAGGCGTGTCTTGCCGCCATACGGGTATGGCACCGCCGCACCGGGAATGGTCACCAGCTGCGGTCGCAGGAAGTTCAGCGCGGTGTCGTTGAGTGCCGGCTCCGACAGGCTCGGGCTCGACAGCCCCAGTTGCATCACCGGAATCGACGAGGCCGAGTAGCTGATGACGAGTGGCGGGGTCGCGCCCGGCGGCATCTGCTTGACCTGCGCCTGCTCGACGGCGACGACCTGTGCGATGGCAGTCTGGATGTTCGCCGTCGGCTGCAGGAAGATCTTGATGATGCCGATCCCGGGCAGCGATTGCGACTCGATGTGCTCGATGTTATTGACGGTGGTCGTCAGCCCGCGCTCGTTGCCGGAGATCATCCGGTCGGAGATGTCCTGTGCTGACAGGCCGTTGTAGGTCCAGATGATACTGATGACCGGGATATTGATTTCGGGCAGCACGTCGACCGGCGTGCGCATGAGCGCCAGCGGTGTGGCCAGCAAAATCAGAATGGCCATCACGATGAACGTGTATGGCCGTTTGAGCGCAACGTTGACAATCCACATGGTTCAGACGCGCTCGAGCGCAGTCACAGGCGTACGGACAAGGGCCGTCCGGCGCGCGCGACAAGGCGCCGCACCGGTACCGGAAGGGAACGCCGCCATGTTATGGTCGCGGTCCCAACGCCAAAATGGCGCGAAAATGGCGAAATTGACAGAATTGCCGCGCGCTGCCGCAAAGCCTTGTTGCGTAAGGCTTCGCACGAGGATATGTCGACGAGAGTGGCATATTACGGCGTGTTGCGTGATAAAGTTGACACACTGAAAGTCGCCGCCCGATAGCTAAAGGTCGCCGTTCGATCCGAAGCTGCGGTTGCAGGCGTAGAGAACTCAAGCCCCACGCAGGAAAGCAATGACCGAACGCCCGACTTCCCCTCCGGAACCGCAGCCGGTTTCCGGCACCGTCACCCGCAGCGCTATCTTTCTTGTCGCCACCGTGCGCGACGATCCAGCCGCTCACGCCGACGTGCGCGGGTGGTGTGCCGACGTTGGCGCCTATGTCCGCTCCGTGGGCAAGCGCGTGCCCGGCGGCAACCTGTCATGCGTGGTCGGTTTCAGCGATAACGCCTGGGACCGCCTGTTCGGTGACCCGCGTCCGGCCGAGCTGCATCCGTTCCGCGAGTTCGGTGGCGGCAAGCGTCACGCGCCGGCCACGCCGGGCGATCTGCTGCTGCACATTCGGGCCGATCAGATGGACCTGTGCTTCGATCTCGCCACGCTCATGCTCGACAAGCTGGGCGATGCGGTGAAGGTGGTCGACGAGGTGCACGGTTTCCGCTACTTCGATATGCGCGCCATGATCGGTTTTGTCGACGGCACCGAGAATCCGGAAGGTCAGGAAGCACTCGACTTCACGGTCATGGGCGACGAAGACCCCGAATTCGCAGGCGGCAGCTACGTGCTCGTGCAGAAGTATCTTCACGACATGACGGGCTGGAACGCGCTGCCGGTCGAAGCGCAGGAGCGCATCATCGGCCGAAAGAAACTCAACGATGTCGAACTCGACGAAGCCGAGAAGCCGAGCTGGTCGCACAGTGCGCTGACCGTGCTCGAGGAAGACGGCAAGGAAATCAAGATCCTGCGCGACAACATGCCGTTCGGGCGCCCGGGATCGGGCGAGTTCGGCACGTACTTCATCGGCTACGCCCGCTCGCCGGCACCCATCGAACAGATGCTGGAGAACATGTTCGTCGGCCGTCCGCCGGGCAATTACGACCGCCTTCTCGACTTCAGCACCGCCGTGACCGGCGGGCTGTTCTTCGTACCGTCGGCACCGTTGCTCGAAGCGCTCGCCGAGCGTGAGGCGCCGTCGACCGAAGCGGCTTCGGAGGCCATCAAGACCCTGATCGATGCGGCGTCGACGGCCACTCCCGTGGTCGACGCCAAGACATCGTCGCTTACCTCAGCGAACGCCGCGCCCGCGGACGGCTCGCTGCAAATCGGATCGCTCAAAGGAGTTTCTCAGGCATGAATAACCTGCATCGCGAACTGGCCCCCATTTCGAGCGCCGCATGGGCGCAGATCGAAGAAGAGGTGGCACGCACGTTCAAGCGGACCGTCGCCGGCCGTCGTGTCGTCGACGTCAAGGGCCCGGGCGGTCTGTCGCTCGCGGGCGTTGGCACCGGTCACCAGAACCCCATCGACGCGCCGCTCGACGGCGTGGGCGCGCGTCAGCGCGAAGTGATGCCGCTCGTGGCACTGCGCGTGCCGTTCGAACTCTCGCGTGAAGCCATCGACGATGTCGAGCGCGGCGCAAACGATTCGGACTGGCAACCGGCGAAGGACGCGGCCATCAAACTGGCCTACGCGGAAGACCGCGCGATTTTCGACGGCTATCAGGCTGCCCGCATCACGGGCGTGCGTGAGGGCACCTCGAATCCGGTGCTGCCGCTGCCGGACAGCATCGTCGACTACCCGACCGTAATCGCCAAGGCGCTGGAGCAACTGCGTCTGGAAGGGGTCGATGGTCCCTACAGCGTGCTGCTGGGCGCCGACGCGTACACGGCCGTGGCCGAAGCGAACGATCAGGGCTACCCGGTGCTCGAGCACATCGGTCACATCGTGAGCGGCGAGATCATCTGGGCGCCGGCCATCGACGGCGGCTGCATCGTCTCGACGCGCGGCGGCGACTACGAGATGCATATCGGCCAGGACGTGTCGATCGGCTACCTCGACCACACGGCCACGACCGTTCGCCTGTATCTGGAAGAAACGTTTACGTTCCTGATGCTGACGGCCGAAGCCGGTGTGTCGATTGGCGCAACCAAGCCGGTGGGCGCAAAGAAGAAGTCCAAGTAATGGTCGAAGTCAGTCGTGCAAGTGACTGACAAGAAAAGAAAAACGGCTGAAAGCGATATCCGCTTTCAGCCGTTTTTTCATGCGTGTCGCGCGGCGATCATTGGGCCGCAGGGGCAGACGCCGGAGCCGGCGCGTCGGCCGTCATCGGCTTCTCGATGATCACGCGGCGACTATCGCGAGCGATGACCTTCATCGGCAGGCCGAGCGTCTCGAGCACCGTGAACTTGTCCGGGTCGACCAGTGCAAGTGCCTTAGGGGCTGCCATCCAGACGTCGGCGAACTTGTCGAGCGTCGGAATCCAGCTGTCCGGGGCCTGCGAGATGCCGAATTCGAGTTCGTCCTGCACGGCCACCATGATCATCGGCTGACGCAGGTAATACGGCATCGTGTGGTCGAGCGTGCCTACCGAATAGAACGGCGTGTCCGGCCCCAGTCGATCCATCTCCGCACGCACTGCGGGCACCAGATCGATGCCCGAGCTGGCACGGCCGAATGCCTCGTGCCCCGAGCCGCCGATCATCGTGAAGGCCAGCCATGTCGCGGCAAAGGCAATCAGCGCCTGCTTCGCGCTGCGCGCGCTGAGCCAGCGGGTAATGCCCAGACCGATCAGGCCCACGAAACTCGCCGCGTACAGGTAGTACGAGAACAGGCGGTATGCCTCGACCGGATTGCGGCTGTCCGAGTGATGCGACAGGAACACCAGACACGTCACGATCGTCGCCACGAACAACACGGCGGACACGATCAGGTGCTTGCGCAGCGACTCGCGCGAGATACCGGCCAGCCCCAGCCCGAACAGCATGGCAATGGACGGCGCAATCGGCAGCACGTACGAAATGAGTTTCGAATGCGAGGCCGAGAAGAAGCAGAAGATGAAGGCGGTCCAGACCGTGATCATCAGCACCGGCCGGAAGCCGTTGGCCTGACGCGGCACGGCGCGCGAGGCCGACACCGTGCGCGGGATCATCGACAGCCACGGCAGGAAGCCCACGATCAGCACCGGCACGAAATACCAGAGCGCACCCGGACGGTGGTGGTCCGGCTTCAGGAAGCGGTTGAAGTGCTCGTTGATGAAGAAGAAGTCGAAGAAGGACGGGTTGCGCGCCATCACGGCGGCGAACCACGGCACCGTCACGGCAAGCAGCACGATCAGGCCGCTCGCGATGTGCAGACGTTTCCACAGCGCCCAGTCACGCGAAATCAGCGTATAGATCACGAGCACGGCGCCCGGCAGCACCACGCCGATCAACCCCTTGCTCAGGATCGACAGGCCCATGGCGAACCAGCACAGCCACATCCAGTAACGGACCTGCGTGTCGGTCAGTCCGGGGCGTTGCGCGAGCAGCAGTGCGCACAGCACCAGCGTCATCATGAACGACAGGCCCATGTCGAGCACGTTGAAGTGGCCGAGCAGGGCCCACAGCGGGGCGCTGGCCAGCGTGAGCGCGGCAAAGAAGCCCGCACGCGCGCTGAAGACGCGCCGGCCGGTGTACCCCACGAGCAGTACGCCGCCGAAGCCGGTCAGCGCCGTCCACAGCCGGGCCTGCCAGTCGCCGAGACCGAAGATCATGAACGTCAGCGCGTTCATCCAGGTCTGGAGGGGCGGTTTTTCGAAGTACAGATAGCCGTTGTAGCGCGGGGTGACCCAGTCGCCGGTGGCCAGCATTTCGCGCGCCATTTCGGCGTAGCGGCCTTCGTCGCTGGGAATCAGGTGGCGCAGATTCAGTACGCCGAACCAGACCAGCGCGAACATCGCGAGGAGCCACAGCAGCGCGGCGGGAGAGATCGGCCAGGGTTCCAACCCGGCGTCACGTTGAGGGCGTGTTGACATGAATGCGAGGCTTCCGGTCTTGATAAAGGAGGAGGTAGGTGACGATGGGGTGAAAAACGTTACGGGTGTCTTGCGGTACGTGCCTGGTCGTCATCGTTTCGGCGGTTGCGGGACGTCCGGATTGGGCAGCGTCACGCGAACGTGAAGTCCGCGAGGGGGCGTCGGGCTGGCGTCCTTCAGGATGACCCGTCCGCCGAGACGATCCACGATCGCGCGCACGATGGCAAGGCCCAGTCCGGTACCTTCGCCGCCGGGCTCGCCGGACTCGCGTTGTTCGGTCGCCCGGTAGAACGCATCAAAAACGCGCTCGCGTTTGTCGGCGTCGATACCCGGGCCCGAGTCGATCACGTCGATGACCACGTCAGCGCCGGTGGCCGAAAGTCGCACGGAAACCGTGCCGCCCGCGGGCGTATATCGTACGGCGTTGCCGACCAGATTGCCGAGCAGCGTGACGATATCGCGCTTGGCGCCGATCACGCGCAAGTTGGCGCGTCCGGGCACCCCCAGCGTAGCGCCGACCAGATTAAGACTGATCTGCTTGCGGTCGGCCAGCACGAAGACATCTTCGAGGGCTTCGTGCACGGCGGGCAGCAGCGCCAGCGGGGTGGCGGGTGCGGTCGGTGCGCTTTGCGCGCGCGCCAGCGTCAGCAACTGTTCCAGCAGCGTGCGCGTGCGCTGCAAACCGCTCTTGAGCTTGGTCAGACGGTTTTTCGTCTCGGCGTCGAGCGATGTCGGCGCCAGCGCCCGGTCGAGGTTTTCCGACTGGATCACCAGCGCCGTGACCGGCGAGCGCAGTTCGTGGGCGGCGTCGGCAACGAAGCGGCGTTGCTCGTCGAGCGCCTTGGCGAGTCGGGCCAGCAAGCGGTTGATCGACACCACGAACGGTTCGATCTCCGTTGGGGTGCCGTGCGTGTCGAGTGCGCGCAAATCGGTATCGCGCCGGGTGTCCACTTCGTCGGCCAGCCGCTGCACGGGTCGCCAGGCGCGACGCACGGTCCACACGATGGCGCAGATGAGCAGCGGCACGAGCACGACAAACGGCAGCGCGGTACGCAGCCCGCTGTTGCGGGCGATCTCGTTACGGCCCTCTGTTGGCTGGGCAACGACGATGCGCATTTCCGGCCCGATGGTGCGCACGAAGGCGCGCCACGTGTGGTCGCCGGTGTTTACGGTGTGAAAGCCGTCGGCCAGCGTGACGGGAAAGGTGCCGCCAAGGCGCTGGACGGTGAGCCGGTAGTCGTGGTCCTGGATCGGCAGGCCATGCATGGCATTGTCGGCCGCCGTCAGGTTGCGGGTATCGACGAGGGCGGCGAGTTGCAGCAACTGGTCGTCCTGAAAGCGATAGGCCTCGCGAAAGGCCGCGCCATAGGAGACGAAACCCGCGACAATGGCCAGTCCCAGCGCACAGGCCGAGAGCGTGACCACCAGGCGCGACTGCAGCGAACGCATCATGCCTTGGGCACCAGCCAGCCCGCGCCGCGGATGTTTCGGATCACGTCCGGTCCGAGCTTCTTGCGAATCGAATGGATCAGGAAGTCGATCATGTTGCTCTCGATCTCTTCCCCCCAGCCGTAGAGGCGATGCTCCAGCGCGTCGCGCGAGAGGATCGTGCCGGGACGCAACATCAACGCGTGCAGCAGTGCGTATTCCTTGGCGGAGAGCACGCAGCTGTTCTCGCCATAGGTGGCCTGATGCGTCGCGGGGTCGAGCGCAAGGGCGCCATTGGTCAATACCGGCACCGCGACGCCCGCCTGGCGTCGGATCACCGCACGCATGCGTGCGAGCAGCTCACCCACTTCGAAGGGCTTCACGACGAAGTCGTCAGCCCCGAGGTCGAGCCCCTGAATGATGTCTTCGGCACCGTCGCGCGCCGTCACGACGATGATCGGCGTGCGTCCGCCTTCGCCGCGGTGCGCGCGCAGCACTTCCCAGCCGTCGCGACCGGGCAGGCCGAGGTCGAGCAGCATGAGGTCGTAGGTATGCGCGGCGAGTGCCGCCAGCGCGGCGTCGCCGTCGCGGCACCAGTCGGCCGCATACGAGGCGTCCTTGAGCGCCTGCATCATGGCCTCACCGATCATGGTGTCGTCTTCTACGAGCAATATCCGCATGGTTTTCCGAACGCTGTACCGTGCAGCCGAAACGGCGCACACGTAATCCTGGCCGTCACACAGGACGGCACCGGCGCAAGATAGCGCGCGAAACTTAGGAGACACTTAGCTTTCGCTAGCGTACGCCCGCGCGACTATGCCATGCAAATGCACTTTTAAACAACGACTTAGCAAGGATATTTCATGCAAAAGACGACGGGCCGGCGATGGCCGGCCCGTGAGTGTCACTTCATTGGCTCTGATGACGGACTCCGAACCTCCGAGGTCGTCACGTCTTACTGCGCGCGCAATATCTTCGCGGCGGCCACCATGTTTTGCAGCGCCGGGATGACTTCGGCCCACTGACGCGTCTTCAGGCCGCAGTCCGGGTTGACCCACAGTCGTGTGGCCGGAATGCGCTCCGCCGCCTTTCTCATGAGCGAGACGATGTGCGCCTGCGTCGGGATGTTCGGCGAATGGATGTCGTACACGCCCGGACCGATCTCGTTCGGGTACTTGAACGAGTCGAACGCGTCGAGCAGCTCCATGTCCGAGCGCGAGGTCTCGATGGTGATCACGTCGGCATCCATGTCGGCAATCGCCGCGATGATGTCGTTGAATTCCGAGTAGCACATGTGCGTGTGGATCTGCGTATCGTCCTGCACGCCATTGGCCGTGATCCGGAACGATTCGATCGCCCAGTCCAGATAGGTCTGCCATTGCGCGCGGCGCAGCGGCAGGCCTTCGCGCAAGGCGGCTTCGTCGATCTGGATCACGCGCACGCCGGCGCGTTCCAGATCCAGCACTTCCTCGCGCATGGCCAGCGCCAGTTGGAAACAAGACACCGAACGCGGTTGATCGTCACGCACGAACGACCAGTTCAGGATCGTGACGGGGCCGGTCAGCATGCCCTTCATCGGCTTGTCGGTCAGCGACTGTGCGTACTTGATCCACTCGACCGTCATGGGCTTCGGGCGGCTGATGTCGCCAAACATGATGGGCGGTTTCACGCATCGCGAACCGTAGGACTGCACCCAGCCGAACTGGCTGAACGCGTAACCTTCGAGCTGTTCGCCGAAGTATTCGACCATGTCGTTGCGCTCGGCTTCGCCGTGCACGAGCACGTCCAGCCCGAGCGCTTCCTGTTCGCGCACGCTGCGTGCGATTTCGGCTTGCATCGCGGCGACGTAGCCGGCCTGATCCAGTTCTCCGGCCTTGAACTGACTGCGAGCGCTACGGATTTCGGAGGTTTGCGGGAACGAGCCGATGGTCGTGGTCGGGTAACGCGGCAGGTTGAGCCTGGCGGCCTGCTTCGGTGCGCGCTCGGCATACGGGGTCTTGCGTTGCCCCAGCGACGCTTCGATCTTCGCGACCGCAGCCTTCACGGCCGGGTTGTGCACGCGCGGTGACGCCCGACGGCTCGCGATGGCCGTCGCGTTGGCCGACAACTCGGTGGCAACGGCATCGCGGCCTGCATTGATGGCGCGAGCCAGCACGTTCACTTCGGCCAGCTTCTGCGTCGCGAAGGCGAGCCATGACCGGATCTCGGCGTCGAGCTTCTGCTCGCTGGCCAGATCGACCGGTACGTGCAGTAGCGAGCATGACGGGGCGATCCAGAGACGCTCGCCCAACGTCTTGGCGACCGGCTCCAGCCAGTCGAGCGTGGCGGCGAGATCCGCCTTCCAGATGTTGCGGCCGTTGACCACGCCCAGCGACACGATTTTATCGGCGGGCACGGCAGAGATGACCTTGTCGACTTCGCTCTGCGCGTTCACGGCGTCCAGATGCAGGCCGTCCACCGGCAGACGGCAGGCGAGCGGCAGGTTGTCCTGGAGCTCACCAAAGTACGTGGCGAGCAAACGTTTGAGCGGGGCGTCGGCGAGCGCGGCGTAGGCCGTCTCGAAGGCTTTCTGCCATTCGGCGCTCAGTTCGGTAACGAGGATCGGTTCGTCGATCTGCACCCACGCCACGCCTTGGGCGGCAAGCGTTTCGAGCAGCTTCGCGTAGACAGGCAGCAGGCGCGGCAACAGCGCGAGCTTGTCGCTGTCGTCCTTGGCCTTGCCGAGCCACAGATAGGTGACCGGGCCGATGATGACCGGCTTCGCTTTCACGCCTGCAGCACGGGCTTCGGTCAGTTGTTCGACAAGACGCGAGGCGTCAAGCGAGAACGTCGTTGCGGCCGAGAATTCCGGGACGATGTAGTGATAGTTCGTGTCGAACCACTTCGTCATTTCCCCGGCGGCGACACCGCCACAGCAAGCGGCGTGGTCTTCGGCGCTCTGCGCCGAGCGCCCGCGTGCCACGCGAAAGTAATTGTCCAGCGCGTCGCCATGAAAGCCTTGCACGCGCTCGGGCAGATTGCCCAGCGTGAAGCTCATGTCGAGCACCTGATCGTAGAAAGCGAAATCGCCGACGGGCGCCAGATCGAGGCTCGCCTGGTCTTGCCAGTGACGCCGACGCAGCGAGGCGCCGAGCGCCTTGAGGTCGTCGAGCGACGATTGCCCCTTCCAGTACGCTTCAAGACCGAACTTCAGCTCACGCTTTGCGCCAACGCGCGGGAATCCCAGATTGTGTGTCTTTGCCATGATCGCTAACGACGCTTGCCGCCTGTGTGGTGAACAGTGACATCGATCATAGAGACTTCAATCAATGAGTAAAAATGATTTTATTTCCTATGAGCATTAATTTTGTTCATGGTTTCGGGTCGGCTGACGGTGGCCGGCGTAGCGTACGAGAGACCTCGCGAACGAGATCGAGCGGGGTAGCTTCAGTGGTATGCTCGGGCCACCTAGTTCGGTCGCTGCCATGAAAAAACGTGAATTCCTGACGGGGGCCGTCGCGCTTGGCGCCGCGGCTCCGCTGCTTGCCAAGCCCGGCAATGTGCCCCCCGCGGGTGCGCCCGTCACCACACCGTTGGTCACGATCAGCGGCGCCGTCGAACGACACAATCGCGGTCCCGTCGATCCGGCGCTCGACCAGTTGTTCCACAAGCAGTTGGTGAAGTTCGACGCCGCGTATGCGTTCGACTTCGGCATGCTGGCCGCCATGCCCGTCCAAACGATTCGTCCGACGCTGGAGTACGACGAGAAGCCACACACGCTGCGCGGTCCCCGGCTGGCCGACGTGCTGGCGCGGGTGGGGGTGCCCGGCAATCCGCTCACGCAAGTACTGCTGCGCGCCATCGACGGCTATGTCGTGGCGAGCACACTCGGACAGGTGCGCGAGTACGGATTTCTGCTGGCTACGCATCTGGACGACAAGCCGCTGCCGCTCGGTGGACTCGGGCCGCTGTGGGCGGTTTATGAACCCGCGCAGGTTCCCGCATTGGCCGGAAAACCGCTCAAGGAGCGGTTCACGCTGTGCCCGTGGGGCGTCTATCACATCCAGATCAACGCGGTTTCCTGAGCTGGCGTCGCATTATCGCGACGGCGTTTTTGTCGTTTTGCCCGGCGTGGGCCGGGCGTTGCCGGATGTCGTGCCGGGCTGTGCGGCAGCCGAAGCCGCCGGCGCGACGGGGGCGACGAGCTGCGGCGGATCGATCGGCTGAAATGTCTGCGCCGGACCGGCACGGCCCGGGAGCTTGATCGGGTCGAGCTGGTCCACGTCCTCGTGCAGAATCCGGCGAATCTCCAGAATGGCCTGCGGCGTTTCCTGCACGCTGTGTCCCGAGACAATCACGCGCTCGGACTGGGCCCCGGCAAGATGTGCGCTCGTATACGGCACCACACCGTCGGTCGATTCATTCAACGGTCCCTGTGCGCTGCGACGCGCGATGATCGAGTGGTACTGCACCTTCGGCGAGATCTTCAGCCCGGCGGCGGCGACCACATACGGGTCGTCGTCGCGCAACTGGTCGACGCTGTTCGGCACATAGCGCGTCTTGCCTTCGGACGGGGCGTCCTCCGTGCCGGTGGCGAAGTGCAGCACGTCGTCGATGCCCGAGAGCAGAGTGACCGGGAGCTTGATGAGGTTCGAGACCCAGCGTCCCAGACGATTGCGAGCGAACGGCGTACCCCGGTGCGGCGAGGCGATGAAGATCGCCCGTTCGAACTGCGGCACCGGCCCGAAGTGGAACAACGGATCGAGCCGGTCGCGCGCGCGATCGACCTGATCGTCGTTCAGGTGATAGTCGTTCTGGAAGACGTCCCAAAGCTCGTCGTCGGCACTCGACACCATCAGGCGCGCGATGACGCCGCCCATGCTGTGCCCGATGATCACGGCGTCGTGTGAGGCCGCGGACAAGCCGTCGGGGTCGAAATGCTTGAGCGTGGCGTCGAAGGCGTTGCGGATCGCCATCGCGTTCACGAGGATCGGCGAGTTCGTCGGGTAGTACACCTGCCAGACCTGGAAGTGCTGGCGCAGCGTGGCGTCGCCCTGGATCTCGTTGGCGAGGTTCACCCACGCCTCGGGGCTGCTGGCCAGCCCATGCAGCATCAAAATCACGCGACGGCCCGGATCGAACGGCTGCATCAGATAGATGTGCGGACGCACGATGCCGCGGTCCCGCCCGAAGAGCGTGCGCAACGACTGCCGGGCGAAGCCGGAGCGTGCCAGCCATAGCCCGTATCCGGCGGTGAAGTTGCCCGCGAGCGGCACCGTCTGACCGTTCAGTTCGACGGACGACTGCCGGTATGGGTCGTAGACGACCAGCGTGGCGACGTGCGTCGTCAGGACTTCTTCGAGTGTCGTGCCGTCAAAACGCAGCAGCAGCGTGAGCGATGGTGAAGGCATCTCGCTGAACACTTGCCCGGCATTCGGATCGGTGGCCCGTCGGAAGTCGCGCGACGCCTTGCTTTCACGCGCGTTGCGCGCGCCGCTGCTGCGGGCCTGACCGGGGGTGTCGTTGCGCGCCGAGTAGACGTTATCGATGTCAGGGCCGGTAGACGCGTCGCCTTGCGGGGCCGGTGTTCGGGAGATCGATGTGAGCGCGTCGGCTGCGGATTTCTCGTCGAGGACAGCCACCAGCTCTGCGCCGAAGCCGTCGCGCCGGTACTGGCTGCGCACCCCTGCAAATGACAGCGTGGAAGCGGGCAGGACCTCACGTGGATCGATGTGATTGCCGCCGAAGCGCACGCTGCTGGCGTCGACCGGCAACGTCCAGCCGGCCACCGCGTCGTCGCCGGTTGTCTGCGCGCGCCGGAACAGCGCGACGGAGAACGTCTGCACCGCGAAGTTGTAATAGTCGCGTACCTGCGTCTGACGGTCTTCGAACGCCCGCTCGCTGGATGGGCGGTCGCCGTAGAAGAGGTAGGCGTAGGCATAACGGGCGGTGCGCAGCCAGAGGTCGAATTGCGTGTCGTTCCACTGCCGGTCACCCGAGGGCGTTTGCGCGATGGCGAGTTGCATCGACATTTCGGCCATCGCGGCCAGCCGCCGGTCGATGTCGATTTCCTTCGCACGGCCCAGGGCGTCGATGCAATCGAGCGAGGTCCGGGCGCAGATCGTCTCGTCGAGACCCGCGACACGGACCGTTTCGTCGGTGGAGGCGCTCAGCTTGCCCGTGGACAGGATGTCGCCGCGCTTCATTGCGATGTACTGCTCCGGACCCAGCGAGCGCACTTCCACCATGGCACAGCCGGACAACCCGGCCATCATGACGGCGGCCGCCAGCGTGGCGATCCGACGCGCATGGCGGCGCCAGGACGCGTGACCCGCGCCGAAGTGCAGCGAGAGCGGCAGTCGAAGCATCGTCATGGCGTCACCTTCGGATCGTCGCCCGGCACGCCCTGGCGGATCAGCATCGAGAAGTCGGGCGAGTCGCCTGCCGCCAACGCCCGCGCGACGAAGTTGCCACGTTCCTGCAATTGCGCGTAGGTGAAGCCGGGCGTGAGGCCGCCCTGATCGAAGGCATATTCGGCGAAGTAGCCCGAGAGCAGCAGGCGGTAGTCGAGCGGCAGTCCGGGCGCGATGATCCGTGCCAGTTCGAACACGATAGTCGTGCAGTTGCTCGTGAGGGTGTTGTACCAGGCCGGTTCGTCGCGCAGCGCACGGGCGCGTTCGAGATAGCCGACGAAGACCTCACGAAGCTGTTGGGGCGGAATGTTCAGGCGATACAGATAGACGGTCTCGCCACGAACGTTGCTGCGCACGCGCAGGATGTCGCGCTCGTCGGCCGCCACCAGCGTGGCTTCGAAATCCTTGAAGAATCCGCCGACCGCCGAGAACTTCTGGCCTTGCTTCTTGCGGATCTCGATGGAGAACACCACGCGCTGGCCGTCGGAAAAGCCGAACGACACGAGCGTGTGGGCGATGGCGGGGCCCATCCAGTACGACAGCACGAGATCGGCGCTCACCAGCTTGTCGAGGTCGTACTCGCGGGTTTCCCAGCGCGGCGTGAAGTCCGTTTCGGTGCGCCACGCGAAGTTGCGAACGTTGTGCAGCGTGACGCGCGAACCGTCCTGTTGCGCATCGAGCAGTTGCGCCACGTCGGCGGCCCAGTTCCGGTCGTTCGACGGCCGGATCGTCTGCCACCACCCGACGAGCAGGATCATCGCGACCAGGAAGCCGAGCGGCCATCCCTTGAGCGACGCGCCTGCGCGCACCCGAAACAGCGCGATCATTGCGGCCACGCCGAGGGCCACCCACAGGGCGATGACGACGTAGCGCACGAGCGCCGGGCCCGGACAGCGGTAGGCGAGGGCCATGACACCCCAGGCGCACGCGCCCAGCACGACCAGCGCGAGAAACGAGCGCAGCACATAGACGTACCACGCGATAGGGCCGGCAAACGCGTCGCCGGCGTGAGATTGCAGTTGCACCATGTCGATCGAAGTCCGGCCGGGCCGGGCAGTCATACTCAGCGCAAAAGAATACCAGCAGAACGTGACGGAAAGGCATGACGGTACAATGCCCGCCACCCGACGAGTGCCACGGGCATCTTCGTCGTCACGCAGACTTCATGGGATTCGAATGCCGACACAGCAAGTACGCCGAACGTTCGACGCCAGCCTTCCGGCGCCCCGGGCTGTCCGGTCGACGGTCTTCGCCGGCGTTGTCTCACTCGCTGCGCTGATCGGATTGAGCGCCTGTACGACGCGGCCCTTCCAGCCCGCGCCACCGCTCCATGCCCTGTGGGCCAAACCGGGCGTCGACGAACCGGGCGTCCGCAGTGCCTTGCTCGCTTGCGGTTTTCCCGATTCGGCACACGTCGGGCCGGAGGCCATGACGACGAATGCCTATGCGGCGAGCGAACTGTGCATGATCGATCGCGGCTTCCGGTATCAGGACGGCCGGATTCTGTGCGCCACGTCGCCCCGACTGCCCGCGTGCGCCAACGTCCCGCGCGGCAAGACCTTCGGTACGGCGCCTGACTTCGATCCGACGACAGTCGAGCCGCGCGCACCGCTCCCGCCCGCCTATACCTATTGGACGAAGCAGGGAAGCGACGTCTCGACGGTCAGACGCGACATGACGGCGTGCGGCTACACCGAGCTGGACATGCCGTCCGACATGATGATGCTCAACGACGTGGCCGCCGCCCAGTTGTGCATGCTCGGCAAGGGATACCGGTACGGCAGGTCGTATCAGGCGTTGCTTTGCAAATCGATGCCGTCGCTGCCATCCTGCCGAGGCAAGGTCATCGACACGACGAACTGCTGCGCGCCGGCCAAGGCTGCCGGCCAGAAGTGACGTCGGGCCAACGGCCTCCCGTCACTTCCGGTCCGGTGCCGCCTGCGCCAGCTCGCTGTCCGACCAGCCGCCACCCAGATCGCCAATGAGCGACGTGGCGGCGAGCAGCCGCGACTCCTGCACGTTCAGCGCATTCTGTCGCGTCGTGAGTTGCGTTGTCTGCGCCGTGACGACCGTGGTGTAGTCCACGGTGCCCGCCTGATACTCGTTCATCGCGATGCGCGCGCCATCGGTCGCATCGCGCACTGCGGCCTCGAGCACCTGCGCCTGCTGTTCGAGAATGCGCAGCGAGGCCAGATCGTTCTCCACGCCCTGCAGAGCACTCAGCACGGTGCCTCGATAGCCCGCCACGGCGGCGTCGTAGGCGGCCCGGGCGGCGTCGACCCTGGCGCTGCGCGCACCGCCGTCGAACAGCGTCTGGCTGGCGCTCGCCCCCAGCGACCACACGTAGTTGGCGACCTTGAACAGGCCCGCCACCGGCGCGGCGGAGAAGCCGTCCGTGAGCGAGAGTGTGATGTTCGGGTAATACGCCGCGACCGCCACGCCGATCGCGGCGTTTTGTGCCGCCATCTGACGCTCGGCGACCGCGATGTCCGGTCGGCGCTGGAGCAGCGTCGACGGCAGACCGATCGGTACGTCCGGCAGGGTCGGCAGCGACGTGCTGTGCGCGATGCTGAGCGATTCCGGCGTGCGCCCCACCAGCACGGCGATCGCATGGGCGTATTGGGCGCGCGCGACGCCCAGCGCGATCAGGCTCGCGCGCGCATTCTCCAACTGCGTGCGGGCTGTGATGACATCGGACGGCGGGACCGTTCCGGCCCGGTCCTGATCGGCGACCACGCGCAGGTATTCCGTGTAGGCCTCGACCGTCTGCGTGAGCAAGTCGATGTTGGCATCCGTGATGCGCAGATCGATGACCGCGTTGGCCAGCGCGATCTGCTCAGAGAGGGTGGCGTTGGCCAGTGTCGCCTGACTGGCCTGCGCTGTCGCGCTGCTCTGTTCGACCGCGCGGCGTACCTGCCCCCAGATGTCAGGGGCCCAGCTCACGGTGCCTTCGGCCGATGCCGAATTGACGATATTCGCGCCGTTGCGCGAGGCCAGTGCCGCGGTCGTGCTCGCGCCGCCGCTGGTGCCACGCGAGCGATTGGCGGACGCGTCGATACCGATCGTCGGGAACAGGCCCGCCCGGGCTTGCCGCACTTCCGCGAGCGCTTCCTGATAATTCGCGTAGCTCTGGCGCACGGTCTCGTTCGAGACCTGCACCTGTGGCTCCAGCGTATCGAGCAACGGGTCGTGAAAAGCCTTCCACCACTCGCCCTTGGGGCCTTCTGCATCGGGGCGTGCCTGTGTCCAGCCGTCGAGTTCCGTGAACCGGGTGGGCATGTCGACGACCGGACGCTGGTAGTCCGGGCCGACGGCGCACCCGTCGAGCAATCCCAGTACTGCTGCACAAATCATCGCGAGGGGCAGACGGCGCAACACCGGCGAGCGCGATGAAGGCGGGGTCGATGCCCGGTGGGTCGTTTCGGTCGGTGTCATGGTCAGACCTCCGTACCCGGCTGACGATGCCAGGGCAGGCGTGCGGACCAGCGTGCCAGACGGGCGCGCAAACGGTCCAGATACAGATAGATGACGGGTGTCGTATAGAGCGTGAAGACCTGGCTGAGCAGCAGGCCGCCCATGACGGTGACGCCCAGCGGCTGGCGCAGCGACGCCCCCTGGCCGAGGGCGATGGCCAGCGGCACGGCGCCGAGCACGGCGGCGAACGTCGTCATCATGATGGGGCGCAGCCGTACGACGGCCGCCTGATGAATCGCCTGCTTGGCCTCCATGCCCTGATGACGCTGCAACTGAATGGCCACGTCGACCATCATGATCCCGTTCTTCTTGACGATGCCGATGAGCAGGATCATGCCGATCATGGCGATGACGGAGAACGGCGTGCCGAAGATCAGCAGCGCGAGGGTTGCGCCGATCCCGGCCGAGGGCAGCGTCGAGAGGATGGTCAGCGGGTGGATCGTGTTCTCGTACAGTACGCCGAGTACGATATACACCACCCCCAATGCCGCCAGAATCAGCAAGGGCACCGTGCCCATCGATTGCGAGTAAGCCTGTGCGGCCCCCGCGAACGCGCCGTGGATCGACGCGGGCATGCCGATGGCACGCGTCGCCTCGTCGATGGCGATCTGGGCCTGACTCAGCGAACCGCCCGGGGGCAGGTTGAACGATACGGTGGCCGCCACCATGCCGCCCTGGTGATTGACCTGCGTGGCGGTGTGACGGGCACGGAAGCTGGCGAGTGCCGTGAGCGGCACCATCGTCTCTGCGGCGGTGCTGTCGGCGCTGCCGCTCGAATTTCCGCCACGGCTGTTCGAAATGGCGTTGTTCTGCTGGTTGGCGACGGCGTTGGCGTTCTGCGCATTGGTGCCCGAGGCCGTGCTCTTCGTGCTCGTTGCGCTGACGGTCTTGCCCGACATCTGCGTCTGCGCCGTGCCATTGGCGTTGCCCGCCGCAGTGCTGAGGTAGATCTGGTCGAGCGATGTCGGGTACTGCCAGTACTTCGGTGCGACTTCCATCACGACAAAGTACTGATTGATCGGGTTGTAGATCGTGGAGACGGTGCGTTGACCGAACGCGTCATACAGCACGTTATCGATCTGGTTCGGTTGCAGATTGAAGCGCGCTGCCGTCGAACGGTGGATGTTCACGTACATCTGCAAGCCGTTCTGCTGGAGGTCGGTATTGACGTCCGTCATGGTCTGACGGTGCTTGCCCAGTTCGGTGACGAGTTTCGGCACCCACTTGTACAGTGCCTGTGCGTCGTCGCTCGTCAGCGTGTACTGGTATTCGGCCGCCGACTGACGCCCGCCGATGCGCAGATCCTGCTGGGCCTGCAAGAACAGCCGCGCGCCGGAGACGCCGTTGAGCTTCGGCCGCAGGCGGTTCACGACGGCGGCTGCCGACAGTCGGCGTTCCGAGAGCGGCTTCAACTGGACGAAGACGGTGGCCGAGTTCAACGAGCGTCCTCCGGTGAAGCCCGCGACCGAGGCCACGGCCGGATCCGTCTGCACGATGGTCTGCAACTGCTCCAGCTTCTGGCGCATGGCGGGGAACGAAATGCTCTGGTCGGCCTGGATCTGGCCGATCAGAATGCCGGTGTCCTGCTCCGGAAAGAAGGTCGCGGGCAGCAAGCGAAACAGGAACAGGTTGCCCACGAGCAGACCCAGCATCACCAGTCCGACGAGGCCCGCGTGATCGAGCACGGCGGCGAGCGATCGCGAGTAGGCGTCGCGAAAGCGGTCGAACTGGCGGCCGATCCATTGTGACCAGCGGGCTTCGGATGTTGCCGATTCGCGCGTCAGCACGTAGGCGCAAAGTGTTGGCGTGACCGTGAGCGAAATCACCATCGAGATCAGGATGGCGATGGAGAGCGTGACGGCGAACTCGTGAAACAGCAGCCCGACGATGCCCGGCATGAGCAGAATCGGCAGGAACACGGCGATCAGCGACAGGCTCATCGACAGGACCGTGAAGCCGACTTCCCCGGCGCCGATCAGTGCCGCCTCCTTGGGCGGCACGCCGAGCTCGAGATGGCGGACGATGTTCTCCATGACGACCACGGCGTCGTCCACGACGAAGCCGGTGCCGATGGTCAGGGCCATGAGCGAGAGGTTGTCGAGACTGTAGCCGAGCAGATACATCGGCCCGAACGTACCGACGATCGACAGCGGCAGCACGACGGCGGGAATCAGCGTCGAGCGGGCCGAGCGCAGAAAGACGAAGACCACGCCGATGACCAGCAGCACTGCCAGGATCAGCGTGCGTTCGGTGTCCCCCAGCGAGGCCTCGACCGACACCGACCGGTCGAGCGCCACATTCACCTTGATGTCGTGTGGCAGCGTGGCTTCGACCAGCGGCAGGATGCTGCGGATCTGCCTGACGGTTTTCACAACGTTGCTGCCCGGCGACGGATACACGATGACCAGCACGGCCGGCTTGTTGTTGAACAGCCCGGCGTTGCGGATGTTCTCGTTGCTGTCGCGCACGAGCGCAATGTCGCGCAGCAGCACGGGCGCGCCGTTGCGGTAGGCGACAACGAGGTCCTTGTAGCCGTCGGCCTTGCTGATCTGGTCGTTGGAGGTGACCTGAAAGCGTTGATCGCCCTGATCCAGATGGCCCTTGGCGCTGTTGGCGTTGGCCGAGGACAGTGCGGCGCGCACGTCTTCCAGACCGATGCCGTAGCTATTGAGCTTGCCCGGTTCGAGTTCGACGCGAACCGATGGCAGCGCGCCGCCGCCGACCGTGATCTGGCCGACGCCGTCCACCTGCGAGAGTTGCTGGAGGATGACCGAGTCGGCCGAGTCGTAGAGCTGGGCGGTCGTGAGCGTGGCCGAGGTCAGTGCAATCACCATGACCGGCGTGTCGGCCGGATTGAACTTGCGATAGCTCGGGTTGCTGCGCAAGGTGCTCGGCAGATCGGCGCGCGCGGCCTGAATGGCGGCCTCGACGTCGCGCGCCGCCCCTTCGATGTCGCGCTTGAGGCCGAACACCACCGGGATCGATACCGAGCCGACTGTGCTCGTCGAGGTCAGTTCGGTGACGTCGGCAATCACCCCGAGACGGCGCTCCAGCGGCTCGGCCACCGTCGACGCCATGATCTCGGGGCTGGCACCCGCCATGCTGGCCTGCACCGCGATCACCGGGAAAGCGACGTTGGGCAGCGGCGCCACGGGCAGCCGCAGATACGCGAGAAACCCGGAAATCAGGACCGCGATCGCCAACAGTGTCGTGGCTACCGGGCGCTTGATGAAGAGCGCGGAGAGATTCACTGCGCGTCTCCCGGGGGATCGGCAGGCGGTGAACCGCCATTACCAGCCTTGCGCGCGCGCCGGTCGGCGCGCCGTTCACGAACGCGCGCGGCCAGTCGGTCGAAGTACAGGTAGATGACCGGTGTCGTGAACAGCGTGAGCAACTGGCTGAGGGCGAGGCCGCCGATGATCGCCAGGCCCAGCGGGCGGCGCAGTTCCGAGCCGGTGCCCGAGCCGAGGAGCATCGGCAGGGCGCCGAGCATGGCCGCGAGCGTGGTCATCAGGATCGGGCGAAAGCGCAGCAGCGACGCCTCGAAGATCGCCTCGCGCGGCGGCTTGTGCTGCGAGCGTTCGGCGTCGAGCGCGAAGTCGACCATCATGATGGCGTTTTTCTTGACGATGCCGATGAGCAGCACGATACCGATGATGCCGATCACGTCGAGATCGTTTCCGGTGAGCATGAGCGCGAGCAGGGCGCCAATACCGGCCGAGGGCAGCGTCGAGAGAATCGTCACCGGGTGGATGAAGCTCTCGTAAAGCACGCCCAGCACGATGTAGACAGCGACGAGGGCGGCGACCAGCAGATAGACCTCGCTCGAGAGCGAGTCTTCGAACGCCTGCGCGGCGCCCTGGAAGGACGACGCAATCGACGCCGGCAGATGCACGGCCTGCTCGGCATTGCGGATTTCCTTGACCGCGCTCGACAGCGAGGCACCCGGGGCAAGGTTGAATGACACCGTCACGGCCGGGAATTGCTGCAAATGGCTGATGGCGAGCGGCGTGCGCACGATCTTGAGCGAGGCGATGGCCGAGAGCGGCACCTGTCCGCTGGCGCTCGTCTGGCTCGGCAGGTAGATCGTGCCCAGCGACTGAATCGTGTTCAGCGATTCCGGTTTGGCCACCAGAATGACCCGGTACTGATTCGACTGTTCGAAGATCGTCGACACGATGCGCTGCCCGAGGGCGTCATATAGCGCGTTGTCGATGGTCGCGGGGGTAATGCCGTAGCGCGCGGCGAGTTGACGATTGACTTCCACCCGGATCGACAGGCCGCTCGTGTCGAGGTCGCTCGCCACGTCGGTGATCGACGAAATCTGCTTCATGCGCGCAATCAACGGTGGCACGTATTGCGAGAGCGTGGCCTGATCGGGGCCGCGCAGCACGAACTTGTACTGGTTCGGCGAGACGGTGGTGTCGAGCGTCAGGTCTTGTGCGGGTTGGACATACAGGCGGATGCCGGGCACCTTCGCGGTGGCCTGCTGAAGCCGCCGGCCGATCTCGGCGGCTGTCTCGCTGCGGTCGTCGCGGGCCTTGAGGTTGATGAGGAACCGCCCGTTGTTGAGCGTGGTATTGATGCCGTCGATCCCGACGTAGGAGGTGATCGAGGTGACATCCGGGTCTTGCAGCACCACATCGGCAAGTGCCGCCTGACGGTTGACCATCGCCGCATACGACACGGAGTTGTCCGCGACGGTGATGCCTTGCAGCACGCCGACGTCCTGCACCGGGAAGAGCCCCTTCGGGATGACGATGTACAGCACGACAGTCAGTACCACCGTGGCGATGGCCACCATGAGCGTGAGGAACTGGTGGTCGAGTACCCATTTCAGTCCGCGCTCGTATGCCGCCAGCGTTTTGTCGAACACGCGCTCGCTCAGCCGCTCGAAGCGGCTCGGATGCCGTTCCTCCTGCGCACGGAGAATCCGCGCGCACAGCATTGGCACGACCGTGAGCGAGACGATGGCCGATATCACGATGGTGACCGCGAGCGTGACCGCGAATTCGCCAAAGAGCCGCCCGATCACGCCCCCCATGAAGAGCAGCGGGATCAGCACGGCAATGAGCGAGATCGTGAGCGACAGGATCGTGAAGCCGATCTGCCCCGCGCCTGCTAGCGCCGCCTCAAGTGGCGGCATGCCCGCTTCGAGATAACGCACCACGTTCTCGATCATGACGATGGAGTCGTCGACCACGAAGCCTGTCGCAATGATCAGCGCCATGAGCGACAGGTTGTCGATCGAGTAACCAAGCTCGTACATCACGGCGAGCGTGGCGATCAGGGAGACCGGCACCGAAATGCTCGGAATGATGGTGGCCGGCACGTTGCGCAGGAACACGAAGATCACCGCGACGACGAGCACCACGGCCAGCACAAGCTCGAACGCAGCGTCGTTGACCG
This sequence comes from Pandoraea pnomenusa, assembly GCF_040391475.1. Lineage (GTDB taxonomy): Bacteria > Pseudomonadota > Gammaproteobacteria > Burkholderiales > Burkholderiaceae > Pandoraea > Pandoraea pnomenusa_C. The sequence continues at coordinate 103,802 of NZ_JBEBXS010000006.1, read as the reverse complement.
ATGCCCGGATCACCCCCGTGCTGTCGGAAACCACGCTCACCTCCATGCCTGCGGGCAGTGTGGCTTCGAGTTGCGGCAGCGCTCGCTTGATCTGGTCGACGGTCGCAATCACGTTCGCACCGGGCTGGCGCTGCACGTTGAGCACGATGGCCGGTGTCTTGCCCAGCCAGGCGCCGCGCTCGACGTCCTGCGCGGCCTTGCTCACGTGTGCGACATCGCGCAGGTACACGGGATTGCCGTTCTGGTACGCGATGACGGTGTCCAGATAGTCCTGCGGGTCGGTGATCTGGTCGTTGGCATCGAGCGTGTAATCGAGTTCGGGGCCGTCGAAGTTGCCTTTCGGCTGGCTCACGTTCACGTTTGCCAGCAGGGTGCGCAGGTCGTCGAGATTCAGGCCGTAAGCGGACAGCTTGTGCGGATCGGCCTCTACGCGCACCGCAGGAACGTTGCCCCCGGCGAGCGTCACGACCCCCACGCCGGCGACTTGCGAGATCTTCGCGGCGAGCCGGTTGTTGGCGGCGTCCTGCAACTGGGTGAGCGAGAGCGACTTCGACGTGACGGCCAGCGTCATGATCGGCTGGTCGGCCGGGTTGACCTTCGCATAGGTCGGCGGGGCGGGCAGTCCGCTCGGCAACAGGCTGGTCGCCGCGTTGATCGCCTGCTGCACGTTCTGCTGCGCCACGTCGAGATTGAGCGAGAGGTCGAACTGCAGGGTGATGATCGACGACCCCTCGGCGCTATACGAGATCATTTGCTGCAGACCCGGAATCTGTCCGAGCTGCACTTCGAGCGGCGCGGTCACGGTCGTCGCCATGACCGACGGGCTCGCGCCGGGATAGAACGTCTGTACCTGAATGGTCGGATAGTCGACGCTCGGCAGCGACGATACCGGCAGCACCCGCACGGCCACCAGTCCGACCAGCACGAGCGCGATCATGAGCAGCCAGGTTGCCACCGGGCGCAGGATGAAGATTCGCGAGAAGTTCATGAGCGGGTCGTCGACGGCGTCCGGGGCAGCGGGCGCCGGATCATTGCGCGGCCGGGGCCGACGCGCCGGATGCCGTTACGGGGCGATGCCCCCCACGGTGCCCGGACGCTGCACCGTCGCCGGCTGGCGACGCGCCTGCCGCACCGCTCGCAGCACCGCCCGCCGCACCGCTCGCAGCGCCGGCCAGCGCGATGTGCGCACCGTCGCTCAGCCGGTCCATGCCGTCGGTCACGACCGTGTCCCCGGCATTCAGGCCTGCCGTGATCACCGTGTGCTTGCCGTCGCTCGGCCCGATCGTGACCTTGCGCAGCGACACGGTGTTGTTCGGGGTCACGACATACACGAACTCGCCGGGTGCGCCGCTCTGCACGGCGGGCGTGGGGGCGAGCACCACGTGCTGGAGCGTGTCGACCAGCAGCTTGACGTTGACGAACTCCTGCGGGAACAGCACCTCGTCGTCGTTGGCGAAGCGCGCGCGCAGCGTGACCGTGCCGGTCGACGTGGCCATCTGGTTGCTCACGGCGTAGAGGGAGCCGGTGGCGAGCTGTTCGGTGTTGTCGCTGGAGAAGGCGGTCACGGTGAGCGGCGTGCCGGTGCGGTAGCGCTTCATGACGGCGGGCAGGGCGTTCTGCGCCACGGTGAACTCGACCGTGGTCGGCTTGATGCTCGTGATGACCGCGATGCCGGTCGTGCTCGTCGACGTGACATAGTTGCCCGGATCGACGAGGCGCAGGCCGACGCGCCCCGACACCGGGGCGGTAATGCGGCAGTAGGTGAGATCGAGTTCGAATTGCTTGATGTTGGCCAGATCTGCCTTCACGGCGGCTTGATCCTGCGCGACGGTGAACTGCTGGTCGGTGAACGTTTGCTCGGCAATGGACTTCTGCGCGTGGAGCTGCGTGTAGCGCGCCAGATCGGCCTGCGCCTGCGCGAGCGCCGCGCGGTCCTTGGCCAGTTGCGCCTGCGCCTGTTCCTTGCTGATTTCGTACTGACGCGGGTCGATCTGGGCGAGGAACTGGCCCTGTTTGACGTCTTGCCCTTCCTGGTAGCCGACCTGCGTGAGGTAGCCGCTCAACTGGGGCAGCACCGTGACGGTCGCTTCCGGCGTGACCGTGCCGAGCGACGTGATCGTGACCGGCATCTCGCCATATGCCACCCGGGCAACAGAGACGATTAGCGGTTGTGCGGTACGCGCAGTGGTATGCCGATGCAGCAAGTGCCATGCGATCCATGCGATCAGCACGACAATGACGATGCCGATCCACAGCGCCGTGCGGCGCTTCTTCGGTGCTTGCGGCTGCTGCGCCGGAGGCGGTGGCGCCCCGGTGCCCGACGTCTTGTCCATGTCTGCCTCCCCCCGGCACGGTGCCGGGAAGCGTCCCGGAACGGCCCGGGATGCCACGTTTAGCAGTCTAGCGACGGGGGTGCCGGTTTTGGCGGCACGCGCAGGCGCCGGAGGTTACGGCGTGTTACCTGCTGGCGCACGGAAATCGGAATGGCCGAGGCAGCGAACGGCGTCGCATAGTCTCGAGATTACAAGGAAAAAGCCGTGCGCGGACGGTGGCGGGTGGGGGCGTTGCGCGCAGGGGGACGAGAACCGTCCCCCTGTTACATCGTGTTACCGCAGGGCTGCCCGGTAAGGCGCGGGAAGCCTGCGTCGGCCGTTCTCAGACCGCCGGGCGGTTTGCCGTGCGGCGCAGAGAGAGGCGTTGGGCAATGCGGCCGAGAGCGCGCACCTGTTGTGCAATCACGCCCATGCCGTACCGGCGCGAGCGCCCTTGCGGGGCAGGCAATTGATCGCGAATGCCGGTCGGTTCGACCTGGCGTTCCCACGACGCCGTGCGGAACAGCATGTCCCACCACGGGAACAGCACGCCAAAGTTGCAGCCATAACGCGTGCCCTCGTGGCCATAGCCGATGGCGTGGTGGCGGCGGTGGAACGTCGGGCTCACGATCAGCCGTTCGAGCACCGGGCCGAACGGCAGGCGGGCGTTGACGTGCTGAACGCTCTGCAGGAAGTTACCGACCGCCACGAGCACCACGTACTGTGCCGGCTGCACCCCGATGAACAGCGCGATCGCGGCGAAGAAACCGGCCTGGATCACGTCGTCGAGGAAATGGTTGCGATCGTCGGACCACAACGACATCTGTTGCTGGCTGTGATGCACCGCGTGCAATTCCCACCAGACGCCGAAGCGGTGCTGCCAGCGGTGATACCAGTAACCCGCGAAGTCCAGCACGGTCAGATACAGCAGGAACGACACGAGCGGCTGGTCTGTCACGCCGGGCCACAGCCCGTCGAGGTCGATGGCCGGCAAGCCGTGGATCACCATCTGGCTCTGCAGGCCGTTGAAGACGGGCTGGAGTACCACGAAGAACAGCAGGTTCAGAATGCCGAGCTTGGCGATCCACGTGTAGATCACGTCGGCGCGCACCTGGCGGCGGTCCTGCCATTGCTCGACCGGACGCAGCGCCTCCAGCGGGCGCAGCAGTGCATAGGTCAGCCCGATCTGAACGACACCGATCAGTACCCAGTACAGCGCGTCGTAGATATCGTCGTCATAGCCCATCAGGTTGAAGTGGAACAGCAACGGCTGCACCACGTCCACGTAGACGAGCGTTTGCACGGCGGAGATGCCGCTATCGACGAAATTGATCGCTTCCTGAATCATCTGGCTGCCTCGTCAGTCCGGATTCGGCGAAAGGACGGGGGCGCGCTCGGCAAAGAAGATACCGTGCGGCGACCGGTTCACGGCAATGCGGTCGACCAGTTGGCGCGTCGTCAGATCGATCACGCCAACATGACGTGCAAATCGGAAAGTCACCCAAAGATACCGCTTGTCGGCGGACAATTCCATATCGTCGGGGCCCGGCATCAGGCCGGTGATGTCCGCCACCTTCGTGAGCGACTCGTAATCGAGAATGCTGATCGTGCTCTCGACACGGTTGCTTACGGCGATATGACGGCCGTCGGAGAGCGAGCGGAAGTTGTGTGCGCCACGACCGGTCTGGATTCGCTTGACGACCTTTTGCGCGCGCCAGTCGACCACGGCCACGTCGTCTTCGCCGGTCATGCCGACGAGCAGGTACTTGTCGCCAGGCGTCATCCACAGGCCGGCGGGGGTCTTGCCCACGGGCATGCGCCACTTCACGGTCTGCGTCGCCAGGTCGATGGCCGCCAGTTCGCCCGAGTCCTGCAGCGTGACGAACACGGTCTTGCTGTCGGACGAGAAGGTCATGTGACTCGGCGTCTTGGCCAGCGGGACACGCTTGACGACCGTCACGTTCTCACCGTCGTAGCGATACACGTCCACGCGATCCAGACGCAGCGCTGCCGTCACGAACCACTTGCGGTCGGGTGAGAAGCCAAGCTGATACGGGTCGTCGATGTCCGCGACCTGGCGTTGCAGCTTGCCAGTGTTGGGATCGAGGAACATCAGGCTGTTCGAGACCGAGTTCGCCACGATCAGCGAACGCTTGTCGGGCGTGATCATCAGGTGGTGCGGCTCTTTGCCCGTGGGCATCGTGCCGACGACCTTGTGCGAGGCCTGATCGATCAGGGAAAGCTGGGCGGCGCCGGAGTCGAGCACGATGACCGTGCCGGCGTTGGCGGAAAGAACCGGGAGGGTGCCGGCGACCAAGGCGGTGAGCGTCGCGAGGGTGCGCGCCCGGCCGGTCAGCCAGGAAAGCTTGGAGGGCTTGAGAGAAAACACCATGAATGCCTTGGGTGGGGCGAAAAACGGTGACGTGCGCCGGTAAGCGACACGTCGAGTCTCACGTTAAACGCGCCACGCGGCTCGTCCGTTGACAAGAAAATGGGACGAAAGTGTGATTTGGCGGCCGGCGGTCATCCGTCTTGGGACGGGGCACGCCCGGTGGCGCCATCCCATTGGGCGAGCAGCGCCAGAGCCTCCTGGGTCCAGTCCAGCCAGCCTTGCTCGTAGCGCACGCCCAGCCGCAGGATATGCCGTTGCAGCGCGGCTTCGCGCGTCGGTGGCTCCGCCTCCGGGAAGTCGCGCGCTTCAATGGCCCGGTAGGCCGCGAGCTTCTGGGCATGGATGCTGGCCCGGCGTTCCAGTTCGGGCCGCAGGCCGAGCGGCCCGATGGCGGCGTCGGCACGCAGGCGTACCATCAGGTCGTCGCGCAGGTCGGAGGGGGCAGTATCGGTGGCGACCCACGCCAGTAACTCGTCTCGGCCGGCGTCCAGGACCCGGTAGACGCGCTTGCGGGTACGTCCTCCGTCGGGCGCCGCCATCGAGTCGATCCAGCCCGAAGCCTCCATACGCGCCAGCTCGCGGTAGATCTGTTGATGGGTGGCGTGCCAGAAGAAGCCGATCGACTTGTCGAAACGGCGGGCGAGGTCGTACCCCGAGGAGGATTTCTCCAGCAACGAGGTCATCAGGGCATGGGCGAGCGGCATGTCCGGCAGTGTAGGGACTCTATTTCTACTATGCAACCCGTTGCATAGTTGCCGGTCGCCGCTTAGAATCGCCTCAAACTATGCAACCGGTTGCATAACCGGACGACTTGCCCCCAAACCCCCACGGCGCCCGCCGGACGAGGAGAGACAACGATGAGCGGCTATCCCCACCTGATGCAGCCCCTGGATCTGGGCTTCACGACGTTGCGCAACCGTGTATTGATGGGATCGATGCATGTCGGGCTCGAAGAGGCGCGTAACGGCTTCGCCCGCATGGCCGAGTTCTACGCGGAACGCGCGCGCGGCGGTGTGGCGCTCATGGTGACGGGGGGTATTGCACCGAACGACGCCGGGCGTCCGTATGCAGGGGGTGCGAAGCTCAGTACCGAGGAAGAAGCTGACAAACACCGTGTGGTGACGGACGCCGTGCATGCGGCAGGCGGCAAGATCGCCATGCAGATCCTGCACTTCGGGCGGTATGCCTACCACCCCGATCTGGTGGCGCCGAGTGCCTTGCAGGCGCCGATTACCCCGGCCAAACCGCGTGAGCTGTCGGCAGACGATATCGAAGCCACCATCGACGACTTCGTGAACTGCGCGGCGCTGGCCCAGCGCGCCGGTTACGACGGCGTCGAGATCATGGGTTCCGAAGGCTATCTGATCAACGAGTTCATCGCGGCGCGCACGAATCATCGTACCGACGCCTGGGGCGGCAGCTACGAGAACCGCATCCGCTTTCCGGTGGAGATCGTCCGGCGCGTGCGTGCGAAGGTGGGGCGCGAGTTCATCATCATCTACCGTCTGTCGATGCTCGATCTGGTCGAAGGCGGCTCGACCTTCGACGAAGTGGCGCAACTTGCACGCGCGATCGAGTCGGCCGGCGCCACGCTCATCAACACCGGCATCGGCTGGCATGAAGCCCGAATCCCGACGATCGCCACCAGCGTGCCGCGTGCGGCGTTTGCCTGGGTGACCGGCAAGCTCAAGGGGCATGTCGGCATCCCGCTCATTACGACGAACCGGATCAATGTGCCGGAAGTCGCCGAGCAGATTCTCGCGGACGGCGAGGCGGACATGGTGTCGATGGCGCGTCCGCTGCTGGCCGACCCCGAGTTCGTGAACAAGGCTGCTGCCGGTCGGGCACAAACCATCAATACGTGCATCGGCTGCAATCAGGCGTGTCTGGACCACACGTTCAGCGGAAAGATCACGTCGTGTCTGGTCAATCCGAGAGCCTGCCACGAGACGGAGCTGCGCATCGAGGCGACCGGGCGCGCGCGCCGCGTGGCGGTCGTCGGTGCCGGGCCGGCAGGTCTGGCGGCGGCAACGGTCGCCGCACGTCGCGGCCACGACGTCACGCTTATCGAGGCCGATGCCGAGATCGGCGGCCAGTTCAACATGGCCAAGCGCATCCCTGGCAAGGAAGAGTTCTTCGAAACGCTTCGGTACTTCCGTCATGAGCTCGATGCGACGGGCGTCAAGGTGCAATTGAATACGCGTGCCACGGTGGCGTCACTGGCCGACGGCGGTTACGACGACATCGTGCTGGCCACCGGTGTGGTCCCGCGCACGCCCGACATCGAGGGCATCGATCACCCGAAGGTGCTGAGTTACATCGACGTATTGCGTGGCGGTGCGCCCGTGGGCAAGACCGTGGCGGTCATCGGCGCCGGTGGCATCGGCTTCGATGTCGCCGAATTCCTCACGCAGGCAGGCGAGAGCGCCACGCTGGTGCCGGAAAAGTTCTACGCGGAGTGGGGCATCGACCGGGATTACGCCCATGCGGGCGGCCTGAGGGTGCCGGCGGCCCAGACGTCGCCGCGCAAGGTGTACCTGATGCAACGCAAGACATCGAAGGTGGGTGACGGCCTCGGCAAGACCACCGGGTGGATTCACCGGACGTCGCTCAAGCATCGTGGCGTGGAGATGATTCCTGGCGTGACCTATCGCCGCATCGACGACGACGGGCTGCACGTCACCATCGACGATGCGCCGCATGTGCTGCCCGTTGATAACGTAGTTTTGTGTACCGGACAGGAGCCATTGCGCGAATTGGCGGATGGCCTTCGGGCGGCGGGGGCACGCGTGCACATCATTGGTGGCGCCGACGTGGCGGCAGAACTCGATGCCAAACGGGCGATCAAGCAGGGGACGGAACTGGCCATCGACCTATAAGTTCGGGGGGCTCGCCGGCGGCGGCAGATCGTTGTGCGACAATCACGCCTCGTCGCTCGACGCCGCCTGCCGGCATCGTTCCGATGTCAAAGCGTACGTGCCATGTGCCGGGCACGACGTTTGCGCGGCATGCCGCAGATTGCCTCCGCGACGGCGAGAAGACCGTAGCGGCTCGAGTGGGGAGTCCGTACCGTGTGGCCGACGGTGTCATCGTCAATGAAGCGCACGCCACTTTCCACCGTTTCGCTCGCCGGCCGTCTGCGAATCCAGAATCTCGCCCTCGTCTTCGTCGTGGTCGTGCTTTGCAGCGGCCTGCTCACGTTGGCATGGAACACGTACCAGCGTGCGAGCGACGCCACCGTCGCGCTCGACGCCCTGCGCGCCACGCTGCTTGCGATGGAAAAAGCCTCGGCCGAGCGCGGGCCGGCCAACGCGGTGCTCGGCGCCGATCTCCCCCTTCCGAATGAATCCGTCGTCGCTTTGCGCAATGCGCGTGGGGCGACCAATGAGCGCTTGCAGGAGCTGCTCTCGGCGCTTTCCGAAGCGCGCTGCGAGCAATGCGGCGGGAGTCTGCGTGCGATCGAGCGGGCACGGCTAGATCTCGCGGCGGCCAGCGCCAACGTCGACTTGCTGGCGCAGCGTCCGCGCGAGATGCGCAGCGACGCCGCGGTACGCGACGCCGTCGACCGTATGGTCCGCGTAATTGCCGATTTCACGCCGGTGGCGTCGTCTCGCATCAATGTGATTTCTCGCGGCGCCCCCGAGGCGCTGCATTTCATTGTGCTGGCGCGCCTGGCGGCCGATCTGCGCGAGTATGCCGGGCAACTCGGCTCGCACTTCACGGCCACGCTCACCACCGGCCATCCCCTCAACGAAGCCGATCAACGAAACCTCGAACGAACGCTCGGACGTATCGAGCAGTTGCGCGACATGATCTCGACGCGCATGACCGATTTCCCGGCGCTCAATCCGGGAACGCTCGGTGCGCTGAATGCCCAGTATTTTGCGGCCGGATTGCATTACGTGGCCACCGTGCGCACGTTGGCCGGGCAGCCGAACACGCACACGCCGACCACGGCCGAGTTCGCCCGCCAGTACGTACCGACGATGCGCGCCATTACCGATTTTCGCGACGTCATGCTGTCGCTCGCCCAGCGGAAGGTCGACGAACAACGCGCGTATGCGCTGCGGCTGCTCATCCTGACGGCATTGGCGAGCGTCGCGCTCGTGCTGGTGATCGTGGTCGTGCTGCGCAATTTCCGGCGCGGCGTGGTGCAACCTTTTGAAGCCGCGACCCGGTTCGTCGACGGGCTTGCCCAGGGCAACCTCGATGCGCTCGTGCCCGGGGCCGGTCTGTCCATGCGCCTGCCGCAGGTACGTGCCGTGTTCGATTCTCTGCGGGTATTGCGGCTCAACGCGGTCGAACTGACGGAATTGCGCCGTGATCGCGTGCGCCTGATGGGGGAACTGGAAATCAGCGCGGACACCGATCCGTTGACGCACCTGATGAACTGGCAGGCATTCGAGCGCCAGTCCCGTTCGCTGTGGGCGACGCCGTCGCCGGGGCATGTGGCGTTGATCAAGTTCGATATCGACAACTTCACGCAAATCAACGCGACCTACGGCCACGCGTTGGGTGACGACGTGCTGCGCCGCGTCGGGGCCGTCTGTCTGAACACCTGTCAGTCGGGGGACCTTGTCGCGCGGCTGGGTGCCGATGCGTTCGTCATTCTTGCGCGTGTGCTCGATGAGTCGCGCGCGCGGCAGTTCGCCGAGCTATTGCGTGGACGGATCGAAGCCACGGTGCTCAAGCTGCCGAATGGCAAGGTCCTGCCGCTATCGGCGAGCTTCGGTATTGCGATGGCGGTCCCGGAGACTTGCGATGCCAACGGCAGACCGGCGGGCGATCCGACCCGTATGTCCGCGATGTTGAGTCAGGCGGAGCGGCAGCTCCACGCCACCCGGCAGGCAGGGCATCACGCGATCGAATAAGGCGTCAGGGGCGTTGAGCCCACCGTCGCCTTATTCGTCAGCGCGTTACGCCCACTGCGGTGTGGCAGTGCCCAGCGCCAGGGCGGGCAGCGCCCAATCGACGGGCGTTCCCGCAATCGACATCGGCGTCGCGACACGCCGCACCGGCCCCCAGGAGGTGTCCTCGATGCGTACCGACAGATCGTCCGACGTTTCCGACGCGAGCGGTGTCGGAGCGGGATTGGACGTGCGATGCGAGACCAGCAGGCGGGCCGTTCTCGCCAGCGACGCACGTACCGTCGCGCCGACGCCTTGCGACTGACGCAACTTCAGCGCATGCACCGCCGCAGCCGCCATCAGGTAACCGGTGGCGTAGTCGAGCCCTTGCCCGGGCAAGGGCACCGGACGTTGCGCGCCCGTGGCCCGCATGCCAGCCTCAGCTATGCCGGCACTCATTTGCAAAAGACTGTCGAAACCCCGACGCGCGTGCCACGGACCGGTCCAGCCATAGGCGTCGAGCGAGACGTCGATGAGCGACGGATTGAGTTCGCGCCGCCGCGCGGCGCCGAGACCGAGTCGTTCGAGCGCGTCCGGACGGTAGCCATGCACGACGATGTCCGCGTCGCGCAACAACGCTTCGAGCACCGTGCGTCCCTCGGGGTGTTTCAGGTCCAGACGCGCACAGCGCTTGCCGAGCACGACTTCGGGCACGGTGCCGGGTTCGTCCCATCCCGGAGGATCGATGCGCAGCACCTGTGCCCCGAATCCCGCCAGGCATCGGGTGGCTGTCGGGCCTGCGAGAATTCGTGTGAGGTCCAGCACGCGAATGCCGCTCAGGGGGCGCTCGCGCATCGGCTGCCACGTGGTGCCACGTCTCGCCGATCCGGCATCGAAGGTCTCCCATTGCAGCAGCGGTTCGTCTGCGACCGCCAGTCCCTGTGGATGTTCGTCCCACGCGTCAAGGGTGCGCATGGCGGCGGCACATCCGCCTTCGGCGACGATGGCCGCTTCGAGCGTGTCCGCCTGCCATGTCGCAACCGTGCGCGTCACGGCGTCGCGGTCGGCCTCGACACCCAGTACGCGCAACGCGGCCGCCCGATGATGCGGGGCATTGGTGTGCAAGCGAATCCAGCCGTCGGCGGTGCGATAGTCGCCCGCGACCGGATCCCACATCGGCGGCGACGACCATCCCTGCGCCCGCAATGACGTTTGAAACCAGAACGACGCCAATCGCCGATCGACAGTCACCTGCGGCAACGCGGCAGGCCCGGTCAGCCCGTAGTGACCGGCGGCACCCGTCGTCAGTCCGGCGACGGCGAGCGTTGCCGCGCCAATCGCGGCCGTGGCGAAATCGGTGTAAGGAAATGCGCAAGGCAACGCACCGTGCCCGCTGATCCACATGTCGACGGGCGGTCCTCCCGCATGGGTGGCGTCGATGGCATGACACATTTCGTGCAGGTAGGGGGCGACGAAACTTGCGTCGTCGGCAAGCGGCACAGCGTACGCGGGAACGGTGAAAGGCATGGGGCGTCCTCGATGAGATCGATACATGACATCGCAATGCGTCGCGATGCGAGACTGCCGGCGCACTGAAGCTTATGCCGATGGATTTTATTGTCAATATTGATTAACTTAATCAATCTGTTGGCCATCCGGCCGCGTTCCGACGTCATCTCCCGCGGAAATCACGATGAATTACTTCACCGCAACACAGGCTGCCGAGCGCCTTGGCGTGTCACTGCAAACCCTTTATGCCTACGTGAGTCGGGGGTTGTTGCACGCGGAGCCGGGCAAGACGCATCGCGAGCGACGGTATCGAGCTGCGGACGTCGAGCGGCTGGCCGCCCAGCGTACCCGGGGGCGCAAGCCGAAGGAGGTTGCCAAGGCCGCGCTCGACTGGGGGATGCCGGTGCTGGAGTCGTCCATCACGTTGATCGAGGACGGCCGTTGCTATTACCGCGGGCGCGACGCGCTGACGATGGCGGAGTCGGCATCCGTGGAGGCCACGGCGGCATGGCTGTGGCAATGCGACGAAGCCGCGGCGTTTGCCAGGACCGACGACCTTCGGCGTGTATCGGACGACTGGCCCGCAGCGCTGCTCGAACGGTATCGGGGCCAACGCGCGGAGGCAGCGCTGCTGCCGACGTTCACCGTCGCGAGCGATGACGACGGCACCGCCATCTGGCAGCGCGACCCGATGCGGGTGGTGCAGGGCAGTGCGACGTTGTTGCGCCTGATGACCGCCTGCCTGCTGGGGACGGCACCCGATGACGCGCCGATTCACATACAGTGCGCGCGGGCGTGGGGCGTCAAAGACGTCGAGGGTACCGACCTCATTCGCATGGCGCTGGTGCTGTGCGCCGATCACGAATTGAATGCATCGAGTTTTACGGCGCGGTGCGTGGCGTCGACCGGCGCGAGTCTGCGCGCGGCCATTGTTGCCGGGCTTGGCGCGCTGACCGGTACACGCCACGGAGGCACCACGGCACGCAATGAAGCGATGTGGGACGAACTCGGCGAAACGGCCGTCGCCGAGCGCATGCGCGAGCGTCTGGCGCGGGGCGAGAAGCTGCCCGGTTTCGGCCACCATCTGTATCCGGCGGGCGATGTCCGGGCAAGCGCGATGCTCGCGCGAGTGCTGCCGTCGCATCCGGCCTGGCAGACGATGATCGATGCGGCAGATGCGCTGGTCGGTCAACGGCCGTCGCTCGACTTTGCACTGGTCGCGGTGCGCCGCCATCTGGGGCTGCCGGTGGGTGCGGCGTTCGGCCTCTTCGCACTGGGACGCACCATCGGCTGGATTGCGCACGCGAGGGAGCAGCGCGCGAGCACGCAACTGATCCGTCCGCGTGCCGCCTATGTCGGGGAACGCCCGGTGCCGCCACGGTGACGCCGGGCGCCGGCACTTCGCTCAGACGGCTGCGCGACGTCCGAATACTGCCCGGTCGCCCGCCCACACGAGCGCCATCGTCGCGCCCATCAGTGGGAAGACGCAACCCAGCGTGACCATGCCGATTCGCCAGGCGCGCATCGGCGGGCGTACCGGTGGTCGCGACGGCGCACCGAGGGCGCGCGCCGGGCGACGCATCCACCACATCACGGCGCCGGTCGCTGCCATCGCGAAAAGCCCCATGGAAATGAGCGCGCAGAGCCACTGATTGGCGACACCGAAGTACTTGCCCATGTGCAGCGACGTACCGTACGAGATCGCCTGTGCGACAGCACCATAGGCGTTGTAGTCGATGTCGAGCAGCACCTTGCCGCTGTACTGGTCGATATGCAGCGTGCGTTCGTCGCGAGGGTCTGCGGGGAAGTACGACACGGTGTAGACACCGTCGGCACTCGACGGCACGACCAGACTGTAGTCGGTGCGCACGCCGTGACTGGCGGCAATCGCCATGACCGCGTCGATCGGCATCGCGCCTTCTGCGCGCAGTCGGGCCGGCGACATGCCCGATGCGCTGCCCATACCTTCGTGCCCGGCATGCTCGGCGTGTCCACCACCGCCGCCGTGCGCCTCATGGGCCATGCCCGGCATCGCCCCCATCTGCGAGGCTGTCCCGATGGGGCGCGACGATTGCGGCACTGTCGTGTTGCCCACGGCCCACGGCATTTGCGCGATAGGCAGATCGTCCATCTTCATTGGCTTGTCCACGGTATGGGGCACTTGCGACTGCACCGGTGCCTTGCCCCATGCCCCAGGCGGCGAGCCCATGCCGGCCTGCGTTGCGAGCGCCTTGAACTGCGTGCCCCACGAGCCGGACCACGGGAGTCCCGTCAACACGAACGCCAGTCCGCCGACCGCCAGCCACAAGCCCATTACGCCATGCAGGTTGCGCCACAGCGGGCGGCCACGCAGTTGCAGGCGCGGGCGCAAGGCATTCGCCCATGTTGTACCGGCGCGCGGCCACCAAAGGGCCAGGCCGGTAGCGAGCATGACGAGCGTCCAGCAACCGGCCAGCTCCATGAGCAACTCGCCCGGCTTGCCGAGCATGAGCGAGCGATGCAGCGCACGCGCCTGCTTCATCAGCCGGTGCTCGACGCTCAACGTGCCGAGCACCGCCCCGGTGTACGGGTTGACGTAGACGCTTTCGCGCTCGCCGCCGGGCAGACGAAAGATGAATTCGGCACTGCGCGCGGGGTCGCGATTGACCTCGACGGAACTGATCTGCGATCCCGCCGGGAGGGCCGCCGCCGCGCGCTCCATCAGCGTTTGCTCGTTCAGGCGGGGTGACGAAGCCGCAGCGACGACCATCCGGTCGTGATAGAGCCACGGTTCGATTTGGGGCTGGAAGACGTAGAGCGTGCCGGTGAGGGCCAGGACCATGAGCCACGGCATGACGAACAGACCGGCGTAGAAGTGCCAGCGCCAGAGCGTTCGATATTGGCCGGCGGCGGTGGCCGATTGCGCTTCGCGCGCTTGGGTGTACGGAATCTGCATGGGGCGACGGATGCTGTCTCGAGTCGCCGCCGCGCGGCCATCGTGGCGTGGGCGCGGCAGCGCGCGCATACCGCCGTAGCGAACATCATGGACGTCGGACCGGCGGGGAGCGCGAATGAGGAACGATGCGATGACCGTAAACGGCAACGCATCGGACGGAACGCGAGATCAGGAAACGTCAGGCGGCGCGCGCGCAGGCGGCGTGAAGGCGAGTTGGACGTGCGACGTTCGGACCGTGGCAACCGGTCCGGCGCGTGCAATCCATGTGAACGAGACAGCGCCTGTGGGCGCAGGCATCACGAGCGGTGGGTGGTTGGCGAGCAACGAGCAGTACCCGCAGACGTCGCCGGAGCGTTCGTGCGACGCATGCGACACGTGAGTGCCGTGCGAAGGCCCGGCGTCGTGCGCTGCGGGTGCTACGGCCAGCGACGGCGTGGCGCCGTCAACACGACAGAATGCGGTGTCGAGCAAGCGTGCCTGTTCCGCGCGATGCGCCGCCAGCATCTGGCTCACTACCGGCATGCCCACGGCGAGCCACATGGCGGCGAGGCCGAGCCATGCGATCAGGCGTTTGCGGGTGGTGAGCGACATCTGGCGGAGAAGGGCGTGGACCGTGGCTTTCAGACAAGCCAGCATGCTATCACGAGCGATTTTTGAATCCGTATGTGTCGTGTAGGACGGCAGATACATTCGGACATAAATGACGACAGAGGCCCGGATATAACGTTACCTACGCGCTCGGCCCGCATCGAACAGGCCGCAGGCGTGTTGGCATCGTATCCCGGCCCGTGTGCCGGACCATCACTCAAAGAGGACAACCATCATGTCGGATCCGGTCAACCTTCGTCGCCGTCGCCTGCTCGGTACCACCCTTGCCGGGGTCACGCTCGCGGAACTCGGGTTTTCGTCACTGGCGCGTGCCGCGTCGTCGTCGCCGGTGGGTGGACATACGTCGTTCGAGGCGATCCGGCAGATCGACGCGGGCGATCTGAATGTCGGCTATGCCGAGGCGGGGCCGAAAAACGGCAAAGTCGTGATTCTGCTGCACGGCTGGCCCTACGACATCTACAGCTATGTCGACGTGGCGCCGCTGCTGGCCGCGCAAGGTTATCGCGTGATCGTGCCGTATCTGCGCGGCTATGGGTCGACGCGGCTGCTTTCGGCATCGGCGCCGCGCAACGGACAGCAAGCCGTGGTGGCCGCCGACGTCATCGCGCTCATGGACGCCCTGAAGATCGACCAGGCGATTCTGGGCGGCTATGACTGGGGCGCGCGCACCGCGAACATCGTGGCGGCGATCTGGCCGGAGCGTGTGACGGCGCTGGTGTCGGTGAGCGGCTATCTGATCGGCAGTCAGGAAGCCAACCGCACGCCGTTGCCGCCGCAGGCCGAACTCCAGTGGTGGTATCAGTTCTACTTCGCCACGGAGCGCGGCGCGCAAGGCTACGCTGCGAACACCGACGCGTTCAACAAGCTGATCTGGCAAACGGCGTCGCCGAAGTGGCAGTTCGACGACGCAACCTATGCGCGTTCGGCTGCCGCGTTCCACAACCCGGATCACGTGGCGATCGTGGTTCACAACTACCGGTGGCGTCTGGGCCTCGCGCAGGGCGAGGCGCGTTTCGATGCGCTGGAGAAGCGTCTGGCCACCGCGCCCAAAATCGCCGTGCCCACCATCACGATGGAAGGCGACGCGAACGGTGCACCGCATCCGGCCCCCTCGGCCTATGCAAAGCAGTTCACCGGGAAGTATCAGCACCGCAACATCGGCGGCGGCATTGGCCATAACCTGCCGCAGGAAGCCCCGAAGGCATTCGCCGAGGCGATCCTCGAAGTGGTGACGCTTTAAGTTGGCGCGAGGCGCCCGGCGATCACCGCCGGGCGCACGCTACTTGACGGTGTAGCCGCGTCCTTCCATGCAGGCGCCATACGCGTGCCAGTACGAGTCCATTTCCGACGTCTTGGCGTTTTGCGCCGCCTGCGCCTGTGCGGCATGTTGGCGGCGCGCGCGTATCCCGCCGGCCATGGCACCGGCGGTGGCGCCGACAGCGGCCCCGTGACCGGCGTCGTCGTGCGCGACGTCCCCGATGATCGCACCGGCAGCCGCCCCGCGTGCTGCGCCGCCGACGCGCGCGCCGGTAGGACCGTTTGCCGCAGGCGCCTGCTGCTGCGCCACGACGGCCGGGTCGACCCCCGTATTCTGCTTGGCCCAGGCATAGCAGGCACCGTCGTCGCTCGATTGCTTTTCGGCGCTTTGCCCATGCGCGGGATACACCGCAGGCTTCTGCGCGAAAGCCGGAATCGTCAACAGCGCACTCAGTACAAAAATGGCGGATTTCATGGAGATCTCCGGAAGGTTAGCGGCGGGGGCGAACGTCAAAACACCAACGTAGCCGTCGCCATGAACGTCGCCGTGCTCTTGAGCCGGTTCGTGCTCGCGACCGTCGGTACCCAGCGGGCCGAGAACGACAGCGGATGTTTGCCCGCAACCTTGGTGTCATACGTCACGATCGGACCCATCGAGAAATCGTGTCCGCGAAAGCCGTTCAGACGATCGGCGGTCGGACCACTGTCGCTGCCCAACTGTTGCGTCGTTCCCATCACGAGTCCGATCCCCAAGCCGTTCGAGAACTTCTTCAGACCCATGACATCGAGTGTGAACAGTGGTGCGTTCTGGTAATTGGTGGCCGTGTTGCGTGTATAGAACTGCACCCCGGCGATGACATCGAATTCGAGACCGTATGACGGTACGAACTTCGTGTAGGCCACCTGCGGGATGAAGGTCCAGTTGTTCAGGCTCGTGTTGGCCAGTGCGTTCGGATCGTAGCGCCCGGTCGGCGCCCAGATGGCGACCGAAAACGACATGTGGTCCGTCTGCGAAAAGTGGTAGCCCGCAATGATCGGCGTAAAAGAGATGTCGAACAGGTTCGACGCCGTCTGCGACGTGCTTGCCGACGCTTGCCCGACGCCGAGGGTGGCCGTGGTCCTCGTCCACAGATAGGGCAGCGTAAAGCTCGACGCGAAATTCCACGCCCCGGTGCCGGTGTTCCACGTCTTCATCAGGGTGGCAAGCGTGAACGACAGCTGACCGTCCAGCCCGAGCGAGGTCTTGCCGGCAATCGGCACTTCGCGGCTCCCGCCGATGCTGCCGTCGAAATAGATTTCGGCGATGTTCACCGCCCAGATCGGCTCCGGCGACACCACGCCCGCATTCGGTTGCACGCCGGTACCGCTGACGGGCCGCCCGAGCGCGCCCTCGGTCGCATGCACGGGGGGCGCGAGCAGCGACAGCGCACTGAACGCCGCACTAATCGCCAGAGCGCCGTGGCGACGGGAAAGCATCGGGGACCTTCTCGCGAAGCGGGGCAAGGACATGGCGTTGGCCTCGGGCGTCATGGATGTGAAGCGGGATGTGAAGCGGGATGTGAAGCGGGATGTGAAGCGGGGCGTGAAGCGGAACGTGAAGCCCCGGTACGCTCACCGGCGAACCAGCGGAAGTACGGGTTGTCGCCGTCGAGCTGCATGGCGGCGTCGAGCTGTCGCGCCCACGTATTCCGGTCGCCTGAGAGTGCCGCGAGCGACGCCTGATAGAACGACAGCAGCGCCTGCCGTGAACGGGTGAGGTCGGCCTTGAGCGCATCGTCGGCACCGTTGACGGGCGGCTCGGTCTGCAGTGAGAGCAGATGCTCGAGCGTGGGCGCGAACGCCTGCCGTGCCACCCAGGGCGCATATTCGATGCCGGGTCGATCGTCGGTGACGGGCGCGGCATCTTCCGCGTAATAGGCCAGTCCGGCGCGGTCCGTGACCCAGGTCGCGAGCAACGCCCCCGGGGACGCCACACCGACTTCACCCAGTGCCTGGGCCACACCCGGCTGCGCGAAGCGCGCCCGGATGGACGCCGCGTCGAGCACAAGTGGCTGCTGCCCGCCGACGAGCAGCATCTCGTGTAGCTCCGTGGTCCAGAGGCTTGCGTGCGGGAATACCGCGATGAAGCTCGCGATGAGCGCCTTGGTCTCGGCTTCGTTCTGCGTGGGCAACGGCAGCCATTGCGCAACCACACCGCCTTCGCTCAGGCGTTGCGACGCGAGCCGGTAAAAGTCGGTGGAGTAGAGGTTGGCGACGCCCGACGCGCTCGGTGGCGGCGGTTCGAGCGTGATCAGGTCGTAGCGTTGGTCACTACGCAGCAGTTCCCGGCGGCCGTCGCGCACCCGCATCTCCATGCGCTTGTCACGCGCCACATCGTAGTTGCCCTGAAAGTTCGACGACGCCCGAACCACGGCCGGCAACAGTTCCGCCGTCACGCGCTGCGACAGCCCGGGGTATTGCAGCAACGCCCCGGCGGTAATGCCTGTGCCAAGGCCGATGACCAGCGCGTGCTTCGGCTGGCTGTGGCCGACGACGAGCGGCAGCAACGCCTGAAGCCGCATGTATCGCAGCGATGTCATCGCGTCCCCCGAATTGGAGACGCCCTGAATATAGAGACGATTGAACGTGTGCGTGCCCGAGTGCTGTGCCAGTACCGCCACCGTCGCACCGCGCCCTTCGTCGTAGAAGCGAAGCTCGCCGCCGCGTGCCTCGGTGAGCAGCGTGGCCAGTCGCTGCGGCGGGGTCGCAATGGCAGCCGTCACGAGCAGGAGCGTGAGCGCGACGACACCGGCCCGTGCAGCGCGGCCCCCACCGTGTATGACGGCGACGAGCGCAACGACGCAGGCCAGCCCCGCCAGCACGCCCAGCGTGCGCACGAGACCCAGCGACGGCACAAGCCAGAAACCGGTCACGAGCGAACCGGCGATGCCGCCCGCCGTGTTGAGGGCCACGACACGTCCGACGCCACGGCCGACGTCGTCAGCGTCTACGGCGAGCCGCAACACATACGGAAAAGCGGCACCCAGCAACAGCGTCGGCACGAAGACGATCCCGAGTCCCGCCACGAGAAACCGCGCGCACATGGCGAGCGTGGTGCTGTGCGTCATTGCGTAGACAAAGCCCGCGAACTCGCCCTGGGCGATGAAGATCCAATCACCCAGCCCGTAGAGCGTGCCGACGGCAGCGACACCTGCGCCCGCGACGAGCCATCCGAACATGCCCCACGGATCGCGTGAGCGCCCGACGTGGCGTGCGACCAGGGCGCTCCCGAGCGTGAGTCCGCAGAGATAGGTCGCCAGCACGATGGCAAAGGCAAAGGCGCGTGTGCTGACGAACTGGACGATGGCCTGCGACCACATGACTTCGTAACCCAACGCCACACCGCCAGCGAGTGCGTACAGCCATACGGCAAGGCGGACTCGACGGCGGGCCGGTGTATCGGCGGAGGTGGCCGGGGGCGGGGAAGGGTGCCCGATACGTGGTGGGACCACGGCTGACGCCCTGCGCGAAGCGGCGACGGCCGCGAAGGCAATCAGCACGTTCACACTGGCGGCGGCGAAAGCGGCACCTTGAATGCCTAGTGAGGGAATCAACCAGAACGGCACGGCCAGCACGCCGACCACGGCGCCCATCGTGTTGGCGGCGTAGAGCCTGGCACCGACCTGTCCGACGTGTCCGTCGATTTCGCCGCGCGAGCGCATGAGCACCGGCAGCGTGCCGCCCATGAAGACGGCCGGCAGGCCGACGAGCAGGAACGGCAACCCCCAGGCCACCACGCCGGCGTGGGCTTCGAGCCACGCGAACGGCAATGCCGCGCGGGCGAGCAGCAGGGTACTGGCGACGGCGGTCAACGCGACCGTGGCTTCGAGCCCGGCGTATAGCCGCATGGGATTTGCCGTGAGATCGGCGCGGCGGCCGAAGTACCAGCCACCGAATGCGAGTCCACCAAAGAAGGCACTGATCGCGACGGACACGGCGTGTACCTCCACGCCGACCACAAGCGAGAGTTGCCGGATCCACAGCATCTGGAACACGAGCGCCGATGCGCCCGAAAGCACCAGCAGCAACGCAGGCCATGCGACCGAGGGGGCGGCCTGGACGAGGTTGGCGGCGTCCGTCGAATCGGTTGGGACCGAGGGAGCTGAGGGAGCCGGCTGGGCCGGCGCGGCGGATGCTGCGGTCGTGGAGGCGCTCGCCCGGTTGCGGCGGCCGCGAGGGGCGGAAATCGACGGCGATGCAAGCATATCGGTCATGTCGCGCAGTTGTCGTCTTCGGGTTGTGGCGCTACAGCGTGTTGGGTATTCGACCCCGCGCCGAAGTCTGTCGACTCCGGCGCGGCGGGGTTGCGGCGTCGCTTACTCGAGGCCGCGGTTCTTGAAGGACTGATCGATCTTCTTGTCCACCTGTTTGCGAACCTGGTCGATGCTGAAGCTGGCCGGTCGCTGGCTCGGGGGATAGTCGACGAACGTCTGCAGGAAGCCCGACGCCTTCATGGTTGCAATGGCCGTCAGATATGAATTCTTCGCGAGCCAGTCGTTGTACTGGTCGGAAGTAATATCCGCGCGTTCATAGGGATCCATACGAAGGTTGAACATCTTCGGCACGCGAAGACAGACGAATGGTTCCTGCCAGATGTTGAAGTTTCCTGGCGCGCGCTGCTCGCAGAACACGGCCTTCCAGTTGCCGAAGCGCATGGCCACGAGTTCGCCGTCGTCGTTGAAGTAGTAGAACTCGTCTCGCGGCGCCTTGGTCGTCTTGCCGGTGAGATAAGGCAACTGGTTATACCCGTCGAGATGGTTCCGGAACTTGGTCTTGCCACCCTTGGGCGTCCACCCCTTGAGCAGCCGGTCCTTGACACCATCGTCGCCGGCAGCGGCGAGCAGCGTCGGAAACCAGTCGAGGCCGGAGAAGATCTCGTTTGACACGCTGCCTGGCTTGATCTTGCCGGGCCAGCGGATCATGGCAGGCACACGGAACGCGCCTTCCCAGTTGGAGTCCTTCTCGCTGCGGAACGGCGTCATGGCGGCGTCGGGCCAGGTGAACATGTTCGGGCCGTTGTCCGTCGTGTAGATGACGATGGTGTTGTCGGCGATCTTGAGGTCGTCGAGCAGCTTGAGCAGTTTGCCCACGTCCTGATCGTGCTCCCACATGCCGTCGGCGTACTCGTTGCCCGGCATGCCGCTCTTGCCGCGGAATTCAGGCCGCACATGCGTATAGATGTGCATGCGCGTGAAGTTCATCCAGACGAAGAATGGCTTGTTCGCCTTGACCTGTTTCTGGATGAACTCGGTCGCCTTGCCTTCGGTCTCGTCGTCGATCGTCTCCATGCGCTTCTTGTTGAGCGGGCCGCTGTCCTGCACCTTGCCGTCGGAGGTGCTGTGAATCACGCCACGCGGCGAGAAGTTCTTCACATACGGGTCGTTCGGGTCTTTCGGCCAGTACGGACGCTCGGGTTCCTCTTCGGCGTTGAGGTGATACAGGTTGCCAAAGAATTCGTCGAAGCCATGATTGGTCGGCAGATACTCATTGCGGTCGCCGAGGTGGTTCTTGCCGAATTGTCCGGTCGCATAGCCGAGCGGTTTCAGTGCCTCGGCGATGGTGATGTCGGTCTTTTGCAGACCGACGGTGGCCCCCGGCGCACCGACTTTCGACAGGCCCGTGCGCAGCGGCGATTGGCCGGTGATGAACGACGAACGTCCGGCCGTGCAACTGTTCTCGGCGTAATAGTCGGTGAAGATCATGCCTTCCTTGGCGATCCGGTCGATGTTCGGCGTGCGATACCCGACGAGGCCGTTGGAATAGGCACTGATGTTCGACTGACCGATGTCGTCGCCGAAGATCACCAGAATATTCGGCGGCTTGGTGCCGCCTTGCGCTGGCGCGTCGCCGGGCGCGACCAGCACGTAGGCTGCCGTGACGGCGAGCATCGCTGTGCTGGTGAAACTGAAGACACGTCTGAGTGAGAATGACATCGTCGTCTCCAATGAGGAAAAGTCGAATGTGCGCTGTGCGGTCTTGTGTCTACCCCGAGGCACGGTGCGCGTTAGGTGTGGAACTCGTGTGCTCAGTGCATGGCGTTGGATGGAGGGAGTGTGGGAAAAATGACGGCCCAGTCGTGCTGCATGCTCACGACCGTCCAGCCTCGGGCGAGCGCGGCATCCCACGCCCGGTCGAGCTTGCCGATCTTCGACTTGCGGTCGTACGCGAACTCACGCGCCCCGTCGTCGTGATGCACCAGCAGTGCCAGATGGGGTCCATTGCCGCTGGTCGTGTACTCCAGCATCTGGAGATCGCCGTCGGAGTTGCCGAACGCAAGAATCGGCTTGCGCCCGATACGCCGATAGATGCCGACAGGCTTGCCGGGGCCGTCGTCGACAAAATCGACCGTGGGCTGGCGCACGAGCTGCCCCTGACCGTTCTGGCTGACGTACTTCACGCCTTCGTTCGTTCCGATGACCTGCTCGGGCGGGATACCGTAGACGCGCTCGACCCACGCCCGCATGAATTGCGTGGTGCCGCCGGAGACGATGTACGTCTTGAAGCCATTCGCGCGCAGATATGCAAGTAGCTCGAGTTGCGGCTGATAGACGAGCGACGTATAGGAACGGTGCAGCGTGGGGTGTTGCGCCGAGGCAAGCCAGTCGTCGATCTGTTCGTCATAGTCTTCGACGCTCATGCCGCTGTTGGCAGCGGCCAGCAGTTGCAGGAGCGGCTTCTTTTGTGCGCCAAGCGTGGCCATGTCGCCCGCCATCAGGGCGCGGAATGCCGGATTGCGCTTCCACTCCGGATGCGCAGGCGCTTTCGCCTTCACCTGATCGACCATGAAAATGAGCTGGAAGTAGAGCGGCTGTTCGCTCCACAGCGTGCCGTCGTTATCGAACACCGCGATTCGCTCGGCTGGCGCTACGTAGTTCGCCGTCCCCTCACGGGTGACGTCCGAGACGAACGTCACGATGGCCTGCTTCGCTGCGCCATCTCGCCACGAGGGCAGGCCGGTGGCCGACGCGCTCGCCTGATCCGTGGGGGCGCCCGGCGGCGTGGCCGACGAGTTCGCTGTCGTGCAGGCTGTGACGGAAAGCGCAAGCGCAATGGCGGCGACAAGCGTCGTGGCCGCGCCTCGCCACTGGCGCGTACCGCGTCGTTGGACCGCTCGCATGCAGGTGAGGTGATGGGTCATCAGACTCGATGGTCGTCGCGATCCGGTCACGGCGCCTGACGTGCGACCGGTTTGGCCGGTGCCGTCGAATTCGCCGCCAGCGTGTTCTGGCCGTGTTGCCGAGACGCCTGCCACGCGTTCTCGTCCATCACCAGCCGGAAGCCCAGATGCGACATGCTGTTGTACGGATCGGTGCCACGTCGTGCACTCGGCCGATAGCTCAGGCAGTACGCCTCGTTGCATAGAAACGAGCCGCCGCGCGTCACGCGTTTGGGCGCTTGCACCGGCACACCGGCGTCGGCCGGGTCCCACGAGTCGGCCGGGCCGGGCGGATTGTCGATTGGCTTGCCCGCCGACGCTTCACGCCGGAACTGGTCGGCGCGATACCAGTCGGCGACCCATTGCCACGCGTTGCCTGTCATGTCGGAAAGCCCGTAGCCGTTCGGCGGGAACGTACCGACCGGACTGGTGCCGACCGCGCCGCCGGCTTTCGGATTGACGACCGGAAACGGCTGCGCCTGCTCGCCTTCCCATACGTTGGCCATCTGCTTGCCAC
Source organism: Pandoraea pnomenusa (assembly GCF_040391475.1). Lineage (GTDB taxonomy): Bacteria > Pseudomonadota > Gammaproteobacteria > Burkholderiales > Burkholderiaceae > Pandoraea > Pandoraea pnomenusa_C. Next base: position 80,229 of record NZ_JBEBXS010000006.1, on the reverse strand, counting down.
CCGGGGCGAACTGCTCGCCCCAGGCGTAGGTGGCTTGCTCGAGGCCGCCGCGCGCCGCGAACTCCCATTCGGCTTCGGTCGGCAGCCGTTTGCCAGCCCACCTCGCGTAGGCCTGCGCGTCTTCATAGGAAACCTGAACGACGGGATGATCGTCTTTGCCCGCAATGCTGGTGCCGGGCCCGCCGGGGTGGCGCCAGTCCGCGCCGGGTACGAAGCGCCACCAGCGTGAATAGTCCTGAAGCGGCACCGGCCGGTCGGTGCCGACGAACACCATGGCGCCGGGCACGAGCGCGCTATCCGGCGGGCGCGGCGTGCCCGGGGGCAACTGCACCTTGAGCGTTTCCCACTCCGGTTTGCGCTCGGCGGTCGTGACATATCCGGTAGCCGATACGAAGCGCCGGAATTCCGCGTTGGTGACGTGGTGTTCGTCCATCCAGAAGCCGCGAATGCGCACCGGATGGGCCGGCTTTTCGTTGGGCTGCGCCATGCGGCTGTCGCTACCCATCAGAAATGGTCCGCCGGGAATCCACGCCATGCCCTTGGGGCCACGCACGCCGTCGCCCATCACGACCTTGATGTCTCGCGGGTGGGTGGCGTCGTTTCGTGTCATCGCCCATGACATCGCACCGCCGGCCGCGACGGATGTACCCAGCGCGGCGCCAGCCCAGAGAAGGAACGTTCGGCGGCCACGCTGCGGCGCACCCGCCGTCGAGGCAGCGGCGGGGCGATCGGTGCCCGATGGCGTGTGGGGTTGCGCGGTACGTTTGCGTCGTGACATGTGCCGAGGCTCCTGCTTGACCTACCGGAATATTCCGTTCGACGACTCAAGCGAAAGCTTCGTCAGCCTCCGAATTGGCTTAAAGCCTATTATTTAATTTAAGTAAACTCAATTGAAATTTTGGAGATCTATCGAATAAATCTTTGACGCAAACAGATTGTTTGCTTACTGTTGATGTTGATTTTCATTTGTCGATTGTGAGGTGGAGTATTTTTAAAATTATTTAAATTATCGGTATTATGAAAAATACCATTATCGAATTCGAAAAAGATATCGCGCAGGCGGTCGTCGGCCAGGAAGCCGTGGTCCGGCAGATCCTGATCGCGATGCTCGCCGACGGTCATGTCCTGCTGGAGAGCCTGCCGGGGCTGGCGAAGACGCGCACCGTCAAGGCCATTGCGGCGCGTCTGGCAGCCACGATGCGCCGGATCCAGTTCACGCCGGACCTGCTGCCGTCGGACATCACCGGTGGCGAAACACTGTTGCAGTCCGGTGCGGAACGAGTACTTCAATTTCAGCCGGGGCCGATATTCGGTAATTTAATACTCGCCGACGAGATCAATCGCGCACCGGCAAAAGTCCAGTCAGCATTACTCGAGGCGATGGAAGAGCGACAAGTCTCCGTTGCGGGAAAGACGCATCCGATGGCCGATCTCTTTATGGTGATGGCCACGCAGAATCCGATCGAGCAGGAAGGCACCTATCCCTTGCCGGAAGCGCAGATGGATCGCTTCCTTTTAAAAATACTCATTACGTATCCGTCGCCGCAGAGCGAGCAGAGCATGTTGCAACTGTTGCGCGACGAAACGCGACGCACGCCGGAGGCAGGTAGCGCGCTGTCTCAGGAAGACGTTTTTTCGGCACGGCGTGAGATTCAGGATATTTCGGTGGCGCCGGCCATCGACGCCTACATCGTGGCGTTGGTGAGTGGTACCCGGCATGGGTTGGCCACCGATCCCGACCTCGCGCGATGGATCGAGGTCGGTGCCAGCCCTCGCGGCGCGATCGGGTTGGATCGCGCCAGCCGCGTGCATGCCTGGCTGGAGGACCGCGACTTCGTTACCCCGGACGATGTGCGTGCCGTCGTGCATCCTGTGTTGCGGCATCGGTTGGTGCTCTCATACGACGCCAACGCCGACGGCATCGATGCCGACCGTGTCGTCGACCGGCTCGTGGACACCACGCCGGTGCCGGCCTGAGCGTGGGCGTCCGTTCCGAGCGCGCGCCCATGCCCACACGACCGACGTCTTCCACGACCCACCGCGACATTCCCGCCGATACCCTCGGCACCGTGCATGTCGACGTGCCGCATCTGATGCGGCTGCGTTTTCGCGTGCGGGGCATGAGCTTCGTGGCGCCTGCGCCGGTTCGCAGTGTGCTGTCGGGCAACCACGCGTCGCGTTTGCGTGGACGCGGCCTGAATTTCGACGAAATTCGCGGCTATGTTCCGGGCGACGATATCCGTCACATCGACTGGCGCGCCTCGATGCGCTTGGCGCGTCCGCTGGTTCGTGCCTATACGGAGGAGCGCGACCGGCCCGTACAGGTCGTGGTGGACCAGCGCATGAGCATGCATTTCGGCTCGCAGCGGGCCTTCAAGTCGGTCGTGGCGGCCGAGACGGCTGCGCTTGCGGCGTGGATGGGGTACGGCGCGGGCGACCGTGTCGGTGGAGTGGTGTTCAACGATTCGCAGGTCGAGCGCGTGCGGCCGTTGCGAAGCCTGAGCCGCATCGCGCGTCTGTTCGGTGCGATTGCGCGGATGAACGCCGAACTTCGCGCCGACAGTCCCGCGCGAACGGCCTACGGGCAACTCAATGCAGCGCTCGGCCAGTTGCTGCATATGGCGCCGCACGATCATCTGATTTGCATTGTGAGTGATTTTGCGGGTGCCGATGCGCGCACGCAGGCGTTGCTGCGGCAACTGAGCGTTCATAACGACGTTGTCGCCGGGCTGGTCTTCGACCCGCTGTGGCAGCACGTCGACGAACGCAGCGCACTCGTGGTCAGCGAAGGGCATTTGCAAGTGGAGCTTCGTATTGCCAGCGAGCGCGTGCGCGCCCCGGTTGCCGCTTTCTTTCGTGGGCGTACGGCCGAAGTCGCCGATTTGTTGCGATTGAGCGGTGTGCCGTGGATGCCATTGTCCAGCGCAGAGCCCGCACTCGATCAGGTCCGCCGCATGCTTGGCGCACGGCATCACGTGACGCATGGGGGCGGCCTATGAGTGCAGCAGCGGCGGTCGCCACGTCCACCACACCGGCTTATGCGGACTTCCCCGACGACGCACCGGACACGATGGAAGCGTCGGTGGCACTCACCGGACTCGACGAGCTCGCGCTGCCGGCGCAGGTGTCGTATCTGCCGCAGACATGGGGATGGGCTGTCGTTGCAGTGCTCTTGCTGCTGGCGATGGCGTGGTGTGCCTGGCGAGTTTGGCGGCGTTATCGGCGCGAGCGCTACCGGCGCCTCGCGCTGGCCGAGATCGATGCGTTGATTCCGCTCGCTCGTGACCCGGCGCGGCGCACCGCGGCGGTGGCGTCGGTCGCCGCGTTGCTCAAGCGCACGGCGATGGCGGCTTACCCATCGGCCGCACCTGCTGCATCGACCGGCGTAGCGGCCATGCGGGATCAGGCATGGATCGAGTTCCTGAACCGGCATCGAGGACATTTCGAGGCCCGCGATGGCCAATATCTGGCGATGGCCAGTTACGCACGCACCGGCGTGGACGGTACGCCCCAGCGTGACATCGACGCGCTGATGCAGCGCGCACGCCAATGGATACGTGAGCACCATGTGGAAGTTTGAGCTTCCGTGGATGTGGCTGTTGCTGCCGCTGCCCGTACTGGTCGCATGGCTTGTGCCGCCTTATCGTGCCGCGGCGCTGGCGATTCGCACACCGTTCTTCCACGAAATGGCGCAGGCGGCAGGCGAGCGACCGTCGCCCGGCGGCGTGCATCTGCGGCGCAACTTGCTGCAGTGGGTGTTGCTGCCCGTTGTGTGGGGACTCGTCGTGTTGGCGGCGGCACGCCCCGTGCATGTCGAGCCGCCGATCACGCACGAAACCCCGGCGCGTGACCTGATGCTGGCCATCGACCTGTCGCAGTCGATGGGCACGCCCGACTTCGTGAGCGCCGCCACCGGGGAGCGAACGGACCGACTGACGGCGGTGAAGCACGTCGTGGCCGACTTCGTCGCGAAACGACGGGGCGACCGCATTGGGCTGGTCGTGTTCGGCGATGCCGCGTACCCGCAGGCGCCACTCACGCTCGATCACGACAGCGTGCAGATTCTGCTGGATCAGATGCAGATCGGCATGGCGGGCCCGCGCACGGCGATTGGCGACGCCATCGGGCTGACCGTCAAGCTGCTCGCCGATTCGACCGCTCCCGAAAAGGTGCTGATCCTGCTCACTGACGGCAATGACACGGCCAGCAAGATACCGCCGGATCAGGCGGCGCGTATCGCCAGGCAACACCATCTCGTGATTCACACGATCGGGATCGGCGACGAGAATGCCACAGGCGAAGATCGTGTCGATCTGGCCGCGTTGCAGCGAATTTCCAGCACCACGGGCGGACGGTCGTATCAGGCATTCGGCCGGGAACAGGATCTCGCCGACATCTACACGCAACTGGACAAACTCACGCCCGAGCGAATCAAACGCGACATCTACCGACCCCAGACCGAGTACTTCTGGGTGCCGCTCGGCCTGGCGCTGCTGCTTGTGGCGGTCTATCACCTCGTCGCGCTGCTGGTCGCCGTGATTCGTGGGACGTGGCGCTCGCGAAGCACGGGCGATCATCGGGGGGGCGACGATGCCGTCGATGCGCCTGGGAAGCGCCTGGCCCCGCGTGCCGCCGATGCGGCGCCGGCCCCGGTGACGGAGGCGGCGAATGGAAATTGACCTGAGCGCCTTCCACTTTCTGCGGCCGATGTGGCTATGGCTGCTGGTGCCCGCGGTGCTGTTGCCGGTCGTCTGGCGCAGACGCAGTGATGTCCGGGTGCGTTGGCGAAAATTCATCGCGCCCGCGCTGCTTGAACACCTGCTGGTGGGCGACACGCGTGCGCGACGTCTGCAACCGGTGCATACGGTGGCCATGTTGCTTGCGGTCGGCGCCCTTGCCGTCGCGGGGCCGACGTGGGAGCAGGTGCGCCCGCCGTTCAGTCAGGACAAGGCGCCGATGGTCATTGCGCTGGCGCTCGACCGGTCGATGGACGCCACTGACGTGCCGCCGACGCGGCTCGAACGGGCGAAGGCGAAGGTGCTCGATCTGGCTCGCGCGCGCAAGGGCGCTCGCACGGGGCTCGTCGTGTTTGCAGGCACGGCGCATCTGGTCGTGCCACCGACCGAAGACCCGGCGATGCTCGATCTCTATGTGCCTGCGCTCGCCACCGATTTGATGCCGAAGGGCGGCCAGCGCATGGATCTCGCGCTCGACGTTGCCGAGCGGTTGCTCGCGCATGAGACGGCGGCCGGGACCATTGTCTTCATTGGCGACGGCTTCGATGCGGCGTCGCGCGAGGCATTCGTCGCGCGTGCGAAGGCGTCGAAACAGCAACTGCTGTGGCTGGCGGCCGGTACTGCCAGTGGTGGCGCGGTGCGCAACGCCGACGGTACCGTGGCGACCGACGCCAACGGCTATCCGGTCACGGCGACCTTCGACGCGACCGGGATCCGCAAGCTGGCGGGCGACGCCGGCATACCGCTGGCCAGCCTGCGTGCCGACGGCGACGACGTGGTCTGGGTACAACGCCGCGCACAGACGTACCTCGCCGAGATGGACGAAGCGCATCGCGAGGCGCGCTGGGAAGAAAACGGCTTCTGGCTGATCGTACCGGTGCTGCTGCTGGTGCTTGTGTCGTTCCGGCGCGGCTGGACGGTCAAGTGGTTGCCTGCAGTCGTCCTGTCGCTCGCGTTCGCGGCGGTACCCGACAGTGTTCGTGCGGCTGACAAGGCGCCGCAAGGCGATGGCTGGCGATGGATCGATGCCTTTGCCACGCGCGATCAACAGGGACGGTGGTATTTCTCGAAAGGCGACTTCGCCACGGCGGCGGCTCGTTTCGACGATCCGATGTGGAAGGGTCGCGCGCAATACGCGGCGGGAGATTACGACGATGCGCTCGCGACGTTCTCGCAGATGTTTGCTCAGCGAAAGCGCGATGTCGTCGCGTTCTACATGGGGAATTCGCTCGCCCATCTCGGCGACTATGCGGGCGCGATCAAGGCATACGACATTGCACTGTCGTTGCATCCGGACTGGGCGGAGGCCAAGGCCAACATCGCGCTCATGAAGGATATGCTCAATGCACCTCAGGAAACGGACGACGCATCGCAGCAGGTGTCGCCACAGGAACAACAGAACGATAAGCGCAAAGGGAAGGGCGCGCCGAAGCCCGTGGCCGCGATGGCGCCTGCCGAGGATGTCTGGATGCGGGGCCTGAACACGTCACCCGCCTTGTTTCTGCGTCAGCGCTTCGAGCAGGAAGCCGCAATGCCCGTCGAGAAACCTGCGCCCGTTAAGGCATCACCTGAAAGCGGCGCGAAGGCAGGTGGGCCATGAACCGACTGGCGCTTCGCGGGTTCCTGCATAGGGCGATGGTGCTCGTCGCGGTGGCAAGTGTTGCCATGACGGTGGCGCTTGCCCGCGCCGACGACGCGCCGCGAACGATGATCCGCGCGCACCTCGAACCTGCGGGACCGATCGTCGCCGGCACGCAAGTCAGGTTGGTTGTCGACGTGCTCACGACGACATGGTTGAGCGACGCGCCCGATTGGCCGCTGTTCGATTTACCGGGCGCCATCGTGACGCTGCCCGACGAACAGGCCCACAACGTCAACGAAATGATCGGCGATCAGCGATGGTTCGGCGTGAGCCGCGCGTATCGCATTGCGCCACAAACCGGACGTCGGTACACCATCCCGTCGTTTGCAATTCATGCGCAGCCGGGCGGCGCGACCGGGCCGGTCACGCTCATGACGCCGACACTGTCATTCGTCGCGACGGTGCCGCCCGGCGCCGAGGGGATGGCGGTGTTCTTTCCGACGACGCATCTGACCGTCAGCCAGCGCATCGATCCGTTGCCGTCGCGTCTGCAGGTCGGCGATACGATCACCCGCACGGTGACGCAACGGGCCGACGCGACGCAAGCCATTCTGATTCCGCCCGCCCCGCTGGGCGACGTGGAGGGCACGCAGCGCTATGCGCGTCCGGCCGAGACGAAGGATGACCTCGAAGGCAGCCGTGGACTGGTGGCGGGCATCCGCACGGACTCGGCGATGTATGTGGTCAACCGTGCCGGCCATATCGAACTGCCCGCCATCGACATCGAATGGTGGAATACGGCGACACAGCGCCGTGAGAAGACCACATTGCCCGCCGTATCGCTGAGCGCCCGGGGCGCCCGAGAGACCCCGCTGTTCGAGATTCCGGCCGAAGCGGTCGGTCGCGCGGCCCATCGGGTGATCGTGCTGGATCGATCCGATCTCTGGCTGACGGGCGCCGGCATGGCTGCATTGGCCGCTTTGCTCTGGCTATGGCCTCGAATCGCAAACGCCGTGCGGGGGGCGCGCCAACGCTTCGTCGCATGGCGACAGGCCGTCCGGACGGGTGAGCCGCATGCGTGGCGCGTTTTGCGTCGTGCGGCGCGCAACCGGTCGTGGCCGGCGTTCGTGGCGTCGCTGTACGGTTGGCTGGATCGCTGCGCAGCGGACCACGGGGCAGGGCGCTCGGGATTGGCCGACGTCGACTCGCCCGGCATCGCACCGCTTCGAGACGCGGTGTATGCGCGCTACGCGGCCGGTGATACGCCATCACCGGCGGCCACTGGCCCTGAGCGCGGTTTCATGCACTGCCTCACGCAGGTCAGGAGGCAGATGAAGCGGGCCGCGCATCGGTCGAGCGAGGCCGATGACCTGCCGCCGTTGTACCCTCCGGCGCGCTCGCGCCGCCCCGGTCGTCGTCCTCCCCCTTGACGAGGCTTCCCGATGCCACGCACTTCCCCCCGCTTCGACGACGTCACCCTCGGCCTGCTGCACGCGGCTGCGCGCCAGGCCAATGCCGTGCACCGGGACTCCAATACGGCGTTCCTCGATCAGTTCATTCGCGACGCGTGCGCCACGACACATCGGCTGCACAGCGCGCAAACCTACTTGCGTCTGCTCTCGGGGGCCGGGATCGAACGGCTGCCGAGCGCGGGCACCGTGCAACGTGCCATCACGCGTGCTCGAATGGCGCCACCGGGTATGGCCGGCAACGTCAACGCTCCGGGAAGCGGCTTACACGCAGCGACGCAACACACGCTCGCGCAGCAGGTGGCGCGTGCAATGGCGCTACTCAGCCCGGATGCGACCGGGTTTCCCGCGTCGGACTCTGCAGGCGAACCGCCATTCGACGCCGCCGACGCTTATCGTCGGTTACAGCGTCTGGAAGGCGAGAATCGGGCCTTGCGGGTGCGTGCGGAAGAGTTGACGGCGATGCTGATGGCAGCCCGTGTGGCATTGGCCGAAGCGCTTGGTCATCACGGGCGCCGGGGCGATGGGATGTTCCCGTCCGGTACGGGACAGGGTCCGGAACCGGCAGGACGACGAGAGAGAGGAAACAATCGCGGCTGAGATCAGGACATGCCGGGGACGAGTATGCATTGCCCGGTAAACCGGGTGCCGCTCCACGTGATGTTCAGCGGGCGTGCCGGATCTTTGCAGATGAGGGTTTGCAGCGTGCCGAACCGGTCGGTATGCATGGACGACTGCTCTCCTGGCTGCAGGCCGTAGAAACCAGAGTACTGCTTCTCGCACCGCGCGGCGTCGTCGGCCGAGTTGTCTCCGGTGACGCACCAGGCCACGATGATCGCGTAGCTACACGTGTTTTTTATGCCGGTCTCCCAGTCCCACCAACCACCCCAGCCCTTGCCACCGCGCGGAATCCGCACCTGCTCTACGCAGCCTGTGAGTGGCGGAACGGTCTTGCGTCCTGCGTTGGCATTGCTGCCAGTCGTGCCGCCCGACGCTGCACCATAATTGTTACCGGATGCGGCGACCGCCATCGGCGCGGGCTGCACTGCAGGCATGGCCGACGAGGACCCGCTCCCCGAGGTGGCTTGAAGTGCCGTCGCAACGGCCTGCATCTGCGCCGCGTTGCGCCCGCCGCCGCTGGCGACGCCTTGCGCGGCGGCGCCCAGCAGGCTGGCGACGAAGGAAAAAACCCCCGGACCGTCGGAGGACGATGCGGTGCTGGCGCGCGTGCGCACGCCATTGGAGTACGTGGCGATGAGCGAGCCGTCCGCATTCGTATCGGCGCCATCCCATATCTTGCTGTTGACGAAGGTTCCGGCGCGCTGCGAACCGTCCTGGGCGAATGTGATGACACCCGGGCCCTCGAATTGGCTGTTGAGCCACCGCCCGGTGTAGACGTTTCCGTTGGGTTCCACCTGGGTTCCATCGCCGGTCATTTCGCTATTGACGAAGTCACCTTCGTAGCGCTTGCCGCTCGCCCAGACGTACAACCCCTTGCCGGTTCGCTTGCCTGCGATGAAATCGCCTTCGTAATAGTCGCCGTTCGGCCACCAATACTTGGCCCGGCCGGTGCGTCCGTCGGCGGCGAACGGTCCTTCGTAGCGGTCACCCGAGGCCCAGGTGTAGACGCCTGTGCCGCTGCGTTTGCCTTGGCTCATCGGGCCTTCGAAGCGGGCGCTGAACACGCCGTCCTTGATCCATTCCTGCACGCCCGGCCCGTCGGCGATGCCGTTCTTGCAGGGGCCGACCCACGTGGAAGTCCAGACGGCACCGCTGGTACCCTCGTCATCCGACCAGACCTTGCAGTTGGTATTCGAGGCGGTGATAAAGCCCGTGGCGTGTGCCGGGGCGGCACCGAGCAGCCCGATGGCCCCCGCGGTAGCGAGCGCGAGCAATGCCCCCCGCGTCAGATTTGACCCGTGTGTCATGACTTTCTCCCTGGTTATTGTGTGCATCCGGTTTGGCTGGGAAGATAGCGAAAATTCCGACCGTGCGGCATCCACCATTTGGGGGACGCCGGGGTCTTGTCAGCGACCGTCGACACAGGGCGCGCAGGGAGGAAAATCGTGACGCTGAAATGGATGAAAGGCATCCCATTGATGGTGTTGTCTCTGGCCTGTGCGGCGACGTCGGTCGAGGCCGCTTCTCCAACGAATGGCGACGACATCGACCAGAGCCTGGCGCACTGTCTCGCCGACCCCGACAAAAAGGCGACCGGCGATCAGGATGCCTGTATCGACACCGCGACCCGCGCGTGGGACGACCGGCTGAATGCCACCTATCAGGCGTTGCAACGCGACTTGCCGGACGCGTCTCGGCCGGTGCTGGTGGCCGCACAGCGGGCTTGGGTGGCGAGCCGCGACGCCGATCTGAAGCTCATCGCCGCGGTGTATGGCACGGTGCACGGCACGATGTATGCGCCGATGAATGCCAACGATGTGATGTCGGTGACCCGTCGCCGGGCGCAGACGCTGATGCGCTATTTCTCAGTTGTCTCCGGCGCACCGTCCGCCATGCCTCCGGTGAACGGCTGGCCGTTGCCGGTGGCCCTGGAACGGCCAGACGGCGGCAGCCCTGTCCCGCAACGGGGGCTTCGCTTCGAACTGGCGAATTGCGTGAAGTTGACAGAGGCGGGTGCGATCGCGCGGTGTGCAAAGCAATCGACGCCACGCTACGCGCGAGACATTACGGTGATTTCGACGACGATGGCGCGGCGAATGCCCGCGGCTTCTCGGGGGACCGCGCGAGTGGCGGCAGCCCAATGGCGCCGCTTCATGACGGCTGAAGCGGCGCTTGCCGATGCGGTCTGTCCGGACAGTCAGACGCCACAGGGTCAGGCCTGCCGGGCGCTGCAAGCCCGCAACGACACGTTCGCTCGCCTGCAGTGGCTGGTCGGCCTCGAAGGCATGATAGGCGCCAACTGAACGGTCAACGGGTGCGTTGCACGCGGAGCATCAGCCAGACCATGACCGCAGTGACCGCCACCGTGGCGACAGCCGCCTTCCAGATGGAGTGCGTGACGTACCAGGTGCCGACGGCCGTCACGCCGAACAGCAGAATCGCCAGCCATTCGAGCGCCTTGTCGAGGCCCGTCTGATCGCGATACGTCGGCTTGCGCTTTTCAGGCGTGTCGGCAACCTTGGCCGACGCTGTCGCGCGGGCCCGGGGCGCACAAGCCGGGAAGGCGTCGACCAGCGCCTTGCTCGGCCACGGGTTGACCTCGGCATGGGCGTAACCTACGCCGGTCGCGCGCCAGACAGCGTCGCCGTCGGCAGCGCGTTGCAATGCCTCGGTTTCCTCGACGAGATGGGCATCGATCGGTGTGCCACCGTCCAGCGAGGCGACTTGCTCCATTTGCGCTGTCAGCCATTCGGTGGCATCGGTGACATCGGGCAGGCCGCTCGTGCGAATGAGAATGAACGGGCCATATGCCGTGCCAACGTACTCGACGAAGGCGTCGTAGATCGGGCGATAGCGTTCGCCGAGCAGGTCGATCAGACGATCCCGCCGTCGCGCGGCGCACTCGAGCGCCAGCGTTTTGGTCGTGACCAGATACGGGTATTTCGCAGCCTTTTCGTCCGGTGTCGCGCTTTCGAGGAACTCTTGCAGTTCAATGGCTTCGTCTTCGGGATCGTAGTCGTCGACCACGTAGGCGAAATGAATGTCTTCGGTGGCAAACAGCACCTTCCAGAAGAGGGGGAGGCAGGCGTTTGCCTCCAATGACGGGCCACCGGCGGCAAAGTACGACTTCAATTCGCCCTTGCGGCCCTCCGGCATGCGTGGCCAAGGCGGACTCTCGAGAAAGACAGGATGTGACATGTCTTGAGCCTTCAACTGAGTTGGTCGATGCAACCAGGGATTGGCACGCCGAAGTATCCAGGCAAAGCCCGGCGGGCCGGGGAAATTCTGGCCGAAGTGACGGGTTTTGTCACCCACTCGACGACGGACCCGGTGGATGGGGTGAGTTGCAAATGCAATTCATGAATGGCATGATCCGCACGTTACGATTGCACATGCAATTGATGGATCGTTTCCGGCCTCCATCGCGCATGCCTTTCCCCATTGAAATGAAGACGGACGGTAAGCATGGCTATCCAGCTCTACGGCTTTTGGCGATCGAATGCGGCGTTTCGTGTGCGTGTGGCGCTGGCGTTGAAGCAATTACCGTTCGAGGAGATCGAAGTGGATTTGCTGGCGGGGCGCCAGTTCGACACGGCCTACGCCGAAGTGAACGCCGGGCACAGTGTGCCGACGCTGGTGCATGACGGGCAGCGAGTGTTCCAGTCGCTGGCCATTATCGAGTATCTCGACGAGATGTATCCCACGCCGCAGTTGATGCCGTCCAATGCGATGGACCGGGCTTATGTGCGCGCCCTGGCGTCGGTATCGGCGGCGGATTCGCATCCGCTCGTGGTGCCGAGGGTGCGAAAGTACCTGACATCCGCGCTCGGGGCGGACGCGGCGGCGGTACAGGCATGGTGCCGCCATTGGGGCAGGGAAGGGCTGGCGACTTACGAGCGCATGCTCGCTGAACGGCCGGCGGCGCCGTTTGCGCTTGGCGACGCGCTGACTCTTGCCGACATCTGTATCGCCGGTCAGGTGGTCATCGCCAACCTGTATCAGTTGGACTTGTCGGCGTTTCCCAACGTCGCCGCGCTGTCGGCGCGTTGTTTCGCGATGCCGGAATTTGCCGCCGCGCATCCGCGGCGACAGCCCGGCTTTCAGGCCTGAATCGGGGCCGTGGAGAAGCGCTCGCGAAGCTCTTCCAGGCCGAGTGATTCCAGCACGTTCTCGAGGCGTTCGGCCGGTCGGCGACGCGGCAGATCCTTGTACTGGGCGACGATGAGTTCGTTCTTCATCGAGTGCTCCCAGCCCACCAGCTCGGTCACGCTGACTTGATAGCCATGCGCTTCGAGTTGCAGGCAGCGCAGCACGTTGGTGACCTGGCTACCGAATTCGCGTGTGTGCAGCGGATGACGCCAGATTTCCGTGAGCGGGTTGCCTGCCAGTTGTTTGCCCTTGTGCTTGCGCAGGACGCCGGCGACTTCCGCCTGACAGCACGGCACCAGAACGATATGGCGCGCCTGTTTGGCGAGTGCGAAGCGGATGGCGTCATCGGTGGCAGTGTTGCACGCATGTAGTGCCGTCACGACGTCGATCTTTTCGGGGAGATCGGGCGAGGTGATCGAATCGGCTACCGACAGGTTCAGGAACGACATCCCCGGAAAGCCCAGGCGCTGCGCCAGCGCCTGCGAGGTCTTGACCAGTTCCTCGCGGGTTTCGATGCCGTAGATGTGCGAGTCGTCCGCCAGCGACTTGAAGAACAGGTCGTACAGGATGAAGCCGAGGTACGACTTGCCCGCGCCGTGGTCCGCCAGCGTCACGCGGCCGCTGTCGGCCTTTACTTCCTGCAACAACGGCTCGATGAACTGGAACAGGTGATAGACCTGCTTGAGCTTGCGGCGGCTATCCTGATTCATCTTGCCGTCGCGCGTCAGGATATGAAGTTCCTTGAGCAGCTCGACGGACTGGCCGGGGCGGATTTCGTGCGTGTTCGACATGAGGACTTGAATGACTGCGGGAGGCGAACCGTCCCGGAAAGACCGCTAGTTTACCGAATTCCGTCCCGGAACGAGCGCGGGCCAGCCGGTGCAGGCCGCCAGGGTGCCGAAGCTGGCTTCAATGCCATGACGCGGACGGCCTTCCCACTCGACGCTTCGCCGCAGACACCCCCACGGGAAGGCGTCCATTGGGCACTGTTGGGCGCAGACGACGCAGAACCGGCAATTTCTCGCGCCCGTGCTATTCTTGAACTATTCATGAACTATTCCATTGTCGCTGAATAACGGGCCGGCCCATGTCAGAACCACTGCCTCGAATCGACGAACTTCGGCGCCTCCTGTCCCACGGGGTAAGGACGGCGCACGAAATTACGTCGGCGATGGCCATCAGTCAGCCGACGCTTTCGCGTCTGGTCCGCAGTGCCCCCGAACTATTCACGAACTTTCGAATTTCGGGTGAGCGAACGCCGAAATACGGTCTTCTGCGAGCGCTGCCGAGCGCGCTGAATGCTCGCCAGCCCGTGTATCAGGTCCTCGGCGACGGCGCGATCGAGCCGTTCGCGCAGATGGAGTTCCTGAGCGGCGGGGCGACACTGGAATTGTCTGATCGTCGGAACCGGCTTTATGACGGTCTGCCGCCGTATATGCATTTTGCGTCGCCGTCAGGTTTTCTGGGGCGTCAGGTCGCCAGATCTGCGGCGCTGGGAATGTTGTTCCCGGCGAATCTGCGCGACTGGAGCGAAGAGCATCGGATCGCATTTCTGTTTGCGCGGGGCTTCAATCTTCCAGGCAACCTGATTTATGGCGACGCGTCGTTGCAGCGGGAGATGGAATTCCGTCAATTGGCACCGGTGACCTCGGACCAGAAGCTCGAGGCCTTCGAGGGCATGGCGAACCAACTCAAGGATGCCTCGTACGGATCGAGTGCGGGCGGTGAACAGCCCAAGTTCCTTAGCTTCACGCAGGACACCGGCCACGTGATCGTCAAGTTTGCGAAGCAGGGCTCACGCATGGCCGATCTGCTCGTGCTGGAGCATCTTGCGCTCGCGTCGCTCGATGTGGCGTGGGTGCCTGCGGCGCAGACCGAGCTGTTGACGTCCGAAAACTATGTCTTCCTCGAGGTGCGGCGTTTCGATCGCATCGGCGCGTTTGGGCGCGTGGGCATGTTGTCGGCGGGGGCGATCGACGACGAATGGTTTGGTCGGCGCGACACGTGGTCCGAGTTCGCCGTGCGGTGTGAGCAGGCGAAGCTATTGTCGGCGGAGGAAGCGTCCCGGATTCACGTCATGGCAGCATTCAGCGAACTCATTGGCAATGGCGACCGGCATTTCGAGAACATCTCGCTGCTGGCGGACGAACGCGGGCGGTTTTCTCGTGTTGCGCCCGCTTACGACATTCTGCCGATGCGTTACGCGACCGTGGGCGGCGGCGTCGACCCCGATCTTTTGCCGATCACACCGAGGGTCGGCACGATCGGCGCGCGTCCCGTTGTATGGGACAGGGCGTTTCGTGCGGCGGAAGTGTTTTGGGCGCGCGTGAGTCGCAACGAATCGCCGGTGCCGATTCCGGTCGCATTTCGAGAACTTGCGACGGCTAATCTGACTGTTGCGCGAGATTTCGTCGTGCCGCTGATGCCGACGCGCAGGCAAGGGGAGTAGGGCGCGTTGGTTCTCATGGGCGGGGCGGGGCGTCACCGGCGGGCGCGAGCCTCGTACCAGCCTTTCGTTCGATTCACGACCCGTACGACGAACAGCATAAGCGGCACTTCAACGAGTACACCGACCACGGTGGCAAGTGCTGCACCGGAGCGAAGCCCGAAGACGCTGATGGCCGTGGCAACCGCCAGCTCGAAGAAGTTGCTCGCAGCGATAAGGCTGGACGGTCCCGCGACGCAGTGCGCCACGCCGAGTTTTCGGTTGACGAGGTAAGCGAGCCCCGCGTTCAGCAGAACTTGCAGGACTATCGGTACCGCCAGCAGCGCAATGACGAGGGGCTCGTTAAGCAGCGCTTCGCCCTGAAAGGCAAAAAGCAGAACGAGCGTTGCCAGGAGCGCCCCCATCGAATAGGGCGCGATGGCCGAGGCAACGGCCGCGAGGCGAGCTTTCCCACGCGTGAGCAGCGTACGACGTACGGCTTGCGCCAGCGCCAACGGAATCAGGATATACACGACGAGCGAGACGATCAGCGTCGGCCACGGTACTGTGACTTCGGACACACCGAGCAGCAAGGCCACGATGGGCGCGAACGCCACGACCATGATGGCGTCGTTCAGGGCCACCTGCGAAAGCGTGAAGTACGCGTCTCCCTTGCACAATTGCGACCACACGAAGACCATTGCCGTGCAGGGGGCAGCGGCAAGCAGAATCAGTCCTGCGGTATAGCTGTCCAACTGATCGGCCGGGAGCCATGCGGCAAACAGATGACGAATGAAGAACCCCGCAAGCAGGGCCATTGAAAACGGTTTGACCAACCAATTCATCGCAACCGTGACGCCCACGCCCCGCCAATGCTCCGCGACACGCCCAAGCGAGGCAAAATCGATATTCAGCAGCATCGGCACGATCATCGCCCATATCAGCACGCCGACCACGATGTTCACGTGTGCGACTTCCAGCCGGGAAATTTGCGCGACGGCGTCCGATGCGATGTGCCCGATGAGCACGCCGGCGGCCATGCAAAGCAACACCCACAGTGACAGATAACGTGCAAACGCACCCATCTCGGTCGAAGGAGAGGCCGTTGGGGTATCGGATGGCAGTTGCGCAGACATCATTCCCCCTTGGCACGAAGCGCATCGCCCATGCTTTGAAGCTCGCCATATGCGGCGGCCGGGTCGAGTTTGTCTAGTTGCAGATCCACGAGAAATTCGATTCGCGTGCGCAATTGCACATAGGTTCGGAGGAAGGCACGGCGGATGTCGTCCGGAGTACCTTTCGTCTGCGACGGGTCGGGCACGCCCCAGTGCGCTTTGGCCGGATGACCCGGCCAAATGGGACAGGTTTCATCCGCCGCGTTGTCGCATACGGTGAAGACAAAGTCGATAGCTGGTGCGCCAGGTTGTGCGAACTCGTCCCACGATTTGCTCCGGAGGTCCGACGTGTTGGTGCCATGCAACGCGAGCAACTCAAGCGCAAACGGATTGGGTTGACCGGCGGGTTGGCTGCCGGCGCTGAACGCGACGAAACGCTCGCCGCCAATGTCGTTGAGAATGGCTTCTGCGAGGATGGACCGTGCTGCGTTATGCGTGCAAAGAAACAGCACGTTGCTCTTGCGGGTTTCTGCATGTGTCATGATTGACTAAAATTCCGGAAATATCGAAATTTTGAAAGTGTTGCTACGCCTATCCGGCGTACGCGCCTCGTTCTCAACATTGCCGCCTAACCAGAAATTGCAGACCACATTGAACGATTCCGATGCCGTCAAAGCCCTTGCCGCATTGGCTCAGGCCAATCGTCTCGCCGTGTTTCGGCTGCTGGTTGTCGCCGGCCCCGACGGGCTGAGCGTTGGCAGCATTGCCGAAGCCCTGGGGCTCGCAAATGCCACGCTTTCATTTCATCTGAAAGAGCTCACCAACGCAGGACTCATCGCGTCCAGGCAGGAAGGCCGCTTCATTTATTACTCGGCATCGATGAGCAAAATGAACGCGCTCATCGGATTCCTCACCGAAAACTGCTGCCAGGGCATGCCGGGACTGTGCGAGCCGGCGTCATCTCGAAAGTGTTGATCAGCAGCAAGCTTTTCTGGCACCAGACGTGTCCGGGCGGGGCGACGAGCAAGCTGCGCCACTTATTTCCTCGCCCCGTTGCCCGGCGTTCGCGCCGTAGGTCGGGATGCTCGACAACGTGTGATACGCCTCCCAGGGGACACCAGCCGGATCTTCGGTCCAGTGCTTGTTGGACGACGCGTAGCAACACTTCGCGTCCGGCTGATTCGTCACATTGGCGCCCGCGAGTTCCAACTGGCTGCGCAGGACGGCAAGCTCGTCGTCCGAATCGACCTGAATTCCCAGATGGTCGATGCCTGCCTCTGCGCCATGTGCGGAAATGGCGAAATTCAGACGAGGATCGTCGACCAGCCATTTAGCGTAGTCGTCCTTGAGTACTGACGGTGCCTGACCGAAAAGCCCGGTGTAGAAGGTCACGCCGGCAGAAATGTCCGGCACGGTGATATGAACGTGGAATCGCTTCACTTCGGATACTCCTCATGTTGGCCGACGCCTGAGCGCATTCACGGTGACGCGCTGGCGCAGGGGTTTTCGAACAAGAAATCGGGAAGCTGAAATTTCGATATTTCCAATGTTATGGAATTGTTGGTTCGTGTGCAAGCGGCAAGGCTGTGGATTGGGGGGCAATTTGCCCTTTCTTTTGCACATCGGATATTCGCATAATGTACATTATGTTAAATCAAGTATTGCAGGAGACCCGCATTGACCAGTCCACCAACAACGCCCTCATCTGTAGCCGGCTCGGATAGTCGGCGGACGCAACTTAGGGCAATAACCCCTGCTTTCTCGGACACAAATATGCAACTGTACTGAATGCAGATGTCGGTGAATCAGTTTTCGGTGGCGACGTCGATTCTGATGGACTCTGATCTGATCGCAGCACTGCCTGCGCGTATTGCCATGACGCCGCCCACGCGAGGCAAGATTGCGATGCGCCCGCTGCCGTTCTCGGTGCCGGTCATCGTGCTGTTCCTGAGCTGGCACCAGCGCAGCAATACGAGCCAGGCGCATCAGTGGATGAAGCAACGCATTATCGAAGCGACCACATTGCTGAACCTCGGGGCCGACGCGCTCACCGGGATATGAGAGCGAAAGGATCGATCAGGCCCGTGTCCGTTTCGAAAAGCAGCCAACTTTCTGCGGGCCTATCGCCGCCCGCCATGTATATTGCCTGCCACGCCGCCTGCCACGCCGCCAATCGCTGCGCCGGTCCAGACGTCGCCGCCCGAGATGGCTGCGATACCCGCGCCGGAGGCCGCGCCAATCGCGGCCCCGCTAACGGTGCCCTGCTGGCGAGGCGACATGTCGGTGCAACCGGTCACGACAACGAGACTGCCCATACCGATGATCAAAAAGAGTCGCTTCATGGTGTTCCTCCTCACTGACCTTTATCCAGATTGGGCTTGACAACTTGGAACCAAATCGTCTCGATAACCGGGTGTTGGAGCATCGTCGGATTTGCGGCGTAATACCGATCCAGGGACTGGCGCACGCTGTCAAGCGTCTCGCCATGCAGCCCCTTCTCGAAACGCTGCGCGACACCGTCGTTCCTTGCGTTGTAGGTGGGATAGGCGCGCTCCACTTCGAGCAGATTGGAAATGCCGACGAGGTAGGCCTTCTTTTCCCCGTCCGTAGAGGACACCCAGTTCTGCCCGGTAACGATCGGAATTGTTTCCGCTCGCGCGACATTACCCGCCATCGCCAAGGACAGACAAGTCAGGGATAACAGCGTTTTTATTTGCGGTTTCATGGTCATCACATCCCTCGTGGTAGTCACTCGCTCCAGGTCGTCCGCGCCTTCGCGCGGTCAACCAACCAGTAAATTCGAAGGGTTTTTCTTCTGACAACTATTAGTTGCTTTTCGCAATAAGAATTCTGTAGTTTAAAAATCTTAGTTTTTCTGCGCGAAAACGCAAGTGGATCACGCTGCAGAGCCTGAGACTTTCAATTCGTCAGACGACCTCATAATTGGTATGTGATTGATTTTGTTAGTTCTGTTAAATGGCTGTGAGCGCCCTACTCTGTGGCCGGCAACTATCTCAGCGCGGCAGTCAGCGATTGAATCGCGGCCCTCGCTTGTTGATCTCGCAGATTCGTGTACAAGACAACGTCTCGCGCGGGCAACGGGGGCAAACCCAGCCGCCCCGCCACGTCTACCGTGCCGCGTGGCGCCACCCGACGCCCCAGAGCCGCGACACCCAGACCCGCCGAAACAGCCGCGCCGAGGGTGTTAACGCCGCCGCCCACAAACGCCTCTGTCCACGCGATGCCTGCTGCGTCGAGCGACCTGATCGCCATCGCGCGAACGCTGCACGGCTGCGGCTGCGTCGCGATACGAATCGGCTCACCGACGCGGCACTCGAAATCCGGCGCGGCAAACCAGCCAAAGTTCTCCCGCAAGATCACTTTGCCGTCCTGACGTCGGCTGTCATGGCGCAGAACAATCGTGACGTCGATATCGCCGTCGTCAAATGCTTCCAAAAGCTCGCGCGATGCGGCGATACGTATGTCGAGCGTCAGGCCTGGGTCGGCTCGGCCAACATGCCGTAAAAGCTGTGGCAACTCGGCGCCCACGATGTGGTGGCTAATGCCCAACAACATTCGTCGCCGTTTGGGCGTGAATACCTCCAGTGCCCCCTGGTGCGCGGCGACGAGTGCCCTGGCCCCCGCAAGGAAATTGCTGCCATCCGCGGACAGCCGCACGCGCCTGGGCGTGCGCTCCAGCAGTTTGCGTCCCAGCCCTTCTTCCAGGCGCTTGATCTTCACGCTAACGGCCGATTGCGTCATGTCGAGCACTTCGGCCGCGCGAGTAAAGCTCTGCAAATCCGCGGTAAGGACGAAGGCTTGAACTGCTTCGATGTCGAGGGACTTCATACGGGCAATCATTCCAAAACGCGATCACTGAAATATAAATCATTCTGTTTTTCAATGAATCGCTTTTCGCTATGGTGAGCACTCGACCTTCCATTTTCAGGTGCGTCCATGCTCACCGCACGCCATTTGCATCGCCTGTCTGTCGACTATGACCTGAACGCCATCCGTGCTCGCGGCAAATCTCGAATCGAGACCCGCGTGGTGCTCGATGCGCACAGAGGGCACGCGCAGCGAGCACAGTTGCCGCGCACCCTTGCGAATGGGAAGCCATCATGAGCCGGCTTCGATACGCGATTGCGCATCTGCTCGCCTTGACACTCGTCTGCGCAGTCGTTTGCGCGCTAACAGCGGCTGTGGTGGTGGCCCTACGCCATTGGCACCAAGTCAGCTGATTGGCGATGCCCATCGAATTAGCCGCGTTTCGCGCCGATCCGCATCTTCAGGGACGGCGCGGTTGGTGCTTGGTCCACACCCTCCTCCCGTCGCTTTATGACCAGCATCGTCATGAATTGAAGCGTCAATCGTTCTGTCCGCCACCGAGCGCTGCGTATAGCGTTGCCCCATTTTGCAGCTCCGCGGCGCGTAACAGGATCAACTGTTGCTGAGCGGTGAAGAGACTGCGTTGTGCGTCAACGACTTCAAGGTAGATTGAAATGCCGTTCTGATACCGGAGTTCTGCTGTCTCGGCGAGACGGGCTTCGGCACTCACTGCGCGTTCTTGCGCATTGATCTGTTCCCGCAGGCGCTGCCGCGCAATCAGGGCGTCAGACACCTCCTGGAACGCTACCTGGATCGCCTTTCGATAGTTAGCGGTCAATTCGTCCCGGCGTGCCTCGGAGAATCCCAACTGGGCTTGACGCGCTCCCCAGTCCCATAGCGGCAGACTCGCGCCGCCCGCCAGCAGCCAGGCCTGACCGCCATGCGTGAACAGGTTGCTGAGCTCCGTCGACACGTACCCGAAGGTCGTCGTGAGCGATATACGCGGGAAGAAGTTTGCACGGGCCGCACCGATGTCGGCATTGGCGGCTTGCAAGGCCTCCTCGGCGGCTTGAATATCAGGACGTCGATCGAGCATCGCCGACGGCAGGCCCGGGTCCAGTGGCCCGAATTGTTCCGTATTGCCGATGCCTTGCGTCTGTGCAAGCTCGGGGGACAACGGGCCGCCGACGAGCACGGCCAACTGGTTGCGTAGTTGAGCCGTCGTTCGGCGAAGCTCCGCCAATTGGGTTTCCGCCTGCGTGGCGAGAATGTCCGCCTGTTCGTAATCGACGAGTGAAGTGGCACCGGCCTGGAGACGCAGCCTGGCTATTTCGCGCGCGTACTCACGCGTTTGCGCCGTATGCATCGAAAGGGCCACGCCTTCATCGCCAGCGAGAATCGCGTAATAAGTGGAGGCGACACTGGCAATCAGTGAAATGCGGAACGCCCTCGCGCCGTATGCCGTCGCAAGATAGTTTCTGCGGGCCGATTCCGACAGATTCGCCACACGCCCCCAGAAATCGAGCTCGAACGCGGTGACGGCCACCTGGGCGCCGAACTGATTGGCCACCGAAGCCACGCCCGTCGGCGTATTCGGTATGCGCGCCCGAGTCGCATCAACGCCCACAGCTACCGTGGGGAGTTGCGCAGAGCGCTGAATCCGGTAAAGCGCCTTTGCCTGATCGATACGCGCGACTGCAGCCGCAAAGTCTTGATTGCGTTCAAGCGCACGCGAAATCAGCTGGTGCAAGGCGGGATCCCGGAAAAACACCTGCCACGTGACCTCCTGCGCTGCACGGGCCTCAGACATGGGGGCAAAGTCCGTTACGGCAAATGTGTCTTGCAGCGTCGTGGAGGGTCGTTCGTACGTGGGGGCGAAGTTACACGATGCCAGCATGAAGGACGCGGATGCGACGCCAAAGGTTCGTTTAAGCATCGCGCCCTCCGTCGCCTTCCCGTACACCCTCGCGCCCTGAGCTAGATGCGGGCGTCGGCGCCGGAGCGTCGACGGTTCGCTTGCGCCCGATCCAGGTTCGGGCGACCACGTAGAACAGTGGCGTGAAGAAGATGCCGAACACGGTCGCTGTCAGCATGCTCCCCATGATGCCGGTGCCCACCGCCTGACGCCCCGCAGCACCGGGTCCGGTTGCAACCACAAGCGGGAGCATGCCGAGCACGAACGTCACGCTGGTCATCAGGATCGGCCGCAGACGTTGGCGAGCAGCGTTGATTGCGGCAGTGGCAGCGTCCTTGCCGTCAGCCTCTTCCTTGATGGCAAACTCGACGATCAGGATGGCGTTCTTGGCGGCGAGCCCAATGATGGTGATGAGCCCGATGTTGAAGTAGACGTCTGCCGAAAATCCCCGCGCCGACGTAAAGACCACCGCGCCCATTACGCCCAGCGGGATGATCAGCAACACGGACACCGGGATCTTCCAGCTTTCGTAAAGCGCGGCGAGCAGCAGGAACACCACCAGCAGCGAAAGCGCGAGCAGCAATCCGATCTGTCCGCCGGCCTGCCGTTCTTCGAAGGCGGTGCCGGTCCATTCATAGGCGAGACTGCCCGTTAGCACGTGGCCTGCGATGCGCTCCATTTCGTTCAAGGCTGCGCCGCTCGACCGCCCGGGGGCGGCTTGCCCGGAGAGCGTGGCCGAAGGGAACCCGTTATATCGATCCAGTTGTTGCGGTCCCGACGTCCAACGTACGCGCGAGAATGCCGAGAACGGCACGAGCTCACCCGCAGCGTTGCGCAGCCGGATGGCGCCGATGTCATCGGGGCTCATGCGGTTTGGCGCGTCGGCCTGCATGAGCACGCGCAACACGTTCCCTTCGTAGACGAAGTCGTTGATGTAGTTCGATCCGAATAGCAGGGCCAGCGCGCTGTTGACCTGGCCGATTTGCAGTCCGAGTGCGCGCGCCTTCACACGATCGATGTCGACGAACAATTGCGGCGCAAACGGCTGCCCTTCAGGACGTACGCCCGTCAAAACTGAGCTCTGCGACGCTTCCATCAGCATCTGGCCCACGGCTTGCTGCAACGCCGGCCCGCCTACGCCGCTGCGGTCAATGATTTTCATCGAGAAGCCGTTGGCATTGCCGAGCGCGGGGATCGCCGGCGGATCGAGCGCGAACACAAGGGCTTGCGGAATTTGCAGGACGACCGCATTCGTGCGTGCCACCAGCATCGACGCCGAATTTTCCGCGCCACGACGCTCATCCCACGGTTTCAGGTCGACGAACGACATGGCTGCCGACTGCCCCTGTCCGAAGAAGCTGAAGCCGGTGACCGAAGTCACTCCCCTTACCTGCGGCTGCTTGTTGAGAAAGGCCTCGACCTGATCGACGACGTCCTGTGTGCGTTGTGCCGTTGCACCCGGTGCCGCCGTGTATGACACGAAAATATGTCCCTGATCCTCCGTGGGAATGAAGCCACGCGGCAGTTGCGAGAAAAAGAGGCCGGTGACCACGCACACGACTGCGAACACCAACAACCAGCGCAGTGGCTTTTTCAGCATCGCTTCCACAGCGACGACATATCGGTCAGTGGCACGGTTCAGGCCGTTGTTGAAGCCGTCAAACACGCGTTGTCGAAAAGCCGCCACCTTGCGCAACACCGGGTGACGGAGCACACCCCGTCGGCCTTGGCTGGCAGCGCCGTCGGGATTTTCGTCCGAGGCGTCAGTGGCGCGTGAACGACCGAGCAAGTTCGCCGACATGGCGGCGCCCAGCGTCAGCGCCAGCAGCGTCGACAAGAAGATCGAAATACTCAGCGTGACGGAGAACTGCCGGTAGATCGCGCCGGTCGATCCGGGGAAGAATGCCATCGGCACGAACACAGCCACCAGCACGAGCGTACTGGCGATGGCGGCACCGGCGATCTGACCGATGGCCTTGACCGTGGCTTGTGTGGCGTCGAGTCCCTCGTCCTGGATCACGCGCTCCACACTCTCGACCACGACGATGGCATCGTCGTTGAGAATGCCGATGGCGACTACCATGCCGAACAGCGTCAGCAGGTTGATCGACATACCGAACAGCTGCAGGCCGATGCAGGTGCCAATGAGCGCGATGGGCACGATGATCGTCGGAATCAACGTTGCCTGCCACTTTTGCAGGAACAGATAGACGACCACCGTCACCAGCAGGAGCGCTTCGATCATGGTGCGCATCACGCCCGCCAACGACGTAGTGATAAATGGTGTGGTGTCGAACGGCACCACCCACGTCAGGCCTTTCGGGAACGTCGGCTCGAGCTGTGACATGCGCTGCTTTACGCCAGCCGCCACCGACAACGCATTCGCCCCGCTGGCAAGCTGAATGGCGATGCCGGCGGACTCCCTGCCGTTCACGCGAAAGCGAAAGCCGTAGCTGTCGTTACCCAGCTCGACGCGTGCCACATCGCCAACCCGCACCGTTGACCCGTCCGGGTTGGACCGAACGATGATTTCACGGAACTGATCGGGCGTGGAGAAGCGGTTCTGCGTGATGATCTGCGCGTTCAGTTCTGCGCCCGGCGCGAGCGGCTGGTCGCCAAGACTGCCAGCCGCCGTCTGATTGTTCTGTTCCTGGATCGCCGCAAAGACTTCCGCTGCGGACAATCCAAAACTGCCGAGCTTTTCCGGATCGAGCCATATCCGCATGGCGTAGGAGGAGCCGAACAGCTGGGCTTCGCCAACACCGGGAATACGGCGCAACTCGTTGACGATATTGTTCGCCGCGAAATTGCCGAGTTCAACCGCCGACTGCTCGCCTGTCGTTGACTGCAGCGCGATAAGCATCAGGAAACCCGACGATGCCTTCGTCACCCGCACGCCCAGTTGGCGTACCTCCATGGGAAGCCGGGGTTCGACGCGGCTGACACGGTCCTGGACCTGCGTGCGTGCAATGTCGAGATTGGTCCCCGGGGTAAAGGCGACCGAAATCTGTGCGGTGCCGTTCGAGCGGCTCGCGGACGACATATAGAGAAAGTTGTCGACGCCGTTGAGCTCACCCTCGATGATCGACGTGACCGTTCGATCTAGGGTCTGTGCGTCGGCGCCTGGGAACGTTGCGGAAACCGTGAGCGATGGAGGGGCGACATCGGGGTACTGTTCGATGGGCAGCAGCGAGAGCCCGATCACGCCGAACAGGACAACGAACAACGCCACGACCCAGGCGAAGACCGGCCGGTAGACGAAGAAGCGGTTCATGAGCGCGCGTCCTTCAGGATCCGGTCTTGGGCTGCGGTGCCGACTCGGCCTTGACTTGTTGCCCTGGCTGCACCCGTTGCCATCCGTCAACGATCAATTGTTCCCCGGGCGCCAGGCCACTGGTCACGACCCAGGCGCCGACTTCATGCTGCCCAAGCGTGACATTTCGGCGCGCGACGGTGCCGTTTGTCGTGACAATCGACACGCTGGTCGATTGCTGCTCGAACTGCAACGCTCGCTCAGGCACGACAATGGCGTTCTGCAGGCTGCCCATCGCAAACTGCGCGCGTACAAATTGTCCCGGCAAGAGGACCCGGTCAGCATTTCGGAACCTGGCCCGCAACACCTGGGTGCCAGTGGACGGATCTACCGAGAGGTCCGTGAAGTCGAGATAGCCCGCCTCGCCGAACTGCTCGCCATTCGCCAGCAGCAGGTGGACCTCGATTCGTTTGCCGTTGGAAGCTGTCACAGCGCCCTCGCGAACCGCCTTCTGCAAGTCGAGCAGCGATACGCTGGATTGTGAAAAGACCGCGTTGATCGGGCTGAGCTGGTTAATCTGTGTCAGCAACGTGGCCGCGCCGGCGCTCACCAGCGCACCTTCGGTCACGAGTGCCCGCCCGACACGGCCCGCAATTGGCGCCCGCACGACGCACCGCTCCACGCGCAACTGCGCCAATGCGACCGCCGCGCGAGCGTCGTTCACGTTGGCCTGCGCCTGCTGGAGGGTTGTGTCTGCTGCCTCGAACTCGAGCGCGCTCACGGCCTGACGTGCTACCAGTGGCCGAAAGCGCTCCACCACCGAAGCCGCATTCTCGCGTGCAGCGTTCGCGCGGCTCAGGGCGGCCTTCGCCTGCACGAGCGCTGCGTCGTAGTCTCGAGAATCAATTCGGAAGAGCGGTGTGCCGGCCGCCACGTCGGTGCCTTCCTGGTAGAGCCGTTGCTCGACGATGCCGTCCACCCGGGCTCGGACTTCCGCTGTCTTCGTCGCCTCGATACGGCCGGGCAGCTCAACACGATTTCCCACCGATGTGCGTTGTACGGTTTCAACAACGACGGTGGGCAGCGGCGTCGGCATAGCGTCCGCCGGTGTCCGATCCCGGCACCCGAAGCATAGCAACGCGACGAACACTATGCCGATGCTGCGTCGCCTTGGTTCGCAATATCGCAATCGAGCCTCCGCAAGGTTTGCAGTGAAACGGTGCGTTTAGCCGAACTTGGATCTACTCAGACACTTGACGTCCAGGAGTGAGAATACGGTCAAAATTCATAAATGTCACGCGGCGCGGCTTACCCCTGGTGCCAGCGAATTCAACGGGTCGCAGCCATGTGGGCACGACGGCAGAACGGCGAGCGCGCCGTGGGTCGACATCGTTCCTCACTGCTGCGCATCGGTGTTCGCTTGCGGTAGTTGCGCCAGCGAGAATGCGCGCATGCTCTCGTCTACACTCATTTCCGAAAGCGTATCGCTTGAAAAAACCTCGTCGTCTCCTCGACGAAGCACTTCAAGGACTTGCGGCTTGAGCCGGACGCAGTAAAGGCGCTTTCCTTGTGCGTGCCACGCGTGCGCCGAAAGATGCAAAGCCTCGATTGCGGTGCCGTCGAGGTCCGGAGATTCTTCCAGACTCAGGACGATGGCGTGGATGGAGGACGCTTGCGCAAGCGTGTGCACGCGCGCCAGCACGCGTTCCACATTGGCAAAAAACAATTGCGCCTCTGGACGCACGATAAGGATGCCCGGCAAAGGTTGTGCCTCCGGGTGCTTTGCCACGTCAACGAAATCGTGGCTGTCACGCCAGCGCCCGAGCACGCTGACCGTCGGCTCGGATAGCCTGCGCAACACCAGCACCAAGCTCAGGCCGATGGCAACCAGTAATCCCTGCAAGATGCCCAGCAGCAATACCGCCACCACTGCCCCGATCACCATCCGGCGGTCCCGCCGCCAGACCCAGTACGGCTTGAACACCGAAGGACGCAGCGAATGACTGACGGCAAAAATGACAATGGCGGCGAGGACTGGCTCCGGGGTGCGCGCCAGTTGGGGTAACAGCAGCCACGCCACGAGTGCAACCGTAGCGGCGGCGATGATGCCGGAAAACTTGGTTTGCGCGCCGGCGGCTTCGTTGGCGGATGTTGCCGAATACCCTGCACCCACTGGCGAGCCGTGAAGCAGGCCGACCAGCAAGTTGGAAAGGCCGAGCGCAAGCAGATCGCGATTCGGGGCTATCGGGTCGCCGTGCTTGAGCGCGAAGTTACGGATCGACGCATAGGACTCTGCATAGAGGATCAGCATGAGCGCGAAGCCCATGCCCGCCGCCTGCGTCCACTGCGCGCGTGACAGGTCCGGTATTCCCAGTTGAGCGCCGCTGAGATCGATGCGCCCGACCAGCGTCACACCGTAACGAGTCCAATCAATCGCATAGCTCGACGCAATTCCCGCCACGATTGTGACGAGCATCGCCAATGCGCGTGTGCGATTGCCGAGCCCGAAGAGAATCGCCAAGGCGACAAGCCCCACGGCAACGCTATGGAGATTGGCCAGAGGTAGTCCGCGCACCAGGTCCAACACATACCGCGGTGTGTCGCCGTGATGCGTCGGGACAGCCAGAATGGCCGCCAGTTGCTTGATGACGATGGTAGCCGCAAGACCGAACGTGAATCCGCGCAACACCGGAATCGCAATGAAACCCGACAGATTACCGAGGCGAGCCACCGCGGCAATCAGGAACAGCACGCCGGTGGTGGCGACGACGGCCGCAGCGACTTCGGTTCGTACGCCGGGGGTGAGCGCGGATTCGTTCAACAGCATGGAGGCGAGCACTGCTGCCGATGACGACGTCGATGAGACGATGGCAAAACGGCTGCTTCCCGCCAGGGCATACACCGCCAAACCGACGAACAGTGCGATGAGGCCGGCGCCGGGCGGGAGATTGGCGATGCCGGCATAAGCCACAGCTTCCGGAACGAGCAATCCTGCCAGCGAAATGCCTGCCAGCAAATCGAGCAGTGGCAGCGATCTGGGTCGAGTCAGCACGATTCGGGAACCCCGGTTTCTGAAGCGGTTTATCCACTCGCATGAGGCGCGATCACGCCCCCGCTTCGACGGAAGTCACGATCTGCCGCAAGGTGCTGCTCGATCGGATGATCACCTTTTCAAGCTCGACAACGAGAAACAGCACGAAGCCGTCGAGGATCAGCCAGGGCCAAACCCGCCACGGCACCGCTTCCGTGTCGAACATCGCCTGTAATGGCCCCGCATACGTGAAGAGCAATTGCAGGATCACGACGGCGCCGATGCCGAGCGGCAAATACAAATTGCCGAGATGGGCATGTATGGATAACGAACTGTCGATCAGATAGCGACTGTTGAGCAGATAGAAGCACTGGCCAATGGTGATCGCATTGACGGCGACCGTGCGTGCCAGCGCATCTGACGCGCCGTCCGCCTTCATCGAATAAAACGCCCACAACGTGAACGTCAGCAGCGCACTGCCGACAAAGATGATGCGCCAGATACCGAACCATGTGAGGATCGGTCGCTGCACCGAACGCGGGGGGCGGCGCATCACGTCGACTTCATGCGGCTCGAAAGAGATCACGAGCCCCAACGCGACCGATGTCACCATGTTGACCCACAACACCTGCGGCGCCGTGATGGGTAGCGCCAGCCCCATGAGAATCGCCACGGCGATCACCAGCGCCTGCGCGAAGTTCGTCGGGAACATGAACAGGATCGCTTTCTCGATGTTGTTATAGACCGTGCGGCCTTCCTTGACGGCCGCGCCGATAGAGGCGAAGTTATCGTCAGCGAGAATCATGCCGGCCGCCTCTTTCGTCACCTCCGTCCCCTTGATCCCCATCGCGATGCCAATGTCGGCCTGTTTAAGCGACGGTGCATCGTTGACGCCATCGCCTGTCATGGCGCAGGTCTGTCCATTGGCCTGAATCGCCCTCACCAGCCGGAGCTTATGCTCGGGGCTGGCACGCGCAAATACGTCCACGTCGCGCACGGTCTCCCGCAGGGAGGCCTCGTTCATCGCTTCAATTTCGTCGCCAGTGACTGCCGTCTTGCCGTCGCCGATGCCCAGCATTTTTGCGATGGCGGCCGCCGTGACCCGATGGTCGCCCGTGATCATCGTGACGCGAATGCCGCCGGTATGGCACTCCTTGATTGCCGCAATGGCTTCAGGGCGAGGCGGATCGAGCAGACCGATCAACCCGATGAAGACCAGATGCTTCGGCAAATCATCCGGGCCGATCGCTCCGGTGCCGAGCCCTGAGTTCTCCATCCAGGCGAGTCCCAGCACGCGCTCGCCGCGGCCGGCCATCGCGTCGGATTCGCGTTGGAAATGCGCCCGGTCGAGCGCAGACTGCCCGCCGTCGGCAAGCTGCTGCCGGTCGCAATGCGCCATGATTACCTCGGGCGCGCCCTTGACGAAAAGGACGTCCGTGCCAGCGGGGCCGGCGTGAACCGTTGCCATGAACTTGTGTTCGGACTCGAAGGGAATCGCGTTGATCCGCGGCCACGTGTTCCGTTCATCTTCGCGTCGTAATCCGAGCTTGTTCGCAAACGGGTATAGCGCGCCTTCGGTAGGGTCGCCTTCGACCGTCCAGACGCCGTCGCGCAGGAAGATCTCGGCGTCGTTGCACAGCAGTGAATTGCGTGCGAAGAGTTCGAGCACCCGGTCGCCTTCTGCCTTCTGCCCGTGCAGGGTGACATCGCCCTCCGGGGCGTATCCGTTGCCACTGACCCGATACGCTGCGTCTGCTGCCGCGGCTGAGACAACCATCATTTCCATCAGCGTCAGTGTGCCGGTCTTGTCGGAACAGATGCGCGAGACTGCGCCGAGCGTTTCGACGGCCGGCAAGCGCCGTATCACGGCATTGCGCTGCGCCATGCGCTGAACGCCGATTGCCAGCGTGATCGTGATAAGCGAAGGCAAACCTTCGGGAATGAGCGACACCGCGATGCCGACGACCGCCTGGAAGAGCGACACGAAGTCCATGCCCGACACCCAGTGACCATAAGCGAAGACGATGACGCCGACCACGGCGACCGCGCCGGTAATCAGATATCCGAGCCGCTTGATTTGCTTCAACAGAGGCGTTTCCAACGGGCTCACGTTGGCAAGCATCTGATTGATTCTGCCGAGTTCGGTCTCGTTACCGGTGGCAACGACAATGCCGGTGGCCCTGCCCGATACGACCATCGTTCCGGAGAACGCCATGCTTTCACGGTCTCCGACGGTCGCTTTCACCGCGACGGGTTCGGTTCGCTTCTCGGCAGGCACCGATTCGCCGGTCAACGCGGCTTCTTCGGTGCGAAAGTTCCTGACTTCGGTCAGTCGGAGGTCGGCGGGCACCTTGTCGCCCGATTCAAGCAGAACGACATCCCCCGGCACGAGGTCGACTGCGGAAATCATCCGCGTTTCGCCATCGCGTATCGTCCGCGCATCGGCGTTGAGCATGTTGCGGATCGCATCCAGTGCTTTCTCCGCCTTGCCCTCCTGAAAAAAGCCCAGCATCGCATTGAGCAGCACGACCCCGAAGATGATGCCGGCATCCAGCCACAGACTCAGCATCAGCTTGACGAATCCCGCCCCCAGCAAGACGTAGACAAGAATGTTGTTGAGCTGTCCGAGGAAGCGCATCAGCGCAGAGCGTCGCTTGCCTTCGGGAAGTCGATTCTTGCCGAATGTCCCGAGCCGTTCGTCGGCCTCGCTCGCGGTCAGTCCATTGACGGTGTCGCTTCCGAGGCGTTGAGCAACCTCTGAGGCGGACAGCGCATGCCAAGAGGTCTCGCTGCCGTCGGTGCCCGGGGGAATTCGATGAGACATTGTGTCGTCCCTTCCAAAGTTGACGAGTTCCGCAGACTGCCCGTGACTTACAGAAAGTGGCGCCGGTGTCGCAGGAAGCCTCAGGTGAGTGATTTCGCTGCTAGCACGACGTCGCACACTCATTTTATGCATCACACCAAATATTCATGAAGCAATGCAAGAAAAATCCATTAAAGTGGTACATGCTTTGCCTGTTGCGAGAGCTGCATGCGTCTTTCCATTCATCGTTCGATGCTGGTTTTGGGAGGAGCAATGAAGATCCACAATGTAAGCAGCGTTTTGGGTGTCGGCGTATTCATCGGCTTGATGAATTGTGCGACACAGGTGCAAGCACAATCGCCAGTGGGCGCTCAGGCCGAATCGGCGACACCGCCCTCTGTCGTGGCACGTCCCCCAAACCGGATGCGACAGGACAATGCCGTTACCCGTGACGTTCGACGTGCTTTGCAGCGCGTATCGGGCCTCGATCATTCCAGAATCCACGTTCAGTCGTGGCACGGTCACGTTACGCTGACCGGAACGGTCCCCGACAGCTGGCAGATATCTCGCGCGGGCAATGCGGCCAGATCGGTTCGCGGCGTGACTTCAGTGACGAATCGACTCACTGCGCGAAATCGGCGATGACTCGGTGACCGAGATAGTCGCAAGGTATTGCCACCTTGAATTCTGATTCGTGCCATCTATACTCGGAACGAGTGCCCGCTGGCATTGTGTGTCGGCTGTTACTTTATGCTTGGCAGAACGGCCGAGAACAATGCTGGTCGGCTAAAGTGCGCCTTGAGCGATCAGCGCTCCTCAACGTGTTTTCGGTGCACGTATCTTCCTACCCTGCTGCCAGGTTTTCTTGTGCGAAACTGAAATTGCGATTCCCCGTTCAACAGTCTTGCATCTCACTTGTCAATGAGGACTCGGTCATGAAGAGCAAACTAGTTTGTTTCGGAGTTACGGCCCTGCTCGCGGGCACGGCGCTGCCGTCGCTGGCGCAGAATCCCATTGATGTGGCGCCTATCGACAGAGGGCGACAGCAAATGGCGCCCAGCATTCCGCATCGGGATTGGAAGAGTGGGATGTCGGTGCCTGCGGAATACCGAACCAATCAGTTCGTTCTCACGGACTACAAGGGGCACGGCCTGCAGCCGGCGCCGCGTGGCCAGAGGTGGCTCGGTATCAATGGTGACTACGTGCTGACCACCGGTAACTGGAAGATCGTGAAGATCGTTTCCGGTACAGATTAAAACGATTCCCCCAATCGCCGACGCACCGCAGGGTTACGGTTTCGCGAAGCCATCGCGAACCGGACCCTGCGACACCCGCATCGCCCACGCAAAGCGAATCACGCGCGTAGGTCATACGTGCGCAAGACCCTCTCTCACAAACGCATTTCTTTCTCTCGCGCGATGATGCGCTTTCGCGCATCGCCGTTCAGACGGGGCTGTTGACGCGCGCCCTCCTCGTCCAGTCACAGGTTGCGTGTCTCGAATGCGACTCGCGACGGGAAGTTGGTCAATCCCATCGAAATGATGTCCACACCAAGGAATAGCGCAAGCACCGGCAATGGCGCCGCAGGGAACGTCGCGGCCAGATAGATGGCGAGGAAGAATGACAGCGCCGCGCTTACCATGGCCACCTTGCCGACACGGCGCGTGCCCGACTCGAGTGAGGCGACAATCTTCGAATAGCCATCGAGGATGAAGAAAATCATCAGCATCACGGTCAGGCTTCGGGCGTGAATGCCGTCATTAAGAAAGATCAGGAACGCAATGATGATCGGCACCACGACCGGTGGAATTCGTCTGACGAAACGCCACGGCTCTCGCGTGGTAAAGAGATTGATGCCGTGGAGAAAGCCGCAAAGCAGCAGCATTCGGCCGATAAAAAGATTGCTGAGAAGCGAGTCCGAAACGAACGGGACTGCGATGCAGAACAGGCCTGCGATAACGAAGAAAACCGTGCTGATCACCGAGAATGCGGGGCGTGCGCTCATGATGCTGGTTTCCTGAAATTGGGACCGGCCACCCACGCACGCCGCCAGCACTGGAGTCACGCTTGCCGACGACAGCCTGGGGCGAAACTCCGCGCCTGGTGGGCGAGTTCACATCACGTCAGCAAGGGGATCAAACCCGCGACGAGCCATGCCAATGCAAGAAGGCTGGAACGGGGATGTCCCAGCCTTCGGTCGTCAGTTCTGCGGTTTCATCGCATCAGTGGCACGTTGTCGGGACTCGGCATTGGCGCGATTTCTCTCATCCCTGGATTGCTGGGTCGCCTGCTGTTGTTTCTTTTTCGCCTGCGCTCTGTTCGCCCGGTGCTGGCGATTCTGTTCGCGAACTTCCATGCGCTTCTGGACGATCGGATCACTGTGAGTTGCCGCCGCAGCCGGCGCCTCCGGGGCTGGCGCCGGTGTCTGTGCCAACACCGGAGCAGCGACAATCAGGCCGGCAATGGCAACAACGACGGACTTGCGATGGATAGCCATTTTCATGCTTCGTTTCTCCGTTTCCAGGGGTGAAGAACAGCTAGCAACCCGTATTGCTGTGGTGAGTCCTAGCGGGTAACGCGCACAGTGTTGGTACCGAAGAGGATACGGACGCGATCGCCAGGCGCGAATTGCTGATCGTCATCCTGCGTGACTGAGATGCGTTGTCCGGAATCGAGGACGACACCGATTTCGACGCCCGCCCGGCGCGTCACACGAGACTCGACCGCATTGCCTGCGGCACCGCCAAGCACCGCACCACCGATGCCGGCCGCCACCGCGCCGCTGCCCCGCCCGATGTTGCTGCCCGCCGCTATGCCGCCCAGCGCGCCACCGGCGACTGCTCCCACGCCGGACGGACCTGGTTGGATAGTCACGGGCCGAATGGTCTCGATGACGCCAAGTTCGACGACCTGCGCCTGCATCGCCTGGTTGGGACGAAATGTGGATGCTGAAGTGGGACCCTCGCATCCGCTGAGGAGGAATGACGCCGCGACAGGAACGATCAACGCTGCAGCAATGTTACGCATGACATTCTCCGGCGAATAGGCATGTCTCGGAACACACCTAGTGAACTACAGGATGGATCCGCTCGCAACTCATCTGCCACAAAATAAAAAAGAACCACATTCGGGATTCAACGTGATGCGCATTTCCGAATGCCAGTCGAATAGAGCCAGGGACTATCATGTTGCGTGTCACTATTCGATTTCTGCATTTCAATTTAGCATGTGATGTCGCAAAAATGAATGTCGATTTGGATGGGCGAGAATGATCGGATTACCAATAGTGCGATCCGGTGCTGCTATGCTCGCCTTACGATCTCTTGCCACCTGGCGGAATTGAATGACAGCCACCCTGCTGTTCGTCCTGCAACTCGAGCAAAACCTCGAGGCGCTGCTGATCCAGCACGGGCCCCTCGCCTAC
Source organism: Pandoraea pnomenusa (assembly GCF_040391475.1). Lineage (GTDB taxonomy): Bacteria > Pseudomonadota > Gammaproteobacteria > Burkholderiales > Burkholderiaceae > Pandoraea > Pandoraea pnomenusa_C. The sequence continues at coordinate 45,878 of NZ_JBEBXS010000006.1, read as the reverse complement.
CTGATTCTCGGCGGGCTGATCTTCTGCGGCATCGGCGTATTGCCGCTGGTGTTTCTGCCTGCTGACATGTTGCTTTTCCTGTCTGGCGCATTGGCTGCCGTCGGGGTTCTGGATCCCCTCGTGCTTGCGCCGACGCTCGTGGTGGCGGCACTGGCGGGAACGGTATTCAACTATGGTGTGGCACGCGCCATCGCCAATGTCTGGCAACCGAAGGAACAGAGCTGGATCTATCGGGCGAGCGCGCGAACGCGCGGGCTCTATGCGCGCCACGGCGCTTCCTTGTTGCTGTATTCGCCGTTCATCGCGATTGTGCGCGCCGTCGCGCCCGCAATGGCAGGCGCCACCCGAATGCAGTTTCCCCGTTTTTTCCGCTTCGCACTCGGCGGGGCGTTGATCTGGGTAGCGGTACTCGTCGGACCCGGTTACTACTTCGGTCATATCCCGTGGGTACGCTCGCACCTTCATATCGCGCTGGCCATCGTCATTGGTGTGGGCGTTGCGGCGCTGCTGATCAACGCGCTCTGGAAAGTGCGGCGCAAGCGGCGGGCACGCGCCGAAGCTGCAAAAGCGGAACACCCTCAGCGATCAAGCCTGTAGTCCCGTGAGAAGGCACGTAACGTTAGCCCGAGGAGCGTCATGAACCAGGTGCTGATCAAGTCGACTTGTGCGCTTGTGCTGGTCACATTACTCGGATGGTTGTTGCATGTGGGACGCCCGGTGGTCGTACCCATTGCGTTCGGGATCATCGCGGCTTACGTGATCTTCGGTCTCGCCGATCTGCTTCGCCGTATTCCGTACGTGGGTGATCGAATGCGTGCCGGCGTGCGTTACACGATCGCCGTATCGCTGATGCTCTTCGCCGTTTACCTGTCGGTCAATTTGCTGCTAGCCGACAAGGACCGACTCATTGCCGTCGCGCCGATGTACGAAGCGACATTGCTCACCCTGCTGACGAAGTTCGCGGCGATTCTGCACATCGAAACCGAAGCGAGCTGGACCGCGATCCGTCGAGACCTGCTGGCGAGCGTCAACGTGCAGTCCCTCATCACCAGTACGCTGTCGTCTGTGTCGTCACTGCTTGCGACGATTGTGGTCGTCTTGCTCTACACCGCGTTCTTCCTCATCGAGCATACGAAATTCCGCCGAAAGCTCGTTCGCTTCGCCGCCGGGTCTCCCCGCGTCGTATCGGTGATCGACGAGATCAACGCGAAGATTGGCACCTATCTGGCCCTGAAAGCCCTGCTTGGCATGATTCTCGGTGTGTTGAGCTGGATTTGCATGCGCTTCGTGGGCCTGGAGTTCGCAGAGCTCTGGGCGGTCCTGATCGGCTTGTTGAACTTCATTCCCTACGCCGGTTCGATGATCTCCGTCGTGGTACCGACGTTGCTCACCGCCCTGCAGTTCGGCCAGTTCGGGGAAGCGATGCTGGTGTTCATCACGCTGACGCTCATCAACTTCGTGATCGGTCACCTTGTCGATCCGTGGCTGATGGGCGGGTCGCTCAATCTCAGTCCGGCCGTGATTCTGGTGAGCCTCGCGGTCTGGTCGTCGATATGGGGGGTGGCGGGTGCCTTCCTTGCGGTGCCGATTACTGCCGCACTGATCATCGCCTTCTCGGCGTTTGGCTCCACGCGCCGCTTTGCAGAGCTGATCACGAACGACGATTGAGAGGCGCTACGGCCTTTCGATTGCGGCGCCTTTCAAAACTGTCGTGCACCGGCGCCCGTGGAACCGGCCCCGGCGCACGACATCCGTTTGCGCGCTCGCCTCAAACCTGATTCTTGAACACCTTGCCGTCTTTCATCACGAGTTTCAGGTGTGCGCCGGGATCGGCGAGAAGCGTCAAGTCGTCGAGCGGATTGCCGTCGACGAGCAGTAGATCCGCATAGGCGCCGGGCGCGATCGTCCCCAACCCGGCCGGGTACGGGTTGCGCTTTCCCGACAGCGCCAGCAGCGCGGCATTGCCGGACGTCACCATGCTCAGGACTTCGGCGTTGCTGTACCACCGGCCCATGTTGGCCAGCATCGCGCCCTGGCGGGTCGCAACCGTTGCCGAAAAGATCAGGTCGGTGCCGAACGCTGTTTTGATGCCATGTTTCTTCGCGAGCTTGATGGCGTTGTCCGTGCCCGCGATGATTTCCTGGAACCGGATCAGTCCGACGCCCGACAGCGGCGCCACGTCGTCCTGACTCAGAAACGGCTGTGTGCTCAACCACACGTTGCGCTTGGCCATTTGCGAAGCGGTGGCGTCGTCCATCAGGTGCCCGTGCTCGATACACTGCACCCCCGCCGCCAGGGAGCGCTGGATGGCGGCGGGGGTATAGGCGTGAACCATTGCATAGGACCCCCAGTCGTTGGCCGTCTCGACGCCCGCGCGCATTTGACGCTCCGTGAACGTCAGCATGTCCAGCGGACTGCGCGGCGAGGACACCCCGCCGCTGCCCACGATCTTGACCTGCGACGCGCCGCGGATGAATTGCTCACGCACACGCAGCCGAATCTCCTCTTCGGTGTCGGCGATTGCCGCCGCCCCGTCCTTCTCGATCTGGCTGACGCTGCCCCCCGTTCTTGGTAAATCGGTAAACGGACGGAAATCACCGTGGCCGCCCGTGGTCGTGATCATGGCGCCGGACGGATAGATGCGTGGCCCCGAGATCAGCCCGCTGTCGATCGCCTGCTGAAGCGCGAACGCCGGGCCACCGGCATCGCGCACCGTGGTGAACCCGCGCAGCAGCGTGCGCTCCGCTTCGGCCGCAGCCGCCAGATATACGAACGCCATGTCCGATTGAAGGATCGTCTGGACCGGCAATGCTGCAAGCAACGAATGCCAGTGCATGTCGATCAGCCCGGGCATCAGCACCATCCCGTGGCAGTCGATGACTGTCGTGCCGTCGCCGGTCGCCGGCCGCCCTTGTGTCAGGCTGCCGATACGATTGCCGTCCACGGTCAGGGACAAGCCATCGCGCAACCGCGAAGACTTGCCATCGAACAGACGGAAGTTCGTCAACACGACCGGCTTGGCAGTCGCGGTGGGCGCAGGGGCCGTCTGTGCCTTGCCGAGTCCCGGCAGCAGCATCGCCAGCACCCCGGCAGACAAGCCCGCAACCACGCCGCGGCGAGCCAGATCGACTTCGATGAGCCGGTTCACCCATTGCACCTGCGCCTTGTTGCAGGGGCACGCCCCCATCTGTTGCGTCATGCCACCGCGATCACCACGCTTGCCTCGATCCATACGCCCTCCAAAGCGGAAATGTGTCGATGCCGTCGTCGCCAGGGGATGCCGGCGGCAACGTCGGGAAATGCGCAGACACCGGCGGGCCGGCGCCGATCAGACGATTAAGGATAAGTCAATCGAACGGTGCCCGGGAAGCTCACTGACACCGGGCCGGCCGCCCGCCGGAAGGCAAGGCATACCCCTACTTGCGGGCACATCCGGTAGAGAGTAAAAGTCGGCTCATCCCTCCCCTTCAGTCTTCGCCGGGAGTCATGCCCATGGATTCACCCGTCAAGCTCAACGCCGATTCGCTGGGCATCGTCGAATCCGTCATCATGGGGATTGCCGGCACGGCACCGGCGTACAGCGTCGAGATCACGACGTCCACGATCATCGGCACCGCCGGCACCCTCTCCCCGGCAAGCATACTGGTCTGCGGCCTCATCATGTTCGGTATCGCCTATGCGTTCATCAACATGAACCGGGCGCTGGCGAGCGCAGGGACCTCATATTCGTGGGTCAGCATGGTCTTCGGCCGCACACTCGGCTTCTTCGTCGGCTGGGCGCTGCTGGTGCTGTGCTGCGTGTTCATGGTTTCGGCCATGATTCCCGCCGCCAACGCCACGCTCCTCATTTTCGACCGGCCGATGATGAACAACGTCCACTATGTCACGTTGATCGCCGCCGCCTGGCTCACGCTCGTGAGCGCCGTGGTCATCAAGGGGATCAAACTCACCAGCTACATGCAGGTGCTGATGACCCTCGTCGAGGGCGCCATCCTGCTGGTCATTATCGTTGCAAGCTTCTTCGTCTTCCCGCGCGCCGCGCAACACACGTTCTCGTGGGGCTGGTTCTCGCCTTTCTCGTTCACGCCAAAACAGTTCGCGAGCGGTGCGCTGGTGGCGATCTTCTTCTTTTATGGCTGGGACGTCACCTTGAATCTCAGCGAGGAAACCCGTGACGCGAATCGAACGCCCGGGCGAGCTGCCTTCTGGTCAATGGTCTTCCTCATGGTGTTTTTTCTCATCTTCATCGTCATCACGTTGCTTGGCCTGACAGACGCGGAGATCCAGCACTACAACACGAACATCATCTTCGCGATCGCGCAGAAGCTGTTCGGGCCGACCTGGGGCTACGTGGCGATCATCGCCGTGTTGCTCAGTACGGTGGGCACGGTTGAGACGCAGATGCTCCAGTTCACACGCACGCTGTTCGCCAAGAGTCGCGACGGCGCACTGCATCACCGGTATGCGCGCCTGCACCCTCGCTGGCAAACCCCGCATATCGCGATCTTCTTCATCTGGATCACCGGCCTGGTGCTGCTGCTCATGTCGTCGTATTTGCCGACGATCAACGTCATCCTCCAGGATTCGATCACAGCCATCGGCTTCCAGGTCTGTTTCTACCTCGGCCTCACGGGGCTTGCCTGCGGCTGGTTTTACCGAAAGACGCTCACGCAGGGGCCGTGGGTTGCCGCAACGCATGTCGTCTGGCCGGTGGCGAGCGGGCTCTTCCTTTTCTTTATTGCGCTTTATAGCGTGCCGACCTTCGATTGGGTCACGAATGTCGTGGGCATGGGCGGCATCGTGATCGGCGCCATTCCGCTCCTGATGAACCGGAAGATGATCTGGGCGATACCGCGCGGTTGATGGGTGAGACGACGGCCGACGAAAAAGGGCTGCGCGAGATCGTCCCCGGCAGCCCTGTCAACATTCCGTTTGCGAGACAGGATCGCCCTCGTTTGACGTGGCGATCCCATCCGGATTCAGGCGAATTTCTCCTTCATGAACGCCACGACATAGGGCGTTGCCGCCGCAGCGACGGTCGACGCCGTTGCCGGATCGATTCCCATGCGGTTTGCCAGTGCCTCGGCAACCCGGCCGGTCAACATCCCTGCCCCGCCGTCTTCCAACGATTTGAAAAAGCCTTCGCCGCGAAGCATCCCTGCCGCAAACCCGACCAGGAAACTCTTGCCGGAGTGCTCGCCCAACAAGCCGCCACCGCTCTGTTCGTCGGCGACGTTGTGTGTCGCTTCGGCGGCCTGACTCAACATCTGTTGCGCGTCGTCACCACTGATACCCTGGGCCGCCAGGGCCTGCGTGGCCTGGCTGCCATGCTCGGAGGCGAGAAATTCGGAAACCAGTTGCTGAACGTCCATGGAACACCTTTGTGCAAAGGGAATGATCGGATGCCCCGTTCGGGGCGCTCGCGCCACGCCCGGCAAAATACCGGCTGTCGCTATCGGAACTATATGAAGCCCGTTGCGCGGGCGCCAAGGGAATTCGAGTAACGATCGCAGGATCAAGGTTTCCAATTGTTACCGACGCGCCGCTCAATGCTTCAGGAAGTCGATCACCATGCGGTTGAAGGCCTCCGCGTGTTCCCATTGCACCCAATGGCCGCACCGGTTGAACACGTGCAGTTGGGCGTTGGGCAGGCCGGCCAGCAGGCGAAGCCCGACATCCATCGGCACAAAACGGTCTTCACGGCCCCAGACAATCAGCGTCGGCGCAGCGATCTCACCCAGGCGCGAGCCGTAGTCGGTGAACTGCTTCGGATTCGCCGCCAGGCTCTTCACAAAGTTCTCGAGGTGTTCCTTGCAGGCCAGCATGTTGTCCAGACGCGCCTGCATCAGCGTGTCGGTGATCGCGCTCGCATCGAAAACGAACACGTTCATCATGCGCTTCAGATTCTCGATGGTCGGATCCTTGTAAAGTCCGTTGAGCAGCTTGATGCCCTCCGTCGGCATCGCCACAAACTGGCTCGGGCCACCGGTGCCGCCCCCCATCAGAATCAGCTTGCCGACGCGACTCGGGTTCGAGAGTGCGAAGGCGACGGCGCTGTGACCTCCCATCGAATTGCCGATGATGTGCACGCGCGCGATATCGAGTTCGTCCAGGACCGCCTTGAGCACACGGCCGTTGAGTTCCGAGCGCGAACCGGTGTTGACGACCGGGTCGCTCTTTCCCCAGCCCGGGCAATCGACGAGCACCACACGGTAGCCCGCATCGACCAACGGTTCGACGTTGCGATTGAAGTTGGCCCAGCCGGTGGCGCCCGGTCCCGAGCCGTGCAGCATCACCACGGTTTCGGCGCCGCTACCGGCGTCGTTGTAGTGAATGCGGAATACCGTGTCGCCGTCGCGAACGGAGACGAAACGGCTCGTGGCCGCTTCCGTCAGGGCCGAATCGGCCGATTGGACTACCGTCATGATGACTTCCTCTGTACAGGTTGAGAGTGAGGGAACAAGGCGTGCCGTCGTGGGCTGCCTTGTCCGGTCCACGCATTGGAATGTGTGGTGGCCCCGGGATCAACGCCCCGGCGCAACGGCGCCTGCGATGACCCGAGGTGCGAACGTGCCCACGACCGTGAGCGCGGCGATGGCGGCGACCACGATCAGCGGGATGCTCGACGACACGAGCATCGAGGCGCTTTGCCCCAACGCGAACAGCTGGCCGGCAATCAGCGGCCCGAGAATGGAGCCGAGGCGTCCGATGGCGACCGCGGCACCGACGCCCGTGCCACGGACTTCGGTCGGGTACGCCTGACCGGCCATCGAATACAGCACCGACTGCCCGCCCACGAGGAACAGGCCGCAGAAGAACGCGCCGCCGGCCATCGTCAGCGCGCCGATCGCGCTGGACAAGCCTGCCAGCGACAACGCAATGCCGACGTACATGCCGATCACCGTCATGCGCGGCGAAAACCGATCCATGATGTTCGCGATACCGATCGCCCCGATGCCGCCCCCGATGTTGAACATCATGATCGCCACGCCGGCCTGCGCACGGGACAACCCATTGGCCACCACCATCGACGGCAGCCAGTTCATCAGGAAGTACAGCACGATGAGCGTGCCGAGATAGCTGATCCACAACGCGAGCGTCGTGCGCGTGCGGCCTTCCTTCCAAAGCGCGTGCACGACGCTCGGGGTGCTTGCTTTCACGGCATCCGATACGCGCGCTGCCTGTGTGGCGACAAACTGCGCCGACTCGTGCAGACACAGCCCGAGCAGCGGCACCATCAGCAACGGCCCGAAGCCGCCCACGTAGAACACATGACGCCAGCCCGCTTCGCTGGGACTGACGATACCGATGACCGCCGCCAGCGCTGCGCCGAACGGCATGCCGCAGTACATGGCGCCTACGGCCGTGTTGCGTTGGCCGTCAGGGGCGGCTTCCGCGCACAAGGCGATCAGATTGGGCATGGCTGCCCCCAGCCCGAGGCCGGTCAGAAAGCGCGCGCTCAGGAGCGATTCGAAGTTCCAGACGTGTGCCGTGGCCAGCGAGAAGATGCCGAACAGGGCAACCGACAACATCAGGACACGCTTGCGTCCCCAGCGATCGGCGAGGCGTCCGCCAAGGGCGGCGCCGGGCAGCAGGCCGATGGCGCCGGCGCTGAACGCCCAGCCCATTTGCGCCACCGACAGTCCGAACTCCTTGGCGATGCGCGGTGCGGCCACGCCGGCCGATTGCAGATCGAGTCCTTCCAGCAGTGCGATGGCCAGACACAGGCCGATGGTCGCGAGGCTACCTTTCGAGGTCGCGGCGCCTTGAGGTGATGCGTTCATTGCTTAGTCTCCAGTTTCAGAAATATCCGCTCTTGTCTTCTGCGATGGCGGGTTTGGCGGGAACGGCTTCAACGTTGGGAACGGCTGATGTCGGCGGCGTGTGCTTCACGCAAACGTGGCGCGCACGCTGCCGAGTCCTTCGATGCTTGCGGTAAACGTGCTCGGCTCGGTGACCGGCACCATCGGACCGAGTGCGCCGGTCAGGACCACGTCGCCGGCACGCAGCGGCGTACCGAGGCGCGCCATCCGATTGGCGAGCCAGACGGCGGCGTTGAGCGGATTGCCGAGGCATGCGGCGCCATTGCCGCGAGAGAGCACTTCGCCGTCGCGCGAAAGCGTCATTGCACAGGCGCTCAGATCGATGTCGGACAGCTTCACGGGCCGGCTGCCGAGCGCGAACAGTGCACTCGACGCGTTATCGGCCACCGTGTCGACGAAGCGGATGTTCCACTGCTCGATGCGACTGTCGACGACTTCGATTGCGGCTACGGCGTAGGCGGTCGCGCCAATGATGTCGGCGAACGTGTTCGTCGCTTGCAGGAGGTCGCGTTCGAGTACCAGCGCAATCTCGGCTTCCACCTTGGGCTGGATGAGTGTGGAGAGCGGCATCGGCTGTGCATCGCCGTAAGCCATGCTGGCGAACAACGCGCCGAAGTCCGGTTGATCGACCCCCAGCTGCTGCTGCACGGCAGGCGACGTGAGACCGATCTTGCGACCGACAACGCGCTCGCCGTTCGCAAGCCGCGCGTCGACATTGCGTTGTTGAACGGCGTAGGCGCTCGCCATGTCGTCGAGGGCGATGTCGCCTCGCACGGGGGCGATCGTCTTGCGCGTCGCTTCGGCCCGTCGAAGACGCTCGGCCAGGGTCTGGATCAATTGGGCATTGGACATTGAAGTCTCCTTGGGAAATCAGGCGGCGGCCGCCAGCGATCGGGGCATCGCGTGCATGGCGGCAAATCCGGCGATCCATTCGGGAATCGCGCGGTAGTAATCGACCGACGCGTGGTACTCGCCATACGCGGCGAGCACGGCGAACGCTGCCACCCATGTGCGGATTTCGTGGGCCGATTTACCGCCGTCGCGGGTAATGGCGTCGTTGCTCATGCCATCGACGGCATTCAGACGCCCGCTTGTCAGCAGTTGCAGGAAGGCCTTGTCCCACTGCGGATTGAGCGGATGCATCGGGCTGTCGCCCGACGTGAAGGCCTTCGCGGCGGCGACGGTACGGGCCTGGCGCGCTGCGCGCGACTCGGGCGACGGGTTGCGCCCGGCAATCAGACGCTCTGCCACTTCCTCCGTCGCGCCGATGAGCTCGGGCACGGGCGGCTCATGGGAGATGCCGCCCGAGCCCACGACCAGCACGCGCTTGTCAGTGCATGCCAGAAAGCGGCCAATGGCGTCGCCCAACAAACGGGAACGGCGCAGCGTGGCCATCGGTGGCGCCACCGAGTTGATGAAGACCGGCACGACGGGGTACGTGTCCAGGGCACCGGTCAGGACTTCGAGTGCGTAGGCGCAGCCGTGGTCTACCTGCATGCGATACGACAGGGCCACGTCGATGTCGGCCGCCAGCACGTGTTCCGTGATCCGGTGGGCGGTCTCGGACGGCACCGGCAGCGTACCGGCCAGGCTGTTGAAGTCGCCGATGGCCGTGGCCGCTGCGCCGATGCAGAACGGCGGCATGACGTCGTAGAAGAACCCGTTGAAGTGATCCGGCGCAAACACGACGACAAGCTCCGGGTCGAAGGCACGCACCCGCTCGCGTGCGGCTTGCTGGACACGCTTCACTTCGGCCACCACGTCGTCGGCAGGATCGAAGTAGCCGTGCAGCGGGGTATGGGACAGGCATTCGAGATGAATCGGCATCTCAGGCTCCGGCAACTTTGGGCATGGGGATCGGGCAATCGACCGGTTCGGCGGCGGCAGGCCCGGTCGTCACGAGGCGAATCGGCTCGACGTCCAGCGCGACCTTTTCGGCCAGTTCCACGAGCGCTTCGGAGACTTCCTGCGGACCGCAAACGCCGGCGATGAATCGGTCGGGGCGCAGCAGCACCACAGACTGCGCACGGGCGCCGAACCAGTCTTTCAGACGATTGAGCGGGTCGCCGATGGCGATCACGCCCTCGGGGACATCGTCGGTATGCGCAAGCTGCACGTCAGGCTTGGCGAGAACAAAGCACACGCCGAGCCTGTCTGCGATCGCGCGCGCTTGCCGCGTCAGGCCGAACGTGGGATCCGCCCCCCATCCGATCACGGCAAAGCGATTGCCGATCACGTCGTCGAGGCGTTTCGTCTGACCATCTTCGGTGCGCACTTTCGGCTGAATGAACAGGCGTCCTGCGGGTGAGCTGGCGTGCGGATCGCGGCCATAGACCAGGCGGCCGAGCCACGATTCCCGCTTCTGGCTCATCAATCCCAGCAGACGACCCGGCGCCGAGTTGCCGGCGCGCTCGAGGCATCGCGCCAGCCATCCGCCGGTGGACTGCGGCGGCGGCAGCAGCACCACACCCGCTTCATAGCGCGGCATCGGTTTGAAACGCATTTCCACGAAGTAGCGCTTGACCGACGGGAAGAGATTGAAGCTGCGCACGAAGGTGTCGCGAAAGCGCACGCCGAAGCGGGTCGTCGGTGCGAAGATGTCACCCGCGACTTCCGACAGGTGGATCATGGCGCGTGCGTGGGCGCGTCGCTCTGCCGTATAGGTATCGAGCAGCCGGGCGGTGCACTGGCCTTTGACGACCATCGCGAGCTTCCAGCCGAGATTGTTGGCGTCGCGAATACCGCTGTTGTAGCCCTGCCCCTGCCACACCGGCATGATGTGCGCGGCGTCGCCCGCGAGCAGCACGCGCCCGACACGGAATGTTTCGGCCAGACGCGCGTTATGGGTGTAGACGCGCTTGCGGATGTAGTCGACTTTGTCGGGATGCGGAACCACCTTGCGGATCAGCGCCGTCAGATTCTCCGGCTTCGACAATTCTTCTTCCGTCTCGCCGGGCATGACCATGAACTCGAAGCGGCGGATGCCGTGCGGCAGCGCCGCCGACACGTAGGGTCGCGCATGGTCGCAATGCATGTAGACGTGCGGCGCGCCGACCGGGTCGTTGCGTACGTCGACGACGATCCACTGATTCGGTTTTGTCCGGCCTTCGAACGGCACTTGCAGCATGCGACGGATCTGGCTGTTCCCGCCGTCGGCACCCACCACATAACCCGCGCGGATCGTGCGGCTTTCGCCGTCGCGGGTACGCGCCGTCAGCGTCACGCCACGGTCGTCCTGCGTGAAGGCCTCGACACCGTGGCCGAACAGCACCTGCACGTGAGGGAAACGCGCGAGTCCGTCGAACAGCACGCGGTCGGCGAGCGGCTGGATGAATGCATTGCGGCGTGACCAGCCGAATTCGTCGGTACGCGGTTCGATCGACGCGAAGCAATGCCCCTCGCTCGTGAGAAAACGCATCCAGTGATCGGGCGTGGTGTGGGGCAGCAACGCCTCGGCGAGTCCGACGGCCTGGAAGACGCGCAACGCTTCGTCGTCGAGTCCGATGGCGCGCGGATAGTCGATGAGCTGGTCGAGCTTCTCGACGATGGTCACGCGCACGCCTTGCAGGCCGAGAATGTTGGCGATCATTAGCCCGACCGGGCCGGCGCCGACGATGGCGACGTCGGTCGTGATGTCGGTCGTGATGTCCGCCGCGCCGGGAGATGCATGGATGGATGCCGTCATGTGTCTCGCTCCTCTGTTTCTTGGGCACGAGCGCGCCCCCGCGCCGGTTTTGCGCGTACTGATGGCGTGCTGCGTTGGGTCAATCGGTCGCGGATCGTGTCGTCCGCTAATCGTTGGGCCTGGATCGGCTGCCAGTCGACTTGCGTTGCGTGCGCGTCGTCCGGGCAGAAAGGAAGGTGTCTCCGTCAGCGCTCAGATTTTTTGATGAGTCTAGGGACGTCGCACCGGGCGCTCAACAATTTCACTGAAATGTGCATAGAATGCACAACGTTGATTCTTATCGAGTTTTCCATGAGCAAGTACCCGAATGTGCGCGGGTTGTCGCGCGGCTTACTCGTGTTGCGGGCGATGAATGCGATGGAGCGCGGCCGTGCGACGCCCCAACAACTGAGCGAGGCGACCGGAATTCACCGCACCACCGTGCGACGCCTGCTCGAGACGCTGCTGGAGGATGGCTTCGTGCGGCGCAGTGCGTCGGACGATACGTTCCGGCTCGCCCTCGCCGTGCGTTCGCTCAGCGAAGGCTTCACGGACGACGAGCGGATCGCGACCGTCGCGCCGCCGATCATGGGGCAACTGATGCAGCGTGTCGTCTGGCCGTCGGACCTGACGACACCCGAGGGCGACGCCATGATCATTCGCGAAACGACACACCGTTTCAGTCCGCTGTCGTTTCACCGTGCGATGGTGGGCCGCCGACTGCCGATGCTCTTCACGGCGGCCGGCCGTGCGTATTTCGGCACCTGCCCCGATGCCGAGCGGGAGGACATTCTCGACCTGCTGCGCACCGGCGCCGGCGGGGAGCTGCAGCAACGCTTTGCCAACGACGACGCCTTCATTCGTAATCTCGTGCGTCAGACACGCGAGAACGGCTTCGGCGCGAACCACGGCGACTGGCACGATCAGCGCAAGATCGGCGCGGTGGCGGTCGCCATTCAGTCCGAAGGACGCGTGCTCGCGAGCCTCAACGTGATCTACCTCGATCAGGCGGTCAGCCCCGCCGAGGCCGTACGGCGCTTCGTGCCACCGTTGCAGGACGCGGCAGCGCAGATGGCGGCGGCCTTGGTCCAACCGCCTCCATCTGCACGATCTCCGACCGACGTCAGAACGCCTTGACCAGTGCCAACCGGATCAGATTGCCCTTCGGTGAGCCGCCGCCGGCGGTGTACTCGGTATAGCCGGCGACTTTGAGGAACAGCTTTTCGCTTGGGATCATCCAGTCGAACTGGACCCCGACGGCCGCCTTGCGAGGCCGCATGGGGCTCGCGCCGTCGCCACTGTCATTCGAGATCTGGCCCTGGTAGTAGCCGACAAGACCTAACTGCGTGGTCGGCGTAAGATGGCGCGCGATGCCCCACTCCACCACGAGACCGTTACCGGGCGTGATCCCCGTCTGACGCTGCGAGTAGTTCTTTTCCGCCCGCATGAGCACCGACACCGACCACTGTTTCGCCGTGTCCGGGTAGTAGGTGCCGCCGAACGAGAGCATCGTGGACGAATAGCCGTTGCCCGGTGAAGTGGGATCGGTCGCGGAGAACGTGCCGACATTGAGCCACTGGCCGAGTCCGAACGACAGGTCCCACTGTGCGCCGTGCCAGCCGAGCACCAGCGGGCTCACGTACACGTCACCTACGCCGCGACTGCTGCCTGCATATCCAATGCCGTTGAACGTGAACGACTTGGCGGTCATGGGTACGATCGCCTCGATACCGTAGTTCGCGCCGAGAAACGTGGCCTGAGTGATCCAGGCGCCGCGAAGTGCGAGTGCGTTGACCGTGCCTTCGTTGTTGCCGGGCGCTTCGGTCAACCGGTTGATGTTGTAGTTGACGGCGTATCCGAGGAAGTACATGCCCGGCCCGGGCACCGATGCCGCCTGAATGCCTTCCACACCCGGCACGTAGTGGCCAGCCGCCTGCACTGGGGCTGCGCAGAGCATGGCTGCGCTCAACGCGGCCAGCGATCCCAGCCACCGAAGGGCGCGTGCGGCGTGGGTCTTCTGCGTGACTTGCGAAGCGGATGTACGGATGTCGTTGTCTTTGATTTTTTGCATTGTCTCCTCCAGTTCCTTGCTGTCAGGCGGCGTCCGCCGGTGCGACTAAAAAATCCACGACCAGGCGATTGAACGCGTTGGCGTGCTCCCACTGGGCCCAATGGCCGCAGCGCGAGAACACATGCAGTCGTGCGTCGGCCAGGCCTTGCAGCAGCTTCAGCCCGTTGTCGATAGGCACGAACCGGTCGTCTCGCCCCCAGGTGACGAGCGTCCGGTGCTTGATGCGATGGATCTGCGACGAGACGTCCCAACTGGTGACCGGCGCCTGTTTCACGCTCTCGACGAAATTGCGCAGATGGGCCGGATGGGCCGCGATGTTGTCCCACCGGCCACGTCGCAACTCTTCCGTGATGCCCGACGGGTCGTAGACGAACACGTCGAGCATGTCGACGAAGTTCTCGTAGCTCGGCGCGGTATAGAGCTTGAACATCTTGCGAATCCCTTCCTGCGGATTCGGCTGAACAAGGCTGTGGCCCATGCCGGCCGGCCCCATGAGCACGAGGCGATCGAGCCGCTCCGGATACTCCAGCGCGAAGTTCAGGGCTGTTGCACCGCCGAGCGAATTGCCGACCAGATGTGCGACATCGATCTCGAGTGCGTCGAGCAGCCCCTTGACGGCACGGGCATTGAGCAAGCCCCGTTGCACGTCGGACACGATCTCGCCGGACTTGTTGAAGCCCGGGCAATCCATCAGGATCACGCGAAAGCCTGCGGCGACGAGCGGCTCGATGTTGCGGTAGTAGTTGCTCCAGCCGCTGGCGCCGGGGCCGCCGCCGTGCAACATGACGACCGCCGGTCCACTGCCCGCGTCGTTGTAGTGAATCTTGAACTGCGCCAGGCCCGGGGCTTCGATCGTAGCGAACCGGCTGGTAGCGGCTTCAGTAAGCACGTTCATGACATGTTTCCTCTTGCGTTTGAAATCGGGGGATCAGATGGCGAGCGCGCGCTTGACCAACGCTTCACATTCAGCGGTGATCGGGCTGTGGAACCAGCCGATGGCGTTGCGCTCGGGGTCGCCGGAATAGAGCCGCTCGTAGAGGCCGGCACGGGAGCCGAACTCGGTGCCGGTCATGTCCCAGGCCATCTTCATCAGGCGCAAACGGTCCTTTGCGGTCGTGTTCGGGCCAATGAGCCAACGGTCGAGCAACGGCCCGATGTCGGGGTTCTGATAGTCGGCTTCGGTCACGGCGAGCGCCCCTGAGCCGGCCGCCATGCGCAGCACTTCCGCCGCTTTGGTATTGGCGCTCGGGAAGAAGAAATTGAGTGCGGCCATGCCGGCACCCAGCGCGAACTTCGGTTCGCCCAGGCCGTCACCCTCCTGCAGGATGTCGCCACGCTCGAAGGCATCCACGCGTGCATGCGCGTGCGAAATCACCCCGGCGCGAATCGCTTCGGCCACGTTGACCAGACCGCACAATTCGCCGATGGCCGCCTGGAAGCGCGGCGTCTTGTCACGCCCGTTGGCGCGCGCAATCGCGGTGGCCAGCCCCGTCAGGAAGCGCAGCTTCATGGTCGAGCGCGTGCATGCCTGAACAAACGTGTAGCCCGTGGAGAGCTTCATCATCATGTTGTACGCGTCGATGTCGCCGTTCACGACCAGACGGTCGTTCGGCACAAACACACGGTCGAACAGGAGAATGGCGTCGCCTTCGTCGAAACGCGAGGACAGCGGACGGTCGAAAGTGCCCTGCCCGCGGTCTTCGCTGCGATCGAACGATTCACGCGCAAGAATCGACAGCCCCGGCGCGTTCATCGGAATGAGAAACGCCAACGCGAAGTCTTCCTCGCCGGGCTTGCGCGGGAAGAACGGGCCGACGTAGCACTCGTTGGCGACGGGGGCGAGCGTGGAAAGCATGCGGCAGCCGCTCACGACGACGCCGTCTGGACGGCGCTCGACCACACGTACCGCCTCGACCGGGGCGTCGGGCTTGGAACGGTCGGTCTGCGGGTCAATGAGTGCATGCGTGACCTGAAGGTCGTTCTCACGGCAACGCTCGACGATGCGTTGCGCGCGCGCTGCGGCGTCGTGCTTGCCCATCGCGCGCAATCCCACTGCCTGATCGAGCAGGAAGCCCGACATGAAGTCGGTCAGTCGTCCCATCAGACCGAACGTCGATTGCGTGCGGAAGTGGAAGCAGGCCGCCTGAGCACGGAACTCGTCAGGGGTTTTTGCTTCGAGATACGTCTTCGAGACCCGATCGCCAGAGGTCGGCGACGTGTAGGTCAGCATTTCGGCGAATTCGGGATCGTGCTGCTGATCGTAGAGGGCCGCCATCGTCGCAATCACGCCCTTGAGCGGGCCGTAGGTCGTGACGTCGCGCACGAGCTTGCCGTCGATATAGAGCTTGCGGTTGTCTTGCAGGGACGCAATGAACTGCTGTCCGGTACGAATGCCCATGGTTGTCTCCTCGGGATATGGGGGATGAAACTGAGAAAAATCGGGGGTGAGCGCGCTATCAGGCGTCGGTGCACGCACCGTCGAGTCGACGGAAGCGGCCGTCGAAATACAGCAGGCCGTCGGACGCACTGCCCGTGTGGCCGCCGACCCGGCAACTCACGACGTCGCAGAGAAAGATGGAATGCGACGCTGCGGGAATGCGTTCGACGATCTCGCAGGCAAAAGCGACGCACGCATCGTCGAGCAGCGGCACATGGTTGACGGCACGCCATTCGCCCTGTGCGAAGCGCGCTTCGCCCTTGATGCTGCTGGTGGCGAATCGCTCGGCGATGTGCTGCTGCTGATGCGTGAGCACGTTCACCGACAAGCGCCCTTCGGCTGCGATCCGGTCATGCGCGCTGGCGCTCTGGTTGACACACACGAGCAAGCGCGGCGGTTCGGCGCTCACCGAGCAGACGGCCGTCGCAGTGAGTCCTGCCCGCTCGCCGGCGTGGCCGGTAGCGATAACGCAGACGGCACCGGCCAGGCGGCGCATGCCTTGTTTGAACACGTCGGCCGGCGACGCGAGCGGTTCGGCCAGTCGCGCGGTGTCGCGCGCGGTGGGTGCGGCGTGATGTTGGGGGCGATTCATATGAGTCTCCTGACGTCAGGACGCACGCCGCCACCGCCGGACGCGGCGGCGTCAGGCGTGATCGGCAGAGCATCGGAATGTTGCGAGGTGCCGGCGCAGGCCGGCAGAGGGATCAGTGCGCCGGGTTGCGGTGTCCCCAGTCGCTCAACTGCGCATAGCGGCGGACTTCCCAATGGGCGTCGTCAACGACAATGCCGCCTGCGCCGAATTCGAGCGCGAAGCCCGACGGTGTTTTCACGTAGAACGAGAACATCCCGTCGTTGGGGTGGTGCCCGAGCTCCATCACGATCGGCAATCCCGCCGCAACACACCGGTCGTAAGCGAGGCCGACGTCGTTCATGTCGAGGGCTTCGACCATGATGTGATGGATGCGCTTGGCATGCGGGAACGGCACCTTTGCGCAAGCAAGCGAATGGTGACGTCCGGTGACTGCGTGGAAGAAGGCAATGTCGAGCACGACACCCGGCGCGATTTCGCCGCTGATGTAGTCGCTGACCTTGAGGCCGAGCACCTGTCGCACGAAGGTGTCTGTTGCCACCGTGTCCTTGGGCACGGCTACGAGGTGGCCGACGCCGAGACGTCCGGTACTGAAGCCGTCACGCATGACCTTCGAGCGGAACGGATCGGCCATGGCGGCACGCGTCGCGCCCACGTAGAACTCGTGGCGAATGCCATCAGGGTCCTCGCACCAGAACAGCCTTGCCACGCCGCGTTGCACCGCCAATGCCGGATCGCCCGCCTCCACGGCGTGACCCGCCGCACGACGTTGTGCCACGAATCGATCGAGCGCTTCGTCGTTGGGCATTTCCCATCCGGCGGCGAGCAGATCGTCCGCCTCGTGCCTGACCAGCAGCATGCGCTGCGCGTAGTCGTCCATTCGCAAGGCCAGTGCTTCTCCGGGGGTACGGCGACCGGCCTGCAGGCCAACGACGTCGACGGCGAAGTGCTCCCACGCGTCGAGATCGCTCACGCCGAGCACCAGGTATCCGAGATTCGCAATGTCTGCCACGGTATGTCTCCTTCTCACTATCGTTATCGATGGTCGAACGCCGCATGCGATGCGGACGTTGCGCTCGCCTCTTGTGTACGAGGCCTGCCATCGATATAGCGAATACCGTGCCAGCATGATCGCCGATGCTGAAAATCGTCGCCAAAGCTCGGGGATTTCCACGTTTACCCGCAATTTCGACAGTGGCGCGCCACATATCGGCCGGACTGCGCGATGATCTCGCTCTGCCGAAGGACTGCCACGGCGCCACGCATTTCAGAATTTCAGGAAGTCGTGCCCAAACGCAGGAGACACGTTTTCATAATTTCAGGAAATGCCGTGCGCGGACATTTCTGCAGTCAGTCGAGGTTGTAAATGTCGATTCAGCCCCCCCAAAAGACGATCGCCGTGCCCGACGTGCTCGTCGATCTCAAGTTGCCGCAGGTCCGGGATCTGGCGAACCGGTTGAGGTTTTCCGTTGCGGAAGGTCGCATCTGGCTGGGCGAGCGGCGCGTGGTACTTCTGCATGCCGAGGCGTTCGCCGCCTTGCGCGAAGCACTGATCGATTCGCTGGGCATGGAGCAGACGCGCACGATCATCACGCGCATCGGCTACGAGGCCGGCCAGCGCGATGCGCAGATGGTCTCCAAGATGGGCGGCCCCAACGTGTCGTGGCGCGACGTGCTCAATGCCGGGGGGACGCTGCACGCTTTGCAGGGATTTCTGTTGCCAGAGCACTCCGGCCCGGGGCTGGCGGCAGGCGATCTGCACGCCGACGACTACCGGGGCGAGGCGATCTGGAAGGAGTCGCTGGAGGACGAAGCGCACATCGCCTCGCATGGCGTTGGCAATCATGCGGTGTGCTGGAATGCCGTCGGCTATTGCTCCGGATACCTGAGCGTTTGCGCGCAACGCCAGATCGTCGTGCGTGAAGTCGAGTGTCGCTCGATGGGGCATGCGCACTGCCGCATCGTGGCGCGCCCGGCGAGCGAATGGGAGGAGGCACAGGAGGATCTGCGCTACCTGTTGCCGCAACAGCGGGATACCCGAATCCATGTGCCCGCTGCGACTTCGATGGGGCCCGGAGAAGACGCTACGGCCGAGGGTGTGGAGCATGCGCTTATCGACGAAGCCCCGGAATCCCTTGTCGTGGGCGTGTCGACGGCCTACACGCTGCTGCGTCACAAGATCGAGCGGGTCGCGGGAACCCAGGCAACGGTGCTGTTGTTGGGCGAGAGTGGCGTAGGCAAAAGCCTCATCGCCCGGGAAATTCATCGTCTGAGTGGACGTGCGGGCGACCCGTTCGTCGAAGTCAACTGTGCGGCGATTCCGGAGGCGTTGATCGAGTCGGAGTTGTTCGGTGTGGAGCGAGGTGCTTACTCGGGAGCCACTTCGGCGCGCGTGGGCCGCTTCGAGGCCGCCCACGGCGGCACGCTCTTCCTGGATGAGATCGCTACGCTGAGCATGACCGCGCAAGGCAAATTGCTGCGCGTGTTGCAGAACGGGCAGTTGGAACGGCTCGGCAGCAATCGCACCGTCACAACGGACGTTCGGGTGGTCGCAGCAACCAACGAACCGCTCAAGCAGGCCGTGCAGGAAGGCAGGTTCCGGGAGGATCTCTACTTCCGCCTCAACGTCTTCCCCATGTTGATCCAACCCTTGCGCGAACGGCGCGACGATATCCCGGTGCTCGCGCAGGCGCTGCTGCACCGGTTTGCCCGACGCCATATGCGTACTACACCGCGCATTACGCCGCGCGCGATGCAGGCGCTCATCCATCACGACTGGCCCGGCAATATCCGCGAGCTCGAGAACATGCTCGAGCGCGGTCTGATCATGGTGCCCGAAGGCGAATCTCTGGACATCGTCCACCTGACGAGCGTCGAAGATGCCTTGCACGCGTCGGCGTTTCTCGCGCTGGGCAAGGACGGCGGGCTCACGGAGCACGATGAACCGCCGGATGCGTCGTCGGACGCGACCGGCCCCACGCTGTCGCTGGACGCCATTGCCGAAGACGTGGTCCGGCAAGGCATGACCTCGCTGCCGCAGATGGAAGAAGCCCTTGTGCGCGCGGCGGTCAAACAGGCTGGTGGCAACATTTCACGCGCAGCCGGATTGCTCGGCATCACGCGTTCGCAGCTCGATTACCGAGTAAAGAAGCACGAGGAGGATCGCTGAGGACTTCCCGAACCGGTGTTCATGCCTCCTGCACGCTTTGTCCGGGCGTCGTCCTCCGACGCCTGACGCCCTCCTTTCAGAAAAAGTTGTTGCATTCGCAAGGGCTTCACCCTATATTGCGAATAATTCTCATTACTATGATGCGTGCCCTTGAGAAATACCGGGCAGGCATTGCAAGGACATCGTGGTTTCGAGCGAGGCAGAACTCCGTCGCCAGGTGACGGGGTTATATGTCGACCACTACGGCTGGTTGACGGGGTGGATTCGCCGCAAGCTTGGCAACGCCAGCATTGCGGCCGATCTGGCACAGGATGCGTTCGTCAGCATCATCGATGCCGGCAGCGTCGCGTCCATTCGCGAGCCACGTCCGTTCCTCGCCACCGTTGCCCGTCGCCTGCTGTCTCACTACCATCGCCGCCAGGTCCTCGAGACGAGCTATCTCGAATTGCTGGCAGAACTCCCGGAAGACCACGCGCCGGCACCGGAAGTCCGCCTGATCGCGTTGCAGACGTTGTCGGCAATCGATCGCGCACTGGACGGTCTTCCGCCGAAAGTGAGAGAGGCGTTCCTGCTGGCGCACCTTCTCGATCTCAAGTATTCGGAAATCGCGCAGCGGCTGAACGTCTCGGCCAGCTCCGTCAAACAGTACCTGCTGCGTGCCAACGGGCAATGCGTGCTGGCGCTTCTTGACTGACGGGACCCATCGCGATGCCGGCCCAGAAGGATTCCGCCTTCCCTCACCCGTCCACCCTGCCCCCTGTGCCGCCGTCTCGCGCGGCGCTGGATCAGGCAGTGGAATGGTTCACCGTCCTCAAGTCGGGCGACGCCGGTGAGCGCGAGCATGCGCAGTGGAGCGCGTGGCTCAGGGCGTCGGGCGAGCATCGGGTGGCTTGGGAAAAAGTGGAATCCGTGTTCGGCAGGATTCGTGAGCTCGACGTCGAGCGTGCCTACCGCACCCTGACGCCCTACTCACCGCATGCTCCCACGCTCGCCGAACGCGAGCATCGGGCGCGGCGCCGCAGTGTCGTCAAGGGACTCGCGCTCACCGGACTCCTGCTCGGCGCCGGTGGCATCGCAACCCGCAGCCAGATTGCGCTCGCGATTTCCGCCGACTACCGCACAGGCAAAGGCGAGACGAAGTCGGTGCGGCTGCGGGACGGTTCGTCTCTTTTCCTCGACACCGAGACCGCCGTCTCCACTCGCTTTCGCGACGGTCGACGTGAGATCGAATTGCTGCAGGGGCAGGTCTGTGTGCGGATGGCAAGCCACGCAGCCCGATCCAACGAGGCGCCGCTGCTGGCACTGGTCACCGAGCACGGCGTCATTCGCACGAGCGGTGCCGATTTCATGGCACGCGTGCATCCCGACCACACCCGCTGTGTCGTGCTGCGCGAGCGCGTCGACATCAGTTCCGCCGAGACACCTCACGTTGCCACAACGCTCAGGCAAGGCGAACAAGTCGACTTCCGGAACGACGTCGTCGGCCCGATTCAACCGTCCGGCGACACGCAGGCGGCCTGGCTCCACGGCCAGATCGTCGCCGACAACATGACACTCGCTGCATTCGTCAACGAAGTCGCGCGCTATCGGACCGGCGTGGTGCGCGTGTCCCCCGATGTTGCCGATCTACGCATCTCGGGCGCGTTCCCCATCACCGACACCGATCGCATTCTGGCGTCGTTGCCTCGTGTGCTCCCCGTGCGCATTCGCAGCGTGACCCGGTACTGGACGATGATCGACGCGTCTCACTGAGTCCCAGGCAATTCCGCAATTATTTTCAGAAACATCTGCCCGATTTCGATTCTCGCGGCACCTACCTGATGAAGATGGATTTTTTGATATCTCTTTCAGGTAAACAGATCATGTCACGCAGTCATAACAACAACCAGGGCCGGAACCGGTCGCGCATATCCACGGGGATGCCTCGGGCACCGAAACGTCAGGCGGTGACGCTGGCCGTTTCGGCAACGCTCTGCAGTGCCGCCCTGTACGGGGGCGTTGTCACACCCGCAGTGGCGCAAACCGCCACGAACAAGGCCTCGCAAAGCACGGCTCGCACTTACAGCATTCCGGCGGGTCCGCTCACGCCCGCCCTGCACCGTTGGGCAAGCACGTCCAATGCCTTGCTGTCCTTCACGCCCGATCAGGCCGCCGGGAAAGTGACGGCGGGCGTGAATGGCCAGTACACGGCGGAAGAAGCGCTCAACGTCTTGCTGAGTGGCTCCGGACTGAAGGCGGTCCGCTGGCCGGACGGCAGCTACGGCGTACAGGTCGCCGCTAACGATGGCGCCGCGAGTGCGGGCCACGTCTTGCTGCCTACGGCGACGGTAAACTCCAACGCGCTCGCGGCATCGCTGCCGCCGTCGAACGTCACCGCCGATCCCCTCGCCGCGGGCAACCTGCTCCACGCGGAGACCAACATCGCACGCATGCCCGGACCGATCCGCGAGATTCCGCAGGTGGTCAACGTCGTGCCGCAGGACGTCATGCAACAGCAGCAGGCGACCACGCTTGAACAAGCACTGCGCAATGTGCCGGGCATCACGGTCGCCATCGGTGAAGCGAATGGCGGGGCCAACGGCGATCAGTTCCGGATTCGCGGCGCGACGACCAAGAACGATGCGTTCCTCGACGGGCTGCGCGACTTCGGCGTCTATGTGCGCGACACGTTCAACACCGAGCAGGTGATCGTGGTCAAGGGGCCGTCGTCCGAGAATTTCGGCATGGGGTCCAACGGTGGCGTGATCAACAGCGAGACCAAGCTGGCGCATCTCGATAACGCGGCATCGGTCGAAGCGATGCTCGGCAACGGTCCGATGAACCGGCAGACGGTGGATATCAACCGTCAGTTGGGCGACACGACGGCCTTGCGCGTGAACGCCATGCGCCAGGACCAGAACATCGTCGATCGCGATGGCGTGAAGTCCGATCGCTGGGGCATGGCGCTGTCGTTCGCGGCAGGGCTGACCACGCCCACCACCTGGTACCTGAACTACTTCCATCAGGACAACAAGCGCACCCCGGACTACGGGCAGCCGCTGATCGGTCGCACCGCGACCGCGGTGCGTGAGCCCGTCGCCTCGGCCTTCGGCGTTCCCCGCTCGAATTATTACGGTAAGGATACGGACCGCGATCACTCCACGGCCGACATCTTCACGTCGCTGCTCAAGCACCGCATCAGCGACACGACCTCGATCAGCAACGACACGCGCTTCGGTTACTACGAGCGCATGTTCAGCTCAACGTCCGCGACTTGCGATCAGGCCTGCGCCGATTCCTTCTTCACGACAGGCGACGGCCCGATCATTCTCGGTTCCGGCGGCGGGCCGCGTTACTCGCAACGTTCCACGGGCTTCCAGAACGTGACGACGCTGGCAACCGCGTTCGACACGGCCGCGCTCAAGCACGACGTGCGTCTCGGCCTGGATTTCTCGTACCAGACGGATCATCGCCAGGCTTACGCGTACATGAAGCCCGACATGTCCGGCACGACGACGAAGATCCCCGGCACGTTGCTGCGTCCGAACACCTCGTCGAGCAACTACATCGTGGCCATCGATCCGAACGGCACGAACGATGTGCGTGACTCGACGCTGACGGACGTTGCGTTGTTCGCCAGCGATCGTGTCCATTTCACGCCGGAGTGGTCGATTCTCGGCTCGGTGCGCTGGGACTACTACTCGCAAACGTCTCGCCTTTCCACGTTGAGCAGTGGCAGCGAGGCGTCCAACGTGAGCACGAGCGCGAGCTTCATCAGCCCGCGCCTGAGCCTGATGTGGGAGCCGACGCCGCAACAGTCGTACTACCTGTCGTATGGATGGGCCTCGACCACGCCGTGGGCCGGATCGATTACCGCCGACGCGAACCCGCTGGGCGTGAATAGCGTGACGACCGCCAGCAACAACCTCCGCGACCTGTCGCCCGAGAAGACCAAGACGCTCGAACTCGGCGGCAAGGTGGACCTGCTCGGCGAACGTCTCGGCGTGTCGGGCGCCGTGTTCCGCACGGAGAAGAACAACTCGTACTACGATGACGGCACGGGTAACCTGACGGCCACCGGCAACAAGGAACGCTATTACGGCGTCGAGCTGGGCCTGTCGGGCAAGCTCACCCCGCAGTGGACGGCCTACATCGGCTATGCGTGGCTGCACAGCGAGATCGTCGACTCGGCGACCAGAAGCAACATCGGCAATCCGGTCCAGGGCGCAGCGCGCAACTCGGCCACGTTGTGGACGACTTACGATCTGACGCCGCAATGGTCGAAGGTACTGCCCGGACGCTTCATGGTCGGCGGCGGCCTCACGTATCGCGACGGCATGTACATTCGTGACGACATGATGGCGAAGGTGCCGTTCAGCCTGTCGTTTGACGCGATGCTCGCCTGGGAGTACAAGAACGTTCGCGTGGCGCTCAACGGCTACAACCTGGCGAACCGCATCAACTACGACAACTACTTCGCGGGTGAGAACGCGAACACGGCGCGCGCCATCCCCTCGGCGGGCCGCGCAGTGATTCTCAGCACCCGTATTTCCATGTAATCGGTTGGCCATCGGCGGGAAACCCCCGTCGGTGGCCCCTTCGCAGTGATTCGAAGCGATTCAAAACGAGACGCACGAGAGGCCCCCATGATCGTCACTATCCCCAAAGTCCTGACACCCGAAGCGCTTGCGCATTGCCGCGACGTGCTCGGCAAGGCGTCGTGGGTCGATGGCAAAGAGAGTGCCGGCGAGCAGGCCCGCGACGTCAAGCGCAACGTGCAGATCCAGATCAATTCGCAGACGTACGAGGAACTGGGCGACCTGATTCTGCGCGCACTCGGACGCAACGCCTTGTTCAACTCGGTCGCCATTCCGTTACGTGTGCGCTCCCCGATGTTCAATCGTTACGACACCGGCATGAGCTACGGGGCGCACGTCGATGGCGCGATCCACACCGTGCCCGGCGCACCGAGAATGCGTGCCGATCTGTCGTCGACCCTGTTTCTCTCGGATCCGGACGAGTACGACGGCGGGGAACTCGTCATCCATCGTCTGCACAGTACGGAGACGTACAAGCTTCAGGCGGGCGACCTGCTCGTCTACCCCACCGACACGATTCACAGCATCAGCCCGATTACGCGAGGCACGCGCCTGGCGGCGTTCTTCTGGACCCAGTCGACCGTGCGCTCGCACGAGCAGCGCGGCATTCTGCACGAACTGGACATGGCCATCATGCAGATTCGGCAGGCCATGCCCGACGACCATCCCGCCGTGCTGTCGCTCACGAACACCTATCACAACCTGCTCCGGCTGCACGCCGACTGCTGATCGGCGCGAACGCGCGCTCAACGAGATAACTCGCTTGACGTGCCTTTTCGTTGAAATGATAATCAGTCTCATTCAAGAAAATAGGTTCGGCACCGTGCATTGCGGTGCCCGCCGCTCGCCTGCCCGTGTGCCTTTCGAATTTGCGCTATCCCGCTGGACGCCACGCTGCCATCGCTGAATTGGCTGTCTCGCTTGCGTGATGTCGGCGTCCACTCGCCCACGCGGCCTATTTGCCTACTACGACGAATTGCTCCGGACATGGACGGGCAAATTGAGCAATCGTCATCAGGCGGAGGATCTGGCGCAGGACTCATTGCTTCGGGTGCTGGAGCTGGAAACGCCACCGGAGCAGCCGCGCGCCTACCTGCATCAGACCGCGCGCAATATCGCCATCGACGGCTACCGGCGTGACAGCGGCCGGGAACAGACCACGCTCGACGCGCTGGCCTTGCACGAAGCCACGTCCGGTAATCCCGAAGAAGAAGTTCACGCCGCGCAACTTGCCCTCGCCATCGAAACCGCGCTTGCCGAGCTGCCATTGAAATGCCGGCAAGTCTTCGTTTGGCAACGGCTGGATGGTTTGAGCCAGCAGGAAATCGCGGACCGTCTCGACCTGTCGAAAAACATGGTCGAGAAGTATATGATTCGGGCGATGAAACACTTGCGCGAACGTCTCGGCCCACTGGCGCCCCAGTAATGCTTGCGACCGTGACATCGCTATCCAGCCTCCCCCGCTCCCTTTACCGATCCGTTCGCCCGATGCGTTCTGACGCTTTCGCCAACTTCCTCGCCTTGTCCGATGCCCGCCGCTGAACGTATTCGCCAGGAGGCGGCGCAATGGTTTGCCAAGACGCTCGACGGTCGGCTCACCGGTTCGGAGCAGGCTGCGCGCGACGCCTGGCTCGCGGCTGATCCGACGCACCGTGCCGAGTACTCGGCGCTCGAGCGCGTGTGGCAGGCTGCGGCTGCGGTTCCGGCTGACCGATTGCGCGCGTTGGTGGCTGCGCCTGACGGGCAACGAGACCCAACACCGGCCGGGCGTGGGTCGAAGTCCTATCGCTGGATCGCCGGGGCGAGCCTCTGCCTGCTCGCGGTATCGATCGGCATCGTGCGTTTGGGTTGGCGCGCCGACGAGAACGTGGACATCGTCCAGACCCGCTCGCCTGCACTGACGACCGCGCACGCGGCGGACGAATACACGACAGGTCCGGGAGAACGGCGCACCCTCACGCTCGCCGACGGTACGACCGTGGAAATGAGCACGCGAACGCATCTGCGCGTTCGATATTCCCCCGAACAGCGAGACGTCACCTTGATCAGCGGCGAGGCCATGTTTTCCGTGGCCCACAACGCCGCGCGTCCATTCGTCGTCGACGCCGGCGCAGGGCGCGTGACCGTGACAGGAACACGCTTCGATGTGCGCCGGGCGACGACCGGGGTCTCGGTCGCGGTCGAGTCGGGATCCGTCAAGGTAGACGGGAATGCGGGGGCCAGTGCCGCCACTGTGGCCCGATCGTCCGTGACACTCACGCGCGCACTCGGCACCACCGTTCGTGCGGACGGCTCCGTTGCCCCCGCGCAGCCGGTGGATTTGACCACCGCGCTCGCATGGCGCGACGGCAAGCTGATCTTTCGCAACGCAACGCTCGCCGACGTGGTCGAGGAAGTCTCTCGGTACCGGCGCGCGCCGGTCACGGTTTCGGACAGCGCCGCTGCCCGGTTGCGACTGACCAGCGTCTTCAGCGCCGACGACACCGACGCGCTGCTGGCCGCCCTGCCCGAGTTCCTGCCGGTCAGGTTGCAGACGCTCCCCAACGGCAGCGTCACTATTTCGTCGAAGTAATTCAGGTTTCTGGTCGCTGATTCGTCTTCTGAGAGTTCGCACCGTTCATCGCGCTGCGAATCCATCAAAAATCGAACAGAGACCTATTGCCGTGAAAGGTTTTACACACGCTCGCCATGCCCTGTCGCACCGTCCGCGGACGGCCGCGTCGACACTCTTCCTCGCCGCCATCGCTGCTTTGAGCAGCCAGCCCCTGCAGGCGCTCGCGCAAACGCCGTCAGGCGGTGTGTCTGCCAATGCAGGCACACCTATCGACGTCAGTCTGGCCGCACAGCCGCTGTCGGACGCCCTCGTCCAGTTCGGACGCCAAGCCAATTTGCAGCTGTTCTTCACGCCGGACCTCGTGCGCGGCAAGACATCGCCCGCGGTGCGCGGTTCGATGTCGCCTGAGGCCGCCTTGTCAGCGCTACTTCAGGGCACCGGCATCGTATTTCGCCGCAGCGGGAATCAGGGATACGTGCTGGTTTCTGCCACGTCGAGCAAGGCGGAAGCTTCGCCCAGCGAGCCGGTGAACTCGCTGGCACTCGCGCCGGTAGAGATTACGGCGTCGCGCACGACGAGCGACCTGGTGCGCCCGACGCGTCAGGTTACGGTGATCGAGCGTGCCGAACTCGACGAGCTCAAGACGGCGTCGGACAGCCTCGCGACGGTACTCGCCAAGGTGGTGCCGGGCATGGCCGACTCCAGCCGCACGGTGACGGACTACGGACAGACGCTGCGCGGGCGCGGCATGCTCGTGCTGCTCGACGGCGTGCCGCTCAATACCAACCGCGACTCCTCCCGCAATCTGGCCAACATCGATCCGGCGCTGGTCGAGCGCGTGGAAGTTTTGCGCGGCAGTAGTTCCATTTATGGCGGCGGCGCCACCGGCGGTATCGTGTCCATCACGACCCGACCGGCGGGGGGGGAACCCAAGGCCGACACGACGGTGTCGCTAAGCTCGCCGCTCTCGCGCTTGCGCGCGGACGGACTCGGCGCCGACATCCAGCAGCACTTCTCCGGCAGCACAGGCATGCTCGACTACGCGTTCGACGTCGGCGGCCGCCGCATCGGCAATGCCTACGATGCCCGCGGTCAGCGCATCGCGCCCGAGCCGAGCCAGGGCGACCTGTTTTCGTCGAACAACTACAACATCGGCGGCAAGCTCGGGCTGCGTTTTGCGCCCGATCAGCGTGTCCAGTTGTCGGTCAGTCGCATCAATTCGTCGCAGGACACACGTTACGCATCCGATCCGTCGGTCGCGCGCCTGCCGGCCGGCAGCGTGCCCGCGCGTGGCATCGACGGCTTGCAGCTCGACGATCAGAATCAGCTGCGAAACACACTCGTCAAC
This sequence comes from Pandoraea pnomenusa, assembly GCF_040391475.1. Taxonomy (GTDB): domain Bacteria; phylum Pseudomonadota; class Gammaproteobacteria; order Burkholderiales; family Burkholderiaceae; genus Pandoraea; species Pandoraea pnomenusa_C. The sequence continues at coordinate 17,646 of NZ_JBEBXS010000006.1, read as the reverse complement.
CTGGAGTACGAGCACCGTGATCTGCTGGGCAGCCAGTTGTCTGCGCAGTTCTACTATCGCGACTACTTCACGCGCTTTACGCCCTTCGATGCCCGTGCGGTGGCGACACGCGGCGGCAACGTCGACCAGACCATGCAGGATTCGACGGTCTTCGGCAGCCGCCTGACGATCAAGACGCCCATCGGCGCCGAGAAGAAAACCCGTATTGTCTGGGGGATGGACTTCGAGCAGGAAAAGAGCGATATGCCGCTCGACATCTTCGACCCGGCGCTGTACGACGCCAGCGGCGGACGCGTCTTCCGCAAGATCGGCCAGGCGACCTATCTGCCGCCGCTCACCACCCGCAGCCTCGGCGGGTTTGCGCAATTGCAGCACAAGTTCAACGACCATTGGTCGACGGAAGGTGGCCTGCGCTACCAATACGCCACGGCGAGCTTCAACGATTTCGTCCCCCTGTCGCAGTCGAAGGTCGCCAATCCGCAGAGCGTCAAAGGTGGCACGACGAACTACACCGCGTTGCTCGGCAATCTTGGCGTGACCTATTCGCCGGTCAAGGGGCACGAGTTCTATGCCGCCTTCAGTCAGGGTTTCAATCTTCCAGACATTGGCGTTCAGGTTCGCAATGCGCGCCCGGGGTTCGACATCAATTCCTCGGATCTGCGCCCGGTCAAGACCAACAATTACGAACTGGGTTGGCGCGGCGTGTTCGGCAACACGCTCACTTCGCTTGCCGTCTTCTACACCACGTCGGATCTCGGCGACGTCCAGAGTTTCAACAACGGTCTCATCCTGACGCGCACGGCGGAAAAGATCTTCGGTGTGGAAGGCACTGCGGACTATCTGACCGAAGACGAACGCTGGGGGCTCGGCGGCACGTTCACGTGGATGCAGGGTCGTGAAACGCCGCAAGGGGCCAACAGCCAGGACATGAGCGGCTACCGCATTCCGCCGCTCAAGCTAACGGGTTACGTGCAGTTCAAACCGACGCCGAAGTGGAGCAACCGGCTTCAGGTCACTTACTTTTCCGGGCGTGACTATCGCCTGAACGGCATGGCCAGCTTCGGACGGATGGACGCCACCAGCTACACCACGGTGGACGTGATCAGCCGCTACGAGCTGACAAAGAACGACACCGCCACCGTCGGCGTGCAGAACCTGTTCAATCGCTACTATTACCCGCTCTACAGCCAGCTCATGCGCAACAGTAACAACACGAGCCATCTGCCGGGCGCGGGGATCACGCTCACGGCCACGTATCAACACCGCTGGTGAGCCAGTCGCCGACGGCGCTCCCTTCAGAAGATCCCCGGTATCAGGTGCCAGCGGACCTTGGCGCAGTACGCGGTGTAGCCTGGCAATTGCGCTGCGAGAAAGTGTTCCTCGTCGCGCAGGCGCCAGGCGAATCCCAAGCCCATCAGCGTGGCAGGCACCAAAGCCCAATACGAGCCCAAGGCCAGCGCGCTGCCGACGAAGTACAGCGTCGCTCCCGAGTACATGGGGTGACGGACGACAGCGTACGGTCCCGTGGAAATCACGCGCTGCGACCCGGTGACTTCCACGGTCGCCGATCCGAACGGATTGGCTTCGAACACGCGGTAGACCAGCCACATGCTCGCCAGTATCAGGAGGTTACCGAGGATGCTGATCGAAGGCGGCATGACTGACCAGCCGAAACGCTGGTCGAGTCCGGGAACGACAAACGCCGAGATCCAGACCGGCATGAGCGCCCATACGATGATTTTCTGAATGCCTCGCTGCTCTGCACCAGGGCCAGCTCTGGCGCGGCTTTCAACGAGCAACGGATGCCTGACGATGAATAGCGTCAACGGCAGGCTGGTGACGGCACCGACGGCCAGGAATACCCAGGCCTGCCAGAAATGGAGCGTGCCTGCCGAGAGGAACAAGATGAGCGCAATCAGGCCGTAGCCGAGCACCAGATTGCGCCACAGGGTCGTGGTCGCATTCCGCATTTCGCAACGTGTCGCGTGGAGCGTAACGATGACAGCTTACGCCTGCATGTCACGGCCTGCCCACGCGCGGATCGCTGTCCGGTTCAGCGCGCGATGTTGTCGAGGTAGTACTGTGCCGCGCGCGTGACATGGCGTTCGGCGAGAAGCGCAGCGAACGCCGCATCCCCCGACTGCACCGCCCGCAGGATCGCAGCGTGCTCTTCCCAGGTGATGCGCACTTCTTCGTCGCTGGCGTTGACGAACAGCATGCGCGAGCGATCGCGCATCGAACGCATCAGCTCGGCGAGCATCGCATTGGCCCCGGCCGAGTAAAGCAGATCGTGAAAACGCGCATTCAGTTCCAGCAGCCCGGCCGTCTCTCCTGCCGCCACCTTCGCGTTCCCCTCCTGCAGCACCTTTTCGATTCGCTTGACGAGGTCCGGTGTGCAATGTTCCGCCGCGAGGCGCGCGTTCAGCCCTTCCAGCGTGGCGCGAATCTGCACGAGTTCACGCGCCGATGCCGGGTCGAACGAGGCCACCACCGCACCGTGCCGCGGACGGACTTCCACAAGTCCCTCGACGGCCAGTGCGCGCAGGGCTTCTCGCACGGGCACGCGCGAGACGTCGAGTTCCTGTGCAATGCGTCCTTCGACAAGGCGATCGCCCGGCTTGTAGGCGCCCGACGTGATGGACTCGCGCAGACGGGCGATCACCAGGTCCGACAATTGCTGGTGCATGATCGGCTCGCGACCGTTTGCCCCCGTGGCTCCCCGCACCATAATTCCACTCTCCACAAACCGACAGTCCTGCGCCATCGGACCTTCATCGCGGCCCAAGGCACCCATAACCGGCGCATTTTATCGCAGCGCCGGCATTTTGTAGACTGTACACGATATGGAAGGCGCTATCGTTGCGCAGGGTCAAGGCCCCTTGCGCACGGCACCGCCGATTTCGCTGCTGTCGTCCGTCGGCTCAGGCAACACGCGGTACTGCGCCCATGAACGCCAGAATCTCCTGCCCGAGCCAATCCTCGCCGGAATTGAAATGCGCGACGATGGATGTGTGATTGTGCCCCCGCATCTGTACGAATCGCGGCGCTACGCCCCGTGCTCGCAATAGCGTCTGAAAGAACGCCGCACCGTAGTCGTCGAGAAACCGGTTTTCGTATTCCGCGATCGCGATCATCGTTGGCAGCGAGTTATGCGCCCCGTGGGTCAACGGCGAGCGCTCGACGTACCGGGCTTCGTCGTCCCCGAAATAGGCACGTACAGGCCGCGCGTTGGGATTGCGCGGATCCACGTCGGCGAACAGCCGCGCACTGATCAACACCAAGCCGGCCACCGTGCACCGCTGTCGGGCTGCCGGACCTGTCAGCGCAGGGTCGAACAGGCAACTTGCCGCATGCGTACCCCCCGCCGAATGGCCGATCAGGAAGATGCGAGACGTATCGATGCCCAGGCGCACCGCATGCGCGTGAATCCAGTCGATCGCTTGCCTGACGTCCTGTGCGCCGCCGGGCCAGGGGGCCTCATCGGCCAGGCGATACTCGACGTTGATCGCCACCCTGCCCTGACGGGCGAACCAATGGCACACGTTGTCGTAGACTTCGCCATTCACGCTCTTGTTGCCGCGCACGAATGCACCACCGTGAACGAACACGACGGCTTCGCGCAATGCGGTGGCATCCGTGCCATCCGTCACGGGGGCAAAAATGTCCAATACCTGCCGTGCGTGCTCGCCGTAAGGCACGTCCCGCTCAACGTGCGGACTCTTCGGGGCAGCCGCCAGAATCGGCGTGTAGCAGTCGATGACCGCTTTGCGATGGGCGAGGATGTCGTCGTTCCAGCGCGGCCCGAGTTCGAGCATTTCGCGCCGACGGGCCAATGGCAACGCCGAGAACGGCCCCGAGGCAATTTCCGGCAAGCTCACCATGACACGCTCACATCGCCGTTGACGAACGTCTGGCACGCCATGCGATAGCCGTTGGCCAGATCTTCTGGGCTCAGATGGCGCCGTTCCTTCTGCTTCACGTCGTCTGTGTGCTCACGTCCGGCTTCCACCCGACAGCGGCAGGTGCCGCATAATCCGCCACCACATTTGAACGGAATGCCGCCCTTCTCCCGAAGCGAGACACGCAGGAGATTGCTGTTGGGCGGTGCCTCGACGGTCTTGCCATTATTCGTAATGAACGTGATCTGAACCATATTGCTGACGGTTGTCTCGGCATCGCGACGGCAGAGCCGTGCCTGTGTTGTGTCGTGTCCGACCAGCGACGCCAGCGACGCGACGGCGCCCGCCACGCTCTCGAACGTTTCGAAGAATTTCGTCGGTACCAGATTGGCTGCGCCCGGATCGGCGTCATCGATGATCTTCACCCGGGATGGGCCGTCGAGCTTCGCCACGACAAACGCGGCGACATGACGCGTGCCATAAAAATAATCATGCGTTTCGATCGGTGTGATGCCGGGCGTCGGTTCGCTGCGGTACTGCCCCGGACGGCTGGTAAGTACGATGTACATGCGTTGTCCTCGTTGACGATGTGCCGCGCTCAAAGCGCCGCCGTCGGCTCGTCGTCCTGCGCCAGTTCGATGTCCTGCTCGATCCACAACTGACAGGCCAGCCGGAATCCCTCGTCGAGTCGTTCGCCCAGTTGCTTCTTCTCTTTCCAGTTCGGCGCGGGCAGATGCTCGCCACCCGCCAGCACGCGGCAGGCGCAGCGCGCGCACTTGCCCATGCCGCACTCGTAGCGCAAGTGCGGGAAGGGAAACTGCTTGATCCCGGCACGCACCACGAGATTGGTATTCGCCTTTACTTCTTCCTTGTACATCTGCCCATTACTACGGAAAACGACGACTGGCATGCCTCCTCCTCTCTGCAGAATCACCGCCGCGCTGGTATCCCCGGCAGGTTTTGCGTCAGTGTATCGCATATATGAATACTGTATACCACAATAAATAAAATCCGAAGGCGCCGTTGGAGATGTGGCGAAATAAGGGGATTTCCCGCGCTCACATTTCAAGGGAATTTGAGAAAAATCTACCGTTCGTATACCGTATACTCACCATTGACCGAACGGACCTCGACCGATGATCCACCTGACCGATACACAGATCGACGAACTCATCCGCTTCCCACAGGCAATTCCTGCACTGGAGCACGCCTTTCGCGAACTGGCGCGAGGCGCTGCGGCGGTACAGTGTCGCGTGCGAACGGAAGCGCAAGGCACCAAACTCTCCACGCTCGGCGCCGTGCTTCCGGGCGCGGATGTCGCAGGCGCCAAGGTCTACACAACGATCCGGGGGCAGTTCAACTTTGTGATCGTGCTGTTCCGCGCTTCGGACGGGGCATGCCTTGCGACGCTGGATGCCAATGCCATCACTCGCCTGCGTACTGCGGCAACGACGATGCTCGCAGTGAAGGCACTCGCCCGGGAAGACGCGCGCACGGCAGCGATCTTCGGCACCGGCGTTCAGGGGGCCGCACATGCCCACGCGCTCGCGCAGTTCACCGACGTCACGGATCTGCGTATCGTGGGCATCGAAGGCGATGCCGAGCTTGCAGCGTCTCTCAATGCCGCCTACGGGGCGAAAGGTATGCACGCCAAGGCGCTTGGCGCGGCGCAAGCGCTGGACGGCGCCGACATCGTCATCACGGCCACACGTTCGAGCATGCCGTTGTTCGATGGCCAGGCGTTGTCGCCCGGTGCGTTCGTCGCGGCCATCGGTTCCAGCCTGCCGCATACGCGCGAAACCGACGACAACACCGTCGCCCGCGCAGCACGCATCGTCGTCGAGTTGCGCGAACAGGCGCGCGAAGAAGCCGGAGATTTGATATTGGCCGCACCGGGCCTGGTGAACTGGGACTCGGTCGTCGAACTGGGCGACGTGCTGGAGGGCATGACGCCCGGACGCCAGCGTGACGACGAGATCATCCTATACAAGGCCGTGGGCTTTGGCCTGCAAGACGTGGCACTCGCCGCACTCGCCTACAACACGTTCATCGCGCGCGCTCATTGATCGGGACGATGCGGGCAGAGCGAAGAGATCCGCTTTGCCCGCATCGGCGACATACTCGGGTGCGATCAGGCCGCGGCGTCCACCGGCACGGGGTGCTGGAACGTAAAGCTGTCCGCATACAGATACCGCACACTGGCGCCATTCGCCACAAACGCCTGCTTGGCGTCGGAGATCATTGCAGGCGACCCGCACAGGTACACCGCGTGCTCGCCGAGATCGGGGTGGTCTGACAGCACGGCATCCTGCACGTACCCTCTCGCCCCATCCCATTCGTCGTGCGCACGTGAGAGCACCGGTACATAACGGAAGTCCGCATGCTGGCTCGCGAGCGCCGTCAGTTCGTCGTGCAGATATAGCGACGCCAGCGTACGGCCGCCCCAATACAGATCAATCGGCGGAGTGTCGCCGCTCGCCAGCATCTGCATGAGCATGCTGCGCAGCGGCGCGATTCCTGTGCCTGTCGCCACCATGACGATGGGCCGATAGTCTTCTTCGTGATAGCCGAAGCCGCCCAGTGGCGCGTCGATGTCCAGCTTGTCGCCAGGGCGCAGCTTTGCGAGACGGGTCTGGGTGAAATGTCCGCCGTCGATCTGCCGGATGTGAAGCTCGATTTCCCCGCGAGCGTCGTCTGCCGGTAACGACGACGCCATCGAGAAGCTACGCGGCCCCGTATCGCCGGGCAGGATGTTCAGGTACTGACCAGGGCGAAACACCCAGGGCTCACCGTCATTGAACGCCAACACCAGTCGGGTGACGTCGGGCGCCAACGCCTCCACGTGCACCACACGCGCTTCGCGCCGACGCGGCGCCGTCGGGGCCTCGAGCACGCGCTCCGTGCTGATCGCCAGATCCGAGCAGGCACGCGCCTGACACAACAACGCGTAGCCCGCCTCGGCCTCCGCCGGTGAGAGCGCGTCAGGCAGGTCTTCATAGCTGACCTGCCCCTGTGCGAGCTTGACGCGGCAAGTCCCGCAGCCGCCGAACTCGCATTCGGACGGCAGCACCACCCCTGCCCGCCGGGCCGCGTCGAGCACCGTCTCGTCAGGTGTCGCGTCGAAGCTGCGCTCAGCTTCGATCCATGTGATTCGGTAGCTCACGGGGCGCCTCCACGTCAAAGCTTGATATCGGGCTGCACCAGCACTTCGCGTCCGCTCTCGAGCAACAACGATTGCAACGCGGCGAGGCCTGCGAGTCCGGCCTGCGTATCCTGCTCGCCGTTGCCGCCCGACAGGCCGATGCCGCCGACGACCTGTTTGTCGACCACGATCGGAAAGCCGCCCACGAACGCGGCGAAGCGTCCCTCGAAGCTCCACTGAATACCGAACGCTTCATTGCCGGGCAACGCCGGCCCGTTGGGCGGCGTGGTGAAGAGATGCGTGGAGCGTTTGTGTCCGGCGGCCGTGAAGGCTTTGTTCCAGGCGATTTGCGGCCCGGTAATGCGCCCGCCGTCCATACGCTCGAGTGCCAGCGGAAAGCCGCCTTCGTCGACCACACAGATGGATTCGAGGACACCGATCTCCTGCGAGCGCGCAATGGCGGCGGCGATCATGTGGCGGGCTTCGGCGAGTTCAAGTTTGAAGAAAGGTTTCATGTCGGATATCGAGGTTGTGTTCGAGTCGGCGCGTCAGACGCCGCGATAGACCGTCTTGATCTGGAGGTAGAACTCGAGACCGTCGCGCCCGGACTCCCGGAACGTGGCGGTACTCGAGCGCTTGAGCCCGCCGAACGGTGCGTTGATCAGATTGCCGGTCGTCGTGCGGTTGATCTTCACGGTGCCGGCTTCAATGTCGTTCGCGAACCGATGCATCAGCCGGGCATCGTGGGTGACCAGCGATGCAGCGAGGCCGTAGTCGCTGTCGTTCGCCACGGCGATCGCATCCTCATAGCTGTCGACGTCGATCACGGCGATCACCGGGCCGAAGATCTCTTCGCGTGCAATACGGGCATCGCGCGGCACTTCCGAGAAGATCGCCGGCGTCACGAAATAACCGTGGGCGTAGGCGTCATGGGTGAGATGCTCACCGCCACACACCAGCGTGGCTTCCTGCTTGCCGATTTCGACGTAGTCGAGCACGGTGCGCAACTGCCCCGCCGTGGCGAGCGGCCCGATGTCGATGCCGGGTTGCATCCCGTTGCCAATCTTCAGCGACGCCGTCTTCGCTGCGAGGCGCTCGACGAACGTCGTCCGGATGTCACGCGCGACCAGCACGCGGCTGGTGCCGGTGCACGCTTGCCCCGTCAGCGAGAAGCCGCCTTTGATCGTCAGGTCGACGGCGCGGTCGATGTCGCGCGCATCGAGCACGATCAACGGGTTCTTGCCCCCCAGCTCCATCTGGGTGCGCGTGGACAGCGATGCAGCCCGGTGGATCTGCTCGCCGGCGGTCGTCGATCCGGTAAAGGAAATGGCCCTGACCTCGCGCGCACCGACCAGCGTCGGGCCGACGGCCGAAGCACTGCCGGTCACGAAGTTCAGCACCCCCTTCGGAATCCCGGCTTCGACAAAGGCCTCCGCGAGACGCAGCCCGCTCAGCGGCGCATCGGTCGCAGGCTTGAACACCACGGTATTGCCGCATACGAGCGCCGGGGCGATCTTGCGTGCGGGAATGGAGACAGGGAAGTTCCACGGCGAAATTACGGTCACCACGCCCAGCGGCTCGCGCACGGTGTACACCGTCATGTCGCCGTCGTCGTTCGGGAAGGTTTCACCGCCATACGACTGCGCTTCCAGCGCGTAAAAGCGAAGGGTCTGCGCCGCGCGCAGGAACTCGTCCTTGGCGAGGGCTTTCTGTTTTCCCTCTTCGCGCGTCAGTTCTTCCCCGAAACGTTCTGCGTGACGTTCGAGATAAGCCGCCGCGTTGAGCAGCACTTTGGCGCGCGCGGTCGTCGACAGGCGCTTCCATTCGCCGAAAGCGTTGGCCGCCGCCCGCACGGCGGCTTGTGCATCGGCTTCCCCCGACGCCTGGAAAAGACCGACGACGTCGCGCGTGTCGGCGGGATTCAGATTCTGGAAAGTGGCGCCCGAGCGGCTCGCGCACCATTCGCCGTCGATGTAATTCAGGAATGTGGGAACGGTCGTCATCACGCTGCGTCCTGCAAGAAGTCTTCAACACCCGCGCCGCCGGGAGATCCGTGAAAGCACCGCGGATCTCGACGGCGGCGCGGCAGATCGCCGCTCAGGCGGCCAGTCCCAGCTCGGGTAGCGGCACTTCGTTCTCGACGTAGTCGTAATAGAGCGCCGTCGTGTACAGCAGACGCATCTGGGCGCCGATCTCGCAGATCTTCAGGCAACGCTGCTGCAATTCCGGCGTGTTCGCGTTCTCGAGCACGATCTGGTAGCCGCGCTCGCCGTGAATCTCGTCGGAGACGATATGCAGGTCGAAGAACTCGACTTCCTCGTCGGTGAACTGATACTTCTCGCGCAGCGTCGGCGTTTGCTTGCGGTAGATCGACGGCACTTGCGACTCCAGCCCGACCACCAGCCCGGCCACGGCCACCACGGGGTCCTCACGCATTGCCACTGCGTAGCACCAGCTTTGCAGTCCGCGAGTGGTCGGCGACATGTTGTCCGGGTTGACCACGCGCTCGCGCGTCGTGCCGCAGGCTTCGGCAAAACGGATCAGCAGATCGGTGTGGCGGTCGCCGCCGATTTCCTCTTCGTACATGTTCGCCAGCAGGAAGTCCTTGGCCTCGGTCATGTGGTCAGGCGTGCGGGCGTACAAATAGCCGAGGTAGTCGGCGAACGGCCCGACATAGTGGTAGTGGTTCTCCGCCCAGCGTGCGAGGTGAGCGCGCGAGAGCTTGCCGCTCGCCCACGCAATGCTGAACGGCGCCTTGTTCGCGCTCTTGCCCTTGATTGCTTCTTCGAGTGCCGCGCGGAAGGTTTCGCGGTCCATCAGGTCAGCCATGTCTTGCTCCTTGGTTCCAGGTGGATGACCCGCTTCGTCGGTGTCGGTCGCTGCGAAGCGGGTTCGATTTGTCATTTCGGTACACTGTATACAGTTTTAACGAAAATGCCAATACAACAAATTGCGGTTGGGGCGCGTGCCGCGAAAGCAGAACAGGAAAGCGGGAAATCAGTCGGCAGCGCGGCCGATAGCGCCGGGAACAGCAGCGTGTACGCCGTGTGAACTGTCAGCACCCGTATGGACGGGTTCGATGGCGTCGAGCTTGATACCGTTCGTTTCCGGCAGCATGATGGCCGCGATCACGACCAGTCCATACCCTACGGCGGCAACGATAGGAATCGCGAGCGTCAGCGTGGTATGTCCGCTGGCCAGCCAACCCGCCATGAACGGGAACACCGAGCCGATCACGCGTCCGGCGTTGTAGGCCACACCGTAGCCGGTCGCACGAATCTCGTGCGGATACGTCTCGGAGATCGTCGCTGCCACGCCGGCGAACGTTCCCTGCATCAGTACGCCCATCAGGAAGCCGAGCACGACCATCACGGGCATGGGGGCTGGAATCAGCATGTAGGCGATGCTCATCGCGAACGCGCCGACCGCGAACAGAATGTAGGTCGGACGGCGGCCGAGTCTATCGGTCGCCCACGACCCTACGGCGTATCCGACGAGGGATCCGACGATGGTGATGGCCAGCCACATTCCCGTGCCGGAGACCGACATGCCGCGCTCGGTCTTGAGCCAGGTCGGCATCCACGTCGCGATCGCGTAGTACGAGCCGAGCATGCCGCCGGAAAGCAGACTGCACCAGAGGGTGCGAGCGGCAAGCCGGCCGCTGAACACGCCGCGCATGGTCTTGAGCGGACTGGTCTGGCGGCGCTCGGCCATCGTGCGCGTAAAGGCCTCGGGCTCTTCAAGATTGCGACGCAGCCAGATCACCATCAGTGCCGGTGCCACGCCGATGAACAGGCACACGCGCCAAGCCAGTTCGGGCGGCAGCCAGTTGAAGATCGCGCTGTAAGCCAGTGCGGCCAGCGCCCAGCCGAACGAATAGCTGCTTGCCGTAAAGCCGGAGAACTTCCCGCGATGCGCCGGGTTACGAATCGTCTCCATGACCAACACCATGCACAGCGACGATTCGCCGCCGAAGCCGAGGCCCTGGATCACGCGCATGACGGCCAGTTGCGTGGGCGAGTTCGTCAGCCCGCAGCCGAAACACGCCAGCGCGAAGATGGCGATGGTCCAGCGCAGGATACGCACCCGGCCGTAGCGGTCGGCGAGCAGCCCGGCACCGATGGCGCCCACGAGCGATGCAATCAGCGTATAGGTGACGATACTGCCGGCGGTGGCCTTGCTCATGTTCCAGGTGGTGAGCAGCACCGGGATGAGGAAGGAATAGATCATGAAGTCGTACACATCGACCGTATGGCCGATGAAGGTGCCCGCGAAGGCACGCTTCTCGTTTCGTGACAGTGAACTGAGCCAGGACATGAAGGTGTCCTCCTTGGTGGGTCGTGGGTTTTGTGGGGCGATGCGTCAGGCGGGTGGTGCGAAGGCGTAGCCGGCGGCTTCAAGCAATCTGGCTACATGGATCGAGCGCAGGTCGTGATACAGCGGCGCCACGATCTGAACGCCCACGGGGAGCCCTTGTGCCGTGCGTCCTGCGGGCGCGACGGTCGAGGGCAAGCCGCACAGACCGGAGTGTCCGGCCCAGAAAAGCTGTGTGGTGAGCGGCTGTGCGCGGCCGTTGACCTCGAGCGTGCGCTGCCACGGCGCGCCCTCCTCGTTCAGGGGGAATGCGGGCGTCGCAGCCACCGGGCACAGCAACACATCGACACGCTCGAACAGTTCGCGCCACGCCGCCGCGAAGCGCTCGCGCGCCGGTTGCAACCTGAGCCAGTCGCGATGCCGCATCACGGCGCCCGCATACTGGAGCGACGCGTAGCGCATATCGTCGGCGTCGGCCTGTGCTGCGGCCGTCACCGCAGCTTCGAAGGCGTCGTCGCCCAGATAGCCGCAGGTGGAGGCACGTAGCATCAGCGTGTAGACCCGCATCAGCTCGGCGGCGTCGAGCGACGGACGGGCGTCCCACACCACTTGCGCCCCACGCGCTTCGAGCACGCGTCCCAGGTCAACGATGCACTGCTCCACCTCGGCGTCGACGTCGGCAATCGGGTGGTTGGCGAGAATCCCGAACCGGATCTGGCGCAGGTCGGTCGCGTGGCATGGCGGTAGCTCGAAGCGCACGGCACAAGCCGCGTCGGCCGACGGTCCGGCAATCGCCGAGAGCACCGTTTCGAGGTCCGCCGCGCTGCGCGCCAGGGGGCCTGCCACATTGATATCCGGGAGCGTCACGCCGCCGGGCAACCCATGCCCGTCGAGCGGCACCAGGCCGTGCGTGCTCTTGTGCGAAAAGATGCCGCAATAATGCGCGGGATTGCGAACCGAGGAACCGATGTCGGAGCCGACGTCGAAAAAGGCCATGCCGGTCGAGACAGCGGCGGCGCTGCCGCCCGATGATCCGCCGGGCGTGCGCCCCGGGTCGTGGGGGTTGCGCGTGGTGCCGTAGACGTCGTTGTAGCTTTGCCAGTCGCGCAGCCAGATCGGGACATTGGTCTTCCCGAGCAGGATCGCCCCCGCGTCAACGAGGCGCTGCACGACCGTGGCATGTTGAGTCGCGACATTGTCCGTGAACGCCGGATCACCCACGGTCGTGGGCCACCCTTTGACATCGAACGACTCCTTGATCGTGAACGGAATGCCATGCAGCGGCCCGCGCACCAGGCCTGCGCGCAATTCGGCGTCGCACTGCCGCGCAACCGTATAAGCCCGTTCGAAATCACTGACGACGACCGCGTTAAGCTTCGGGTTCGCGCGGCGCCACGCCGACTCACAGGCCGACACCAGTGCCTCCGAGGTCACTTCACGACGCCGCAACGCTGCCTGTGCGGCGGTGAGCGTGGCGTAACGCCACTGCGGGGCGCCGGGCGACTGCCAAGATGCGATATCGTCGTCGAGCGACTCGACAGCAGGATTTGTCATGGTGGAGAACCCGTTTCAGTATTCTGTATACCATCGATGGACAAATTGTCGCTGTCAAGTCAATTACAGATCAGGGTTTCTGCGGAGATGCGGGGAATCGCCGTGTGGTTTGTGACGGCATAGCCCGTGGCGGAGCGCACGGATACGGCGTCCGGGCGGCGCTGGCCGCCCGTGGCGGGGGCCGGGATCAGACGCGCACGCCCTTGCGGAGATGTCGGTAGTCGAGTTGGCGCAGGTCGGCGACATTCACCCCGGGGGCCGCGACCATCAATATTTCGCCAGCCAATGCCAAGAAGTCGGCACGAAAATGCACGGAGCTCTTGAGTACCAGAATCCGATAGGCCGACGGTTCGGCGCCCAGATGTCGGAACATCGCCTGATCCGCAGCCTGTTGCTTGCGGCTGGATACGACGATCTCGAGCCCGCCCGTCCTGACCCGGGCCATCGGGCCCAGATCCATCCGGCAACCGAGGTAGAACGGCCCGGTTCCCACAAATTGACCGTCACCCAAGGCGACGACGTCGAATTCAGCGGCGAGCGGTCCGGCACCGATGCCGCTCGCCGCGCCCAACGGCAACTGCAGTGTCGCGCCAACGCCTGCCCGATGTGCCGCAGCCGCGAACGTCGCATCGCATACGACGCCAGCCAATGCGTTGCTGACGTCTTCGCGCACCAGTGCGTGCAACAGATCGGTCGTATCGCCTGCGGCGCCACCGCCGGGGTTGTCTTGTGTATCCGCCAGAATGATTGCGCCCGCACCGTCGTGGCGCTTCGCAATTGCTGCCGCCTCCGACGGCGAATGCAGGACACCGCCAAAAGCCTCCCGCTGCCCCTCGACGGCCTCCGCGAGCGACGCCGCCGCGAGATCCGCCGCGCCCGCTTCGTCAGCGTAGACCAGCACGCTGGGACTGGAATCCGGTACGTCCGCCAGCGGAAATCCCGGCACCAGTGCTGCGAGCCACGTGCCTGGCGCATCGCTCATCGTCCGGGCTTGCGCCATGAGCGATGCCGCCGGTTCGGCGAGCGTACTCTGCCATTGCATCGGAATCAGGAATGGCAGTTGCCGCCATGCCTTCGCCGGCCGCTGGCCGGTCAGGAGGCGTCGCATGATCTGTGCCGCACGCCGGCCCGTATCGGCCATGTCGACGTGAGGATACGTGCGATACGGCACCAGAACGTCCGCCTCCCGGCACATGGCGTCGCTCACGTTCGCGTGGAAGTCGAGCGCGGCGACGATCGGCACATCCGCACCGATCTGGCGACGCAGACGTCTCAACAAATCCCCTTCCCCGTCGTTCAGATGTTCACACACCATGGCGCCGTGCAAATCCAGGAATAGCGCGTCGAGGGGACCCGCGTCGCGAATGGCCAGCGACAACATCAACGCCACCGCCTCGAAGGCGTCTTCGGTGACCGGCCCGCCCGGATTCGCCGAGCACCAGACCAGCGGCACCAGGCTTTGCCCTGCGCTCGCCTCGACAAAGCCGGAAAGCGCCAGGTTCACGCCCGCGCATGCTTCGAACATCTCGTCGCCGCAGAGAAGCCCCGGCCACGCGTCAGCCGCAATGAAGTCGGTCAGACGCGTCGGCTTCAGCGCAAATGTGTTCGTCTCGTGAAGAAAACCACCGATACCGATGCGGGCCATGACGGGTCCTTACAGGGTGCCCCGGACGGCGGCTGTCAGCAGTTTGGCGTAGCTGTCGGCGTCGAACGCAATCGGATTGGTGGCGGAAGATCCATCGGCCACGGCCATTTCACCGATGCGCTGGGCGTCCTCGGCCCCGATGCCGATCTCGGCCAGCGTATGCGGAATGCCGATCGAGTCGCGCAGCGCCAATACCCAGTCGAGGAATCCGTCGAACGTCGCCGACGGCAAATCGAGGTAGCGCGCGAGCGCTGCAATCCGCTCGCTGATGACGGGCGCATTGGCCCGCAGCACATAGGGCATCAGAATCGCATTGAGCATGCCGTGATGCGCGTCGTACAGCGCCCCCAGCGGATGCGCCAGCGCATGCATCGCGCCGAGTCCGCGCTGAAACGCCGTCGCTCCCATGGCCGACGCCACGAGCATCTGCTGGCGCGCCTCCAGATCATCGCCATGACGCACGGCCTGCGGCAGGTAGTCCTTGACCAGACGCATGCCTTCCACGGCAATGCCGGCGGCCATCGGGTGATAGAACGGCGAGCTGTAAGCCTCGAGATTGTGAGACAGCGCATCCATGCCCGTCGCTGCCGTGAGCTTTGGCGGTAATCCGACGGTCAGTTCCGCATCCAGAATGACGACGGCAGGCAGCATGCGTGCGTGAAAGATAATGCGCTTCACATGCGCGGTCTCGTCGGTAATCACGGACGCGCGACCGACTTCCGAGCCCGTGCCGGCCGTTGTCGGCACGGCGACGACCGGCGCCATGCCCGCGACGTTCACACGCAAGTAGTTGTCGCCGACGTCCTCGAAGTCCCACAACGGTCGCGTCTGCCCGGCCATCAATGCAATCGCTTTCGCTGCATCGAGGGCCGAACCGCCGCCGAAGGCAATGACGCCATCGTGCCGGCCATCGCGAAATGCCCGGGTGCCTGCGTCGACGTTGGCCCCCGTGGGATTGCCCTTGATGTCGTGAAACAGTCCGCACGCGAGCCCGGCGGCATTGCAGTGCTCGCGCACCTGCGCCACCATCGGCAGGCTGGCAAGACCAGGGTCCGTGACCAGCAGCGGACGTTTCATCCCCAGGCTCTTGCACCACTCGGGCAATTCGCGCACGCGCCCGGGGCCGACCTTGACCGACGTCGGGTAATTCCAGTTCACGGAAGCGGGTTTCATAAGCTCATCCTTGGCAAGGCAATCGGTTCGGGCGCGTCAGAGTGAGCGCAGATGGAAGGACTTCGGTTGCGTCAGATGTTCGTAGCCGATCACCGAGAGCGATGCGCCGCGCCCCGTGTTCTTCACGCCGGTCCACGCCAGCGCAGGGTCGAGATAGTCGCACCGGTTCATGAAGAAGGTCCCCGTCTCGACACGCTCACCGATACGCACGGCTGCGTCCTCGTCACAAGTGAAGACCGCCGCTGTCAGGCCATAGGGGCTGTCGTTCATCCGACGAATCGCCTCGTCATCGTCCTTGACCGGCATGATGCCGACTGCCGGGCCGAAGCACTCATCGTTCATCAAGGTCATGCCGTGGTCGACATCGACCATCAACGCCGGGGCCATGTACGCCGTGCCTTCGCGTGCCGCCTCGAAACGACGCGCATCCACGAGATTGCGGGCGCCGCGAGTGGTGGCGTCGGCGAGGATGGCGCGCACGCCATCGGCCGCCGACACGCGCACGAGCGGGCCAAGCGTCGTCGCGGGATCCATCGGGTCGCCCAGCACGTATTGCTCGGTGAGCGCTACCGCCTGTTCGACGAACGCACCGTAGACCGATTGCGCCACGTAAATGCGCTGAATGCCGCAGCACGATTGCCCCGAATTGAAGAACGCGCCGTCGACGAGCGTCTCGACCGCATGATCGAGTTTCGCGTCGGCGCGCACGTAGGCCGGGTCGTTGCCGCCGAGTTCGAGGCCGATACCGATGAATCGCCCTGCCGCCGTCTGCTCGACCATGCGCCCGCCGCCGACCGACCCGGTGAACGAGACGTAACCGATCTCCGGCGCGGCGATCAATCGTTGCGTCATCTCGTGATTCGCATGGACGAACTGGAAGACGCCGTCCGGCATTCCCGCCTCGGTGAACGCACGATGCATCAGCTCGGCACACAGCGGCGTTTGCTCCGAGTGCTTGAGAATCACCGCATTGCCTGCGACCAGTGCCGGCACGATGCTGTTCACGGCGGTGAGCAACGGGTAATTCCACGGCGCGATCGTCAGTACCACACCAATGGGCTCACGCTTGATGTAGCGCGTGAAGCCCGATTGAGGCGCCACGGCCACCGGGGCCAGCGCAGTCTCGGCAATCTCGATCATGTGTCGCGCGCGGGCGGCGAAGCCGTCCACTTCGCCAGGGGTGTAGCGCACGGGACGCCCCATCTGACGGGTAATCGCCTGTGCAACCTCGTCGCGCATTCCGACAAAACGCGCCACTGCTGCGCCAACGCGAGCCTGACGCTCGCCGAGCGCCAGCGCCCGCCAGGCGCGTTGCGCCTGCTGCGCGCGCGACAGCATGGCCGCAAGGTCGGCTTCGGTGACATACGGACGACGCACGATTTCCCGGCCGTCAATGGGACTGATAGTAATGAGTTCCTGTTTCATGGGCGCCTGGCAGAAGGGCTGAAAGTCGAGACATGACAACGCGAGCGGCGCGCGAATCGATCGGAACGAACGGACCGCCTCGCCACTCGCAACGGTTTCGCGGTTCAGATGATTTCGAAGTAACGCGCCAGCTCCCAGTCGGTGACGTGGCGCCGGAACTCTCGCTCCTCCCACTCTCGCGTGGCCGCGAAGTGCTCGACGAAGGCGTCACCGAACAAGGTGCGCGCGGCAGCGGAGCCGCGCAGGCGCTGCGCCGCATCCCACAGGGTGTTCGGCAGCTTCAGGTCCGGCGGGAATTGCTGGGTGTAGGCGTTGCCCTGCACCATCGGCTGCGGCGTCAACCCCGTCTCGATACCGTACAGACCGGCACCGATCGCGGCGGACAGCGCGACGTACGGATTCGCGTCCGCCGACCCGATGCGCACTTCCACGCGCTGCGACTTGTCGGTGCCGGGAATCAGACGCAGCGCCGTGGTGCGATTCTCCATGCCCCA
>NZ_JBEBXS010000005.1:0-267071 GCF_040391475.1 Pandoraea pnomenusa | reverse complement strand
TCAAGGCGAACGCAAACGCCGAGCCGGTCACCCGCCACCCGCCACCCGCCACCCGCCACCCACCAACCGCCAACCGCCAACCACCAACCGCCAACCACCAACCGCCAACCACCAACCGCCAACCACCAACCGCCACCCGTGACTGGGAGACCATGCCTCATCAATGAACGAGAACATCGAGCATTGTCTTCGTTGAACTTCACGTCACCTACGATCCACAACAGATGAAGATCAAGGGCGAACGTAAAGTCGCTCCTGATCACGAGCCAAAAGCGATTGCGAGGCCATGCCCATCGATATCGGACGCACTCGAAACGACGGATATGCGATGTCGGCGCGTGAAGATTGCTGACCGGAGGCGGGACCGTCGAAACGGCAGATGTGTAGCAAGGGGATCAGGCGCGGGGAAGGGAGTCCCCGCTGCGAACCGCGATGTCCGAAACATCCACCAATCCGCAGCGAGTCAAACAACTACCAATACAACCGATGATCAACGTCCCGCAGCAAGCACGCGACGCACGATCGTAAAGCAGATTCCGGCAAAGACAATCAACGCCAGCCACTCCGCCGTCGGCGCAAAGCCACTGCCGACGATCGCCAGCGGCGCGTCCGATCCGGTAAAGCCGACGACCATCGCCATCGCAACGCCGACCAGGCTTTCGCCGACGATCAACCCGGAAGCGAGCAACACGCCTCGTCGTTCCGCAGCTTCGGCGAAAGCCGCACCGTCCTTACCTTGCGCCTTCGCTCGCGCCTTCAGCACGCGATGCGCAATCCAACCGAGCACGGCTCCGATCACCAGCACCGAGCCGACCGTCGGCGGCAGATAAATCCCGATACCCACCGCGATCACCGGCACGCGCGCCACGCCACCGCGCTTCGCCAACGCCGCATCGATCGCAATCAGTACGATGCCGAGCACCGCGCCAATGCCAAGCATCGACCAGTCGAGCTGATGCGTGAAAATACCCTTGGCAATCGCCGTCATCAGAATGGCCTGCGGTGCCGACAATGCCTGCGACGGATCCATGCCGGCGCGCGGCAGCGCATCCATGAAGCCATACGCGTTGTAAAGCAGGTTCAGCACCGGCGGAATCACTGCCGCGCCGACCACGCAGCCGACGAGCAGTGCCACCTGCTGACGCCAGGGCGTCGCACCCACCAGCCACCCGGTCTTCAGATCCTGCAGGTTGTCGTTCGAGATCGTGGCAATGGCAATGACGGCCGACGTCGTGAACAGCGCCAGTGCGATCCCGAGCTGACTGCCTTCACTGGTATCGAGCAGCCCGCTCGCCTGACTGACGCTCAGGATCAGCAGCGACACCAGCACCACCGCAACGATCCCGATGCCGGAAATCGGACTGGCGGACGATCCGACCAACCCCGCCATATAGCCGCACGCCGCCGCCACGAGAAAGCCGAAGACCACCGCGAAAACCACGCTGCAAACCACCAACGTGGCGATTGCGCCGAACGACAGCGGTGCGTCTGCCAGAAAGATGCCGAACGTCACGACCCACACGGCCACGCATACGAGCGTGAGACCGATGACCCAGTACGGCGACAGGTCCTGTTCGGTACGTCCAACTGCGGCGCCGCTGCCGGCGTTAGCCCCGCGGCCGCGAGACTGCCCCAATGCGGCGAACGACGTCTTCACACCGTCGACCATCGGCTTGGCGAGTGTGATCAGCGTCCAGATCGCGGCGACACCGATCGTGCCCGCGCCAATGAAGCGCACCTTGTGTTGCCACAGGCCATTGGCAAATGCGGCAATCGCCTGGCCGTCCGGATTCGGCGTGATGGATGTCAGCACCGGGACGGCAATGCCCCAACTGAACACAATGCCAAGCAGAATCGCCAGTCCCGACACAATGCCGATGAGATAGCCGGCACCGATCAATGCGAGCGAGAACCCCGTCGTCAGGCGGAAGACTGCCGTGCCCGCAGGAACCCACGCGGTGATGCTCTCGCCGAGCACCTTGAGGCCGGTCGTCGCGAAGGCAAACAACGCGGACACCACGCCGCCGAATGCGATTTCACGCACGCCACTCGAAGCTTCCTTGCCGTCCCGTTCCTGCTGGGCGGACGACACCCCGTCCCCCTCGCTGCCCACACGCAGGATCTCCGCCGCGGCAACGCCTTCGGGGTAAGGCAGATCGCTATCGACGACCATCGCGCGACGTAGCGGAATGGTAAACAGCACGCCGAGAATCCCGCCCGATGCACAGATCGCGAGTGTCAGACCGAACGGGAAGCCCTGCCAATGCCCGATCATCAGCAAACCGGGCAGTACGAAGATGATCGATGAAAGCGTGCCGGCCGCAGACGCCTGCGTCTGCACCATGTTGTTTTCGAGGATGTTGCCGCCCCGAAGCGCGCGAAGCACCGCCATCGAGATGACGGCCGCAGGAATCGACGAGGAAAACGTCAACCCGACTTTCAGGCCCAGATAAACGTTGGAGGCGGTGAACACCACGGTGATCAGCGCGCCGAGGATCATGCCGCGCACCGTCAGCTCCGGGAGCGAGACGGCGTCAGGAATTCGGGTCGGATGAGATGCCATGTACGAAATAGATAGGGATTTTTCGCCCGATGAGAATGTGGCGCAAATTGTATGCGGCCCCGTCATGCATCGCCAGTGTCGGTGCGCTTCGTAGAACACCCGTTCGAATCGCACTTTTCCGCGCAAGAACGCCTCGCACCTTCCTACTAATAGCGTTTTGAAGCCGCTGCTGCCAGTTCAATTCAATTTCATCTATTTAATAGATGCAATCCAACTTTTATTAATCGATTTATTGATGGATGATACGGGTTTTCCCCTAAATTAAAAGGAAAGTGCGCAGACGGAAAAAGGGGGCGGAATCACAACCGCTGCGCCATAAAAGGAGTTTCCCGATGTCCAGTCTGCATACTTCATCGAACCCGGTCACCCAGGCCCGCGGCGCACGCCGCTGGCTGGTGCTGGCCATCGTGTCGGTGGCGCTGCTGCTCATCGTGATCGACATGACGGTGCTGTACACGGCACTGCCTCGTCTGACCCACGATCTGGCAGCAACGGCTTCCGCCAAGCTGTGGATCGTCAACGCCTATGCGCTTGTCGTGTCGGGCCTGCTGCTCGGCATGGGCACGCTCGGCGACCGTCTCGGCCACAAACGCCTGTTCCTCGCGGGGCTTGCGGTCTTCGGCGTGGCGTCGCTTGCCGCTGCCTTCGCCCCCGACGCGGAGATCTTGATCGCTGCGCGTGCCTTCCTCGGCGTCGGTGCCGCCATGATGATGCCCGCGACACTGTCGCTCATCCGTCTGACCTTTACCGATGCCCACGAGCAAGCGCTCGCCATCGGCATCTGGGCGTCGGTCGCCTCGGGCGGTGCCGCATTCGGTCCGATCGTGGGTGGCGCACTGCTCGAGCACTTCTGGTGGGGGTCGGTCTTCCTGATCAATGTGCCGATCGTGCTGGTCGCCATTCCGTTGGCATGGTGGCTGATCCCGAAGGGGGGCGCGACGACGACCCAGCCGTGGGACTGGTACGGTTCGCTGCTCTTCATGGTGGGGCTGATCGGTGTGACGTACGCGATCAAGAGCGCGGGCAAGATGACGCCCGATTGGGCGACCGTGGGTATCGCGCTGGTCGTGGGCGCCGCGTTCCTGTGGGCATTCGTGCGACGCCAGCAACGCAGTGCGCACCCGCTGCTCGACTTCACGTTGTTCCGCAATCCGGCTTTCGCGGGTGCCGTGGCCGCCGCACTGATGGCCGCCGCCGCACTCATCGGCATGCAACTGGTGTTCAGCCAGCGCCTGCAACTGGTGCTGGGTTATACACCGCTGGAGGCGGGCTGGGCCAACATGCCGTTGTCGCTGGCGGCGTTCGTGGCCGGCCCCATCGCCGGACGGTTGTTGCCGCGCATGGGCAGCACGCGTCTGTTGCCGATTGCGCTGACGATGTCGGCCGCCGGCATGGCGGGCTACCTGTTCTTCCGCGACATGGGCCTCACGCTGTCGATCCTCTCATTGGCAACGCTCGGCCTCGGCGTGGGCGCCACCATGACGGCGGCATCGAGCACCATCATGCAGAGTGCTCCGCCCGAGCGCGCGGGGATGGCCGCGTCGGTCGAGGAGGTCTCCTACGAACTTGGCGGGGCGTTGGGCGTGACATTCATGGGCAGTTTGCTGACGTTCGTCTACGGTCGCGCGATGCATGTCCCGCAAACGGCCGCGCTTCCCGAAGTCGTGCGCGACAGCCTGGACGAGGCGCAACTCGTCGCGGAGCATCTGCCCGCACCGCTGGCCGACTCGCTCACGTCGCTGGCGAATACGGCCTTCAATCAGGGCTTCAACGCCGTGATCGGTGCGGGCGCCTTGCTGCTGTTCGCTACGGCAGTGTGGGGATGCTGGCACGCGCGGGCGCGTGAGCGCTAGCGAGCATGCCGGCCAAGGCGTGCAATGCCAGGGAATAGCCTTGCACGCCGAGCCCGCAAATCACGCCGGTCGCGACGCTCGAGATCAACGAGTGCCGGTAAATCTCCTCGCGTTTGTGGATGTTGGTGATGTGCACCTCGATCAGCGGGCGTCGCAGCAACTTCGCCGCATCGAGCACCGGAATCGACCGGAAAGAGAAGCCGGCCGGATTGAGCACGACACCGGCATCGGCTTCGAAGGCTTCCTGCAGCCAATCCACCATCGTCGCCTCACTGTTCGTCTGCCTGAACTCGCAACGCAGTTCCAGGCGGGCGGCGAGTGCGCGTGTGGCGGCCTCGATCTCGGCGAGCGTCGTGTGCCCGTAGAGATGCGGCTCGCGCTTGCCGAGCATGTTGAGGTTCGGGCCGTTGAGAATGTAGACAAGGTCGGACATGGTGTGCAATTCGATTCCAGGGAAAGACAACAATCAATGACGGTGGGGCATGCTGCCGTGCGCATCGAGCGGCGCGGCACTTGAGGCATCCCCCGTGAGCGCCTGCGCGGAATCGGTGCGGTGCATGTCGATGCCACGCGTCTCCGGCCCGATCAGGATGGCGGCGAGCGAAATCACATTGAGCGTCGCGCACAAGGCCACGACCGCCCAGGGGGAACCGTTGCTGATGGAGAGCAGCCAGACCGCCACCATCGGCATCGGGCCACCGGTCAGCAGGTTGGCGCCGGTATAGGCGAGCGCGGAGCCGGAGTAGCGGACGTTGGTCGGAAACGCTTCGGCGAACGCGACCGGCTGAATGCCGCTTTGGTACTGCGTGAAACCGAGGAACAGGCCCATGATGAGCAGCATCGGCACGAAGCTGCGCGTATCGAGCACGGAGAAATAGACGAGCGAGATCGCGAGCGTGGCGCACGAGCCGATGGCCAGCGCTTTCTTGCGGCCGATGCGATCGCTGAGGGCGCCGCCGATCAGCGCGCCGAAGATGGCGAAAACGTTGGCCCCCATGAGCAGCATGAACCCGGTTTGCTTCGGCACGCCAAGCGTCTTGGTGATGTAGCTCAACGAGAACACCACGATGAGATAGAAGATCGCGGCAGGCCCACAGAAGAAGAGCGTCCAGCGGATCAGCGGCTTGTAATGAAGGCGCACGGCATTGCGCAACGGATTGCTGACCTTGACGACCTGCGTGGCGGATTTCATCGCGGCAAATGCCGGCGTCTCATGCACCTTGAGCCGGATGTAGACGCCCACGATCACGAGCAGAAAGCTCAACACGAACGGCACACGCCAGCCCCACGACTCGAACGCCTCGGCCGAGAGCGATGCCGACAAACCGAACAGCGCGGCATTCGCCAGGATCTGGCTCACCGGCGAGCAAATGCCCAGCAGACCCGAAAACATGCCGCGTCGCTCGGGACTGGCGTGCTCGATGGCCATCAACTGCCCGCCGGTCGACTCGCCGCCGAGCGCGAAGCCCTGCACGATGCGCAGCACCACGAGCAGGATAGGTGCCCAGATGCCGATCTGCGCGTAGGTTGGCAGCAATCCCATGAGTACCGACGCCACACCCATCACCGAAACGGTCGCGAGCATCAGGTTGCGGCGGCCGAACTTGTCGCCCAGCGAGCCACAGATGATGGCGCCCAGCGGTCGGGCGGCCAGGCCCACGCCGAACGTGGCGAGCGACGCGAGCAATGCCGAGGTCGGCTCCATCGCCGGGAAGAAAAGTTTGGGCAGCAACGTCGCCGCCAGCGCACCGTAAAGCGTGAAGTCGAACCATTCGAGTGCGGTGCCGATCGTGGCGGCGGTGACCGCCCGTGTCTGCATCGACGTGTCCGACGCCGAGGTCGTTACGTGAGTCATGCCTGTCTCCTAGCCGTTATCTGTCGTTATGCCCCATCGTGGCAGCCGCACGGCGGCCTGAACATCGGCATCTGCCGCAGTCGGTTCCGCCGTCGCCGCATGTCGCTGGCGATCACATCGGGGGCCGCCCAGGACACCTCCGGGGCTGGCAAGCGTGATCTTAGTGAGAGTGGTGGAACACTATTCCAGACTGGAATTGAGTGTCACAATGCGGAAAACGGAGACGCAACGATGAACGGTGTGATGGAGCGAACGCTCGCAATTCTCGAACTGCTGGCGCAGCAAGTGGGGGGCACCCCGCTTGCGTTCATTGCGGACGAGCTCGATATTCCCCGCAGCGCTTGCCACCGACTGCTGACCGATCTGAAGTCGTTCGGGTACGTGCGGCAGTTGCGCGAGCATGGCGACTACGTGCTCACGACCAAACTGGTCGGACTGGGGCTGAGTTTCCTGAGCACGTCCGGCATCGTCGACATGGCGCAAACGATTCTGGATCGTCTGGCGGAGACCTCCGGCGAGCTGGTGCGCATGGCCATTGTCGATGGCGATCGCATTACGTGGGTCGCGAAGGCGCAGGGGGCGATCAAGGGATTGAAGTACGACCCGGACATGGGCATGGACACGGTGTTGTCGTGCTCCGCGACCGGGCATGCGTGGATGATGACGATGACCGACGAGCGGGCATTGGCGCTCGTGAGTCGTCAGGGCTTCGGCAAGCCGAGCGACTACGGCCCGAACGCACCCACGACCGTGCAGGGGCTGCTGGCGTTTCTGAGTGCGGCGCGTGAGCGCGGCTACGCCACGATCAATGAGGTCTTCTCACCGGGCATGACGGCGATGGCAGCGCCGATTCTGCGTCGGGGGTATCCGGCGCTCGGTGTGATCAGTATCGCCGGGCCGTTGATGCGTCTCGACGAAGCGCGGATGGCACAGCTTGGGCCCGCGTTGCTCGCTGCGGCCTCCGAGCTGGCGGCGGCAAGCCAGTCGTCGCCGCTGTTCGACCGTATTCGCTAGGCGCGCCGGGGCTGGCGAGGTTGTGGGGGAGCGCAACGCGCTCGCGTCAGCGCAATGAACACGACAGCCAGTGCGCAATACGAACGCCATCCAGGCGCGAGCCTTCCGGGGTGTCGCTGCCGAGCATCGTCACGATCACGGGGCGTTGCTTGTGCACCATCACGCGCATGACCATGTTGTGCCCCGATTCGTTGATGAAGCCGGTCTTCTGCACGCTCGCGTGGACTTTGCCGTAGCGCACGAGCCGGTTGGTGTTCACGTATTGCAGCTGTCCCTTGCCCGTTTGCACGCGCTGCTGATGATCGATGGAATAGCGGCGGATCAGCGGATAGCCGTTGGACGCACGTACCAGCCGCGCCAGTTCGCGCGCCGTCGACACATTGCGCGGCGAGAGTCCCGTCGAGTTTTCGAAGCGCGTGTTGGGCATGTTCAATGCACGCGCTTTCGCGTTCATGGCGGCGATAAACGCCGGACGCCCGCCCGGATAGTCGCGGCTGAGCGCAGCCGCCGCACGGTTCTCCGACGCCATCAACGAGATATGAAGCATCTCGGCGCGCGAGAGCGTCGAGCCGACCAGCAGACGCGAACGGGTGAACTTGAGCGTGTCGAGGTCGGCGTTCGTGACGGTCAATGGCACACGCATGGCCGGGCCGCTATCGAGCCAGACCACCGCCGTCATCAATTTGGTGAGCGACGCAATGGGCCGCACCTGATCGGCATTCAGCGCGAAGAGCGGCGTGCGTGTCTTCTCGTCGACGACGTAGACCGAGCGCGAGAACAGACGCTTTCGCGACGCCGCCGTGAACCCGCAACGCGCGAGCAGACGGGGTTTTGCGTCGGTGCTGAGTTGCGCCGCCTGTGCCTTCTTTGCGCCCTTTTTCGGTGAAGCCGCTGCCGCCGCTGCCGCTTTCGGCGCAGTCTTGCGATGCGCGACCTTCGGCGCACGCTTTACCGCCGCCTTCGCCTGACGCGGCGACTTGTGCACGGCCTTCCCCTTGACTGTCTTGCGCGCCGGCGCCGCCTTCGCGTGCTGGCTCGCCGCACGCTTGCGCGAAGTGCTGGCCGCAGCAGCCTGCTTCCGGTGCGCAGCCTTTGCCGGGGCCTTGGCTGTGGCTTTTTTCTTCTTGGTGGCGTCGTGACGACGTTTTCCCGTGCTCGTGGGGTGCGCGTTCGCAGCCAGCGCGTCGCTCACCGGCAGTCCGGCGATCAACAGGATCACGCCAAAAAGCATCAGACGCGCGAGCGCGATGACACGCGGCGACACGCGATAGAGACGGGGCAGGGCGGGATCGAAGGCGGGGTACTGGTGCCACAGGACAGACATCTTCACGCGATTCCGTAGTGAGCGGTTGATGGGCGGGGACGGTGCGTGCATGCAGGACCACACGATGTCGCGCGGGCCGGACGGCCGCCTCGCAACGCCTTGACGCAGTACACGGGGGAAACCTGTTGGACGGCGCGCTCGCGGTGAGTTCCTGAATTTCCCGTCGGCGTATTACAAAAAGTTACAAGTCCAGACGTTGCGGGGTGCGAAAGCTCTGCGCGGCCGCGGGTATTTGCTTTGCGCAATTGGTTATTGGACGTTGCGCAGGCCGGCTTCCTAGACTGTGCGTTCGCCTGTTACGGCATCACCCAAACCATTACAAGGGGAGTTCCTCATGCAACGCCGCCAATTGTTTCGACTGCTCGGCAGTCTCTCGCTCGCCCTGGCTGTCGGCGCGTTCGGTACGGTCGGCGCGCAGGCGGCCGACAAGCCGCTCAAGGTCGGCGTGCGCGGCGGCGTCGACGAGGAAATCTGGGAAGTGGTCACGAAGGTCGCGAAGTCGCGCGGCCTGAACGTGGAACCTGTCGTGATAACGGGCACGGCGAGCCCCAATGAGGCACTCAACAACGGCGATCTCGACGCCAACTCGTTCCAGCACATCCCGTTCCTGCGCGATCAGGTCAAGCAGCGCGGCTACAAGATCGTGGCCGTGGCCGACACGCTGATCTCGCCCATCGCCTTCTATTCGAAGAAGTACAAATCGCTCGAAGCGCTGCCGAACGGTGCGAAGATCGGGTTGCCGAACGATCCGAGCAATCAGACGCGGGCACTCGTGATTCTGCGCGATCACGGTCTCATCAAATTGCGCGACGGCTTCGATCCGTACACCGGCACCGCCACGCTCGCCGACGTGACCGCCAACCCGCGCAAGCTCGAGTTCATCGAAAGCGCATCGGTCGTGCTCGCGCGCTCGCTGCCCGACGTCGACGCCTCGGCCATCGTCAACAGCTTCGCCTATCAGGTCGGCCTCATCGCCACGCGTGACGGCATTGCGGTGGAAAAGCGCGAAAACAATCCCTACGTGAACATCATCGCCGTGCGCGAGAAGGACAAGAACGCGTCGTGGGTTGCGCCGCTCGTCAAGGCCTATCACTCCGAGGAAGTGCGCAAGTTCATCGAGACGAAGTACCAGGGCTCGGTCGTCCCGGCGTTCTGATCCACGCGCCAAACCGACATCGAACTGCGAGGACACCACCATGACGACCCGCCATGCCACGACTGCCCCGGTCACGCGTCTGCCCACGGCGGCCGCGCGTGAAGTGGCCCATATCACTTTCGACGGTCTCGGCAAGGTCTACGCCGGCGCGTCGAGCGCCGCACTGCAGGACATCTCGTTCGCGGTGCAACGCGGCGAGTCCTTCGGCATCATCGGCCGCAGTGGCGCGGGCAAGTCGACGCTGCTGCGCACGATCAACGCGCTGGAGCGGCCCAGTCATGGCCACGTCAAGGTCGATGGCGTCGATGTCGGCTCGCTCGACGAAGACGCGCTGGTCGGGCTGCGCCGCCGCATCGGCATGATCTTTCAGCACTTCAACCTGCTCTCGGCGAAGACCGTTTTCGAAAATGTGGCGCTGCCGCTGCGCGTGGCGGGCGTGCCGAAAGCGCAGATCGCACCGCGCGTGAACGCGTTGCTTGCGCTCGTGGGCCTCTCGGGCAAGGCCGACGCCTATCCCGCCATGCTCTCCGGCGGGCAGAAACAACGGGTCGGCATTGCGCGCGCGCTCGTGCACCGGCCCGAGATCTTGCTGTGCGACGAAGCCACGTCGGCGCTCGACCCGGAGACGACCGAGGCAATTCTCACGCTGCTCGGCGACGTGCAGCGCGAGTTCGGCCTGACGGTCGTGCTCATCACGCATGACATGGGCGTGATCCATCAGGCCTGCGACCGCGTGCTGGTGCTCGATCAGGGCCATATCGCCGAGCTTGGGCCAGTCGACGAAGTCTTCGCCAATCCGCTGTCGGAGGCCACGCGCGCGCTGCTTCGTCCGCTGCAACGCGCGTGGCAAGGCAAGCCCACGCAAACGGCCACTCGCGCGCAGGCGCAAGCCTACTGAATCCGGAATCCCTATGCTCGACAAATACCTTCGCGCGTTCGGCGAAACGTTGTTGATGGTGGCCAGCGCGTGCGCCATCGTCTTTGCGCTTG
This sequence comes from Pandoraea pnomenusa, assembly GCF_040391475.1. Classification (GTDB taxonomy): domain Bacteria; phylum Pseudomonadota; class Gammaproteobacteria; order Burkholderiales; family Burkholderiaceae; genus Pandoraea; species Pandoraea pnomenusa_C. Next base: position 256,316 of record NZ_JBEBXS010000005.1, on the reverse strand, counting down.
GCATGCTGCTGGCCGTGGTTCTGGTCGTGACCGCTCCGGGCGGCCTGGCGCCGCGCCCGCGCCTGAACCGGGTGCTCTCGGTCACCGTGAATCTGTTTCGCGCGGTGCCGTTCATTATCTTGCTGGTGGCGTTGCTCCCGGTCACCCGCTGGATTGTCGGCACGACGATGGGGACATGGGCGGCCGTGGTGCCGCTCGCCGTCCACCTGGTGCCGTTCTTCGCCCGCGTGACGCAGGTCGGTCTGCGCGAGATCGATCCGGGCCTGATAGAGGCGGCGCGCGCAATGGGATGCCGGCGCTGGCATATCGTGCGTCACGTGCTGTTGCCGGAGGCGCTGCCGGCGATTCTCGGCGGCGCGACGGTGACGGTGATCGCCATGGTCGGTGCGTCGGCGATGGCCGGTGCCGTCGGCGCGGGCGGGCTGGGGGATCTCGCGGTGCGCTACGGCTATGAGCGCTACGAGACCAGCGTGATGTTCAATGTGATCGCCATCCTGGTGGCGCTCGTTACGCTCGTGCAGTTCACCGGGGAACGGCTGGCACGCGCCGTCGATCATCGGCGTTGATGCCGTCGCCGCCAATGCCGGCGTGCTACAAAAGCACGGGGGCCGCGAAAGCGGCCCCCGTTGTCGATGTGTCGCGAGAGATCCGGACACTGCCCGGATCTGCCTGCGGCATCAGTACCCGAGTGCGAGACCCGTATTGCGACGCGGATCGTTCGCGCCGTAGTAGCGGTTCTTGCCGATCGGCTTGCCGCCGAGCGACGGCGCACCGACCAGAATTGCGGCCACGTGGTTCGCCGGTTGCGGGCCGGCAAACTTCTGACCCCAGCTCTCGAGGATCTTCTGCGTGTCCGGGCTCAGCGCGAACGCCTCGATGTTGGTCGCTTCAGGCATCCATTGCTGGTGGTAGCGCGGCGCATCGACAGCTTCCTGCAGCGTCATGCCGTAGTCGATGACGTTGAGCATCGTGAGCAGCGTGGCCGTGATGATGCGGCTGCCGCCCGGGGTGCCCACGACCATGACCGGCTTGCCGTCCTTGGTGACGATGGTCGGGCTCATCGACGACAGCGGACGGCGGCCCGGCCCGATGGCGTTCGCTTCACCCTGGATCAGACCGTACAGGTTCGGCACGCCCACCTTGGCGGTGAAGTCGTCCATTTCATCGTTGAGCAGCACGCCGGTGCCATTGGCCATGACCTTCGCGCCGAACCAGTCGTTGAGCGTGTAGGTGACCGACACGGCATTGCCGTCCTTGTCGATGATCGAGTAGTGCGTGGTATTGCTGCCCTCATGCGGCGGCACACCCGGCTTGATCTCTTGCGAGATACCGGCCTTCTGCGGGTTGATGGCGGCACGAATCTTGGCCGCGTAGTTCTTGTCGAGCAGGTGCGCGATCGGGTTGTTGATGAAGTCCGGATCACCCAGATAGCTGTTGCGGTCGACGTACGCGTGACGCATCGCCTCGATGGTGTAATGCACCCCCTGCGCCGAGTGATAACCCAGCTCCTTCATCGGGTAGCCTTCGAGAATGTTCATGATCTCGCAGATCACCACGCCGCCCGAGCTCGGGGGCGGTGCCGACACCACGTGATAGCCGCGATAGTCGCACTCGACCGGGGCCAGTTCGCGCGTCTTGTACTGATCGAGATCGGCCTGCGTGATGATGCCGCCGCCTGCCTTCATCGACGCGACGAGCTTGTCGGCCACTTCACCCTTGTAGAAGCCGTCCGTGCCCTTGGCGCTGATCAGCTTGAGCGTGCGCGCGAGATCCTTCTGCACGAGGCGCTCGCCCGGCTGGAACGGCTGGCCCTTGTTCAGGAAGATGGCGCCCGAGTTCGCGCGATCCTTCTCGAAGTCCTTGGTCGACGTCCACAGCATGTCGGCGTCACCCTGTTCGAGCACGAAGCCCTTCTCGGCCAGCGTGATGGCCGGCGCGATCAGTTGCTGACGCGTCTTCGTGCCGTACTTCTCACGCGCGTATTCCATGCCCGACACGGTGCCCGGCACGCCCACGGCCAGATAGCCGGTGGTCGAGGCGCCCTTGATGACGTTGCCGTCCTTGTCGAGATACATGTTGGCGGTCGCGGCCAGCGGTGCCTTCTCGCGGAAGTCGAGGAAGGTCTTGCGGCCGTCGGCCAGCTGGATCGTCATGAAGCCGCCGCCGCCGATGTTGCCCGCCGCCGGATACACCACGGCGAGCGCGTAGCCTACGGCAACGGCTGCATCGATGGCGTTACCGCCGGCCTTGAGGACATCGACGCCGACCTTCGACGCGATGTGCTGGGCCGTCACGACCATGCCGTTCTCGGCACCGACCGGCGCCTGCGAGGCGGCGTGAACGTTGAACAGCGCACAACTCAGGGCTGTCGCGAAAAGCGCTTTGGTGAACGTTGGATTTTTCATCGTCTTTCTGTGGTTCTTGTCTGAGCGAGATGGGCGAGATAAAGGAAGACTTCAACTGCGCCGACGATGGAGACACATGACAGGCAGCTCGCCTTCGTACCGTTGCCTGAGGCCGGCAAGGTTCCGGGGCGACGTCTCCGCTGCAAGACTGTCACGGGACTATGTTCCATCGACTATCGAACGGTACCGCATAACCGGTAATTGGGGAAAGATGCGTCAAAAGTCCTGACGACGGGCCACAACGCACTTTCGCGTGGCACTGGACAATTCGCACAACTGCCCGCACACGTTCACCGGCGTGCGCGAGAGGGGATATGGGGTCAGATGAGGCGGGGGGATTTCCCCGTCGAAATGACGGGGGAGGCGACGCGCAACGGCGCCCAAAGATCGGAAATGACCTCGGGATTGTTGCGCCGTCGCCACGCGGTCTGCGTCAGCGATCAGACCAGCAGATCTTCGTAGAAGGCGCCGAACGGACGCGTCGGGTGCGCGATCTGAATCTCGAGAATCCACAGGCCGCCGTTGGGCGTGTCGGCCAGATCACCGAGCTTGCCGCCCTTGTAGATGGCGTGCGGGAAGTCGCTCACGCGGTGCCCCTTGATGTCGAGGTTGAGCACCCAGCCCATGTCCTCTGCCTGCGCCTTGGCAAATTCGTACAGTGCCTGTCCGCTCACGCCTTGCGCGCGCCAGTGGGCATGCACGATGTCGAACAGACGCTTGGCGTCGTCGGCGCAGCGTTGCATTTCGGGATCGGTGCCGGTGGTGCGCGTAAAGCCACAATCACCTTCGTGCGCGCCGAAGACCACGCCGATATCGATGAAGTAGATGTCGTCGTCGCCGAGCACCGGATCGTTGTTGCTGCGTTCGCTGAACGTGCGCAGCGTGTTCTCGCCGAAGCGGATCAGCACGGGATGCCAGATGCGGTCCATGCCGAGCGTGCCGAGCAGCGTCTTGCTCGCGGCAATCGCTTCGGACTCACGCATGCCGGGCTTGATGAGGGCCGCGATCTTCTCCGTCGCTTCCCATGTGAGGGCCTGGGCGCGCTGCATGGCGGCGGCGCTGTACTTGGCCCCGACCGCTTCTCGTTGTGCCAACTCCATCGAATCTCTCCACTGATCTCTTGATTTGGGGGGAACGCCTGCCGCGTTGCAGTCTGCGGAACCTGCGTCATGTCGATAAGGATAAGGGCTAACTTGTATAATTCGAAGCGCCATTTGTCGCATGTCCGATTGGGCCACTTTGTTGGCCGTTTCGGGAGCAGGTGCGTGGCAATTCCATGACGCTTCCCGACGACCGCCACCATGCGCCGACGCCATTTCAGCCCCTCGCTCGAATTGCCGCTCTCCAGCCGTCATGAGAAGGAGACCCGCCAGGCGTGGGTTTACCGCTGTGTGCGCGAGCGGATTCTGGCCGGGGAGTTGCGACGAGGCGATCGTCTGCCGTCCACACGCACGCTGGCCGAGCGATGGGGCGTGTCGCGCGGGATCGTGGCGCTTGCGTTCGAGCAGCTGACGCTCGAGGGCTATGTGGCAAGCCGTGTGGGTGCGGGGACCGAAGTGGTGGCCGACCTTGTGACAGGCGTCGCATCGAACGAGGCGACCCGCGATGTCCGAGACGCCGAGGATACGACTTCACAGGCGGCGCCTTTGCCTGAGACTGCGGCGTCGCTTGCGCTCAAGACCGGCCGCTCGGTCGACACGGCACTGTTCTCGCTCGGCGCGTGGCGGCGGCATATGAACCGCGCACTGCGGGCCGTTACGCCGGAATTGCTGGCAGACACCGACCCGCGTGGCTATTTGCCGCTGCGCGAGAGCATTGCGCGCTACGTGCGCATGACGCGCGGCATTGCGTGTGAAGCCGACGAAATCGTTGTGACCACGGGCATTCGCCACGCCATCGATCTCGTGACCGACGTGCTCGCCAACGACGAGACGATGTTCTACCTCGAAGACCCTGGCTACAAGAACCTGGCGTCGTTGTTGTCGCCGTTGCGTGCCTCGCCGCAGCGCTGCCTGAGCGTGCCGGTCGACGACGAGGGCTTCGACGTCGACGCCGCCGAGCGGGTGGGGGCAGGACGTCCCGGCATCGCCTACGTCACGCCGGCCCATCAGGCACCGCTGGGCAGCACAATGTCGATCAATCGCCGCATGCAACTGCTGTCATGGGCGGCAGCGCGTGACGTGTGGATCGTGGAAGACGACTACGACAGCGAGTTCAGCTACGGCAGCGCGCCGTTGCCGGCGCTCAAGGCCGTCGACGCGCAGGGGCGGGTGATCCATTGCAGCAGTTTCAACAAGTCGCTGTTTCCGTCGCTGCGCATCGGCTATCTGCTGGCACCTCCCGCGTTACTCGCGCGCATTGCGGGTCTGCGCTCGGCGTCGGGGCGCGCCAACAGCCTTGTCGAGCAGATGGCGCTCGCCAGTTATATCGACGCGGGGGATTTCGCGCGTCATCTGCGCGCTTCCCGCAGCGTGTATTTGCGGCGGCGTAACCTGCTGCTCGACGCGCTGCGCGCACGATTGCCCGTGCCCTGCCGAATCACGGGCGAGCATGCCGGATTTCATTGCGTGCTGTGGCTGCCGCCACATGCCGACGAGGCGGCGCTGGTCGCCACGCTGCGAGATCAGGGCGTGTTCGTGGAGGGATTGGGGGAGTTCACGCGGTCGCAGGCCACGGGGCCGGGACTGGTGCTGGGCTACGCCGCGCTCGACGACGCGCGGCTGCCGGAGATTGCGACGCGAATCGCGACTGCCATTGCGGCAGCCGCGGTGTGAATCCGCGTCGCGGGTGAGGGCGGCGCCGCCATCGATGCAGCACCCGATGCGTCAGTCGGCGCGCTTGCGCAGCTCCATGCGAATGACGAACCAGCCTGCCACGGCCGACATGATCGCGAGCGCGTACCACGTCAGCAGATAGCTCATGTGATTGTTCGGGAACTGCACGACGGTCAGTCCGCCCACCGGGTAATCGCGCGCCGGGGCGGCGCTGGTCATGGCTTCGGCGTCGCCGCGCACGGCGTTTTGTGCCCCATTTGCAGCGTTCGCCCCAGGCGCGGCGTCAGCGTCGATGAAGAACGGCGCCACGTCGCTTGCGCTCAACCCCCGTGCGGCCGCAATGGCCTGCACGTCGCGCGAATACCAGAGGTTCTCCGACGGTGCGTTCTTGCGCAGGAAGCCGCCGCCGGTCTCGGTCATGCGCAGCAGGCCGCTCACGGTAACTTCGCCGGCCGGCGTCGCCGGTACCGCTTCCTTCCAGCCCGGCGGCACGAAACCGCGGTTGATCAGCACGTCGGTGCCATCCGGCGTGCGCAACGGGGTGAGTACCCAATACCCGCCGCCCAGATCGGTCACGGCCTGCACGAGGGTGTCCTTGTCGAACGCAAAGGTCCCGGTCAGCGAGACGTGACGGTACTCATCGTCGGTCGCGTTGACCGTTGGCCACTGCGCTCGCCCGGGGGCGGGCGTGGCCGGGGCATGGACCCGCGAGTTCACACGCTCGATCAGCTCGAGCTTCCACGCGCGGCGATGCAGCTGCCACGTGCCGAGCGAGGCGAAGACGGACACCAGCACGAGCGTGATGACACCGAGGATGACCAGCCGGAGGGGGGAGGGGCGGGAGGGCGCACCGGAAGTGCGCGGGGGACGCTGTGCGCCCCCCGAATCATGAAGTCGATTGCTGCTCAAGGGAAATGCCGTTCAGGGTAGGTTCTTCGTATCCTGCATCATACCCGGCATCATGTTCTGGTTCAGGTGATACATCACCCAGAGCGAGCCCGAGAGCGTGATCACGACGAGCACGATCGTGAAAATCAGCGACAACAGGTTCCAGCCGCCCTCGGATTTCCCGTTCATGTGCAGGAAGTAGATCATGTGCACGATGATCTGGATGCCGGCGAGGAACAGGATCAGGATCGCCGTCGTGCTCGATCGCTCGAACACGTTGCCCATCACGAACCAGAACGGAATCGCGGTGAGGATGACCGAGAGGATGAAGCCCGTCGCGTAGCCGCGCAGTGTGCTGTGCGGGCCTTCGTCGTGATCGTGGTCATGGTCGTGGCCATGACCGTCGGCGTCGTGGAGGGTCGAGTCGTGGGTGCTCACGGCAGCACTCCCATCAGATAGACGAACGTGAAGACGCCGATCCAGACGACGTCAAGAAAGTGCCAGAACATCGACAGGCACATCAGTCGGCGGCGATTCGCCGGCATGAGGCCGTGCTTACCGACCTGCACCATCAGCGTGATGAGCCAGACGATGCCGAACGTCACGTGCAGCCCGTGGGTGCCCACGAGCGTGAAGAACGACGACAGGAAGGCGCTGCGCTGCGGCCCGGCACCTTCGCGAATGAGGTTCGCGAATTCGTACAGTTCCAGCGAGAGGAACGCCGCGCCGAGCATCCCGGTAATGGCGAGCCAGCCGAGCGTGGCGCCCTGATGGCGCTTCTGCATCTCCAGCATTGCAAAGCCGTAGGTGATCGACGAGAGCAGCAGGAAGGTCGTGTTGATCGCCACGAGCGGCAGTTCGAACAGCTCAGCGCCGGTCGGCCCGCCTGCGTAATTGCGTCCGAGCACGCCGTACGCGGCGAACAGGCAGGCGAACACGAGACAGTCGCTCATCAGGTACACCCAGAAGCCGAGCAGCGTGCCATTGGGCGGATGATAGTCGCTCGTCATCATGAACTTCAGCTCGCCGTCGCGCGGCGGCGCCGGCGTGTGGGCGCCGAGCGGGGCGCCGCCTGCCGGGAAGGGTGCGGTCGTATCAGACATGCTGGGTGAGCAGTCGCGTGCGCGCTGCCTCCGTGTGTTCGACCTGATCGGCCGGGATGTAGTAATCGCGGTGATAGTTGAACGTGTGACCGATGGCCACCGCCAGCATCGCGACGAACGCCACGATCACCACCAGCCACATGTGCCAGATGAGTCCGAAGCCGAGGACCGTCGCCAGCCCGGCGAGGAAGATGCCTGCGGACGTGTTCTTCGGCATGTGAATCGGAATGAAGCCGTCCTGCGGGCGCTGGAAGCCGTACTGCTTCATCTGCCACCAGGCGTCGTTGTCGTGTACGAGCGGGGTGAAGGCGAAGTTGTAGACCGGCGGCGGCGACGAGGTCGACCACTCGAGCGTACGGCCATGCCACGGATCGCCGGTGTCGTCGCGCAGTTGCTCGCGGCGCATGAAGCTCACGATCAACTGGATGATGAAGCACCCGATACCGATCGCGATGAGCACCGCGCCCACGGCGGCGAGCTGGAACCAGATCTGCAGCGACATGTCGTCGAAGTGGCTCAGGCGGCGCGTCACGCCCATCAGGCCCAGCAGGTACAGCGGCATGAAGGCCACGTAGAAGCCGATGAACCAGAACCAGAACGAACACTTGCCCCAGAACGGTTCGAGCCGGTAGCCGAACGCTTTCGGGAACCAGTAGGTAATGGCCGCCATCACGCCGAAGATCACACCGCCGATGATCACGTTGTGGAAGTGGGCGATCAGGAACAGGCCGTTATGCAGCGAGAAGTCGGCGGGCGGCACCGCGAGCAGCACGCCGGTCATGCCGCCGATCACGAACGTCACCATGAAGCCGACGGTCCAGAGCATCGGCACTTCGAACCGGATCCGGCCGCGATACATCGTGAACAGCCAGTTGAACATCTTCGCGCCGGTCGGTATCGAGATGATCATCGTCGTGATACCGAAGAACGAATTCACGCTGGCGCCCGAGCCCATCGTGAAGAAGTGGTGCAGCCAGACGAGGTACGACAGCACCGTGATCACGACCGTCGCATAGACCATCGACGCGTAACCGAACAGGCGCTTGCCGGAGAACGTGGACACCACTTCGGAGAACACGCCGAACACCGGCAGCACGAGAATGTAGACCTCGGGGTGGCCCCAGATCCAGATCAGGTTCACGTACATCATGGCGTTGCCGCCGAGATCGTTCGTGAAGAAGTTGAAGCCGGCGTAGCGATCGAGCGCGAGCAGCGCCAGCACGGCGGTGAGTACCGGGAAGGCGGCCACGATCAGCACGTTGGTGCACAGCGACGTCCACGTGAAGACCGGCATGCGCATCATCGTCATGCCGGGCGCGCGCATCTTCACGATCGTCACGAGCAGGTTGATCCCCGAGAGCAATGTCCCGACCCCCGCGATCTGCAACGCCCATATGTAGTAATCGACGCCGACGTCGGGGCTTTGCAGCACCCCCGATAACGGCGGATACGCGAGCCAGCCGGTGCGCGCGAATTCGCCGACGAAGAGCGACATCATCACGAGCACGGCGCCGCTCGCCGTCATCCAGAAGCTGAAGTTGTTGAGGAACGGGAACGCCACGTCGCGCGCACCGATCTGCAGCGGCACCACGAAGTTCATGAGGCCGGTCACGAGCGGCATCGCCACGAAGAAGATCATGATCACGCCGTGCGCGGTGAAGATCTGATCGTAGTGGTGGGGTGGCAGATACCCCATGTTGTCGCCGAACGAGACCGCCTGCTGCATGCGCATCATCGCGGCGTCGGCGAAGCCGCGCAGCAGCATGACGATACCCAGGATCACGTACATCACGCCGATCCGCTTGTGATCGATGCTCGTGAACCACTCGCGCCACAGGTAGCCCCACAGCTTGAAGTAGGTAAGGGCCCCCACCACCACCACGCCGCCGATCGCCACACCCGCGAACGTGGCGAGCAGAATCGGTTCGTGGTACGGGATTGCCTCGATCGTGAGGCGGCCGAAGATCAGCTTGACGATGTCCATAAGCTCGAACCTGGGATCATTCGCGCACGAGGCGCATCATTGTCGAGGGTTGGGCGTGGCGCGCATCACTGCGTCAGTCCGACACCCGGCGCACGTCCGTTAATCGGGGTCTGCGCCGCGAACTGCACCGTGTTCTCGGCGGTGCACATGGCGTCGGCGAGCAGTGCGTCGGCCTTGCCGTTCCGGATCGTGGTGCTCGCGTGCCGATGGTTGGGCTGATCCATCATGTCCTTCAGACAGGCCTGCCCGGGCAGCACGCATCGGTTCAGGATCGCGCTGTAAAGGTTGGGGGCCACATCGCCGAAGTAGTGCACCGGCACCCATTCGCTCGGCTGCGCCAGCGCCTGATACTTGTCGACCGTGAGGTTGTCGCCCTTGGTCTTGACCTGCTGCACCCAGGCGTCGAAGGCTTCCGGCGAGAGACCGTGGAACTTGAAGCGCATGCCGGAGAAGCCTGCACCGCTGTAGTTCGCCGAGAAGCCGTCATAGATGCCGGGCCGGTTGATGACTGCATGCAGCTTCGTCTCCATGCCAGGCATCGCGTAGACCTGACCGGCCAGTGCGGGCACGAAGAACGAGTTCATCATGGTCGTCGACGTGATCTCGAAGCGAATCGGCCGGTCCACTGGCGCTGCCAGCTCGTTGACGGTCGCGATGCCCTGATCGGGATAGAAGAACAGCCACTTCCAGTCCATCGCCACGACCTGCACCGTGAGCGGACGTGTGTCCGGCGGAATCTCGCGTCTGGCGTCGATACGCTCGAGCGGGCGGTAGGGGTCGAGCTTGTGCGTGCTTACCCACGTCAGGGCGCCGAGCGCGATGATGATGAGCAGCGGCGCCGACCAGATCAGCAGTTCGAGCAATGTCGAGTGGTCCCACTCGGGGGTGTACACGGCGTCCTTGTTCGACGCCCGGTATCGCCACGCGAACAGCAATGTCAGCACGATCACCGGCACGATGATCAGCAACATCAATACGGTTGAGATGATGATGAGATCCCGCTGCCTTACCGCGAGATCGCCGGATGGCGACATCAATACGGTATTGCAACCGGATAACAGCGCGGCGGCGGCGGGGAGCAAAAGTACCCCGCGGAGGAACTTGGGGGAAGTCATGCTGCGATCATGGAACCGTAGCCTTAGACCGTACCCATCATGGACTCGCCTCCCTGATGCATCAATTTAGGGTAAACCCTATGGCGGCGACGCGCGATACCTGCGATGCTTTTCTGGCACGAGTGTGTCATCGTCACCCGATCCGAAGGGGGTCCGATAATGTCAAGCAGTGCTCATCAATCGCCCACGCCACCGGGTGCTCCCGCTGCAGCGGGGCCGCACGATCATGGGAGCAAGTCTCGCATCGCGCCGGAGGAAATCGCTGTCGGGGTGGTGGTCGGACGGGCCTCCGAGTACTTCGACTTCTTCGTGTTCGGCATTGCCGCGGTCCTTGTCTTTCCTCACGTTTTCTTCCCGTTCGCCGACGACCTGCACGGTCTGTTGTACGCGTTCACGATTTTCTCGTTTGCCTTTATCTCGCGGCCATTCGGTACGGCGCTGTTCATGAGCGTGCAGCGCCGCTGGGGGCGCAGCGTGAAGCTCACGGCCGCGTTGTTCGTGCTCGGCACCGCCACAGCCGGCATGGCATTCCTGCCCGGTTACGCAGTCCTCGGCGAGCGCTCGATCTGGCTGCTGGCGTGCTTCCGGCTGGTGCAGGGCATCGGCTTCGGCGGCTCGTGGGACGGCCTGCCGTCGCTGCTGGCGATGAACGCGCCTCCGCAGCGACGCGGCTGGTATTCGATGATGGGGCAACTGGGGGCGCCGATCGGCTTCATCATCGCCGGCGGTCTGTTCCTGTTCCTTCACTGGAGTCTCGAGCCGGACGACTTCCTGACGTGGGGCTGGCGCTACCCGTTCTATGTCGCCTTCGCCGTGAACGTCGTGGCGTTGTTTGCGCGACTGCGGCTCGTGGTGACGCACGAATACACCGAGATGCTGGAAGAGGGGCAGCTTGAGCCGATCAGCACGCGCGAGATGGTGCGTTCGCAGGGCTACAACATCTTTCTCGGCGCCTTTGCCGCGCTGGCGAGCTACGCGTTGTTCCACCTGGTCACGGTCTTCCCGTTGTCGTGGATTTCGTTGCAGAACACGCAGGATCTCGACAGCGTGCTGATCGTGCAGTTGTTCGGCGCGGCGATTGCCATCGTCTGCACGGTGATCTCCGGGCGCATCGCCGACCGCATCGGCCGGCGCACCACGCTGGGCCTGTTTGCCATCTTCATCGGGATCTTCGCGCTGTTCGCACCTTTCCTGATGGGCGGCGGCTCGACCCGGCAGGACATCTTCATTCTGGTCGGCTTTGCGCTGCTCGGGCTGTCGTACGGACAGGCGGCAGGCACCGTGACATCGAACTTCGAGCAACGCTTTCGCTACACCGGGGCGGCGCTGACGACCGACTTCGCGTGGCTTCTGGGTGCGGCGTTCGCACCGCTTGTCGCGCTGGGTCTGTCGTCCGAGTTCGGGCTGATCGCGGTGAGCGCCTACCTGCTCTCCGGCACTATCTGCACGCTGCTGGCGCTGCGCATCAACAAGGCGCTCGAAACGCGGGATTGAGCGAAAGTCAGCGACTGCCCTGTGGTATCCGGCCAACGGCGCGACGAAGTTCGCGCCGTTGTCACATTCACTCGCTAGGCATCGTGCAGCATGCCGACGATCGCGGCCGTGATGTTGTGAGTGCGCGCGTCGTGTTCGCGATGAATCATGCCGACGGTGCGCAGCAGCGGCGGCGCCGCAATCGGGACGATGCGCAACAGGGGATCGGAATGCCAGTCGCCGCGATGCAACAGCGGCAGTACCGACACGCCGACATTCTTGCGCACGAGCGCGACGATGGTTTCGATGGAGTTGAGTTCCAGATATTCGGTCACGCCGAGTTTCGCCGCGCGCAACGCGTGCTCGACGACGAGCCCCGTGCGCACCCGCCGGTCGAAGCGCAGGAACGCGTGCGCATCGAGAATACGCTGCGGGTCCTCCTCGTCAACATCGCGATTGACGACCATGACCATCGGCTCGGTGTAGAGCGGTGTCCAGACCAGGCCGTCGGCGCGCGCATCGTCGGCGCGCGCAACCACCGCTGCGATATCCACTTCCCCTTGTTCGACGAGATCCGTCAGTTCGTCCGAGCGTGCCGATGTGAGCCGCACGTCGAGCCGTGGATGCGCGGTCTTGAGCTCTGCCACGACGAGCGAGAGCGCCCCAATGACGGAGACCACCGCACCGATGGTGACCGGGCCCTCCATGGCATCGACGGGCGTCGTCGTCAGGTCGGCCGTGAGCGCCAGAATCTGTTCGACGCGCGGGAACAGGTCGCGCCCCTGCCGCGTGAGCGTGATCTGCCGCCCGCGCCGGTCGAACAGCCGCTGGCCGACGGCGTCCTCGAGGCCGCGCATCTGCAGGCTGACGGCGGCCTGCGTCAACGCGGCGCGCTCGGCGGCAGCGGCAAACGAGCCGGTCTGCGCGACCAGCCGGAAGGTCTTCAGCATGCGTAACGTGAGCATGGTGGAACTTAAGATAAATTTACGAATGAAAAAGAAATATTAATATTTACTTTGCTAGTGTGGGAGACATAATCGTGTCACGCATAACATTCATGGCTGCCCACACCCGATGACCATGCCCGCAGATGCTGGGCCGGTGCTAGATGTCACCGGACTGTCGCTGAAGTTCTCCAAAGCACCCGAGGCGCCCAACCTGATCGACGGCGTCTCGTTTGCCGTGCATCCCGGCAAGACGCTGTGCATCGTCGGGGAATCGGGCTGCGGGAAGAGCGTGACGTCGCTCGCGCTGATGGGGCTGTTGCCCAGCCCGCCGGCCAATCTGGTGGCGGGCCGCGCCCGGTTCGAAGGGCACGATCTGCTCGCGCTAGACGAGCGCGATTTCGCCGATCTGCGCGGTAATCGTCTGGCGATGATCTTTCAGGAGCCGATGACGTCGCTGAACCCGGCGTTCACGATCGGGCATCAGATCGAAGAGGGCATTCGCCGCCATCGCGGTCTGGACCGCCGCGCCGCACGCGCCGAAGCGCTCGACATGCTCAAGCGCGTGCGCATTCCCGCGCCCGAGACCCGGCTCGACAACTATCCGCACGAACTCTCCGGCGGCATGCGCCAGCGCGTGATGATCGCGATGGCGCTGGCCAATCGTCCCGCATTGCTGATCGCCGACGAGCCGACGACCGCGCTCGACGTCACGATCCAGGCACAGGTGCTTTCGCTGATTCAGACCTTGCAGCGCGAAACCGGCACAGCCGTCGTGCTCATTACGCACGATCTGGGCGTGGTCGCCGAAGTGGCCGACGACGTTGCCGTGATGTACGCCGGGCGCATCGTCGAGTACGGCACCGTCGACGAGATCTTCGACGATCCGCAGCATCCCTACACCATCGGCCTGATGGGCGCGATTCCGTCCATCGGCAAGCGCGAGGGCACGCTCGTGACCATTCGCGGCGCAGTGCCGCCGCCCGAGCGCATGCCCGCCGGATGCCGGTTCGCGCCGCGCTGTCCGTTTGCCGAGCCGCGTTGTACGCGCGAGGTGCCGGTCGAGCGCACATTGTCGGGTTCGCACCGTGTGGCGTGCTGGCTGGCGCCCGTCGAAGCGCTGACGCCACCCCCCGCTCCGAGAGAGGAGGCCGTCGCATGAATGCCCAGGCGAATGCCCCGATGCCGCTGCTCGAAGCGCGCGATCTGACCAAGCACTTCGGCGGCCATCGCGTCGGGTTCTCGCGCGCGCCGACCGTCTATGCCGTGAACGGCGTGTCGTTCGCCGTTCAGGCGGGCGAGACGTTCGCCATCGTCGGCGAATCCGGCTGTGGAAAATCCACGCTCGGCCGTCTGCTGCTGCGCCTGATCGACGCCACGCGCGGCGAGGTGCGGTATCAGGGCGAAGACATCATGACGCTGGGCGCGGGGGCGATGCGGCGACTTCGGCGCGAATTGCAGATTGTTTTCCAGGACCCGTTTGCATCGCTCAACCCCAGCATGACCGTGGGCGGCCTGATCGGTGAGCCCATTGCGCTGCACGGTCTGGCCCGCGGACGAGCGCGCGACGAGCGCGTGGCCGAATTGCTGCGCACTGTCGGCTTGCAACCCGACTACGCCCAGCGCTTTCCCCACGAGTTTTCCGGCGGCCAGCGCCAGCGCATCGGCATTGCGCGCGCGCTGGCGGGTGAGCCGCGCGTGATCGTGGGCGACGAACCCGTCTCGGCGCTCGACGTCTCCGTGCAGGCGCAAGTCATCAACTTGCTCGAGCGCCTCAAGCACGAGTTCGGCCTCACGCTCATCATGGTGGCGCACGATCTCGCCGTGATTCGCCATATGAGTGATCGCGTCGCGGTGATGTATCTCGGGGAGATTGTGGAACTCGCGAGCGCCGACGCCCTGTTCGACAACCCGCTCCACCCGTACACGCAGGCGCTGCTGCAGGCCATTCCGGCGAGCCGCCCGCACCTGCGGCGCGAACGGGCGCCGCTCGGCGGCGAGTTGCCCAGCCCGACGGCGCCACCGCCCGGCTGCCGCTTTCATCCGCGCTGTCCGCATGCGCGCGCAGCGTGCCGGGAGCAACGGCCGATCGACGAAGTGCTGCCCGACGGTCGGCAAGTGGCTTGCCACTTCTGGCGCGAGATTCAGAACGCGGGCGCCAGCCCGTCGCGGGCCGCACCGCCGAGCGACAAGCTCGGCGCACGGCTGGCGCTCTACCGCACGCGGCAGGCGCAGGCCGACGCCGCAGCCGCCGCGAACGCCAACGCCAACGCAGTTCAGTCATGACTCATCGCAACGCACCTTTACAACATCACGACATACAAGGGGTCTCACGCATGCGCAAGGTTCTGCTCGATATGGCTGTGGCGGCGATTCTCGCGACTGGCGCCGCTTCCGCGATGGCGCAATCGACTATCCGGATCGGCTTGCAGGAAGACATCGGCTCGCTCGACCCGGCGCGCAGTTCGCAGGTCGTCGACCGCATGGTGTTGCGTTCGCTGTGCAGCTCGCTCGTCGATATCGGTACTGACCTCAAGTTCGTGCCGATGCTTGCCACGTCGTGGAGCGTGAGTGCCGACGGCAAGACGTGGACGTTCAAGTTGCGCCAGGGCGTGAAGTTCCACGACGACGAGCCGTTCAACGCCAAGGCCGTCAAGGCCAATCTCGACCGCGCCCGCACGATGGCCGCGAGCAATCGCAAGAGCGAGTTGTCGTCCATCGACCATGTCGACGCCGTAGACGATTCGACGGTCAACATCGTGCTCAAGGCGCCGGATTCCGCGCTGCTCGCCACGCTGTCGGACCGGGCGGGCATGATGCTCGCACCAAAGACACTCGCCGACGACGCCGCCGTGCAGTCGCGTCCCGTGTGCTCGGGACCGTACAAGTTCGTGCAACGGGTACAGAACGATCGCGTGGTGCTGGAGAAATTCCCCGGATTCTGGGAAGCGGACAAGTATCCGATCCAGAAGGTCATCTATCTGCCGATTCCGGATACGACCGTGCGCCTGGCCAACGTTCGCTCCGGCTCGCTCGACATGCTCGAACGCCTCTCGCCCTCCGATGTGAAGTCGGTCAAGCGCGACGCCAACCTGAACTTCGTCACCATCGACGGTCTGGGCTACTACGGCCTCACGTTCAACGTGGCGGCCAATGCGCCGAAGGCCTTGCGTGACAAGCGGGTGCGTCAGGCGTTCGATCTGGCGATCGACCGCGATGCCATCAACCAGGTGATCGGTGGTGGCATCTTCACCCCGGCCAATCAGGCGCTGCCGCGCTCCGGCCAGTACTACGACACGTCGATCAAGACCACGAAGCGCGATGTCGCCAAGGCCAGGGCGCTGCTGAAGTCGGCCGGCTTCGAGAAGGTCGACGTCACGCTGAGCTTCGGCAACAACACGGTCGCGAACCAGATGGCGCAGATGTTGCAGGCCATGCTGGCGGAGGCGGGCATCAACCTGAAGCTGCGGCCGATGGACTATGCGGCGGCGCTCGACGCGGCGCATCGCGGCGATTTCGACGTGCTCTACAACGGCTGGTCGGGCCGCGTGGACCCCGACGGCAACCTGCATCAGTTCGTGACCTGCAAGGGCAATCTGAACTACGGCCAGTACTGCAATGCGGAAGTCGACAAGTTGCTCAACGACGGCCGCGTGAAGTCGAGCGTCGCCGAGCGCAAGCCGATTTACGATGCCGCCAACAAGATCCTGTCCGACGAAGACCCGATCCTGTACCTGTACGTGCAGCCGTGGCCGTATGTGCTGAGCAAGAAGGTGCAGGGCTTCGTGGCCTATCCCGACGGGCTGATCCGCCTGCGCGGCGTGAGCCTGAAGTAAGGGAGCCGTCATGCTGCGCATCGTCGTTCATCGCGCGCTGGTCGCCATTCCCACGCTCATCATCGTGTCGATGATGATCTTCGGGCTGCAGAAAATGCTGCCCGGCGATCCGGTGCTCGCGATGGCCGGCGAAGACCAGAATCCGCAGGTCATTGCCGAACTGCGCGAGAAGTATCACCTCGACAAGCCGCTTCCCACGCAGTACGCGCTGTGGATCGGCGACGTGCTGCGCGGCGACCTCGGCAATTCGCTGCGCACCGGCGAGCCCGTGACGACGCTCATCGCGCAGAAGCTGCCTGTCACGCTGCAACTGGCGCTGTTCGGGCTGGTGATCGCCATTGGCATCGGGATTCCGCTCGGCATCCTGTCGGCGGCCAATCGCGGCAGCGCCGTCGACTACGGCGCAAACGTGCTGGCGCTCTCTGGTATGTCGATCCCGAACTTCTGGCTCGGCATTCTCCTGATCTTTCTGGTCTCCGTGCGCTGGCAATTGCTGCCGTCGTCGGGCTACGTGTCGCCGGGCGAAGACCTGTGGATGAGCATCAAGACGATGGTGATGCCCGCGTTCGTACTCGGTGCGGCGCTCGGCGCGCAACTGATGCGCCACACGCGCAGCGCCATGCTCGGGGTGCTGCGTACCGACTATATCCGCACGGCCCGGGCGAAAGGGCTGTTGCGTGGCACCGTCGTGCTCAAGCACGCGCTGCGCAATGCGCTGATTCCGATCGTGACCGTGTTGGCCTTGCTCTTCGGCGAGTTGCTGGCGGGCGCCGTGCTCACCGAACAGGTCTTCACGATCCCGGGCTTCGGCAAGCTGGTCGTCGATGCGGTGTTCAACCGCGACTACGCGGTGGTGCAGGGCGTGGTGCTCGTCACGGCGGTGAGCTTCATCGTGCTGAACCTGCTGGCCGATGTGCTTTACGTCTTGCTCAATCCGCGTCTGCGTCGCGCGTGAGACTCTCCAACGTCAACTGAACGTATTCCGGACATGGCCGCATTGCCCACGACTTCTTCCTCACCGCAGCCTTCGCCGAGCGCCGGCGGGCAGCGCGCCGCTGCGCCGATGGCCGGTGCCGAGCGTCTGCCGCGCCGTCGCTATCGCGGCTTGCGCAAGTTCGCGCGCAATCGGGCCGCGCTGGCCGGTGCCGTCATCGTGGCGTTCGCCGTGCTCGTGGCGATATTCGCGCCGTGGCTCTCGCCGTACGACCCGATTGCCACGAGCTTCATGACAGTGCGACAGGCACCGAGCGCATTGCACTGGTTCGGTACCGACGAGTTGGGCCGCGACGTGCTGGCGCGCATGATCTTCGGCGCACGCGCCTCGCTCGCGGCGGGCGTGGTGTCGGTCGGGATCGCGGTGATTGTCGGCGTGCCGCTGGGCTTGCTCGCGGGCTACTTCGGCCGCTGGGTCGACGCCATCGTGTCGCGACTGGCCGACGCGTTGCTCTCGATCCCGTTCCTGATCCTGGCGATTGCGATGGCCGCATTCCTCGGCGCGAGCCTGACCAACGCGATGATCGCCATTGGCGTGTCGGCGATGCCGCGCTTCGTGCGCCTGGCACGGGCACAGGCGCTGACGGTCAAGGCGGAAGAGTATGTGGAAGGCGCGCGCGCCATCGGTTTGACGGATACGCGCATCATCGTGCGCTACATCCTGCCCAACGTGCTGCCGCCGATCATCGTGCAGGCGAGCCTCACCGTGGCGACGGCGATCATCGCCGAGGCGAGCCTGTCGTTTCTCGGGCTGGGACAACTGCCGCCGTTGCCGTCGTGGGGCTCGATGCTCAACACGGCCAAGGACTTCGTCGAGCAGGCGCCCTGGATGTCCATTTTCCCCGGTATCGCCATTTTCCTGACGGTACTCGGTTTCAACCTGCTGGGTGATGGTCTGCGCGACGCGCTCGATCCGCGCGAGCAATAACGACCCCTCACAACAACAGAGACGTTACCGACGTCTGCACCCGGCAGCTTCACTCCAACCATTCGAGACAGAGGTCAACAGGTAGTCCCATGACGCAATTCAATTGGCAGAACCCGTACCCGACACCGCGCCTGCCGGTGTTCGCCCGCAACATCGTGTCGACGTCGCATCCGCTTGCGGCGCAGGCCGGCCTTCGCATTCTCTGGCAGGGCGGCAATGCCGTCGACGCCGCGATTGCCGCCGCCGCGTGCATGACCATCGTCGAGCCGGTCTCGAACGGTCTGGGCGGCGATTGCTTCGCGCTGGTCTGGGACGGCAAGCAGGTCCACGGCCTGAACGCCTCGGGTGTGGCGCCCGCCGCGTGGAACGTCGACTATTTCCGCAAGAAGTACGGCGAGCAGCACGGCATTGCGAAGCAGCCGGTGCGTGGCGTGGACACGGCGACCGTGCCCGGCGTGATCGCCGGCTGGGAAGCGCTGCATGCGAAGTTCGGCAAGCTGCCGTTCGCCGACCTGATGGCACCGGCCATCGAGATCGCGGAGCGCGGCCATGCGGTCGCGCATATCGTTGCGCGCAAGTGGGCGGCAGCGGTGCCCGAACTGAAGGACCAGCCAGGCTACGCACAAACCTTCATGCCGAATGGCCGTGCGCCGACGACGAGCGAGATGATGCGCATGCCGGGCCATGCGCGTACTCTGCGCATGCTTGCCGAGCAAGGTCCGCGCGCGTACTACGAAGGCCAGATCGCCGAGCGCATCGCCGCCTGGTCGGCCGAGCATGGCGGCGCGATGACGACCGACGATCTGCGCAACTACCGCGCCGACTGGGTCAAGCCCATCGAGAAGGACTATCGCGGCTACACCGTGCACGAGATTCCGCCGAACGGGCAGGGCATTGCGGCGCTGATCGCACTGGGCATTCTCGACAAGTTCGACGTCTCGAGCCTTGCGGTCGATCGCGTGCATTCGCAGCACTTGCAGATCGAAGCGATGAAGTTGGCGTTCGCCGACCTGTACAAGTACGTGGCCGATCCGCGCTCGATGGAAGTCACGCCGGAACAGATGCTCGACGATGCGTATCTGACCGAACGCGCCAGGCTGATCGATCCGGACAAGGCCACGCATTTCGACTTCGGCATGCCGAAGTCGGGCGGCACGATCTACCTGACGGCGGCTGACGAGCAGGGCATGATGGTCAGCTTCATCCAGTCGAACTACATGGGCTTCGGCTCGGGCGTCGTGGTGCCGGATCTGGGCATTGCGTTGCAGAACCGCGGCTGCGGCTTCTCGATGGATCCGAAGTCGGTCAACGTGGTGGAAGGCGGCAAGCGGCCGTTCCATACGATCATTCCGGCGTTCCTCACGCAGAAGGTCGACGGCAGGCACGAAGCCGTGATGAGCTTTGGTGTGATGGGCGGCGACATGCAGCCGCAAGGGCATCTGCAATCGGTCGTGCGCATGCTCGACTACGGCCAGCAGCCGCAGGCGGCTTGCGATGCACCGCGCTGGAAGGTCAACCGCGACTTCACGGTCGATATCGAATCGACGATGGATCGGGAAACGGTCGCCGGGCTGGTGGCGCTGGGCCACAAGCTGAAGTCCATCGACGATCCGTACATGGACTTCGGCTCGGGCCAGTACATCTGGCGTCTGGATCGCAACGATCCGGAACGCGGCTACGTGGCCGCGAGCGACAGCCGCCGCGACGGCCTCGCTGCGGGCTACTGATCAGGCACGCTCGCTCGACGCGGGCGTGGGCCGGGCTGCGCGGCGCATGTCGCGCCGCGCGCCCACGCTGATCGCGAATGCCGCCACGCTGGCGATGAACACCGGCACGGCGGCGATCATGAACAGGTGCTGCGGGTCCCAGTGCAGGGCCAGCAGCACGCCCCCGACGATCGGCCCGACAATGGAGCCGATGCGGCCGATGCCGAGCGCCCATCCCACCCCGGTGCCGCGGATCGCTGTCGGGTAAGTGCGCGCCGCCAGCGCGTTGGCGCCGATCTGGCCGCCCACCACGCAGAACCCCGCCCCGAAGATCGTTGCGCCGAGCACGGTCACCGACGTCCCTGCCAGCCCCACCAGCACGATGCAGAGCGCCGCACAGAGATACACCGCCGCGAGCGCCCTGAAGGGCGGCACGCGGTCGAACACGCGTCCGAGTGTGAGGGTGCCGAGCGTGCCGCCGATCTGGAGCATCGACGTGATGAGCGCGGCGGTGTCGAGCGGGATGCCGGCGTCGTGAATCACCGTTGGCAGCCAGCTCGACAGGAAGTACAGATCCATCAGGCTCATGAAGAAGATCACCCACAGCAACAGGGTGATGCGAACCCGCTTGTCCGCGAAGAGCGCGCCCACGCCGGCGTGACCGGTGGCATGCACGTCGGCGCCGCCGTCGATTTGCGCGTCGGCGGGCAGATCGGGTGCGAGCTTGCGCATGACCGCGCGCAGACGCGCCGGATCCTGCGCCTTCACGATCAGAAAGCGCGGCGATTCGGGCAGGTAGCGCCAGGCGACGAGCGCGAATGCAAGCGGCAGCACGCCACCCACGATGAACACCGACGGCCAGCCGTAGTCGCGAATCAGCCCGGCGGCGGCGAGTCCGCCGAGTGCGGCGCCCAGCGAGAAGCCGCAGAACATCACCATGATCGCGGTCGAGCGCACACGCTCCGGGGCGAACTCACCCGTGAGTGCAATGGCGTTGGGCATCACGCAACCGAGGCCGATGCCGGTGGCCAGGCGCAGTACCAGCAGTGCCGTGACCGAGGGCGCGAACGCCGTCGCGAGCGACATCGCGCCGAAGATCAGCATGCCGGCAATCAGCACCGGACGGCGGCCGACACGATCCGAGATCGGTCCACCGATGAGGGCGCCGAGCGTGAGGCCGACGAGGCTTGCCGAGAACACCGGACTTAGCGCCGAACGCTCGATGCCCAGCGCATGGACGATGGCGGGGGCCACGTAGCCGATGGCCTGTGTGTCGAAGCCGTCGAGAAAGACGATCAGCGCGCAAAGCGCCGTGACGAATATCTGATAGCGGCCGAAGGGCCGTTCGTCGATGAGCGCACGCAAATCGATGCGGGGGTTAGGCATGGCACTGTCTCCGTGATCGGCCTCGTTCGCGAGGCTCTGTCAGAAAAGGCAAATGCGTGCGCACCCGGCGGCGCGCACGCATGATCGGCGATGGATTGCCGTTGGGGTCAGCGAGTCGCTGGCGCGGCGTTGGCGGCGTTGAGCGTCTCCCGGTTCAGGCCGGCAACGTTCTTGTAGCGATTCGAGATCTCCGCGAGATCGGCGGCGCTGATGACGTCGTCGATATGCGTGAAGGGTTTGTCGCCGCTCAACTCGTGCACGGTTTGCAAAATCGCGTCGGGCGGCGCCTTGCGGTTCATCAGCACCACGTCGGCGGTCGCCTTGCCGCGAATGCGCTCGTACGCTTCGAGCGCGGCGGGAGTAAGACCGTGTTCGCGCAGCTGTGCCGCGAGACACGGTGCGTCGAGAATGGCCTGTCCTGCGCCGTTCGACCCCCGCGGCACCATCGGGTGCGCGGCGTCGCCGAGCAGGGTCACGCGCCCGAAGCTCCAGCGCGGCAGCGGGTCCTGATCGACCATCGGATACTCCAGAATGGTCTCGGTCGCCTCGATCATGCCGGCCACGTCGAGCCAGTCGAAATGCCAGTCGGCGAACGCGGGGAAGAAGTCTTCGAGACGGCCGATGCCGTTCCAATCGCGCCGCGCGGGGCGGGGCGCTTCGATCTCGGCCACCCAGTTCACCAACTGGTTGCCCTTGCCGTCGACGTTGTTGCGAATCGGGTAGATCACCATCTTGCCGACCGACAGCCAGCCTGCGCGCACCATCGATGCGCCGGTGAGGAACGGCGGCAGCACCACGCTGCCGCGCCACATGTTCACGCCCGAATAGCGGGGCGCGCCCTCGGTAGGATAGAACTGCTTGCGCACGACCGAGTGGATGCCGTCGCCTGCGATGAGCAGCCGCGCCGTGACCGGCGCCAGCGAGTCGCCGTCGGGCGATTCGAACGAAATGGTGACTTCGTCGTCGTCCTGCATGAAGCCGGTGCAGCGGTGCCCCTCGACCACGGCGTCGTGACCGAGACGCTCGCGCACGGCGGCCAGCAACACGCCTTGCAGATCGCCGCGATGGATCGAGTACTGCGGCCATTGGTAACCCGCGTACTCGCCGGCCGGCTCGCTGTACACGAACTGACCGAAACGATTGAAGAAGGCCGATTCGCGCGTCGTGACGGCCACCTCGCGCAGCGCGGGCGTCAGGCCGAGGCCGTCGAGCACGCGCGAGGCGTGCGGCAGGATGTTCACGCCCACGCCCAGCGGCCGAATCTCGGATACGGCTTCATAGACACGGCAGGCGACGCCCGCTTCGTGCAGGCTGAGCGCGAGGGTGAGGCCGCCGATTCCGGCGCCGACGATAGCCACATCGATCGATGAGGACATGGGGGTGTCTCCTGAGTCGTTCTTGAATGGCCACCATTAGAGCGCGTCGCCAGTCATTAGGGAATTTTGACTATCATATGAATTCATATTCAACGGTTATTAGTTCACGATGAACATCTCGCTGCGTCAGTTGAAGGCTTTCGTGCTGGTGGCCACGCTGGGCAACTTCACACGGGCGGCCGAGCGGCTGCACATCACGCAGGCCGGGTTGTCGGTGATGATGCGGGAGATCGAGACGCAACTCGGCAGTCGTCTGTTCGACCGCACCACCCGCAGCGTGACGCTCACGCAGGCCGGTCACGCGTTGCTGCCCGTGGCGAGCGCGGCCGTCGGGCAACTCGACGCCGTGGCCGGCCAGATCGCCGCTTTCGGACAGGCGTCGCGCAAGACACTCCGGATCGCGGCCACCCCGCTGGTGTCGTCGCACCTGATGCCGGAATGGTTCGGCACGTTTCAGCAGGCGCATCCCGATGTGGATCTGCGCTTGCACGAGGCCGAGCTGTCGCAGGTGCACACGCTCATCGAGCAGGGGGACGCCGACATCGGATTCGGCTTCTTCACGAAGGCGTCTCACGGCATCGAGCGAACGCTGTTGCAGTCGTTTCGGCTGATGAAAGTGAGTGCGTCGGCGAAGCGCACGCCGCGCAAGGGGAGTCAGGGCGACGCGCCGGGCGGCGCTGCGTGGAGCGCCTTGAGTGGCGAAGCGCTTATCGGCCTGCCGCCGGACAATCCGATACAGCAATTGGTGGAGACGCATCTCGCCCGCATTGGCCGTGCGGACGAGCCGCGTCCGGTGTACCGCCGGTTCGAAACGCTGATCGGCATGGCGGAAGCGGGACTTGGAACCGCCATCATGCCGACTTTCGCCCTGCCGGCGTGCCGCCATCGCGCCGTACGTTGGGAGGTGCTCACTCACCCGGAGGTGACGCTCGGATTCCATCGCATCGTCAAACGCGGCCGCGCGAAATCCGAGTTGTGGCGGCAATTCACGGAACTGGCGGTCGCCTCGATGCAGCGTATCGACGCCATGGCAGACATGCCGCGCGGCTGACACGTTCTTTTGCCAGCGCAGTGGCTGCTCACTCGCAGCAGGCGCGTCGGTCCCTCGCTTCCCCGGGGGGGACCCCAGGAGGACGCAGGCGCCGGATCGGCCACCGTTGGTGCGCACTTACTCATCTCGGATTCCTACACGGTACTGCCGCAACATGGCAACGTGAAGATTCCGTTGATTCATCGAACCGTCACAGTTCACCCGCAATAATCACGGCGCACGAGGCATCTACAAACTAATTCGGCGGCCGATCTACTGCGTCACATAACGCGGGGCACCGGGCGCCGGTGCGACCCGGGGAAATGACGCAATGACCATCCGTCATCGAATAACGCTATTGGTGATCCTGACGTTTGTCGCGCTCTCGATCATCGGCGGCTACGCGGTCTACCAGACCCGCGCGAGTGCGCAGAAGGTGCGACAGGTAACGGAAGGCGTGGTGCCCAGTGCGCTGGCGTCCGCCGATCTCGTCTCGCAGGTCAAGGCGGTGCAGATTGCCACCATGACGCTGGTCTACGCGCCCGACGAGACTGTCGTCGAGCAGTCGCTCGAGAATCTCAAGAAGCTGCGCGGCGACATTGATCAGTCGCTTGCCCGCCAGGCCGATGGCGCTGCGAGCGACGCGCAGAAGGGGCTTGTCGAGCAAGCTCGCGAGAGTGTCGACAACTACTTCAACGCCATCACCGACACCGCCAAGCTCAAGCAGGCGGGCAAGACCGAGATGGCGCAGGCGTTCATGTTCGCGATGGTTGCGCAATATCGCGACGAACTCGAGGGCGTGGTCAACACGCTGCGTGTCGAGAAGAACCGCCAGAAAGACGCCGCCATCGCCACGCTCAACGACACGCTCTCGACCACCACGACGGCCATCGGCATCGTGACCGGGCTGGCGATCGTGCTGCTCACGGCCATCGGCGCGCTGCTGTACCGCCAGATCACGCGTCCGCTCTCGCGCATGCAGGGCATGATGAGCGAGATCGCCAACAGCCAGGACTTCACGCGTCGCGTGCCGGTCGGCCGCATGGACGAGATCGGCCACTCGATCGTCGCGTTCAACGGCATGATCGAGAAGATTCAGGAGCGCTCGGCGCAACTCAAGCAGAAGACAGCCGATATTCAGGCGATGTTGCAGAACATGCAGCAGGGCATTCTGACGGTCGTCGACGGCTCGAAGATCCACGGCGAATACTCCGCCTATCTCGAAGCGATCTTCGAGACGCAGGACATCGCCGGTCGCGGCGTGATGGACCTGGTCTTCGGCGACAGCGACCTCGGTGCCGATGCGCTGTCGCAGGTCGAGGCGGCCATCGACGCCTGCATCGGGCAGGACGCCATCAACTTCGCCTTCAACGAACACCTGCTCGTCGGCGAAATCGGCAAGCGCATGCCCGACGGCCGCATGAAGCAGCTCGACCTGACGTGGTCGGCAATTACCGACGAGACCGATACGATCCTGCGCCTGATGCTGTGCGTGCGCGACGTGACCGAACTGCGCGAACTCGCCGCCGAAGCCAACGAGCAGAAGCAGCGTCTGGAGATGATCGGCGAGATTCTGGCCGTGAGTCAGGAGAAGTTCCATCACTTCATCGAGAGCTCGTCGGACTTCATTCGCGAGAACGAACGCATCATCCGCAAGCATTCGCAAGCCGACAGCGCGGCGATTGCCGAGCTGTTCCGCAACATGCACACGATCAAGGGCAATGCACGCACGTACAACCTGCAGTACCTGACGAACGTCGTGCACGAGACCGAGCAGCGCTATCACGAGCTGCGTCAACCGGAAGTCGCCCGCTTGTGGGATCAGGACGGCCTGATGCGCGAGCTCGAGCGCGTTCGCGACGCTGTCGATACGTATGCGCACATCAACGAGATGAGTCTCGGCCGCAAGGGGCCGGGCCGCACGGCCGACGAGCTGTCGATGGTGGTCGACCGTGGCCACATTCGCGCCAGCCTTCGCATGCTCGAAGCGGCCGATCCGAACGATCTGCACCAACTCGTGGCCATGCGCGACGCCGTGCACCAGACGCTGCGCCTGCTTGGCACCGAAGGCGTGGGCGAAGCGCTGGGCGGCGTGCTCGACTCGCTGCCGTCGCTCGCGGGCGAACTCGGCAAACCCGCACCGGCCGTGCGCATCGACGACAACGGCTACCGTTTGCGCTCGCCGGCCGTGCGCATCCTGCGCGACGTGTTCATGCACTTGCTGCGTAACTCGATGGACCACGGCCTGGAAGGCGCCGACGAGCGCCGCGCCAAGGGCAAGCCGGCCGCAGGCATGATCGATATCGAAGTGGGCCTCGATCACAACATGCTGCAGGTCACCCTCACCGACGACGGTCGCGGTCTGGCATTGCATCGCATCCGCAGCATTGCGGTGCAGCGCGGCTGGATCACGCCGGAAACCTACGTGACCGACGAGCAGATCGCACAGTTCATCTTCCGTCCCGGCTTCTCGACGGCTTCGGAAGTCACCGAAGTCTCGGGGCGCGGTGTTGGCATGGACGCGGTGCAGGACTTCGTGCGTCGCGAGCACGGCCGCATCGAACTGCGCTTCACCGACGAGCGCAAGGGCGCGGAGTTCCGTCAGTTCCAGACGGTCGTGTGCCTGCCCGACAACCTCGTGGTCGACGGCTTCGATCTGAACAGCGTGGCGGCCGACGCCGTCGATCTGCCGGCGCTTCCCGCCAGCGAATCGCAAGACGCGCCGATCGGCCTGAACGGCGCGTCGGCGTCGCGTGGTGATCTGTCGCAGGCGGACAAGGTCTGACAGGCAAGGCGCCAATCACTGCCCGTGTGGCGTGATTGGCAACGACGCAAGAATCGAGAGACGAAGCACGATGGGCAAGGCGGCGCAGACCTGAAGGGGCTGCGGCCGCCGCGCCGCTTTCGGAGATGATGTGAGCATGGAAGCAGTGGAATGGCTGGCGGCGGGTGCGCTCGCCGGGGCAGTAATCGTCGGCGTCGCGGGGTTCGTGGTGCATCGCGTGCGCATGGCGCGAGCCACGGCGCACTGGCGCGCATTGACGAAGACGCACGACGAGGCGCTGGCGCAGGCGTTGGAGCGTGAGCGCGTGGCGCTCGCGGACAAGGCTGCGCTTTCGCAAGCGAACGACGACGCCATCGCCGGGTTGCAAGCGCAACTGGCACAGGCCGATCACGACCTGCAAGCCGCGCGCAAGTCGGAAGCGTCGGTGCTTGAAGCCAAGGCCATGTGGCAGTCGGAAGCCGAACGCATTGCCGGAGAAGCCGCGCGGCTTCGCGGGCTGGCTGCGACTTTCGAGCGCTGGCATGAGCAGATGATCTCGCTCATGACGCAAAACCAGGACATGCATGCGAAGAACCACGAGCTGGCATCGATCGTGCGGCACGTGCTGATCGTGTCGCTCAATGCGTCCATCGAAGCGGCCCGTGCGGGCACGGCGGGGCGGGGCTTCGGCATCGTGGCGAGTGAGGTCCGTGCGCTTGCCACGCGCTCCGAGGAGCTCTCGAAGAGCTATCGCGACAGCCTGCATCGCAACGACGTGACCACGACGGCGACGTTTCAGGACATTCAGGCGGGTGGCAAGATGATTGCGGCGTCGCTCTCGAGCGTCGAGTCGCTCGCGCAGCAGTTGCATTCCCGTCTTCACTAGTTTTCGGCACTCACCAGCAGGCAGGTTTCGTTGTGATCAGCGCTCACGCACGCGACAGTTTCGAACGCATTTTGCACAAGGCGGCACGCACCCGTCTCGCTCGCTCGGCCGAGGCGCCGTGCGAGATCGTGCCGTTCAAGTCCGATTCGTCCGAGGGGGGGGACGACACCGGGCGCGAAGTCGAACTCGCAGCCCGGCATGCGAACGTGGTCGTGCTGACGATCTCGTCCATCGGCTTTCGCATGCTGCTCGTGCTGCACTACGACGAGGACGACGCGACCACAGCCTACTTCGCGGGCGAAGACGCCGACCGGCCATTCAGCGAAGTCTTTCTCGAGATCAGCAACCTGTGTTGCGGGGCGATCAATCAGGCGTTGCTCGATCACTTCCCGGATCTCGGCATGTCGACCCCGTACGTGCTGAGCGCGCGCTGCGTGCCTCACCTCATGCAGCTCAAGCCGAATCATCTGGCGTCGTGGGACATCACACTCGACGGCTCGGTACGACTCGCCGCCACGCTGTGCGTTTGCGCGCACGCACCGCTGGATTTTTACGCCGATGTGAACGAGACGCAGGACAGCAGCGGCGAGCTGGAATTGTTTTGAATCGGCATTGCTCTTGTTAAGCCTTAGGAAATTACGATAATGAACCGAAGCACCCCCCGCGAGTCGGTCAGCCAGTTCCTGATCCTCGACGACAGCGTCGAACACGAATATCCCGAAGCGCTCGTGCGCGGCATGATCGACATCACCGAAGGCGTGTTTCGCGGCCTGTTCGGCGACATCGAGCTGATGTGCGAGTCGCCCAGCGTGGTGCGCGACCGCATCATCTTCGGCGAAGTCTTCAGCCTGATTCCGCTCGAAAGCGCCTGGTGCCGTGGCTACATGATGATGCAGGCCGAGCAGGTGCCGTTCATGCAACTGCTCGAGCACACCGAGCGTTGCGAGGGACAGGCCGGGTTTCGCGAGCTCAACGGCATGCTTGGTGAATTGACGAACCTTATCTGGGGCGCGTTCAAGAACCGCTACCTGGGCGATCCGTCGGCCGTCGACCGCGCGCAGGTGCAGGTGCCGCTGCTCATCAATCACAAACAGAAGTACATCTCGTTCGGCACCGACAACCCGCAACTGTGTTTCGTCTACCGGATCACCGACCCGGTGAACGGCCAGACGGTCACGCTGCATCAGCATTTCGTTTTCAGTCTCAACTGGTCGCCCGATGCGTTCCGCGAAGCGGCGCAGGCACCGGCTGAACCCGTCGAGACCGGGGCGCTGGAATTATTCTGAGATCCCGGCTCGGATACTTCATCTCTTACACACAAAGGACAACATCATGTCGAAGATTCTCGTAGTCGACGATTCGAGCACCGTGCGCGACGAAGTCGCCGGTTTCCTGCGCAAGAACGGCCTGGACGTGGACACTGCCGTCGACGGCAAGGACGGTCTGGCAAAGATCAAGGCCAGCCCGGGCGTGAAGCTCGTCATCAGCGACGTGAACATGCCCAACATGGATGGCCTGACGATGGTCGAGAAGATTCGCGGAGAGCTGGCGAATACGGCCGTCAACGTAGTGATGCTGACCACCGAGAGCAGCCCGGCCATGAAGGAGCGCGGCAAGGCCGCCGGCGTGAAGGGCTGGATCGTCAAGCCGTTCAAGGGCGACGCGGTGCTCGAAACCTTCCGCAAGCTGGCCAGCTGAGACGTCGGGGCCACGACGCGCATTGCCGGATTGAAGCGCGGGGGAGTCGCCGCCACCGTACGGCGGCGTTACACTGCTGACTTTCCCGCACCACGCGAAGATCTGCGCATTCTCGCCCTCTGACCATGAGCGTCGTACCCCAGAAGAAAAAGCCGTCCGTTGATAACGCCACACCCGAGGCGGGCAGCGAGGCCACCGGGACGCCCGGCGCCGCTGACACGCGCCCGCGCCGCTCCAAGCTGCGCCTGACCTACGTCATCGCCAGCCTCGATCGTCTGCTGCGTCGCCACATGTCGGAGGCGCTCGCGCCGCTCGGCCTCACGCTCGCCCAGTTCACCGCGCTGTCGGTGCTCGACGCACGTGGCAAGCTTTCCAACGCACAACTCGCACAGCGCTCGTTCATCACGCCACAGTCGGCCAACGAGGTCGTGAGCGTGATGGCGGCGCGCCATTGGATCACGCGCGAGCCCGATCCCAACCACGGCCGTATCGTGCTGTTGCAACTGACCGACGAAGGCCGTCGCGTGCTCGCGCAATGCGAAGCCGTGGCCAAGGACATCGACGCCCGCATGCGCGCCGACGTGAGCCGCGAAGACGCCGCGGCCGTGCAGCGCCACCTCGAAATGTTCGTGCGAAATCTGCGCGACTGACTCCGGGTTTGTCCCGACCTGCCGATTGCTTGTATTGTCAGGTAGCTTGATATTAAATGGAGTCCGTCGCCGCCTCGTCGCGCGCGACCGAATCCCCGTGACACGGTAAGACGAAACGACGCGCCGCGCCTGCGGCATCGTCGTGCGCGTCGCACTTGCGTCTTTAATATCAGGTTACCTGATTAAATGGGTGCTTCATTACCGATGTCGAAGGGCGTTGCGTCAGGCGCCGTCCGATCGGCCCGCGGTGTCAGTCGCGGCCATCGGGGAAGGTGACCGAAGTCCATCAAGAAGATCACAGGAGACACCATGGAATCGAATCGGGACGGCAGCGCGCGAGCGTTGCCATTGGGTGAGGGCGGCGCGGCGAGCAACGCCAGCCCGGTCGCGCTCACGCTTGCCTTGTGCTTCGCCGTGGCGTTGCTCGAAGGCCTCGACCTGCAATCGGTCGGCGTGGCAGCGCGTGGCATGGCGAAGGAATTCGGTCTGAGCGTTGCGCAGATGGGTATTGCGTTTTCGGCAGGCACGTTCGGGCTGTTGCCGGGGGCGATGGTGGGCGGCCGGCTGGCCGACAGCATCGGCCGCAAGCGTGTGTTGATGCTCTCGGCAGCGCTGTTCGGCGTGTTGTCGATCGCCACGGCATTCGTATCGGATTTCTGGATGCTGGTGATTGTGCGCGTGCTCACGGGCATTGGACTGGGCGGCGCCATGCCGAACCTGATCGCGCTGTCGTCCGAAGCCGTGGCGCCGCGCTCGCGTGGCACCGCCGTGAGCATCATGTACTGCGGCATTCCGCTGGGCGGTGGCATCGCGGCCACCATCGGCATGCTCGCCGTGAGCGACGCCGACTGGCGTCACATCTTCTATGTCGGTGGCGTGGGTCCGTTGCTGCTGTTGCCGCTGCTGGCATGGTGCCTGCCGGAATCGCGCGCGTTTGCCGCCGCCACGGCGCAAGGGCAGCGCGCCACGCCCGCGCCGATGATGTCGGTGCTGTTCTCCGAAGGGCGTGGCGTCTCGACCGTCCAACTGTGGCTGTCGTACTTCTGCACGCTGATCGTGCTGTATTTCCTGCTCAACTGGCTGCCCTCGCTGATGGGCTCGCGTGGCCTCGCGCGTGGCGAGATCGGCTGGGTGCAGATTCTCTTCAACGTGGGAAGCGCCGTGGGCGTGCTCGCGCTCGGCTATCTGATGGACCGCGTGCGCATGTCGCTCGTCATCGGCGGCATGTACCTCGGCATGATCGCGTCGCTTGTCGGTCTGGCTGCGGCACAGGGCTTCAACGTGCTCGCCACGGCGGCGTTCTTCGCGGGCATGTTCATCATCGGCGGGCAATCGGTGCTCTATGCGCTGGCGGCGGCCTACTACCCGACGGCCATGCGTGGTACCGGTGTCGGCGCGGCCGTGGCCATCGGCCGCATCGGCTCCGTGGTCGGGCCGTTAGCTGCCGGCATGTTGCTGGCCGTGGGCAGCAGCGCTGCGGTGGTAATCGGCGCAAGCATTCCCGTAACGATCGTGGCCGCGCTGGCCGCACTCACGCTTATCCGTCGTCCCCGCGCGGCTGACTGACCTGCATCGGTTGGCCTCGCTTCTCACGCGACGGACGGCATTCGGCTGCCCCGTCGCGTTTTTTCTTGTGCGAGCCGCGTTCCCGACACGCGTCGCGCACATTTGCCGGAGCACGCGCTTTACCGATAACGACATCAATAATCCATTGGAGACTCGCATGGCATTGGCACTTCCCTCGCACAAACGAGCGCTGGCCGCCCTCGGAGCGGCTGCGGCATTCGTGGCGCCCGGCATCGCTGGCGCGCAATCGAACATCACGCTGTACGGCATTGTCGACACCGGCATCGAGTACGTCTCGAACGCCAGTGCCAACGGCGCCGTGTGGCGCATGCCGGGCGTGACCGGCGAACTGCCCTCACGCTGGGGCCTGCGTGGTACGGAAGATCTCGGCGGCGGCCTGGCCGCCATCTTCCAGCTGGAGAGCGGCTTCAATGTCCGGGGCGGCGACCTCGGGCAGGGCGGACGCCTGTTCGGGCGTCAGGCCTTCGTGGGCGTGAAGGCACCCTACGGCACGCTCGCCTTCGGTCGCCAGTACACCATGACGTACTACGCGCTGCTGGGCTCCGACGTGCTCGGCCCGGACATCTACGGCATGGGATCGTTCGACGCCTATATTCCCAACGCACGGACCGACAACTCGGTCACGTACCAGGTCGCGTGGCAAGGGCTGTCGTTCGGCCTGGGCTACTCCTTCGGCCGCGACTCGGCCGGAACGGGCAACTCGCCGGGGCAGGGCACCTGTGCCGGGCAGGTGCCGGGACAGTCGGTGCAATGCCGCGACTGGTCGGCCATGCTCAAGTACGACGCGAGCAACTTCGGCGTGGCGGCGTCGTATGAAGAGCAGCGCGGCGGCACCAACGCCGCGGCGAACTTCTTCGACGGACAGGCGACCTCGGCCTTCACCAGCAGCAGCGACAAGGACACCCGCACGACCCTGGGCGCGTACTACAAGTACGGCGCGTTCAAGGTCGGTGGCGGCTGGCTGGGCCGACGCGTCTCGACGGCTGCCATCAACACGCACTCGAACCTGTTCTATCTCGGCGCGGCGTACAGCATCACGCCGGCATGGCTGGTCGACGGCGAGGTCTATCGCATCATCAACAGCGACCACAACACGCGCGGCACCATGACCACGCTGCGCGCCACCTATTCGCTCTCCGTGCGCACGGCCGTCTACGCGCAAGCCGCCTATCTGTTCAACAGCGCACACGCCGCGTATTCGGTCAGCGGCGGCGGTGGCGGTACTACGCCGCCCGTCGGCTCCGGCCAGACCGGCGTGATGCTCGGCATGCGTCATACGTTCTAACGCTTATTCGTTAGGGTTTTCACTGCAATCGCAGTGCTTGCAATGTAAGGTTGCCTGATATTAAATGTGCGTGTTGGCAACACCGCGCGCCACTCCCGGCGCGCGGCGCACGTTGTCCCGGACACTTGGGAATTACGCAAAATGAACGCATACGAAGGACGCTGGAAAACGGTCGACGTGAAAGTCGAAGGCGGTATCGGCTGGGTGATCTTCAATCGCCCGGAGAAGCGCAATGCGATGAGCCCGACGCTGAACACCGAAATGAATCAGGTGCTCGACGCGGTCGAACTCGATGCCGACATCAAGGTGGTGGTGCTCACGGGGGCCGGCGCCGCGTGGACTGCCGGCATGGACCTGAAGGAGTATTTCCGCGAGATCGACGGCGGTCCTGAGATCGTGCAGGAACGCGTGCGTCGCGACGCATCCGACTGGCAATGGCGCCGTCTGCGCATGTACTCGAAGCCCACGATCGCGATGGTCAACGGGTGGTGTTTCGGCGGCGGTTTCTCGCCGCTCGTGGCCTGCGATCTGGCGATTGCCGCCGACGAAGCCGTGTTCGGTCTGTCGGAGATCAACTGGGGCATTCCGCCGGGCAATCTGGTGAGCAAGGCGATGGCCGATACGGTGGGGCATCGTCGTGCGCTGCACTACATCATGACGGGCGACACGTTCACGGGCGTGGAAGCGGCCGACATGGGACTGGTCAATCAGAGCGTGCCGCTCGCCCAGTTGCGCGACGCCACGCTGGCGCTCGCCGCCAAGCTGCTCGAGAAGAACCCGGTGGTGCTGCGCGCCGCGAAGCACGGTTTCAAGCGTGCACGCGAACTCACGTGGGAGCAGAGCGAAGACTATCTGTACGCCAAGCTCGATCAGGCACAACTGCGCGATCCGGAACATGGCCGTGAACAGGGCCTCAAGCAGTTCCTCGACGACAAGTCGATAAAGCCGGGGCTGCAGGCCTACAAGCGCTGACAGGGCGTACGCAACGATCGAAGCGAACCAGCAAACGAGAAAGGACTCACGCGATGCATGAAGTGCAGATGCTGATTGGTGGCCAGTGGCGCGGCGCGCAGGGCGGGGCGACGTTCGAGCGGATCGACCCGGTGACGGGCGCCGTGGCGTCTTGCGCCCCGGCGGCCACGCTGGCTGACGCCGACGCCGCCGTCGATGCCGCGCAGGCGGCATTCCCCGCCTGGGCGGCGCT
The DNA here is from genome assembly GCF_040391475.1 of Pandoraea pnomenusa. GTDB lineage: Bacteria > Pseudomonadota > Gammaproteobacteria > Burkholderiales > Burkholderiaceae > Pandoraea > Pandoraea pnomenusa_C. Next base: position 222,301 of record NZ_JBEBXS010000005.1, on the reverse strand, counting down.
CTCACCCACGGCACGTCGACAGCGTCTGCTCGCCGCTGCCGAGCGCATGGATGCACGCGCGGCGGAATTCATTGCCACCGGTGCGGCCGAGACGGGCGCGATGGCCAACTGGTACGGCTTTAACGTCATGCTCGCGGCCAACATGCTGCGCGAGGCGGCAGCCATGACCACGCAGATCGACGGCAGTGTGATTCCGAGCGACGTGCCCGGCAGCCTCGCGATGGCGGTGCGCTCGCCGGTGGGCGTGGTGCTCGGCATCGCCCCGTGGAACGCCCCGGTCATTCTCGCCACGCGTGCGCTGGCCATGCCGCTCGCCTGTGGCAATACGGTCGTGCTCAAGGCTTCGGAGCAATGCCCGGGCGTGCATGCACTGATCGGTGCGTGTCTGCATGAGGCGGGGCTGGGCGACGGGGTGGTCAACGTCGTGACGAACGCGCCCGCCGACGCGGGCGAGATCGTGGCGCGTCTGATTGCGCATCCCGCCGTGCGCCGCGTGAACTTCACCGGCTCCACGCATGTGGGGCGAATCATCGCGCGTGTCGCGGCCGAGCATCTCAAGCCGGCGTTGCTGGAGTTGGGCGGCAAGGCCCCGGTACTCGTGCTCGACGATGCCGATCTGGACGCCGCCGTCGACGGCATTGCCTTCGGCGCGTTCTTCAACCAAGGGCAGATCTGCATGTCGACGGAGCGCGTGATCGTCGACGCCCGCATTGCCGACGCCTTCGTCGAAAAACTCACCGCCAAGGCATCGACGCTGCATGCCGGGGCACCGACATCGCCGGACAGTGTGCTGGGGGCGATGGTGAGCGCACAGGCGGCGTCGCGCGTGGCGGCGTTGGTCGAAGACGCGCGCGAACATGGGGCGCGTCTGCCGCTGGGCTGTCGCGTCGACGGCGCAATCATGCAGGCCACGATTGTCGACGGCATCACGCCCGCCATGCGCCTGTACCGCGAGGAATCGTTCGGTCCGGTGGTGACGATCCAGCGCGTGCAAGGCGACGACGAAGCGGTAGCGGTGGCCAACGACAGTGAGTTCGGTCTGTCGGCGGCGATCTTCAGCCGCGACGTGTCGCGCGCGCTGCAACTGGCCAGGCGCATCGAGTCGGGCATCTGCCACATCAACGGCCCGACCGTGCATGACGAAGCGCAGATGCCGTTTGGTGGCGTCAAGGCCAGCGGTTACGGGCGCTTCGGCAGCAAGGCGTCCATTGGCGAGTTCACCGAGTTGCGCTGGATTACCGTGCAGACGACGCCGCGCCACTATCCGATCTGACCTTTCCCGGGGATGAGACTGTGCCCGCCGGCGAACGCGACCGAGAATGCGTCGTGGCGGGTTCGAAGCAGGAGACAGTGTTTTGAATCAAGGCAACAACACGGCCGCGGCCCCGGTGTCGACCGGCATCGCCGCGCATCGTTATCGTCAGGTCACCATCGGCAATCCCGGCGTGGACGTGAAGCGCGACGGCGAGTTCTGGTATCTGCGCTCGCGTGAGGTCCTCGGCGACTTCCCCGAGCGGCTGACCGACCGACTGGTCTCGGGCGCGGCTCGGCATCCGGAGCGCTGGCTGATCGCACGACGTGGCCCGGACGGCGCATGGATCGGCATCACCTATGCGCAGATGCTGCTGCGCGCACGCGCCATCGGCCAGGCCCTGCGGGATCGCGGGCTGTCGGCGGAGCGTCCGGTAGCGATCCTCTCCGGCAACGATCTCGAACACTTCCAACTGGCGCTTGGCGCGATGTACGCGGGCGTGCCGTTCGCGCCGATCTCGCCCGCCTATTCCGTCGTGTCGACGGACTTCGGCAAGCTGCGGCACACGCTCGGCGTGCTGCGCCCGGGCCTCGTCTATGCGACGGACGCCACTGCCTACGGTCGTGCGATGGATGCCGTACTCGGCGACGACGTGCTGCGTGTGACCGCACGCGGCGACGGCGGCACACTCCCGTTCGACACGCTGCTCGACGCCGTGCCGCGCGACATCGATGCCACGCACGCACAGGTGAGCGGCGACACGGTGGCGAAGATTCTCTTCACGTCCGGCTCGACGCGACAGCCGAAGGCCGTGCCGACGACCCAGCGCATGCTTTGCAGCAACCAGCAGATGCTGCTGCAGACATTCCCGACGTTCGGGGAGGCGCCGCCGGTGCTGGTCGACTGGCTGCCGTGGAATCACACCTACGGCGGCAGTCACAATGTGGGCATTGCGCTGTACAACGGCGGCACGCTCTACATCGACGACGGCAAGCCGGTGGCCGGCAAGTTCGAGGAGACGCTGCGCAATCTGCGCGAGATTTCCCCGACGGTGTATTTCAACGTGCCGAAGGGATGGGAAGACCTCGCCATCGCGCTGGAAAGCGATGCCGACTTGCGGGCGCGCTTCTTTGCCCGCGTGAATCTCTACTTCTTTGGTGGTGCGGGACTGTCGCAGGCCGCCTGGGACCGGCTGGAGCGTGTGACCGAAGCGCACTGCGGCGAGCGTATCCGGATCATGTCCGGCCTCGGCATGACGGAAACCTCGCCAAGCTGCATGTTCACCACCGGGCCGATCATGCGCGCCGGCTACATCGGGTTGCCCGCGCCAGGCTGCGAGGTGAAGCTCGCGCCGGTGGGCGGCAAGCTCGAAGTCCGCTTTCGCGGGCCGAACGTCATGGCCGGGTACTGGCGTCACGAGGCGAGCGATCCGGTCTTCGACGACGAGGGCTACTACTGCACGGGCGACGCGGCGACGTTCGTCGACGCCCAACAACCCGAGATTGGTCTGCAGTTCGACGGACGCATTACCGAAGACTTCAAGCTGAGTTCGGGCACCTTCGTGAGCGTAGGGCCGTTGCGCGCTCGCGTGATCTCGGAGGGGGCGCCGTATGTGCAGGACGCCGTTGTCACCGGTATCAATCGCGACGACATCGGCCTGATGGTGTTCCCGCGTGTGGAGGATTGCCGACGGCTCAGTGGAATGGCGAAGGATGCGTCGCTGGCCGATGTGCTCGGCTCGGCGGCTGTGCGTGACGCTTTCGCGGCGCTGCTCGCGCGCCTCAATACGACGGCGGGCGGCAGCGCCACGTACGTCGCGCGTCTCATGTTGCTTGACACGCCGCCTTCGCTGGATCGAGGCGAAGTCACCGACAAAGGTTCGATCAACCAGCGGGCGGTGCAGGACCATCGCGCGGCGAGTGTCGATGTGTTGCACGCGGCGCAGGTCGACGCGCGTCACATCATTCTCGCGCCAGCAAGGCGTTGATATGCGCTATTCCGAATTGCAGAGCGCGGCGGACGATATCGCATTCGTTCTGGACACGTTGGGCGTGGGCGATGCATTGACGCGACTTGCCCCGTTCCGTGAATTCGACACGGCGACGCTCGTGCAGGTCGTCGACGAAGCGGCGCGGTTCTCGCGGGAAGTGCTCGCCCCGCTGAATGCCGTGGGCGACCGCGAGGGATGCACATGGCGCGACGGCGAAGTCGTCACGCCTGCGGGATTCGCCGACGCCTATCGTCAGTATCGCGATGCCGGCTGGCCGTCGTTGCCGTGCGATCCGTCGCTGGGCGGGCAGGGGCTGCCTGTCGTGGCGCAGGTTGCCGTACAGGAACTGATCGCGGGCGCGAATCTCGCCTGGACGATGTATCCCGGCATTCTGCACGGCGCCTACGAATGCGTGCATCGCTTCGGCAGCGACGCGCTGCGCGAGGCGTGGCTGGGGCCGCTGGTCAGCGGCGAGTGGCTGGCGACGATGGCGCTCACCGAACCGGGCGCGGGCAGCGATCTGGGCCAGATTCGTACCCGTGCGGAATGGGTCGCGGGGCAGGACGAGACCGTCCTTGTCACGGGCGAGAAGATCTTCATCTCCGGCGGCGAGCAGGACCTGACGCCGAACATCGTCCACCTCGTGCTGGCTCGCACGCCGCAGGCGCCTGCCGGCAGTGGGGGACTGTCGCTGTTTCTCGTGCCGAAAGTGCTCGCGAACGGCGAGCGCAACGCGGTGCGCTGTACGGGCATCGAGCACAAGATGGGGATTCGCGGCAGCGCCACGTGTTCGATGGCGTTCGAAGGCGCGACCGGGTATCTCGTCGGCAAGCCGCATCGCGGGCTTGAAGCGATGTTCGCGATGATGAATTCGGCGCGTTTGCACGTGGGCGCCTCCGGCGTCGGACTCGCGCAGAGCGCCTATGAAATGGCCATGCGCCACGCCAGCGAGCGCGTGCAGTCGCGCGTGCCGGGTGCGCCGGCGGACACGCCTATCGCACAGCACCCGGCCGTGTGGCGTTTGCTCGAAGGGCAACGCGTTGCGGTCGAGGGCGCGCGACTCCTGCTGTACCGCGCGGCGCTCGCCATCGACGAGGCACATCACGCCTCCACGGCACAGGCACGCGCGCAGGCCGACGCGCTGGCCGCGCTGCTGACCCCCGTCGTCAAGGCGATGCTCACGGCGCAGGCGTTCGAAGGGGCGAGCGGCGCATTGCAGGTCTTCGGCGGCTACGGCTATGTTGAGGAGACCGGCATCTCGCAGTATCTGCGCGACGCGCGTATCCCCATGATCTACGAGGGGACGAACGAGATTCAGGCCGTCGATCTGCTGATGCGAAAGATCGTTCGAGACGAAGGCGCGACGCTGCGCCAGTGGGTCTCGTGGGCACGGGAACAGATGCATGCCGCACGCGGTATCGAGGCACTGGGTGGCTTCGACGCAGCGCTGGCGGCGCTCGACGAATGGACCGCGCTGGTGCCGCAGGTCGTCGCGCTGGCGCAAGCGTCGCCGCGCGCGGCGCTGTGCGTGGCAGGGGAAGCGATGCGTGTGGTGTACGGGCTGTCGATGGCAGGACTGTGGGCGCAGGCGGCGCTGACCGATGCACCGGGCAAGCGCCGTGCTGCCCGCTATTGGCTCAAGTTCGAACTGCCGGAGGCACGTCGCGCAATGGCGATCGTGGCAGCCCAAATCCTGGACCCGGAGACAGCCGAATGAAGCTCGACACGCTCATCGCCATCGACACGCACGTGCATGCGGAGGTGTCGTGCTGCCAGCCACCGGACCTGTTCGGCAAGGACTTCGATGACGCTGCCGACAAGTACTTCGGCACCGTGCTCAAGCAAAATCGCCGGCCGACCATTCCCGAGACGATCGCGCACTATCGCGAACGCAATATCGGCTTTGTGATGTTCACTGTCGATTGTGAGGCGAACATCGGGCGTCGCCGCATTCCGAACGAGGAGATCGCGGGCTTCGCGCAAGAGAACGCCGACATCATGATCGCGTTCGCGAGCATCGACCCGCACAAGGGACGCATGGGCGTGCGCGAGGCGCGACGCCTCGTGGAGGAGTTCGGGGTGCGCGGGTTCAAGTTCCACCCGACCATGCAGGGCTTCTTTGCAAACGACCGCATGGCGTACCCGATGTACGAGCTGATCGCGGAGTACAAGCTCACGGCCGTGTTCCACAGCGGGCATTCGGGCATCGGTTCGGGCATGCCGGGCGGTGGCGGGTTGCGGCTCAAGTTCTCCGAGCCCATTCATCTGGACGATGTGGCGACCGATTTCCCGGACATGAACATCGTGATCGCGCATCCGTCGTGGCCGTGGCAATCGCAGGCGCTGTCGATTGCGCTGCACAAGCCGAACGTCTACATCGATCTGTCGGGATGGTCGCCGAAGTACTTCTCGCCGGAACTGATCCAGTACGCAAACTCGCTGTTGCGGGAGAAGATGCTGTTCGGCTCGGATTTCCCGCTCATCGCACCGGATCGCTGGCTGCGCGACTTCGAGACGGCGGGCTTTCGCGACGAGGTCAAGCCGCTGCTGCTCAAGGACAACGCCGTCAGGATGCTCGGGCTGGCGCCGGCGCATACGGCGGACGATGCCACTGTGGCGCAGACGTGACGCGTGGCGCCGTCAGCGAAGCCCCTGCATGCCGTAGCGCGCCCGCGCGGCTTCGCGCATGGCGCTGATGAGCGTCTGCTCGGGCGGGGTGGGGACGGTGTCGTTGCGCCACAGAATGCCGATGGATTCCTCGGTGCCCTGCGTGGCAAAGGGCAGGGCGCACAGGGCGCCGTCGGCGAGGTCGTCCTGCACGGTGATCTCGGACGCGATCCAGACGACGTCGTCGCGCAAGGTCATGGCGCGGGCGAGCGACATCGACAGCAACTCGGAGTAGTCGTCGAGCGTACCCACACCATGCGCCCGCAGGAAGCTGTCGGCGGTATGCCGCAGGATCGTGCCGTGCGGCGGCAGGATCACGTGATGGTTCGCCAGGTCCGCCATCGACACGCTGCGCTGCTGCACGAGCGGATGCGTCGGGCGCACGACCACGCACAGGGGGGTGGCGCACAGATGCTCGAACGTGAGTCCGGCCATGCCTTCCGGATCGGACATGCGGCCGAGCGCCAACGCCATTTCCCCGGATTTCAGGCGGGTGAGCAACTGCTGATTCGCCCCGGTATGCACCTGCACCACGATGCCGGGCCATTCGCGGCGGAAGGCTTCCAGCACGCTGGGCATCATGGCGGCGGCCAGCGTGGGCAATACGGCGATCTCGATCACGCCGCCGGTCTGGCCGACGGCTCGCGAGAGCACGTCGATGCCCTGGCGCAGCGCACTCACGCTCGCGCCCGCATGACGCAGGAACAGTTCGGCCTGCGCCGTGGGCCGCGCCCCGTTGCGTCCGCGCTCGAACAGGCGCACGCCCAGCAGGCTTTCCAGCTCGGCAATGGTCTTGCTCACGGCGGGTTGCGTGATGGACAACGCATCGGCGGCGCGCTGGAGGCTGCCGTGCTGGGCCACGGCCAGCAGGCATTGCAGATGGCGCAGCTTGATTCGCCCGTCGAGTAGGTGTCTTTCCATGCCGGAAAGTTATGAAAAGCCTAAGAAAATGTCAATAAATATATCCGTTGATTATGGATATAGTGTCGAAAACAAGCTGGCGATGGGCCACGACGCCTGCCAGATCAGTCAACACAAAATGGAGTGAGACCATGTCGAACACGACAACCGTCCTGCGCCCCCGCGACTGGGATTCGCATCCCAAGCTCATCGACAGCGGGTACAAGTCCACGGCGCTGCGCGGGCCCAAGCAATTGCTCGTCCCCGTCAAACAGAACCTCGCCGACCTGCGCGCGCCGGTCTACGGCAACGGCATCATCGGCGCGCTCGACGGCGACCTCACGCGCAATGCCGTGCGCAACGGCGAGCCGCTCGGCGAACGCATGATCGTCACGGGCCGCGTGCTCGACGAAGGCGGTCGTCCGGTGCCGAACACGCTCGTGGAGCTGTGGCAGGCCAACGCCTGCGGGCGCTACGTGCACAAGGTCGATCAGCACGACGCGCCGCTCGACCCGAACTTCCTCGGGGCCGGTCGTGCCATGACCGATGCCGAAGGCCGCTACAAATTCCTGACGATCAAGCCGGGCGCGTATCCGTGGAAGAATCACCACAATGCGTGGCGCCCGCAGCACTTGCACTTCTCGGTGTTCGGTCACTACTTCGCGACGCGTCTGGTCACGCAGATGTATTTCCCGGGCGACCCGCTGCTCGGCTACGATCCGATCTTCCAGGCCACGCCGGCGCATGCCCGCGACCGTTTGATCGCGCGTTTCTCGATGGATATCACCGAGCCCGAGTACGCGCTGGGTTATGAATTCGACATCGTCCTGCGCGGTGCCGACCAAACGCCGATGGAGTCCTGAGCCATGTCCGACTATCAGCAAACGCCGTCGCAGACCGTCGGCCCGTATTTCGCCTACGGCCTGTCGCCGGAGCAGTACCTGTACGACTTCAAGAGCGCCTTTACGCCCGTGGTGGCGACCGACCGTGCCGAGGGCGAGCAGATTCGCCTGATCGGCTGCGTGTACGACGGCGCCGGCAATCCGATCAACGACGCGCTGATCGAGGTGGTGCAGGCCGACGCGCATGGCAAGTACGTGCGTACGGCCGAGGATATCGAGCGCACCGGTTTCGCGGGCACGGGCCGTTGCGGCACGGGCACGGATCCGGAGCACCGCTTCGTGATCGAGACGATCAAGCCGGGCGCGGCTGCGCCGGGCGATGCCCCGCGCATCGACGTGATTCTGACGATGCGGGGCTTGCTCAATCATCTGTTTACGCGTATCTATTTCGACGACGAGGCAGCGGCCAATGCGGCCGACCCCGTGCTGCAACAAGTGCCGGCCGAGCGTCGTCACACGCTGGTCGCGCGTCGCGAGGTGAGCGGTGGCCGTGTGTCGTACCGGTTCGACATCCGCATGCAGGGCGACGAGGAGACGGTCTTCCTCGACCTCTGATGTCGGTCATGCAAGGCTGAAACTGGCGCGGCTTCAGGCTGCCGGCATGCAAGTGCCGGCGGCCTGGAGCCGTATCTGCATTTTTGCAACGCAACAGACTCTCCGATGACGGAACTGCTTGATTCCTTGCTGCGCGGCTCGGCCGTGACGGCGCGATTCTCGCGCGACGCCACGCTCCAGGGCATGCTCGACTTCGAAGTGGCGCTTGCCGCCGCCGAAGCCGAGACCGGCCTGATTCCGGCCGCCGCCGTCGCCCCGATTGCCGCCGCTGCGCATGCCGGCGCGCTCGACTGGCCCGCTTTGCGCGATGCCGCAGCCTGTGCGGGCAACCTCGCCATTCCTCTGGTCAAGCAACTCACGGCCCAGGTGGCGGCGCACGATGCCGACGCCGCGCGCTTCGTGCATTGGGGTGCCACCAGTCAGGACGCCATCGACACCGGCCTCATCCTGCAGGTGCGCGGCGCCCTCGACGATCTCGGTGCCGACCTGGATGCCTTCATCGGCGAACTCGCCGAACAGGTTCGCCAGCATCGCGCCACGGTCATGGTGGGGCGCACGTGGTTACAACACGCGTTGCCGATCACCTTCGGGCTCAAGCTCGCCGGTACCCTCGACGCCTTGCTGCGCGCCCGGACCGACCTCGCGCACGTGCGCGAACAGGCGCTGTGCGTGCAGTTCGGTGGTGCGGCGGGCACGCTGGCGTCGCTCGGCACGCAGGGACCGGCGGTGGCGGCGGCGCTCGCACGACACCTCGGCTTGCCCGACGCCGACACGCCCTGGCATGGGCAGCGCGATCGCATCGTGCGCGTGGGAGGTTGGGCCGCGTCGCTGACCGGCTCGCTCGGCAAGTTCGCGCGCGATACGGCCATGCTCACGCAGACGGAAGTCGGCGAGATCGCGGAAGCCTCCGGCCCCGGGCGTGGCGGCTCGTCCACCATGCCGCACAAGCGTAATCCGGTCGGATGCGCGGCCATTCTGGGTGCGGCGGCACGCACGCCGAACCTCGCCGCCACGCTGTTCGGCGCCATGCAACAGGACCACGAGCGCGGACTCGGTACATGGCATGCCGAGTGGGAAACCTTGCCCGAACTGCTCATGCTGTGCGGCGGCGCGCTCGCCACCGCGCGCACGCTCGTCGCCGACTGGACCGTCGATGCGGCGCGCATGCGTGCCAACGTGGACATCACCCACGGGCTCATCATGGCCGAGGCGGTCACGATGGCGTTGGGTGAGTCGATGGGACGGCTCGAAGCGCATCGCCGCGTCGAAGCACGCTGTCGCGACGCCATCGCGCAACAGCGGCATCTGCTCGACGTGCTGCGCGAAGACAGCGATATTACCCGCGTGCTATCCCCGGAGGCGCTCGAGCGCCTCACCGATCCGCAACATTATCTGGGCGCCGCCGAGACGTTCGTGAGCCGCGTGCTTGCGCGCGTCGATGCGGCTGCGGTGCCCGCTCAATCCGGCAGGAAATCCAAATGAACGATCAGGACCGCTACGACAACGGCATGCAAGTGCGCCGCGCCGTGCTCGGTGACGCCCACGTCGACCGCACGCTCACGCGCATCAACGACTTCAACGACGACTTCCAGAACTTCATCACGCGCTTCGCCTGGGGCGATGTCTGGACGCGACCCGGCCTCACGCGCCATATGCGCAGCATGGTCACGATGGCGTTGCTCATCGCACTGAATCGCGGCGATGAATTCCGCATGCACGTTCGCGCAGCATTCAACAACGGGGTGACGCGCGAGGAGATGAAAGAGCTTTTCATGCACGCTGCGCTGTACTGCGGACTGCCGGCGGCGAATCAGGCCATTCACGATGCCGAGAAGGTCTTCGCGGAAATGGAAGCGGCCGATCCCGGCTCGACCACCCGTGCGCGCGAGCGTGCGGACGGCCAGGTGTGAGGGGGCGACACGAATGACCGTAGAACGATTGATCGATGTCGGCGACGCGACGCTGCGTGTGGCTATCGACGGCGACGACCGCGCACCTGCGCTCGTGTTGTCCAACTCGCTGGGGACGACGCTCGACATGTGGGCGCCCCAATTGAGCGCACTGGCTCGCGAATTCCGCGTGATCCGTTACGACACGCGCGGACACGGCGGATCGTCTGTGACGCCCGGTCCGTACGTTATCGACCAATTGGGCCGCGACGTGCTCGCGCTGCTCGACGCGCTGAACATCGAACGCGCCAGTCTGGCGGGCGTATCGATGGGCGGAATGACCGGCATGTGGCTCGGCATTCACGCGCCTGAGCGGCTAGAGCGCCTCGCGATTGTCTGCTCGTCGGCACACATCGGCGGCGAAGACGGCTGGAACGCGCGCATCCGCACCGTACAGGCCGACGGCATGGGCGCGGTTGCCGACGCCGTGGTATCGCGCTGGTTCACGCCCGAATTCGCCGAACAGGAGCCTGCGCTCATCGAGCGCATGAAGGCGATGTTCCGGTCGCTTTCGGCACAGGGCTATGCGGCGGCGTGTGCGGCCGTGCGCGACATGAACCAGCTCGATGAAATTGCGTCGATCAAGGCGCCGACGCTGGTCGTGACCGGCGCGGGCGATCTGGCCACGCCGCCCGCGATGTCGACGGCTATCGTCGAACGGATTCGCGGCGCGCAGCAGGTCATCGTGCCCGGGGCGCATCTGTCGAACATCGAGTGCGCAGGCGCCGTTACCGACGCGCTGCTGTCCTTTCTACGGGGGAAGACGCCGGTCGGCGCATAAGCAGTACCAGCGCTGGCTGTGGCGTAATAGCGCGGGGGCGGGGCACGCGATGGCGCTGCCCCGCCAACCCGACAGGTGTCATCGACGTCTCACGACTCGTCGCCGAGATGGGCGTGCTGTGCCGTGCGCCGGAAGGCCGACGGCGTGACCCCGACATGCCGCTTGAAGACACGGCAGAAGTACGCGGGATCCTGGAAGCCCAGTTCGTACGCCACGTGCGAGACCGGTGCCGGGATGTAGATGAGTTTGCGCCGGGCTTCAAGCATCAGGCGATCCTGCACCAGATCGAACGCCGACTTGCCCGCGATACGCCGACACAACCGATTGAGCTTGCTCTCGGTCACATGCAGCCGTTCGGCATACGTGGGGATAGCCCACGCTTCGGTGTAGTGCGTCTCCACCAAGGCGCGAAATCTCGCGAAGAGATCCACTTCCGAGCGCCCCGCACGGGTCGCAGAGTCGTGATGCGCATGCAGGCGAGCGAGCAGTAACAGCACGCTGCGCGTAAGCCAGCCGACCATTTCCCCGTGCCCCAGTTGCGGGCGCGAGAACTCGTCCATGATCAGCCCGAGCAGGGTGTAGAGACGGTCGCGCGTTTGCGGCGCGTCGGCCAGCGGGAAGAGCCACGGCTTGCGCAGCAGCGACGCCATGTCGGCCTCGGCGCCGATCGAGGTGTCGAACGGCACGCTCTGCGCCATCGTCAGCACCAGCCCGTGTGCGCCGCGCGAGAAGCGGAAGTTGTGGACCGCCGACGGGTGCACCGTGATGACGGCCGGGCCGGTGACCACCCACGTCGCGTCGTCGACGTTCGCCTCCACCGAGCCCTCGAAAATCGCCAGTACCTGAAACAGCCCGAGATGCCGGTGCGTGTCGATATGCCAGTCGTACAGACGGCTGCGCGTTTCAATCCATTCGATGTGGACGAAATCGGCGCTGTCGGTTTCCGTCAACTCGCCGTAGAGCGAAAACTCCGGAATCGTCTCGCGCGCCGCGCGCAGCCGGGATGTCGCGCCTGACATACTGGTTTTCCCTTGGGCGAAGTTGTCAAAAAAGTACAAGAAAGTCGTCGATTCATCCATTCAACGCGACGCGCGCGCTCCATAAGATATGACGCATTCGCTCCTCGTGACAAGGCGAAATAATCGCTTTCGACATGCTCGTTTACGCGCAGTCCTAAGTGCAGGCGGTGTGCGCAAGGCAACCGAGAAATGCAATCCGCACGCCTGCCGGGTTTCTGTCGCGACATGCCCGGCAAACGGTCGCCGGACGAGGGCGAGGCAACTACAGGAGACAACTCATGCGTACCCATTACCCAGTCGTCATCGTCGGCGCCGGTCCCGCCGGCCTGCTGCTTTCCCATCTGCTTCACCTGCAGGGCATCGAATCGATCGTGCTCGAATCGCGCTCGCGCGAGGCCGTCGAATCGACCATCCGTGCCGGCGTGCTGGAGCAGGGCACGATGGACATCCTCAACGAGACGGGCGTCGGCGAACGCATGCGCCGCGAAGGGGCGGTGCACCACGGTGTCGAACTCGCCTTCGGCGGCCAGCGTCATCGCATCGCGCTCACTGAGCTCACGGGGCGGTCCATTACCGTCTATGCCCAGCACGAGGTCATCAAGGATCTGATCGTGGCGCGCGAAGCGGCGCAGGGCGAGATTCTGTTCGACGTGTCGGATGTATCGGTGCACGACATCGACAGCACGCAACCGAGTGTGCAATTCACCGTTGACGGGCAGACGCGACGCCTGACGTGCGACTTTGTCGCCGGCTGTGACGGTTTTCATGGCGTATGCCGCCAGGCGATGCCCGCATCCGTGCGCAAGGAGTATCAGCGCGTGTATCCGTTCGGCTGGTTCGGCGTGCTGGTCGAGGCCCCGCCGTCGTCCGACGAACTGATCTACGCAGCGCACGAGCGCGGTTTTGCGCTCATCAGCACGCGTTCGCCGACGGTGCAGCGCATGTATTTTCAATGCGATCCGAGCGAGCGCGCCGAGCAGTGGAGCGACGAGCAGATCTGGCACGAATTGCACACGCGTACGGAGACGAGCGATGGCTGGCGTCTCACGGAAGGCCCGATCTTCCAGAAGAACGTGGTGGCCATGCGCAGCTTCGTTGCCACGCCGATGCAGTATGGTCGTCTGTTCCTCGCCGGCGACGCCGCGCATATCGTGCCGCCGACGGGCGCCAAGGGCATGAACCTGGCGGTCGCGGACGTATGGCGTCTTGCCCGCGCGCTCGACGACTTCTTCCACCGCGACAGCGATGCCGGGCTGCAAGGCTATTCGGAGGCAGCGCTCAAGCGGGTCTGGCGTGCCGAGCACTTCTCGTACTGGATGACTCGCATGCTGCATCGTCTGGACGACGCCACGCCGTTCGAGCAGCAAATGCAGCGCTCGGAGCTGGAGTATGTCGTCAGCTCGCGTGCCGCATCGCTCATGCTGGCAGAGAATTACGTCGGGTTGCCGCTGGTCTGATCGATGCAGGCACGGGGGCGGGCATGGCCCGCCGTGCCCGTATGGGGCGGTGTGCCATAACCGATGCATCGACCGATCGGCCTCGCCACCCACCGCCCAACCGCACGATTCCCTTTGCGTCCATAACTGTGCGTTATGGATGAACTGACGAAAGATCATTTCGAGCGGCATTCGAAGGACGTAAAGTAGCGGCAGAATTCGAGACGCCGCCGGGCAGACATTGCGCACCACCCCCAACCCACGGTTGCGCAGGCGGTGCCGGATTCCAACAAAAATAATGGGATGACAAACGAGGCGGACACGCCTCGAGGAGACAGCTTCATGAATCAAACGCGCACGGTGGACGTACCCACCTATATCAACGCACAACGTTTTTCCGGCTACCAGTGGCTGGTGCTGATCCTGTGTTTCTTCATCGTTGCCATCGATGGATTCGATACGGCCGCGATCGGCTATATCGCCCCTGCACTCGTGCAGCAGTGGCACATCGACAAGGGATCGCTCGGTCCGGTCCTCTCGGCGGCACTGTTCGGTCTGGCCGGCGGCGCGATCTTCGCCGGGCCGCTCGCCGACAGGCTCGGCCGCAAGACCCTGCTTGTCCTCTCCGTGGTGTTCTTCGGTGTCGCGAGCCTCGCGACGGCTTTCGCGCAAGATCTCGAGACCCTCACGGTGCTGCGGTTCCTGACCGGTCTCGGGTTGGGCGCGGCCATGCCCAACGCGGTGACGCTGATCTCGGAATACGCGCCCGAACCGCGCCGCGCGATCATCGTCAACACGATGTTCTGCGGGTTTCCGCTCGGTGCGTCGGTGGGCGGGTTCGTGGCGTCGTGGCTGATCCCGCACTTCGGCTGGCATAGCGTGCTCGTGCTCGGCGGCGTGCTGCCGCTGGTGCTCTCGGTACTGCTCATCCTCTGCCTGCCGGAGTCGGTCAAGTTCCTCGTCGTGCAACGCAAGCCCGTCGAGCGCGTGCGCCGCATTCTGTCGCGGATCTCGGGCGAGTCGCTCGCCGACGTGGCCACTTTCACCGTCAACGAAGCTGCGCCGAAGCGCGCCGGGTCGGCCATCGGCGTGGTGCTCTCGAAGCAATACGGCTTCGGTTCGCTCACGCTGTGGGTGACCTACTTCATGGGGCTCGTGATCTTCTATCTGCTCACGAGCTGGATGCCGATCCTCTTCAAGGATGCAGGTTTCACCATCGAGCGCGCCGCACTGATTACGGCATTGTTCCCGCTGGGCGGCGGCATCGGCACGATTCTGTCCGGCTGGTTCATGGACAGGTTCAATGCGCAAAAGGTGGTGGCCGTGGGCTACGCGCTCACCGCCGTGCTGGTCTACGCGGTCGGGCAGGCGATGGGCAACATCGGCGTGCTCGTGACCTTGATCTTCCTCGCGGGTACGGCAATGAATGGTGCGCAGTCGTCGATGCCGTCGCTGGCCGCGATGTTCTACCCGACGCATGGCCGTGCCACGGGCGTGGCGTGGATGCTGGGCATCGGGCGCTTTGGCGGCATCGCTGGCGCCTTGCTCGGTGCGGAACTCATGCGTCGTCACCTGGGCTTTGCGTCGACGTTTTCGCTGTTGGCAGTGCCCGCGCTGATCGCTACCGTTGCCTTGCTGGCGAAGAATGCGTGGGAGCGTGCGAGCGGGCATGTTGCCGCGACGTCGGCAGATGCGCGCAACTCGGCGGCCATGCACTGATTACTCCCCGCGGGCCAGACTCGCGGGACGGACCGATTGACCGTAGTGGCTGTACCGAACGCGGCGCCTTGTGCGCCGCGTTTTTCATTCGTCACGCCAGCGTGTAATTCAGTGCTTGGCCAATGCCGCAATCATTGCCATCGCTGCCGCCGGATTGCGTTCCTTGAAGCCGCTGATCACATAGAGAAAGACATCACGATGCTTCGCCTTGGGCGGCGCACCGGCGAGGGTGTCGAGGTCCTTCGGCACGCCGCCCTGTGCAAACGTTTCCGCCCGAGCGAGCCATTGCGTCATCGCCTTGGGGGCATAGCCGAGCTTGTAGCGTTCCTGTGTTCCCATCAGCCGCGCATAGACGAACGGTGCGGTGACGTCGGCAATGCACGGAAACTTCGCATCGCCGGCCAGGACGATGGCCATTTTGTACTTGCGCGCCAACGCGACAAACTCGGGCACGGCGAAGCTTTCATGCCGGACCTCGAGCGCATGGCGGATCGGACGACCCCCTGCCTCGACCGGCAACAGGCGCAGGAAATGCTCGAAATCCTCGGCGTCGAATGCTTTCGTCGGGGCGAACTGCCAGTTAACCGGCCCTAGCTTTTTGCCCAGTTCCAGCACGCCGCTATCGAAGAAGCGGGCGACGGAATCGCCAGCCTCGCCGAGCAGGCGCCGATGCGTGGCATAGCGCGACGCCTTGACCGAAAACACGAAATCGTCCGGTGTCTCTTCGAACCAGTTGCGGAAGGTGGCCGGTTTCTGCGAGCCGTAGAACGTGCTGTTGATTTCGATGGAGGAGAGGTGCCGGCTGGCGTATTCGAGTTCGCGGCGCCTGGGCCACTTCTCGGGATAGAACGTGCCTTGCCACGGCGCGAAGTTCCAGCCGCCGACGCCGATACGAATGCGCTCGCTGTCGGCGGCGCGTGTGGTTTTCGTGGAGGTTGACGCGGGCGTTTTCACCATCGGAGCTTGCGCATGTGAGCGATGCGCCGTGAGGAGGATGAAGTCCCCGATGGTGGGCCAACGGTGTGGCGTGCGTCAACAACGGTGTGGGCCGCACGCCACGATCGGTGCTATCGATTACGTCGGCGTCCGAGATGAAGCATGCGCTCGCGTACCTCTTCCTCGGAGCGCCAGTGCTCCGCCGGTTTGACCAGATCGCTGCGACTGATGATGCCGACAAGCTTGCGCGAGGTGGCGTCGCTGACCACGGGCAGACGTTCCAGATGGTGCGCCGCGAAGCGCGCCGACACGATGCGTCCGGTCTCCGACGGCAAGGCGACCAGCGGCGGGTTCACGCCGTAGAGCTGGCCGAGTGTTTGCAGTCCGTTCGCCTGGGCATGCGTGAGTCCCTGACGGTCGACCATGCCCAGCACCGCGTGCGTGGCGTCCACCACGGGGTAGGCACGATGGCGCTGGCTTGCGCCGAAGGCTTGCGTGGCGGCGGCTTCGATCGTCATGTCGGCACGCAGCGATTCGGGTTCGCGGCTCATCAACTCACCCACATGCAGGCGTTCAAGCGGATCGACACCATATTCCCGGTGGATGTGACGCCCGCGGCGGGCAATCTTCTCCGTCATGATCGAGCGCGGCATGATCCAGATCGTCACGCCGTAGGAGACGCCGCAGGTGAGCAGTAGTGGCAGCAGCGCGTTGACATCGTGGGTGAGGCCCAGCGCGAAGACGATCGCGGTCAGCGGTGCGCCGAGCACGCCCGCGAGTGTGGCGGCCATGCACACGAGCGCCCAAAGCGAGACGTCGCCACCCGGCAACATCGGGGCGAGCAGCGTACCCAGACCCGCGCCGATCATGAGCAGCGGGGCGAGCACGCCGCCCGAGGTGCACGACCCCAGCGCAATCGCCCAGATCACGGCCTTCACCAGCAGTAGGGCGAGTGCGGCATGCATCGTGAAGTGCCCGTTGAGCAGATCGGCGATCACGTCGTAACCGACGCCGAGGGCGCGCGGTTGGAAGTAACCGCCAATGCCCACAGCCAGGCCGCCGATGGCGGGCCACCACATCCAGTGCACCGGCAGCTTGTGGAAGCCGTCTTCGATGGCGTAGAGGGCGCGCGACATGCCGGCCGACAAGATGCCCGCACACAGTCCCGCAATCAGGCACGACACGATGGCGATGGGGGCGGCGGGCGGCGTGGCCAGCGGGAACAGCGGTCCGGCCTCGAGCATCAGCGGACGGGCAAAGCCTGCGACCGCGCACGCCACGATGACCGGCAGCAGACTGCGCGGACGCCATTCGAACAACAGCAATTCCACCGCGAGCAGCACCGCGGCGACCGGCGTGCCGAATACGGCCGTCATGCCGGCTGTGGCGCCGGCGACGAGCAGCGTCTTGCGTTCGGCAGCACTCAGATGGAAGTACTGCGCGATGAGCGAGCCGAGTGCGCCGCCCGTCATGATGATCGGTCCCTCGGCGCCGAACGGTCCGCCGCTGCCGATCACGATGCCCGACGACAGCGGCTTGAGCACCGCCACGCGCGGCGACATCTTGCTCTTGCCGAACAGGATTGCTTCGATGGCCTCGGGAATGCCGTGACCGCGAATCTTGTCGCTGCCGAATCGGGCCATGGCACCGACGATCAGGCCGCCGATGACGGGCAGCACGATCACGACGGCGCCGAGCGTGTTCTCGGCAGGCGAGCGCGGCGCGAACGAGAGCGTCTGGTAGAAAAAGAGGTTGGTGAAGCCCTGAATCAGGTGCAACAGCAGCCATGCGGCAGGCACGCCGCAAAAGCCGATCACGGCGGCCAGCGCGATGAGACGCGGCAGGCCCGGCGCGCGCGAAAAGTCGCGGGCATGCTCGGGCGCCGCCATCGGGGCGTGGTGCGAAGACGTGTTTGGAACGGTGGACATGGGACTGCCGTGTTTACAGGTGAACGCCACGAATGTGGAAGATGTCTGCGAAGGTGCTCAATTCGTTGCGGTGCTGCGCCGCGAGATTGGCGAGGCACGCTTCACCGGTCGCCGAAAGGTGGATTTCCACCACGCGCCGGTCGCTCTCGTTTTGCCGCCGCGTGACGAGCCCCGCCTTTTCGCAGCGCGCCACCAGCGCGACCATGCTGTGGTGCACGGCTTGCAGCCGCTCGGCCAATTCACTGATGGACGCCCAATCGCGTCCCGGGATACCTTTCACATGCAACAACAGCAGATATTGCTGGGGCGTAATGCCGCCTTCGCGGGCGGCGGCTTCGCTGAAGTTCAGGAAGCGGCGCAGGCGATAGCGAAACTCCGAAAGGGCTTCGAAATCACTCTTGGTCAGGGCATCGCCAGTGATCGGCGGATTCGGTGAAGGCATAGATTCGCAGGCGTTGGAATAGGAAGCGTCCGAAAGAGGCGTCGAAAGCGAAAAAATATATCACATCGCGATATATTCGGCGGTCTTAGGGATACCCGGGATGACAAACGGGGCGGCGAACGTGCAGAATCGCGAAAAAACGAGACTCAGCAGTGACTGGAACTCGCACCCCGCCGAGACACTGGATTCCGGGAAGTCATCACCGGTGACAGATGCCCTGCGAGCGGGCCGACCTCTGACAGGGAGGAGACATGGCTTCCACGGTCCGACGCCGCTGGCGTACGGGTACGTTGTTGTTGCTGTCGGTGGCGCTCGGTTCGACCGTGGCCGCCTATCACTACGCCACTGGCTTCGAATTGGGTGGTGGCGTATTTCAGCAGATCGGCTTCGGACGTTCGGGCACGTCGTCCGGGTCGCCTGCGCGTGCGCGAGGCGCACCGGCTTCCTGTTCGGGGAGCGACTGCCGCGACGACGCGTCGCCCCCGGCGCATTGATGCGCGCTTGATCCTTCCGTGCTGCGCACCGCACCCCGTTGCAGGGTGCGGCTGGCTTTCGCCGCGTTAGAACACGTGGCGCAGGCCGATGGTCATGGCGTTTTGCGTGGCATCGCGTCCCGGCGCACCGCCTGTGATCCCGGGGTTGTACATATCCCAGGCGCGCAGGTTGGCGAAGTATGAGTAGATGTCGGTGCGTTTGGACAGGAAGTAATCGACGCCGACGTTGAACTGCAGCAGGCGGCCGGTGGCCGGAGCGCCGACGAACGAATAGCGCGAATGCAGCACGGCGCCGACCAGCTCGAGGTTCGGCGCAATCCAGTAGTTCACCCCGACATCGAACACGTTCGTGGCATTGTTGTTCGAACCGGCGGCCGCAAAGGCGCCGCTGCTGGCCGCGCTCGTGAACTGGGTGGCCAGCGGCGCCGACGTGCCGCCGAAGCGCGCGAGCGGTTGCAGCGTGCGCGACCACGACGCGTAGACACGCGCCTTCTCCCACTTGTAACTCGTGCCGACCATCCAGGTCCGGATACACACGTCGCCGGCATGCCCGAATGACGGATCGCACCCGGCACCGGAGGCGGCGCCGACGTCGCTCGACGAATTGGTCGCCGCCGTGCCCGTACCCAGCCGCGATTGCCAGTAGCCGAAGCCCACGCCAAAGCCGCCGTATTTATAGTTCGCGCCGAACCCCAGTGATTGTCCCGTGGACATCGAGCCGGGGGTGCCGCCGAAGCCGTAGGTGGCGTTCGCCGTCAGTCCGTGAAAGTCCGGCGAGTCGTAGCGCACCGAGTTGTTCGATCGATTGCCACCCACGCGGTCGAGATTGTTGTTGTGTACGCCGTTGATGAAGGTGCCGAAGTTGTAGACGCTCGAATACCAGGTGGCAATTTCATCGATGTAGTCCTTGCGGCGACCCAGTTGCACTGTGCCGTAAGGGCTCGACAGGCCCACGACCGAGGTGCGTCCGAGCGGCAGGTTCCCCTGACCGGCCGTGCCGTTGGCAACCGAGAAGCCGCCTTCGAGGATGAAGAGCGCCTTCATGCCGCCACCCAGATCCTCGGTGCCCTTCATGCCCCAGCGCGATTGCTGGAGATCGCCGCTGTCCACGCTGAAACGACTGCCAGTGGCCGTGCCGCTCGGACCGGCGACCTTGCTCACGTAGGTCACGCCGCTGTCGAGCAGACCGTAGAGCGTGACGTTCGATTGCGCGCGTGCCGACGTGCCGAACATCGTCAGCGCCGCAGCGCCCATCCCCATGACGGCCACGCGAGCGATTGGCCAAGCCTTGTATTTCATATCCCCCCTCCGGGTGTGTTTAATGAACTTGTTACAAATGTTTTAATAATTAAAACAACGTTTCGAAAATTATCGTGTTCAGATGTCCGAATCGTCAACCATCGATAAAAATTCATGCGACGAGAGACGGCGGAGTCGATGGATGGGGGGGTATTTCAATGATTGAAACACGTCCATTTCACGAGGGTTTGCGAGTGATTTTGGAGGGTGTTGCCTATGTGGCTTGTTCTGATGACAGATTCCCTGCTTGACCCGCTCAATATTTTGAGGCTTAATTTTTAATACGTTGTTTTAATCAATAAGACATAGTGAATCGACGAAGCGTCGAGTTGCAGATCGGGGCTGTCGGATGGCCCTCGGCTCGCGGGAAAAATTTTTTATGGTGACGCAAGAAAACAACACGAACGCTTCCGGCGTGGCCGAGGCTTCGCGAAACCCGGCGTGTATCGTCGTGCCCGCGCAGGCGGTGCCGCTGCCGATCGTGTTCGACTCGCCGCATAGCGGCATCGACTTGCCGGCCGATTTCGGCACGGTGGCATCGCGCGAGGCATTGCTCACAGGGTGGGACGCGTTCGTCGACGAGCTGTGGGCGTGCGTGCCGCGCCATGGCGGCACGCTGATCGCCGCGACCTTCCCGCGTGCGTACATCGACGCCAATCGCGCTGTCACCGATATCGATGCCGACATGCTTGACGCGCCGTGGCCGGGCCCGATCGCCCCGGAAAAGTATTCGGCGCGCGGCATGGGGCTGTTGCGCCGTTACGCGCTGCCGAACCAGCCGATGTACGACCGGAAACTCACGGTGGCGGAGGTGCGTCATCGCATCGACGCGTATTACCTGCCGTATCGCCGTGCGCTTGCCGACGCCGCTGAGGCGGCGTATGTCCGGCATGGGGCGCTCTGGCACGTCGACTGCCATTCGATGAAGTCGCGCGGCAATGCCATGAATGTGGACGAAGGGGCGGCGCGCCCCGACATGGTCGTGAGCGACCGGCTCGGCACCACGGCCGACCCGGCGTTCACGCAATGGGTCGCCGAAACGCTGCGCGAGCTGGGCTACCGGGTTCAGGTCAACTCGCCGTATCAGGGGGGAGATTTGCTCACTGCGGTCAGCGATCCCGCCCGCGGTCGCTCCAGCCTGCAGATCGAAATCAATCGCGCGCTGTACATGGACGAGGCGCGCTTTGTGAAGCACGCGGGATTTGATACGCTCGGGCGCAACCTGGAAACGTTCACGGCTGCGCTCGCCCGTTGGGTGCGTGCGCAGTCAAGCCCGAAGGAAACCCCATGAACTACATCGTCGATTCCGTCGACAGCGCCCTGAAACTGCTCTCGCTGGTTGCGGAGCATCCCGGGCTCGGTGTGACGGAGCTGTCCAATCGTCTGGGCATCAACAAGTCGCGCACCTATCGCATGTTGTGCACGCTGGAGCACAACCGCTTCGTGTTGCAGGACGAACGCACCACGACCTACGCGCTCGGCCCGCAGGCATTTGTCATCGGGGTGGCGGCCTCGCAGCAGAACATACTCGTGCGCGCTGCGCAGAAGCACATGCTCGCGCTGAACCAGGCGATCAACGAAACCATCGTGTTGCGGGTACGCGAGGGGCTCGAGACGGTGTGCGTCGCACGCTGCGAGACCACGCATCAGGTGCGCTCGGTGGGTTCCGTCGGCAACCGTCGCCCGCTCAGTTCGGGGGCGTCGGGCAAATTGCTGCTCGCATTTGCGCAGGACGCCATTCGTAACGAGTTCTTCTCGCGCATGAAGCACCTGCCGGTCGCGGCCGACCCGATGACGTTCGCCGACGAGCTGGCGGCCGTGGCACGCAAGGGGTATGCGATGAGCGCGGGTGAAGTCACCAGCGGGGCCGTGGCGATTGCGGTACCGGTGCGCGACGTCTCCGGCGAAGTCGTGGCGGCCATTTCCATTTCGGGTCCCGAAGCGCGCATCAGCCGTATCGAGATTCCCGACTATCTGGAACGTCTGCAAGCGTGCAGTCGCCAGATTTCCGCAGAACTGGGGTACACGGGCACCGCCGGTGCGCAGGCCCCGAACGAGGCGCGAGCCGACAAGGTGGCGTAAGCCCGCCGCCCGCCCGGTCTGCCGGGCAGGGCGCAGCGCGACGTCATTTCACAACCATAAAAGAGACAACAGGCAGGACTGATATGACAGCGCTTGCGCCGACGCCCGTCGACGGGCATTCCCGTTCCCATTCGAATGCGGTGGATCCCGCTTCGGCATCGCCCCCGGCATCTGCCGACGCCGGCCAGGGCGAGGGCGCGCCCGGTCACACCGAAAAACCGCACGGCAAGATGCTGCACCCGGTCGTCATGATGCTGTGGGTGTTGATCATGGCGGTCGCGATGACCTGGTGGGTCGATGCCGGCCGTTTCGAACGCGAGGGCAAGCTCGTGGTGCCGGGCACCTATCAGGTCGTGCCGAAAACCCATGATCCCGCGCTGCTGATCGCGCCGCGTGCCACGCGCAGTACGCCCGAGCAGGCGCAGCCGGCGAACGTGGTGTCGGCGTTTCTCGCCGTGCCGCAGGGGCTGGTGAAAAACGCGCCGCTCATCTTCATGGTGATGTTCGTGGGTGGCATGTTCGGCGTGATGCGCAAGACGGGCGCCATCGATGCAGGCATCGACCGGCTTTTGCAGCTGACGTCGGGCAACATGTATGTGCTCGCGCCGCTGCTGATGGTGTTGATCGCACTGGGCAGCACGCTGCTCGGTTTCATCTCCGAATATCTGGTCGTGATTCCGATGGTAATGGTGCTCACGCGCCGTCTGGGCCTGTCGAATCTCTTCGCGGTAGCGCTCGTCGCGATTGCCGCGAAAATCGGCTACATCGCCTCGGTGACGAACCCGCTGGCGCTGGCCGTGGCGCAACCGCTCGTCGGCCTGCCGCTGTTCTCAGGCATCGGGTTGCGTATTGCGATATTCGTGGTGTTTCTCGCGTTGGGTATCGCCTATTTCCTGTGGCACGTGTATCGCAGCGACTATCGTCTGGCGCAGGCGCGCGCGCAGATGGACGCGGTGGCGCATCTGCACGCCCGACTCTCGGGCCGCCACAAGGCCACGTTGCTGGTGCTGGCGGTCGCGGCGGCCATGCTGGTGTACGGCACGCGCGAACTGAAGTGGGGCAATCTCGAGTTGTCGGCGTTCTATGTGCTGACGAGCCTCGTGACGGCCGTGGTCGGTCGTCTCGATTCGCGCACCGCCGCCGATGCCTTCGTGGAGGGACTGAAGGGCATGATGCTCGCGGGGTTGCTGATCGGGCTGGCCGCGTCGGTCGAGCTGATCCTGCACGGTAGCTATGTGCTCGATACGTTGATCAACGATTTCACGCAACGGGTGCGCGGGCAGTCGGCGGTCGCGGTGGCCAATGGCCTGATGGGCGTGCAGATGGCGCTGGATGTCTTCATTCCGTCGGTCTCGGGCAAGGCGGCGGTGAGCATGCCGATCATCGGGCCGATCGCGCAGCTCTCGGGCGTGAGTCCGCAAACGTCCGTGCTGGCGTTCCTGCTCGGCGGCGGATTGACGAACATGATTACGCCGACATCCGGCATGTTGCTTGCCTATCTCGCCACGGCACGTGTGGGCTTCGGCCAGTGGCTGAAGTTCATCCTGCCGCTGTTCTTCGTCTTGCTCGTGCTCTCCGGTGGGGCGCTCGCGTTCGCGGTCATCAGCGGATATTGAACGCGGCGACCACGCCGTGACGCCGTGACGCCCGCGAAAGCGAGCGCGAGGACGCACGCGGTAATATCGCGCGATGGACTCCCTGATTGCTGCTTCCGCCCGCGCGCTGGCCGCGGGCGATCCGCTCGGTGCGCTGCGCCGCGTTGCGCTTCGCGACGACCCGCCTGCGCTTGCGCTGCGCGGCATCGCAATGGCGCAGCTTGGCGACTACGCGCGCGCCCGCGAATTGCTCAAGCGCGCTGCGCGGGGCTTTGGCACGCATGAGGCGCTCGCGCGGGCACGTTGCGTCGTCGCCGACGCCGAGGTCGGCCTCGCCATGCGCGATCTGGGGGGCCACCCGCGCGCGCTGCAATCCGCAGCGGCGCTGCTCGAAACCCATGCCGATTTTCCCAACGCCATGCTCGCGCGGCTGCTCGTCGCCCGGCGGCTATTGCTGCTGGGCAAGCTCGATGCCGCAGCACAAGCCGTGCGCGACATTCCCGCCGCCAATGTCCCCGCCCGTCATGCCGCAGTCTATGCGTTGATCGCGGCGGAACTGGCACTTCGCACACTGCGCATTGCAGATGCGCGAGACGCGCTCGATCACGCGCACACCGCCGCCATTGCCGCTGACGTGCCGGCGCTCAGCGCCGAAATCGAGAATCTGCGCGATGTACTGACACGCCCGGCGGCGCGCCAGTGCGACACGGGCCACGAGCGCGAACTCTGTCTCGACGACGTGGCGGCGTTGCTCCACTCAGATGCCCTGGTGGTCGACGCGTGTCGTCGCGGCGTGAGCATCGGACATCTGTGGCGTCCGTTGGCCCGACGTCCGGTGCTGTTCACACTGGCACTGCAACTGGCGCGTGCGTGGCCGGGCGATATTTCGCGCGAAGCGCTGATCGAAGAGGCGTTTCGTATGCGTCACCCGGACGAGACGCACCGAGCGCGGTTACGCGTGGAAATCGGCCGCCTGCGCAGCTTGCTGCGAGGCGTCGCCGAGATCGATGCGACGCCCGATGGCTTCGCATTGCGCACGACCGGCGCGCGCACGGTATCGGTCCTGCTGCCGCCCATCGACGGTGAGCGCGCATCGCTCATTGCCCTGCTCGCGGATGGCGCGGCGTGGTCGACGTCCGCGCTGTCCCTGGCGCTCGGCGCGAGCCAGCGCACGGTGCAACGGGCACTGGGCGAACTGGAGGCGCAGGGGCGCGTGCGTTCGGTAGGGCGCGGCCGGGCGCAACGCTGGATGGCGCCGCCGCTCACCGAATTCGCGACGATTTTGTTACTCCCTGCCGGGTGGTCGTTTGGCTAGAGTGGACTTGCACGCTAATTACGGCGTCACAACCGGAGCCTGACATGACGAGCAATACGCAACGCATTTCCTCACGCACGCCTGCGGTAAGCACCGCCGACATTACCTCGGAGTACGGACCATTCCCCGGCTTCGA
Organism: Pandoraea pnomenusa; assembly: GCF_040391475.1. Lineage (GTDB taxonomy): Bacteria > Pseudomonadota > Gammaproteobacteria > Burkholderiales > Burkholderiaceae > Pandoraea > Pandoraea pnomenusa_C. The sequence goes on along the minus strand of NZ_JBEBXS010000005.1, from coordinate 196,904 downwards.
GCGGATTCACGGCGTGACCTTCGACGGACAACGGGTCTGGGCCGCCACCGGCGACAAGCTGATCGCTTTCGATCCGGCCAGCGGCAAGTTGCAGCGCACGCTCGATGCCGCGAGCGACGCCGGCACGGCCTTCGACGGCAAGCATCTCTACCAGATTGCCGACGCGCGCATCGACAAGATCGACCCGTCGACCGGACGCGTCGTGCATTCGTTTGCGCTAACGCACGGCAGCGGCAGCAACTCGGGGCTGACGTGGGCCGAAGGCAGCCTGTGGATGGGACAGTACCGCGACCGTCGCATTCTGCAGATCGACCCGGAAGACGGGCGGGTGCTGCGCACCATCGAGTCGGACCGTTTCGTGACCGGGGTGACCTGGGTCAACGACGAACTCTGGCACGGCACGTGGGAGGACGACGAGAGCGAGTTGCGTCGCGTGGACCCCGTTGACGGCGAAGTGCTGATGCGTGTGCAGATGCCCGAAGGCATCAACGTGAGCGGCGTCGAATACGACGGTCACGGTCTCTTCTACTGCGGCGGTGCGGCCACCGGCAAGGTTCGCGCGGTGCGTTACCCGAAGGATTGATCGCCCGACGCGGCCCAAGGGCGGCGGCGTCCGGCGGTAACGGACTATCCGACGTTGCATACGCAGGCTATCGATCCCGATAGCCTGTCTCAATTGAATAGATTTTTATAATCAATTTCCTGAGATTGATAGCATTCGGCATACTGACAACACTTTCCACCCAGTCAGAGAGACACCGAAATGCCGATCATCAATACCCAGATCAAGCCGTTCAAAGCCCAAGCCTACCAGAACGGCGATTTCATCACCGTGACCGACGAGACCCTCAAGGGCAAGTGGTCGGTGGTGGTGTTCTACCCGGCCGACTTCACCTTCGTGTGCCCGACCGAGCTGGGCGATCTGGCCGACAACTACGAAGAATTCAAGAAGCTGGGCGTTGAAATCTACAGTGTTTCGACCGATACCCACTTCACGCACAAGGCCTGGCACGACACGTCGGACACGATCCAGAAGATCCAGTACCCGATGATTGCCGATCCGACCCTGGCGATCTCGCGCAACTTCGACGTGCTGATCGAGGAAGAAGGTCTGGCCCTGCGTGGCACGTTCGTGATCAACCCGGAAGGCGAGATCAAGCTGTGCGAAATCCACGACAACGGCATCGGCCGCGACGCCAAGGAACTGCTGCGCAAGGTGCAAGCCGCGCAATACATCGCAGCGCACCCGGGCGAAGTCTGCCCCGCCAAGTGGACGCCGGGCGCTGAAACGCTGAGCCCGTCGCTCGACCTGATCGGCAAGATCTAAGCCCAGCAGCAACCGAAGCAAACCGCAGCAAACGCCGCTCCCGTCACGGAGCGGCGCTCCGCCGGCGCGTCGGCCCCCTAAACCCGACGCGCTGGCACCCAATCCCGAATACCCGATGCCTTGCTGCAACGGCCGCCGGCCGACGCGGAAGCCCTCGCTCGCCCTTTTTTACCCAATCGAGACGGATAAACGCCATGTTGGACGCGAACCTCAAAGCTCAGTTGCAAACGTACCTCCAGAAAGTCACGCGCCCGATCGAGATCGCCGTGTGGCTCGACGATAGCCCCAAGGCGGCCGAAATGAAGGCGCTGGTCGACGAGATCGCTCCGCTGTCCGCACAGATTCAGGTGGTTGCCCGCGACGATGCCGGCGAGCGCCGTCCGTCGTTCGCGATCGGCACGCCGGGCGAGGCGCCGCGTATTCGTTTCGCAGGGTTGCCGATGGGCCACGAGTTCACGTCGCTGGTGCTGGCGCTGCTGCAGGTGGGCGGTCACCCGGTCAAGCTCGACGACGACACCATCGCGCAGATCCGCGAACTCGACGGCGATTTCCGCTTCGAGACGTACATCTCGCTGTCGTGCCAGAACTGCCCGGAAGTCGTGCAGGCACTCAATGTGATGGCGCTCATCAACCCGCGTATCCAGCAGGTGACGATCGACGGCGCATTGTTCCAGGGCGAGGTTGAAGCGCGTCAGGTGATGGCGGTGCCGACGGTGTTCCTCAACGGCGAATCGTTCACGCAAGGTCGTACCAGCGTGAAGGAACTGCTTGCCAAGCTCGACACCGGCGCTTCGGCGCGTGCCGCGAAGGCGCTCGAGAACAAGCCGGTCTATGACATGCTGATCGTTGGTGGCGGTCCCGCAGGGGCGGCGGCCGCGATCTATGCGGCACGCAAGGGCATCAACACGGGCGTGGTTGCCGAGCGCTTCGGCGGTCAGGTGCTCGATACGATGGCCATCGAGAACTTCGTCTCCGTCACGCACACCGAAGGCCCCAAGTTCGCCACGGCCCTCGAGCAACACGTGAAGACGTATGACGTCGACATCATCGACACGCAACGCGCCGAGGCGCTGATTCCGGGCAAGATCCACGAAGTGCATCTGGCCAGCGGTGCGGTGCTCAAGGCACGTGCGGTGGTGTTGGCCACCGGGGCACGCTGGCGCGAAATCGGCGCGCCGGGCGAGCGCGAGTATCGCAATCGCGGCGTGGCGTACTGCCCGCACTGCGACGGCCCGCTGTTCAAGGGCAAGCGCGTCGCGGTCGTCGGCGGCGGCAACTCGGGCGTGGAAGCGGCCATCGATCTTGCCGGCATCGTCAAGGAAGTCACGTTGATCGAATACGGCGCGCAACTGCGCGCTGACGAAGTGCTGCAGCGCAAACTGCGCAGCCTGCCGAACGTGCGCGTGTTGATGAACGCACAAACGACCGAGATTCGCGGCGACGGTCAGAAAGTGAACGGTCTCTCGTATCTCGACCGCGTGTCGGGCGAGACGTCGACGATCGCGCTGGAAGGTGTGTTCGTGCAGATCGGTCTCGTGCCGAACACCGAGTGGCTCAAGGGCACGGTGGCGTTGTCGCGTCATGGAGAAATCGAAGTCGATGCCAAGGGCGCGACGTCGGTGCCGGGCGTGTTCGCCGCAGGTGACGTGACGACTGTGCCGTTCAAGCAGATCGTGATCGCCGTGGGAGAGGGCGCAAAGGCATCGCTCGGCGCGTTCGAGCACCTGATGCTCAGCTCCGTCGAAGACGAAGCGAACGAACCGCAGGCCATCGCGGCTTGACACCGGGCGGCCCGAGCGGGCCGCCAACCCCATCGAGTCTTAACGGATCGGCCTTACGCAGTCGTCGTATGGCCAGCGGAAGCCCTCACGCGTGATGCGCGTGAGGGCTTCTTTCATATCTGCCCGTGTGTCATCGATTTCGGGGTGTTGTTAATGGGAAATCGCACATATTCGCTTTCCCGATACAGACGATGCCCAAAGAGCGTGGAGATTTTCGATAGTCGGCGAATTCGTCGACAACATGTGTCCCTTCAATCGACAGACGACGCCTGAGGCACCCGCTTCGAGCGTCAATCAGGTATTCGCCGGTGGATGGCGGCCGGATTTCGATCCGTGCCAGGCATGACCGGCAAGATGAATGGACATATGGGAATCGACAACTTCTTGCGCACACTGAGTGACGCCGGCAGGCGATCGCGTGAGCGGTGGCAGAAGTGGCGCGCGCAGTCGACCGGCCTCGGCGCACCGTTGCGCAGCGCGCTGCCGATCGTGCTGGCGGCGGCTGCCATCACGGCGCTCACCGTGGCCTGGTACGCGCGCGACGCGGGCTATGCGCCGCTTTTCGGTCAGCACCAGCGTGTTTCGATCGAACGGGCGGCGGAGGTGCTCGACGCCGAGCGGATTCCGTTTCGCATGCATCCGGAAACCGGCGCAATTCTGGTGCCGCACGACCGGCTCGGCCGCGCGCGTCTCGCGTTGGCCGCCAAGGGCGTGACGCCGGAGCTGCCGCCGGGGCTGGAGCTGGTCGATCGCGACGAGCGTCTGGGTGTGCGCCAGTTCGTGCAGGACGTGCGCTTTCGCCGTGGCCTCGAAGGAGAACTGTCGCGCACCATCATGTCGATCGACGCGGTGGACGCCGCCCGCGTGCATATCGCGCTTGCGCCGCAGACATCGTTCGTGACGAATACGAAGGCATCGGCGAGCGCGTCGGTACTGATTTCGGTGCGCCCCGGTCAGACGCTTGCGCCGCAACAGGTGAGCGCCATCGTGAAGCTGGTGGCCGGCAGCGTCAACGGCCTGTCGACGGAGCATGTCGCCGTCATCGATCAGCACGGCACGCCGCTCACGGCGAATCTGGATCTGGACGAGGCGATGCACGGCGAAGCGCAAGCGCGCACCCGTTCGCGCGACGACGCGCTGCGAAACGTGCGGGCGCTGCTCGACGGCATTCTCGGTGCGGATCGCTATCGCGCGAGCGTGAGCGTCGATCTGGACGAGGATGTCGTCTCGAACACCACGGAAGCGCTTGGCGCCGAGCCGCGCGTGATGCAGGAAGCCGTGCGCGAAGCGCGTGACGAAGACAACGTCGTTGGCGGCGTGCCGGGTGCCATGAGCAACCGTCCGGTCGATGCAGCGCCGCTGCTGGCCGGCGAGGGCGGTGCCATGCGCACCACGTCGTCCACTCGCCAGTTCGCCTACGACCGCTCGATCACGCAGACGAAGCGTCAGCGTCCGCGCGTGCGTCAGATGCATGTGGCTGTCATGGTCGACGCGCAGGCCGCGCCAGGCGGCAATGGCTGGACGAGCGAGGCGCTTGCCGATCTGGAGCGCACGCTGCGTGCGGGCGTCGGCATCCAGCCGCAGCGTGGCGACACGTTGGTGCTCAGCGCGCTGCCGTTTGCGCCGTCCCAAGCCGTGTCACCGTTCGGCGTGCCCGACGCCGAACCGGGCGGGCTGGCGCTGACGGACAAGCAAAAGCAATACGCCGCAATCGCGGCCGGGGCGCTGCTCCTGATCGCACTGGTCGCGTGGGCGATGCTGGCCCGGCGAGCACGCCGGCGCAAAGCGGCCGTTCAGGCCGCCGAGGCCGAGGCGCGCGAGCGTAGCCGACGCGAAGCCGAGCTGGCTGCGCAGCAGGCAGCGCTGCCCGCCTTTGCGCGCGATCTGCCGCCAACGTCGGACACCTCGTTCGACGCCAAGCTCGAACGCCTGGGCGCGCTGGCGACGAGCGAACCGGAGCGCGTCGCGCAAATCATCAAACACTGGATCGTTTCGCATGCTGCCTCCCGCTGATACTTCCGCGCTGACGCAAATCAACGGTGTCGACCGCGCGGCCGTGCTCTTGCTCTGTATGGGCGAATCGGCCGCTGCCGCCGTGATGGCCCAACTCGCCCCTGGCGAGCTCTTGCGCGTGGCGCGCGCCATGTCGCGGGCCGGTAGCGTCAAGAAACACGACGTGCACGCCATCGTCGATCAGTTTCTCGACGCCTGTACCGAGCACGGCGGCGCCAATGCCGCACCCCGCGCGTATCTGGAGCGCTCGCTCTCGGCAGCGCTCGGCGAGGGCATCGCGAGCAACGTGCTCGACGGCATCTACGGCGATCGCGTGCGGCCCAAGCTCGCGCGCCTGCAATGGGTGAGCGTGGCCAGACTGGCCGACGTGCTCTCGCGGGAGCATCACCGGATGCAGGCGTTGCTGCTCGCCTACCTGCCGGCCGAACTCGCGGGCCAGTTGTTGCGCGCGCTGCCCGACGCGCAGCAGGAGGCGTTGCTGCTGGAGACGGCGCAGCTCACGCGTGTCGATCGCGAATTGTTGGCGGATCTCGAAATGATTGCCGACCGATGCCTTGCCGGACTGTCCGCAGACAGCGCCGATGTGCCGGGGGCACGGCTCGCTGCCCAGATCATCGGTCATGTGCCCGACGAGCAGAAGCGGCTGATGGCTGTCCTGCGCGGGCACGACGTGGCGCTGGCCGAGTCCGTCGAAGCCAGCATGTATGGTTTCGACATCCTCGCCCACCAGGCGCCCGAGGTCCTCGATCTCGCCGTGGCCGACGTGTCGATCGAGACGTGGGCGACGGCGCTCAAGGGTACGGATAACCATTTGCGTCAACGCGTACGAGAGCGCATGTCGCGTCTCCAGGAAGATGCGCTCGCGCAGGCAATGCAGCGTCTGGGTGCCGTCTCTGCTGCGCGCGTGGAAGCCGCGCGTGCCGAGATCATGGCGACGCTCCGGACGCGTACTCGCGAAGCGGAGATGACACTGCGGCTGGCTGACGGTGAGGTACTGGAATGAAACAGCACCGTTTCGGCACGAAGGCCGATGCAGCGGCCCAACGTGGCTGGCTGCCGCTGCAACCCGACATGGCGACCGTGCGCGCGCAGGCTTATGCCGAAGGGACAGCGCACGGCGAGGCACAGGCGCGCGAGGCGGTCTGGCAGGCGGCGTTCGAGGCGGGCCGCGCCGAGGGCGAACAGGCTGCGCAAACGCATTGTCGCGCGTCATATGCCGCGCAGTTGCGCGACGAGCTGGACGCAATCGCAGGGCCTGTCGCCGCATTGCAAGCCGCTTGCGACCAGGCGCGTGCTCGCCTTGCCGCTGGCGCACTGGCGGTGATGACGGACGTCACGTCGCGCGCCGTGCAGGCCGTCGTGCAGCGGGAGCTGCACACGGCGGGGCCGGACATCGATCGCGTCGTCCATCGCTTGATCTCGCAGTTGGGTGCGGGCGGCAGCGTGACCGTCTACATGAATCCGGAAGACGCGCAGGCGCTCTGCGCGCGTGTCGGCGTGGAGCCGCCCGGTGCGGGATGGCAGATCGTGTCCGACGTGGCGCTGCCGCGCGGCGAGAGCCGCGTCGACGTCGATGGTCTTTGGTACGACGCCGGGTGCGAAAGCCGCGAAGCGGCCGTGCGCGAGATCACCCGCGAGCAACTGAGCAAATGGGTTGACCTGTCGATCGCTGGGACCGCCGGGACCACGGGGATCGCTGGCGACGAACCGATTGTCGTGGTGAGTTCGCGATGAACGACCGGATTGCACCCGCGAGTCCCATGGCGTTCGTCACTCGCGCCAATGGCTCGGTCATCGAGGCGCGCGGCCAGCGTTTCTCGCTTGGCCAGTTGTGCCGCGTCGAAACCGCAGCAGGACGCTGGATCGATGCCGAAGTGGTCGGCTTCGCGGATGGCGTGCTGCATCTGTTGACCTATGCCAGCGTCGCCGATATCGCACCGGGCGCGCGCGTGCTGCCGGGCGGAGGCGGGCAGGCACCCGACATCGGAATGGCATGGCTGGGACGCATTGTCGACGCGTTCGGCCACCCGCTCGACGGCAAGGGCCCGCTACGTGGCGACGCGCGGCTCGATACGCGTTGCACGCCGCCCCCGCCATTGGCGCGACGCGCGATTTCCGAGCCGCTGTCGGTCGGCGTGCGTGCGATCGACGGGCTGCTGAGTCTTGGCAAGGGGCAGCGCGTCGGACTCTTCGCAGGCAGTGGCGTTGGTAAAAGCGTTCTGCTGGGCATGATCACCCAGCGTACCGAGGCGCAGATCGTCGTGGTCGGGTTGATCGGCGAGCGCGGGCGCGAAGTCGGCGAGTTCGTGACCGAAACGCTCGGTCGGACCGGGCTCGCCAAGGCCATCGTCGTCGCCGCGCCGGCCGACGCTCCGCCAGCGCAGCGCATGAAGGCCACGGAGCTATGCCACGCGATTGCCGCACACTTCCGCGATGCGGGGCACGACGTGCTGTTGCTCGTCGACTCGCTCACGCGCTACGCGATGGCGTGTCGCGAGGTGGCGCTCCTGCTCGGCGAAGCACCGGCGGCGCGCGGCTATCCGGTGTCGGTGTTCGCACGTCTGCCGCGGTTGGTCGAGTGTGCGGGGAATGCGTCGGGCGACGGGAGCCTGAGCGCGATCTACACCGTGCTGGCCGAGGGCGACGATATGCAGGACCCCGTCGTCGACACGGCACGCGCCGTGCTCGACGGCCACATCGTGCTCTCGCGCGAGTTGGCGGACGCGGGCCATTACCCGGCCATCGATGTCGGCGCCTCGGTGAGCCGGTGCATGACGCGCGTGGTGGGCGCACGCCACGCCAGCGCGGCCAACGCGTTCAAGGCGCAGTGGCACGCCTATCGTCAGATCCGCGAATTGATCCCGTTGGGGGCGTACGTGCCCGGGGCACACGCGGAAACCGATCGCGCTGTGTCGCGATACCCGGCCATGTGCGACTTTCTGCGTCAGCAAGGCGGCAAGGGTGAACAGGGGAGCGATGGCGACAACTCACCAGACGCCTTGTGCGACCGGTTGGAGGCGCTTTGCCGATGACACCGAAACCGTCGAGGGCGTTGTATGCCCTGTTGTCGATGCGAGACCGCGAGCTTGACGCCGCGCAGCGCGAGGGGCGGCTGCTGGCCGAGCGGCAGATACGGCTTGCGCGAAATGTGACACAGCTCACGCAGTTATATCGCGCCGTGGCCATCGGTGGCGGACGCGCGCGAGCACACAGCTTTCAGAACCGCGCCGATTACAAGCGCACGCTCGTCGACATGATCGAGACGCAGCAGACCCCGTTGGCCCAGTTGGCGCGCAGGCAGTCCGCGCTCGCGCAGGCCGTGCGCGAGGCCCAGCGGCGCCGCGAAGGTGTCGCGACGCTCGTCGCCCGACACGAGGCGTCTGCGCGTGAAGCGCAGCGACTTTGCGAGGCACGAGAGCAGGTCGAGCAGGCGTTGGCCATGTGGCAGAGAGGCAGGGGCATGCCCGCACGAAATGAGGACATCACCTCAACCGAACGCGTTGACAAATGCCGCTCGGCGGTCGCTTTGCTTGGGGAAACGGCGCACGTCGCGTCGCGTGCCTATCCCGAACCAGGAGTTGCCCCATGCTGCAAGTGAAAGAACGTATCGAGAAGCTGGCCCAGGACGTTGCCTCAAATCGCATGCGGGCGGAGTTCGGCCGTCTCGGCAAGGAGAAGACCGACGCCGAGGCTCGCCAGAAGGGCATCACCACGCTCAAGGAGGCATTGGGTACCTTCGAGAAGCAACTGCGACGTCTGGGGGAGAGTGCCGACCTTCGGCAGCACAAGGCTACCCAGTCGAGCGACGAGGCGTTTTCGGTCAAGCTGGAAAAGGGGGCACAGCAACTCGATTTCGACGTGCGTGTCGAGCAACTGGCAACCGTGCATCAGGTGCAAATCCGCGACGCATCGGGGTTGAGCGGCAGTGTCATCACGTTCGGCAACCCGCCCCAAACCGTCGCGCTCGATGTTTCGGGGCTGGATTTGACAACTCCCGAAGGCGTGAAGGCGCTCGCGACGCATCTGAACGAAAACCCCGCACTCAAGGGGGTGCTTCGCGCTGACCTGCGCCATGTGCCCGGCAGCACGACGCCGCATCTGCTGCTCACCGCCACGAAGTCCGGCGAGGCCGCAGCATTCACGTTGGAGCAGAGCGCGCAGGCGCCGGGTGCCAAACCGCTCTTCGACGTGCTCGCAAAGGGACAGGACGCCGTCGTGGTGCTCGGCCAACAACGTGAATCGTACGCAAGCAACGAGATCACGCTGTTCACTGGCGTGAAGCTATCTCTGAAGAAGAAGCAGGCCGTTGGCGAGACCACGCGGGTGTCGATCTCCCCCGACATGGAAGGCACCGCAGCGAATCTGGGCACGCTCGTAAAAGCGTACGACGCGTTGCGAAAGCAGCTCCGCGAGTTGATGGACCCGGGAACTCCGGGGGCGTCGGCCTCCCTTGAAGGCGAAGAAAAGGGCACCGACGTCAAGCCATCGGGGCCGTTCTACGCGGACGCAGGCGTACGTGCCCTGTTGCGCGACCTCGAGCGCCATTTCGAGCGCCGGACGACGATCGACGGCAAGACCTTCGATCCTTCGGCGTTCGGCGTGAAACGCAATGCAGACGGCTCGGTGAGTTTCGACCAGAAGCGCTTCGAGGCCGAATATGGAAAGGACCGGGAACTGCTCGCCAAGTGGTTCGGCGAGAGCGCCGACGTCATGAAACGCGACACCGGCGTGGACATGGACAAGCAAGGCGCGGGCATGCGCCTCGCCGTGCGGATTCGTGAGTGGACGGACGAGGTCACCGGCGTGCTCAAGCACCGCACCGACAGCGACGAGATCGTCTCGCGCCGGATTGCGGAACAACAGGAGCGGCTGAGCACGCGCTTCCGTGCGCTGGTCGAGCGATACACGCGCGAGTTCGCCCGCGCGGAACAGGTTCGCCAACAAATGAACGAGACACGCAGCTTCGTCGACGCGCTCTTCAGCAGTGGGCGCAAATCCGACAGGTGACGCGTGAGCGCATCTTCAAGAGACTGAAACCGTCATGACTTACCAACAATACCGGGCGTCGGACCTCGACGCCCGCATCGCCGGCGCCACGCCGTTGCAATTGATGCTGATCGTGCTCGATGGCCTGCTCGACGAGCTCATGCGCGCACGGGCACATATCGAGCACGCGCGGCACGAAGCGCGCCTGCGAAGTGTCACGAAGTGTCTGAATCTCCTTAACGGTCTGGCGTCGCATGTCGATGCTGCCGACGGTCCGGACGTGACGCAGTCGCTTGCGAAGGTGTACGACTTCTGCATGCGAGCGGTCGCGCAGGCCAGCGTCGAGGGCGACGTCGAAAGACTCGACGAGGCGACGGCCGTCATCAGGCAGTTGGCCCAGGGCTGGCGCTCACTGGAGGCGCACCGTGGCTGATGTGGCAACGTTCCGGGGACTGGCGCACGATCTGCGGCGACATTCCGCAGCTCGCGAGTGGGACCTGCTGCAGGCGACGGACGCCCTGCTGCGACGTGCCTGGCAACGCGCGCCCGCGCCCGGTGCGCGCGCCGAACCGCTCGCCCGTGCGATGGCCGACGCACTCGCGGCGCACGATCAGGCTTATCTGCTGACGCAACGCGCGGCCACCGACGCACGCCGACGCCTGTCAGGACTCGGCCCATGGCGCGAAGGTGTGCTCGGCTATCTGAGGATGAACGATGATCGCTGAGTTCACACCACTGGCAACGATTGTCGGTCACGGCTCGCCGTGCGTGTCGTCGAAAGCTGGGCAGCATGCGACGTCGAGAGACGACTTCTCGCGTCCCGGGGACGTCGCGATGATGACCGATTTCACCGCGACCCTCAGCCGTTCGCTGGCGGCAGCGCCGGACGCTTCCGAGCGCCACCGTCTCGCTGCAGTCGACCCCGACACCGAGACGCCTGCGCAGGCGACGCCGCCTGATGCAGTGGGCGTGTCTGTGCCGATCGCCGAAATTGAAGCGACTCCGGTTCTGTCGGAAGTGTCGATCGGCGTCGATAGCGCCGTGCAGACGTCAACCGGCAATGGGATCGCCACGTCGACCGACGTTGCGAGCCAGTTTGAAGAGGGCGCGAACAATGGCACGCGTACGCCGGCTCTCGTTCCGGACGACGGGCGAGCACATGCACTGCGCGACCACTTTCCCGACGACTTCACGTCGCCGTCGATCGAGACGCTGCTTGTTGCTCATCGGCACCGAATGCGCGGCGCGCTGGAAACGCGAGCCGTGGCACCAACGGTGACGGCAACCAACGACGGTGACATGTCGTCGGACGCTCACCTTGTGCAGGCGACTGAGCGTCCGACGTCGACGCGTGCGGCATCGGTACAGACGTTGCTGCCGGGCACGGGGCGTCACGGCGGCTCGCTGGCGTCGCTCCTCGCGATGCCCGCGCCAGTGTTCGACACGGAGCGCGGCACGCCGCAGCCGCCAGTTGTCGATGATCCATCGAACCCGATCGTCCGCGGCGCATTCCCCGGCCAGTTGTCGGCGAGCGCGATCGTTCGCGATGCCCTCGGCGCTGCGACGCAGGGCGAGAGAATCGGCGCTCATGTGATCGCTGGCGACGGCGCAGCTGTGGCTCGCACATTGGCCGAACGCGTGTCGTCAATGACGAGCGAGGGTGTGCACGAGGCGCGCCTGCGATTGATGCCGGACGAACTCGGCGATATCGACATCGTGGTGCGTAAATCGGCGATGCAACTGCGTGTGACGTTGCAAGTGGCGCGCCCGGAAGTGCTCGGTCTTGTGCAGGGGACTGCGGCGTTGCTGCGCGACATGCTCTCGCAGCGACATGCCGGAGAGGTTCACGTGAGCACGGGCGCCATGACGGGCTTCGACGGCGACGGCGCGCCGGGGGATACATCGAAGCGACGCCACAGCGAACTGCCGCAGGACGACGCGAACCCGGGACTGGCGCTCGGGGCTTCCGCGCACGGGGGGCTCGTTGAACAAGGCGTCTTCCGCCTATGACCGGGCTGACCTACGGCCCGGCGCCGTACCCGAGGCCCGCAGGAGCCGATGGACGGCAGGCGGATGCGCATCGCGATGACTGCGCCGGCCAAACCAGCCGCGCCGCGGCGTTCGACACCGCCGGTGACGGCAACGCGGTTGGCGATACGGGGGGACGACGTGCCATGCCGATGGCGTCGCAGGTGGTACATCCGACCGTGCCGGTCGCCGACGAACAGGCGCGCGTGCTGCGCCTGATGCCGGTGGTTGCGCGCATCGTTCGATCGCTGGCACCGCAGACGACGGTCGCCACGGCCCAGGACGACATGACGCAGATCGCGCTCATGGCGGCGCTCGACGCCGTTAGGCGCTATGGCCCCCCGGACGAGCGCTTCGGCGCATTCGCCGCGACGCGCATCCGGGGGGCGGTGCTCGATGAGCTTCGGCGCCTGGACTGGCGCCCGCGAACGCTGCGTCAAGCGTCGCACCGACGTCGCGACGCGGTACGGGACCTGACCCGAACACTGGGGCGCCCGCCCACCCGCGAGGAGCTGAATGCGCACGTCGACATGGACGAAGCCACGCTCGAAGCAGCGGAGATGGCCGAACATGCGGAGAGCCTCGCGAGCTTCGATCAGTTGCTCGCGGATGGTGGCATGGCTGCCAGCGAACGGCTTGTCGAGCGGCGCAGCCCGGAGGACCTGATCGCCACACGGCAGAGTCTTGTGCGCTCGTTCGCGGTGCTCGGCGAGAAGGAGCAGCGCGTCGTGCAGCTTCACTACGAATTCGACCTCAATCTCGAAGAGATCGGCGAGGTGCTGGGCCTGACCCGCGCCAGGATCTGCCAGATCCATCGAAGCGCTCTCGGAAAGATGAGATCGGCCATGCAGGAAACCGCGTCCGGAGGCGCGCGCGACAAGCGCGTACCACAACGCAATCGTGAAACGAGGCAAGGGAAATGATTCTACTGGCGCTTGGGGCGACGATTATCGTCGCCAGCGTTTTCGGCATGTTCTGGCTCAATGGCGGCCAGTTCGGCACCATCTTTCATCTGAACGAGTTCGTGCTCGTGGTCGGCACCGCGCTGGGGGCGTTCCTGCTGGGCAATACGTCACGGGTGCTCGGGGACTTGCGCGCCGTGGTCGCGGCGGCCATCCGGCGACGCCGACACGGCGAGGCGTTCGAGCAACAGTTGCTCACGCTGACGTACACGCTGCTGCAAACGTCGTCGCGCGACGGCGTTCGCGCCCTGGACGAGCATCTCGACGATCCTGGACGCAGCAGCATCTTTCAACGCAATCGCCATGTTCTGGCCAACGCGAAGCTCGTGGATTTCACGGTCGATGCGTTGCGCGTCGCCGCGCTGAGCAAGGGCACACGCGGCGAGCTCGACAGCCTGCTCTCGATGGAGATCGAGAGCCGCGAACGTCGCATGATGCAGCCCGTGCGGGCACTGAACAAGCTGGCCGATTCGATGCCGGGCTTCGGCATCATCGCCGCCGTGCTGGGGCTCGTGCTCGCCATGTACGACATCGGCGCGGGCGAAGCCACGGCCACGGTCACGCGTCAGGTCGCCGTGGCCATGGTCGGCACGTTCTTCGGCGTTTTCGCGTGCTATGCGGTGCTCAGTCCGCTGGCCAACCGCCTGTCGCAGTCGGTCACGGTCGAGATGACCGGGTACGAGTGCGTGCGCGCGGCGCTCGTCGCGTTCATGAGCGGGAAGTCGCCGCTACTCTCTGCCGACGCCGGACGTCGCATGCTGCAGTATGGCGCGTTGCCCAGCTTCAGTGCACTCGAGGGCTGGGCGCGGCGCGCCGGGGACGGGCAATGAGCTCGCGGCGTGCCCATGCGGCGGAACATGACGAGTCCGGTGGTGCCTGGAAGGTGGCGTTCGCCGACCTCTGCCTGGTGCTGATGTGTCTGTTTGTCGTGATGTGGGTGCTGGAGCGGCGGGTGTTCGAGGCGCCGCAATCGGCCGAGATCAAGGTGCTTGATGCGTTGCAGGCCGCCGGCGCACAGCCGTCGTCTTCCGATTTGCCCGGCATTGCCACCCAAGCGTCGGGCGTGCCGGTTGCCGGGCTTCCCAGCGGTCAGTTCGAGTCGCCCGCCGATCTGGTGCGCCTTGCCAGCGCCGTACAGCAATTGAGCGAAGCCGCCAGACTTTCCGATCATGTGAGTACCTTCATCACCCCCGACGGCCTGCGCGTGCGCCTCGCCGATTCGGAGGCGCTGGGCCTGTTCGAGCGCGGTAGCGCGAAACCGTCGCCCGCTGCGACATCGCTGCTCTCGCGCATCGGTCACCTGTTTGGCGGCATCGACAACGCGTTGATGATCGTGGGTCACACCGACGCTGTCCGGTACCGCATGACCGGCGCCGACAGCTACACCAACTGGCACTTGTCGTCGGACCGGGCGCTTGCGGCACGCACGGCGCTGGTCGCCGGGGGACTGCCGCTGGAGCGCGTGCTGATGTCCGTGGGCATGGCCGACCATGCGCCGCTGCGACCCGACGACCCCACGGCAGCGGCGAACCGCCGTATCGAATTCGTTGTGCTCACGCAGGCGAGGGCCAGACAACTGGCCATGATGTTCGGGGCGACGCACGCCAGCGAAGTCGTCCTGACCGGACGCGACGCGCAGAGCGACGCCGCGGCCATCGCGCAGGGAGCGGCAAGCTTAACAAGCGAGGCCGACGCGTCGCCTGGTGCGAGTGAACCGTAATTTTCATGGAGCTGACCATGACCAAGATCGACTCGATTTCGTATATCCCGCCCATTGACGGTGCGCACCTGCGTCGCGCCGCAGCGGGCACCCCTGGGCCGTCGACGCCGGTCAATGCGTCGTCCGGCGCCGTTCGCGTGGCGTCGGAGGGCACGGGGGAATGGTTGATGAACGCCCGCGCCGCCATCGAATCCGTGCCGCGCGTGGATGCCGTCAATGTCGCACGCCTGAAGGCGATGCTCGCGAACGGCGAGCTGGCCTTCGACGGTGAGCGCGTGGCCGATTGCATTCTGGACCGTCACGGGATGTCGCGTTGAACACTGCCGGGCAAGGACACCGCCGTGCGTACGTCGCGCGCATCGTGGACGACGTCGATGCCGACCTGGAAGACTATCGTCGCCTGGTCGTGACGCTGGAAGCGCTGCATCGTGCGCTGGCCGACGAGCGCCTGGACGCGTTGGCCCGAACGCACGACACCGCGCTGCAACTGGTCAGCCGACTGCGCACTCGCGCGCGCCGCCGGGTGCAGTGCCTGGAACGGGCGTTCGGTGAGACGTCTGCGAACACGATGGCCCCGGTACTGCGCTGGCTGGCGGCCGACGCGCGCGACGCGCATGAAGCGTTTGCAGCGCGGTGGGAGGCGCTTCAGGCGCTTGCCGCGCGCGCCAAGGCGATCAACACGCGCAACCTGCACGACATCGGTGCGAAGCTCCAGGCGCTGGACGTCGTGCTCTCGCCGGCGTCTGCGACCTACGCGCCGCAACGATAGGCGGGCGCCGTCGTTCGAGCCTTTTAATGACGTCGGCTGAAGCGATCTCCCGGCGACCTGGCGACATCCGTTGCATGAACACGCGAAGTGCGTTGAGTGAATTGCCCAAAGCGCCTTGAGACGCTTGGGAAATCTGTCAATTTCCCGCGCTTTTGCGTCGCATTTCGATAGCTATGCCGACAATGGGGCAGTCATGTCATCTGCTACCCATGGAGGCGAAACCTTGCAGACGTTCTTTTCTCAGGCGCTGGGCGTTCATGCGGCTGCATTGCAGGCGCGCGAAGCGCGCACCCGTGTGCTGGCCGCGAACCTCGCAAACGAGGCAACGCCGGGTTACCAGGCTCGCGATCTCGATTTCGCCGAGCAGGTACGGCGACATCTCGACCACGGTGCGCGCGAAAGCGTGCTCGACACTGCTGCGGGCGCATCTTTCCCTTCGAGCGGGTTCGACGCTGCCGATCCGTCCGACGCGCTGCGCTATCGCGTGCCGATGCAGGCGCGCGCCGACGGCAACACCGTCGAGCTTGGTATCGAGCAGGCCCTCTTCGCGCAGAACCTGTCCGACTGGCAAGCCAGCCTGTCGTTTCTGAACCGGCGACTTGCCGGTTTGCAGAAGGTCATCGACGGAGGCCGTTGACGATGAGCTTCAGAGAAATCGCGGCTATTGCCGGTTCGGCGATGGCGGCACACACCATCCGGCTGAACACGGTGGCGAGCAATCTGGCGAACGCCAGTGCCGTGTCGGGAGACGCCGACGAGGCCTATCGCGCGCGCAAGCCCGTGTTTGCGACGATGCTCGGTGCGGCGAAGGGCGCGCAGCACGTGCAGGTCATCGACATCTACGAGAGCGAAGACCTGCCCCGCGTGTCGCATGAGCCGGGCAATCCACTGGCGGACGCCGACGGCAACGTCTTTTACGCCAACGTGAACGCGATCGAAGAGATGACCGACATGCTCGACGCATCGCGTGCGTTCCAAACCAACCTTGAAGTGCTCGCCCGCGTGCGCGCGGCGCAGCAGGATCTATTACGACTGGGAGAGCGGGGATGACGCCAATGATTGGAGGCGGGACCAGCGATATCGCGCGTGCCGGGGCGCGCCCGGATACGGGGATTGGCGCGTCGAGCGCCGACGATGCCGCCGCAGACATGCGTGACATGTTCACGAAGCTGCTTGTCGCGCAGATCCGCCATCAGGATCCGCTCAACCCGAGCGACCCGGCGCAGTTCGTCGCGCAGCTTACGCAAATGAGCCAGACCGAAGCCATGCACGAGGTCAGCCGGCGCGTACTCGATCAGACGAAGGCGCTCGGGAGCATGCAGGCGTTCGCGCTTGGCAGCCACGTCGGGCGCGATGTGAGCGTTGAAGTCGAGCACGTGGAACGTGCCGAGGGGGCAGATGTGCGCGGATCGGTCGCACTGCCCGAGCACACACAACGCGCCGAGATCGTGTTGCGCGACAGCCGGGGCGTGACGTTTCGCAAGTCCATCGAGCCGTCGGCTTCCGCTGGCGGGCAGACGTCGTTCCACCTCGACAACGCGTGGTTCACGCAGCAGAAGCTTGGTGCCGGGACTTACTCGATTCATGTGGAGGTCGATGGACAGCAACTGCCGGTGCGTGCTTCCGGACGCCTGGAACGCGTGCATCTGGACGGTGCGCAGGCACGTATCGACGTAGCCGGCGTTGGCACCGGGATCGACGCCGCAAAGTTGGTGGAATTGTCGGGCGGTGCGCCGTCGCGCACGAGCTAACCAAGGAGTTCAGTATGAGTTTCGATATCGCCCTGTCGGGCATCAATGCCATCAATCAGTCGCTCGAGACGATTTCGCAGAACATCTCGAACGTCGGCACGAATGGCTACAAGTCGGGAAGCACGAGCTTCGCATCCGCCATGGCGGGCACGCAGTCCGGAGGGGTGCGTGTCAATGGCACCCGTTACTCGGTCGACGCCAACGGGAGTTTGCGTCCGTCCGCGAATCAATTGCATCAGGCGATCCAGGGCGGCGGTTTCTTCGTGCTCAAGGAAACGAACGGTCAACGCGTCTACTCGCGCGTGGGCGACTTCAGCGTCGACAAGAACAATCGCCTTGTGGACGGCGCGGGTCGCCTCGTGCAGGGCTTCGGGAATGGCCAGTCGAATGTCTCGGACGTGACGATCGACAAGCGTCCGATCTCGGCACTGCCGAGCAGCGGTGTCAAGGTCACGGGCCGTCTGCCCGATCCGTTGCCGACGGCGCCCGCGCAGATCGGCGAGACGTCCGTGACGTTCCGGGACGCCAGCGGCGAAGTCGCGGTGAGGACCCTGCGATTCTCGATGGTGGCCGGGCAGTCGGAGGTGCAGGTCTCGGAGATCAACGGCGGTGTGGAGACCGTGATCGGCACGCTCGATCCGACATCGATGGCCTTTACTCGCACCGCCAACGGCGACTTGCCGACGCCCGACTTCAGCGGCATGTCGCAACAGATCGGCACGTTCTCCGCCAGTGCCACGGAAGTCGGTGGTCGCGATGCCGGTGAGTTCGTGCGGGCGCGCATCGAACAGGACGGTTCCGTGGTCGCCGAGTACAGCAACGGCACCACGCAAACGCAGTACCAGCTGGCCCTCGGGGAATTTGCCAATACGGACGGTCTGGATCCCTCGGACGGCACTGTCTGGCGGGAAACCGGTGAGTCAGGCTTTGCACAGTTGCGGCGTCCGGGAGAGGGCGCCACGGGGGTGCTCGTGAAATCGTCTCTCGAAGGCTCGAACGTCAACGTGACGGACGAGCTGGTGGGCCTGATGTCGGCACAGCGCAACTACCAGGCAAACACCAAGGTCATCTCCACACAGAACGAGATGATGCGCAACCTCATGCAGTCGATCTGACGCCATGGACGCCCTCATTTACACGGCGATGTCCGGCGCGCAGCGCGCACAGGACACGCAGCAGGTCGTTGCGCACAATCTCGCCAATTCGACTACAACGGGCTTTCGCGGGTCTCTGGCGGTCGCGCAGACGGGCGCGATGCCCGGTGCGGGGCTGTCTTCGCGCCACTTCGCCCTGCAGGCGCCGGCCGGCATCGACGCCACGCCCGGCGTGCTCGAACCGACCGGCCGGGCGCTCGACGTCGCCATCGATGGCGACGGCTATCTGGCGCTTGCGGCACTACCGGGCGAGGGTGTGGACATTGTCTATTCGCGCGGCGGATCGCTGACGCTCGATGGCGACGGCACGCTGCGGCTGCATGGCCGTGCCGTGCTCGGTGAAGGCGGGCCGGTGGTCGTGCCGCCGCATCGGGAACTCGATATCGACGCGGATGGCACGTTGTCCGTGGCGCTCGACGGGAACGGCGAACAGATGAGCGTGGACCGGCTGCAACGCGTACTTGCCATGCCGGGTGCCATGCGCGCTGCAGGCGGCGGCGTGCTGGTGGCGGACGGCGGCACGTTGCCGGGTGACGATGTCACGCTGCGCGGTGCGCATCTCGAGGCCAGCAACGTATCGGCCGTCGGTGCCATGGTGCAAAGCATGAATGCCAGTCGCGACTTCGAGATGCAGATGCGCGTGTTCAAAATCGCCGACGACCTTGCCGAAGGCGGCAACCGTCTCATGCGTACATGAGGCTTTCCGGCAGATCGTCCGGTACACGACGAGTGCCTCTCGGGCGCCCGAGCGACGCCTCCCGGTTTCACAAATTGACTTTCGATATCTCATGAATCCTGCACTTCTCATCGCCCGCACGGCGGTCCACGCGCAGGACGCGCAATTGCAGGCGATCGCCAACAATCTGGCGAACGTCAACACCACAGGCTTCAAGCGCGACCGGCTCGCGTTCGAAGACACGTTCTATCGCGCTGTGCGTCCGGCCGGCGCGCGCACCCAGGCCGATGCGACATTGCCCGGCGGCACGTATTTCGGAACGGGCGTGCGGCTGGCCGGCACGCAAAAGCAGTTCGTCAACGGCGTGGAAAAAGACACGCAGAACGAACTGGATGTTGCCATCACAGGACGTGGCTTCCTGCAGGTGGAAATGCCCGACGGCGAAACGGCCTATACGCGCGCCGGGAACCTGCGGCTCGATGTGGAAGGACGTCTGGTGACGCAGGCGGGGCATCCGATCGTTGGCGATATCGTGCTGCCACCGGGCGCGCGCGACGTGACGATCAGCGCCGATGGTGAGGTGAGCGCCGTGGAACCGGGCGACGCCGAGTCGACGTCGCTTGGCCGTCTGTTGTTGGCCGACTTCGTGAACCCGTCCGGCCTGCAGCCGCTGGGCGGCAACCTGTTCGCGCGCACGAGTGCGAGCGGTCCGGCCATTGAAGGCAGTCCCGGCGAGGAGAACCTGGGGCTCCTGCGGCAAAAGGCGCTCGAAGGCTCGAACGTCGTGGCCGTTGAAGAGATGGTGAACATGATCACGGCGCAGCGCGCCTACGAGATGAGCACCAAGGTGCTCTCGGCCGCCGACAACATGATGCAGAGTCTCGCGCAGGTCGCGCGATAACGGAGGGAGACGACGATGACGCACGGGATTTGCGGTCGTTCGCGCGATGTCCTTGCACGTCATCGCGTTGCGGTTTCAGGCGCGCGTCTGCCACGCGGGTCGCGATGTGCGGCGGCGTTGCTGACGGCGATGCTCGCTGGATGCGCGGGCTTCATGCCGCCCGCACTCGAAGAAAGCGATGACTTGCCCAGCGTGGCCGAGATGTCGTCGCAAGGGCAGGCGGGCGGGTTGTTCTCGTCCGGACACGCGTTGTCGCTCACGTCGGATCAGCGGGCTTTTCGCACTGGCGACGTGCTCACCATCGTATTGCAGGAGCAGACGCAGGCGAGCAAGCGCGCCGGAACGCGTATGGACAAACGCAGCGATATGTCGGTCGACGACGCCACGCTGATGGGGAAGCCGCTCCTCGGCGACACCTCGGTCGGGGCGAGTCGGGGATTCCGGGGCGATAGCTCGAGCTCTGCGCAGAATACGCTGCGCGGGGCGATTACGGTCGTGGTGCATCGCGTCTTGCCAAGCGGTCTGCTGCACGTGCGCGGCGAGAAGCGTCTGTACCTGAATCAGGGAGAGGAAACCGTGCGTGTGGCCGGCTACGTGCGCGCGGGCGATATCGATACGACCAACCGGGTGTCGTCGCTTCGTGTCGCGAACGCGCGCATCCAGTATTTCGGCACCGGAGCGCTGGCCGACAGCAACAACCCGGGCTGGCTTACGCGCTTCTTCAATAGCCAGTTCGCACCGCTCTGAGTCATGTTTCCATCCAGAATTTCCTTCGCATTTACGCAACTGATCCGCACGGGACCGGTGGCATTGGTGTCAATGCTGAGCGCGTTGATCTTCGCGGCCTTCGCCGCACCGGCTGCGCATGCGCAAACCGTGCGCAACTACGTGAACGTCGAGGGCGTGCGTGACAACCAGCTCGTGGGCTACGGCCTCGTCGTGGGGCTCGCCGGCACGGGCGACGGCCCGCGTTCGCGTCATTCGAGCCAGTCGCTGGCGAATCTGCTCAAGCAGTTCGGCGTGAGCATGCCCGACAACGTGCGACTGCGCTCGCGCAACGTCGCGGCCGTGATGGTCAGCGCCACCTATCCTTCCGGCTTCCTGCGCGGACAGACGATCGACGTCACGGTGTCGTCGATGGGCGACGCGCGCAGTTTGCGCGGTGGCACGCTGCTACTCACGCAGTTGCGTGCGGTCGACGGACAGACCTACGCGCTCGCGCAGGGCAACCTTGTCGTGAGTGCGATGCAGGCGGAGGGCCGCAGCGGGTCGCGTGTCCAGAAGAACACGCCGACGGCGGGACGCATTCCCAACGGCGGGACGATCGAACAGGAGATTCCCGTACCGGTAGGCGAGGGCGGTGCCATGCGACTGAGTTTGAAACGACCTGACTTCCAGCTCGCCGCGAATATCGCCGACGCCATCAACACACGCTTCGGCGAGCGCACGGCGCAGGCGAAAAACGGCAGCACGATCGAAGTGGTCGCGCCCGACGACGCCGACGCTCGCGTACGTTTTCTCGCCGACGTGCATTCGTTACCCGTGCCCGGTGTGAGCCGGGTGCCGCGCGCCGTCATCAACGCACGCTCCGGGACTGTCGTGATCTCTCAGGGCGTGACGGTGCGTCCGGTTGCCGTGTCCCATGGCTCGTTGCGAGTGACGGTGAGCGAGTCGCCAATCGTTTCTCAGCCCGCGCCGTTCTCGCGGGGCAGGACCGCCACCGCGTCGCGTTCGAACATCGACGTCGAGGAGGACGGCATGGACATCCACGTATGGCCGGCCGGCGTGGATCTCCAGACCATTGTCGACAGCCTGCGCCGCTCGGGTGCGACACCCGACGACGTCATCGCGATCTTGCAGGCGCTCGACGAGGCGGGCGCGCTGAACGGCGAGCTGCACGTTATTTGACCGAGTCGAGGACATCGATGGCACACGATCATTTACCCATTTCCCCCTCCGGGTCGCCTTGGTATGGCGTGAGCGCACCCGCATCCTCACCCTCACCGTTCGGCGGCGGCGCCGATCTCGACGCCGCCGCCGAACAGTTCGAAGCGATTTTCATTGCCCGGCTGCTCGGCGAGATGCGTCGCGCGACCCAGGCACTGAGAGACGACAGCGAGGGCGCTGGCGGGCTGGGCAAGCGCGACCGAACCGCCGACGGCCTGCATGAATGGGCCGACACGCAGGTCGCACAGGCACTCGCCGCACGTCGCGCGTTCGGCATCGCCGACACCATCGTGCAGCAGATGACGCAGCGCTGAACTAACCGAGAAGGAACAGGGCACTACCGATGAATATGCTGAATATCGCTACGCAAGGCGTGAAAACGGCGCAGTCGTTGCTCGACAACGCGGCGCTCAACATCTCGCAGATGGGCAACTCGGCGTACACGCGTCGAGATGTGCGTGTGAGTTCTCGTGCCGACGGCACCGCACAAGCGCAGGACGCGGCGCGCGTGGCAAGCCTCGCGCAACGCGAGCGGCTTTGGCGGGCGCTGGCGGGGGCTGGCGAACACGATGTCCAGAAACCGCACGTCGACGCGCTGCTCACGCAACTGGGTGGCAGCGACGTGACCAGCGATCCGATGGGCCTGCGCGATTTGCTCAAGGCGCTTGGCCACGAGGCGCAGGTCACGGGCAGCGACGTGCACGCCGACGAAGTCTTCGAGGCATTGGGCCGCGTTGCCGAGCGCACCAATGCACTGTTCGCATCGCTGGCGCGTCTGCGCAGCAATCTGAATTCGGTCCGGGCGGGGGAGGCGGAGAAGGTGAACCGTCTGGCGGCGTCGGTTGCCGAATTGAATCGCCTGCATCGTCTCACTCCGGACGCGGCCGGCCGACTCGCTATCGAAGATCAGCGCGATCAGGCGCTCGGTGAACTGGCGGCGCTGGTCGACATCGACGTGCGCGAAGACGCGAGTGGCGCCTATCACGTGCTCACGCGCGGCGGACATCCGTTGGTGCTTGGCGGGCGCTCCGCGCGGCTTGAAGCGCAGTCGGACGGCGGCTATACGTTGAGCGCCGGCGCATCGAGTGTGAGTGTGCCGCCCGATGGCCTCGGCGGGCGCCTGGGCGGGCTCGATCGTTTCCTGACCCGCGAGCTGGACAAGCGCATCGAAGAGACGACGGAGATTGCACGCACCGTCGTCGAACAAATCAACCGCGCCCATGCCGACGTTACGGCGGGACCGTTCACCGACACCCCGCTGCTGTCGATGACGACGGATGCCGACGGTGTGCCGAGGCTGCAGCGCACCGTCGGGAGCGCGCAGGATCTTGCGCTCGGCACCGAAAGCGCCAACGGAAACGGCACGATGCTGCGTCGCCTGAAAGGTGCGCTGGATGCGAAGGTCTCACTGTCGGGGCGTTCCGGTGTGACGCTCACCGAGGCGATGAGCGCGCTCGCCGGCGAAGCCGGACGCCGCGCCAGCGAGATTTCGGCAAGCGCCGGTTCGGCGCAGTCGGTGCTGGTGTCTGCGCGCACGCAATTTCAGAAGCAGGCAGGCGTGGACGAGACCGACGAGGGCGCATCGCTCATGGCCTACATGAAGCTGTACCGCGCCAACGCTCGCGTGGCGTCGGTCGCCAACGAACTGTTCGACGCCACGCTGGCAATGGTCTGACCGGCACGCGTCAAAGGAAGTCATCATGCAAATCACCCACTTCAGCCGCTTCGAACGTGAGCATGTGCTGCGCGAAATGAAGGAGAGGCTCGACCGGACGGCCGAGCAGTCGCGTGAGCACAAGCGTGTGCTGCGCGCATCGGACGATCCGGTCGACTTCGAACGCATCGCGCGCATCGATAGAGAGCAGCAAGCCATTGCCCGCCGCACGAAGATCATCGCCAGTCTCGATGCCGATCTCAAACAAGCCAGCGCAAGTCTGCAAAGCGCCTTCGACCGGTTGAGCGCGTTCAAGAATGACGCGGCGCTCAAGGCCGATGCCATGCAGGTCGGCGACGCGCGGGCCAGCGCGGACAAGATTCGTGACTTGATGCGCAGCGTCGTCGACGCGTTCAACGCCCGTCGCGCGGACGGCAGCTACGTGTTCTCCGACAGTGGCGCCCCTGTGCGAGACACGGCGGGACAGGGGGGCGACCCATCGAATTTCGTATCAAGCGGGGCTGCACGGCCGCCCGCTTCGATGGAGATCGGTGAGGGGGTGTACCACACCAACCCGCCGCGCGCCTGGCAGGGGGTGCCGGATTTACTCAACCGACTTGCGTCAGCCGCCTCAGCGTTGACAGGCACGCCGCCTGCGGACCCGACGAGCTCCCTGCGGGATCTCATCGATCCTCTCGATGCGCAGATGCAGCAAATCTCGGCGGTGCGATTCTCGAACGACCACAGTGCGAGACGACTGGAAGCGGTGGGCAAAGAGCAGTCGTTGAAAGGCGAGGTACTGGGGAAGACGCGTCTCGCGCTCGAAGGACGAGATGCCACCGAAGCCATGACGGCCTGGCGGGAGCTGCTCATGGCCCTTTCCACCGCGCGCAACGCGCATATCCAGGTGGGCCAGTTGTCGTTTTTCGATGTCGTCTGAGGCTTGCGCGATGGGCCTTCGCTGGCTGAGTTCATCGGAGAGGAAGCATGGTTGACGCCATTCGCGATATTCCGGGGAACCCCGCGCTCGATGACGCGCGAGCCGCCGGTCGCGTACTGTCGCGGCGTGAGCCCGGGGCTGGCCGAGGGGCCACCGCGCCCGCAGCGGCCGACGTATCGCCCGCGAGCGCGGCCGGACGAGCGCATGACGCGCTCGGCGCAGCGCCAGCGCGGTGGCCGACGTGGCTTTCCCCTGCCGCCTTTGACCGACGGCGCGCCGCGCTCACGGTCGACCTGAATTCACACCATGTCACCGCCAGTCGTGCGGCTGCGGCACTCGACTGGCTCGCCGGACTGCATGCATGCGCGAACGCTGCACTGGCGACCCTGGCGCGCTGGCGCGATGGCGACCCGGCATCGCACGAGCGCGCGCAGCGTGCGCTGGCGAGTCTCGGCGCACAGTGGCAAGCCCGGGACCGGGCGAGCCTTGGCACCGTCGACGATCGCCTGCACTTCGATTCGCGCGGCGACGCGCCGAGGCGCTTCACCATCGAAGGCGTTGCCCCGCAGCATTGGCGCGTATCGAAGCCGGAGCGGATCACGCTCTATCCCGTCGGCGCCGACAGTGCCGGCGTGGAGGTCGACGTGGCAAACGCCATATCGGAGGCCGGGTTGCGCGGGCGTACGGCGCGTGCGCTTGCGGCGTATGGCATTACGCTCGAAGCGCCCCCGCCCCAGCAAGCCTGGGTGATGCGAACCGCAGGCGCAAGCTGGCCGTCGATTGCCTCGCGGTTTGCCATCGCCCAAACGGGCGGCGGGGTTTCGCAGGCATCGCACAGCGCCGGCGACTCGGTCGGTGCCCGTGCCTCGACGCAGACTTCCTCCGCAAGCGGCCGAAACGGCCGAAACGACCGAAACAGCGTAAACGGCGTAAACGGCGCGGCGCGCCGCCCAGTCCTTCGCGACGCCCCCGATGCCATCTCGCCGTCCACGTGGCGGATCGACGGACGTGCTTCCGTCGTTCGCACGCGACGAACGCTTGCGTCGATGGTGAGCGCGATTCGCGCGGCGCATGCCGAAGCCACACGGGCGGCGCGAACGTCGGCGCAATCCGTCGCCCGCACCGTGGGCGCAGGTCAAGCCGCCCCGATGGGCGTTGACCATGCGCATGCGATGACCTCCGCCAAGGCATGGGCGACGCGGCTGGGCAAGTCGCCGCCGTTCGTCGCGCTGGCCCTCGCGATGCCGGGCGGCGTTCCGGTCTCGCGCGCCAACGTGCGTGCCTTGCTGGCGGACTGACATCGGTCCGGACGGCATCGAACGGCCGTCGTCGATCGCGAT
Source organism: Pandoraea pnomenusa (assembly GCF_040391475.1). Classification (GTDB taxonomy): domain Bacteria; phylum Pseudomonadota; class Gammaproteobacteria; order Burkholderiales; family Burkholderiaceae; genus Pandoraea; species Pandoraea pnomenusa_C. The sequence continues at coordinate 170,955 of NZ_JBEBXS010000005.1, read as the reverse complement.
CCGTCAGGTCGCACCACAGCGCGACTTCGCCGTCGCCGCATCCCTCTTTCCGACTTTCCAACACCTGTCTCGCTGAGCCCGTCTCGCGATGGCTGCCGGATGGGAGAAATCACGTCGGTCACGCATTAACAATTTTCGCGCAGGGACGCCTTATCAAAGTGAGGCAGGCTATCCGGTCTGCCATCGCTCACAACGTAAAGGAGCCTGAGCAATGTTGACTCTGCACACCAATGTGTCGCAAATGTCGTCGCTGAACACGCAGCGCGCTACCGGCAGCAAGCTGAACGAGATCATGCGCGATCTGTCGACCGGCAAGAAGAACGACCTGTACAAGAACGATCCGGCCGCCGCGCGCATCTCGGCCATGCTGAACATGCACGCCAGCGGTACCAAGTCGGCCATCAGCAACATGAAGTACGCGCAGTCGAGCACCCGTGTGGCGCAAGGTGCGCTGGACAAGGTCAACGAACTGCTGGTCACGATGAAGGATCTGGCCACGCAAGCGAAGGACGGTCTGAAGGGCGAAGCCGAGAAGTCCGCGCTGCAACAGCAATACACGAACAACGCCCAGGCACTGAAGGCGATCTTCGACAACACGACGTTCGCTGGCAAGAATCTGCTGAAGATGACGTTCGGCGGCGATGCCACCGGCATTCTGGCGAAAGACAAGATCGACCTGCAAGTCGGCGCAGACAAGAACGAGACCAAGGAACTGAACATCAGCGCGGAACTCCAGGCGCTCTTCGCCAGCATCGGCGATGCGACGGGCAAGTTCGGGACGCAGCAGGTCAAGGCGTTTGACGGTACTTTGAAAGCGTACGAAGTCATGGGCGCTTCCAACGCTTCCGCCGGCGCAGATGCAGTGATCTCGGCGCTCAAGGCAAATCCGGAGATGGCTCGCATTCTGGCCTCGGAGCACACGGCCGCCGGTTCTAACCCTGCCAAGTCGTGGGAAGACATGCTGAAAACCTCGCTGGAGACTGAACTGGACAAGGCGCCCAACGACGCCGCGGCATTCTCAACCGCATTGCAAACGGCGATGGGCGCCCTGATCGGCGGCGGTAACGCGGCCAACACGCCCCTGAATGATCGCTCGGCGCTCGTGGTGGAAGTGAACAAGGCGTTGCAATCGAAGCTGACGGCGCAATCGCAACTGGGCGACGCCGCGGGCGCCGGCAGTGCGATTCAGAATCTCGAGTCGGCCATCAGCCAGCTCGCCACCGTGCAAGCCAGCATCGGTGCGGCCATGATGGACCTCGACGGCCGTGAAGAAGTGCAATCGACGCTGCTGCAGAACACGAGCGAAGCGAACTCGCGTCTGAACGAGGTGGACTTCGCCGAATCGGTGTCGGAGCTGACCAAGCTGCAAACGCAGATGAACGTGAACCTGCAAATGCTGCAGAAGGCCGGCGAAATGCCGGGCATGATTCAGATGCTTCTGCGCTAATCCGTCCGTGTGACACTGGCCGGCGTTGAACGGCCAGTCAGGTGTGGAAACGAAAGAGCCAACGGTTTTGCGCCGTTGGCTCTTTTTCATGCACGCTAAGTATCGCGCCGCGTCGCTGCGCTTATCCCAACGTCCCCGTCACCTCGATCTCTTTCGTCTGAGGCACCTCGTTGTAGGACAGAACGTGCAGGCCGCTTGCGAACATGCGTGCATAGCGCGCAAGCAACGGCCGGATCTGCGGCATGACGAGCAAGACCGGCATGTGTCCGGCCTGCCGCATGTTTTCGCGTGCCTGCGGCAGATGAGACTGCAATTGCGCCAGCAACTGTGGATCGAGCGGGAACGCGTCGGCGGCCGTCTTTCCCGCCTGTTGTGCTGCCGTGAAGGCGCCCAGCAACAGGTTTTCAAGATCGTTCGTGAGTTGATAGACGTGCAGCGACGGCGCATCTCCGATGAGGCCGTGCACCAGACGTCGCTTGAGCGCGGTGCGCGCTTCGGCACACAGCACCAGCGGGTCCTTGCTGGTCGTTGCCGCGTGCACGAGTGCCGTCGCCAGCACGTCGATGTCCTGCAGCGACACCTCCTCGTCGAGCAGCAGGCGAATGATGGCCAGTTGCTGCTGATGCGTGAGCGCCTTGTCGAGCGCGTCGGCCAGTGCCGGCGAAAGCTCCCGCAGGCGCTCGCCGAGCGATGTCACGTCCTGGTAGGTGAACAGCTCGGCCAGATGCGCTTTCATCGACTGCTGGACGTGGGTGGCGATCACCCCGGCGGCGTCGACGATCTGATAGCCGAGCCCCAGCGCGTTGGCGCGTTGCTCGGGCTCGATCCAGACCACCGGCATGCCGAACGACGGATCGATGGCCGGCATGCCGTCCAGCTCTCCGTAGCCGTCCGGTGCGGGAATGGCCATCAACCGATCGTGTGGCAGCGACGCGCTGGCCACGCGTACGCCGCCGACATCGATGGCATACTCGCCCGGCCCCAGTCCCAGCCCGGTATCAAGACGCACCGCCGGCACGACGAAGCCCATCGCCTGCGAGAGCGTCTGCCGCATGCCGTAAAGGCGTTGCACCAGCGGCGCACCTTCGCGTTTGTCGACCAGACTCACGATCTGGTAGCCGAGACTCACCGTGACCGGCGAGACGAACGGCAGTTGCTGCCAGGTGAGCGTTGGCGGTTCGTTCGTCGACAGCGCGGCTTCGAGCGCTTCAGTGTCGTCCGCTGCGGCGGGCGGACGTCGTTGACTCACGCGCCACGCCACGAATCCCATGACGGCGGCGAAGGCGAGGAAGGGCGCCGTCGGCATTCCCGGAATCAACGCCAGCACGAACATGAGTACCGCCACGCTCGCCAGTACTGCCGGCGAGGCGAGCAACTGGTCGCCGACCTGCTGCTCGAAGTCACCGGCGTCGGACACTCGCGTGACGATGATGGCGGCGGCGGCCGAGAGCAGCAACGCCGGAATCTGCGCGACCAGCCCGTCGCCGATCGTGAGCAGCGAGTACTGGCGGAACGCGTCGCCCGCACTCATGCCGTGCATCGTCACGCCGATGGCTACGCCGCCGATCAGGTTGATGAGCAGGATGAGAATGCCCGCGATGGCGTCGCCGCGAACGAACTTCGACGCGCCGTCCATCGCACCGTAGAAGTCGGCTTCGGCGCTCACCTCGCGCCGTCGTGTCTGGGCCGCCTCCTGATTGATGAGGCCCGCATTCAGGTCGGCGTCGATGGCCATCTGCTTGCCGGGCAACGCGTCGAGCGTGAAGCGTGCCGACACCTCCGAGATGCGCTCCGCGCCCTTGGTGACCACGACGAAGTTGATGATCATCAGGATCACGAAGACCACCAGACCGACGACGAAATTGCCGCCGATCACGACGTTGCCGAACGATTCGATGACGCGCCCGGCCGCCTGCGTGCCTTCGTTCCCCTTGAGCAGCACCACGCGGGTAGACGCCACGTTCAGCGTGAGGCGCATGAGTGTCGTGGCGAGAATGACCGTGGGGAACACGGAGAAGTCGAGCGGACGCCGCACCGACAGGCTCACCAGGATCACCACCATGGAAAGCACGATGTTGAACGTGAAGAGCGTGTCGAGCAGCAGCGGCGGCAGCGGCAGAATCACCATCGCGAGAATGGCGAAGACGAGGAGCGGCGTCAGGAACTTCTGACGCCGCAGGTCGAGCAGCAATCGGGACATGGCATCAAGGGCGGGTTTGCGATGAGGGAGGATCGGAGAGCGAGGCCGGCACGCGAGGCGGCTCGGGTCGCTCGGGTTGCGTTGCACGTTCGCCGACGCGCCAGGCGCGTAGCTGAAGCACGTAGGCCAGCACCACGGCGACGGCGTCGTAGAGTGCGGCGGGAATCTGCTGGTTGACCTGGCTCGTGTGATACAGCGCCCGGGCCAGTGGCGGGGCGCTCACGACGTCGATCTTGTGCTCGCGGGCGATTCGTCGCAGCACGGCAGCAGTCTCGTCCAGACCGCGGGCCACGACGAAGGGTGCCTGCGCACGGCCGGTGTCGTACTTCAGGGCGATGGCGTAGTGCGTCGGGTTGACGATCACCACGTCCGCCGTGGGCACCACGCGGCGCAGGCTGCGCTCGGCCAGACGGCGTTGAATCTGACGGATTCGTTGCTTGATTTCCGGGCGGCCTTCGGTCTGTCTGTGCTCCTGTTTCACTTCCTGCCTGGTCATGCGCTGGTCGCGCATGAAGAAGAAGCGCTGCAATGGCAGGTCGAGCAGGGCGAACGCCACGAACGCACCGCCCAGCATCAGCACCGCGTCGCGCAACAGAAGGAGTCCGACAGCGATGGCTTCGCGCGGGGCGCTCGCCTGCAAGGCAAGCAACGCATCCCAGCGCGCGCGGACGACGAACACCAGCACGCTGGCCACGAGCACTACCTTGAGGATGGCGGTACCGACTTGTGCGTAGTGCTTCATCGAGACCAGTCGGCCGAGGTTCGCCTTCGGCGACAGGCGTTGCCATTTCGGTTTGAGCAACGTGGTACTGAAAACGTAGCCGCCGGGCAGCATGGCCGCCACGGCGATGCACAGCGGTATCGCCGCGAGCGGGGCGAGCAGCGCCAATAGCAGCCACATGGCTGCGGGCAGCAGCGCCGTCCAGGCGTCGTCGAAGCCGATACCCGCGAGATCGGCGAACGCTGCGGCGTAGAGCGAGCGGAAGGCGTCGAGTTGCGACGGCGCGCTCACCGCGAGCACGGCCACGCTGGCCATGATGCCGACAGCGGTGGCGGTGTCGCGCGAGCGCGCCACCTGACCCTGCTCGCGCGCACGGCGCAGTTTCTGGGCGGAAGGGGCTTCCGACTTGTCGCCGGTGTCTTGCGCTGCCATGCGTCAAGGCCCTCGTGAGACCGGGCCGAGTGCGTCAAGCACGCGCTCGGTGAGCGTCAGATAATGCGCGGGCAGTGCCGGCACCACGGCGGCGAGCACGACGAGACCGACCAGCGTCGTCACCGCAAAGCCGAGTGAAAACAGGTTGAGCGCGGGTGCAGCGCGATTGAGCAGCCCGAGCCCGAACTGGACAACGAACGTGGTCAGGACCACCGGCAACGCCAGTGTCATCGCCGCAGCGAATGTCCAGCCCAGCGCGCGCAGCAGGCCGCTCAGGCCGTCGAGGGGCAATCCGCCGCCGACGGGCCACACGTCGAAACTGCGGCCCACGACGGCTACCGCGACGAGATGCCCGTCCGCAATGAAGAACAGCAACATCCCGAGGCACACCATGAGTAGCGAGACAGGCTCCGTGGCTTCGCCGTTGATGGGATCGTTCATGGCCGCCATGGCGAGCCCCATTTGCGAAGCGCACAGATAGCCGACGAGGGTGAGCAACGCGCGCACGATGAAGAACGCGAGCCCCAGGCCGGCGCCGATGAGCGCCTGTTCCGCAGCCAGTGCCACGCCGGCGAGCGAGAACGGGTCCGTGGCGGGTACGCCGGAGCGCGCGAGCACCGGCCATAGCGCCAGGCTCAAGGTGAACGCCGCGAGAATGCGCCAGCGCACCGGGACCACGCCTTCACCCACGAGCGGAAGCATGCTCAGTGCGGCGAGGAAGCGGCAGAAGGGCCACCACAGCAGCACGAGTTGCGCGGGCCACTGCGCGAGCCAGCCTTCAAGGCCGGGCCACGCGGCAAGCGAGAGCGATGAAGAAAACGACGTCGGCATGATCGGGCGGCGGCAAGCGCGGCGGCGCTAGCCGGCCAGCGACGCCGCGCGGGCGAAGATGTCGGTGGCGAAGTCGGTGAGCGTGCTCGCCAGCCACGGTGCGGCGAGGCCGAGCGTGAGCAGCGTGACGATCAGGCGGGGCAGGAAAGACAGCGTCTGTTCGTTGATTTGCGTGGCCGCCTGAAACAGCGCGATCACCAGGCCGGTGACGAGGCTCGGCACGATCAGCACGAGCACGACGAGGATGACGAGACGCAGGGCGTCGAGCCCGAGGTCGATGGCGATATCGCTGGTGAGCATCGTGCTTCCTCAGACCGCCTGAACGCTGGTCACGAGCGTGCTGACGGTGAGCGTCCAGCCGTCGATGAGCACGAACAGCAGGAGTTTGAGCGGCAACGAGACGACCAGCGGCGAGAGCATCATCATGCCCATCGCCATGAGGACGGACGCGACGACGAGATCGATCACGAGAAACGGGATGAACAGCATGGCGCCGACCTGGAACGCGGTCTTGAGCTCGCTCAGCAGGAACGCCGAGGCCTTGACCAGAAAGCTGTGCGCCTGCGGTTCGGCAACATCGGATTCGCCGGTGAGTCGCGCCATCAGGTCGAGCGACGTCTGGCGCGTCTGCGCCAGCATGAAGCGCGAGAGCGGTGCCTCGCCGGCGTTCAGGGCTTCGGTGAGCGTGATGCGATTCTGGTCGTAGGGCACGACGGCGTTCGTCCAGATGGCCTCGCCGACCGGACGCATCACGAGCAGGCTGAGCAGCAGCGCCATGCCGGTGAGCACGCGCGAAGGCAGTCCCTGTTGCAGTCCCAGTGCCTGCCGCAACAACGCGAGGATGATCGCAAAGCGCACGAACGTCGTCATCACCATCAACAGCATCGGCAGCAAGCCGAGCAGTGTCATCAGGATGAGCAACTGTGTCTTGACCGTGAAGTCGGTGGTTCCGCCTTGCGTGCGTATTTGCATCAACGCGCCAGCGTCGTCCGCGCGTGCACTCGTTGCGAAGCACGCGAAGCCGATCGCGACCAGCGCGAGCACGAAGATCTCCGACGCACACAGCGGAAATCGGTGTTCGTGCTCACTGCGCTCGCGTTGCGGTGCTTGCCGGTGGTCGCGCAGGCGCGGCTGGCACAGGCGCAGGAGATGCCGCGCGATTTTCATTGCGCGAGCCGATCGAGCTCGATGGCGTCGAGCGTGAGGATCTTCAATCCGTACTGCGTCCCCGATACGACCACTTCGGCGAGGCCGACCGGCACGCCGTTGACCAGCACCGACAGCGGCGCGCCGGCCGCGCGATCGAGACTGAGCACGTCGTCGGTGCGCAGCGCCGAGAGTTCGCCCAGCGTCAGACGCGCAGCGCCCACTTCGAGCGTGAGCTTCACGGGCACGCGCCGGAGTGTTTCGCGCATGGCGAGCGGCGCGGCGGCACGCTCGCCACCGGCAGCGCTCCCGCTGCCGATCGCGTCAGCGTTGTCTTGCCAGTCGGTACCGAGGTCGTCGGAGAGGTCGCCGGACAGGCCGTCGAGCGGAAGCAGGGCGTCGTCGGCGAGCGGGTCGATGGCGCCGGGCGTCTTGCCGTCGGAATCCGACGGATGATCGGCGGAGAAGGGGGGGAAGGGGGAGGTGTCGGACATGGAATTCGGGATCAGAGAGTTTGGAAGTGCGTCAGGCACAGCTGCGCGTCGCGCTCGACGATGTCGGCCGTCATCAGCGCGTCGTTGTCGATGCACACGAGTGCGCGCGACATGAAGCGCACCGGCAGCACGTCGCCCGCGCGGGCGTCGAGCAGGGTGCCCAGCGTCAGGTCGACATCGAGCCAGTGCGCGCTCAGGCGAACGGGGACCGTGGCGAGTTCACACGGTGGCGTGGTGCGCTGTGCCGCGCGTTCATCGGCGTCGGGGGCGAGCTTCGACAGCCAGCCGCGGGCATCTTCGGCGGCGAGCCGATACGCGACAGCGCCCAACGGCATGCCGCCGGCATGCCCGGTAGGATCCGCCCGGTCCGTGATGTGTGCGACGATCCACAGCGACGGTGGCGTCCGACGAGGATCGGTGTCCATGGTCTCGACGACGTCCGGCGGCATGAGGGACGCATCCGGCGACAACGCCTGACGTAACGCATCGAGCATCTGTCGCGCAAACCGAACGACGAAGCGCTCGTAGGTCGCGGCACGCGGCGCGATATGCCGCGCCGGCGGACCAACGAAGTCGTCGGCGTCGTACCGGAGGCGAAAGGCGTCGCGCAACAAGCCGGCATCGAGCGCAACGTCGATGTCGTGATCGGCGACGCGAAATCGCTGCACGATGACGCTGCTCGCCTCCGGGAGCGTGGTGCTCACCGACATGGTCGCGACGCGCCACGTCGTAGCATGGCGATGACGGACGTGCTGCGGCAATTGGACATCGAGCCGAGAGCGCAGGCGTTCGGTCAGTGGATCGAGGCGTTGTGTCGGCTGTCCGAGCCGACACGGATCGAGTGCCCGGAAGTTCCGGTGCGGCGTAGGCGCGTGCATGGCATTCACATGATTGGAGACGATTCGAACGATTCTCAACGCTCGTAAGCGCAAGGAAGTTCGCATCCTAAAGGCCATGCCCGACCTTGTTGTTGGGGAATGCCCCAACCCATCCATCTTTGGGGGAACGCCTATTTATGGCGGTGATGGGCGTGCGTAAAGTGCGGAGTCTTCAAGGGCCAACTCCCGTCAGGAGTGCGCCGAAATTGACCAGGGAGACCCCAATGCCTGTCTCGATGACTCAAGCGCTGACGAACGCGCTGGATCGTATGCACGCGACGCAGCGTGAACTCGGCCGAGCTGCCGGGGCAAGCGAGCCATCGCTCGCGTACGCCGGCGCGACGGCCCCGCCGGACTTCGGCGCCATGCTGCGCGGCGTGGACGCCGCACAGCGCGAAGCGGGTGCGCGCATGACGGCGGTCGATCTGGGACACAGTGACGACCTGACGGGCGCCATGCTGGCGAGCGCACAGGCCGATCTGTCGTTCTCGATGTTGATGAAGACGCGCGACAAAGTCGTAGGCGCGGTCGAGGAACTCGTGCGCATGCCGTTCTGATCGCGGCAGTCAGGGGTATCGCGCCCGGCACGCGTCTGTTTGCGCCGGACGCGACACGAGTTCCTTGCGGGGCAAGCGGAACGCCTAGCCGTTCGCGGGCTTGCCGTTCAGTTTCGAGGCCAGCATGAGCAGCGTCCCGCTCACCGCCATCGATACCACCCCCATCGCCATCCCTTGCCCGATGGAGCCCTGCTCGAACTGACGCCACACGAAGATCGAAACCGTCTGCACACCGCTCGGCGCGAGCAACAGCGACGTCACCAGTTCGCGCGATGCGATGGCGAACACGATCATCAGCGACGCCCCGAGCGCGGGCATGACGAGCGGCAGCGTGATTCGCCGCAGCGCCACACCGGCCGGCGCACCGTGCACGCGCGCGGCGGCTTCGAGGGACGCGGCCGTCTGGCGCAGCGCCGCACTCGTGTAACGCACCGGGTACGGCAGCAGCAGGCAGCTGTACGACAGCAGCAGAATGCCCCACGTGTTGTACGGCGTGACCGGCCAGAACGGCAGATTCCACGCGAGGATCAGGCCCACCCCGACCACGATGCCGGGCAAGGCGTGCGGCAGCAGCGACAGTCCGTCGATCAGCACGCGGGCGCGCATCGTCGACTTCACGACACACCAGGCGCACAGGAAGCCGAGCACGCCGGTCACGAGCGACGTGCCGAGCGCGAGCGACAGGCTCGTCGCCAACGCTTCGAGTCCGTCCGCGCCCTGACCCAGCAATGCGACGAAGTGTGACGTCGTCAGATTGGCGACCGACAGGCCGCCCGAGAGCGTGCCCGAGAACGCCGTCGCCAATATCGAGAACAACGGTGCGAGCGTCGCGAGCAAGGCCACGAACCCGAAGCCGAGCAGCACCGGCCATTGCCAGCGCCCCAGCGCGCGTGGTGGCGAGGCGATCGGTTTGCCCGTCTGTGTCTCGAAGTCCTTGCCGGCCGCGAGTCGGTGCTGCAGCACGAAAGCACACAACGCCAGCCCCGCCAGCACGACCGAGAGGATCGATGCGCCGGGCAGGTCGATCGGCCAGTCCGCAAAACGGCCTTCGATGGACGTCACCAGCACGGAGAATCCGGCGCGCGCACCGAGCGCGGCAGGTGCGCCGAATTCCTCGATGGCCATCGTGAACGCCAACAGCAGACTGGCGGCAAAGGCGGGCAGCGCCAACGGCAGTGTCACTCGTGCGAACGCGCGCCATGCCGACGCGCCATGCACCCGTGCGACATCGGCCAGACGGGAGCCCGTCGTCGCGAACGCACGGGAGACGGCGAAGTACACGACCGGGAAGATGTTGAGCGTCATCACGAAGACGAGGCCCGGCAGCGAGAACAGGAACTGTCCGGCATCCAGCCCGGTGAGCTGTTGGGCGTAGCCGCCGGTTTGCAGCAGGAGCATCCAGCCGAGTGCCGCGAGATACGGCGGCACGAGAAACGGCAGCAGGAAGCACAGGTCCCAGAGCCGCGCGCCCGGCACATGAAACAGGCCGCGAACCGCCCCCAGCGCGCCGCCCACGAGGGCGGTGCCGAGGGCTACCGATACGCCGAGCCGCAGCGTATTGCCCACGAGCGGCAACGTACTGTCATGCGACAGCGTGGGCCACACGGCGGAGAAGGGCCCCGCGAAGGAACCCTGCGCAAGATTCGGAAAGATGGCCTGCAACAGCACGAACGCGACCGGTAACGCCACCACGACGGCGAGGGCTGCGACCGTCGCCGTCGGGAGTAGTCGGAGCGATTTCACCGTCAGTGCTGGCCGTTGAGTTTGGCGAAACGTGCCAGGACATCGGCGCGCGAGGCGCTCGACGATTGCGCGTCGCCTTGCGGCAGCAGACGCAGGTCCTTGAACGATGCACGCTTGATGGCGATGTCTTCGCGCGCCGGAATCAGCCAGGCCTCGGCCACCAGTTGCTGACCCTCTTCCGAGAGCACGTAGTCGATGAACTGACGGGCTTCGTTTTGCAGCTTCGAAGTGTTCAGGATCATCATGGGACGCGGGGCGATGACCGTGCCGCTCGTCGGGAAGATCACCTTCACGGCTTCGCCGTTCGCCGCCGCCGCGTAGGCAACGTAATCGACCGCGCCGAACACTGCGGCCTTCGCGCCTTGCAACACCGGGTTGAGCGCTTGCGCATTCGGGCCGGAGACGACCATGCCGTTATGCTTGAGATCGTCGAAGAGCTTCCACGCTTCGCCGCCCAGACGCGCCTGCAGGCCCAGCAGCAGGTCGGCCGATGCGCCCGAGAGCGCCGGGTCCGGCATGGTCACGAGATTGCGATAGGCGGGCTTGGTCAGATCGCGCCAGTCATGCGGCTCGGGCGTGCCCGACTTGGCATTCCAGACGATACCGAGTGCCGAGAGGCCCTGGGCGACATAGTGCGACGTCTTGAACGGGGCGGGCACGCGTGCGGCGTTGGCGCTCTGGAACGGCGCGAGCCAGCCGCGCTTCTCCAGATCCTGTGCCGTGTCCCACGACGCCGAGATCAGCACGTCGGCGCGCGGATTGGCTTGCTCGGCTTCGATGCGGGCCATCACCTTGCCGGTCGTGGCCTGAAACACATCGACCTTGATGCCGGTCTTCTTCTCGAAACCCGTGGCGAGCTTCTTGCTCAGGTTGCCGGGGCCGGCGGTATAGACGGTCAGCGCATGGGCGTGTTGCACGCCAACGCTTGCAGCAAAGGCCATGGTAAGTGTCGCGATAATTTTGCGGTGGAGCATTATGGGCTACCTCGTAATACGTTTGTCAACGCGCCCGTGGGCGAGGATCACGATCTGGTCGGCCAGCGCCTCGGCTTCGTCGCGGTCGTGTGTCACATACACGGCCGTGGTGCCCAGGCGCGTGAGCAGCGCGCCGATGTCGGCGCACAAGCGCGTGCGCAGATCGCGGTCGAGGTTGGAGAGCGGTTCGTCGAAGAGCAGCAGTCGCGGGGCCGCAACGATCGCGCGCGCCAGGGCGACGCGCTGTTGCTGGCCGCCCGAGAGCGCCTGTGGGCGCCGTGCGCCCAGACCGGCGAGGCCGACGAGCGAGAGGGCTTCTTCCACGCGTTCGGTACGCTCGGCGCGCTTCACGCCGCGCATCTCGAGCGGGAATGCCACGTTGGCCGCCACGCTCATGTGGGGCCACAACGCGTAGTCCTGAAAGACCATGCCGAGCGAGCGCAACTCCGGCGCGTGGCAGACGCTTGCGCTGGCCACGACCGTGTCGTCGAAACGGATTTCGCCCCCGGTGGGGGCGAGCAGTCCTGCGAGCAGTTTGAGCAGCGTGCTTTTGCCACAGCCCGAGGGGCCGAGCAGGGCGGTCGTGGTGCCGGCGGGGACATCGAGGTCGATGCCGTCGAGCACGCGCGCCGCACCGAACGTCTGGTGCAGCGCGCGCAGCGACAGGGACACGCCCGGCGACACGCGGCCTTCCTGCGAAGCGCGAGTGTCGCCTGCCATCAGAACGTGTGCTTGATACCGGCCATCGTGCCGAACTGGTTCTTGCCGGCGACCACGTTGGTGCCGAAACCGTTCAGACCGAGATCGGAACCATTGCGGTTCACGACGTAGCCGAGGTTCACGTAGACGTCGGTACGCTTCGAGAAGCTGTAGTCGGCGCTGACCTGGAACGACAGCGGATCGCGATTCGTGCCGTAGAAGTCCTGATACATCGCCGTGGCCGACAGGTCGAGCGTCGGCGTGGCGTGCCACGTCGTGCCCACCCAGTAGTAGCTCGACGCTTCCACCGGGCTCTTGTTCAGTGCCGAGAGGTGGATTGCCTTGGCGTTTAGGTAACGATAGCCCACGTACAGATCGACGCTTTGCAGCGAGTACTGGACAGCGGCGGCAATGCGGCGATCCATGTTGCCTTCGTAGCCGCCGACCTTCGAGGTCATGGCCGCATTGGGCAAGGTCGAGCCGCCGTTCTTCTGGTCGTACGCGATCACGAACGACAGCGGGCCGTTGGCGTAGCGCACACCGGCGTCGACGACCTGCGCGCGACGGTTGTCGCCCGGCGTCGTGCTGGACGCACCGAAGCTCACGTCGTCGTAGCCCTTCGAATACTGGACCATCGCTTCGAAGCCACCGAACTTGCCGGTGTAGCGCAGGCTGTTGTCCAGACGGTCGGAGAACGCCGTGTCCTGCATCTTGATCGCGTAGACCGCGTTGTTGAGCGGGTTGAACTTGCTCACCCAGTCAAGGAACACGCCGCCCTGACGGCCGATGGTGAACGACCCGACGGACTTGTTCGACAGGCCGACATACGCCAGGCGACCGAACTGGCGGCCGCCCTGGAGCGACTGGCCGTTGGCGATGTTGAAGCCGTTTTCGAGCAGGAAGAACGCCTTGTTGCCGCCACCGAGGTCTTCGGCGCCCTTGATGCCCCAACGCGAACCGGCGAGGTTGCCCGAGGTGACGCGCGTGAGGTTGACGGTGTTGCCGGCGGTGTTCTTGTCGGCGTTGGTGAGGAATTCGACGCCCGAGTCGATCAGCCCGTAGAGCTGAACGTTGGACTGGGCCAGAGCGGGCATGGGCAGGCTGCTGGCGAACGCCACGCAGCACCCCGCCGCCGCAATGCGGAAGTTGGGTTTCATTACTAAGGTCCTCTTTGGGATTAAATTGAGTCGCCAATGTAAGCGGCCAACATGTCGCGAACATGACAATTCGTCGTCATCCGAAATGAGACGCTGCAATGAAATCGGCCGGCGCAGCGCATGCGCGCTTGCCGACCGTGGGGGGCCGCTTGTTGCCACTGGTTGCTGGCGGGGCGCGCAGGTAGGCGCCCGTGCGGATCAGGCGGGCTGGGTACCCGGCAGTGTGATGGTGAAGCGTGCGCCGCCGAGCGGCGATGTGTCGACGCCGACGCGTCCGCCGTGCAGCAACGCAATGCGCCGCACGATGGCCAGCCCCAGTCCGAAGCCACCGGTGGCACGGTTGCGACTGCTGTCGAGCCGGTGGAACGGCTCGAAGATGCGGGCGCGCTCGGGCACCGGCACGCCTTCGCCGTCGTCGTCGACGTAGATCATGACCTCGCCGCTGTCGCACTGCCGGGCGCCGCAGACAATGCGTCGCGTGGTGTGGCGCATGGCGTTGTTGAGCAGGTTCTGCACGGCGCGTGCGAGCAGCTTGGGTTCGACTTCGACGCAATCGGCCCCGGGCTCGGCGGCAATGTCCAGCGCAATCGAGCGGGCGGCAAGCACTTCGGTGCAGTTGGCTGCGAGGCTGTCGAACATCAGGCGCAGCGATACGGCGTGGCGCGTGGGCGGTGCCGTGATCTGATCGAGGCGAGCGAGCGAGAGCAGTTCGGTCACGAGCTCTTCGAGTTCGCGAATGTCGCCTTTGAGGGCGTTGATGCGCTCGTCGGCGTCGGGCTCGTGGCGGCGCTGTTGCAGGATCTCCAGGCCGAAATCCAGGCGTGCAATCGGTGTTCGCAGTTCGTGCGAGACGGCATTGATCATGTCCTTCTGCGCCTTGATGGAGCGCTCGATGCGATCGGCCATCGTGTTGAACACGCGCACGAGCGCCATCAGGTTGGAGAAGCGCGACACGCGCGCCCGCGCGGTGAAGTCGCCCTCGCCGAAGCGGCTCGCCGCACGATTGAGCGCCTGCATGTCGTTCCAGTACCAGCGCACCCAGGTCAACACCGCGATCAGTGTCAGCAGCGCCAGCACCGCGTACGCGAGATAGTTGATCGTCTTGAGATTCCAGTCGGTGATCGTGCCGCTCTCGGAGGTCAAAACCCAGTTGGACTTGCCCAGACGCATGGCGTAGTGATCGCCGTCGGTGGCGGTCGCGATGACCTTGCCGTCCTCGAGTTGCTTGCGCACGTACTCACGTGGCAGCACGAAGCCGTCGAGCGGCTTGAGTTCGAACTTGTCGTTGCCGCGCGCCTGAAGATCGTTCAGGAAGTTCGGCCATTCCGATTCCGGCAGCGTATTCACGCGCTCGTTGATCAGCCATGCATAGGCCCCCAGTTGCTTCTGTGCGACCTGATTGAGCACGTCGTAGAAGATGTAGCCGAACGCGTAGTTGATGATGAGGATCGTGGCGACGAGCGAGATCGCCACGAGCGCGTAGAGCTTCAGAAGAATGCGAATCATGGCTTAGCTCTCCCACGCCGAAGGGCTGAAGAGATAGCCGCGTCCCCAGACGGTCTTGATGCGTTGCGGCTCGCCATCGGTGTCCTCGAAGCGCTTGCGCAGGCGATAGATGCCCACGTCGACGGTGCGGTCGATGCCGTCGAACTCGATGCCTCGCAACTGCTGCAGGATCTCGTCGCGGGTGACGACGCGTCCGGCCCCGCGCGCCAGAATCAGCAGCAGGCTGAATTCGTTGGACTTCAGCTCCACGGGCGTACCGCGCCAGAACACCATCCGATCGCGCGGCACGATGCGCAACTGGCCGAAGGCGAGGCCGTCGTCGGTAGCGATCTCGAATTCCGCTACAGGCGTGACCCGGCGCAGCAATGCGCGCAGGCGCGCGAGCAGCAGGCGCGGTTCGACCGGCTTGACGACGTAGTCGTCCGCCCCGACTTCGAGCCCCGCGACCTGATCGTAGGTATCTTCTCTCGCCGTGAGAATGAGGATCGGCGTGGTGCTGACGGCGCGCAACTGGCGGCAGATTTCCATGCCGTCCATGCCGGGCAGCATCAGATCTAGCACCACGATGTCCGGCGAGAACGCGCGAAAGCGCTCCAGTGCGCGTGCGCCGTTGGACACGACCGTCACTTCGAAGCGATAAGCGTGCAGGTATTCCGTGACGAGCGCAGCCAGGCGCGCATCGTCTTCGACCAGCAAGACACGGTACATGGCCGTATTCCTTTCCTGTTGTGCTGTGCCGCAAAGGGTCGGCGGCACTGTCGTGAAGCGCATTCTACTGCCCCGGAGCCCCACCGGGCGGGCGTTTCAAACCTGCGAACAATTGAAAACACTTGTTCACAACTCTCCTAAATCGGGTAACAGCCACGGCGGCGCATCACGCCTACCATGCGCTTCAACTTGCGACCCATCCGTAGGTCGCAATTTTCCCAACGAATGAATCTCACCCGGATTTTGTAGGAGTGCCATGAAAAGCCGCAATGTTCGTCTCGCTCGCCCCCATCGTCGTCTTCCCCGTCTGGCCGCCGCCAGCGCTGCCGGCCTGCTGTTTGCCGGCGCCGCTTCGCAGGCCGGGGCGGCCGAGCCGGCGCGCTACAGCGGGATTCAGCCCGACCAGAGCCTGCCCTCGCAGAAGCCCGAAAGCGGCTACGAGTTCACGATCGGCGGCGGCGTTGGCGTGTCGCCGCGCTACATGGGCAGCGACGAGTACCGCGTGACGCCCGCGCTGAACCTGGCACTGCAAACGCCCTATGGCGTGTTCGTCGGGCTGGGCGGCATCGGCTACCGGCTCTCGCTGGCCAAGGGCTTCTTCCTGTCGGCCGCGATTTCCTACGACGACGGCCGCAAGGACCGCGCCAAGGGACTCGACTCCGGCTCCGACAAGCTGCGCGGCATGGGCGACATCAAGGGCTCGGTGTTCACCACGCTGCAAGCCGGGTACGCCATTGGCGAGATCGCCGTGGTGAGCGTGGCGGCGGACATTCCGTTGTCCAACCGCGATCGCGGCAACGTCTACCGCTTCTCCGTGGATAGCGAAGTGTTCAAGGCGGCCAACGACACCATCGGCGTGGGCGCCACGGCGCACTTCGCCAGCGGCAAGTACGCACAGACCTACTTCGGCGTGACGCCCACGCAGAGCCTGAATTCCGGCTTCCGTCAGTACTCGGCCGGTGGCGGCCTGTACGGCGTGAGCCTCACGGCGAACTGGACGCACAAGTTCACCAAGCACTGGAGCACCAACGTGGCCGGCGGCCTGATGCGCTACACGGGCAACGCGTCCAGGAGCCCGATCGTGTTCAACAAGACCAATTACCAGGTCGCTGCAACGCTGAATTACACGTTCTGATTCACGCGTTGCAGTTCAGTCTCTTCTGTTTTGCGAGGCCATTGCCATGCGAATTCTCGTCACCGGCAGTACCGGTTTTGTGGGCGGCGCCGTCGTCGCCCAACTTCTCAAGGACGGGTTCGGTCCGTCGTTGTTGCTGCTCGTGCGCGCGCGTACCAGCAGCGACGGACTCGCCCGCGTGCGTGCGGCGATGGATCGCTTCCGTGTCGCGCCGGTACACCGGCTCTCCCTGACGGAAGCGAATATCGTGTGCGGCGATCTTGCGCAGCCGGTCTCGTTCGAGGACGACCCGCGCATGCGGCGCGTCACCCACGTGATTCACGCGGGCGCGATCGCGAGCTTCTCCGCACATCCGCAGCTCGACGTCGTCAACGTAAACGGCACGCTCGCGCTCGCGCGCGCGGTGGCCGCGTCGCCGGTGCTGGAGCGCTTCGTGCACGTGGGCACCGCCATGGCGTGCGGTGACGCGCTCTCCGGCCTGGTGCAGGAATCGCACGAGCTTGCGCGCGCCGATCATCAGGTGGTGCCGTACACGGCATCGAAGGCCGAGGCCGAGCGCCGCTTGCGACGCGAGTGGCCCGGCTTGCCGCTCGTGGTGGCGCGTCCGTCCATTGTGGTCGGCCACACGCGCCTCGGATGCGAGCCGTCGGGCAGCATCTTCTGGATGTTCCGCATGGTGCAGTTGCTCGGCGCTTTTACCTGCGGCCTCGACGACCGGCTGGACGTGGTGCCCGTGGACTTCTGCGCCGACGCGCTGATCGATCTGGCGTTCCTGCCGCACCTGCGTCACGACCTGTATCACGTGTCGGCGGGCGAGGGCAGCACGCGCACGATTCGCGAGATCGAAGCGGCGCTCGCCAGGGCGCGGGGCGTGCCCCCGCTCGGTGAACGGTTCCGTCATGTCGGTGCCGCGGAGATCGACCGTCTGACGCCGGCGCTCGCGCACCAGTTGGGGCAGGGCAACAGCCGCCTGATGGCCAAGGCGTTGCGTCGCTACGGCTCGTTTGCCGCGCTCGACTATGTGTTCGACAACCGCCGTCTGCTCGACGAAGGCACACCCGTGCCGCCGCCGGTAACCGACTACCTCGACGTGTGCGTGCGCTCCTCGGAAGCCACCTCGGTGGCCGAGCAGATGGCGTGGGATTTCAAATGAGGCCGTAGGAGGTCGGCCTGACGCGCCGGTCCGGTGAGCATTGCGACGAGTGCCGTGCAGTGTACGATGGGGTCGCTGTCACGTGTCACCGCAAGGCAGCCGGATCGGCAGCGTCCCCCGCGAAGCATTGCGCAAGGAAGCGCTCGGTGGGGCGCGACAGGGCGTCGGCGTGCGGCACGAGCGCCGTCAGCAAACGTTTCAGACCGTGCGGCGGGTCGATGCGCACGGCCTTGAGCGCCGCGTCCTCGTGTCGCATCGACATGGCCGACACAAAGCCCACCCCCATGCCGGCGCGCACGGCTTCCTTGATACTTTCCACCCCCGCCAGTTCGAGCGCGACACGCGGCGTGAGTCCGGCCACGGAGAACGCCCGCGCCACCAGCGCGCGCACGCCGGAGCCGGGTTCGCGCAGGATCAGCGGATACTCGGCAATCGCCTGCAACGACGCCCCCTGCGGCCACTGCGCGAGCGGGTGGTCGGCGCGCGCGATGGCGACGACCTCGTCGTCGCGCCACGGCCGCACCGCGATCTCCGGCGACAGTCCCGGTGGCACCGTCCCTTCGATGAACGCCACGTCCAGCCGGTCGAGTTGCGCCACGATTTCGCTGGTGTTGCCGTCGACGATATGGAGCGCGACGGCCGGGTAACGTTGATGGAATTCCGCAATCACGTAGGGCAGCAGGTAGCTCGCGGGCGTCGTGCTCGCGCCGATGCGCAGCGCGCCGGTCTCCATGCCGCGGAGGCTGTCGCGCAAGGCCATCGCCTGACGGTAGTCCTGGCGCAGCTTGTTCGCGTACACCGCCACTTGTTCGCCTACGGCCGTGAGGCGGATACCGCGCCCGTCGCGGCGGTAAAGCGGCTCGCCAAATGATTCCTGCAACAGTCGCAATTGCCCCGATACCGCCGGTTGGGAGAGGTGGAGCGCTTGCGCGGCGTGGCTGATGTTGCCAAGCTCGGCGACGGTCGCAAAGGTCAGCAGTTGGTCCGGCGTCATGGCGAATTCATCGGCTGTGGTGATGATTTGACGTCATCATAGCCAATATTTCGATGATTGAGCGGGCAGCACCAGGCGATCGCGGGTGGCTCGTGGCCGGTCAGCGGGTCGATGACGCTTGCGCGAGCGCGTCCACGGCCTCCCAATCGGGCGCGTGGGCGCCGGTGCGGGTGCAGGCGAGGGCGGCGGCCGCAGCCGCGCGGCGAAGATGATGGGGGAGCGGTGCGTCGGGTGAGCGCGTCAGGCTGGCGAGCCAGCCGCCGATGGCGGCGTCGCCCGCACCCACGGTATCCGCCACGTCGACCCGGTAGGCGGGCTGCGTGATGACCGCGCCGTCCGGCAGCAGCAGGCGCATGCCGCGCTCGCCGTCGGTGAGCAGGATGTGCGCCTGTGGCGCGATGCGTCTGACGTCGGCCAGCGCGTCGACGTCGGTGGATGCGGGATAGAGCCCGCGCAGGTCTTCCACCGAGAGCTTGAGCCAGGTAGCGAGCGTGGCCATGCGGGTGAAGGTCGCGTGGTACGCCGGGCCCATCAGGTTACGCAGATTCGGATCGAAACTGATGGCCACGCCACGAGCATGGAGTCGCGACGCCAGCGAGACCAGCGTGGTCGCAAGCGGTTCGCGCACGAGGCTGATGCAACCGAAGTGGGCGGTGCGTGCCGCTTCCTGCCAGCCGGCGGGCAGCCCGTTCGGATCGAAGGCCAGATCGGCAGCCCCTTCGCCAAGGAAGAAATACGCGGGTGGGTCGTGTCGGTGGACGACGGCCACGAGTGGCGGGGCGTCGACCGGCTGGAGATAGCGCTCGTCGAGCCCGGCGTCACGCGAGAGCGCGAGCAGCTCGGTGCCGAACGGGGCGTGCGTGCTGATCGCGCCGCCGTAGCCCGTAGCCACGCCCATCGCCGCACTCACGCGGGCGACGTTCCAGCAAGCGCCCCCCGCACGGCTGACCCATTGACGGCCGTCGTCGCCGGGCAGGCGGATCAGGTCCGTGAGTGCCTCACCGAAGACGAGCAGGGCTGGCAAGGGGGCGGCGGCAACGCTGGACATGACGGGCGAGTGTGAGAACGAAGACGAGGCCGTCAGCATACCCGCTGGCGCGGCGCCTCGTCGCGACGATGGCCTGCGACGTTGACATCTCAACCGCGCAACAGCAGCGCGATCCCGGCGGCCAGCACGACGACATTCACGGCCTTCACGAATTGCTGACGCGAGAGCCGCAGCGTGATGTGCCTGCCGAGCCACATGCCGACCATCATGGCGGGCACGAGCGACGCCGCCGTGACGAGCATCGACACATTCGCGTAGACCCCGGCGAACAGGAACAGCGTGGCGCGCACCAGCGTGCTGAAGCCGATCAGCGTGGATTGGGTAACGCGCATGGCTTCCACGCGCTCGAGACGGCTCGTCAGGTAAATCGCAAAGATGAAGCCACCGCTGCCGAACATCGCCCCGAACAGGCCGCCGAGTGCGCCGAACGGGATCGCCCATGCCTGCGACAGACGCGACTTTGCGCGGGGCCCGATCAGCGAGAACACCGCGTAGCCGCAGACGAACCAGGCGAGCGCGCGCAGCAGCACGTCCGGACGCAAGGTCAGCAGCAGCGCACCGCCCGCGAGGCTGCCGGCGACGATGGCGGGCACGAGCCGTCGCAACTCGCTCGTGTCGGCCGCCCGCGCATTGCGCACGACACTGCCCGAGGCGGCGCTGAAGTCGAGCAACGCGAGCATCGGCACGATCTGCGCGACCGGCATCGCGTAGGCGAGCACGGGACTGGCGACCAGCGCGGTGCCGAAGCCCGCAATTCCGAAAATGACGTAGGCGACGACGAGTGCGGCGCTCATCAATAGCCAGTGGCCGGGTGATGGCAGCGCGGTGGTGAGGGTGTCGAGCAGCGGGGAGGACAGCGTCGAGAGCATGGTGACGGACGAGGTGTAGCGAAGCGAGTGGCGCGCAGAGGTGCGCAGGTCTTCCGTCAGCATAGGGGCGCGTGCCGGGCTGGCGCCAATATAGAATGTGGCGATATTCGATCTCGAAATGGCATGGTCATGGTGTCGCTGCGGCAGTTGCGGTATTTCCTGGAGGTGGTCGACGCGGGTGGCTTCAGCGCGGCGGCCGAACGTCTGTTCGTCGCCCAGTCGGCGCTCAGTCGCCAGATTTCCGAGCTGGAACGCGAGCTTCAGGCGGTGTTGCTAGAGCGCTCGTCGAAGGGCGTCACGCTCACGCCTGCGGGTCGCACTTTCGTGGACGAAGCCCGGCGCGTGCTCACCGAACTCGAAGGCTCGGTCGCGCTCACGCGCAGTGTGGCGCGTGGCGAACAGGGCACCGTGCGGCTGGCTCACTCGAGTTCCGTGCCGTTCGCGGGCGCGCTGCCCGCGGGCTTGTACGCACATCTGAAAGCGCATGCCGGGGTGAGTGTCGATGTGTCGACGCTGTCCTCCGAGCAACAGCAGGACGAGATCGAAGCCGGGCGTGTCGATCTGGGGCTGGTGCGTCTGCCGGTGCTGCGGCCCGCGCCGTCGCTCATCTGCGAAACCATCGCCGTGGAGCGTCTGCAGCTGCTGGTGCCGCCGGGTCACGCGCTCGCGCAGGCAACGTCGGTGAGCGTGGCGGCGCTGGCGGACGAGCCGTTCGTCTCGGTCCCGCACCGCGAGCGCGGCGGGTTGAGCTATCGCGTCGCACAGCTTTGCCAGCAGCACGGATTCTTCCCCAGGGCCGCAGTCGCCACGTCGCGCAAGGCCACGCTCCTCAATCTGGTCGCAGCGGGCTTCGGCGTCGCCATCGTGCCGGAAAGTCTGGGGGCGCTGGCCGGGCCGGGCGTGCGCCGCATCGCGCTCGACGAGGCCAACGCCAACAGCGAGGTCGCGCTGCTGCACCGCCGCGACGCCGGCGCGCTGGTGCTGGCCGTGGGCGAGGCGTTGCGCGCTGCGCTGGCGGGCGCGCCTGCCAGCGGCGCCGAAGGCACCGAGGCTGCCAGGGCCACCAAGGCCACCAAGGCCACCAAGGCCACCAAGGCCACCAAGGCCGTCAGCGCTGTGGCGAAGCGCCGCACCGTGCAGTAAGTCCGGCGTAAGCCTTGCGTGAGAGGGTGCCTCCGATACGTCGAAAAGTCGCCGAAATCGGGGCGGCAACACGCGAGGAAACCCTCAAGTCAGCCGTTTTTTCTCCCGTTATACTTTTCGACACTTAGTGCACATAAGCACTAGCGTGTGGCGCGAACGTCCATCTGGCGTTTCCGGCAGTACCGGTGACTGTCGCGCCCTCGTCATAACAAGCAGATCAGAGATGCGAGGAGACTGACGATGGGGCTATTCACGCGCACAAGGGGAGCCGCGCAGACCGTCAACATCATGAACGAGGTGGCCGTGAACGCGGGCACGCTCGGCGTGGAGTTGTGCGATATCGCGGGGAACGTCGACGAGATCGCCGTGCGGGTCAAGCGGCAGGCCGAAGTGTTTCAGGAGCTGCGTCGCGCCGCCACGGACACCAGCGAAGGCAACCAGCGCATTGCCGCTGCCGCGCGTGAAGCGCGCGACGTGGCCGATCGCGCCAGCGGCGAAATTGCGGCCTCGCGCAGCACGGCGGACGCTTCGCTGGCATCGATCCACGGGCTGGTCGAAGGCGTCTCGGGCATGGCCGAGGAAATCGCGGGTCTGCGCGAAGCGCTGGAACATGTCGGCAAGGTGGCCGAAGGGATTTCCGTCATCGCCCGTCAAACCAATCTGCTTGCCCTGAATGCTGCCATCGAGGCCGCGCGTGCCGGGGCCGCCGGGCGAAGCTTCGCGGTCGTGGCCACCGAGGTCAAACTGCTCGCGAGCAAGACCGCCGAGGCGACGCAGCAAATCGAACACACCCTCACCGCGCTGGGCGAACGCACCCAGCGACTCATGCGCGAGAGCAATGCGAACGTGGCGCGCGCCAGCGAAGCGCGCGAAGGCACGCGCGCGATTGCGAGCGTGATCGAGACGGCCGGCTCGGCGCTCGACACGTTCGATCGTCAGGCCGGACAGATCGCACAGGACAGCGAAGCCATCGAGACCGAATGCTCGACGCTCGCCGCGCATGTCGACGAAATGGCCGACGGCGTCGCGCATTCCGCCGAGCACGTCGAAAGTGCACGTGAGCGCATCAACGGTCTGCTGTCGGTGTCGGAGCATCTGATCGGGCTGATTGCCGAAGCCGATGTCGAGACGGCGGACACGCCGTTCATTCGTGCCGTGCGGCGCGCCGCGAAGCAGGTTGGCGAGAGTTTCGAGGCGGCGCTGGCCAAGGGCAAGATCAGCGAGCAGGAGCTGTTCGACCGCAGCTACGAACCCATTCCCGGCTCGAACCCGCAGCAGTTGATGGCGCGTTTCACGCGCTTCACCGACGAAACGCTGCCCGACATTCAGGAGCCGCTGCTTGGCCTGAACGATCGCATCGCGTTCTGCGCGGCCGTCGACGAAAACGGCTATCTGCCCACCCACAACCGCAAATTCTCGCAGTCACCGACCAACGATCCGGTATGGAACGCGGCACATTGCCGCAATCGCCGGTTGTTCAACGACCGCACCGGCGCTGCAGCGGGACGCAACACCAAACCGCTGTTGCTGCAAACCTACCGGCGCGATATGGGGGGCGGGGAATTCGTGGTGATGAAGGACGCGTCGGCACCGATCTACGTGAACGGCCGGCATTGGGGCGGTTTCCGTATCGCGTATCGGGTGGCGCAATAAGCACCGCGACGAGATTTTTTCCCACCTGAAAAACAAACGCGCCACCGGTTGCAAAGCCGGTGGCGCGTTGCGTTGCGCTCGGGCAGTTGACGCCGTTACCCGGGCATCAGCCGTCGATCAATAGCGATACCAGCGGCCGTGGCGCCAGTAACCGTGACCACCATAGTACGGGCGGCCGTAGTAGACCGGGGGCGCGCCGTAGTAGACGGGCGCCGGGGCAACGTAGACCGGCGGCGGGGCGACATAGACCGGCGGAGGCGGCGCCACGTACACCGGGGCCGGTGCATAGACCGGGGCCGGTGCGATCAGCGGTACGCCAATGCCGATACCGACCGAGACGTGAGCCTGCGCCGTCCCGATCGCGCCCGCGGCGAGCGCGATCCCGGCGATGGCAAGGGCGGCAAACTTGGTTTTCATGACATTTCTCCTGCGGACTTGGCAGCGTACTGATGACAGCGCTCGCACGGCACCATGCCGTTCGACGCGCCCGGTGCCCGCCGGCACCCTGGTTCGTCAGATTCCTTGGCTTAACTTTACTGAAGTTCCGAATCTCGGGCGGGACGCAATTGTTGCAAAGTATGCGCACTGACACCGCATGGGGAACGTCCGGGCGTGGAAAAGCTGCCGCCAAACGTGTGAATCAGGCCCCCATTCTATTCAGAATCAACGCTTTGCGCTCGTTTCGGTTGACGCCGTCGCGCGTCGGAACGATGCCGCCGAGGTCCCGGCGGCGCGACACTTGTTACATTCATTTACATGGGGTTGCGCGCGTGTGGCGCAAAAACAGCGGCGGATGCCGCTTTCGCAACATCCGCCGCCGCCGGCGTAACCCGCATGCGGTCGTCACGCCGTCTCCTCCCCTGCTAAACCGGTGTCGGCCCCGCGTTTGCCGGGCCGGGTGCCTGCTTACTGATGGAAGCGCGCCTTGGCGTCGGCCACGCACGCGTCCTTGCTGTTGCCGGTCATGGCGTCGCAACGCTCGAGCGCGGCCTTGTACTGGGCCTTGTTCGCGTCGGCATTGGCGTCTTCACGCGCCGCCATCGTGTCCTTCGACGACTCGCGGCTCGTGCGCATCACCTTGGCGTCGCCGTACGCCTTGGTCTTGGCCGCGTCCGCGTCCTTGCGGCAAACGTCCTTGTCGTTGCCCTTCTTGTCGTCGCAGCGCAGCTTGGCGACGCCGTAATCGGCGTCGGCCTTGGCCACTGCCGCGTCGTAACGCGCCTTGGGCGTTTGCTCGTAGTCGGCTTCGGCGTTGGCCTTGGCGACCTTCTCGTTGCCCTTGGCCGACTCGACGCAGACCTTCTTGGCGTTGTCCTTCATGTCGTCGCATCGTGCAGCAGCGGCCTTGTAATCGGCCTCGGCGGATTTCTGCGCCGCCTCGTAGCGATCCTTGGCTGCGGCGTCGGCCGCGTTCGCGGCCGCCGTGCCGAGCATGCCCGCGGCCAGACAGGCGCAGGTCAGCAAGTTCATGGCGATTCGGTGTGACATCTCGTCCTCCTGTTGAGCTGACGGTTCATTTGACGATCGGGGGGCGATAGCGGGCCATATGGGGCCATATGGGGCCATACAGGGCCCAAAGGGGCCGATCGGGGCCGAAGCAACGATCAGGCAGCAAAACTTACTTGTTGCGGTCGGCGGCGCCCTGGATCGCTTCTCCACCGCGTTCGACGTCCTGGCCGGCGCCGTGAATGGTGTTGCAGCCTGCCAGGCCGAGTGCGAAACCCGAGAGCAGAGCGATGGCGATCAGTCGTTTCATTTTGATTTCTCCTTGGGGGATGGCGTCGTCGGTCGCGCAAACGGCGCGCGACGGCAGCACGAGACGATGAGGGGAATGCCCGCCTCCCGGCGGGCGCGACAACACGCGCTTACCAGAGCTTGTGATGGTTGTTCCAGCTGTCGACTTCCCGCTCGGCTTCGGCCTTTTCCTTGCCGTAGCGCTCCTGGATCACACCGATGAACTTGTCACGGTTGCCCTCGATCTTGAGCAGGTCGTCGTCGGTGACGTTGGCCCACTGCTTCTTCACTTCGCCCTTGAGCTGGTTCCACTTGCCCTTCATTTGATCCGAGTTCATGACCACTCCTTATGGGTTGGGTTCAGGCCTTGCCGCACACCGAGGTCTCGGGCGCGGCAGGTGATTCCATGGTAGGGAGTGCGAAATGTTCGCGCTGTCAGCCGCGACAGCGTCGCGGTGTAGGCGGAGTCGGGTTGCGCTGTCAGTGCATTCCGACGCGCCGCGACGCAGGCTCGGCGGCGTCGGTGGCATCAGGTGCCGGCGCGGTGGTGCTGTGGTCGCCGTCGGTTGCGGGCGAGGTGGGCTGGGTGGGCGGGGTGGCAGGAGAGGCGTGGGGGGATGGCGCGTGTGACGCGGTACTTTCCGTGGCTTCGGTCGCGATCTCCGGCGCGTCGGCCGGATTGCACAGCGGCAGCACGACCTGAATCTCGGTGCCCATGCGTTGCGGCAGCGAGTGGATGTCGATGCGCCCGCCCTTGGCCGATACACGTTGACGCATGCCGAACAGGCCGTGTGTCTTGGGCTTGTTGAACTGATCGCGGGTGAGGCCGATGCCGTTGTCGATGACTTCGAGCCGCACGCGTTGCTCGTCGCACGCGAGCGCCACGCGAACTGTCGTGGCGCGTGCGTATTTGCCCGCGTTCGTCAGTGCTTCCTGCGCGACGCGAAACAGCACGATGGCCGTAGATTCGGGCAGCGCGAAGTCTTCTTCCGGCAGATCGAGATCGAGCTGCCAATGCTGTTGGTCCGCAGTCTCTTCTGCGAGCGAGCGAAGTGCCGTGACAAGTCCGAAGTTGATGAGCACCGTCGGGCGAAGATTCTCGATGATGCGGCGCTTGATCTGAATCCCCGAGTCGAGATTGCGCTGCGCACGCGCGAGCTTCTCGGCAATGACGGGCTCGGTATTGCGCAACTTGTGATGCGCCCATGTCACGTCCATCTTGCAGGCGGTGAGGATCGCGCCGAGTTCGTCATGCAGTTCGCGCGACAGCCGTGTCTTCTCGTCTTCACTCACGTTCTGCAAGTGCGTGGCGAGTTCGTCGAGCTGTTCGGTGCGCTCACGCACGAGACGATCCAGATGCGTTTGCTGTTCGTGCAGTTGATCGCGGGCGAGCTGCTCCTGACGCATCTGTTTGCCGAGCGTGCGAAAGAGCATCACGAACAGCAGGATGGTGAGCACCGAAAGCGCGCCCGCACTGATCGCCGAAATGGCCTGGTCGAATCGTCCGTTGCTTTGCGCCGTGCGCGCACGGGCAAGTTCACGGTTGTACAGATCGGTCAGGCCGATCTGGACCGGCTCCATCGTGCCGATACCGAGATTGGATGGCGAGAGCGCTTCTTCGAGGCTCATGCTGCCTTGCTGGACGGCTGCGCGCGCCGCTTCCATGGCGGTGATGCGCTGCGAGAACAAGGTCATCACGCGCGCGAAATCCTGCGTTGCCTGCGTGTCGCCAACGTCCTGGTAATGCGCAATGACGACCGCCGCGAGATCGCGAATGCGGCGCACCGCAGACAGATAGGGATCGAGGTAGACCGGGTCGCTCGTGAGCAGATAGCCGCGCTGGCTCGACACGACGGTCGACGTGCGCGCCATGATCTCGTTGAGCTCGTTCGCCGCGATCATGCCCTGCAGTGCCGCCTCGTACGTTGACGCCAGCCGGCGGTGCGCGGACTCCAGCCCGATCAGGCTGCCGACCGTGATGACGATCGCCGCGATCATCGCGATGATCCAGCTTCGACGGCGCAACCAGGACGTAAACAATCGGGGCATGAGGGTTTGACCGGAGATGAGACGCGTTTCGATCATAAGTCGAAAAACGCGACATTGCCCAAATTGTCAGTCAATTCCTACGCAAAAACCAGCGCCGGCCGGGCAGTCTCGTCTGCGGGCTTTTTCTACCATACACACAGCACCCAGGAGTTCGTGCGGCCTGACATCAAGGGAACGCGGGACCGAGGGAGCCAAGAAAGTCTCCGGGAAATGATGCTTTGACCAAGGAGAACGCTATGTTGAAGTGGGCTTTGTTGTTCGCACTGATCTCGCTCGTGGCTGGCCTGCTGGGCTTCACGGGGATCGCCGCCGGTGCCGCCGGGATCGCGAAGATCCTGTTCGTGCTGTTCCTGGTGCTGTTCGTGATCTTCCTGCTGCTGGGGCTGACTGTCGCCAAGAAGATCGTCGACTAGACGGGGGCTGCGGCACGGTGCGATGTGCCGCAGCCAAGCCGTGAGGCGATACGTCGCCTCGCGGACTGTCCAACTACAAGGAGGTTGCGATGCTTCACTACGCCGTCGTGTTTTTCGTGATCGCATTGATCGCCGCGGTTTTCGGTTTCACGGGTATCGCTGCCGGTGCCGCCGAAATCGCCAAGATTCTGTTCTTCATTTTCCTGGTGATCTTTTTGGTCACGTTGCTCTTCGGGGTGGTTCGACGATAGCGGCCAGCGTGCGCGTGCCTGAACGTGTTGCGCGCCGCCGACCCCGCCCATCCCCCATGAAACTCTGACAGGAGGAATCGCTCATGCACACCGCCAAGCACGCCAAGCACCATGCCAAGCATCAGGGCAAGTACGCCATGACCGGCAATGGGCACAGCCAGCACGCGGGCGAGGATTTCGAAATCGACGTTCGGGCGCTGCGTGAGCGGGCCCGGGACCATCTCGACGATGGTGCCGTCACCGAGGACTACCGGGCCGATCGCGACGCCGTCGTGCAGATGCTCAACGGTGCGCTGGCCACCGAACTCGTGTGCGTGCTGCGCTACAAGCGCCACCATTTCATGGCGACCGGCATTCATGCGGAGCCGGTCGCGGCGGAATTCGCCGAACATGCCGCACAGGAGCAGGATCACGCCGATCGCATCGCCACGCGTATCGTGCAGTTGGGCGGCGAGCCCGACTTTTCACCGGACACCCTCTCGTCGCGCAGTCATGCCGAATATGTCGCGCCAAACAAGCTGCGCGACATGATTCGCGAGAACCTGGTGGCCGAACGCATTGCGATTGAGAGTTACCGCGAGATGATTCATTATCTGGGTGACCGGGATACCACCACGCGTCGCTTGCTTGAAGAAATTCTCGCCGTCGAGGAAGAGCATGCCGACGACATGCGAGACTTGCTCGACCGGGAGTGACGGTCATGGCACGCGCACCGTTCTCCCAAAAGCGCTGCCCGTTGACCGATGGGGACAGTCTCTGGAGCTTAGATGTCACTGACAATAAAAATCCTGATTGCCGACGACCACGCCATCGTTCGTACCGGCTTCAAGCAGTTCATTGCCGACGAGTCGGACATGGAAGTGTTGGGCGAGGCCGCGAGCGGCGACGAAGTGATTCGTGCCGTTCGCGATACGGCATTCGATGTCGTGCTGTTGGATATCGCCATGCCTGACAAGAACGGCATCGACACCCTGCGCGTGATCAAGCAATTGCGGCCCGAGCAGGGCGTGCTGTTCCTGTCGACGTATCCGGAAGCGCAATACGCGGTGAATCTGCTGCGCGCCGGGGCCAACGGTTATCTGATGAAGGACGCGGCGCCCGAGGAAATCATTCGGGCGATCCGCACGGTGGCACGCGGCCATCGCTATGTCAGTGAAGTGACTGCCGATCTGCTCGCGCAGAAGCTCGACCAGCCGGTCGACGAGCCGATGCACGAGCAGCTCTCCGAGCGCGAATTTCAGGTGTTCTGCAAACTCGCCCAGGGGAGAACGCCCACGGAGATTGCCGACGAACTTCATTTGTCGGTCAAGACCGTCAGCACGTACCGCGCGCGTGTGCTGGAGAAGATGCATTTGAAAACCAATGCCGATCTGACGCTCTACGCGCTCAAGAACGGCTTGATCAGTTGAGAGAGAGGCTGTCATGTCAACCGGGAACGCAGCAACGCATCCGGAGGGCCGATCTCCCCTCAAAGTGCTGCTGATCGAAGACTCGGCCGTGATTCGAGAGAGCCTGTCCGAGGCGCTCGGCTCGACCGGGATGCTTCAGGTGGCAGGGGTGGCGGAAACGGCCGACGACGCGGTGCGCACGCTCAAGGAAGATTCGTTCGACGCCGTGATCGTCGATATTCAACTGCGGCGCGGCTCCGGCATGGATGTGCTCTCGTATCTGCACGATGCGGGAATGCTGCCGCAGTTGATGGCCATCGTGCTGACGAACTATGCGCTCGCAACGTACCGCAAGCGGTGTCAGCAGCTGGGTGTTCAGTACTTCTTCGACAAATCCCTCGAATTCGATCGTGTGATCGAAGTACTCGACGACTTCGCCAGTAGCCGGCGAGCCTGAAACGCTTCGCGCTGCTGCGGCATTCGGTGCCGCCGTGCGCCGTCTGTCTTGCATTCTCGTCAGGCGAGAATCTCGCTCCCTTTTAGCGAAATCACCTCACGTTTTCTCATTTGAGAGGGCGCGTCATACGTCGCGCGCGCATTTCGTGTTGCATTGCGACGCGAGGTCGGATCGTCGCGTTGCAATCGCCGCGCGATCGCGGCGATTTACGATGAATTTCCGTATAAAGAGATCAAATTTTATTATTTTCAACTATTTAGGTGCATGGGCTAGAATGTCGGCTTCACGCTAAATACTGAGTCTCGGCGGCGCACTGTGGGCAGTTTCCGGCAGTGGGGCTGCTATTTTTTTGCATGATCGAACTCCAGAACATTACCCAGCGCTTCGCTGGGCCCAAGGGGCCGATCGACGCGCTTTCCAATATCAGCCTGTCGATCGAGCGCGGCGAAGTTTTCGGCATCATCGGCCGAAGCGGCGCCGGTAAAAGCACGCTCGTGCGTGTGATCAATCTGCTCAACCGTCCGAGCGACGGTTCCGTGCGTGTCGACGGTCAGGATCTGACTTCGCTCTCGGCGGACGACCTGCGTCAGGCGCGCCGTCGTATCGGCATGATCTTCCAGCACTTCAACCTGTTGAGCTCGCGCACCGTGTACGAGAACGTGGCGCTGCCGCTCGAACTGGCAGGCCTGCCGGCAGCGGACATTCGCGCCAAGGTCCTGCCGCTGCTCGAACTGGTGGGTTTGACGGCACAGAAGGATCGCTATCCGGCGCAGATCTCCGGCGGCCAGAAGCAACGCGTGGGCATCGCCCGTGCGCTTGCGAGCGAGCCGCAGGTGCTGCTCTCGGACGAAGCCACGTCGGCGCTCGATCCCGAGACCACGCGCGCGATTCTCGATCTGCTCAAGCGCATCAATCGCGAGCTGGGACTGACCGTCGTGCTGATTACGCACCAGATGGAAGTCATCAAGCAGGTGTGCGACCGCGTTGCCGTGCTCGACGCCGGCCGTGTGGTCGAGCAGGGACGCGTGATCGACGTGTTCCTGCGCCCGCGCCACGAAGTCACGCGCGCGCTCATCGGCGACGTGATCTCGCAGGAGTTGCCGGCGGGCGTGCGCGAGCGCGTCGCGTCGCGTCTCGGCAACGGGCACGATCACCTTTACCGCCTGGCCTTCTCGGGTGCGGGCGTCGATCAGCCGCTGCTCTCGGAAGCCATTCGTCGCTACGAGCTCGATTTCAACATCCTGCATGGCCAGATCGACGAGATCCAGGGGCAGGCCTTCGGGTCGCTCGCCGTGCTCGCGGGCGGCACCCCGGCCCGGGTGGCCGAAGCCATGGCGTTCCTCGCCAGTCAAGGCGTTGTCGTTGAGGAGCTGAGCCATGTGGAGTGAAATGTTCGATCTGTTCGTCTCGTCGTTCTGGGAAACGCTCATCATGGTCGGCATCTCCGGCCTGATCGGCGCCGTCGTGGGCGTGCCGCTCGGCGTGCTGCTCTATCTGACGGATCGCAATGGCGTGCTGCAGAATCTGCCGACCAACCGTATCGTCGGTATTCTCGTGAACGCGGTGCGTTCCACGCCGTTCATCATCTTGCTCGTGGCCGTGATTCCGTTCACCCGCCTGATCGTCGGCTCGTCGATCGGCACGATGGCTGCCGTGGTGCCGCTGACCATCGCCGCTGCGCCGTTCGTGGCGCGTCTGGTGGAGACGGCGCTGCGCGAAGTCGATCGCGGTCTGATCGAAGCGGCCCAGTCGATGGGCGCGACGACCGGCCAGATCGTCATGAAGGTGCTGCTGCCCGAGGCGCTGCCCGGTATCGTGGCGGGCCTGACGATCACGTTCGTCAGCCTGGTCGGCTACTCCGCGATGGCAGGGGCCATCGGCGGTGGCGGCCTCGGCGATCTGGGGATTCGCTACGGCTACCAGCGCTTCCTGCCGGAAGTGATGATTACCGTCGTGCTGATTCTGATTGTCTTCGTGCAACTGGTGCAGACGTTCGGCGACTGGTTGGTGCGTCGCCTCAGCCATAAATAAGTCCCGCATAACAACATCGCCGGTTCGCTGCGTCTCTGACACATCAACGCCGGCATTTCACTCACACGCGAGGTTTTCTATGCAACGCCGTACGATTTTCAAGCTGCTGGCCGGCATTGGTGCCGCCACGGTATTCGCCACGCAATTTGCTGCCACCGCCACGGCGGCCGACGCCATCAATCTGAAGGTCGGCGTCACCGGCGGCCCGCACGCCCAGATCTTCGACGAAGTGAAGAAGGTCGCCGCCAAAGACGGCCTGAATCTCAAGGTCATCGAGTTCAGCGACTATGTGCAGCCGAACGCGGCACTCGCCTCGGGCGATCTGGACGTGAACAGCTACCAGCACCAGCCGTATCTCGACGCGCAGGTGAAGGATCGCGGCTACAAGCTCGAATCGATCGCCAAGACCGTGATCTTCCCGATGGGCATCTATTCGAAGAAGCTCAAGTCGCTGGCCGATCTGAAGACGGGTGACAAGGTGTCGCTGCCGAACGACCCGACCAACGGCGGCCGCGCGCTGCTCCTGCTCCAGAAGCAAGGGCTGATCAAGCTGCGTGCCGACGCCGGTCTGAAGGCCACGCCGCTCGACGTTGCCGAGAATCCGAAGAAGCTGAAGTTCGTGGAACTGGACGCCGCCCAACTGCCGCGCTCGCTCGACGACGTGGCCGTGGCCGTCATCAACACTAACTTCGCGATGGAAGCCGGTCTGAACCCGAAGAAGGACTCGCTCGCCATCGAAGACGCGAACGGCCCGTACGCCAATGTGCTGGTCATTCGCTCGGCCGACAAGAACAAGCCCTGGGTGGCCAAGCTGATCAAGGCTTACCATTCGCCGGAAGTGAAGGCCTTCATCGAGCAGAAGTTCGGCGGGTCGGTCGTCACCGCCTGGTAAGGCGATGGACGTCACGCCGCGCTGCAGCGCGATGTAGTCCCCAAAAACGGCAACGCTTTACGGCGTTGCCGTTTTTTTTGCCCATGCGTCGTGTGTTGCAATTCCGACGATGTCACGGTTTTGTCAAATATCGGCGATAGCCTGATTGCCAGTAAAAGAGGGCGCCCGCGGGCGCCGTCACAAGACGCGGATATGGGCCAAAGAGCAGCGACCGCACGTGAAGCACGGGGAACAGGCGAGGCACTTCATCGGAAGTCGGCTTGCCTTCGGCGCGCGTATCGAACGCGCCCCGACACATGCCAGCACGACGCTACGCTGCATGCATGATGGCGGCGCACCGCACCGACTTACGGAGTCCCAGTTGAACCCTCCCCCGCCTGTCGCGATACGTTCGCCAGAGCGTTTTGCCGCGTCCGCGACATTGCGCGATGCGAATGCTGTCATGTCGCCGCCTGCCAGTCCTTATGCCGACCCCGACGAAAGCGCGTTGCTCGCCGAACTGTGCGAGGGCATCGGGCTGACCTGCGTGTTCCAGCCGATTGTCGACTTCCGTACCTCTGAGGTCGCGGGCTTCGAAGGGTTGGTGCGCGGCCCGGCGGGTACGTCGATCCATTCGCCAATGGCGCTGTTTGCGGCGGCTCGCCGCCAGGGCCTGAGCGGTCCGCTCGAACTCGCCTGCCGCCGTGCAGTGCTGCGCGGCTTCGTCGAACAGGACTTGCCGGAGCGGTTGTTCCTGAACATCGGCCCGGTGACGCGCGCACAACCGGGCGGCGGCGTGACCGAATCGCTCGGCCTCGACGAAACGTTCGCCATGCTGCAGACGCTGCGCCTGGCCCCGGAGCGCGTGGTGCTCGAGTTGACCGAACACGCACCCACGCTGGATCTGGCGAGCACGCGGGCGTCACTCACGGCCTATCGCGCGCTCGGCTTCGAAGTCGCGCTTGACGACATGGGCGAGGGCTACGCGAGCTTGCGTCTGTGGTCGGAACTGCGCCCCGATTACGTCAAGATCGACCGGCACTTCGTCGACGGCATCGATGCCGACACCGTCAAGCTCCAGTTCGTGCGTTCCATGCGCCAGATCGCGGAGACGAGCGGCACGCGCGTCATTGCGGAGGGCATCGAGCACGCCGAGGAACTCCAGGTCGTGCGCGATCTGGGCATCTTCCTGGGGCAGGGGTATTTCATTGCCCGGCCGGAGGCGCAGCCGCAGCGAGCGATTACAGCCAACGTGCAGGAGGTTGTGAACGAGCGCCGCGCCTACGTGCACCAGCAACCCAGCCAGTTGGGCGCGGGCAACGTGACGCTCGAACGCATTGCGTCGTATGTCGAACCGGTATCGCCCGATACGCGCAGCGAGGATGTCG
This sequence comes from Pandoraea pnomenusa, assembly GCF_040391475.1. GTDB lineage: Bacteria > Pseudomonadota > Gammaproteobacteria > Burkholderiales > Burkholderiaceae > Pandoraea > Pandoraea pnomenusa_C. The sequence continues at coordinate 136,885 of NZ_JBEBXS010000005.1, read as the reverse complement.
TGGCACGCTTCGAGACCGATGCCGCGCTCGAAGTGCTGCCGGTCGTGGAGCGCGATCGCGCGGTGGGATTGATCGGCCGCGCGTCGCTCATCGGCCGCTTCGCCCGGCCGTTCACGCGCGAGCTGTATGGACGCAAGCCCTGCTCGGCAGTGATGGAGCCGCGTCCGCTCACGTTCGACAAGGGCGCGCGCATGGAGGATCTGAGCCGCATGATCGCCGAAGGCGCGAGTCGTCAGATCGCGGCGGGCTTCATCGTGACGGATCAGGGACGCTACTTCGGTGTGGCGCAGGGGCATGCCCTCATGCGTCACATCACCGACATGCAGCTCGATGCGGCACGTTACGCCAATCCGCTTACGTTACTGCCCGGGAACGTGCCGATCGACGATTACATGGATCGCATGATCGGCGAGCGTCAGTCGTTCCATGCGTGTTACGTCGATCTCGACAACTTCAAGCCGTTCAACGATGTCTTCGGCTATCGGCGCGGCGACGATCTCATTCAGTTGGTCGCGCGCGTGCTCATGGCGGTGCGCAATCCCGAACGCGACTTTCTCGGGCACATCGGTGGCGACGATTTCCTGATTCTGTTCCGCAGCCCCGACTGGGAGGCCCGCTGTCGCGAAGCCCTTACGCGCTTCGGCGAGGCGGTGTCGGAGTATTTTCATCCGGACCAGATCGCGGCGGGCGGCTTCGAAGCGGAAGACCGTCGCGGCATGGTCATCTTCCATCCGATCACCAGTCTGTCGATCGGTGTGGTCGCGGTCACGCCCGAGAGCTTTCCTTCGCACGTGGAGGTCTCGGCCGCTGCGGCCGACGCCAAGAAGATGGCCAAGCGTGCACTGGGGAACAGCCTCTTCATCGAGCGCCGGCGCGCGCATCGTTGAGCGTTTGCCTGATTGCGTCAGGCATGAAAAAGCCCGCCGGATTGGCGGGCTTTTTTTCTGCCGCGATGAAGGACGGAATACTCAGTGCGACAGTGCCGGCATGCCTTCCATGCTGGCGGCGTCCTGCTCGCGTTCCTCGGCGAGATAAGGCGTACGCCAGCCGGCCTTCACGCCCCAGTGATAGAAGGCGAGCGCCAGCACGGCGACGATGACCATGTCCCAACCGTACGGCAGCAGACCGAGTCCGCCGAATTCCTTGCTGCCGATATACGAGCACAGCGCCATCACCGGCAGGTAGCCGATCAGCCACCACGACGCCTTGAGGTCGCGGCCGAAGCCTTGCCACTTGTCCTTCGCCTGATAGTAGAAGTACACCGGCAGCGCCACCACGACCAGCACGATGATCTGGCCGGTGAGCGGCCAGCGCGCCCAGTACAGGATCAGCGAAGCGCACACGAATGCGAACGGCGCGATGATCGACAGGCCCGGCAGGCGCAACGGACGATGCATCTCCGGCGCCGCCTGGCGCAGGGCCATCACGCTGATCGGGCCGGTCAGGTACGAGATGACGGTGGCGACCGAGATCACGGCGGCGAGCGAGTCCCAGCCGCGGAAAAAGAACATGAAGATGAACGAGATGGCCAGGTTGAACCACATGGCCGGGCGCGGCACGCCATACAGCGGATGCACGCGGCCGAAGATCGCGGGCAACGTGCGGTTGCGCTCCATCGCGTAGATCATCCGGCTCGTGGTGGCCATGTAGGTCGTGCCGGTGCCGCTCGGGCTCAGGAACGCGTCGAAGTACAGCACGATGGCCAGCCAGTTCAGCCCCAGTGCGATCGCCAGTTCGGCGAACGGCGAGCTGAAGCTCACCATGTGCCAGCCGCCTGCCAGTTGTTCGGACGACAGGGCGCCGATGTAGGCGACTTGCAGCAACAGATAGATGACGGTGGCCAGCAGGATCGAGCCGACGACGGCGAACGGAATGCTGCGTCCCGGATCGCGTGCTTCGCCGGCGAGGTTCACCGGGCTCTGGAAGCCATTGAACGCGAACACGATACCCGAGGTAGCCACCGCCGTGAGCACGGCCGACATGCCGTTCGGCGCGAAACCGCCGTGCTCCGCGAGGTTGAAGTTGCCCGGGTGGAAGCCCGCGACGATCAGCCCGGCGATGGTCAGCGCGGGAATCGCAAACTTGAACAGCGTGATCGCCGTGTTGGCGCGCGCGAAGAGTTTCACGCCCCAGTAGTTCAGCATGAAGTACACGATCACGAGCAGCGCCGAGAGTATCAGGCCGCTCGTGGTGAGCGTGCCGTCCACGAACAGGTTGTGCGCCCAGTCGTAAGGCCACGTGCTCATGTACTGGATCGACGCTTCGGCTTCGATCGGGATCACCGACACGATCGCGATCCAGTTCGCCCACGCGGCGATGAAGCCCACGAGGCTGCCGTGCGAATAACGGGAATAGCGCACCATGCCGCCCGATTCGGGGAACATGGCGCCGAGTTCGGCGTAGGTGAGGGCGATGGCCAGAATGACCACGGCGCCGATGATCCAGGCCAGCAGCGCCGCAGGACCGGCGATCTTGGCCGCTTTCCAGGCGCCGAACAGCCAGCCGGAGCCGATGATCGAGCCGAGGCCGGTCAACATCAGGGCGAACGGCCCGATGTTTCGCATGAGGGATGGGTTTTGATCCATTCGATGTCTTCTCCACGCCCGGGGGGAGCAGATGACAGCCCGCTGACTTCGATAGGGCGGGGCGGTCGACTGCAGGGCGGATAAACTTGCCGGCAGGCCGGGTGCCGTCACGGCGGGCATGACGGCGCGGGGGCGGCGCTGATGGGCACGACTGCGGTTGATCGGCTTCGCGAATCCGGACGGAGGACCGACAGGACGTCAGACACGGCAGCACGGGTGAGCGCGCAAAACCGAATTGGGGTCGGAGTCGCCGTTCGCGAAAAAAGCGCGATTCTACCCGAGCCGGCCCGCATGTGTGGGACTTTGTCACACTTTTGCGATGGCGTCGGGTTCGCCGACGTTGGGCAAAAATGCGCACAACCCAGGCAGGACGCGGCTCGTGGCGTGGGAATGTTCCTATTACAAATTGTTAAAGGGTCAGATGGTCAACCCATTCCCGCGAGGCAGAGATACTTCATTTCAAGGTACTCGTCGATGCCGTACTTGGACCCCTCCCGGCCCAGACCGGACTGCTTGACGCCACCGAAGGGCGCCACTTCGTTCGAGATGAGGCCGGTGTTGATGCCGACCATGCCCGCCTCGATCGCTTCGGCCACGCGCCAGACGCGTCCGACGTCGCGGGCGAAGAAGTATGACGCCAGACCGAAGTCCGTCGCGTTCGCCAGGCGAATGCCGTCGGCTTCGTCCTTGAAGCGGAAGACGGGGGCGACCGGGCCGAACGTCTCCTCTTGCGCCACGAGCATGTCGGCGCTGGCATCGGCGACCACGGTCGGCTCGAAGAAGCGGCCGTGCAACGCCTTGCCGCCGACCGTGACGCGTCCACCCTTGGCGATGGCGTCGGCCACGTGGCGCTCGACCTTCTCGACGGCCGCGTCTTCGATAAGGGGGCCGATCGCCACACCCGGTTCGAAGCCGTTGCCCACGCGCAGCTTGCTTACCGCGGCCGTGAGCTTCTCGACGAAGGTGTCGTAGATACCATCCTGCGCGTAGATGCGGTTCGCGCACACGCACGTCTGCCCGGCGTTGCGGAATTTCGAGGCGATGCAGCCGTCGACGGCGGCGTCGACATCGGCGTCGTCGAAGACGAGGAACGGCGCGAGGCCGCCGAGTTCGAGCGCCACCTTCTTGATCGTCGGTGCGCACTGCTCCATGAGTTTCGCGCCGACCGGCGTCGAACCGGTAAAGGAGAGGTGGCGCACGCGGGGGCTCGAGGTGAGCACGTTGCCCACGTCCGACGAGTTTTTCGACGTCACGACGTTGAACACGCCTTTGGGCACGCCGGCGCGGTCGGCCAGCTCGGCCAGCGCGAGGGCCGAGAGCGGGGTGAGGCGCGCAGGCTTGACCACGATGGTGCATCCGGCGGCAATCGCCGGGGCGATCTTGCGGGTGATCATCGCGATGGGGAAGTTCCACGGGGTGATCGACGCGCACACGCCAATAGGCTGCTTGAGTACCAACAGGCGCTTGCCGCCTTCGGGAGAGGCGAGCACGTCGCCGTCGATCCGTTTGGCCTCCTCGGCGAACCACTCGATGAACGACGCCCCATATGCCACCTCGCCCTTGGCTTCGGCGAGCGGCTTGCCCTGCTCGGCTGTCATGATGGCGCCGAGGTCGTCCTGGGCTTGCATGATCAGGTCGAACCACCGACGCATGACGCGGGCGCGTTCCTTGCCGGTCTTGCCGCGCCAGTCCGGCAGGGCGGTTTCGGCGGCGACCAGCGCGCGCTCGGTTTCCTTGGCGCCGAGATCGGCGACGTGGGCGATTTCCGCGTCCGTCGCCGGGTCGTTCACGGCGAAGGTCGTGTGGGCATCGGCTTGCGTCCAGACGCCATCGATATAGGCGTCGGACTTCAGCAGGGCGGGATCTTTCAGACGGGCCAGCGCCGGATGGGCCTTGGCCGGGGTGCGTGAAGACGCGGATGGGCGGGATGAAGACACGGTCAGCTCTCCTCTCGATGACCGGGCGGCGAAGTGAGTGACGTTGCGCCGCGCGGGGGACGGAAACGGATACGGCTTGTCGGTGTGTCGGGTCAGCTTACTCCAACGCCGCGTGTCTTTCGTGACGTGCGGCGTTGAAGCGGGTGATGCGATGGGAGCAGTGCGCCCCGAATACCGGGGCGTCACCCGTGCCGGCACCGGCGGCGCGATGACCGTCGGTGTCCGGCATGTCGATGATGCCTGTTGTGCCGGTCGCGGCGCTCGTTTTACAGGCCGAGCGCCTGATACAGCGCGGCCATCCGGGCGTCGACGTCGGCGGTCATTTCGATGGGACGTCCCCACTCGCGCGAAGTTTCGCCGGGCCACTTGTTGGTGGCATCGATCCCCATCTTCGAGCCCAGTCCGGCCTTGGGCGACGCGAAATCCAGATAGTCGATGGGCGTCTGGTCCACCAGCGTGGTGTCGCGCGTCGGATCGACCCGCGTGGTGATCGCCCAGATCACTTCCTTCCAGTCGCGGATATCGACGTCTTCGTCGACCACGACGATGAACTTCGTATACATGAACTGGCGCAGGAAGCTCCAGACACCGAACATCACCCGCTTCGCGTGTCCCGGATAGGCCTTCTTCATCTGCACGATGGCCATCCGGTAGCTGCAGCCCTCGGGCGGCAGGTAGAAGTCGGTGATTTCGGGGAATTGCTTTTGCAGCAGCGGCACGAACACTTCGTTGAGCGCCACGCCGAGGACGGCCGGTTCGTCGGGCGGCTTGCCCGTGTAGGTCGAGTGATAGACGGCGTTTCGGCGCAGGGTGATGCGCTCCACCGTGAACACCGGGAACCACTCCTGCTCGTTGTAATAGCCGGTATGGTCGCCGTAGGGGCCTTCGAGCGCGTGGGCGTAGCCCGCCGTGGCGCCACGTGCGGGCGGAGGCGGCGCGCCTTCGGGCACTTCCGGCGCCTGGTCCGACGGGTAGATGAAGCCTTCGAGCACGATTTCGGCGCGTGCCGGCACGCGCAGCGACTCCAGGCCGGGGGTCAGGCACTTGGCCAGTTCGGTGCGGCTGCCGCGTAGCAGCCCGGCAAACTGGTATTCGGACAGCGTGTCGGGCACCGGCGTGACGGCACCGAGCATGGTCGCCGGGTCGGCGCCGAGTGCGACGGCGATCGGGAACGGCTTGCCGGGATTGGCCTGCGCGAACTCGCGGAAATCGAGCGCGCCGCCACGATGCGCGAGCCAGCGCATGATGACCTGATTGCGGCCAATGACCTGCTGGCGATAAATGCCCAGGTTCTGGCGCTTGCGGTGCGGACCCTTGGTAATCACCAGTCCCCACGTAATAAGCGGTGCCGCGTCGCCGGGCCAGCAGGTCTGGATCGGCAGACGCGCGAGATCGACGTCGTTACCTTCCCAAACGATTTCCTGACACACCGGGCTGCCGACTTCCTTGGGCGCCATGTCCCACACAGCCTTCGCCATGCTGAACAGTTTGCCCGCATCCTTCAGTCCGCGTGGCGGCTCCGGCTCCTTGAGCGTCGAAAGAAGGTGGCCGATGTCACGCAACGAGCTCAGGGCATTCTCGCCTTTCTCGACACCCATACCGAGGGCAACTCGTTCAGGGGTGCCAAACAAGTTGGCGAGCACGGGCATGTCGTAGCCGGTCGGCCGCTCGAACCAGAGGGCAGGGCCGGCAGCTTTGAGGACACGGTCGGCGAGCGCCGTCATCTCCAGCACCGGCGACACCGGCACGTCTACGCGACGAAGCTGGCCGGATCGCTCCAGTTGCGCGGTGAAGTCACGAAGATCGAGATATTTCATGAAACAAACCGTTACCAAAAATTTTTACGAATTTCATACGGCCAGTGCGAACGGCCGTTTGAAACGCGTGAATGTCGGGGTGACACCCTTGTAAACGCAGGGTGAGGCAGGGCATTTTACCGGTCAAGGCGGTCAAACGTCACGGCAAAACGGGGCTTTTAAATTACTTTTGGTAATGATTTGAGGTTGATATAGTATTGACGGTTTATATATGGCTGCTACAATCCGCCCGTTGAATCCAGAAAGGCGGCTTCGATGACGGGTAGGCCAACCCGCTCGAGCTTAGCGACAACTACAACATCGACGTGGATTTTCAGTGGCTGGTTTTCTCACCGAGGTCGGGAAGCCAGTGTTTTAGGAAGCAGCGCGAGCGATAGCTCGTCAGCGCCGGGGACCTGAACAGGTCGGCGCGCTGCGGCGGTAGCGGCATCGTCCATAGTAAACACGATGCACCGCCTCGTTCCATATGCCGTAAGTAAGCGCTTCACGGGATGCCTGGCGGGCATGCCGGCTTATTTCCTTACGCCCCGGGGCCACCCCGTGGTGACGGCGTAACCGGAGTACGTAGTATGAAGAAGTCTGGTTTATCACCCTGGCTACTGGCCGCAGTCCACGCGCTTCGCGCGCGCGGTGTGGCAACGGTAGCCGCGGCTCGCCGCGATTGGCGTCGCCTTGCATGGCACGGCGGTCGTGTTGGACTGTATACGTCCAGCGCGGTCGGTCTGGTTGCCGTGGTCGGTACGCTGGCGCTGTGGGCTCGACCGACGTGGCGCGCCGATCTGGCGTCGCGCGTGGGTCCGCTGCTCGAGGCAGCCACCGGTACGGCCAACGCGGCCGGCCACAGCGCCAACGGCAGCACGGTCGCACAGGGCACCCCGTCCGACTCGGCGATGGTCGCGCAAGCGGCACAACACGTGCCGTCGGCCGCTGTCCTCGCGGCTTATATCCCGAACCAGCGTGTGGCCGCCGATGCGCGCGCCACCAAGGCGCTGGACACGCGCGAACAGATCGCCGTGGCCGACTATCTCGCCCGCCGTTATCGCGTGGCGGGGGACGTGACGGGTAACCTCGTTCGTGCCGCCTATTCGACCGGCAAGGAAGTCGGCCTCGATCCGTTGCTGCTGCTCGCTGTGATGGCGATCGAGTCGGGCTTCAACCCGTACGCCGAGAGCACGGTCGGTGCGCAGGGCCTCATGCAGGTCATGTCGAAGGTGCATCAGGACAAGCTTGAGTACTTCGGCGGTCCGGAAGCCGCGCTGCACCCGCTGGCGAACATCAAGGTCGGCGCGTTGATTCTCAAGGAATGCATCGCCCGTGGTGGCTCGCTCACCGGTGGTCTGCGTCTGTATGTCGGTTCGACCAGCGCCGGTGACGGTGGCTACGGTGCGAAGGTGCTGGCAGAGCGTGATCGTCTGCGCGGCGTGACCATGGGTCACAAGGTGTCGCCGAATGCGCCGCAAGCCCCGGTGATCGTCAGCTCGGCCAAGCCGGCGACGAAGCCGGTCTCGGCGGGCAAGTCTGACGATTCGAACGAATCGACGCCTGCCCCGGCAGCATCGACGACGGCAGGCAAGGCGGCAGCCGCTGCCAAGTCGCTCGAAGCCGACGACAGCACTGCAGCCTGATCGGAGGAGGCGTCCGGCCGACGCATCCGTTACCGCTGACGTATCGACGCTTTGTCTATCTATATAGCGCGTCGGTGTGCAGGCAACAAAAAACCCATCGAAGCGATTCGATGGGTTTTTTGCTTTCCGTGGCCGCGAGCCGTCGGCCTTCTGCAGGATTATCCGGCCGAGAACACCTTCCCGATCCGATCCATCGCTTCATGAAGTTGCGCGAGCGACGTGGCGTACGACAGTCGGATGTACTTGCGAGGTTCGGCGAAGCCGAAGTCCAGACCCGGCACGAGCACGACGTCGGCCTGTTGCAGCAATGACTGGGTGAGGCGGTCGCTGTCGGCAGCGTCGGGGTGCGACACACCGGTGCAGTCCGCATAAACGTAGAACGCGCCGTCGGGCATGACCGGCACCTGGAAGCCAAGGCGTTCGAGCGCGGGGACGACATAGTCGCGACGCTCGCGAAATGCCGCCTTGCGCGATTCGTACAGGGCGAGGGTATCCGGCAGGAAGCAGGCCGTTGCCGCGTGCTGTGCCACTGCCGACGGGCAGATGAACAGGTTCTGAGCGAGCTTTTCGAACGTCGATACCATCGACGGCGGCACGACCAGCCAGCCCAGGCGCCAGCCCGTCATATTGAAATACTTGGAGAAGCTGCTCACGACGAGGACGTCGTCACCAAACGTCAACGCCGTTGTCGGCTTGCCGTCGTACGACAGGCCCTGGTAAATCTCATCGACGAGCGTGAAGCCGCCGCGTGCCCGAACGGTCTTGACGATGCGCGACAGCTCCTCCGTCTCGATCGAGGTCCCCGTCGGGTTGGACGGCGAGGCCAGCAGCACGCCTTTCGTTGCCGGGCCCCAATGCGACTCGATGCGTTCCGCCGTCAGTTGGAAGCGCTCGGCCGGTCCGGACGGGATCAGCACGGGCTTGCCGTCGAACGTCGAAACGAAGTGTCGATTGCACGGGTAGCAAGGATCAGGCATCAGCACCTCGTCACCCACCCCGACGAGCGCTGCGCACGCCAGCACAAGGGCGGCCGACGCCCCGGCCGTCACGACGATGCGCGACGGATCGACATCCACCCCGTAGTAACTACGGTAGTAATCGGCGATGGCCTCGCGAAGTGCCGGGATGCCCATCGCGCCCGTGTATTGCGTCCGACCGTCGCGCATGGCTTTCGCTGCCGCTTCGATCACCGCTTCGGGCGCCGTGAAATCCGGCTCGCCGATACCCATGTGGATCACACGGTGGCCAGCTTTTTCGCGCAAGGCTGCCTGCTTCGCCAGCTCCATCACATGGAACGGGGCGATGTCGTCGACACGTTGTGCCAGTTTCAAGGCGGCGGGAGTGAGGTCAGCGGTGCGATCCATGATGTCGGGGGGAGACAAAAGGCGGTAGGGCGGAGAGACGGACAGTCGGCCAGTCGGGGAGGGCGTGGCAACGGGCAGGGGCGAACGCGTGCTCAAGGCATCGTCAGGCGCTTCGGCCGGCGCGATGCCCCGAGATGCATTGCGTGTCAGGCGCTCTTGCCGCGACCGCCGCCATTGCGATTGGCCGCGACTTCGGCCGGACGGACTTCCGCCGCGAACTTGTCCAGCACGCCGTTCACGAAGCGGTGGCCATCGACGCCACCGAAAGTCTTCACGACTTCCACGGCTTCGTTGATCACCACGCGATACGGTACGTCCTGAAGATGAATCAGCTCGTAAGCGCCGATGATCAGCGCGGCGTGTTCGATCGGCGACAGCTGGGCTGCCGGTCGGTCCAGGTACGGCTGGAGCTGCTGCGACAAGGCGTCCGCCTCACGGATGCTGCCATGCAGGACAGCATCCAGGTGGGCATGGTCAGCCTTGTCGTAGCCGGGGGTTGTGCGCAGATGCGCATCGATCTCACCCGCGTGACCGCGCGAAAGCAGCCATTGATACAACCCTTGCAGCGCAAATTCGCGCGCGCGGCGGCGAGCACTCTTCATTACCGATCTTCCTCTTCTTCGTCGTCTTCATCCGATCCGTCGTCGTCGCCACCGAGCATGTCGATGGCTTCGAGCAGATTGGCCATTTCCACCGCCACGCGGGCAGCATCGCGGCCCTTCTCGGCGGCGCGCACTTCGGCCTGTTCGTCGTTCTCGGTGGTCAGCACCGCGTTCGCGATGGGAATACCGAAATCGAGACCGATGCGCGTAATGCCGGCACCGCTTTCGTTCGAGACGAGCTCAAAGTGATACGTCTCGCCGCGGATCACCGCGCCGAGCGCGATGAGCGCGTCGAACTGGCCGCTTTCGGCCATCTTCTGCAATGCCAGCGGGATTTCCAGTGCGCCGGGCACCGTCACGAGCAGCACGTCTTCGCCGTCGACGCCGAGGCGTTCGAGTTCCGCCACGGCAGCGGTGCGCAGCGCAGCGCAAACAGCGTCGTTGAATCGTGCTTGCACGATACCCACGCGCAGGCCTTCACCGTCGAGTTCCGGCTGGTATTGTCCGATGTCCATAATGGGCTTCCTCTAAAAAAGTACCGTCCAGGCGGTGCGGCCAACGTTGTGCCGACACGTCCGAAACCGGCCGTGCTCGGCAAGATGACACCTCGCCGCTCGCGGGCGACAAGGCATCGATTTGCAAATACTCAGGCAGTCTCGGCGCCGGGCATCGGCTGGAAGCCGGTGACCTCGAGGCCATAACCTGCCATGTTGGGAATCTTGCGCGGGTTCGACAGCACACGCATTTTACCGACGCCAAGCTCGCGCAGGATCTGTGCGCCAACGCCGTGCGTACGGAAGTCGACCGGGCGGCGCTTGGCCCGTGCGGCCTTCTCGGTTTCGTCGAGCGCTTCGAACTGGGTGAACAGGTGCTCGGGCGTTTCCACGCAGTTGAGCAGCACCACCACGCCCTTGCCGGCTTCGGCAATGGCTTGCATCGCACCGGCCAGCGTCCACGAGTGGGTCGACACGCCGGTCTCGAGCAGGTCGAGCACCGAGAGCGGTTCGTGCACGCGTACCAGCGTTTCGTCGTCCGGCGTCGGGGTGCCGCGCACCAGCGCCAGATGCGGCGCACCGCTCGGCTTGTCGCGGTACAGGGTTGCCTGGAACGGGCCCCACGCCGTTTGCATTTCGCGCGAGGCAACCGTCTCGATCATCGATTCGGTGCGGCTGCGGTAGTGGATCAGATCGACGATGGTGCCGATCTTGATGTCGTGCTGTTCGGCAAACTCGAGCAACTGCGGCAGGCGGGCCATCGTGCCGTCGTCGTTCATGATCTCGCAGATCACGGCGGCGGGCGTGAGGCCGGCCATGGCGGTCAGGTCGCAACCGGCTTCGGTGTGACCAGCACGCACCAGCACACCGCCGGGCTGCGCCATGATCGGGAACACGTGACCCGGCTGAACGATGTCCTCCGGACGTGCGTCGCGCGAAATGGCCGTCTTCACGGTATGGGCGCGATCGGCAGCGGAGATCCCCGTGGTGACGCCCTCGGCCGCTTCGATCGACAGCGTGAATGCCGTACCGTACTGCGTGCCGTTGCGATAGGTCATCAGCGGCAGGTTGAGCTGCTTGCAGCGCGCCTGGGTAAGCGTCAGGCAGATGAGGCCGCGGCCGTACTTGGCCATGAAGTTGATGGCTTCGGGCGTCGCGAATTCGGCCGCCATGACCAGATCGCCTTCGTTTTCACGATCTTCCTCGTCGACGAGGACAACCATGCGGCCGGCCTTCAGCTCGGCAATGATTTCTTCTGTAGTGGCCAACGGCATAGCGGGCAACGCGGGGGCTGAATTTGGAAAGGCTCTATTCTACGCCAAGCCGGTGCACGAAAGCGCCCGAATCTCGTGTCGAATTGCCCGCAAACGCCCGCGACGGCGGCAAATCCGGTGTCGTCCGAAACGACAGTCGGACGAATCGGGCAGTCGTGTACCCGGTGCCCGCAGTGCCGGTCGGAAAAATCCGAATACAAAGGCATTGACCTAAGTGAGTGCGATGATTATAGTTAGGCACATGGCTAACCAACCCATCCCTCTCGACCGGATTTTTCAGGCGCTGTCCGATCCCACGCGGCGGGCGGTCGTCGAGCGCCTCACGCTCGGCCCGGCCTCGGTGAGCGAATTGGCGCGTCCGTTCTCGATGGCGCTCCCGTCGTTCTCGCAGCATCTGAACGTGCTGGAGGAGAGCGGGCTCGTCATTTCGCGCAAGTCCGGGCGAGTGCGCACCTACGCGCTCGAAACCGAGACGCTCGCGGGCGCGCAGGATTGGCTCCAGTTGCAGCGCGACAAGTGGACGCGCCGCCTCGATCAACTCGACAACTATCTGCTGCAAATGAAGGAGACGTGAACATGAGCCGTGCCAATCTTTTCTCCGTCGATCCGAAGCTCGATCTGGTGCTCGAGCGCTACGTCGACGTACCGTGCGAGCGCGTCTGGGCTGCCTGGACGCAACCGGAACACATCAAGAAGTGGTTCACGCCGGCGCCGTGGCAGACCGTCGAGTGCGAGATCGATCTGCGCCCGGGCGGCCTGTTCCGCACCGTGATGCGCTCGCCGGAAGGCCAGCAGTTCCCGAACGACGGGTGCTATCTGGAGGTGGTGGAGAACACGCGACTGGTGTGGACGAACGTCGTGCTGCCGGGCTTTCGTCCGGCTCCGACGCCCGTGGCGGAACACGGCGGTTTTCAGTTCACCGCGGCCGTGCTGATGGAAGCGCAGGGCAAGGGCACCCGCTATACCGCCATTGCGATCCACGGCAATGAAGCGACGCGCGCGCAGCACGAGGCCATGGGCTTCCACGACGGCTGGGGCAAGGCGCTCGATCAGTTGGTCGAATTGATGAAGTAACCGCGACGACGTTGCCCGCCGTTGCACGACGGCGCGAGACGCCGCGCCGCGCTCACGCATGAAAAAAGGGACATGCCCGAGAGGACACGTCCCTTTCTGCTTTTCACCGCATACGTCACGCGGCGCGAGTCGACGCCGCAGTACCGAGCATCTGGCGCCGATCAAGCGCCGAGGTAGGCGCGTTTGATGTCGTCGTTCGCGAGCAGATTCGCCGCTGAATCGGCGAGCACCACGCGACCGGTTTCCAGCACGTAGCCGCGATCGGCCACGTGCAGCGCCTTGTTCGCGTTCTGCTCCACCAGAAACACCGTCACGCCTTCCTCGCGAATCGCGCGGATGATGTCGAAGATCTGCGCAATGACGAGCGGCGCCAGACCGAGCGTCGGCTCGTCGAGCAGCAGCAGGCGCGGACGGCTCATCAGCGCACGCCCGATGGCCAGCATCTGTTGCTCGCCGCCCGACATCGTGCCGGCGCGTTGCTTGCCGCGCTGCGCGAGTCTCGGAAACAGCTTGAAGACGTGGTCCATGCCGGCATCGATCTCGTCCTTCGAGCCGAAGAAGCCACCCATCTTCAGGTTTTCGATGACGGTCAGGCTCGGGAAAACGCGACGGCCTTCCGGCGAGATCGCGAGCCCCATGCGCATGATTTCGTGCGTGGGGCGGCCGGTGATGTCGTTACCTTCGAACATCACACGTCCGCTCGACGCGCGCGGCGTGCCGCACACGGTCATCATCAGCGTGGTCTTGCCTGCACCGTTACTTCCGATGAGCGTGACGATCTCGCCCTTGTTCACTTCGATCGACACGCCCGAGAGCGCCTCGACGGCCCCGTAATGGGTATGGATCTGTTCCAGCTTCAGCATTATTCCTCCCCGAGGTAGGCCTTGATGACGCGCGGGTCGTTGCGCACCTCGTCGGGCTTGCCGGTCATGATCGGCTTGCCGTGCTCCATCACGAGAATCCGGTCGGAGACACCCATCACGAGACTCATGTCGTGTTCGATGAGCAGCACCGAGATGCCGAACTCGTGACGCAGGTTGTCGACCAGTTGCTGCAACTCGACCTTCTCCTGCGGGTTCAGGCCGGCCGCCGGTTCGTCGAGCATGAGCAGACGCGGCTCGGTAATCATGCAGCGTGCGATTTCGAGTCGACGTTGATGGCCGTACGACAGCGTGCCCGCCTCGCGATTCGCCACGGCCGTCAGTCCCAGCCGGTCGAGCCACGCCTTGGCGCGCTCCAGCGCAGTGCGCTCGGCACGACGGAAGGCGCCCGTCGAGAACAGCCCTTGCAGGAAGCCGCTGTGCACGCGCATGTGTTGCGCGACCAGCAGGTTCTCCACGACCGTCAATTGACGGAACAGGCGAATGTTCTGGAACGTGCGGACCAGACCTCGGCGCGCCACCATGTGACTCGGCAGGCCGGTGATGTCGTCGCCGTCGAGCGTGATGGCGCCACCGGTCGGGCGATAGAAGCCGCCGACACAGTTGAAGACAGTCGTCTTGCCGGCGCCGTTCGGGCCGATGATTGCGAAGATTTCGTTCTTGCGGACGTCGAACTCGACGCCATCGACGGCCAGCAGACCGCCGAAGCGCATCTGCAGACCGGAGAGTTTCAACAGTTCTGCGCTCATTGCGGCAACTCCACATGCGGACGGGTGGCGGGCAGCAGGCCTTGCGGACGCCACATCATCATCAGCACCATCACCAGACCGAAGATCAGCATGCGGTATTCCGCGAAGTCGCGGGCCACTTCCGGCAGGATCGTCAGCAGGATCGCCGCGAGAATCACGCCGATCTGCGAGCCCATGCCGCCGAGCACCACCACGGCGAGAATCAGCGCCGACTCGATGAACGTGAACGACTCGGGCGTGACCAGCCCCTGGCGCGCCGCGAAGAACGCACCGGCCAGCCCCGCGAACGACGCCCCCAGCGTGAACGCCGACAACTTGATGCGCGTGGGGTTCAGGCCGAGCGAACGGCAGGCGATCTCGTCTTCGCGCAGGGCTTCCCAGGCGCGGCCGATCGGCATGCGAATCAGGCGGCTCGTGACGAACAGCGTGAAGCCGACCAGCGCGAACGCGAGCAGATACAGCCAGATCACCATGTGCGAGCCGCTGTAGTCGAGGCCGATCAGTTCATGGAACGTCTTCGCGCCCTCCACGCTCGACGAGCGAGCCATCTCGAAGCCGAACACGCTGGGCTTCGGAATGCCCGACACGCCGTCCGGACCGCCAGTGAGGCTGGTCAGGTTGTTGAGCAACAGACGGATGATTTCACCGAAGCCGAGCGTGACGATCGCCAGGTAGTCGCCGCGCAGACGCAGCACCGGGAAGCCGAGCACGAAACCGAACGTGGCCGACATGAGCGCGGCGATCGGCAGGCATTCCCAGAACGTGAGCCCGAAATACTGATTGAGCAGGGCGTACGTGTAACCGCCCACGGCGTAGAAGCCGACGTAACCCAGATCGAGCAGACCGGCGAAGCCCACCACGATGTTCAGGCCGAGGCCGAGCACGCAGTAGATGAGGGCGAGCGTGGCGACGTCGACCGCACCGCGCGAGCCGACGAACGGCCACACGAGGCCGACGGCGAGCAGCACCCACATGGCGATCAGTTGCTGGCGGCGTCCCATGGTGGGCATCGTCGGCAACTTCACGGCACGCTTCGAGCGCACGAGAATCGGCTTGATCAGCTGGAACACGAACACGATGGCGGCCGCGATCCAGACCGGACGCCAGTGCTGTTCGAGCACGACCTTGTAGCCGTCGAGCTTGAGTTGCAGGCCCAGGATGGGGGCCGTGAGGACGATCGTCACGATCGCGGCGATGACCGCGCCCTTGAGCGTCTCGCCCGCCGGTGCGCGGTTGGCGGCACCGGACTTGAGAGTGAGTTGTTGTGTCATGGTCGACCTCAGACTTTCTCGACGTCGGGCTTGCCCAGCAGGCCGGTCGGGCGGAACAGCAGCACCAGCACCAGCAGACAGAACGCCACGATGTCCTTGTACTCGGAGGGCATGTAGCCCGAGGCGAGCGTTTCGGCCAGCCCCAGCAGCACGCCGCCGAGCATGGCGCCGGGAATGCTGCCGATACCGCCGAGCACGGCGGCCGTGAAGGCCTTGATACCCGCGATGAAGCCGATATACGGATTGAGCTTGCCGATGGTCAGCCCGATCAGCACGCCGCCGACGGCAGCGAGCATGGCGCCGAGCACGAACGTGAACGAGATCACGCGGTTCGTATCGATGCCGAGCAGGTTGGCCATGCGCATGTCTTCGGCGCAGGCGCGGCAGGCACGGCCCATGCGCGAATTGGCGATGAACAGCGTGAGCAGAATCATCAGTGCGACGGTCACGCCGACGATCAGCATGCGAGCGTAGGGGATCGTGACGGTGAAGTCGCCCATCGGAATATCGATGGCGCCCGAGATCAGCATCGGCACGGAGACATCACGCGCGCCCTGGCCGATCTGCACGTAGTTCTGCAGGAAGATGGACATACCGATCGCGGAGATCAGCGGTCCCAGGCGAGGTCCGCCGCGCAGCGGGCGATACGCCACCCGCTCGATCGCGAAGCCGTACAGGCCCGTGATCAGCACCGATACCAGCAGCGCCGCGCCCAGCACGAGCGGCAAGGGGTAGCCCGCCGCCGTTCCGATTGCAGTCAGTGTGACAAGCCCGACATAGGCGCCGATCATGTAGATCTCGCCGTGGGCAAAGTTGATCATGCCGATGATGCCGTAGACCATTGTGTAGCCAATGGCAATCAGCGCGTAGATCGCGCCCAGCGTCAGGCCATTGACCAGTTGCTGGGCAAGCTGTGGGAAAAATTCGTTCATGCGGGAAGCCTCGCGACGAGCGGGGGCCGAGCGCGAATGCGAGCCGCCCGCCGGGGTCGGCGGGCGGCTGGGGGAGATTCGCTGGCCGGTAAAGCGTCAGGGAATCAGTTGGCGGCGGTCTTGGTGGCGTCCTTGTGCCACGTGAAGACCACGAACTTGAACGACTTCAGATCGCCCTGGGCGTCATACGCCACCTTGCCGATCGGCGTGTCGAACGTGTTCGCGTGCAGGTACTTGGCCACCTTCTCCGAGTCCGTGCTCTTCGCGCCGGCAATGCTCTTGGCGATCAGTTGCACGCCCGTGTAGGCCGGCATCTGGAACGGACCGTTCGGGTCGCGCTTGGCGTCGGCGAAGGCCTTCACCAGCTTGGCGTTGGCCGGATCGGCGGCGAAGTCGGCCGGCAGCGTCACGAGCATGCCTTCCGACGACGGGCCGGCGATGGCCGTCACGTCCTTGTTACCCACGCCTTCCGGTCCCATGAACGTGGCCTTCACGCCTTGCTCGCGTGCCTGGCGCAGCAGCAGGCCCATTTCCGGGTGGTAGCCGCCGAAGTACACGAAGTCCACGCCTTGCGACTTGAGCTTGGTGATGACGGCCGAGTAGTCCGAGTCGCCGGCGTTGATACCTTCGAACAGCACGACCGGGATCTTGGCCGCGTCGAGGTCCTTCTTCACCGAGGTGGCGATACCCTGACCGTACGACTGCTTGTCGTGCAGCACGGCAACCTTCTTCGGCTTGACCTTGTTGATGATGTACTGAGCGGCTGCCGGACCTTGCTGGTCGTCACGGCCGATCGTACGGAAGATGAAGTGACGCTTCTTGCCTTCGGTCAGTTGCGGTGCCGTGGCCGACGGCGTGATCATCACGACGCCTTCGTTCTCGTAGATGTCCGATGCGGGAATCGTCGATCCGGAGCACACGTGGCCGATCACATACTTGATCTTCTGGCTGACGATCTTGTTGGCGACGGCGACGGCCTGCTTCGGCTCGCATGCATCGTCCATCATGACCGCTTCGAGCTTGTTGCCGTTGGCGCCGCCTGCCGCATTGATTTCTTCAATGGCGGTCAGCGCACCGGCCTTGACCATGTCGCCGTATTGGGCAACCGAGCCACTGAACGGGCCGGCGATGGCGATCTTGACGGTCTCGGCGTTGGCAGCCGTACCGATGAAGGCGAGCGCAGCGGCAACGAACAGGGATTTGTGACGGAACTGCATTGTGGACATCTCCTTGATTTGTATTTTTTGACTACCCGGCGTGGGGGAGTCTTGATCGACTGCTGAACCTGGTCGGTATTGGATCATTCTGCCGAGGCCGGCGAGAACGATGCGCCATAGTAGCGTAATACGCAGTCCAATTGGAACCGGTATAGAGGTGCATCCCGAAACCCGCATGGGTAAAGGGTTTCAAAAGGGTCGGAAGAATTAAATAAGACGCCTCACAACGATACTCCGTAGTACTACGCAGATAAACGTAATTCAAAACACCGCTTGAATCGGCAAATCGGGGCCACGTTGATCGGCGGCTTTGGACTACCGATCAGGACATTTTGGATACAATTTTCGCCAGAGTGGAATCCAATTAAATCCCATTGCATCCGATTTGATATACGGCGGCATATGCGGGCGGATATGTCGCGCCCACGGGGGCGCCTGTGCGATGGCTACATGGCCAGAGGTTGAGGGCGGTTGCGCGAATGCCGGATCAGCGCAAGAAACGCGGCGAGGATCGGCGAATCGTCGTCGCGCCGGTACATGCAGTTCAGTTCGATGGAGCGTAGTCGCCGCGACTTCAGCGGCCGGTACACCACACCGGGCAACCGCAGGTTTGCTGCCGACTCGGTTGTCACGCAGATGCCGAAGCGGCTCGCCACGAGCGCCATCGACGTCACCACATCCTCGACTTCCTGTTCCACGCGCAGCGTCACGCCTTCGTCGCGGAACGCGGCCGCGACTTCCTCGGCGAGGCCCGGCACCGGCGCGTTCGGGTAGAGGATCATGCGCTCGTTGTCGAGATCGGCGAGCGTGAGCGATGCGCGCTCGCACAACGGGTGACCTTCATATAGCGCGATGAGATACGGCTCGCGGTGAATCCAGTCGACGACGAGATCCGGCTCGTCCGGAATCAGACGGTTGAAGCCGATGGCGATGCGCCGTTCGCGAAGGGCGGCGATCTGCTCCGTCTTCGACAGGTTGTGCAGGCCGATCTTCACTTCCGGACGTTCCGTATGAAAGCTCGCCAGCAGGCGGGGAATCGCGTTCAGAATGCCCGAACTGAAGATGCCGACGTCGAGCCGGCCGATATAGCCTTCGCCCGCCAACCGCGTCTGCTCCTCGGCGCGACGGGTCAGCGAGAGGATATTCGGCACCTCGGCGAGCAGTGTCTGCCCGGCGGCGGTCAACGTCGCCCCCTTGGGTGTGCGCACGAAAAGCGCCGTGCCCAACTGGGCTTCGAGCGCGTGAATGTGTCGGGTGAGCGGCGGCTGCGCCATGTTCAGTCGCTCCGCTGCCCGTCCGAAATGCCCTTCCTGCGCCACGGCGAGGAAGTACCGCATCTGCTTGATATCCATGAAGACCTCGTTTCAACGTCATGACCGCACACGGCGGCGACGCCATCATCCAATACCGAAATGGTATCGGAATTGGGAAATTTGGTATTGGACGGTATCTTGTTGCGCGCGCATCATTGGGCACGAAGCCTCTTTTCGGGCATTTTCAGGGGACAGCATCATGCCAATCGTACATATCAACCTGGTGGAAGGTCGCGACGACGCCACCGTCAAGGCCTGTGTGAAGGCCGTGGCGCGCACCGTGCACGAGACGCTCGGCGCGCCGCTCGAATCGATTCGCGTCTACGCGACGCAGGTGCCGGCCGCCCACTGGGCCGTGGGCGAGCGTACCAAGGACGAGCCGGCCGCGCCGGCCAAGGCTGGCGCGTGATGGGAGCGACCTACAAGCACGACGCCGCCACGCACGCCCGTCTTCAACAGGCGGCCGACGCGCTGCTCGAAGCCGAGCGCTCGCACAAGTTCATCGCCCCGCTGCGCGACACGTATGCGCCGCTGAGCATCGACGACGCCTACGCGATTCAACGCATCAACACCGAGCGCCGTCTGGCCGCCGGGCGCCGCATCGTCGGTTGCAAGATCGGTCTGACGTCGGTTGCCGTGCAAAAGCAGCTCGGCGTGGACCAGCCCGACTTCGGCATGCTGTTCGACGACATGGGGTACGGAGACGGTGAGCCGATTCCCGCTTCGATCCTCACGCAGCCGAAGATCGAGGCCGAGATCGCGTTCGTGTTCGGGCGCGATCTGAACATCGAGAATCCCGGTCAGCTCGACGTGCTCAACGCCATCGACTACGCCCTGCCGGCGCTCGAAATCGTCGGCAGCCGCGTGGCCGACTGGAATATCCGCATCACGGACACGATTGCGGACAACGCCTCGTCGTCTGCGTTCGTGATCGGCAACACCCCGAAGAAGCTCTCCGAATTCGATGTGCGCATGTGCGGCATGGTCATGGAGCGTCGTGGCGAGCCGGTGTCCGTGGGTGCCGGAGCGGCCTGCCTGGGCAGCCCGATCAATGCCGTGGTGTGGCTCGCCCGCACGATGGCGGCCGTGGGCACGCCCCTCAAGGCCGGCGACCTGGTGCTCTCGGGCGCGCTCGGCCCGATGGCGGCCGTGACGCCCGGCGACATCTTCGAGACCCGTATCAACGGCCTGGGCTCGGTCCGCGCCGTCTTTGCCCCTGCCGACTCTGCCAGCGAGGCCGCACGATGAGCCACATTCAAGACTACGCCAAGCTGCTGGACGACGCGGCACACTTCGCCCACGAAGTCGAACAGTTCGATACCGACAATCGTCTGTCGCTCGACGACGCCTATGCCATCCAGGCCGCGTCGCTCGCTCGCCGGGCCGCGCGCGGTGAGACGCGTGTCGGCGTGAAGATGGGCTTCACGAGCCGCGCCAAGATGATCCAGATGGGCTTGTCCGACGTGATCTGGGGGCGCCTGACATCCGGCATGCAGGTCGAAGAGGGCACGTCGATCGACTTCAAGCGTTACGTGCATCCGCGCGTGGAACCGGAAATCGCGTTCATCCTGAAGAAGCCGCTCGAAGGCAACGTGACGGGGCCGCAGGCGTTGGCGGCGGTCGAGGCGATTGCCCCGGCCATCGAAATCATCGACTCGCGCTACAAGGACTTCAAGTTCACGCTGCCGGAAGTGATTGCCGACAACGCATCGTCCAGCGGTTTCGTGATCGGCGCGTGGCACAACCCGCACGTCGACTTCTCGAATCTCGGGCTGACGATGACGCTCAATGGCCGCACCGTGCAGGTCGGCTCGACGGCGGCGCTGCTCGGCCATCCGTTGCGTTCGCTGGTCGCTGCGGCCCGTCTGTCGGCCGCAGCGGGCGAGCCGTTGCAAGCGGGATGGATCGTGATGGCGGGCGGCGCTACCCCGGCCGAGTACATCCAGCCGGGTCAGTACGTGTCGGTCGAGATGGAGTCGCTCGGGCGCGTGGGCTTCCACGTCTGATCACGTGCCGATCGCTGCGTGAGCGGCATCGGCAAGGTCGGGAGCACCAACGAAAGCGGGGCGCCCCTTTGAGGGGGCGCCCCGTTTTTTTTAAAGAGATGCGACGGTCCGCCGCTTTATTTTCGCCTCAGTGCTGTGTCAGTCGAGCCATCACCCGCAGATCGCTGTCGATCATGCGCACATCGGTAAAGCGGAACGACAGCTTGTCGTCGAGCGACGTGAGTGCCGGCAGGTTGAACATGCCTTGTGCGTCGCCAACGATGCAGGGCGCGAAATACGCCAGCAATTCGTCGACGCAGTGCTCGCGCAGCAGCGAGCCGTTGAGCTTGTAGCCGGCTTCCACATGAACTTCGTTGAGCTGACGCTCGCCCAGCACGCGAAGCAGGGCGGGCAACTCGACCTTGCCGTTCGGATTCGGCAGGTCGAGCACTTCCACGCCGAGATCGCGCAAACGCGCGACGCGCTGCGCGTCGCCGTTCGCGCAGACCACGAGGGCGTTGCCGTTGGCGAGTACCTTGGCGGTCGGGGAGACGTCGAGCCGAGAGTCGACCACGATGCGCAGCGGCTGACGCGTGGTCTGCACGTCGCGCACGGTCAGTGACGGATCGTCTTCGCGCACGGTGCCGATACCGGTGAGGATGGCGCAGGCGCGCGCGCGCCAGGCATGGCCGTCCGCGCGTGCGGCGGGGCCTGTGATCCACTGGCTTACGCCGTTGTGAAGGGCGGTCTTGCCGTCGAGACTCGCTGCCACTTTCAGACGCACCCACGGTGTGCCCCGCGTCATGCGGGCAACGAAACCGATGTTCATCTCGCGTGCTTCGGTCTCGAGCAAGCCGCACCGCACATCAACGCCCGCCTCGCGCAGCATCGTCAGGCCGCGTCCGGCAACGACCGGATTCGGGTCTTCCATTGCCGCGATCACGCGCTTCACGCCGGCTTCGATCAGCCCCTTCGCACAGGGCGGCGTGCGGCCGTAGTGGCTGCACGGCTCCAGCGTGACGTAGGCCGTGGCCCCGCGCAGCGATTCACCACGCGAGCGGGCGTCTTTCATGGCCTGCACTTCGGCGTGGTCCTGCCCGGCAGGCTGCGTGAAGCCTTCGCCGATGACACGGCCGTCCTGCACGATCACACAGCCCACGCGCGGATTCGGCGTGGTGGTGAACATCGCGCGCTCGGCCAGCGCCAGCGCGCGACGCATGTAAGCAAAGTCCTGATCGGAAAACATGAGACGTCAGAGCATCAGCGGCCGGTCGGTCAACGCATTGGCCGGCGCTGCGCCGGCATGGGCCGGCAAGGATTCGCGCGCAATGCCGCGCAGGGTGTCCAAAGCTTCCAGCACGCTCGGGACATAGCGTTCGTCGCGGAAACCCGCGCTCATCTGTGTCACGACGGCGTCCCACCGATGCGTGGGCACCAGCGCATTGACGCCTTTGTCGGCCACCAGCTCGATGTCGTGATCGGCGAGGTTGATGTACAGAAGAATGCCGGTTCGCTCGCTGGTGTGGGTCACCCCGAGCTGACGAAACAGATGCACGGCGCGTTGACGGCACGACTGCCCGTGCCACACTGCCGCGAGCGGCATGGCGGCTTCGATCACGAGACGGATCTCGCAACGATGCTCCGCCTCGGACGCCCGGATCGCGGCTTCGAGCGTATCGAGCGCGCGGTCAGGGAAGATCCAGCGTGCGTGGGCGCGCCAGGTGCCGAAGTGCCGCAGCCAGCGCGAGACGTCATGCGCCTGTTCGTGCCGCGCTTCATGTGGCGTGCGATGCGGTTCCGAAGTCGTCGACGACGTGTCGTGTGTCATGGTCATCACCAGTTCCCCGAGGAGCCGCCGCCGTCGAAACCACCGCCACCGCCGCCGCCAAAACCGCCCCCGCCCCCGCCGCCCCCTCCGAAGCCGCCGCCATCGTTGCGTCCCCAGCCGCCGCCGAGTCCGCCTCCGAGGCCGGCACCGAAGCCGCCGGCGCCGATGCGTCCGCGCTGGCCGGTGAGCACGCGCGAGCGCGGGTCGTTGGCGTCCGCACCGGGCAGGCCGGGGCCACGGAAGCGCCTGCGGCTTTCCATGATCACGACCATCGCGATGATGAAGATGATGAACAGCAGCGGCAGGAAGTCCGACAGATCGGAGTGCGGCGCGCGTGTCGAAGGCAGATCGGGCGCCGGCAGCGCTTCGTTGTTCATCGCCGCCTGCACGGCCGCCACGCCGGCCGCGAGACCGCCGAAGAAGTCGCCGTTGCGGAAGTAGGGGGCCATCACGTCGCGCAGGATGCGCCCGGAGATCGCGTCGGTCAGCGAGCCCTGCACGCCGCGTCCGACCTCGATGCGCATCTTGCGCAGGTCGTTCGGATTGTTCTTCGCGATGAGCATGATGACGCCGTCGTCGACGCCCTTGCGCCCGGCCTTCCATGCGTCCGCTACGCGAATGCTGTACTGGTCGATCGTCTCGGGCGCCGTGCTCGGCACCATCAGAATGAAGATCTGGCTGCCGCGCTGTTGCTCGTATTGCGCGAGCTGCGTCTCGAGTGCGTTGCGTTGCTCGGGCGTCAGCGTACCGGTCAGATCGGTCACGCGCGCCGTGAGCGCGGGCACGGCCACCAGATCTTCCGCGCCGGCCGGCAGCGCCAGCCAGCACAGGCTGGCGAGCACCAGCGCCCAGAGCATCCACACCGGGCCCGGCATGCGCGAGCGCGTGCCGTTGACCCGGACTGCCTGATTCGCCTGAACTGCCCGAACCGCCACCATGAACCGCTCCTTAGAACTTGACCGTCGGGGCCGTCGAGATCGCCTTCTCGTTCTCGACCGTGAAGTTCGGCTTGGCGCTGTAGCCGAACATCTTGGCCGTCAGATTGTTCGGGAACTGGCGCACGTACACGTTGAAGTCCTGCACCGCCTGAATGTAGCGATTGCGCGCCACGGTGATGCGGTTTTCCGTCCCTTCGAGTTGCGACTGCAGGTCGCGGAAGAGGCCGTCGGCCTTCAGGTTCGGATAATTCTCCGAGACGGCCATCAGGCGCGACAGTGCGCCCGACAGCTCACCCTGCGCCTGCTGGAAGCGCTTGAACGCCTCGGGGTCGTTCAGCGTCTCGGGCGTGACCGTGATGCTGGTGGCCTTGGCGCGGGCGTTGATCACGTCGGTGAGCGTCGACTGTTCATGCGCCGCGTAGCCCTTGACCGTATTGACCAGGTTCGGCACCAGGTCGGCACGTCGCTGATACTGGTTGACGACCTCGGCCCAGGCGGCCTTGACCGCTTCGTCCTTGACCTGGATCTCGTTGTATCCGCACGCGGACAGCAACGACGTGAGCAGCCCGAGCGCGAGCCATCGGACGAACGACTGGCGAAGTTTCGCCGGCAGCAGCATTTGCATGGTGTTTCCCCTTGTTATGGGCGAACGAGTGACCAATGACGTGAGAACGTCACGCGGCAAAGGGTAGCGGATCGACCCGCGGCGCTCACGCGAGTGTCCCGAACGCGTCGCGCGCGGCGTCGATCGTCGCATCGATGATCGTGTCGTCGTGCGTGGCGGAGACGAAACCGGCTTCGAACGCGCTCGGTGCGAGATACACGCCGCGATCGAGCATCGCATGGAAGAACTTGTTGAAGCGCGCGACATCGGAGGTCGTGACTTCGGCGAAGCTCTGCGGCACGTTGGCGCGGAAGTAGAGCCCGAACATGCCGCCCACGCTGTCGCCGGAGAACGGCACACCGGCAGCTTGCGCCGCGTCGACCAGCCCGCTCACGAGTCGCGACGTGCGCTTGGCCAGGTCTTCGTAGAAGCCGGGCGCCTGAATCAGCTTGAGCGTGGCCAGACCGGCCGCGACCGCGAGCGGATTGCCCGAGAGCGTGCCGGCCTGATAGACGCCGCCGAGCGGCGCGAGGTGCGACATGATGTCGCGACGTCCGCCGAAGGCCGCCGCCGGCATGCCGCCGCCGATGACCTTGCCCAGACACGTGAGGTCGGCCGTAATGCCGTAGAGCGCCTGCGCGCCGCCCAGCCCGACGCGGAAGCCGCACATCACTTCGTCGAAAATCAGCACGGCACCGTGCGCGGTGCACAGCTCGCGCAGCGATTGCAGGAAGTGGCGCGAACCGCGTACGAGATTCATGTTGCCGGCGACTGGCTCGACGATCACGGCAGCGATCTCGCCACCCTGACCGGCGAACAGCTCGCGAAGCTGTTCGACGTTGTTGTACTCCAGCACGAGCGTGTCGCGCGTGACTTCGGGCGGCACGCCGGCCGAGGACGGCGCGTTGCGCGTCGAATCGGCGAAGGTGAGCAGGCCCGAGCCCGCCTTCACGAGCAGGCTGTCGGCGTGGCCGTGGTAGCAGCCCTCGAACTTGACGATCTTGTTGCGACCAGTGAAGCCGCGTGCCAGACGCAGCGCGCTCATCGTGGCTTCGGTGCCCGACGACACCAGGCGCACCTGCTCGATGGACGGCACGAGGCGGCAGATCTCCTCGGCCATGACCACTTCGGCCTCGGTCGGTGCGCCGAAGCTGAAGCCTTGCGTCATGGCCGCCTGAACGGCCGAAACGACTTCCGGATGCAGGTGACCGACGATCATCGGACCCCACGAGCCGATGTAATCGATGTAGCGCGTACCCTCGGCGTCCCACATATAGGGGCCTTGCGCGCGGGCGATGAAGCGCGGGGTGCCGCCGACCGAGCGGAAGGCGCGTACGGGCGAGTTCACGCCGCCGGGAATGGTTTGCTGGGCGCGCTCGAAGAGGGCGGCGTTGGTGGTGGATTCGGACATGACTTCAGCTTTGCGGCGTTGCCGGGCACAGGGGCCCCGATGCGTCGATTCTAGCGGATGCCGTCGGCGTCCGGGACTTCTCGCGGCGCGGGGGTTCTGTTAGATTGGGGGCAACTCTCTTAACGTCAAGGAAAAACAGGCCCGTCGACATGTCCACCGTCAACTCCCAACGTCCCTCGATTACTGTCTCGACTCTCGACATCGAACGCCTCGAAGCGCTCATGGCGCAGGCGCCGCGCGCGGCATTGCCGTATGTGGAGGCACTCGAAACAGAGCTCGCCCGGGCGAACGTCGTTGACCCGGAACAGATGCCGGCCGACGTTGCCACCATGAATTCGGTGCTGCGCTATCGCGATCTGGCCACGCAACAGGAACATCGCGTGACGCTGGTGTATCCGCAGCATCTGGCGGCTGCGGAAAACGGTCTGTCGGTGCTCGCGCCGGTAGGCAGCGCGCTGCTCGGCCTGCGCGTCGGTCAGTCGATCCACTGGCAAGTGCCGGGTGGCCACCTGATCGAGCTAGAATTGCTCGGCATCGACTACCAGCCGGAAGCCGCTGGCGAATACCACCGCTGATTCACCTCTCCGCAGCACCACTGGGAGATTCGGATCTCCCGAGTCTCCCAACCTTCCCCCGCAGTTTCACGCTTTCCCCCTCTCGGAATCTCCGCAGTCGTCCTGACGCGTTCGCGTTCGTCCCGAGATTGGGGCTGAATGTGGGACCGGCGGACCGGCCCCGGCGAATCAGCGACGCAGCCAGCCGCGTGCGATCGGCCACGCCATCAGGCGGCGGTAGATACCTTCGAAGATCGCCGTGACGATACGGCTCGTCTCGCGTGCGCTCGCCGTGCGCATGATCAGCGCGACGACGATCGACACGACCAGGCCGCCCAGCATGTCGACCGGCCAGTGCACGCCGAGATACACGCGCCCCCAGCACACGGGCAGGGCGCAGATCAGCAGCAGCTTGCCGAGCAGGCGCGGTGTGCGCGCCATCGTCCCCATCAGCACGAAGGCCGACGTGAACATGATCGAGGCGTGATTGCTCGGGAAGGCGCTCGTCGGCGCGTGCGGCAGCAGGTTCGTGCCCAGGCCGACGACGAACGGTCGCGGTTCGAACCACGCCAGCCCGATTACGAAGTTGACCAGCAACACCAGTCCCACGCCCAGCAGCCCGTGCACGGCGCCTTCGCGGTCGCGTCCGCCGGCAAGCCACAGCGTGAAGAGCCCCACCGGCAGGAGCAGGATCAGGTATTTGGCGAGGAAGACGGCTACGGCCAGTTCGCCTTCGCTGACGTTGGGCGAGGCGTTGATGGCCAGAAAGAGGGCGCGGTTGAGCGAATCCATGAAGTCCGGGACAAGTGATTGGCCACCGGTCGTGCGGCGACGCTGCCGGACCTTCTGCGATGGGATTCCCAGACGCAGTGCCAGCGCATCGACGGCCGCCGGCAGGCGGTTTGTGACGAAAACATGACAGATTCTGACGGAGTGTCTGCGCGATGGAAAGTTTCCGTTGTCATCATTTTGTAACACGTTGAATTGTCACTTTTCTTTCGACGCACTCGGGGGTAGAATCGCGCCGTCATAGCTCTCAGGAGGTCCTTCCGTGGACAGTAGTTCTAGTGGTAGTTGCCGGTCGACGCAGGTCGACACCATCACCGCGAGTTAGTCCCCGGGATCTTCCCCGCCGCTGACTCGCTTAGTCGGGTTGGCGCGCACCTCAGATGTTCGTATCGATCGCTCGATGCCCACGGCCACTGCGCCGAAGGGCGTTTTTGGGCCATACCGATAGCGTCCGTCTCTCGTAGCACGCTCCCTCATCAGTTTTACGTTTGCCGTTCGGGCTGTCCCGCCGTGCGTGTGTGTTCGCGTGTTGTCCCTGCCCGTCTGCCGGGCGAGTGACGCGAACCCGACGCCCGTGCCGGGCGGATTGCCGCGCGGCCGGGAGATGTATCGTGTTCCGTTACTCCATGACCCTTCGCGGAGGCAATCCGCAAGCCCTGATGCTGCCGTCCCAGTGCCTGCATCACTATCAGGTGGATTCGCACGCCGATGCGGCGTGCGCCACGGCGGCAGTGCCGGGCAAGACGGCGCGCCTGCGGCAATGGCTGGGTGCCGTCGTGCGTCGCGACAAGCGCGCCGGCTGACGCCACCGCCCGATCTTTCCGGGGCGCCGCCGATTCCCTGTTCCCCGAATCGCCGGCGCCTCTCCGAAGCCTTCTCTGGATGTATCCCATGCAACAAGCTCTCACGCTCAGCGAGCGTCTGATTGCGGTGCTCGGCGCGCGCCTCGGCCTGCGCTTCTTCCGCCGTCGCGACATGCTCGAAACGCTCGATGCGCCCGCCCACGGCCACGAGGCACCGCCAGGTCTGCTTGACGCCGCCCGCGACGCCGGACCGGACCTGCTCGCCCGTCTGCACACGACGCGCGACGGACTTTCCGACGACGAAGCCGCCACCGTGCGCGCACACGCCGGGTCCAATGAAGTCGAGCACGAAAAGCCGCTGCCCTGGTGGCGCCATCTCTTCAACTGCTACCGCAATCCGTTCAACCTGCTGCTCACTGCACTGGCCGCTGTCTCTTACGCGACCGACGACACCGAGGGAACGATCATCATCGCGTCGATGGTGATCATTTCCACGGTGTTGCGATTTGTGCAGGAAGCGCGTTCGAACAAGGCGGCGGAAAAGCTCAAGGCGATGGTCAGCACCACGGCGACCGTGTTGCGGCGCAATGTCGAGCCCGACGCTGCGAACGTGCGCGCGATGGGCCGACTGGGACGCGAAATCCCGCTGGCCGAACTCGTGCCGGGCGACATCGTGTTGCTCGCGGCGGGTGACATGATTCCGGCGGATGTGCGCATTCTGGCGGCCAAGGACCTGTTCGTCTCGCAATCGGCGCTCACCGGCGAGGCGCTGCCCGTCGAGAAATTCGCGCACGCCTGTGAGTCGGGGGGCAGCAACCCGCTTGCCTACGACAACCTTGCCTTCATGGGGACGAACGTCGTCAGCGGTTCGGCCACCGTCGTGGTGGTGGCTACCGGTGCGCGCACTTTCTTCGGCTCGCTCGCGCAACGCGTGAGCGCGCAACAACCGACCGTCACGTCGTTCCAGCAGGGCGTGAACCGCGTGTCGTGGGTACTGATTCGCTTCATGCTGGTCATGACGCCGATCGTCCTGCTCATCAACGGCTTTACTAAGCACGACTGGCTCGAGGCGTCGCTGTTCGCGTTGTCGGTCGCGGTGGGTCTCACGCCCGAGATGCTGCCGATGATCGTGACTGCCACGCTGGCGAAGGGGGCGGTGGTGCTCTCGCGCAAGAAGGTCATCGTCAAGCGGCTCGACGCCATTCAGAACTTCGGCGCCATGGACGTGCTCTGCACCGACAAGACCGGCACGCTGACGCAGGACAAGATCTGCCTGGAGCGCCACACCGATGTCTGGGGACACGCGTCGGAAGACGTGCTCGAACACGCCTATCTGAACAGCTTTTACCAGACCGGCCTGAAGAACCTGCTCGACGTCGCGGTGCTCGATCACGCCGAATTGCATCAGCGGCTGGACGTGGTCAACCGTTACCGCAAGATCGACGAGATTCCGTTCGACTTCCAGCGTCGTCGCATGTCGGTGGTGGTCAGCGAGAACGGCGAACACCACGAACTGATCTGCAAGGGCGCGGTGGAAGAAGTGATGGCGGTGTGCGACCGCGTGCAGCACGGTGCGAATGTCGAGCCGCTCACGCCCGACGTGCTGGCACGTCTGCGCCGCGTGACGGCCGATCTGAATGCCGAAGGTCTGCGTGTCGTGGCCGTGGCGACGCGCCATCTGCCGCCGGTGCGCGACAGCTACAGCGTTGCCGATGAAAGCGAACTCGTGCTCGTCGGCTATATCGCGTTCCTCGATCCGCCCAAGGAGTCGACGGCGCCTGCACTGAACGCGCTCGCTGCCGCAGGCGTCGACGTCAAGGTACTGACCGGCGACAACGATCTCGTGACAGCCAAGGTCTGCCGCGAGGTCGGTCTGAAGGTGACCGGCTGCGTGCTCGGCGACGACATCGAAGCGATGAGCGACGCCGAGCTTGCCACGACGGTCGGGCGTGCCAACGTGTTCGCCAAGCTGACCCCGGCGCACAAGGAGCGTATCGTGCGCATGCTGCGTGCGAATGGCCACGTCGTGGGCTTCATGGGCGACGGTATCAACGACGCCCCGGCGCTGCGCGCGGCGGATATCGGGATCTCGGTCGATACGGCGGTGGATATCGCCAAGGAAGCGGCCGATCTGATCCTGCTGGAAAAGAGCCTGATGGTGCTCGAGCAGGGCGTGATCGAAGGGCGGCGCACGTTCGCGAACATGCTCAAGTACATCAAGATGACGGCCAGCTCGAACTTCGGCAATGTCTTCTCGGTGCTGATCGCGAGCGCGTTCCTGCCGTTCTTGCCGATGCTGCCGCTGCAGTTGCTCACGCAAAACCTGCTCTACGACCTGTCGCAAACCACGATTCCGTTCGACAACGTCGACAGCGAGCAACTGACGAAGCCGCAGCGCTGGAATCCGGCGGATCTGTCGCGCTTCATGGTGTTCTTCGGCCCGATCAGCTCGATTTTCGACGTGCTGACGTTCCTCGCGATGTGGCATCTGTTCGGCGCGAACAGCGTGGAGCACCAGACACTGTTCCAGTCGGGCTGGTTCGTCGAGGGCCTGCTCTCGCAGACGCTGATCGTTCACCTGATCCGTACGCGTCGTCTGCCGTTCGTGCAGAGCCGCGCCGCATGGCCGCTCATGCTGATGACGGGGGCCGTGATGCTGATCGGCATCATGCTGCCGATGTCGCCGTTCGCCGAGACGTTCAAGATGCAGGCGTTGCCGCTGGCGTACTTCCCGATGCTTGCAGCGATCCTGCTGGCCTACGCCGTGCTTACGCAGATGATGAAGGGCATCTTCGCGCGGCGCTTCGGATGGCAGTGAGCGACACGGTGTCGTGCTGATCCACCCCGTCCGGCGGCGCTCGCCGGCGCAGGACGGGGCAGGACGAGCCGGATGAAGTCACGCAGCGCGCGCCAGGCAAGGCGCGCGCGTATGCGTCAGTTGACGTGCACGCGCGTGCCATCGCCTGCCGATGCGTACGTGGGCAGCCCCGCCTCCGAACGGCGATTGGGCGACACGACAATTCCCAGTTCGTCGTACAACGCGTCGAGCGCCTCGCGTGTGCCGACGAGCAGCGCCGTGGTTTGCCCGGTGACATCCGTGACGACGCTCACCAACGTCTGGCCCTGACACGTTTCATGCGCGGCGACGAACTGCGTCGATGTCAGCGCGGCGAGCGTTGCGAAACGTTCGGCCTGCACGATGCCGTTGATCTGAAAGACCGGCTGCGCGGCGCCCGTCGCGCGCGGCGCGAGTCGCACATGGGTGCCATCGCTATACGCGCCCAGCGCGGCGAACAGTCTCTCGCGGCCGTGCGTGCCGATGGCGCAGTAATCGCCGTGCACCCAGCGGGAAATCGTATTGCCGGTGATGCCGGTCGCATAGGCGAGCCGGGCGAGCGTGGTGCCGGAGAGCTTGATGAGCAGCCGGGCAACGGTGCGCTGGCGCTGTTCGATATCGTTCATGGCAAGTGTCCCGATGTGAACTTCGTAAGTCATGGATGGCGGGCGGCGACGCGAGGCTTCAGAACGCCATCGTCACTTACAGCTGAGCCTCGATCTCCTTGCGCAATGCCGGTGTACACGGCATGAGCGGACGACGCACGACCTCCGAGCACAGCCCGAGCGAGGCGAGCGCCGCTTTGATCGCCACCGGATTCGGCTCGACGAACAGGCGGCGGATCAGCGGCTTCATGCCGTTGAAGAGCGTGTTCGCGTGCGACACGTCGCCGTCGCGCACGTAGCGGAACAACTTCAGGTAGAGATCGGGGCGCACATGCGCGGCGGCCGAAATGCAGCCCGCCGCGCCTGCCAGCAGCGCAGGCAGCAGTTGCATGTCGTCGCCGCACAGCACGCGCATGTCGACTTGCGAGGGCAGATGCACGAGCGGATGCGCGTCGCACTCCTTGATGGCGGCGAACGCGTCGTGCGACGCGAGTTCGCGGATCGTGTCGACGCCGAGCGTGACGCCCGTGCGCAGCGGCACGTTGTAGAGCACCAGCGGCTTGCGCGTGCCGCTCGCCAGCGTTCGGTAGTGCCAGAGAATGCCTTCCTGTGACGGGCGCAGATAGTAGGGCGGCGGCACGAGATAGCCGGCGATCGGCAGATCGTCGAGGCGTCGCATCTGACGCGCGGCGTTGTTCGTGTCGGCCGCGCCGACACCGGCGAGCACCGGCGCATGACCGTGCGCGAGGTGGCAGGCCGCTTCGACGAGCCAGCGGCGCTCCTCGTCGTCGAGCAGCGTGCCTTCTCCCGTGGTGCCGGCCACGACGAGGCCGCTCACGCCGGCCGCGAGGTAGTAGTCCACCAGCCGCGCGAACGCGTTGCGGTCGATCTGGGCGCCGTTGGCGCCGGACATGGGCGTGACGAGTGGAATCCACACGCCTTCGAAGATGGCTGTGTTCATATCGTGTGAGGCTGGGTTGGCGAAACCGATGAAAAGGATGAATCGAATGACGTCGGCTCGATGCTGCGAGGCGCCAGGACGTTATGCCGTCAGACGCAAACGCAGCGCACCGAACTCGGCCTCGGGCAGCGACTGCATGACGACGTGCATGGCGTGCGACGCTTCGACACGCGGCAAGGCAATCGACACGACGGCGGCGGTGTCGCGCCGGATCGGGCGGATCGTCTCGACGCGCCACGGCAGCGGCAGGCTCATCGCCAGCGTTACGGCGAGCGTGGAGACGGCGGCGCGACTGAGCGTGATGTCGAGCGTGGCGTCGAGCCGCGCGCGAGGGGTGTGTCGATTGCGTTGACGCGTCACCGGGGCGAGCGCCATAACGGTGGGCATGGCGGGCAGTTCGGGTTTCGCGGTGTTGGCACCGGGAGGTTCGAGGCTGGCGGGCTGAGCAAGCGTGAGCATGGCAACGTGTCGGTGAACGACAGGAGTGATGACGAAGCCAGTCTAGGGATGCACGAATAAAAAAGGCGTCAAGATTCTTGACGCCTTGCGGGCAACACCGACGCGTGCGGCGTCAGCTTCCCTTCGGGTACTGCGCGTCGTTGAACAGCACGCTCGCGCCGTGCGGCGCCGTTCCCACGTTATTGCGGAACAGTGCGAAGAGATTGCGCCACGGGTCGAACGGCCGCTGCGGCACGGGTTCCGGCGTGCGGGCGGCGAGTGCCTTGTCATCGACTTCGCAATGCAGAACATTCTTCTCGCAGTCGATGGTGATGATGTCGCCGTCCTGCACGCGCGAGAGCATGCCGCCTTCCTCGGCTTCCGGTGACAGGTGAATGGCCGCCGGGACCTTGCCCGAGGCGCCCGACATGCGACCGTCCGTGACGAGCGCGACGTGATGGCCCTCGTCCTGCAACAAGCCGAGCATCGGCATGAGTTTGTGCAACTCGGGCATGCCGTTCGCGCGAGGGCCCTGGAAGCGCACGACCACCACGACATCGCGTGTCAATTCGCCCGCCTTGAAAGCGGCCTGCGCAGATTCCTGGTCGGAGAACACCCGCGCCGGGGCGCGCACTTTCTGATGCTCCGGCTTGACCGCCGAGGACTTGATGACGGCACGTCCGAGGTTGCCCGCGAGCATGCGCAGTCCGCCCTCGGCTGCGAACGGACGCGACGCCGGGCGCACGATGTTTTCGTCGAGCGAATCGCGCGGTGCATCCTGCCACGAGAGCACGTCGTCGCGCAGGCAGGCTTCCTGCGTGTAGGCGCGCAGACCGTGCCCCATCACCGTGGTGACATCGTTGTGCAGGAACCCGGCGTCGAGAAGTTCGCGGATGAGGAAGTTCAGGCCGCCTGCGGCCTGGAACTGGTTCACGTCGGCCTTGCCGCTCGGGTAGATATGGGCGAGCAGCGGCGTGACGTCGGACAGTTCGGCGAAGTCTTCCCAGTCGAGCAGAATCCCGCCCGCGTGTGCCATGGCGACGAGATGCAGCGTGTGGTTGGTTGAGCCGCCTGTGGCGAGCAGACCGACCACGCCGTTCACGAACGCACGCTCGTCGAGAATGTGCGACGTGGTGATGCCGGATTTCGCCAGTGCCACGGCACGCGCCGTGGCGGCCTGGGTGAGCGCGTGGCGCAGTGGCGTATGCGGATTGACGAACGACGCACCGGGCAAATGCAGGCCCATGAACTCCATGAGCATCTGATTGCTGTTCGCCGTGCCGTAGAACGTGCACGTGCCTTCGGCGTGATAGGCCGCGAGTTCGGCGTCGAGCAGGGCGGCACGTGTCACGCGCCCGGCGGCGTACTCCTGACGGATGCGGGATTTCTCGTCATTCGGCAGCCCCGAGGGCATGGGCCCTGCCGGACTGAAGACTGCGGGCAGGTGACCGAACGCCTGCGCGGCGATGACCAGCCCGGGCACGATCTTGTCGCAAACGCCGAGGAACATGGCCGCGTCGAACATTTGATGGGAGAGGGCCACGGCGGACGCCAGCGCGATCACGTCGCGCGAGAACAGCGAGAGCTCCATGCCGGCGTAGCCTTGCGTCACCCCGTCGCACATGGCGGGCACCCCGCCGGCGACCTGAGCGCTCGCGCCGTGCGCGCGGGCGGCGGACTTGATGATGTCGGGGAACTCGGCGAACGGCGCATGCGCCGAAAGCATATCGTTGTATGCCGTCACGATGCCGATGTTCGGAATGCGTTCGGAGCGGATCTTGAGGCGGTCGTCGGCCGGCGCAGCGGCGAGCGCGTGCGCCAGATTGGCGCAGCCGATCGTCTCCCGCCCGGGCTGCCCCTGTGCGGCACGCGCCACGCCTTCCAGGTAAGCCTGACGCGAGGTACGGCTACGCTCGACGAGGCGTTCGGTCACGCGCTTTACCACCGGATGCAGCGACACGTTATGCGAGGACTGGGTCATGGGGATTCCGGGTCGTTGTGGGTCGCCTCATGCGGATCACGCGTCTGAAATGCCGGCCGCATGCTGGCTTGCGATGCCCTGCCCTACGTCGTCATGCGATGTAGTCAAAGCACGAGATTTTGTTGATTTGCAGTGTAGTTAAACTACAATGCAGTGTCAAAGTTGTGCATTTTCAGTGCCATTCGAGAGCTATGAACACGCCTTCACCCTATACCTTTGTGTTGTTCGGTGCCACCGGCGATTTGTCGCTGCGCAAGGTGTTGCCGGCCCTGTTTCGTGCGTTTCGAACCGGACAGCTGGGGTCGGACGATTCTGCCGACGCGAACGCAAGCGGACGTATCCTCGCGATTTCCCGCAAGCCGATGGACGCAGCCGGGTATCACGCCTGGTGTGAGGAGAATGCGCGCTCGCACATCAAGCCCGATGTCTGGGACGAAGCGGCGTGGAAGCGCTTTCTCGGCACCATCGATTACATGCCGCTCGATCTGGGACGTCAGGAGGAGTTCGGGGTGCTGGCCGAACGCCTGGCGCAGCGTCAGGGTGTGCGGATCTTCTATCTGGCGACCGGGCCGTCGCTGTTCATTCCCATTTGCGAAGGGCTGCGCAGCGCCAGACTCAACGAGAACAGCCGCATCGTGCTGGAAAAGCCGCTGGGGCACGATCTCGCGTCGTCCGAGGCGATCAACGACGCCGTCGGCGCGATCTTCCGCGAAGATCAGATCTATCGCATCGATCACTACCTCGGGAAGGAGGCGGTGCAGAACCTGCTGGCCCTGCGATTCGGTAACGCCATTTTCGAGCCGCTGTGGCGGCGCGATCTGATCGAGAACATTCAGATCACGATTGCCGAGGAAATCGGTGTCGAAGGACGCGGCGAGTTCTATGAACAGACCGGCGCGTTGCGCGACATGGTGCAGAACCATCTGTTGCAACTGCTCTCCATCGTGGCGATGGAGCCACCGTTGTCCATGAACGCCGACGCCGTGCGTGACGAAAAGCTGCGCGTGCTGCGCTCGCTGCGGCAGCTCGACGACGAGTCGGTCGCCCGCAACGTGGTGCGCGGCCAATACGGCGGCGGTGCCATCGGCAAGTCCGCCGTACCTGCTTATCTGGATGAACCCGGCGTACCGGCCGACAGCGAGACCGAAACGTTCGTGGCGCTCAAGGCAGATATCGACAACTGGCGCTGGGCGGGCGTGCCGTTCTTCCTGCGCACCGGCAAGCGCCTCGGCGAGCGTGTTGCGGAGATCGTCGTCAACTACCGCGCCACGCCGTACCCGTTGCTGGGCGAGGCAACGACGCACGCCGGCGTGAACCGGCTCGTCATCCGGCTGCAGCCCAACGAGTCGATTCGCCTCTACTGCCTCGCCAAGCAGCCGGGCGAGGGCATGAACCTGCAATCGGTTCACCTCGATCTGGCGTTCGACCAGTTCTTCAAGGGCCACCGGATGGACGCCTACGAGCGTTTGCTGCTCGACGTCATCAACGGGCGCCTCGCGCTGTTCGTGCGTCGCGACGAACAGGAGCAGGCCTGGCGTTGGGTCGCGCCGATTCAGGCGTACTGGGCGCGCCAGCACAAGGGCCCCAAACGCTACGCCGCCGGAACCTGGGGGCCGCCTGCCGCGAGCGCATTGCTTACGCAGTACGGCACAAGCTGGGTCGAAGAAGACAATTGAGACGGATCGCCGGTCGGGCGGCTCGCGTTCGCGTCCGTCCGTGACGGCGCATCTCGTCCATCGCCGAGGCCACAGGAGGCAGACACCCATGATTCACTGGCGCATATTCCCGACGCGCGAGGCCCAGGCGCAGGCGCTGGCCAACGCAGTGGTCGCCGGACTCGGCGAAGCGCTGACGATTCGTCCGCGCGCGTTGCTGGCCGTTTCCGGGGGCACGAGTCCCCGAGCCTTTCTGACGCAGCTCGCGCGACTTCCCGTGGCGTGGCGCGATATCGATATCACCCTGGTCGACGACCGGTGGCTGCCGCCCGACCACGAGGAGAGCAATGCACGGCTCGTGACCGAGACGCTGATGCCGGGTGCCACGGGCGCGCACTGGCTGCCGCTCGTCGACACGCACACGAACGCCGCACTGCAAGTGCGCACGCTCAACGACACCTGGACGCATGGGGTGCCCCAGGTGTGTGTGCTCGGCATGGGCGAAGACGGTCATACGGCGTCGCTCTTCGCCGACGCGCCGCAATGGCGAGAAGCCATCACCACGCACGACAAGTTCGTGCTCGTGCAGCCGCAACGCGCGCCGCATCTGCGGGTGTCGTGGTCGCTGGCGGCGCTCGGGGCGTGCGAGCGATTGCTGTTGCAGATTCAGGGGCCTGCCAAGCGCGCCGTGCTCGAGGCTGCGCAGACGGACGTCCAGGACAATGCCATTTCCCGGTTGATTCACCGTGAAGGAGTGAATATCGATGTCTTCTGGAGTGAGGAATAATCCGCCGCATCTGAGCGGTCCGCGACTGCTGGCCGACATCGGCGGCACGAACGCCCGCTTCGCGCTGGAGATTTCGCCGGGCGACCTCGTGGAGATCCGCGACTACGCGTGCGACGATTTTCCCGGGGTTCCCGAAGTCATCCGCGCTTATCTCGACGACGCCGATCACGCCGAGCCCGTGCAGCACGCCGCGATCGCGATTGCGAATCCGATCGAAGGCGACGAAGTTCGCATGACGAACCGCGATTGGCATTTTTCCATCGAAGCGACGCGTCGTGCGTTGCGTTTTGAAACGCTACTCGTCGTCAACGACTTTACGGCGCTTGCGATGGCGCTGCCGTATCTGACGGATGCGCAGAAGCGTCAGGTCGGTGCGGGCGAGCCCCGGCCGAACGGCGTGATCGGTCTGCTCGGGCCGGGCACGGGCGTGGGCGTATCCGGACTGATCCCGGCGGGCGACCGGTGGATCGCTTTGGGCAGCGAGGGCGGGCATACCACTTTCGCACCGGCGGACGAGCGCGAGATCGACGTGCTGCGCCATGCATGGAAGCATTTCCCGCACGTGTCGTTTGAACGCCTCGTGGCGGGCCCCGGCATGGCCATCATCTATCAGGCACTCGCCGCCCGGGAGGGACGCCAGGTGCAGGCGCTCGAAACCCCGGACATCGTGAAGCTCGCCCAGACGGGCGATCCACTGGCGCGCGAAACCGTCGACTGCTTCTGCGCGATGCTCGGCACCCTTGCCGGCAATGTTGCGGTGTCGCTCGGCGCCGTGGGGGGCGTCTATCTGGGCGGGGGGGTGATCCCGAAGCTCGGCAAACTGTTCGAGGATTCGCCCTTTCGCCAGCGTTTCGAAGCCAAGGGACGTTTCGAGGCGTATCTGAAGAAGATTCCGACTTACGTGATTACCGCCGACCATCCGGCGTTTCTCGGCACGTCTGCCATTCTTGCCGAGCAACTCGGCACGCATGCGGCCGGGGCGGGTGCGCTGATCGATCGTCTGCATCGCCTGCGCGACCGACTGAGCCCCGCCGAGCAGCGCGTGGCCGAACTCACGTTGAAGCAACCGCGTGCGCTGCTCGCCGAACCTGTCGCCGAAATTGCCCGTCTTGCAAGAGTGAGTCAGCCCACGGTCATTCGCTTTTGCCGCAAGCTCGGCTGTCAGGGGTTGTCGGACTTCAAGCTGAAGCTCGCGAGCGCGCTCACGGGCACGCTGCCGGTGCGCCACGGGCAGGTGCATGTGGGCGATTCGGCCGCCGAGTTCAGTGCGAAGGTGCTCGACAACACGGTGTCGTCGATTCTGCAGATGCGCGAGCACCTCGACGCCCGCAGCGTCGAGGCCGCCGTCAGCCTGCTCGATGGCGCGCGCCGTATCGAGTTCTACGGTCTGGGCAATTCGGGGCTGATCGCGCAAGACGCGCACTACAAGTTCTTCCGCTTCGGCATGCCGACGATCGCCTACGGCGATCCGTATCTGTTGCAAGCCGCGGCGGGGTTGCTCGGCGACGGTGACGTGGTGGTCGCGATTTCCGCGTCGGGCCGCTCGGCGGATCTGAACCGTGCGGTGGAGGTTGCCGTCGGACGCGGTGCGAAGGTCATCGCACTCACGGCGCGTAACTCGCCGCTCGCGCGCAAGGCGACGATCGTGTTGCCCAACGACCACGTCGAGACGATGGGCGCGCACGTGACGATGATTGCGCGCATCCTGCACCTGGCGGCCATCGACGTGCTGGCCGTCGGTGTGGCGATCCAGCGGGCGGGGCCGGGCGCGGAGACGGCCGGCGAGGGCGCGCTCGACTGGCTCGGCCACGGCAGCCAACAGGACGCCGGCAACCCGTCGGCGGCGTGAGCGGGTTGGCGACGGGACAGAGGGGACAGAGGCGGGATGCGGTGGCGGTCGGGCTTTGCGGCTTGAAATTCCTAAACATGTTTAGCATAATGCCGCGTATGAAAATGTCCGATTCCGCCCAACGTTTCGGCTTTCTCGTGGCAGACGTTCAACGTCTGTTCGGGCGCCGCTTCGAGCAGTTTGCGCAACGCACGCTACCAATCACGCGTGCCCAGTGCCGCTTGCTCGCCTATCTTGCCGACAATCGCGGTGTGAGCCAGACCGTACTGGCGGACATTCTCGAAACCTCGCCGCAGACGCTCGCCCGCATGCTGGAGCGCATGGAGGAGGCCGGTTGGGTGCGCCGCCGTCCCGACGCCCGCGATCCGCGCGTCGAACGATTGTTCGTCACGCGCGCCGCCGTGGCGCAGCTGGAAGTGGCGCGCACGCTCTCGGACGAAGTGCGCAACGAAGCGCTGCACGGCCTGACGGCGTTCGAGGCAGTGCAGCTCACGCAGCTGCTGCAAAAGGTGCGCCGCAATCTTCGCAATGTCGTGCCTACGCCGGTCGACACCGTGGTGCCGGCGGTGCTTCGCCGCGACGCGGCGTCCACCGCAAGCGCGAACGACGATCCCGACGTAACGTCGAACCCTGCCAGCGCCCTGACGCATCCACCGGTGGATGGTCCCGGCGACGATGTGTCGGAATGCGCCGACTTGCGGCCGCAGTAGGACGCGCCTAGCATGGAAAGTCTCCAAACCAACCCCGGAGACTGACATGTCGAATCACGTGTACAAGCAGATCGAGTTGACCGGCTCGTCGACGAAGTCCATCGACGACGCGGTCAGATGCGCCATCGAGCGCGCGAGCAAGACATTGCGCAATCTGAACTGGTTCGAGATCACGGAAACCCGCGGGCATATCGAAGACGGCAAGGTCGCCCACTGGCAGGTCACGCTCAAGGTCGGCGTGCGGCTGGAGGATTGACCGGTCGGCGCCATGCCGGATCGGTCGGATTTGCCCGTGTTCCCTGCGTCATCCATCTCCGGGAAGTCCTTTGCGAAACGCCTGGAAATCGATGGAAACCGCCTCGTCGCAGGGACACGCGGGCGTCGTATAGTCGTGTCACAATAGGCGCATACTCGAGATCATGAAAAAGACAGAAGAGGTTTGCGCATGTCCGAACAAGAACCGGTCCATGCCACCCGATCGATCACCGATCCGGTGGAAGCCGTTGCCTACCTGAAGACGATTTACGACGCCAATACGGCGTATCTGCGCGCCGCGTTCGAACGCTTTTCGACACAGAAGGATCAGTCGCGACGGGTGAGTGCGCATTATCCGTTCATCCGCATCACCACCGAAGAGATCACCCAGCTCGACAAGCGTCTGTCCTACGGCTTCGTGTCGGGGCCGGGCAGCTATCAAACGACGGTCACGCGACCGGACCTGTTCGAGAGCTACTACATCGAGCAACTGCGTCGTCTGGCGCACAACCACGGGGTGGCATTCGAAGTCGGCGTGTCCGACGAGCCGATTCCCGTGCACTTCGCCTATCAGGACGGCGTGTATCTCGAAGGCGATCTCGATCAATCGCACCTGCGTGCCATGCGCACGGTGTTCGACGTGCCCGATCTGGCCACGATGGACGACAGCATCGTGAACGGCACGCGCGATCCGCTGCCCGACGAGATCCTGCCGCTCGCATTGTTTACCGCGCCTCGCGTCGACTACTCGCTGCATCGCCTGCGTCACTACACGGCGACGTCGCCCGAGAACTTCCAGAACTATGTGCTCTTCACGA
The DNA here is from genome assembly GCF_040391475.1 of Pandoraea pnomenusa. Lineage (GTDB taxonomy): Bacteria > Pseudomonadota > Gammaproteobacteria > Burkholderiales > Burkholderiaceae > Pandoraea > Pandoraea pnomenusa_C. The sequence continues at coordinate 95,943 of NZ_JBEBXS010000005.1, read as the reverse complement.
ACTACCAGTTCTACATCGACGAATTCGTCGAACTGGGCCGTGAACTGATGAGTGCGACCGACGATCCGGCATTGCGGGTATACCGCAGCCAGTACACGGCGTTCGTCGAGCCGGGCAACGTCACGCACTGGAACCAGAACATCGCCACGCGCGGTGCCGAGGGCACGTCGCCCGGCCGGCTGCCGCAAATGCCGGCGTATCACCTCGTGCGGCCCGACAACACGGGCATCACGATGGTGAACATCGGCGTGGGACCGTCGAACGCGAAGACCATCACCGACCATATCGCCGTGCTGCGGCCGCATGCGTGGGTCATGCTCGGGCACTGCGCCGGGCTGCGTAATTCGCAGCGTCTGGGCGATTACTGTCTCGCCCACGGCTACGTGCGCGAAGACCACGTGCTCGACGACGACCTGCCGCTCTGGGTGCCGGTGCCGCCACTGGCCGAAGTGCAGGTGGCGCTCGAGCGCGCCGTGGCGGACGTGACCCAGCTCGACGACTTCGAGCTCAAGCGCGTGATGCGCACGGGCACGGTCGTCACCGTCGACAACCGGAACTGGGAGCTGCGCGATCACCGGGAGCCGGTGCAGCGCATGAGCCAGAGCCGTGCGATTGCGCTCGACATGGAGAGCGCGACCATCGCGGCAAACGGCTTCCGCTTCCGTGTGCCGTACGGCACCTTGCTTTGCGTGAGCGACAAGCCCCTGCACGGCGAATTGAAGCTGCCCGGCATGGCAGACCGGTTCTATCGCGAGCGTGTCGATCAGCACTTGAAGATCGGGGTGAAGGCGATGGAGCTGCTGCGCGATAACGGTCTCGACCGCCTGCACAGTCGCAAGCTGCGCAGTTTCAACGAAGTGGCGTTCCAGTAACCGCTGCCAGACGTTCAAAACGGAGCGGTCGAAAAAAAGCGCGCTGACCTCACGGTCGCGCGCTTTTTTCATGACGACGGATCAATGTCCGCCGGGCTCATCCCTTACGCGTACACGCGCTTGGCATGAATGCCCAACCCGAGCGCCACGCTGGCGAGGCGGTCGCCGAAGACCGGTGTTGCCTTGGGGAAGGCGGCACACATGGCATCGGAAAGGCAACGAAGGCCCGTCGAGCCACCGGTGAAGTAGAGCGCATCGACGTCTTCCGCGCGCAAGCCCGCCAGCGCTGCCGTGTGTACGGCGCCTGCCGTAATGCTGGCGATCTCGTCGCTCACGGCTTCCACCAGTCCGGCCTCCGAGAAGGCCACACCGAGTTCGCGTTCGATCAGCGACAGGTCGATACGCGTCTCGCCACCGGAGGACACTTCGATTTTCGCGTCTTCTGCATGGCCCACGAGCGCGTGTCCGAGGCGTTGTTCGACGGTGCGCATGAGGCGGCGATGGTGCGCCGGATCGGCATAGAGATGCGCGGTGAGCGCCAGTTCGCCTGCGCGCTTGGGCGTGTAGACGGTATTGATCAGGTGCCACGTTGCCAGATCGAAATAGATCCGGTTGGGGACTTCCTTGCCGTCGGGACCGAGCGCCTTGTAGCCGAGTTCGCGCAGGATGGTCGCCAGCTCGATGCGACGGTCGAAGTCCGTGCCGGCGATATGCACGCCGTGATGCGCGAGCACGTCGTCCTTGCGATCGAGATGGCGGGCGCGCTCCGGTCCCACGCGTACGAGCGAGAAGTCCGACGTACCGCCGCCGATGTCGACCACGAGCACCTGCTGCTCCTGCGTGAGACGCGACTCGTAATCGAAGGCTGCGGCGATCGGTTCGAACTGGAATTGCACGTCCTCGAAGCCGACGTCGCGTGCGCTTTGTTCCAGCGAGCGCTGGGCAGCGGCGTCGGCGCGCGGGTCGTCGTCGACGAAGAACACCGGGCGTCCCATGACCACCTGGCGCAGATCGCCGCCGTCCGTCTTCAGGGCGTGCGTGCGCAGATGCCGCAGGAATGTGGCGATGATGTCGATGTAGCGCATCGCCGAGCCGTTGCCGAGGTCGGTGGTGCTTTCGATCAGGGAGGAGCCGAGCAGGCTTTTGAGCGAGCGCATCAGGCGCCCGTCGTAGCCGTCGATGTAGTCGGAAACGGCCTGACGGCCGAACGACGCGCGACCACCTTCATCGGCATTGAAGAACACGGCGGTAGGCAGGGTGCCGTAGCCGGCTTCAAGTTCGACCAGACGCATGGCGGCGCCGCTCTTAACAGCGACGGCGGAATTCGAAGTGCCGAAATCGATGGCGCAGAAACTCATGGCATTTGCGGCCCACGCAGGCGAGCCGTAAAAGGTCGGCAGTGTAGCACGGCCGGGTGGGCGGCCGGATGAACGCCCGGAAAGCGCCGATGGAGGTCGAACCGCCGCACGCCGCTCATCGGTGCGAGGAGCGCGCGCCCGGCTGCGCCGACGGCAGCGTGCGCAGACTGCTCACCACGGCCGCGACCGCCGCGAACGCGGCCGCAACATAGAGCGAAGTGCGCGTGCCGTACCCCTGCGGCGCCACGCTGAATACCAGTGCCACGAGGGCGGCGCCGGTCGTTTGCCCGGTCAGGCGGGCGGTGCCGAGCATGCCGCTCGCGCCGCCGCTGCGATGCGCCGGTGCCGACATCAGCATGGCGTAGTTGTTCGGCGACTGGAACAGACCGAAGCCGAAGCCACACAGCGCCATGCGCCAGACGATGTCGATCGATGTGGGATGCGCGGGCAACAGGCCGAGCGCGAGCAACCCGAGCGCGAACGCCGCGAGCCCGACGGCGCCGAGCAGCCCCGGCTTGTAGTACTCCAGCAGTCGTCCGGCGAGCGGGGCGACGACCACGATCGTGAGCGGCCAGGCGGTCATCAGCAGGCCTGTCTGGACATGGTCGAAGCCCAGGGTGTCCTGCAGGAAGAAGGGGAGCGAGACGAACGCGAGCATTTGCGCGCAGAACGACGCCATCGACGTGCAGATCGACAGCCCGAAAATCGGAATGCGCAGCAGATCGACGGGCAGCAGCGGCACCGGCTGACGGTGCTGACGGCGCACGAAAACGGTGCCGATGACGACGGCTGCCACGAGTTCAACCGCCACGAGCCAGCGCGCCTGCCCGTGGCCGAACGAGTCGATGCCGGAAATCAGCAGCCCGAACGTCAGGGCGCTCAACAGTGCGCCCGTCCAGTCGAACGGATGCGAGCCGCGTGGGCTGTCGGGCAGCGCGCGCACGGCAATGGCGAAGGCAACAATGCCGAGCGGCACGTTGATCGCGAAGAGCCACGGCCAATGGGCGATGGAGAGCACCCCGGCGGCAATCGTCGGCCCGGCCGCAGACGACACGGCCACGATCAGCGAATTGAGCGCCACGCCGCGTCCGAGCCAGCGCGACGGATAGATGGCTTTGACCAGCGCTGTGTTCACACTCATGATGCCGGCCGCGCCAAAGCCCTGCGCCACGCGGGCGAGCGTGAGGGTGACGAGCGAGTCGGAGAGGGCGCACGCCAGCGAGGCGAGGGTGAAGATGGCGAGCCCGTAGGTATAAACGCGCCGGTAGCTCACGATCTCGCCGAGCGCCGCGAGGGGCAGCAGGGAGATCGTGATGGCGAGTTGATACGCGTTGACGATCCAGATCGAGGTGGCCGGACTGGCGTTCAGATCACGCGCAATCGTGGGTAGCGCAACGTTGGCGATGGCACCATCGAGCACCGAGAGCGAGATGGCGAGCATGACGGTCACGATGGCCCAGACCCGGGCGGGCATGGGCATGCCGTCAGTGTGTGTGTCGGACATGAGAGCAGCAGAGGACGAAATCCGCGCGTCGAGTGCGAACGGCTAACGCGCGCGGCGAAACCGTCATCCTGCCTGAAATCGGGGAAACCGGCGGCTTCGGCCTGAAAACCCCCGTGTTTATTGGGGCGACGTTCAGGAATTGACGTTTTGTCTGTTGAAACTAATATTTCGACAGATAAAACATTGGGCCGTGAATGCCGCCACCGCGTCAACGCGTCGCGCCATCCGGGCTGAAACGTGCAATGCGGACGTTGCCGAGCGGGTGGTACCCCGAGCCGTCGGCTAACGCCGGGAGGTCGACGCCGCTGTCGAGAATGGCCTGAACGCCGACGGTGGCGAGGGTGGTGGCGGGCGAGCGTCCCGGGCAGGCGTGCGCGCCCTGTCCGAAGGTCCACGCCACGTCGTCCGGCAAGTCTTGCGTCGGCGCGGCGGCAAGTACGACGAGGATCGCGTCGCCACGCGACAGCGTGCGCTCGCCGATCACGACGTTCGCATGCAGGAAGCGGCGCGTGTTCTGCACGGGGGGATCGAAGCGAACGACTTCGCGCACGGCGTTCGCCGCGACAGGCAGCCCGGCGGTCTCCGACGTTTGCGTCGTGCACCGCGCTAGACGGCGAAGGCTGTTGGCGACGAGTCCCGCGCAGGCGTCATGCGCTTGCGTGAACAGGCCCATGACATTGGCGGCAAGTGCGCCGTAGTCGACGGCCTCGTCGCGGGCGGCGGCCCGGGCGGTGTCGCGCAACCAACTGCCCGGGGCGTGGGCGTCATCCAGCCACTGATCGACGCGATGGCGCAGCGACGATGCGGCTTGGTGTCCATGAGCCAGAACGTTGATGCGCGGCGCCGGTTTGGCGGACTCTGCCATGGCGGCGACCAGCTTGTGCGCGTCGTCATAGACCTCCGCCCACTGCGCTGGCGCCACGCCAAGCCATGCCGCGAGCGCGTAAATCGGCTGACGGAAAACGTAGTCGTCCAGACGCGCGGCCAGCGCGTCGCCGCACGCGAGATAGGCGTCTGCACAGGCGGCCTGACTCGCTTCGCGAAGTCGGCCGAGTGTGGCGGCGTCGGCGCGAAGCGTGGCGAGTCGCGCGTTGAGCCACGGCTTCATGGCGGCGTGCACCGGGCCGTCGTTCATTCGCACGAGGGCGCCAAACCAGTCGCCTGCGGCGCCGTCGGCGAGCGCTGCCGGAACGCGGGCTCCGATCGGGCGCACGCCGCAGTCGGCATGCCGCAGCACGGCCGCCATGACCTGTGGCCCGGCGGCGACCCACAGGCCAAGCGAAGCATCGTAGTCGAGCGGACGCCGCGCGGCGAGCGACGCATAAAAGGGATATGGATCGGGGTGAACCACGGCTGCGAGTGCGTTCGCGGGCGGCTGCAATGTGGGAGATTCGGCGGTGACGGCAAGCATGGGGCGTCTCTCGATGATGTCTTGATGCTTCTCATCGTAGGCCACGAAGACGCCATCACGTTTCATCACACGCTGAAGTGTTGATCGCATGCCCCGGCCTATACTGCGAGGCATGCACTTCACGGGATGGATGTCATGGATATCGCAAGAGATCACGCCCCCGGCGTCAGCTCGCTCGCCGCGTTGCTCGCCGATGCGGGGCGCATGACCATGCTCTGGTCGTTGATGGACGGCTCTGCGCGTCCGGCGGGCGAACTGGCGCTGGTGGCGGGGCTTTCGCCGTCGAGTGCCAGCGGGCATCTGGCGCGTCTGGTCGACGGCGGCGTGCTGGCACAGGAATCTCGTGGCCGTCATCGTTACTTTCGGATCGCCACGCCCGAGACGGCCGCGGCGATCGAAGCCTTGGCGAGCGCCGTGCTGGCCACGCGAGAACTTCGTCCGAGGGCCGTGCCGGTGAGCCGTTCCACACCGGTGCCATTGCGTCACGCACGCACGTGCTACGACCATCTGGCCGGCGAAGTCGCCGTCGAGCTGTTCTCTCGCATGCACGATCGTCAATGGATTCGGGTCGACGGCAGCGACGTTGCGCTGACCGACGCGGGCACGCGGGGGCTGACGGCACTTGGCGTCGATCTATCGCATGCGCATGCGCGCAGACGCCGCTTCGCGTGTACCTGCCCGGACTGGAGCGAGCGCAAACCCCACCTCGGCGGCGCATTGGGCGCGGCACTCCTGAGCACCTGTCTCGACGCGAAGTGGCTCGAACCCACTCGCGAAGCGCGCGCGCTGCGTGTCACGCCCCTGGGTGAGCGAAGACTTGCAGTGATCGCAGTTTGATTCGGTGTCCGTTTCAACGGCCCATAGAGAAACACCCCGCGGAAATACGCGGGGTGTGAGGCACCGGGAGCGGTGGGCAACGGGACAGGATCCGAAGTCTATCGTCCTGGCCGCCGTGGCGCCGTCACCGGTTGCCGATGAAGCACGTCGTGTGGCGTGTGACTCGCGCCGACACTGGGTATCAACCGATATTGGCGCGAGTGGCCGGCAGCTTAGCTACCGGCGTAAGTCGAGTTGATGAGTGCGAGCGACGAACCCTTCACATGGGCGCGGGCCGCCGTACCGTGGGCTTCCAGCACCGGATACTCGCTGTCGGTCTGCGTGAGCGTGCCCTGGGCCTGCGCTTCGATCAGTTGCTCACGCACCTGTGCGCGCGGCACTGCGAGCTTTTCGCTGTACACGCTCGACTGCCAGAAGAAGTTCTCGTTCGGATAGCCGTTGCCGCCGGTTCCAGCGAAAGCCGCCGGGGCAGCCGCCACGGCAAGGGTTGCGGCGATCATCAGATGGGAAATCGTGCGGGTCATGGTAATTCTCCTGTCGTTGTTTTTCTGGTGGTCGGCCGGCTCGTTCGAGTGTCCGGCACCGCCTACGCCTCTAAGGTAGGACGACCACGTCGCAGGAGTAACCGCATGGCGCGCAACAATACATTGCGGATAATGCGATGGCTCGAAACCCGCATGAATAAAAGAGTTTCAGGCGTTACGTTTGCCCGGGAGCGTCGAGCAGAAGCTCTAATGAGGAGAATAAATCACAGGCGTGCGACAGGATGTCGCGTGCCGCGCGGCGATGGCAAACCCACCCTCAGAATCGATACCCCACTCCCGCCAGAAAGATGTCGCTGTCGCGGTCGTAACCGGTGATGACGCGGTTCCACGACACGCGTGCGACCCAGTGATCGGTCATGCGATACGCCATGCTCATCGTCAGCAGCCCGGCGACCACGTTCTGGGCGCCGTGCGCCGTATGGTTCTCCCGGTACTGGTTCCACGTCACGTAGGGTCCGAAGCCCAGGCCGAGGCTGAGACGGTCATCGAAGAAGTCGTTCTTGAGCCAGGCCTGTACCGCGGCGCCCTGACGACTGCCGAGGTTGCTGTGTCCTTCGTTGATCAGCGATACGGTGCCGTCGATCCAACGACCGAAGCCGTGCCGGTATTCGATGGCCTCGGCCGCAGCGTTCTGCGAGTCGAGACTGTTGACGACCGAGATGCCCGCCATGACCGACACCACATCGCCGGTCGGTACGGCGGGCGTGGTGTTGCCTGCGAGTGGCCCGGGCGATGCGGGCTTGTCCAGTTGATAGCCGACCCCGAGCAGATACGTGACGCTGTTCACGCTCGACGGCGACTGCACGTAGTTCACGCGTGTCTGCACATACCAGCGACTTTCGAAGTACCACGTCGCGGCGAACGAAAACATGGCGCCCCAGCCGTGATCGTCTTCATAGCTGCGGCCACGGCTGCCCTGCACGGTGTCGTAATAGTGATAGGGACCGACGCCGATCGCGAGATCGAGACGTCTGTCGAAGATCGGCTGATGCGCCCAGAACTGCAACGCGAAGCCGTCGCGATGATGATCGGGCACATGGCCTTCGTTCAGCCACGTGAAGCCCGCCGAGAAGTGTTCGCTCAACCCCTGCCGGTAATCGAAACCCCAGGCATACGTATGGGCGTTGTCATCGTTGCGTGCGTTCATGCCGCCCGCGAACACCGTGGCTTCTTGCGCATGTGCCAGGGCCGATGCGCCACACAATAGGCCCGCCATCGCGGCCCGTCGCCACCACTGCCGACAAGTGAGGTCTGTCATAGGTGTCTTCGCAAAGCGAACGCCGGGCGTGTCGCGCTACCGCGCATGCGCAAGCGTCCTGTGCGAAAAATCCTAGCAAGCCAGATGGCTGCCGGGGGCGTTCGGGCAGGTTCGGTAAGCGAAAATCGAATTACGAATCGTTACGAGAAGCGGGGGCGATGGGAGGTCGAGGCGCCGGGGTTGTGCACACCGGCGCGCCAGTTCAGGGGCGCCGATCCGTCAACGCCCGTGGGGACTGGCGACGGCGGACATGAGACGTCAGCCGCGCTCGGCGGCCGCGAGGAAAGCTGGCGAATCTGTCAGTAATACGGCGAGATCGGCCGCCCCTGATCTGACGGCGCGTGCGGTGCGCTCGCGCGTGAGGGTGTCGGTGCCGACGAGCGTGCGCGGCCCGGCTACGCTCAATGCCGCCAACGGACGGCCGTGGCTGTCGAGCACTGCGGCGGCGCAGGCGTCGATGCCCGCTTCGAAGCCGTCCTGGCTCCACGCGCAGCCCGCGTCGCGGTCGGCGGTGAGTTGTGCGTCGAGCGCGGCATAGGTGCGCGCGCTTTGCGCGGTGACGGCCGCGAGCGGCTCCGGGCCGAGCAGTGCGCGGCGGCGCTCGCTGCCCAGATGGGCAAGCAGGGCGCGCCCGGGCGCCGTCAGATGCGCCGTGACGCGACTGCCCGCGCGAATGTTGCTCACCAGCGGCAAGGCGGGGGTTTCGCACAGGAGATAGCGCACCTGCGCCCCGTCGAGCACCGTCAGATAGCTCGACAGGCCGGTCTCGCCCGTCACCCGCGTGAGCACGCGTCGGGCGGTCGCGAGATGGTCCTCGCTGGCGAGCGCGCTGGCGGCGAGCGTCAGAAACCCCAGCCCCAACCGATGGCCGCCCTGCGGCAACGGTTCGAGCACGCCTTCGAATTGCAGCGTCTCGATCAACCGCATGACGGTCACGCGATTCACGCCGATGCGACGGCCGACCTCGCTCATGTTCGCCGTCGAGCCACCGTCCGCGACGAAGCGCAGCAGCTTGAGCGCGCGCATGACCGGCGTCACAAGCCCGGCCTGCGCCGCGTCGGAGGCGTCGGCAGCGTCAGTGGCGTGCCCGGTGGCGGATGCAGCTTTCGTCATGCGTTCGATTCCATGTCAACGGGATGGGGCGGGGCGCCTGCTCGGTGGGTCGGCCCCGTCAGGGCCGCTCAGGCGGCGAGCGGTACCTGCCATGCGTCGTACTCGTAGACCCAGTCGGCATTGCCGCCTTCCTTGAGCCATTGATTGCCGCGTGAGCCGATCTGCACGCGTGCCGTGCGCTCACGGCGCGCGGCCTCGTATCGGCCAAGCGCTGCCGCGAGCGTGGCGGCGTCCGCTTGCGGGCCGGCGGCGGCCAGGTGGCGAGACAGTACCACAGCGTCCTCGATGGCCATGCCTGCGCCTTGCGCCATGAACGGCATCATCGGATGGCAGGCATCGCCGAGCAGCGACACGCGATCGCGCGACCATTGCGGCAGCGGATCGCGCACGTACAGCGCCGACTTCAACACGCTGTCGCACGCGTCGAGCAGCGCGCGGGCCTCGGCGTGATAGTCGGCGTACATGGCGCGCAGTTCATGCACGTCGCCCGGCGCGGTCCACGATTCGAGCGTCCAGCTGTCTTGCGGCGTGGTGGCGAACACGAAGATGTCGCGTCCGAGATTGAGCGGGAACGTCACGATCTGGCTCGACGGATTCGGTCCCCACCACTTCGTGAACGCACCGAGATTCGGCACGCCTTCGAGTTTCTCCGCAGGGACAACCGCACGGTACGCGACCACGCCGGTGAATTCCGGGGACTCGGGCCCGAACAGGCCCGTGCGCACCACCGAATGGATGCCGTCGGCGCCGATGAGCACATCGACCTCGTCATGCGTGCCGTCGGCAAACGCGAGGCGAATGCGCCCGCCTTGTCCCGCTGCCGGTGCTTCGAACGACACGAGCTTCTTGCCCAGCGCAATGGCCTCGGCAGGCACGGTTTGCTCCAGCGCTTGCAGCAGGTCGGCGCGGTGCATCGTGAGTTGCGGCGCGCCGTATTTCGTCTGGGCGGTCTGCGCCATCTCGAGTCGCGACGTCTCTTCGCCAGAATCCCACGTGCGGCTGATGCGATGACTCGGCTGTGCCGCCGTCTTGCGCAACGCTTCGCCCACGCCGAGGCCGTCGAGCGCACGCACGGCGTTCGGCGTCAGATTGATGTCGGCACCCACGCGGGCGAACTGCGCGGCCTGCTCGTACACACGCACGCGAAAACCGGCGCGCAGCAGACCGATGGCGGCGGCCAGACCGCCGATGCCGGCACCGTTGATGCCGATGAGAGGAGCTTGCATGTGTGACTTCCTTAGCGAGAGTGACGGCAAACCAGCCGAAAGTGCCGATCTGTCGCAAAAATTAAAACGTTCAAATATGAACATGATGTTCAAATATTATTGTTTTTGATTCGCATCCCCGCAAGTCTCCCTCGGGTAAATCCGGAGCCGGCGCGTCACCGTCCCGCGCCCCGTGCGGCGGACGATTGGCAACGCTCGCGGGACGAACGGTGCCGTCGATACCCATGTCCGGCGTACCACTGGTGGTGCAACGCACGCGAGATAGCACGCCAATTTTCCCGCAGCAATTCGTGTATCTCCGCTGCGAGTCTCGAGCGTCACCTGGCCTAAGCTTCGCAACGTTGGTTTCATAAGTAATCCAACGTTTCACAGGTGGAACGTCAAGTGAGCGCGCAGAGCAGGGTAACCGGCTTGGGTTGCCGCGTGCCGGACTGGCGTATTCACCGTTCTCGAATCATCGAACGACAGGAGTACACAGATGAAGCGGTTTCCGATGGGGCGGATCCCGGGCATAACGAAGCTTGCGGCAGCCATGCTGCTCGCAGCAGGCGTGCCGATCGCAGCGCACGCGCAGAGCAATGTCACGCTTTACGGCAGCATGGACGCCGGCGTGGCCTATGTGAACAACCAGGGCGGCAGCGCGAACTGGATGGCCCAGCAAGGCGCCACACAACCCGACCGCTGGGGCTTTCGCGGCGTGGAGGATCTGGGCGGCGGCAATCGCGCCATCTTCCTGCTGGAAAACGGCTTCTCGACACTCACCGGCAACGTGATCAAGGCCGGTTCGATGTTCAATCGCCAATCGTGGGTGGGATTGCAGTCGGACAAGATGGGCACGGTCACCATCGGCCACATGACCACCTTCAACTTCGACTGGCTGGGGCCGCTGAGCACCGCCTATCTGGGCATGAACTGGTACATGTTCCACCCGGGTAACATCGACGAACTCGCCAACACCTCGGTTGTCCAGGCGGACAACTCCGTGCGCTACGTCACGCCGGACTTCGCCGGCTTCAAGGCCGGCGCGATGATCTCGATGGGTAACACCACGAACTTCGCCTACGGTCGCAAATGGAGCGTGGCGGCCAATTACACGAACGGCGGCTTCAAGGCGTCGGCCGTCTACTCGAACGAGAACAACCGCACGCCGAACGTGGCAGTGCTCGGCGGCGCCACGTTCCAGGGACAGCCGGTGGCGACCTATGCCGCATCGAACGTCGAGAACATGGGCGCGGGCGTGTCGTATGGCTTCGGCTCGTGGCTGCTGCACGCGTTGTACACGCGTGTGAAGTTGCAGTCGCCCGGCTACAGCGACACGTACCAGTCGTTCGATGCTGGCGCGAACTACGCCACGAGCATCGCGAACACGGTCACCTTCGGCGCCGCGACGACCGACATGTCGGGCAAGCGCTGGACGCAGGTCAGTCTGGGCGACGTCTACGCGCTCTCCAAGCGCACGCAGGTGTACGTGAGCGGTGTGTATCAACACGCCAGCGGCAACGGCGCCATTACGGCGATCAACACGATAGGTGCGTCGTCGACGTCCAGCCAGGTTGTCATCATTTCGGGTGTGCATCACGCCTTCTGAGCCTTGAGCTCGCGCGGCCTTCGCGCACCCTACGAGATTCACCCAGTGGTCTCACCTCACACGCCGGCCGGCTCACGCCCGCCGGCGTTTTTTTCGCCCCGACGCCACGTGCGATCCCGTCGAAAACCTCATGGGTGCGGGTTTCCCCTAGTCAAAAAACAATTTTGACTCCGGTCGCCACTCCCTATAATTGATCCATAAGTAAATCAACGTTTCACATATGAAACGTGACGCGAAAGAGAAAGACAGGCTGGCAGGCCAGGCAAGCGAAGCGTTGCCGGGGGCTGCCCGAAGCAAGTTGAACATCCAGAAACACGGTGGTTTCCCATGCTCAGGTCGATTCAATTGAAGGACGCGAACCTTGCCGAGGCGCATGCCGACGCTCGTCCGGCGCATCACGCCGCGGCACCCCTGCCGTTCGCCATCGAATACCACGGCGTTACGCGTCGGTTCAAAAATCGCCAGGGCAAGGGCGAAATGACGGCCGTCTCGAATGTGTCGATCGGCATCAAGTCGGGTGAGTTCGTCTCGCTCATCGGGCCGAGCGGTTGCGGCAAGAGCACGTTGCTCAACATGGGCGCCGGGCTGTATGCGCCGAGTGAAGGAAAGGTGACGCTGGCGGGCAAGCCGGTGCGCGGCCCGTCGCAGCAAGTGGCGTTCATGTTGCAGAAGGATCTGCTCATGCCGTGGCGCTCGATCCAGAAGAACGTCGAGCTGGGCATGCAGATCCGCGGACGCAGCAAGGCCGAGCGCGCCGAAGTCGCTCGCGCACTGCTCGCACGCTGCCACCTGAAGGGCTTCGAGAATCACTACCCGCATCAACTGTCGGGCGGCATGCGCCAGCGCGCGGCGCTCGCCCGAACGCTGGCTGTCGAGCCGGACGTGTTGCTCATGGACGAGCCGTTCTCGGCACTCGATGCGCAGACCAAGATGGTGCTCCAGCAGGATCTCGCGCAGATGCTCGCCGCCGAAGGCAAGACGGCGCTGATGATTACCCACGATCTGGCCGAAGCGATCGCACTGTCGGATCGCGTGTTCGTGATGAGCGAGCGCCCGGGCACGATCATCGAGGAAATCACGGTCGACCTGCCGCATCGCGACAACCCCATCGAGCGCCGCAAGCAAGCGGGCATGAACGAGTACGTCGCCCACCTGATGGAACTGCTCAAGGTCGGTCGCGACGACCACCTCGGTTAAGCGACACCAAGCGACACCCCCGACATCGCAAGACACTGGAAATCCTCGCTATGAAATCCCTTTCCAAAACGCAACTGACCGTCGGCAGCTTCTTGCTGTTGCTGATCTTCGCGGCCGCGTGGCAATGGGGCCCGAAGGCATTCGGCGTACCCGAGTTCGTGCTGCCCAAGCTGTCGTCGACCATCGTCGAAGGCGCTCGCATGTTCGAAGTCGAGAACCTGTGGCTGCATATCGGCGTGACGGCACTCGAAGTGATCGCGGGCTTCGTGATCGGTTCGGCGCTGGGCGTGCTGATCGGCGTGATCCTCGGCCTGTCGCCGTCGACCGAAGCCATGCTCTCGCCGTACATCCTTGCGTTGCAGATTGCGCCGAAGGTGGCCTTTGCGCCGCTGTTCGTGATGTGGATGGGCTACACCATCTATCCGAAGATCCTCGTTGCGGTGCTGATCGTTTTCTTCCCGGTGATGATCAACGTGCTGGGTGCCGTGCGCTCGGTCGATCCCGACATGGTCAATCTGGTGCGCGCCTTGTGCGGCCGTCGCTGGCAGATCTTCCGCTTCGTCGAGTTCCCGTCGGCCATGCAGGCGCTCTTCGCCGGGCTGCGCATCGCCTCGACGCTGGCCGTGATCGGCGTGACCGTCGGTGAGCTGGTCGGCGGCGACCGCGGCCTGGGCTACCTGCTGGTCTACGGCGAAGGCCAGGGCAATACCGCGATGGTGTTCGTCGCGATCGCCGGTCTGACCGTCATCGGCATTGCCGCGTATGCCGCTGTTGTCTGGCTCGAGCGCCGTGCACTGCACTACGTGCCGCGCGCCGCCATGAACATCGCATGAGCAACGGGGATTCGAAAGTGAACGAATTGCCCATCCTCGCACTGGATACCGACACGCTCGCGCCGCTCGACGGCAAGCGCCTGCTGATCACCGGCGGTGCCCGGGGCCTCGGCGAAGGTTTCGTGCGCGCCGCCGTCAAGCGCGGTGCCGTGGTGACGATCGCCGATATCGCGGTCCACGCCGGCGAGGCACTGGCCGCCGAATTGTGCGACGCGGGTTATGCCGTGTCGTTCGTGCGTGTCGATCTGTCCGACCCGGCCTCCGTCGACGCGGCTGCCCAGGCGGCGTCCGCGCAAATGGGCGGCATCGACGGCCTGGTCAACAACGGCGCCATCACCAACTCGGGCGGCAAGATGGCGACCGAGCTGAGCATCGAGACGTGGGACGCGGTGATGAACGTCAACGTGCGCGGCACATGGCTCATGACGATGGCCGCACTGCCGGCGCTGCGCGCGTCGGGGCAAGGCCGTGTCGTGAACATCGCTTCGGACACCGCTTTGTGGGGCGCGCCCCGCCTGCTCGCCTACACGGCCAGCAAGGGCGCGGTGATGTCGATGACGCGCTCGCTCGCCCGCGAACTCGGCCCGGACGGCATCACCGTCAACGCCATCGCGCCGGGGCTCGTCGAGGTCGAGGCCACGGCCTACGTGCCCGCCGAGCGCCATCGCCACTATCTGGAAGGACGCGCGCTGCCGCGTGCACAGGTGCCGGACGACGTCATCGGCCCCGTGCTGTTCCTGCTCTCCGACGCGTCTCGTTTCGTGACCGGGCAGGTGCTGCCGGTCAACGGCGGTTTCGTCATGCCGTGACGCGCCGCTCATTGCCTTAATCGCACTCAATTCGCAACGCCTCCAAGGAGCTACACCATGGCGCAAGCCGAAGCTAAAAACACCGCGACGCCTCAGGCCGTCGAGAGCTGGACGCAGTCCGAAGGCCAGACGTTCGGCGACTGGCTCGACACGCGTGTGGCGCGTTTCTCGACGCGCAAGTACGACTGGGACGCCTTGAAATTCCAGGCCGACTACGACCCCAAGTACCGTCGCGCGCAAATGCGCTATGTCGGCACAGGCGGCACGGGCGTGGCCAAGGACATCAACACGGTGCCCGCCGGGCACTTCACGTTCTCGACGATGGTGATCCCGGCCGGCAACATCGGCCCGAGCCATATCCACATGGACGTCGAAGAAATCTTCTTCGTGATGCGCGGCAAGATGAAAGTGATCTGCGAGCGCGACGGCGAGACGTGGGAAGCGATTCTCGGCGAGCGTGACCTGATCTCGGTGCCGCCGGGCGTGTACCGCACGGAAATCAACATCGGCGACGAAGACGCACTCATGTGCGTGATGCTCGGCTCGCAAAAGCCGGTCACGCCGACGTATCCGCCCGATTCGCCGCTCGCGAAAATCAAGCGCGAACAGAAGTAAGCCGCGCGCGGGGACACCGAAGTTTCCCTGCGCAACGCAAAGCCCGGTGAAGTCCCGTCTGTCCATACGACGTGCGCGATCTTCACCGGCAGGAATTCACGAAGTCAGACGTTCAGCCCAGCCATGCAAGCCGAAGCCTTTCCGACCGAAGTGCCCGATGATGATGCCGCCGTCGCAGACCTGCGCGCGCGCCTGGATGCCTTCCCGTACCGCACCGTCGCGACGCGTGTCGGCACGGTGGGCTATCGCTGCGTGCTGTCGACGACCGAGCGGGCCGTGCCGGTCGTGATGCTGCACGGCATCGGTTCCGGTGCGGCGTCGTGGCTGGCGCAATTCGAAGCGCCGTCGGTTGGCGCTTCACTGTATGCGTGGGATGCACCGGGCTACGGCCGGACGTCGAATGTCGGCGCACCGGAGCCGCATGCCGATGCGTACGCCGACGCCCTTGAAGCCTGGCTCGATGCCCTCGGTCTTGACCGGGTTGCGCTCGTCGGGCATTCGCTGGGCGCCATCATGGCGACAAAATTCGCGAGCCGCGCGCCGCATCGCGTGCGCGGGCTCTTTCTTTGCTCGCCCGCAGGCGGCTACGGCAAGGCCGATCCGGCCGTACGCCTCGCGAAGCGCGACAGCCGTCTGGCGATGCTCGACAAACTCGGCCCGGCAGGCATGGCGCGCGAACGCAGCGACAACCTCGTCGCGCCGAATGCCGCCGCACTGCCGCGCGCCTGGGTGAAGTGGAACATGTCGCGTGTGTTGCCCGAGGGCTACGCCCAGGCAACGCATCTGCTCTCCAACGGCGATGTCGCCGGTGAGCTGGCGCACTACGTGGCGGCCAACGCCGGTCCGGTGGCCGTCGCGGTCGGCGCGCAGGACGCCGTGACCACGCCCGCAAGCTGCAAAACGATTGCCGACGTGGCCGGCGTGCCGCTGCAGATCATCGAAGGCGCGGGGCACGCGTCGTACATCGAAACGCCTGATGCGCTCAACGCTGCGCTCGCATCGTGGCTCGAACGCGTTGTGGCAGGAGGGCGCTGATATGGCACCGGCTATCCCGAAGCGCGCCGCCGCTACGCCCGTGGACGACGCCTTGATCGACGTGCAGGGTGACGAAGCGCTCGAAGGCGTCGAAGGCGCACCTGCCGAATCGCGTTACCTCGTGCCGGGCCTCGAGCGCGGGCTGCGCATTCTCACGCAGTTCTCGCCGCGCGAATCGGTGTTCAGCGCACCGGAATTGTCGCAGCGCCTGGGCATTCCGCGTACGACGGTCTTCCGTCTGCTGCAGACGCTCGAAGCGATGGGCTTTCTCGAGCGCGCAGGGAGCGAGAAGAACTTCCGCCTGGGTGTGGCAGTGCTGCGCCTCGGCTTCGAATACCTGAGCTCGCTCGAACTGACCGACCTTGGCATTCCCATCATCGAGCGCTTGCGCGACGCGACCCAGCTCACGTCGCACATCGTGATCCGCGACGGGCGCGACATCGTGTTCGTGGCGAAGGCGCAGAGCGTGGCCGGGGTGTTCAACTCCATCAAGGTCAACGTGGGCACGCGTCTGCCCGCGCACGCCACGGTGCACGGCCACGTGTTGATGGGCGATCTGACGCTCGCGGAACTGCGCGCGCTCTATCCCGAAAAGACGCTGGAGAAGTACACGCCCCAGACGCCCGAAACGCTGAACGAGCTGTTCGAGCGCGTGCGCGAAGACGCCGAGCGCGGCTATGCGGTGTCGGCCTCGTCGTTCGAGCGCGGCATCAGCGTGGTGAGCGCACCGGTGCGCAACGATGCCGGGCGTATCTGCGCCGCGATCACGGTCACGATTCCGCGCGCGAATATCGATTCGTCGATGCTCGACGCGGGCCTGATCGGGCAAGTGCGCGAAGCCGCCGACGCGCTCTCGCATCGCCTGAACTACCGGCCGGGCAGCGACGGCCGGACCACCCCCTACATGAAGTCACTGGGATTGAAATGATCAACATCGACCTCTCCTCACGCGCGGCGCTGGTCACGGGCGGTACGTCCGGCATCGGCCTCGCAACGGCGGAGCGCCTGCTCGACGCCGGTGCGGCTGTCGCGATTTGCGGCCGCAATCCGGAGCGTCTGGCACAGGCCGAAGCGCATCTGCGCGAGCGCCATCCGCAGGCGCGTCTCATCGCGGCGCAGTGCAACGTGCTCGTCGAGAGCGACGTGGCCGCGCTGGCCGAGCGCATTCGCGGCGAATTCGGTCGTCTCGACATGCTCATCAACAACGCCGGGCAGGGCCGCGTGTCGACGTTCGCCGACACGACCGACGACGCCTGGCGCGAAGAGCTGGAACTGAAGTACTTCAGCGTCATTCGCACCACCCGCGCGTGCCTGCCGATGCTGCGTGACGCCGCACGCGAGACGGGCGATGCCGCCATCGTCTGCGTCAACTCGCTGCTCGCGCTCCAGCCGGAGCCGCACATGGTGGCCACGTCGTCGGCGCGCGCCGGCATTCAGAACCTCGTGCGCTCGATGGCGAGCGAGTTCGCGCCGGACAACGTGCGCGTCAATTCGATCCTGATCGGGCTGGTCGAGTCGGGCCAGTGGCGTCGACGCTTCGCCGCGCAAGGCGAGGGCAAGACGTGGCAGGAGTGGACCGGCGAGCTGGCGCGCAAGAAGCAGATTCAGTTGCAACGTCTGGGCAAGCCTGAAGAGGCGGCCGCGGCGATCTTTTTCCTGGCGAGCCCGCAATCGTCCTATACGACGGGCAGCCACATCGATGTTTCCGGAGGCTTGGCAAGACATGTCTAACAAAACCACCGTCGGCGAAGTCATCGCGGCGTTCCTCGAACAATGCGGTGTGAAGACCGCATTCGGCGTGATCTCGATTCACAACATGCCGATCCTCGACGCCATCGCGCGTCGTGAAAAGATCCGTTACGTCGGCGCACGCGGCGAAGCGGGCGCCCTGAACATGGCCGATGGCCTGGCGCGCGTGTCGGCCGGTCTCGGCGTGGCGTTTACCAGCACGGGCACTGCAGCGGGCAACGCCGCCGGTGCGATGGTCGAAGCGCTGACCGCGGGCACGCCGGTGCTGCACATCACCGGCCAGATCGAGACGGAGTTCCTCGATCGCGATCTCGCTTACATCCACGAAGCCCCGGATCAGCTCAGCATGCTGAACTCGATCTCGAAGGCCGCCTATCGCGTGCGTTGCGTCGACACGGCGCTCTCGACGGTGCGCGAAGCCGTGCGCGCCGCGCTCACGGCGCCGACCGGCCCGGTCAGCGTCGAGATTCCGATCGACATCCAGGCCGCTGAAATCGAATGGCCCGCCGATCTGGGTGCGCCGCACATCCCGGTGCCGACGCACGACGACACCCGCGTGGCCGAGCTTGCCGACAAGCTGGCGGCGGCGCATCGTCCGCTGCTGTGGCTGGGCGGTGGCGCACGCGGCGCGGAAAGTGCCGTGAAGCGACTGGTCGACATGGGTTTCGGTGTCGTCACGAGTGTGCAGGGTCGCGGCATCGTGCCCGAAGACCATGCCGCGACGCTTGGCGCCTTCAACATTCACCCGACGGTCGAGAAGTTCTACAAGACGTGCGACGCGGTCCTCGTGGTCGGTTCGCGTCTGCGCGGTAACGAAACGCTCAAGTACAAGCTGGCGCTGCCGCGTCCGCTGTATCGCGTGGATGCCGACGGCCTGGCCGATAACCGTGGCTATCGCAACGATCTGTTCGTGCAGGGCGACGCCGCACGCGTGTTGAACGCGCTGGCCGATCGTCTGCAGGGACGCCTGTCGGTCGATCCGGCATTCCACGCCGACCTGGCCGCAGCGCGCGACGCGGCCGTCAAGCAGGTGGCCGAAGGACTCGGCCCGTATCGCCAACTCGTGGCGGCGCTGCAAGGCGCGCTCGGCCGCGACTTCAACTGGGTGCGCGACGTCACGATCTCGAACAGCACGTGGGGCAACCGTCTGCTGAAGATCTTCTCGCCGCGCGCCGGGGTTCACGCGCTGGGCGGCGGTATCGGCCAGGGCATGCAGATGGGCATCGGCGCGGCGCTCGCGGGCAACGCGAAGAAGACCGTGGCGCTGTGCGGCGACGGCGGCCTCATGGTCAACGTGGGCGAACTCGCCACGGCCGTGCAGGAGAAGGCGCCGGTCATCATCCTGCTGATGAACGATCAGTGCTACGGCGTGATCCGCAACATTCAGGACGCGCAGTACGGCGGCCGTCGTCACTACGTGCAACTGCACCAGCCGGACTTCGCGGCGTTCTGCGCCAGCCTCCAACTCAAGCACGAGCGCATCACGGCGATCGATCAGGCAGAAGGGGCCGTGGCCCGCGCTGTCGCGCACGACGGCCCGGTGCTGCTCGAAGTCGACATGCTGTCGGTCGGCAGCTTCGCGTCGCATTTCGCCGGCCCGCCGGTTCGGGAGCCCGTCAATGCATGAGACGAATCATCGTCCCGTGGACGTCGCGCTGATCGGCTTCGGCGCGATCGGCTCCAAGGTCTACGAAGCGTGCGCGAGCGATCCGTATCTGCGCGTGGGTCACGTGATCGTGCCGGAAGATGCCGCAGCGCGTGTGCGCGAGAGCGTGCGTCCGGGCACGGAAGTCGTGTCGTCGGCGCAGGCGCTGTCGAGCCGCCCGGATTTCGTTCTGGAATGCGCGGGCCATAGCGCGCTGTCGGGCCACGTGGTGCCGTTGCTCAAGTCGGGGATCGATTGCGCCGTGGCCTCCATCGGCGCGCTGTCCGACACCGATCTGCTCGCCGCGCTCGAACAGGCCGCGAAGGACGGCGCGTCGACCGTCACGCTGCTCTCGGGCGCCATCGGTGGCATCGACGCGATTGCCGCCGCCCGAGAGGGTGGTCTGGACGAAGTGCTGTACACGGGCCGCAAACCGCCGCTGGGCTGGCAGGGCACCCCTGCCGAGCAGGTGTGCGATCTCGCCACGCTGACCACCGCGACGGTGATCTTCGAAGGCAGCGCCCGCGACGCGGCGCGTCTGTATCCGAAGAACGCGAACGTGGCGGCAACGGTCGCCATCGCAGGCCTCGGCCTCGATGCCACGCGCGTTCGACTGATCGCCGACCCCACGAGCACGCGCAACGTGCACCACATCGTGGCGCGCGGCGCGTTCGGCGAGATGTCGCTGGAGATGTGCGGCAAGCCGTTGCCGGACAACCCCAAGACGTCGGCCCTGACCGCGTACTCGGCCATTCGCGCGCTGCGCAACCGCGTTGCGAACTGTGTGATCTAGCAGGAACTGCATCATGAGCCATCAAGATTTGCTGCAAGGGTTTTCGAGCGATATTCTGGTCGGCGGTGAATGGCGTGCCGGGACCGGCAAGCGCTATCAAAGCCTGTATCCGGCTGACGAAAGCGTGAACGCCGAGATCGCCGCCGCCGGTGCCGACGACGCCGTCGAAGCCGTGGAAGCGGCCGACGCCGCCTGGCGCCGTGCCGACTGGGCAGGCCTGAAACCGCATCAGCGCGCCGCCGTGCTGCACCGCGTGGCTGACGGCATCACGCAGCGCGCCGAAGCCCTCGCGCATCTGCAACGCCGCGACAACGGCAAGCCGATCAGCGAAACGCGTGCGCTCGTGGCGAGTGCGGCGGGCACGTTCCGATATTTCGCGTCGTGCCTGGAAACGCTGGAAGAAACGCTCACGCCTTCGAGGGGTGACTTCCTGACGATGAGCGTGCACGAGCCGTTGGGTGTGGTCGCGGCGATCACGCCGTGGAACTCGCCGATCGCGTCGGACGCGCAGAAGCTCGCTCCCGCGCTCGCCGCAGGCAACGCCGTCGTGCTCAAGCCGGCTGAAGTCACGCCGCTCGCCTCGCTCGAACTGGGGCGCATCTGCGAAGCCGCCGGTGTGCCGCGTGGCGTGCTGTCGGTGCTGCCGGGCAAGGGCTCCGTGATCGGCGACATTCTGGTGCGTCATCCGAAGGTCAAGAAGGTGGCATTCACCGGCGGTACGGAAGTCGGTCGCGGGATTGCGCGTCTGGCGGCCGAGAAGCTGATGCCGGTGTCGCTCGAACTGGGTGGCAAGTCGCCGACCATCGTGTTCGAAGACGCCGATATCGACCACGCCGTGGCGGGCGTGCTCTACGGCATCTTCAGCTCGTCGGGCGAGTCGTGCATCGCCGGGTCGCGCCTGTTCGTGCACAAGGCGATCTTCGACACGTTCGTAGAACGCCTCGTGGCCGGGGCGAAGCAACTGCGCGTCGGCGATCCGCTGCGTGAAGACACGCAGATGGGCCCGCTCGTGACCTCGACGCACCGCGAGTCGATCGAGCGTTACGTCGCCATCGGTCTGGAAGAGGGCGGCCGCCTGCTGTGCGGTGGCGAGCGTCCGGCCGGCGACGGGCGTGAAAAGGGCTACTTCTACCAGCCGACGATCATCGCGGGCCTGACCAATCAGGCGCGCATGGTGCAGGAAGAAATCTTCGGGCCGGTGCTGGCCGTGCTGCCGTTCGAGAACGAAGCCGATCTGCTTGCCGAGGCCAACGACAGCGTCTACGGACTTGCCGCCGGCATCTGGACACGCGACTACAAGCGCGCCTGGCGCATCGGTCGCGCGCTCGAGACCGGCACCGTCTGGATCAACACCTACAAGCAGTTCTCGATCTCGACGCCGTTCGGCGGCTGGAAGGAGAGCGGCATGGGGCGTGAGAAGGGGCGTCTGGGGCTGCTGGAGTACACGAATCAGAAGAGCCTCTATTGGGGCATGAACGACCACCCGCTCGGTTGGGCGGGCAAGGTCTGAGCGAAGCAGAGATGGCATGACAAGCCGCGATGCACGGGGCATCGCGGTAACCGCAACTGAACAAAACTGAGCGAGGCAGAGATATGTTGTCGATTTTCCGTGCATCGTTGGCGCGTCGCGCCTTTCTGACGGCGGGTCTGTGCGCCGTGGCCGGTCTCACGGGCCTGGCCGCACCGGTGGCGGCGCAAGCCCAGCCGGCCACGCAGCAGATCACCTATCTGCTCCCGGCCCCGGCGAACCTGCCGGCCTTCGCGCCGCTGATGCTGGCCGAGAAGAAGGGCTACTACGCCGCCGAAGGGCTGTCGGTGCGCTGGCTGACGGTGCAGGGCGGTGCCGACGTGGGCAAGCAGCTCGCGTCCGGCAACGGCGATCTGGGCGGTGGTCTGGGCGACACGCCGATCGTGCTGCGTCCGAATGGCATTCCGATCAAAGGCGTGGCGCTGCTCGGCGGACGCACGCTGCACCAGTTGGTGGTGCGCGACGACGCGAACATCAAGTCGCCCGCCGACCTGAAGGGCAAGACGATCACTGTGCTGGCCTATCAGGACACCGGCTTCTACGCGACGCTGGGTCTGCTGGCCTCGGCCGGTCTCACGCGCAACGACGCCCGTATCCAGGGCGCGGGTCCCGCAGGCGTGTGGCAGCAGGTTGCCACGGGCAAGGCCGAGGTGATGGTCGGTACGCCGGAGTGGGCGCAGAACATCGAAGACGCGGGAGTGAAGATCACCATGACGTCGACCGACAAGTACTTCCCGGGCATGGCGCAGGCCATTCTGGCGTCGGACAAGACCATTGCCGAGAAGCCGGAAATGATCCGTAAGTTTGTGCGCGCCACGATCAAGTCGGTAGCTGAGATCATGCGCGACCCCGCAGGCGCCGCGAAGGAATACTGCGCCGCCGTGCCGGGCTACAAGGGCAAGGAAGCCGAGATCGAGAAGATCCTCACGTACTACGCACGCAATGTGTATCCGGGCCAGCAGCGTCTGGGCGCGTTCGATCCGGCGCGCGTGACGAAGCTGCAGGACTTCTACGCGCAGGAAAAGGTCATTCGCGACAAGTCGAATCCGGCCGACCTGTTCACCAACCAGTTCGTGCAATAAGGGCAGACGTCTCATGAGCCAGACCACAACGGGCACCGACGGCGCTGCAACGTCCGCAGCCCCCGCGCACCCCGAAACGATGTTGCTGACGGTGTTTCTGCGTCACGACCAGTCGAACAATCTCGACGACTTTCAGGAGCGCCTGAAAGCCGCCGAATGGTGGGAGCGTTTCCCGCCTGCCGGGGTGAAGGTGGTGTCGTGGACCGTGGCGATGGGCTTCGGCCAGATCGTCACGCTCGAACTGCCCCCGCATCTGCTGCCGGTGGTCAACGTGGAATTGGAGCGCTCGGCCTGGGGCGTATTTCGCACCGAATGCTATCCGACTTACGACTTCGTACCCGTGCACGCGCGCATTCGCGAACGGGTTCGCAATGGAGGGAAATGATGGACCGTTATCT
The DNA here is from genome assembly GCF_040391475.1 of Pandoraea pnomenusa. Taxonomy (GTDB): domain Bacteria; phylum Pseudomonadota; class Gammaproteobacteria; order Burkholderiales; family Burkholderiaceae; genus Pandoraea; species Pandoraea pnomenusa_C. The sequence continues at coordinate 72,547 of NZ_JBEBXS010000005.1, read as the reverse complement.
CGAACCGCATCAAGCGCGTCTTCATGCGCCGACGCAATACGAAAGCCTGCTGGGCGACGCCATCGAGCGCGCCTACGCGGCCGGCACTCACGATCTGGCGGGCCTTGTCGCCTACCTGAATCGCACCGGCCCCGGCCCGCAGGAGGGTGAGGTCTGGACCGAAGCGATCTACACCGCGCAGATCGCCCGACTGGCCGAAGAGTAAAAACATCACATCGTGCGATCGCCGCCGCCACCCGCGTGCGGCGAGCGCCGCAGAGAGGTCCCCCATGACTACGCAACAGCCTATCCTCACTGCCGACGCCATTCTCGAGCGCGGCCTGAAGAACCTCTGGTATCCGATTTGCCCGTCGCACATGGTCGGCCGCGAGCCGGTCTCGCTGCGCCGCCTGGGCAAGAAGCTCGTGTTCTGGCGCGACCAGGACAACCAGGTCCACGCCCTCGACGATCACTGCCCGCATCGCGGCGCGCCGCTGTCCAAAGGCATCGTGATGGGGGATCGCATCGCGTGCGGCTATCACGGCGTGCAGGTGCGCTGCGACGGCACCGTCATGCGCGTGCCGGGCAGCCCGGGCTGCAAGCTCGAAGGCTCGCGCCCCACGCAGGCGTATCACATCATTGAGCGCAACGGCGCGATCTGGCTGTACAACGCCACCGAGAACATCGACACGCCGCCGCCGCTGGTGCTGCCCGAGGAGCTCGACGCCGACGGCGAGTTCTCGTCGTTCCTGTGCTACACGGAGTGGAAGGGCGATTACCGTTACGTGCTGGATAACGTGATGGACCCGATGCACGGCACGTACCTGCACAAGCAGTCGCACTCGATGGCCGAGGGCGACAACTCGGCGGCGTTCCGCATTCGCGACACCGAGCGCGGCTTCGTCTTCGAGAAGGAAGGCCAGCGCGACGTGAACTTCGACTGGACCGAGTGGGCCGACACCGGCACGCACTGGATGCGTCTGGAGATTCCGTATCCGAAGACGGGCGGCCCCGGCGGCAACTTCGTCATCGTGGGCAGCTACACGCCGATCTCGCCGACCCTGGCCGCCGTGTTCCACTGGCGTTGCCGCAAGCTCGACGGCTGGCAGCGCGACACGTGGCGCTTCCTGTACCGCAATCGACTCGAAGCGCGCCACTGGGCCGTGCTCGAGCAGGATCGCGTGATGCTCGAAGACATGGAAGCCGATGCCAACCAGAACGAACATCTGTACCAGCACGACATGGGCATCGTACGTCTGCGTCGTCATCTGAAGAACCTGGCGAAGGCGGAACTCGAGCGCCTGCAGCAAGGCAAGGCGTAAGCCACACGAGACGATCGATGTCGAACGTTCAATCGCAGAAGGCCGAGCGAATCCGTGCCGCCGACGTGCCCGATCTGGGCACGGCCACGTGGACCAATGGCATTCGCTTCGGCAATGAAATCCTGATGTCGGGCATGACCGCGCATCCGGCCACGCGCAACGCGGAAAAGCCGCTCACGACTTACGAGCAGACGCTCGTGGTGCTCGGCAAGATTCGCGCGCTGGTCGAAGGCGGGGGCGGGTGTCTGGCGAACATCTACAAGCTGGTGGTGTACGTGACGGACATCGCCGACAAGGACGAGGTCGGTCGCGCCCGCCGCGAGTTCTTCGCAGACGTGGCCGCCAACGGCGGCGCGTATCCGTGCTCGACGCTCGTGGAAGTCAGCGGCCTGGTGTTTCCGGAGCTGCGTGTGGAGATCGAGGCGTTCGCACGGCTCGACATCGATTTGTCCGTGGCCGGTTGACGCCCGCGGACGTGAAGAGAATCAGCAATATCTGAGAGCGGCGTTATGAGCAAGTCAAACCTGTCGGCGATGGTGCGCACGCTTCGTTATGAAGCGGCGGGCATCATGAGCATCGAACTCGTGCCTGCGGCGCAAAGCGGCACACCGTTTCCCGATTTCACGCCCGGGGCGCACATCGATCTGCATTTGCCGAGCGGGCTGGTCCGCAGCTATTCGCTCGTGAACGCCCCCGGCGAAGCGAATCGATACGTGCTCGGCATTCTGGCCGACCCGAAGAGCCGTGGCGGTTCGCGCTTCATCCACGACAACTTCCGCGTGGGCATGACGCTGGACATTTCCGCACCGCGCAATCACTTCGAACTCGACGAGAGCGCCGCGCACACCGTGCTGGTCGCGGGCGGTATCGGCGTGACGCCGATTCTGTGCATGTATCGTCGTCTTCGCGCGCTGGGTCGCAGCGTCAAGCTGATGTACTGCGCCCGTACGGCACCGCAAGCGGCGTTTCTCGACGAACTGAACGCGCTTGGCGGCGATGTGACGCTTCACTTCGACGACCAGCACGACGGCAAGCCGGCGTCGCTCGCCACGTTCCTGAGCGGGCAGCCCGCCGACACGCACGCGTACTGCTGCGGCCCCGGTGTGATGCTCGACGCGTTCGAAGCGGCCTGCGCCGAGGCCGGCATCGGTAACGTTCACATCGAACGGTTTGCTGCCGCGCCCGACGCGCCGCCGCCCGCCACGTCCGAAGGCTATGTGGTGAAGCTGGCGAAGTCCGGCAAGGAGCTTGCCGTGCCGGCCGGCGCCACGCTGCTCGAGACGCTGCTGGCCGCCGGCATCGACGCCGAGCACAGTTGCATGGAGGGCGTGTGCGGTGCGTGCGAGACGCGCGTGCTCGACGGCTGTCCCGACCATCGCGACTCGGTGCTGAGTGCGTCCGAGCGCGCCGAGAACAAGGTCATGATGATCTGCGTGTCCGGTTGCAAGGGCGACCGTCTGACGCTGGATCTGTGATCCTTTCCGAACCCGACACTATCCCCGAGACAGTCATGACGATTCTGGGCATCGAACAAATTACCTACGGGGTCACCGACCTCGACACCTGCCGCCGCTTTCTGGCGGACTGGGGCCTGACCGAAGTGCATGCCGACGCCAACGGTGCGCGCTTCGAAACGCTCAATGGCGGCCGCGTGCTGGCGGTGCGTCACGACGATCCGTCGCTGCCGCCGGCCATGGAAGACGGTCCGACGCTGCGCGAAGTGACCTGGGGCGTGACGACGGCCGACGAAGTTTCGGCCATCGCCGATCGTCTCGCCGATCAGCCGGGCTACTACTTCAAGGACGGCGCGACCGGCTGTATCGATCCGAACGGCCTGGCGGTGCGCGTTGAAGTGACGGCCAAACGCGCCGTGGATGTGAAGGGCGCGCCGACCAATCCGTGGGGTATTCCGGCGCAGCGTGTGAACACGCCGAGCCCGGTGTACGAACGGGCGCAGCCGATCGAAGTCGGCCACGTGGTGTTCTTCACCAACGCGCTGGCGGCCACGCAGAAGTTCTATGAGGACAAGCTGGGCTTCGAGCTGTCGGATCGTTATCCCGATCGCGGCGCGTTCATGCGCTGTGCGCCGCATGGCGGCCATCACGACCTGTTCCTGCTGGCGTTGCCCAACGGCAAACGCGGTCTGAATCACGTGGCGTTCACCGTGCGCGACATTCACGAAGTGTTCGGCGGCGGCATGCACATCGATCGCTGCGGCTGGGAGACGCAACTCGGCCCGGGCCGTCACCCGATTTCGTCAGCCTATTTCTGGTACTTCAAGAATCCGTGCGGCGCGTTGATCGAGTACTACGCCGACGAGGACATTCTGACGCCCGAATGGCAGCCGCGCGACTTCGAGCCGGGCCCGACGGTGTTCGCCGAGTGGGCAGTGGATGGCGGAATCGACGGCAATTCGCGTCGTCAGAAAAAGGGCGGCGAAGCGCCGACCGGCAAGTTCATGACCGACACGGCCAAGCGCTGAGTCGGGCATGTCGGGCGCGTCAATCCGGGGGGATGACGCGCCCGGCTTTCGCGAGTTGTCGCGAGAAGCGGGAACCGGCGCGCGATGGGATGCCATGAGGCCCGTGCAAGGCGTGTCTGGACACAAGCCTCGCACGTGAGGCGAACATGGCGCGCCGGCAACCGTCTTGCGGCGAGCTGCGGCACGAGGGGGCATGCATTGCGCAGCCCCCTTTTGCATTTTCGGACGCTGGAGTGCGCCCCGATTACTTGGCCAGTTCGGCGTCGATGGCGGCGACCAGGCGCGGATCGTCCGCCTTCACATCCGGCGAGAAGCGGGCCACGACCTGTCCATTGCGACCGACCAGAAACTTCTCGAAATTCCACAGCACGTCGGCCGGGTTGTCGCGCTCCACGCCGAAGCCCTTGAGGCGTTCGCGGAACGGGCCTTCGCCGGTGGCTTCCGGCTTGGCGTCGACGAGCGCGGTGTAGAGCGGGTGGCGGTCGTTGCCCAGCACGGAGATCTTGGCGAACAACGGGAAGGTGACGTTGTATTGCGTGGTGCAGAAGTCGAGGATCTCGGCATCGGTGCCCGGCTCCTGACCCTTGAAGTTGTTCGCGGGGAAGGCCAGCACTTCGAGTCCGGCGGCGCGCTTGTCTTCGTACAGGCGCTCGAGGCCTTCGTATTGCGGCGTGAGGCCGCACTTCGAGGCGACGTTGACGACCAGACGGACTTTGCCGGCATAGTCGCCCAGCGTGGCAGACGTGCCGTCGTTGCGATTGACGCCGATGGTTTCGAGGTTCGTGCTCATGGAATTGTCCTGTCCTTGATGAAGGGTGAGGCGGAAGTGGGCGGGGCGGTGGACAACCGGTGGTTGTTCACGCGGGGTCAGGCGAGTGTAGCGCAAGCCCGCCACGCTCGCTGGACGCGCCATCGGACTATGGCTCGCTCGCGTCGAGGAGGTCGCGCGTGCGCTGGCCGAAGGCACGCGGCGTGTCGCCCGCCCAGCGTTTGAACGCCCGTGAAAACGCCTTCTCCGACGTGTAGCCGACCTTGTCGGCAACCTCCGCCACGCGCAGATGATGCGTGGCGAGCGCTTCGGCCGCGAGGTGCATGCGTACGCCCGTCAGATGCGCCATCGGTGGGGTGCCGACCAGCGAGGTAAAGCGCGCCACGAAGCGCGAGCGCGACATGCCTGCCAACGCGGCCAACCGGCGCACGTCCCACGGCGCCGACGGCTCGCGGTGAATCGCGAGCACGGCACGGCCGATCTGCTTGTCGAGCAACCCCTTGAGCCAGTGGGCGCCCACGCTCGCGTTCTGCAGCACGTGGGCGCGCACCATCTGCACGCAGAGCACGTCGGACAAACGGGCTGCTGCAATCATCCAACCCGGCTGGCAGGCCATCGACTCCTCGATGAAGTTCTGCAACGTGACTTTCAGCCAGGGGGCAACTGCCGGATCGTCGTGACGGATATGAATCACGGGCGGCAGGATCGCGAAGATCGGATGGCGATGCGCCGATGCGAATCCCACGATTGCCGTGTGCAATTCGCACACCGGGCCGTCGCCGCCGACAATCATGGCCAGTGGCGTGTCCGAGCGCGGCGTGATACCGCGCTCGGCGAGCAGGTCGTCGAAGGGGACGGCCACTACCTCCGGCGTGCTCGCCATGCGGTGCGCGCTGCCGTGCGGCAGCAATACGACATCGCCTTCGCGCATGAACACGGGGGCCTCTCCCTCGACATGGAGCCAGCACGACGCGCCGCGACAGATCCGGAACGGGATGCCCTGCACCGGTGGCTTGTCGAACGCCCACGGGGCGTGCAGCGTGAAGTGGCCGGTCACCACGGCCGTGGCGTGTACGTCTGCCAGAACTTCGCTCAGTTGATCCATCGTGTCTTGTTTGTGATGTGGGGCAGCCGGGCGCATCGGTCACACAAATGCGCCGGTGGGACGAACGGCAACTCATTTGAATTTTGCGGTAGTTCCTTGCGCGCGTCTTGCGATCAAAAATGCAGGCATCCACCTCCCCTTCGAGACGCAAGCATGCTCAGTCCAGAAAAGAACAAACGCCTGACGGAAGTCGGCCCCGGCACTGCCATGGGCGACTATCTGCGGCGCTATTGGCATCCGGTCGCCGGTGTCTCCGAATTCGACGACAAGGCGGTACGTCCGATCCGTCTGTTCGGTGAAGACCTGGTGCTCTACAAGGACCTTTCCGGCAACTACGGTCTGGTCCAGCGGCGTTGTCCGCACCGCAATGCCGATCTGGCGTTCGGCATCGTCGAGCAGTGCGGTCTGCGTTGTGCCTATCACGGCTGGGAGTTCAGTCGCGACGGGGCGTGCACGCATCAGCCGTTCGAGGAGATCGTCGATCCGGAGGCGCGCCTGCGTCAGAAGACCCGGATCGTGGCCTACGAAGTGCGCGCGAAGGCGGGCATGTTGTGGGCGTACATGGGGCCGCTGCCGGCGCCCGAATTACCGGATTGGGAGGCGTTCAGCTACGAGCACGGCTTCGCACAGGTGGTCATGGCCGAGATTCCCTGCAACTGGTTTCAGTGCCAGGAGAATTCCATCGATCCGGTGCACTTCGAATGGACGCACAACAACTGGACGGCCCGCCAGCAGGACGCGACCGCTCCCTACGTGCCCACGCACCTGAAGACGACCTACGAAGAGTTCGATCATGGCTTCGTCTACAAGCGTCTGCGTGCAGCGGAGACGGAAGAGAACGTGATGTGGACAGTGGGCCGGGTGACGCTTTGGCCCAACGGTTTCTATCTGGGGCATCACTTCGAATGGCGGGTGCCCATCGACGACGAAAACACGTTGTCGGTGTTCTGGGTCTTCAATCGCGTGCCGAAGGAGCAGGAGCCGTATGTCCAGCCGCGCATTCCCACCTGGTATGGCCCGTTGTATGACGAGAACGGTGACTGGATCACGTCGCACGTGGCGAATCAGGACTTTGCCGCGTGGGTGGGGCAAGGGCGCATTACCGATCGTTCGAAGGAAACGCTGGGCGCGAGCGACCGTGGTGTCGTGATGCTGCGCCGGAAATTCTTCGACGAACTTGATGCGGTTGCCGCCGGCGCCACGCCGAAGGGGCTGATCGTCGATCCCGCGAAGAACGAGCGCGTGTTTCTGCCGTCGGCTTGCCGCGAGGAAATGCTGAACGGGCTGACGCGTGAGGCGCTGTCGGCGCATCCGTTGCTCGGGCCTTATCTGCACGACTTCTTCGGGCAGGCGGGACAGCCGGACGATGTGCGCGAGGCGTACGAACAGGCGGTCGGCCAGAAGATGCGCGGTGCGAAGTTCTTCACGGTGCACGGCGCGGGGGAGGAGAAGGCGTCGGACGCGGCGTAGTCGGTTTTTGGCGAAAGATCAGGTAGCGACTTGGCGGGATAGCGGCGTCGCGGGCATGCGAAGGCCGATGTGGTTCATCCGGAAGAAGATCTCAAACAAACGCGAGGACAAGGTGAACGTGAAACGCAATCGTTGGACGGCATGGGGACACAAGGCACTGTGCGCGATGGTGGCCGCAGGCACGCTGGGGATGACGGCAGGTGCGGTTCAGGCGCAGGGGGCGGCGCCGCTCAAGGAGGTGACGTTCCTGCTTGCGGCGCCCCCGGGCGAACTGGCGTTTGCGCCGTTCATGCTGGCGCAGAGCCGGGGCTACTACGCGAAGGAGGGATTGAAGATCCGGTGGATCACCGTGCATGGCGGGGCTGCGGTCGGGAAGCAGCTTGCGGCAGGCAACGGCGATATCGGCGACGCGCTCGGCGACACGCCGATTTTGTTGCGCAACAACGGTATCGAGGTCAAGGCCGTCGCATTGATGGGCGGCCATCCGCTGCATCAGTTCATCACGCGCGCGGATCGTGGCATTGCGCAGGCGAGCGACCTGAAGGGAAAGACACTGTCGGTCATGTCGTATGAGGACACCTCGTATTACGTCACGCTGGGCATTCTGGCTGCGGGAAAACTGGCCAAGAGCGATGTGACGATCTACGCCGGCGGACCGAATGGCGTGTGGCAGGACGTCGCCAACGGCCGCTCCGACGGACTGGTCGGTACGCCCGAGTGGGGCGCACGCGTGGAGGAGACCGGCGTGAAAGTGCACTACCGGCCGACGGATCAACTCACACCGGGCATGGGGCAGGCGATCATCGCTTCGGACAAGAAGATTGCGTCCGATCCGGAGACCATCGCGAAGTTCGTCAGGGCAACGATGCAGGCCATGAGCGAGATCGAAGCGGATCCGGTGGCAGCGTCGAAGGCGTATGTCGAAGCCGTGCCGTCCTATGCCGGAAAGCTCGAATTCGTGACGAAAGTGCTCACGTACTACGCGAAGTATGTGTTCCCGAGTCGGTTGCGCCCGGGAGAGTTCGATCCGACGATCGTGGCGCATGTCCAAACCTCGTACGTCGACAAAAAGGTCGTGCGCGCAGCCCAACCGGTGGAGTCGCTTTATACCAATCAATTCATTCCGGTGAGGCGGTAGGCATTGAGAGAGACTGCATAGGCTTACGAATTCATAGGCAAAAAAATCAGGCGGCTTCGCAATTGGCGAGTCGCCTTTTTTTGCGTCATTTAACTCGGAATTGGGACGATTGGGGGACGAAGTGTGGTTTTAAGGATTTCTAAATAATTCAATAAAATCAAGAATGTATGATCATCGATCGATTGTCGATTGACAGTCTGGTAAGCGTATGAAAGGATGCGGCGAATCGAAAAAATTACTAAAAATTTCAAGCGTACACGCTTGCCAATAATCAACGGGGTAGTCCGAATGTTCAGTACCGCTTCTCGCAAAATCGGTGCACCTGCAGCGTCAGCAGGTCATATCAACGCCTTGCCGTCAAGGCAGCCGGACGCCACGCGCTAGCACGCGCGCCTCCCGCCCGAATCCCTGTCAGACCTCGATCGCCGGACTTCGCTCACGCAGCGAAGTCGTGGCGCGTGTGCGTTTGCACATCGGACAGGTATCGCCATCGGGAAGCCGCGCCGAATTCCGTCATTCAACGCATTAGTAGAAGAACAGAGACCTGGGGAATCGTATGAATCGCATCTATCGCGTGGTCTGGAGCGCCAGTCTGGGCATGTATCAGGTGGCTTCCGAAGTGGCCAGCAGCCACGGCAAGAAGTCGCGCGCGGTAGACCGGCGTGCCCGCAAGGCGGCCGTCGCGGCCGTTGCTGCCGCCACGGCAGCCATGTCAGGCGGAGTGGCGGCGCAGACGCAGGTGGGCTGGGTCACGCCCATCGACGCATTGCCACAGGTGTACTACCTGGACGATGTATCGTCGACCAGCGGAACGGGGTGGCAGTGGGACCTCGTCAACCTGCACGTCTTCAATACCGGGGCGAGCAGCCTCGGGATGTCCGGCGCTTTCGGCGCGATCAACATCGACCCCGCGGGCACCCTCAACGGCTCGACCGAAGGTGTCGTGATCGAGACGCCTGCAGGCCCCTCGTTGAACAACGTGCTGAACAACAATGGCCAAGTGTACGGCAGCACGACCGGGGTGACCGTGTCCGGCGCGCTGAGCCGACTCAGCAACAACTGGGTCAACTCAAGCATTGTCGGGTCGATCGGCGGTGGCGCGAGTGGCGTGCAAGCGACGGGCACCATCGGGACGATCAGCAATGCCGGTACGATTTCGGGGGGAACGAACGGTATCAACGCGTTCTTCAACGGCTCGGCGCGCGGCACGATCGACAGTATCGACAACAGCGGGCTCATTACCGGCGGGCAAAAGGGCATTGCGAGTACCGGTGGCACGATCGGCACGATTACCAACGAACGCAATGGCACCACGATAGGGACGATCAGCGGCGGTCTCCAGGGCATCAATAACGTGAACAGCGGCACGGTGCTGGGGACGATCTCGCGCATTCAGAACGATGGGGTGATTACGAGCCAGCGGTCCGCCATCGTGAACAACGGCGACATGGGCACGATTCATAACAGCGCCCAAGGCACGATCGCCGGTGCGTTGGAATATGGCGTGGCCAACTATGGCTCGCTTGGTGCCATCGAAAACGATGGCTCCATTTCCGGCTCGCAAGCCGGTATCGTCGCGACCGGTACCATGGTCACGTCGATTATCAATACGGGCACGATTTCGAGCGACACGCAGGGTGTGCTAAATGTCGTGCGAATCGGCACGATCAACAACTCGGGCCTGATCACTGTTGCGGGTACCTCGGGCGGCCGCGCGGGTGTACAAAGCTTTGGCACGATCTCAGATCTCACCAACTCGGGACGGATCGCTGCGGCGGCGGGCGGAAATTCGGCGGGTGTCAGCAATTGGGGGCGGATCGACAGCTTGACGAACCAGACCGGCGGCACGATCTCTGGTGACTACGGCGTGCTCAATCAGCGCACATCGAGCCCGACGGTGTCGGTGGGCACGCTCACGAACTCAGGCGAAATCACCGGAGTGTCCGTCGGTGTGTACAACGCGGGCAGCAGCATCACGTCGCTCACGAACACCGGCGCCGTCGGTGCAACGCCTGCCGGTACCATCGCAGCCACTGGCACGGGCGGCTATGCCTACGGTATCAGCAACGCGACTTCGACGATCGACGGCACGGTCTACAACGCGACGATTGGCAGTATTGCCAACGCCGGGGTAATCAGCGGAGCGGCGGGTGGCATCAACAACTCCGGCTCGATCAACGAGATTCATAACCTCGCAGGCGGCCTGATCGATGGGGGGGGCGCCGGGTTCGGCATCGTGACGGGCGTGCCCGGCAGCAACATCGGCACCATCAACAACGACGTCGGCGCCACGATCCGCAGTGGAGGCAGTGCCATCATGGTGGGCGGCGGCGGCGGTTCGATCGGCGTGATCAACAATGCCGGTACGATCGCCGGCAACATCGTCAATGGCGGGGCGCAGGACTTGACGATCACGGGTGCCACGGACGGCACCACGTACGGCGTACTGCAGGGATACGCCGGCACCGGTGCCGTCGGCATGATCCAGAACCTGTTGTCGAATCTGCGTTTTGCGGGCGGCAGCGTGCTGCTCAATGACAACGTGCGGATGGGTGCCTACACGATGTACAACAGCGGGGCAAAGCTGCGCCTCGACCGTGTCGTCAATGTGACGGGCAACTATCAGCAGGACGCGAATGCGACGCTCGAAATCCGGGTCGGCGCCGGCGCGACGGCGACGGGTGACCGGACCACGGACAGCGGCTACGGCCGCCTCATCGTCGATGGTCACGTGGCGCTGATGTCCGGTTCGACCATCGCGCTACAGTCGATGGGCTACTCGTTCGCTGCGGGGCAGCGCTACGTCGTGCTCGAAACGACCAATTGGGCCTCCAATTTCAACGAAGCCAACCTCAAGTACGTCATTGGTGGGGCACCCCTCGCCGGCAGCGGCGTGAAACAGAGCAACGGCAACTACCTCGATCTGATCGTCACGCTGATTTCGCCGGAAGAAATCGGCAGGATTGGCGGTACAACGGGAATACCTCAAGGCGTGCCTGCCGGTGGCACGGGTTGGTCGTCCGATGGTAGTAACGTCACCATCTCCGGCACGACCTTCGCCACCGTGACGGGCGCCATCGGCACGTTCACGAACGCCGGCACGCTCACGGGCACGTCGGCCATGGGGATCTCGGCGATCGTCGGTTCGGTGGATCGCTTCGTGAACGATGGCAGCATTGCCTCGACCGGCACGGCCAATTCCGGTTTCTTCAACGGCGGTGCGGTTGGCACGCTGGTGAACAACGGGGAGATCAGGAGCGATTCGCTCGCCGGAGTGAACAACACTGGCACGATGACGTCGCTCGAGAATGGCGGTACGGTCTCCGGCGTTCAGAACGGCCTGGCGAACTACGGCTCGCTCACGTCGGTTCAGAACACGGGGACGTTGAGTGCGCCTTCGGGTTATGGCGCCCTCAACACGGGGCATCTCGGTCAGTTGACCAATCAGGGGCTCATCACGGGCTTTTTCGGGCTGGTCAACTATGCGACGACCCCGGTACCCGGTACGCTCGATCTGGTGACGAACAACGGCAGTATCTCCGGTGTGCAATCAGGCCTGGCGAACTACGGCGGGACGATCACGAAGATCGACAATCGGGCCGGAGGCTCGATGACTGCGGGTAACGCGCAGAACAGCTTCGCATTCGGCATCTATAACGTTGGTACCTCCGTTAACGGTAGCCTGGCCGTGGGCTCCATCGGCACGATCAGCAACGCGGGCGCGATCTCCGGCAGCTACTACGGCATTTTCAACGACAACAACATCGGCCTTATCGATAACCTCGCGGGCGGTGTAATCTCGGGCCTTGGTGGTGCGATTTCGAATCAGGCGCCGGCTGCATCGATTGGCGCGATTCGCAATGCAGGCACCATCGCGGGCTGGATCATCAATCGTTCGCAAAACGAACTGAGCATCAGCGGCGCGACGGACAACACGTTCGGCACCATTACCGGCTACGGCGGTGGCACGAACGTGGGCACCATCGTGAGTACCTATGCCGACGTGCGGCTGACCGGTGGCAATCTGCTGGTGAACAACGACTTCGATCTGCGCACCATGGTCAATGGCACCATTACCGGCGTGCGCACACTGCACAATGCCGGCTCGGTGCTGCAGGTCAACCGGCAGCTCTCGATCTTCGGTAACTACGACCAGGGCGCGAACGCCACATTGCAAATCGGTGTGGCAGGCAGCACCTTGTCGAATTACGGCAGCCTGCTTGTGAGTGGTAACACGTTCATTGCCCCGGGCTCGACCATTGCGCTGCAATCGATGGGCTATGCTTTCGCGGCCGGTCAGCGCTACGTCATTATCGATACGGCCGGCACGACGAACTACAACGAAAGCCAGCTGCGGTATGTCGTCAACGGCAATTCGACGCTCGCCGCCAGCGGTGCGCACCAGGGCAGTACGCTGCTGGTGACGCTCTTCACGCCCAGCGTCTTGGGCGTGGTCAACGGCACGAACAACCTGTTGTCGGGCGTGGGAGCTGTTGAAGCGTCGCAATGGAGCTTCGACGGCACGAACCTGAATGTGACCGGCACTGCGCAGGCGTCGATCACCGGTCGCCTTGGCTCAATCACGAACGCGGGCACGATTGCGAGCACCCTCGTCGGCAGGAGCGCACTGGCCATTGCCAGCAACGGCGGCCAGGTCGATAGCGTGCTGAACAACGGGATGATCTCGGCGACCGGCGGTACGAACTCGGGGCTGTATGTGGGCGGTGTGGTCGGTCAGGTGGTGAACAACGGCACGATCATGTCGGACAACCTCGGTGGTGTGAACAACACCGGCGCACTCACCCGCCTCGAGAACAACAGCCTGATTCAGGGCGCAACGCTGGGCGTCGCCAACACCGGCTCGCTGACGACGCTCGTGAACAACGGCACGATCCAGTCCATGTTCACGTCGTCGAACAGCGTGGGCTTGTGGACCACGGCAGGCGTGGGCACGCTCACCAACAGTGGCCGGATCAACGGCTTCACCGGCGTGATGCTGACCGCCTCCGGCGATCCGCTCCATCCGTCGTCGTTCGGTGAGATCAGGAACAGTGGCACGATTGACGGCTTGCAATACGGTTTTGCGAACTACGGTGGCTCGATCGGCAAGATCGACAACGTCGCAGGGGGCGTATTCTCGGCCGGTACGGGCACGGTGGGCGCCTTGGCCGAAGGCTTGCGCAACTCGTATCAGATCGTGAGCGGCACGGTCTTCGCCGGCACCATCGGCGCGATCAACAACGCCGGAACGATCAAGGGCGACTACTACGGTGTCTACAACGAGTCGTCCATCGGCACGATCAACAACCTGGCCGGCGGTCTGATCACCGGCATCGGCGGCGCCATTTCGAACCAGGCGGCGACGTCGTCGATTGCGGCCATCAATAACGCAGGCACGATTGCAGGCTGGATCATCAACCGATCGCCTAACGAACTGAAGATCGCGGGCGCGACGGACGGCACGTACGGCACACTCACAGGCTTCGGCGGCGCGTTCCCGGGAACCATTGTCAGTACCCTGGCCGATACTCGCTTTACCGGCGGCCGGCTTGTGCTCGACGACCACTTTGACCTCGGCGGCACACGCACGGTACGCAACGACGCCTCGGTGTTGCAGGTCAACCGTTCCCTGAACGTTGGCGGCAACTACGATCAGGCGGCAGGCGGCACGCTCCAGATCGGCGTGGCAGGCAATGCCGTGACCACCGGCGACATGTCGGCCGACAGCGGCTATGGCCGACTCGTCGTGGCGGGCAACACCACGCTGGCGGCCGGTTCGCGCATCGCACTCCAGTCGCTCGGATATTCGTTCGCGATCGGTCAGCGTTACGTTGTGATCGACACCGCCGGTACGGCGAACTACAACGAAGGCTCGCTCAAGTACCGCGTGAACGGTTCGACGACGCTTGGCGCGACGGGTGCGAACGTGGTCAACGGCACGAAGCACGATCTGGTGCTGACGGTGGTCTCCGATCCGAACGCGGGGCAGGACGATGACGCGGGCACAGGCGGTGGCAGCGGCGGTACGGGCGGCAGCAGTGGCACGGGCACCGGTAACGGCGGCGCTGGCGGCAATGCCGGTGGCACGATGCCGGCGTTCGATCCGCGCACCAACGCGACCATTGCGTCGACGCAGAATGCCCAGTCGGCCTTGCGCGGCCTGCTCGGCTACACGGGCGTGAGCAACCCCCAGCTGCTGAATCTGTATAACGCAACGCTGGGCTCGCTGTCCGATGGCTCGACGACATCGGCCAACCGCGTCGGTCAGCAACTCGCTCCGGCGCAGACCACGCGCGCGGCAGGCGCCGCCACGTTCGATTCGATCAATGTGGTGGGCTCGCACGTGAACGGATTGCGCATGGCGTCGGCAGGCGGCACGGGTGTCGCCACCGGCGACGCCGCAGCGAACTGGGGTGTCTGGGGGCAGGCGTTCGGCGGTCACGCCAGCCAGTCCGCACGCGATGGTCTGGACGGCTACGGCGCCAACTACGGCGGCCTGCTTATCGGTGCCGATCGCGCGTTCGGCGACCGCTGGCGCGCCGGCGGTGCATTCCAGTTCTCGCGCACGGTCATCAACAACGACGGCACCACGTCGGGCAACAACACGAGCGTGAATGGCTACGGCCTGATCGGTTACGCCGCTTACACCGGCGAGCCGTGGTACGTGAACCTCACGGGCTCGGTGGTGATGCAGCGCTACAACTCGACGCGCCTGGTATCGATGCAGGGCTTCAACGGTGCGGCGAACGGCAGCTTCAACGGTCAGCAGTACGTGGGCAGTGCCGAATTCGGCTGGCCGCTGGCGCTGGGTCGTGCCATCGTCACGCCGCTCGCAAGCCTCACGTACAGCTATCTGACGCAGAACAGCTACACGGAAACCGGCGGGAATGGTACGGCCCTGTCGGTGGGCAGCGCGAACGCAAGTTCGGTGCGCAGTGCGCTGGGCGCGAAGATCGGCGTGCCGTTCGAGACGTCTTCGGGGACGTGGTTGCCTGAGTTGAGCGTGCGTTGGGTGCATGAGTACAACCGCACGCGCCTGTCGACGGGCGCGAGCTTCGCGGCCGATCCGACGGGCGAGACGGGCTTCACGACCGTCGGTGCGACGCCGGTTTCCGACCTGGCCGACATCTCGCTGGGTCTCACGCTGGTGCGCGCGAACAACATGAGCGCGTCGATCCGCTACAACCTGCAGGCAGGCTCGGGCTTCGTGTCGCACACGGGTATCGTGCGTATCCAGCAGCGTTTCTGACCGGTTGATGCATTGAGCCGACACTGGCGCTCGCAGTCGTTGACACGATTGCGAGCGCCGTGGAAGTATCGTGCGGTCGCTACCGCCTTCCCATCCTGTCGATGTCCTCCGCTTCCTCTTCTTCGCCTTCCGGGGCCGCCCACGCGCCGGGCTCGGCCGATGTGCCTGTCGCCGAGACCCTCACGTTTGCTCAGGCGATCGCACGCGCGCATACGCACTGGCAGGCAGGGCAGGCGCCGCAGGCTGAAGTGCTGTGCCGCCGGGTGCTCGAGGCATCTCCCGGACATCCGGATGCACACTACCTGTTGGGCCTGATGGCGCATGCCTATGGCAAGCTCGACATGGCCATCGACCATTTGCGCGAGGTCTGCAAGGTGCCCGGCGTGCCGGCGGCCTGCTGGTCCGATCTGGCCGAGATGTGCCGTCAGGCCGGGCGCCTCGACGACGCATTGAACGCCGCGCAAAAGGCCGTCGAAGTGGATCCGGCGTTTGCCGCAGGATGGAACAACCTGGGCATCGTGCAGCAGGAATCCGGCCAACTGGCGCAGAGCCTGGCGAGCTTGCGGCGCGTGGGCGAGTTGCTGCCCGAGTCGGCGGACGCACAGAATAACCTCGGCAACACGGCCACCCTGCTCGGGCATGCCGACGAGGCCGAGAAACACTATCGTCGGGCGCTCGCCCTCGACCCGCAGCGTGCCGACGCCCATAGCAATCTGGCAGCGCTGTTGCGCGGCCAGCAGCGCCTTGACGAAGCGGCTGGGCTGGCGCGCCGCGCCATCGAAATCAACCCGCAGTTTGTCGACGCGTATCGGAATCTCGCCGACGTCGAACTGGCGCGCGGTAACGTCGACGGCGCGTTGCAGATCGTGGAAGTGATGTCGGCGTTTGCACTGCGGCATCCGTCCACCCTCGTGGCACGGGCGCGCATCTTGCGTCTTGTCGGACGGCTCGACGAAGCTCTCGCATGTGCGCGCGAAGCGATCGGTCTCGTGCCGGAAAGTGCTGACGCGCGCGCGGCGTTGGCCGACGTGGAAGCGGACATGACGGCGCGGGAGCAGGCGCATGCCGACATCGGTGCGCGGAACCGCTCGCAGGCCGGCGCACACGGGGAAACCGACGCAACGGTAACGCCAGCGCCTGCGTCCGACGAGCAGAGCCCGGCGCAAACCGTCATGCATGACGCCATCGCTGCACGCGTTGCCGCGCACGATTTCGCCGGTGCGGAAACGTTGCTGCGTGACATGGTGGCGAAGGGCGCTGCAGCGATGAGCGTCTGGCGATTGCTGGCGATGGTGCTACGCGCGCAAGGCAAGACGAAAGAAGGTTGCGATGTACTCGACATGCTCGCGCGTCAGGTGCCGGGCGATTTTTCCAACCGTTTCGATCTGGCCGAAGCGCTGCTGCTGCTCGGCGACTTCGAGCGCGGGTGGCGCGAGTACCGGTATCGCTACAGCCTCGAGCATACGCAATCGATCGAGCGCAAGGTGCAACGTCCGCGCTGGGACGGGCAGCCGATCCCCGGCAAGACGCTGCTCATTCACGACGAACAGGGCTATGGCGACACGTTCCAGTTCATGCGCATGGCACGCTGGGCGCGCGAGCGTAGTCAGGCACGGGTGATTTTCGAGGTCAACCACGAGGCGCTGTCCATCGCAAAGCGCATGTGGGGCGACACGGATATCGTGGCGCGCGGCACGCTGACCCAGGCATTCGATATGCACTGCGAGCTGATGAGCTTGCCGATGGCGATGGGGCTCAAGCTCGACGATCTGCCGGGCGAGATGCCATACCTCAGTGCCGATCCGGTGCGCGTCGCGTTCTGGCGCGAGCGACTCGCCAACGTGCCGAAGCCGTGGGTGGCGATGGTCTGGGCGGGCCGTCCCGAGCATGTGAACGACCATAATCGTTCGATGACGCTCGAACAACTGGCCCCGCTGGGTGCCTCGGGTGCCACGTTCCTCTCGATTCAGAAGGGCCCTGCGTCGGCGCAGGCGAACACGCCGCCCGCGGGCATGGCAGTGGTCTCGCTCAGCGACGAGATTCGTGATTTCGAAGACACGGCCGCGATTTTGCATCTGGCCGACCTGCTCATTTCGGTCGATTCGTCACCCGTGCATCTGGCCGGCGCGATGGGGCGGCCCGTCTGGGTGCTGCTCCCGTTCGTGCCTGACTGGCGCTGGCTCGAAGGGCGCGACGATTCGCCGTGGTATCCGGGCATGCGTCTGTTCCGTCAGACGGCGAGGGCGGAGTGGACGCCCGTGGCCGTTCGGGCAGCGCAAGCGCTCGAGGCATTCGTGGGCAATTCCGGCATTGCGGCACCCGGTCATGCGCGCTGAACGCTGGGCGTGCGTACTCATTTGCACGTTGGCGGTGGGGCTCATGTCAGGCTGCGCCAGTCTCGATCGCGACGCTCACGCGCAGACGCTCGCCGAGGCGGGCGGGCTGCATCGCGAGACGGTGCAGGGTGGCCCTTTCGTGTTGACGGCTTTTTCCCGCATCACCCGGCCCGACGCGCCGGTGCGCATCTACATCGAAGGCGATGGGCTCGCCTGGCTGTCACGCACCGAGCCGTCGCTCGATCCAACGCCGGTTGCCGCGACAGGGCTCGCGCTGGCAGCGGCGGATACCTCTCCTAATGTGGTCTATCTCGCGCGTCCGTGCCAGTTCACGCCCATGTCGCAGAACCCGACATGCAACGTGAGGTACTGGACCGGCAAACGGTTTGCGCCGGAGGTAGTCGATGCGATGAACGACGCCGTCGGACGTATCGCCGCGCGCGTGCCGGGACAACGCGTGGGACTCGTCGGCTATTCGGGGGGCGGCGCGATCGCGGCGCTCGTGGCCGCACGTCGTGACGACGTCTTGTCGTTGCGTACCGTGGCGGGCAATCTCGACGTGGCCTATGTCAATCGCCTCCACGGCGTGTCTGCCATGCCCGCGTCGCTCAACCCGATCGACACCGCCGCGCGTTTGGCGACGATCGCGCAGTTGCACTTCAGTAGTGCGCAGGACACCGTTGTGCCGCCGGAAGTCGCGAAGCGTTTCGCTGCAGCAGTGGGCGGGTCATGCGTTCGGACGGTGGTGGTGGCCGGCGTCGCACATGACGGCGACTGGGCCACGCGCTGGCCTGCGTTGCTCGCGCAGGCGCCCGGGTGCCACGCGCCCCGATGATCGGTGCGCGAGGCTTGCTGCGCGCGCGCAGCGATCAGGTCTCGCGAACCAGCGCGGCGATCGCTTCGAGCAGCGTGACTTCGCCACGCAGGGTGTGTTTGCCGTCGTCGCGGAACCGGAACGTGCCGTCGTTGAAACCGTCGAGCATCTGAATGCGTGGCAGCGGATTACGCATGCCCTGCGCGCGGAACAGCGGGTCCCAACCGGCACGCGGCACCGCCTCGGCGCTCACGTCGCGCACCAGCGTGCGGGCGAGTGCTTCGGCGATGTCGTCAGGCGAATATCGATCCGGGCCCTCGATTTCCCATACTCGCTCGTCGCTGAAGTCGTCCCGCATGGCGCGTGCCGCGAAGTGGCCGACGTCGCTCGTCGACACCATCGGTATCGCGCGATCCACCGGCGCAAGATAGCTCGGCAGTTCACCGCGCTCGCGTGCGGGCGTAATGTCCCACGCGAAGTTCTCCATCAACCAGGCCGGACGCAGGAAGGTCACCGGCAACTGCAGCGAAACCAGCGCCGTTTCGAACATTTGCAGCGCCGAGAGCAGGCTCGGCGTTTCGGCATCGGCACCGATGCTCGACAGGCACACCACGCGCTTCGGGCGGGTGGCGGCCAGCGCCTGACGAGTGGCGTCGATCAGATGTCGTGCGTGCGAGAAGTCCGGCTCCGGATCGGCGTTCGGCGGCAACATCACGAACACGGCCTCGCTATTGCGGAAGGCGTTCGTGAGCGCTTCGACGTCGCCGTTCTCTGCCACGGCAATCTCGCCGCCGAGGGTGGCCCATCGGCTTGACTTGACGGGGTCCTGAACGACAGCCCGCAGCGGCAGACCTGCCTGAAGCAGATCGTGCCCGATCACCCCGCCGACTCGTCCCGTGATACCCATTACGGTGTACATGGTCACTCCTAGCGCGCAGTCACATTGCCGTAAAAGTAACACGGGAGCGCGGGACGTTCACAGGTGGACGGCGTCGGCGGCAGCGCGTGCTGGCGCGAGTGGTGGGTTACGTCGGGCGTTGAGCAATGCGGCGCCGGCGTCCGCGAGTCGCACGGCTTCCTGCGCGCGCTCGCACATGTCGCGTTCGTAGGCCGTGATCGCCTGCGACAACGTGCGCTGTCCCTGTGCTGCGGCCTGCAGATGGGCGGCCAGTTGGGCGGCATCTCGCAGCGCGGTGTTCGCGCCGAGCCCACCGGCGGGACTCATCGTGTGGACGGCATCGCCAAGGCCGGTCACGCCGTCGACCTGCCACGGCAGAGGGCTCGTGGTGCTGCGCACAGGCATGGTTCTGACGGTGTCGGGTACGGCGTTGGCAAAAAGCGAGCGCAGATGCGGGTGCCACGTGTCGGTCAGCGATTCGATGCGCGCCAGCGGCACCGCACCCGCCGGTTCGGTCGTCGACGACGCGCCGAGCAGCGTTCGCGAAGGGCCGATGAACGCCCAGTACAGATAGTCCGATACAGGCGACAGCGGCATGCGATCCGGTGTGAGCGGCGCCACGGGGGCGGTGCCGGCGCCGGGGGGGCGGCGAAACAGCATGGCTTCGATCACCACCGCAAAGCCGTCGGCGAAAACGACGGTGCTGCCCTCCATGACCGTGGCTTCGCCGTGACGGTCCATCAGCACGAGCAGTGCGGTGGACAGGGGCGTGAGTCCGTAGCAGCAGACGTTGCCGGTGTCGCGCGGTGTCATGCCGGGCAGGACGTAATCGCGCACGCGGGAGTGACTGCCGTCGGCGGCTACGACGAGCCCCGGTGCGCTGTGCGATCCGTCGTCGAAATGGGCGATTCTGCGCCCGTCGGCGGTGATGGTCGTGCGAGCGAAGGCTTTGCCGAAGTGGACGCGGTCCAGAATGCCGTCGAGCAGGATTTCGCGCAGCGTCTGCCGGTGCAGGCTCACGTCGCCGGGGATGTGGTCGGCGCGGGCGATTCGACGCGCCGCGGTTGACGTGCTGCGGCGGGCGGTGGCGCTTGTTTCGGCATGCGCGTCGTGCCAGCTTGGCGGCAGGACGACATCGGCATCGTCGAGTTGCGGGGTGACGAAGCGCCCGCCGGTCCGAGCGACGGCAGCGCGTTCGCGGATACGCGTGAGGTGGTCGCCGGGGAGGCATTGGGCGAGCGCGTCGAGGCCGTTCGCGTCGATCCGCAGGCGATAGCCCTGGAAGCGGGCGGCGGGTGCGTCGTCGCGCTCGTAGACGTCGAACGAAATTCCCGCCCGGCGCAGGCCCTGAGCGAGGCATAGGCCGCCGAGACCGGCGCCGATGATGGTGACATGCAAGGCAGACATGATGTGAATGACCGCCCGAAGGCGGCTGGCAGTGGCACTGCGTTCATTGTCTGCGCGTGCGCGGGTGACCTGATAACATTGTTTGGTCATAAAACAATGCCAATCGGACAAAGCCATGGGCTTCAATCCCGACGCACCGCTCATCTCGCTCGCGGAGTCGCCGTTCGCCCAATACAAGCCGAACGATCGTCTCGACGGGCCGCCCGTGTGGGCATTCGGCGGACACGATAATGAACGCAGCCTGTTCCGGATCGGCACGCGCGAACTCGACTGGCATTCCCATGTGCGCGGGCAGCTGTTCTGCATACACTCTGGGCTCGTGCACGTGCATACGCCCTATGGCGGCTGGGTATTGCCGCCATATCGCGCGGGTTGGATACCGCCGGGCATGACACACCGCGTCTCGCTCGCGGGGGTGGTGAGCGGATGGATCGTGCTGGTCACGCCATCGGCGGCTGCGGGGTTACCGTCGACGCCAAGTGTGGTGGGGGTGTCGGAGTTGCTCGCGGCCCTCGTCAAGCGCGCTGTGTCATGGTCGATGCGCGATGTGCTGACGCCGGAGGAGACGCGCCTGGCGCAGGTGCTCGTCGACGAAATTCAGCGCGCGCCGGCAGAGGCGCTCGGATTGCCGATGCCGAGCGATGCGCGCGTGCAGCGGGTGGCGCGTGCCGTGCTCGCGGATCTGGGGGCGCACACATCGCTCGAAGTGCTCGCGCAACACGCCGGCGTGTCGTCGCGCACGGCGCGGCGGCTTTTCATCGCTCAGACGGGGATGGGGTTCACGCAATGGCGGCAGCAGGCGCGTCTGGTCAGTGCGTTGGAGCGGCTGGCCAACGGGGAGCCCGTGAGTACGATCGCCGATTCGCTCGGCTATTCGACGCCGAGCAATTTCATCGCCATGTTCCGGCGCGCGTTCGGCGAGTCGCCTGGTCGCTATTTCCGGCAGGTCGGGCCGCGCACGTCACCGGATGAAGAGGAAACGACATGAGGGGGAGGGCATGACGGGGCACGACGAACGTCCGCTACGAACGGTCGACACACTGGTCATCGGCGGCGGTCAGTCGGCGCTGGCGACGGCGTATTTCCTGCGTCGCTGGGCAGTGGATTACGTGGTGCTCGACGATCAACCGTCAGCGGGTGGGGCGTGGCAACGTGCGTGGCCGTCGCTGCAATTGTTTTCACCTGCCCAATGGAGCTCGCTTCCCGGGTGGCCGATGCGCGGCGGCGAACGCCAGTATCCGTCGCGCGATGAGGTCGTGGCGTATTTGCATGACTATGAGGCGCGGTATTCGGTGCCGGTCGTGCGGCCGGTGAGCGTGACGTCCGTCTTCGCTGAGGGGGGGGGACTGCGGGTGCAGACGGATGGCGGAGACTGGCTTGCCCGCACAGTGGTCAGCGCGACGGGGTCGTGGCGCACGCCTTATGTGCCGTCGTATCCGGGGCAATCGACGTTTGGCGGACGTCAAGTACATTCGGCGGAGTATGGCGGCGCCGACGCGTTTCGCGGATTGCGCGTGTTGGTCGTCGGTGGCGGCAACTCGGGCGCACAGATTTACGCGGAGGTATCCGGAACGAGCGAGGCGACGTGGGTCACGCTCGCGCCACCGTCCTATTTGCCGGATGACGTGGACGGGCGCGTGCTTTTCGAACGGGCGACGGCGCGATGGCAGGCGGCGCAGAAAGGTCTGCCAGACCCTTATCCCGACAGTGGGTTGGGGCATATCGTGATGGTCCCGTCGGTCCGCGCTGCGCGCGAACGCGGAGCGTTGCATGCCGTGCGACCGTTCGAGCGATTTGTCGACGACGGTGTGATCTGGCACGACGGCTCGCATTCGGCAGTCGATGTCGTTATCTGGTGTACCGGGTTTCGGCCGGCGCTGCGGCATTTGCAAGGGTTGTCGATCACCGATGTCGAAGGGCGAATTCGCGTGGACGGCACGCGTGCCGTCGACGAACCGAGGTTGTGGCTCGTCGGTTATGGCGAGTGGACCGGGTATGCGTCGGCGACGTTGATCGGCGTGATGCGAAGCGCACGCGCTACGGCGCAGGAGGTCGTCGCGTATCTCGAGACGCAGGCGGCGACGACTACGCAGAGCCGAAAGGGCGGGTAGCGGCGTAGAGTGGTTCTCAAGCAGTGACGGGAACCGAAGCGCGACGGCGAAAGTCGTTCGAATTCTCAGCGGAATTTGCGTGAGAACTCCCGTGACGCACTTCATTTTTCAATGCGTCGACGCCGGCGATTCGCTGGTCGGGACGCGGCAGAAGGTGCTGACAAAGATGGGAACACTCCGGAAGTTGGATCCACGAGCGACGAGATCGAAAGCCAGTGGTCCAGATGGCAAACACACACACGACGAATTACGGTTGAACGACCGCGTCACGAAGATCGAGGCCGTCCTGCCGACACTTGCGACGAAGGAGGATCTGGCGCGCGAGGTCGGTACCGTTCGCTCGGAAATGCATCAGGGGTTCGGGGAATTGCGTAGTGAGATGCATCGCGAATTCGGCGAGGTGCGACGTGAGTTCGCCAGCGAAATCGCTGATGTCCGCCGCGACGTACATGCGATGGGAGCGAATCTCCATTTGGAAATGCATCGGCAGACCTGGCGCCTGATCGGAACGATCGTTACCGTCAGCACGGCGTTGGTCGCGGCAACGCACTTTCTGTCCCGGGCGGGGTGAAAGCGAAATGCCCGTTGTCACGGACGTGGGCACATTCTCGGGGCGGCATCGAAAAGATCGAACGGTCGAACGGTCGATGATCCGCCGTGTGAGGCAGATCATCGAGCCACGTCATCCCATCAGCTTTGGCGGCTTTCCGGGGCCGGGTGAGTGAAGCACCCGGCAAGGACTGATGAACTTGTCACAGGCGACAGCGGCTTGCGCGAACGTGTCGAAGTAGATCGCGTGATCGGCATTTTCCACGTGGGCTTTCTCAATCTCCGACACCGCTTCGTTCCACGCAAAGCCAAGGTATTGGCCATGATGGTGGAACCACACGACAAAACCTTCACGGGGCAGCGACGTGGGGAGTTTCAGCGTCTGCACCTCGGTTAGCCTGCCCGAATCGCGACTTCGCGCGGTTGCGGGCGTCCGTCGAATTTTCTCCCGCGAGCCGGGAGCGAACCCTGGCATTTGCGCCGTACTTTTGCTTGCGTCACTCGCGGCGTGGGGCGCGCGCCGCGCGGACTTGTGAGCGTGCAGCGAGGTGACGTTGGTCGTTGCCTGCACTGTGATGTCACCTTCGGATTCGACGGCTCCGCCTGCAGGCGCCGACTCCCGACGCGAGAGCCCTTTCTCCTCTGCACCTTCGGCCATATCGGATGGGCAATCGGCTTTGATGTGCCGACGCCGCGACTTTGCGCGCGCACTCAATGACGTCGTGTACGAATGGCCGGATCCGGCATCCTGGCATTCCGGTTTTTCGCGCTTATTTTGAGACTTATCGGTGACATCCTTCGGACGACTCATAGGACTCTCCATGAAGTTACCCCGCCGAAACTTGGGGGACTCGTCCATCATGGCAGCCGTAAAGTGACCTGGGTTTCAGTAACGTCCGAATCACCCGGGGAGGTGTGACTCGCAGACAGGATCCGCGTGTTTCCGGAATCCGGCTGTACGCGGGAAGCCGCGCTATTTCTGCATGCTAGCCGACTTGTCCGCAATGGGCGGAGGCGATTGGGTATCGGAGTGGGATTCGGACTGCCCCCATCAACGCGCGTTACGGTTTTTGTGGACGATACGCGGCTTGCGGCCAGTCACCCAAATCGAACAGTTGCAGCCACGCGGTTCGGAAATCGTTCCGGCACGCGTGGAGGGGCAAGTGTTGATGTCAAACGATGTGGAGTCTTCAGTCCGTTCAGGGCTTCCGAAACGCAAAGCGAGTGAGGACGTGTTTTGAGAGGGGATGCTCGGCAGAGATGGGCGGAGTCGCCGGA
The DNA here is from genome assembly GCF_040391475.1 of Pandoraea pnomenusa. GTDB lineage: Bacteria > Pseudomonadota > Gammaproteobacteria > Burkholderiales > Burkholderiaceae > Pandoraea > Pandoraea pnomenusa_C. Next base: position 47,640 of record NZ_JBEBXS010000005.1, on the reverse strand, counting down.
TGCCTTGGAATACTTTGGTGCCCAGGGCCGGAATCGAACCGGCACGCCTTGCGGCGGGGGATTTTGAGTCCCCTGCGTCTACCAATTTCACCACCTGGGCAGGTGTGCGTTCACCGGACGGTGTCGCAGCGTGACTCGTTCGGAAAATCCTTGGATTCACCGGACGAAGGCGAGATTATGACCGAAATTTCCCCCGGCCACAAGCCCGCCATCGCGTCTCGCATGTCCGCTCAATGGACCTTCTGCTGACCCTCGAGCACGCGCAGCAATGACGACGTGTCGTCGTGGCCCCAGCCATGCGCCATCAGCGCAGACAATTGGTTCTTCACCAGTGACAGCGCGGGCAACGACAGCCCGGCGTCGGCCACGGCGTCGAGAATCATCGTGAAGTCCTTGTCGTGCAACCGCGCCTCGATGCCCGCAGCAAAGTCGCGATGCGCCATTTTGGGCCCCATCATTTCGAGCATGCGACTTCCCGCCAGACCCTGCGAAATCGCATCGATGACCTTGTCCTGATCCACGCCGTTGCGCGCCGCAAACAGCATCGCCTCGGCAATCCCCTGAATATTGATCACCTGAACGATCTGGTTGCACGCCTTCGCCACCTGACCCGCCCCAACGTCGCCCACGTGAGTGATCGTCTTGCCCAGGATGGACAACAGCGGTTTGACCTTCTCGAAAACCTCGGGCGAAGCCCCCACCATGATGGACAGCGAGGCATCGGCCGCCCGCGACGGACCACCCGACACGGGCGCGTCCACCAGCGTGATCTCATGCCGCGCGAGCCGCGCCGCCATGCGTCGTGTCGCGTCGGCCGAAATCGTGCTGTGATCCACGCAGATCGTGCCGGGACGTGCCCCATGCACCACGCCATCGGTACCCAACAGCACGGCCTCGACGTCCTGCGTGGTCGTGACGTTGGTCACGACGAAGTCCGCGCCCGCAGCGGCCTGCGCAGGAGTGTCGAATAATTGCGCGCCCAATTCGACGTATGGCGCAGCGGCCTCCGGGCGGCGCGCATACACATGCAACCGATGGCCTGCCGCGATCAGATGGCGCACCATCTGACCGCCCATCGCGCCCAGTCCGATAAACGCTACGGTGTAAGTCGTCATGCCGTCATCAGTCCGAGACGTAGACGAACTTGCCGTTCTTGATCTGGCCCATGACGCCGGCACGCTGATCCAGCCCCACGTGATCCTGCGGGCTCAGATTCATGATGCCGTTCGGAATGGCCAGGTTATGGGTCGACTCCAGCGCGTCGCGCAGCGCCACGCGGAACGCGGGCGTGCCCGGTGCTGCCGTCTTGGCGGCACGCGGTACGGCATCGTTGAGCAGATCCCAAACCCCATAGGCGTCGGCGGCGAATTGCGTGACGGTGTCGGCGCCGTATTTCGCCTCGTACTGCTTGGTGAACGCCAGCGCGGCGGTACGCGCCGGATGGCCGGCCGGCAACGTCTTGGCGACCACGCCCGGCTGCGTCGGGAACAGGGTGCCTTCGACATCCTTTCCGCCAACGCGAACGAAGTCATACGTGGCGATGCCGTGCGTCTGATAAATCTTGCCGGGGTAGCCGCGCTCCTGGAGCGTGCGTTGCGGCAGCGCGGCAGGCGTGCCAGAACCGGCGACCAGAATGGCGTCAGGCTTGGCCGACATCAGCTTGAGCACCTGACCGGTAACGCTCGTGTCCGTGCGGTTGAAACGCTCCTGCGCCACCAGCTTCAGCTTGCGAAGCTCCGCAAACTTGGAGAATTCCTTGAGCCAACTCTCACCGTAGGCGTCGGCAAAACCGATGAAGGCCACCGTCTTGATGCCGTGGTTCGCCATGTAGCGCGTCATCACGTCAGCCATGGCCGAGTCGTTCGCCGCCATCTTGAAGGCCCAGCGGCGCTTCGCGTCCTGCGGCTCCACCACGACCGCCGAACCGATCAACGTGATCATCGGCGTTTCCGCTTCCGAGACCGGATCGAGCATGGCCAGCGCGCTCGGCGTGATGTTCGGGCCGACGATCACATCGACCTTGTTCTCACTGATGAGCTTGCGCGTGTTCTTCACGGCGGTGCCGGGATCGGAGCCGTCGTCCAGGAAGATGTAATGCGCCTTCTGTCCGCCGATCTGGGTCGGCCAAAGCTGCATGGCGTTCTTGCTGGCAATGCCGATGGCCGCCGCCGGGCCGGTTGACGACAGATCGATGCCGACCGTGATGTCGGCGCGCGCCGTTGTCACGATGCCGGTCAGGGTCATGGCCAGCACCACGCCCGACAGGCGGATGCCGCGAAGAGATAAGCGCATGGGGTCTCCTTTTGGTCGAATCGCGTAAGCATACCGCACCGCTTGCGTTCGGCCGGAGAAGAAAAATACTCGTCGTGGTGGCTTCGTTCGTCCGCCTAAACGTGCCCCGACGGTCCGGTCACTACGCATGCCGTCCACGATTCGCGACGATATTCCAGATGAATGAAATTAATTTTTGACTTCGAGGTGCTTGCTGATTTAGTGTTTTATTGAAATTAATTGCCTTTACGTTATTTATTGGTAATTAAATGGTAATTAAAATTACTCGATTGAAATTCTGAAATTAATTTTAAAAGAAGGCGACTTCGGACTCCCGTGCCCGTATGGAGAGAGCGGCCAATGCAAAGACTGTCGGGTGAGAAGCCGCGAGAATGGGCGGCGCAGCACGCATTGGCGATTTTCTTCGCAGTCTTCGGCGCGGTGTCGCTTTCTTGCGCCAATGCGCAGTCACAGGACATGCCCGCAGCATCCGTGACGCAGGCCGAGGCGCCGGTCGTCGTGCCGGGGGAACCGGCGGCGCCGCAAGCGCGGCCACAGCGCACGTCGTGGCGCTCGCCCGAGGACGACAAGTTCGACGCCAGCGAATTCCTGCTCAACCGCAGCGGCGCGCTCCCGGTGCCGATGATCATTACCGAGCCAGCGATTGGTTATGGTGGTGGCGTGGCCCTGATGTTCTTCTCCGAATCGATGGCCGATGCGGCCCGAAGTGCGAAAGAATCCGGCGTAATGTCGCCGCCGAACATCACGGCGGTCGGTGGGATGTACACCGAAAACGGTACTTGGGGTGCCGGCCTGATGCATTTCCACACGTGGGGCGGCGATTCAATTCGGTATCTCGGGGGACTCGCGAAAGTGAATATGAAGACGGACTATTACGGGCTGTCGAATTCACCGCGTTCGTATCAGCTCAACGGCTGGCTGCTTGTTCAGCAGGTGTTGTTTCGCATCGCCAATTCGCATTGGTATATCGGTCCGCGCTACACCTATTTCGATTCGAATACCCATTTCACCGGCGAAGTCGCGCAGGAAGTCGGGCTCCCCGATGCGCAACGCCGCATCGGCAAAGTGGGGCTGGTGATCGACTACGACTCGCGCGACAACATGTTCTTCCCCAATCGCGGCAGCTACATGGAGTTGGAGATTCAGGCGGCGCGTCCGTGGGCGGGAAGTTCGCAATCGTTCGAAACGTACAACGGCCGTGGCTACACATGGCTCCCGATCGGACGCGCCTGGGTGCTGGGTCTGCGGCTCGACGGCCGGTTCTCTGCGGGCGACACGCCTTTCTACGCACAGCCCTACGTGAAGCTGCGCGGTGTACAGCAGGGCCGCTATCAGGATCGCAATGCCGCGATGGTCGAGGCGGAACTGCGCTGGAACGTCACGCCACGCTGGTCGGTGCTCGGCTTCACCGGGGCCGGGCGGGCATGGGGGCGATGGCGGTCGTTCTCCGATGCCGACGCGGTGGTCAGTGTCGGTGTCGGCTTTCGCTATCTGATCGCCAGCAAACTCGGGCTCGGCGTTGGCATCGATATCGCACACAGTAAGGAAGAGAACGCCTTCTATGTCCAGGTCGGCAGCGCCTGGCATTGAGGGTGTTTTGCGTCGCAATCAATTTCTTGATGACGGGAAACACGCATGCAAAGGTGGGGGAGCGCGAGACATTGGGGGGCCGTGGCGGGCGTGATCGCCGCGCTGGGAGGAGCGTCCCGCGAGGCGGGGGCCTGGGGCGCAGGGGCGACCGGCGCCACGATGATTGCGCCGATGCCCGCGGAGGGTGAAGGTGTCACGACGCACCGTGGCTGGTACCGCGGCGTGATCGGGCCGACGGCTACGCCGTCGACCTCGCCATCGACGTCGGCGGCTGAATCCGCAGCGCCCGCCGCATCGTCAACGCCGGACGACGCAGCAGCGGCGAACGCGTCGGCATCGTCGAGCGGTGCTGCGGCACCGCAAGCCGCCGCGCCGACACCCACTGCCACGAGGCACTGGGACCGTGCGCTGCCATTCTTTGCGCAGCGTGTCATCGACCGCGGGTATCACCTGCCGAATCCGTATGACGTCGGCTATTCGTACTTCAACGGTGCGCAACGCTATCAGCTGAGCAACCTGATGGTCGGCGCGAACGGCAATCCGTTGCGCTCCGCCGACTTCGTCCAGTTCGATCAGTCGCACATTCGCAGCGAGTCGAACCAGTTTCAGCTCGGCGCCTGGCTGTTTCCGTTCATGAATGTGTACGCCATCGTCGGCAATGTGCGCGGTGGCGGCGACATCGACATCAACTTCTCGTCGCTCACTGCGCTCGAACAGTTCTTCGGCCTGAATATCGGCTGTGCTGGCAGGCGGCCGCCCCCGAATTGCGCGAATCCGATCAAGCTGCCGACGGCCCGTGCCGATTACAGCGGCCACACGTATGGCGGCGGATTCACGCTTGTCGGTACCTACGGCGATCTCTTCTTCTCGCTGCCCGTGACTTACACGGTCTCGGACATCTCCATGTCCGAATCGCTCATCCATTCCTGGAACATCTCGCCACGCGTGGGCTGGAACCTGCATCTGGGATCGGCGGGCATTCTCACACCATATGTCGGCGCCACCTGGTTCCGCACGCGCGCAACGATCACCGGCCATTTCGATGTCCCCATCGAGGCCGCGGGTGGCCAGACGCAGCGGCTCGATTACCGCATCGACCAGTCGGTGAGCGGAAGCTGGAGCGGGGTGGCCGGCCTGAGTTGGGCGGCGAGCAAGCGCTTCGGGCTGCTGGCGGAGTTCGGTTACGGGTACAACCGTAACGACGTCATCCTCACGGCGTTCCTGAGGTTCTGATGCGCATGACGCTGCCCGCCGGATGGAGACGGGGTGCGCGCAACGGCGCGTTTGTGGCGATGGTCGTCGCGAGCTTCGCAAATTGCGGCGAGGCCAGCGCCGACGACAGGAGGGCCGATGCATCGGCGGCGGCCCCATCGACGACTGCGCCTGCGACGCCCGCCGAGCAACAGGGCTGGCTCGACCGGTTGTTGACCAAGCTGGGAGCGGCCGACAAGGTCGACGTCAGTCATGGCATGGATTGGGGCGTCATGCCGGGACCGTTCTATAACCCGGAGATGGGGTTCGGCATCGGCGCGGCGGCCGTGGGGCTGTACAAGACGCGCGACGCGCTGCCCACGACGCAACTCTCCACCATGACACTCCACGGCTTTGGCACGACGACAGGCGCCTTCGGCATCGGTGTGGACAACACCACCTTCTTCGCCGACGATCGTTTCCGTTTCGTCTTCGCGGGCGCACTCGTCAATATGCCCACGCAGTACTGGGGTATCGGGTACGACCGGGCGAGCAACGACGATAACCGGGAGAAGTACACCAAGCGCAGTGCCTTCGTGCGTGCGACGTTTCTCTGGCGCTTGTGGCCCAACGCCTTCGGCGGCTTCGGCGTGGACGCGCATTTCGACTCGGCGGTCAATCGCGACAAAGGCGACCAGAGCGCCTTCCTGACCGATCCTGCCAACCCGGCGGGGCCCTACGTTCGTAGCATCGGTCTGAGCGCCAACTTCTCCTACGACACGCGCGACTTCATCCCGAATCCGTATCGCGGGCAGGCCCTGACGCTCACAAGCACGGTCTACCGTCGCGCGTTCGGCAGCAGTACGGCGTTCGAGTCGTTCGAATGGTCCTACGACCACTACACGCGGTTTCGCGAGCGCGATGTGCTCGCCGTCGATGTCTACGGGAAGTTCAGCTGGGGAGACGTGCCCTGGAGCATGATGCCGACGTTCGGTGACGGCAAGCACATGCGCGGCTACTTTCTGGGGCAGTACCGGGACCGAAACATGGTGACGGCGCAGGTCGAGTACCGGATGCACATCGTCGGACGCCACGGCGCCGTCGTCTGGATCGGCGCCGGTTCCATTGCGGACCGGCCCGGCGCGCTAGCTACGGGGCATTGGCTGCCCAATGGCGGGTTCGGCTATCGCTTCGAATTCAAGCCGCGGGTGAATGTGCGGTTCGATGTCGGCTTCGGACGGCAGACGCGCGGCGCCTACTTCCAGATCAACGAAGCATTCTGAGAGGACGTTGCCGCCGAAGCGCCGGTCACCCGGGTACGCGGCGGCGGCACCGCATCAAAGCTCGTAACTCTCGTGTTCGCCGCGCAGGGCCTGTTCAACCAGCTTGCGGGTCAGGATGGGCGAGAGCAGCTCGACCATCGTGAAGACGTAACCGCGCAGATAGGCGCCTTGCTTGAGGGCCACACGCGTCACGTTCGTGCCGAAGAGGTGCCCGACCTGAATCGCACGGAGATTGCGGTCACGCTCCGGATCGAACGCCACCCCCGCCAGAATCCCCACGCCCAGCCCAAGCTCGACATACGTCTTGATGACGTCCGCGTCGATGGCTTCCAACACGATGTCCGGCTGGACATGCCGCAGCGCGAACGCCTGATCGATCTTGGCGCGCCCTGCGAACTGCGGGTCGTAAGTAATCAGGGAGTACTTGGCGAGATCCTCGATGCCGACCGACGACAGTTGCAGCAACGGATGGTCGGGCGGCACCACGGCCACGTGCTGCCATTGATAGCAGGGCAGCGAGACCAGATCCTTATAGCCGGCGATGGCTTCGGTCGCAATCGCCAGATCGGCCTGGTCGTGCAGCACCATCTCGGCGATCTGCGTCGGGCTGCCCTGAAGGATCGAGAGTCGCACCTTCGGATAACGCTTCTTGAACTCGGCCACCGCGTGCGGCAGCGAATAGCGTGCCTGCGTGTGCGTCGTGGCGATCGTCAGGCTGCCCTGATCCTGGGCGGCATAGTCCTTGCCGATCCGCTTGAGGCTTTCCACCTCCATGAGGATGCGCTCGACAGACTCGAAAATGATGCGCCCGGGCTCCGTCAGATTACGGATGCGCTTGCCATGCCGGGCAAAGATGTCGACGCCGAGCTCTTCTTCCAGCTCGATGATGGCCTTCGACACCCCCGGCTGGGAGGTAAACAGCGCCTTGGCAGCCTCTGTCAGGTTGAAATTCTGACGGACGGCCTCGCGCACAAAACGGAACTGGTGCAGGTTCATTTGTATAACTTTAGAAAATATACAAACAATTTTTAATTCGTTTGAAGTATATAGCGTTTTCATTACAGTGGGTGCCACTGTTTCGATAACGTTATTCCCGTCAGGCATTTAGACCCCACCAGGAACGTCATCCATGTCGCTGTGGCTCGAACCCCTCTCCGGATTTGGCGTCGGCCTGCTGGTCGGCCTGACCGGTGTCGGAGGCGGTTCGCTGATGACGCCGCTGCTCACGCTGCTGCTCGGCTATGCCGCGCCGGTGGCGGTGGGGACGGATCTGGCGTTCGCCGCCATTACCAAGAGCTTCGGCACGGTCGCGCACCGGTCCCACGGCCACGTGAAGTGGCACATCGTGCGGCGTTTGACGCTCGGCGCCCTGCCGGCGGCGCTGGTCACGATTCTGTGCCTGAAGCAACTGGGCGGCATCGGCGACGCAGCGCTGCATGTCATCAAGCTGACGATTGCCGGCTCGGTGCTGCTCACAGTGCTCTCATTGCTGTTTCGCGCCCGGCTGCTCGCCGCCCTGCGCGCCCATCCGAGCTGGCAACTGACCGGCCGCACGCAGGCGGTGGCCACCGTCGGGGTGGGGGCGGTGATCGGCGTGCTCGTCACGATTTCCTCGATTGGCGCCGGTGCCGTCGGTGCGACGCTGATCCTGATGCTGTACCCGCAACTGGAACCGGCCGAAGTGGCCGGAACGGACATTGCCTACGCCGTGCCCCTGACGGCGATTGCCGCCCTTGGTCATATCTGGCTCGAGACGGTGCACTGGACACTGCTCGGCAGCCTGCTGATCGGCTCGCTGCCCGGAATCTGGCTGGGCGCGAAACTGACTCGCCATCTGCCCGAGCGCATCGTGCGCGGGGCGCTGGCGGCAACGCTCACGCTCGCTGCCGTAAAGCTGGTCGGCTGACGCACTATCTATAAGAAGGAGTTCGCGACATGCGAAACGAATCCCGCTGGGAACCCACCCCGGCCGCCGTGCCCGCCAACGTGACCGATGTCGAACATCAGGACATGGCGTTGCTCGACGAAATGGAGTCCGTGCTGGTCGAGCGCCTGACCCGCATCGCAGGGGCGCATCGTAACGTGAAGTTCGCCAGCAGCCTGGCCGCGGAAGACATGCTGATCACGCACGTGATCCTGCGCCATCAGTTGCCGATCACCGTTTTCACGCTCAATACCGGACGTCTGCATGACGAGACGCTGGGCATGATCGAGAAGATCAAGGCGCGCTACGGCCACGACGTCGTGCAATACGCACCGCAGGCCGACGCCGTTGAGCAATACGTCACCCAACACGGTGCCAATGCTTTCTACGAAAGCGTCGAGCTTCGCAAGGCGTGCTGCCAGATTCGCAAGGTCGAGCCGCTCGGGCGCGCGCTGGCCGACGCCGATGCCTGGCTAACCGGCCAACGCCGCGAGCAGTCGGTCACCCGTGGCGAACTGGCGCTGGCCGAGCACGACGACGCGCGCGGCATCGCCAAGTACAACCCGATCTTCGACTGGACCGAAGCGCAGGTGTGGGCATACCTCACGTCGCGCGACGTACCGGTCAATCCGCTGCATGCACGCGGCTACCCGAGCATCGGCTGCGAGCCGTGTACGCGCGCGATCCGGCCGGGCGAAGACAGCCGCGCCGGCCGCTGGTGGTGGGAGTCGCGCGACAGCAAGGAATGCGGGCTGCACGCGGGCAACCTGAGCAAGATCCCCGTGACGGTGCAGTCGAACTGACGCACCGCGCAAACAGGATGGAGGGCGATGTCGGCGCCGAGCCGGCGTGACATCGCAACCAACACAATCTCGGAAATCTCGGAATCGTCAAGGAAGGGAACACTATGGGTGCGATGCACGAAGTCGCGCAGGCCAATGGCTCGCGAATGGATCATCTGGACTGGCTCGAAGCCGAATCGATGTACATCCTGCGCGAGGTCGTGGCGGAGTGCCGCAAGCCCGCGCTGCTGTTCTCGGGCGGCAAGGACTCGGTCGTCGTGCTGCACCTGGCGCTCAAGGCTTTCGGCCTCGGCCCGGATCGCAAGACCGTGCTGCCGTTCCCGCTGGTGCACATCGACACCGGTCACAACTATCCGGAAGTGATCGAGTTCCGCGACCGTCACGCCAAGGCGCTCGGCGCCGAGCTGGTCGTGGGGCACGTGGAAGATTCGATTGCACGCGGTACGGTTCGCCTGCGTCGCGAGAACGATTCGCGTAATGCGGCCCAAGCCGTGACGCTGCTCGAGACCATCGATCACCACGGCTACGACGCCATGATCGGCGGCGCGCGTCGCGACGAGGAGAAGGCCCGCGCCAAGGAGCGTATCTTCTCGTTCCGCGACGAGTTCGGCCAGTGGGACCCGAAGGCGCAGCGCCCGGAACTGTGGCATCTGTTCAACGCCCGTTTGCACAAGGGCGAGCACCTGCGCGTGTTCCCGATCTCGAACTGGACCGAGCTGGACGTGTGGCAATACATCGCCCGCGAGAACCTCGATCTGCCGTCGATCTACTACGCCCACGAGCGTGAAATCGTCCGCCGCAATGGTCTGCTGGTGCCGGTCACGCCGCTCACGCCGAAGCAGGACGACGAGTCGAGCGAACTGGCATCGGTGCGCTTCCGTACGGTTGGCGACATCAGTTGCACGTGCCCGGTGTCGAGCGTCGCGTCGAGTCCGGTGGAGATCATCGCCGAGACGGCCGTGACCGACATTACCGAGCGAGGCGCCACCCGCATGGACGACCAGACGTCCGAAGCGGCCATGGAGCAGCGCAAGAAACAAGGGTACTTCTGAGGCACGCTGTCGCCCAGTTTCCGTTCAGACACCAGAGCCCGCCGGGCGCGCCGCTTCGACGCGCCGGGGGCCAAGTCATCGAGTTGAAAAGATCATGAGTCTCACCCCGCATCAGGAAGACCTCGGCGTGCTGCGTTTCATCACGGCAGGTAGCGTCGACGACGGCAAGAGCACGCTCATCGGCCGTCTGCTGTATGACAGCAAGTCGGTGCTGACCGACCAGCTCTCGGCGCTCGCCCGGGCCAAGCACAAGCGCACCGCCGGAGAAGACATCGACTTCTCGCTGCTCACCGACGGCCTCGAAGCCGAGCGCGAGCAGGGCATCACCATCGACGTTGCCTATCGCTACTTCACCACCGCCCGGCGCAAGTTCATCATCGCCGACACGCCGGGGCACGAGCAGTACACGCGCAACATGGTGACGGGCGCCTCCACCGCGCATGCCGCGATCATTCTGGTCGACGCCACGCGCGTGACCGAAGTCGACGGCCGTACCGAATTGCTCGCCCAGACCAAGCGACACAGCGCCATCGTCAAGCTGCTCGGCTTGCAGCACGTGATCGTCGCGATCAACAAGATGGACCTGATCGACTACAGCGAAGCGGCGTTCGACGCCATTCGTGCCGCGTATCTGGAGCTGGCCCAGCGTCTGGGGCTGCAGGACGTGCGCTTCGTGCCGGTCTCGGCACTCAAGGGCGACAACATTGTGTACGCGAGCGAGCGCATGCCCTGGTATCAGGACGAGCCGCTGCTCGACGTGCTGGAGTCGCTGCCTGTCGCGCAGTCCGGCGGCGAACTGCGTTTCCCGGTGCAACTGGTGGCGCGTCAGGACGGCTCGCATGCCGACGACTTCCGTGGCTACATGGGCCGCGTGGAGTCGGGGTCGGTGCGCGTGGGGCAGGCGCTGCGCGTGCTGCCCGCCGGGCGCACGGCGAATGTTGCCGAAATCGTTGGCCCGCGTGGCTTGCTCGAAGAGGCCTTCGCCGGCCAGTGCGTCACGATTCGTCTGACGGAAGATGTCGACGTGTCGCGTGGCGACACGTTCGTGGCCGAGGCATCGGTGCTGGAACCGTCGCGCAAGCTGTCTGCCGACGTCTGCTGGTTCGACGAGGACGCGCTCGCGCCGCAACGCAAGTATCTGCTCAAGCAGGCCACGAGCACGGTGTACGTGAAGGTCGGCAGCGTGGATACGGTGCTCGACGTGAGCACGCTCTCGCACGGCACGGACAAGACCACGCTCGCCATGAACGACATCGGCCGGGTGCAGTTGAGCCTGCAAAAGCCGGTGGCAGCGGATCTGTACGATGCCAATCCCGCGACGGGCGCCTTCGTGCTCATCGACGAAGCCACGCATCACACCGTGGCCGCCGGCATGATCCGCGCGCTTGCTGCGTGATCGCCTGACTTTCGCTTACGTTTGCATCGGTGCGCATCATGACGACGACACGCTCCTCTACCCCCGCATTGCCGGGCAAGGTCTTTCTGGTCGGCGCCGGTCCCGGTGCCGCGGATCTCATCACGGTGCGCGGCGCCCGGTTGCTGGCGCAGGCCGACGTGGTGCTGCACGACGCCCTGGTCGAGCCGGACATGCTGGCGCTGTGCCCGCAGGCCAAGCGCGTCGCGGTTGGCAAGCGTTGCGGCAAGCACTCCAGTGCCCAGCACTTCATCAACAAGCAACTGATCGATCACGCCCGTACGCATGCCCTCGTGGTGCGCCTCAAGGGTGGCGATCCGATGCTGTTCGGGCGGGCTGATGAAGAGATACGCGCGCTCGAAGCTGCAGGCATCGAAGTGGAAGTCGTGCCCGGTATCACGGCGGCGCTGGCGAGTGCCGCAGCGCTCGGGCGCTCGCTGACGTTGCGTGGCGTCGCCCGAAGCGTGGCCTTTGCAACGCAAAGCCGTGCGGCCGATTCGGCGGAGATCACGGCGCAGGCGTCGGCGGATTCGCTCGTGTACTACATGGGGCGAGATGCGGCACAACGCATCGCAGGTGAACTGATCGCGAACGGCAAGCCTCGCACCACGCCGGTCGCCATCGTCGAGGCCGCCACGACGGTGCGCGAGCGCCGTGCGTTGCTCTCGCTGGGCGATCTGGCGGATGGCCTCGCGGCACCGTGGTTCGATGCGTCGCAACCGAGCGTGCTGCTTATCGGGGAAGTCTTCGCCGGGGCAAAGGCCGAGTCGCTGACGCAACTCGCACAGCAGGCGGCACGACAGGCCGCCTGATCGGCTGGCAGGACCGGGCGCTCAGCCCGGGGCGTGCCGGTCGAGTTCGCTGGCGCAGTAGGCGGCCAGTGCTTGCAGCACGGCGTCGTTTTCTCCCACCGCATCGCTTACCCGCACCGTGACATCGGGATGTGCCTGACGGCACGCGTCTGCCAGCACCGGCAGGTCGCGGCGCACATGGCCGCCTTGTCCAAGGAAAACCGGGATCACGGTGACCTCGCGGCAGCCACTGGCCGCGAGATCGGCAATCGCCTCGCCGAGACTGGGTGTCATCAGTTCGAGAAATGCCTGCCGGATATCGGCGTCGGGACGTTGTGCACCCAACAGCTCGCGCAACCGCGCGAACGGCTCGGCCCAGCGCGGATCGCGCGAGCCGTGTGCGAACAGAACGAGGCCGGGCCTGGCGGACATGACGGTGGCGACGGTCAGTGCTTGTCCACCCAGCGCAGCGCCCCGATGGCGAGCACCAGATAGAGCAACGATGGCAGCGCGGCGGTGAACCATGAGGGCCACGTATTGAGCATGCCCAGATGCGAGAACAGGTTGTTCAGCAACTGGAAGCTCATGCCGAGCATGATGCCGCCGAACACCTTCAGGCCGATCGCGCCCGCACGGGCATGCAGATAGGCGAACGGCAGCGCCAGTGCCATCATCACGAACACGGCGAACGGGTACAGCAGCTTCTGCCACAGCGCGAGGGTGTAGCGATCGGTGTTTTGCTGGTTCTCACGCAAGTGACCGATGTAGCGATACAGGCTGCCGATGGCCATGTTGTCCGGCGAGACCATCAGCACCGACAGGATCTGCGGCGTAAGCTCCGAGCGCATCTGCACCGTGTCGATGTGCACCTGCTTGCTCTGCACGAGCGCACGCAGCGGGTCGGTGTTGGTCGTTGCATCGTCCGTGGCGCTGAATACGGTCTCGGAGACATTCGTCAGCTTCCAGTAGTTCGGCGCGTCGAACTGCCCCTGCTTGGCCAGACGCACGCTGTTCAGGCGCAGCTTGTCGTCGAACTCGTAGATATGGACATCCGCAATCGTGTTGTCCGGGTTGAGCGTGCCCACATTGATGAAGCGGGTCACGCGCGAGCCGTTCAGATCGACGGTGTCCTTGACCCAGACACCCGAGCGGAATCCCGCCGACACGGAACTGCCCAACGCTTCCAGACGAACCTTCTGTGCGAGCTGTTCGGCGTTCGGCGCGACATACTCGCCGATGACGAACGTGATCAGCACGATCGGAAAACCGATCTTCAGCAGCGAGCGCAGTGCCTGGCCGGTCGAGAGTCCCGAGACGCGGAAAATCGTGAATTCCGAGTTCCCCGCCAGTTGTGCGCACACATAAATGGCGGCGATAAGCGAGGCGACCGGAATGATTTCGTACATGCGCTGCGGTGCGAACAGCAGCACATAGGCCAGCGCATGCTGGAAGCGATAGCCGCCGCGGCCGACATCGCCCAGTTCGCTCACGAGGTCGAAAAAGACGAACAGGCCGACGAAGGCCAGCAGCACGAACAGGAACGCCAGGTAGATCTGGCGCGCAAAGTATTTCTCGTAGACGCGCATCAGCGAGCCCCTCCCGATGCACGCGTGCCACCGGTGCCGTTCTTGCGGCGCCCGAACAGGCCACGGAAGCGCACGCGGCGCACGTAAAGCAGCACGATCACGCACAGCGCCAGGGCATGCAGCAGCCACACGCCGATGGCGAGCGGCAGACGTTCCTGGGCGACATACGCCTGCGACAGACTCAGCAGGTTGGTATAGCCCAGATAGATCAGCACGGCCATGACCAGGTTGATGGTGCGACCGTGGCGTGGGTTCTGATAGGCGAGCGGCACGGCCAGCAGCACCAGTGAAAGCGCGAGCAGCGGCAGGCCGATGCGCCAGACAATCTCACCGCGGAAGATCGGATTCTGGATCTCGCGGAACAGGCGGGCGGTCGGCACCCCCTTGGTCGGGGTGTTGTCGGTCTCGGCGGCGGCCGGGTTGTCGATCTTCACGCCGTAGCGCTCGAACTCCATCACGCGGTAATCGGGCTGGCCGGGAATGCCGTCGTAGCGGCGGCCGTTCTCCAGCACGATGTAGCGGTTGCCGTCCTTGGCCGTTTCGATATGACCGTCCTTCGAGACGACCACGTTCACCTTGCCGGCCTCGGTGCCCGAGACGAAGACGTTATGCACCCGGGTCGCGTCGGGCGAGACCGTCTCGACGAAGAACACCCGGTGGCTGGCGGCGCTTTCGCGGAACTGGCCCGGCGAGATCATGGAGACGTCGTCGCGCTGGGCGAAGCGGGCTTCGAGCGCGGATATCTTCTGGTTCGCCCACGGCCATGCCACGAGCGCGCAGAACGCGATCACGGCCAGGTACGGCGCGGCAAAGCGCAACACCGGCTTGATGAAGTCGGTGATCGAGAGTCCCGAGGCAAACCACACGACCATTTCCGAGTCGCGATACCAACGGGTGAGGACGAACAGGATCGAGACGAACAACGTCACGATCAGAATGACCGCCAGGTAGCCGATCACGGCCAGGCCGATGAGCACGAGGACATCGCGCGGGTCGGCTTTCCCCGACGCGGCGAAGCCCAGGATGCGGATCATCATGGTGGTGAGCATGACGGTGATCAGCACCATGAAGACGGCCCCGGCGGTGTAGTTCAGCTCGCGCTGCAGGGAACGCTGAAAAATCATGTGATGGCGATAGGGGTGCTCTCGCGGTTGGGCGAGCGGGGAAAAAAGCGGATAATTGCGGCTCGTACGAATTTTACCCGAGGAAAGCGCGATGGACTTTAGCACAAAAGCCTTCGATTCGACCAAGGCAGGTCAGGCCGACCTGGCCAACGCAAAGACGGAGTGTCTGGTGGTCGGCGTGTTCGAGCAGCAGCCGCTTGCGGGGCTCGCCAAGGCGCTCGACGCCGCGAGCAAGGGACTGCTCACCCGCATGGTCAAGCGTGGCGAACTCGACGGCAAGCTCGGCAGCACGCTGATGCTGCACGAAGTCGCCGGCTGGAGCCCGGCACGTGTGCTGTTCGTCGGCCTCGGTCGTGAAGACCAGCTCTCCCAGAAAGGGTTCAACGACGCCACCCGCGCCGCCGTGCGCGCGGTGCTCGCCTCGCGCGCGTCCGACGCACTCTGGACGCTGGCACAGACCAAGGTCGCCAATCGCGACACCGCCTGGGCCGTGCGCGCCTCGGTGCTCGCACTGCGCGACGCCACCTACCGCTTTACCCAGATGAAGAGCAAGGCAGAACCGTCGAACACGGTGCTGCGCAAGGTCATCTTCGCCGTCTCGCCCGACGAACTGAAGGCGGCCAAGCTTGCCGCCAAGCACGGCGACGCGATCGCCAACGGCATGACGCTGACGAAGGACCTCGGCAACCTGCCGGGCAACGTCTGCACGCCGACCTATCTCGCCGACACCGCCCGCAAGCTCGCCCGCGAATTCAAGCTCAAGGCCGAGATCCTCGGACCGAAGCAGATCGAGGCGCTCAAGATGGGGTCGTTCCTGTCGGTCGCGCGTGGCTCGGTGCAACCGCCGCAGTTCATCGTGCTCAAGTACGACGGCGGCAGCGCCAAGCAGGCGCCGATAGTGCTGGTGGGCAAGGGCGTGACGTTCGACACGGGCGGCATCTCGCTCAAGCCGGGCGAGGGCATGGACGAAATGAAGTACGACATGTGTGGCGCGGGGTCCGTGCTCGGCACGATCCGCGCCGTGGCCGAGATGGGACTCAAGCTCAATGTCGTCGCCATCGTGCCGGCCACGGAAAACATGCCCAGCGGTCAGGCGACCAAGCCGGGCGACGTGGTCACCAGCATGTCCGGCCAGACCATCGAAGTGCTCAATACCGACGCCGAAGGCCGTCTGATCCTGTGCGACGCCCTGACCTATGCCGAGCGCTTCAAGCCGGCAGCGGTGATCGACGTCGCCACGCTCACCGGGGCCTGCATCATCGCGCTAGGTCACGTGAATTCGGGACTGTTCTCGAAGAGCGACACGCTGGCCGACGAACTGCTCGCCGCCGGCCGTACCACGGGCGACACGGCGTGGCGTCTGCCGGTCGAAGACGAGTACCAGGAGCAGCTCAAGTCGAACTTTGCCGACGTGGCAAACATCGGCGGGCGTCCGGCGGGCAGCGTGACGGCAGCCTGCTTCCTGGCGCGCTTCACCGAGAAGTATGAGTGGGCCCACCTGGACATCGCCGGTACGGCATGGAAGAGCGGTGCCGCCAAGGGCGCAACGGGCCGTCCGGTGCCGCTGCTCACGCAGTTCCTGATCGATCGCGAAGCCCGGTGACCCGCGTCGACTTTCACACGCATGTGGCGAACCGGGTCGAATACGCGTGCCGGTTCGCGCGCAAGGTCTACGGGGCGGGGCAGACGCTCGTGGTCGTTGGCGAACCCGACGTGCTGCGGGCATTCGATCAGACCCTGTGGACCTTCTCGCCGCTGGAGTTCGTGCCGCATTGCTTCACCGGCGACCCGCTCGCCGCGCAAACACCTGTGGTGCTCGCCGCCCCCGACGAGGAGGCGGCGCATCATCAGGTGCTGCTCAATCTCGCGGGCAGCGTGCCCACGCACTTCGCGCGTTTCGAGCGCGTGGTCGAAATCATCGGCGACACCCCGGACGACCTGTCGGGGGCCCGTGAGCGGTACCGCTTCTATCGAGATCGCGGCTACACCCTGAATAACTACGACCAGAGAGGCTGACCGTGACGAACGAGCCCGAGCGCACCGATCCCGGCATTCCCACGCTGACCGAAGTGCTCGCGCCCGGCGAGGTTGCGTCGCCACCTCAGGCAGCGCCGGCACCGGTTGCGGAGCAGGGGGTGCCCGCCGATGTCGCGGTCTTTGCCGAGCGCGTCAGCGCGCGGCTCACATTGCAACTGGCCGATGAAATCACGACGATGGTCGAGCGCCGCTGCCACGACGCGCTGATCGATCAGACGTCGTGGCTCGTGCAACTGATCGGCAAGCAGGTCGCCGACGCCTTGCAGGCGCAATTGCCTGACCGGATACGGCAGGCCGTCATTGAAGAAGTCGCGAAGCAGGTTCGCTCGCAGGGGTGACCCGGCAGGACGATCGAGGCGCGGATCGCGTCCCGATCGCGCGCGCTCTCCCATCCGACAGGTTTTGGAAGCACCGTGCCGGTGCCGGACCGACGCTTAGCGCGTGACGCCCAGAATCCAGTGCGCCAGACGGCTCGCCTCGCCCGGGGCGAGTTGCGGGCTGGCGGGCATCGGAATGCTGCCCCATTTTCCCCGGCTGCCGTCGGCAATCGTGTGCGTGAGCACCTCGGCGGCGTCGGGTTGCCCCGCGTAACGCCTGGCGATGTCGCGGTAGGAGGGGGCCAGCAGCGTCCGGTTGGTAGCGTGACACGTCATGCAGTTACGCGAGCGGGCAAGCGCTTCCATTGCACGGGCGTCGAGCGTGTCCTGTGCGTCCTTTGCATCGGCAGCGGGTTGCGGACTCGTCTGGGCCGTTACCGCGCTTGCCGCGGCCATCAGCCAGACACCCATCATCATCCCCGCGCCTATACCGGTCATGGTTTTCATTCGATTCGAAGATCCGGAAATGGCTGGCGACGTCGGTGAGCGAACGGTCGGCCAGCCTCGATAGGGCTGGCAGCAATATAGCATTTGTCGGATGACGGTCCGCCCGGCAAAAAAACGGCACGTCTGCGCCGTACGCGTGACGTGCCTTCCGACGGCCATCGCGAGGCCGTCGTCATGCGGTGAACGGCCGAACCGCCGGATCAGCCGGTCGAGCCGCCCTTGTTGGCCGGTTGCGCCAGCGCGGCGTACTTGGCCAGCACGCCTCGCGTGTAGCGTGGCGCAGGCGCCTGCCAGGCCGCTCGACGCCGTGCGAGCTCGTCGTCGGCCACGTTCAGTTGCAGCAGCAGCTTGTGGGCGTCGATGGTGATGGAGTCGCCCTCCCGGACCAGTGCGATGGTGCCGCCCACGAACGCCTCCGGCGCCACGTGTCCGACGACCATGCCCCACGTACCGCCCGAGAAACGGCCGTCGGTGATGAAGCCGACCGACTCGCCGAGCCCCTTGCCAATGATCGCCGACGTCGGTGCGAGCATTTCCGGCATGCCCGGTCCGCCCTTCGGCCCGAGATAGCGCAGCACGAGGATATCGCCGGCCTGGATCTTGTCGGCGAGGATCGCGTCCATTGCACTCTGTTCGTCGTCGAACACCCGGGCCGGCCCGGTGATGACCGGGTTCTTCAGGCCGGTGATCTTGGCGACGGCGCCGTCTACAGCCAGATTGCCCTTGAGAATGGCGAGATGGCCTTGCTTGTACAGCGCCTGATCGATCGGGTAGATCACGTGCTGATCGGCACGCGGCACCGAAGGTACGTCCTTCAGTTCTTCGGCGAGGGTGCGCCCGGTGATGGTCATGCAGTCGCCGTGCACGAGTCCGGCGTCGAGCAGGATCTTGAGCACTTGCGGAATGCCGCCGGCCTTGTGCAGATCGGTCGCCACGTACTTGCCCGAAGGTTTCAGGTCGCAGATGACCGGCACGCGGGCACGAATGCGCTCGAAGTCCTCGATGGTCCACTCGACGTCCGCCGCGTGGGCGATGGCCAGGTAGTGCAGCACGGCATTGGTCGAGCCACCGGTCGCCATGATGAGCGCCACGGCGTTCTCGATCGATTGGCGCGTGATGATGTCGCGCGGCTTGAGATCTTTCTTGACGGCCTCGACGAGCACGCGTGCGGACTCGGCGGCGGAGTCGACTTTTTCCTGATCGGGGTTGGCCATCGTCGACGAGTACAGCAGCGACATGCCCAGCGCCTCGAACGACGAGCTCATCGTGTTGGCGGTGTACATGCCGCCGCACGAGCCGGTCGACGGGCAGGCGTTCTTTTCGATGCCCTTGAAGTCGGCCTCGGTCATGCGCCCGGCGGTGAATTCCCCCACGGCCTCGAACGACGACACGATGGTGAGATCCTTGCCCTTCCAGTTGCCCGGCTTGATCGTGCCGCCATACACGTAGATGCCCGGCACGTTGATGCGCGCCAGCGCAATCATGCCGCCGGGCATGTTCTTGTCGCAGCCGCCGATCACGACCACGCCGTCCATCCATTGGCCTTGCACGGCCGTTTCGATGCAGTCGGCGATGACTTCGCGCGAGACGAGCGAATACTTCATGCCCTCCGTGCCCATCGACATGCCGTCGGAGATGGTCGGGGTACCGAAAGTCTGGGGATTGGCCTGATGCGACCGGATGGCGTCGACGGCGGCGTCTGTCAGCCGTTGCAACCCCGCGTTGCACGGGGTGATCGTCGAATGGCCGTTGGCCACGCCGATCATCGGATTGTCGAAGTCTTCTTCCTTGTAGCCCAGCGCGTAGTACATCGAGCGGTTGGGCGAGCGCGCCACGCCTTGCGTGACGTTTCGCGAACGACGGTTGAATGCCATGACGTCTCTCTCCTGTGGGGATGCGCCACGCCACGGGCTGTCGCAGCGTCGCACATAGGCGTTGTTGTATCACGCTGTTGCGATGGCGGTGGCTTCCATGACGCGAAGCGCCGCCCGCTGTGCTGCCGTACTGCACGGGCGCGGCGGCTCGCGCCAGGCTTGCCGCTGCGCCCGTTTCAACCGATCGCTACGTTGCCGGTATTACCCGCGTTTGCCGAGCTTGAGCTGCGACAGGTCGCGCACGGCGCCGCGGTCGGCCGAGGTGGCCAGTGCGGCGTAGGCTTGCAGCGCCTGCGAGACAACTCGCTCGCGGTTCACCGGCTGCCATGCCTGATCGCCACGGGCTTCCATGGCGGCGCGACGGCGCGCCAGCTCGTCGTCGGACACGGCCAGATGCATCTTGCGTTGCGTGATGTCGATTTCGATCACGTCTCCGTCTTCCACCAGACCGATGGTGCCGCCCTCAGCCGCTTCGGGCGACGCGTGGCCGATCACCAGACCCGACGAACCGCCCGAGAAGCGGCCATCCGTGAACAGGGCGCAGGTCTTGCCCAGGCCCTTCGACTTCAGGTACGACGTGGGGTAGAGCATTTCCTGCATGCCCGGGCCGCCCTTCGGACCTTCGTAGCGAATCACGACCACGTCGCCCGGCTGGACCTGGTCGCCCAGAATGCCCTCGACGGCGTCGTCCTGGCTTTCGTACACGCGCGCGCGGCCCGTGAACACCCATTGCGATTCGTCGACACCGGCCGTCTTCACGATACAACCCTTCTCGGCGAGGTTGCCGTACAGCACGGCCAGACCGCCGTCCTTCGTGTAGGCGTGTTCCTTGTCGCGGATGCAACCGGTTTCGCGGTTCACGTCGAGCGACGGATAGGTCGACGACTGGCTGAAGGCGATGGTCGTGGGCACACCCCCCGGGGCGGCGCTGTAGAAGGTTTGCGCCTTGTCGTTGGCGCTGTTCTTCACGTCCCATGCCTCGATGGCGTTACCCAGCGAGCCGCTGTGCACGTTGCCGCACGAGGTGTCGAGCAGACCGCCGCGCGCGAGTTCGGCCAGAATGCCGATGATGCCGCCTGCGCGGTGCACGTCTTCGATGTGGTACTTGTCGGTCGCCGGTGCGGCCTTGCACAGGCACGGCACGTTACGCGAGATGCGGTCGATGTCCGCCATCTTGAAGTCGACGCCGGCTTCCTGTGCGGCGGCCAGCAGGTGCAGCACGGTGTTGGTCGAGCCGCCCATGGCGACGTCGAGCGTCATGGCGTTTTCGAACGCGGCCTTGGTGGCGATGTTGCGCGGCAGCACCGAGGCGTCGTCTTCCTGGTAGTAGCGGCGGCACAGGTCGACCACGAGGCGGCCGGCTTGCTCGAACAGCCCGCGACGCCAGGCGTGCGTGGCCACGATGGTGCCATTGCCCGGCAGGGCGAGACCGATGGCTTCGGTCAGGCAGTTCATCGAGTTGGCGGTGAACATGCCCGAGCACGAACCGCACGTCGGGCAGGCGCTGCGCTCGACTTCGGCGACTTCGGCGTCGCTGATCTTCGGATCGGCGGCCTTGATCATGGCGTCGATCAGGTCGATCTTGGCGATGACCTGACCGTCGCCCGACTTGACCTTGCCCGCTTCCATCGGACCGCCCGAGACGAACACGACCGGAATGTTCAGGCGCATGGCGGCCATGAGCATGCCCGGGGTGATCTTGTCGCAGTTGGAGATGCAGACCATCGCGTCGGCACAGTGCGCGTTGACCATGTACTCGACGGAGTCGGCGATCAGTTCGCGCGACGGCAGCGAGTACAGCATGCCGCCGTGACCCATGGCGATACCGTCGTCCACGGCGATGGTGTTGAATTCCTTGGCCACACCGCCGGCAGCCTCGATTTCCTTGGCGACGATGGCGCCCAGATCGCGCAGGTGCACGTGGCCCGGCACGAACTGCGTGAAGGAGTTCACCACGGCGATGATCGGCTTGCCGAAGTCGCCGTCTTTCATGCCGGTGGCGCGCCACAGGGCACGGGCGCCGGCCATGTTGCGGCCGTGGGTGGAGGTGCGGGAACGGTATTCAGGCATGGTCGTCTTCCGTGAAGCTTGTCTTATAGGGAGGACGTCAAGATTCGTCTTTCCTTGGATGCTTGTCAAATATATTATTTGACTCGGATTGAGTCGAAAAACATATCATGGACTTACGTCAGTTCCGATACTTCGTGGCCGTGGCCGAAGAGCGACATTTCGGGCGTGCCGCCCAGCGGCTCTCGATGACGCAACCGCCGCTGTCGCAGCAGATCCGGGCGTTGGAGGCATCGCTCGGCGCACCGCTTTTCGTGCGCACGAACCGGTCGGTCGAGCTTACGGCGGTCGGGCGCCAGTTGTTGCCGGAGGTGCGCCGCATTCTGGCCGACGCCGATGCGCTGCCCGCGCTGGCGCAGGGGTTGGCGCATGGCGAAGTGGGCACGCTGTCGCTGGGCTTCGTTTCCACGGCCGACTACGGCATTCTGCCGCCGCTGCTGCGCGAGTTCGGCGAACGGTATCCGCGCGTGCGCCTGCAACTGCTCGAAGCGACGAGCGACGTGCAGGTCGAGGCGCTCATGGACGGCCGCATCGACGCGGGCCTGTTCATTCCGCCGGTGCCCGCGCGCTATGCCAACGAACTGTCGTATCTGCCGATCGTGCGCGAACCGTTGATGCTGGCCTTGCCGGCGGCGGGGGCGGGGGCGGCCGAAGCGGAAGAAGTTGACGAAGCGGCCGACGGGGCCGTCGGGTTGCCGCACGCACCGGTCAGTCTGGCCGACTACGCCGACGCGCCGCTCGTGATCTTCCCGCGTCGGGTGGCGCCCGCGTTCTACGACATCATCATGGGGTGCTACGCCGCGCTGGGGCTCACGCCGCGCGTGGGACAGGAAGCAATCCAGATGCAGACCATCGTGAGCCTGGTGTCGGCGGGCATGGGCGTGGCGCTCGTGCCGCAGTCGCTGTGCCACTTGCGACGCACGGGCGTGACCTATCGGGCGTTGCGCGAGTCGAGCACGCTCATCGAGACGGGCTTGCTCTGGCGGACTGCGGAAGTCACGCCAGTACTCGAAGGCTTCCTGGAGACCGCGCGCGCCGTCGCGCAGACACCGCCTGGCGCGACGCTCGACACCTGACGACCGCGGCGGCGGTGCATCGTCGGGGGCACCGCCGGGCGGACATTGGGACATTGGGGCATTGGGACATGAGGTCGTGCGTGGTATTGTGCAGCCCAACGCGTGCACGCTTGGTGCGTAAGTCGGCGCGGGCAGCATTGCCGCCGCTTGCGGCGGCGCCGCACGTTCGTCTTCTGGCGGAACTTTTGTTCACGAATCGATTCTTCTGATCCATGCTGATTCATCCTCAATTCGACCCGGTCGCGATTCATCTCGGCCCGCTCGCCATCCGCTGGTACGGCCTGATGTATCTGGTCGGCTTCATTCTCTTCCTGCTCGTGGGCCGGCTTCGTATTCGTCAGCGCGCCATTGCCGCGCAAGGCTGGAAGGGACAGGATCTCGACGACATGCTGTTCTACGGCGTGCTCGGCGTGATTCTCGGCGGCCGCCTGGGCTATGTGATCTTCTACAAGCTGTCGTTCTACCTGGCGAATCCGCTCGACATCTTCAAGGTGTGGGAAGGCGGCATGTCGTTCCACGGCGGCTTCCTCGGTGTGCTCGTCGCCATGTGGCTGTTCACGCGACGTCGCGGGCACTCGCTGCTCGAAGGCACCGACCTGATCGCGCCGATGATTCCGCTGGGCCTCGCCGCCGGACGTCTGGGCAACTTCATCAACGGCGAACTGTGGGGGCGCGTGACATCGCCCGATTCGCGCTTCGCGATGCTGTTCCCGCAGGCAGCCGCCGAAGACGCGCAGTGGGTCCTCGCGCATCCGCAGTCGATGGCCGATCATGCGATGGCGATGGTCTTTGCGCAGTTCCATGGCCTGCCGCGTTTCCCGTCGCAACTGTTCGAATTCGCACTCGAGGGCGTGGCGCTGTTCCTGCTGCTGTGGATCTTCGCGCGCCGGGCGCGTCCGGTGGGCGCCGTGTCCGGCATGTTCCTGGTGGGCTACGGCACTTTCCGTTTTCTCGCGGAGTTCACGCGTGAGCCGGACGCGTTCCTTGGTCTGCTCTCGTTCGGCCTGTCGATGGGACAGTGGCTCTCGCTGCCGATGATCGTGGCGGGCGTGATCATGCTGGTGTGGTCGTATCGCCGCCGTCCGGTGACGTCGCACGCGTAAGGCGTCAGGACATCGCATCAATGCAAAGGGCCGCCGGAGGTTTCTCCGGCGGCCCTTTGCGTTTTATCCCGCCCGCTGGTTAGCTAGCCCGCCTTACGTTCGAGCGCCCGCAGCGACGCCATCAGATCGGCAAAGCGCTCGCCCTGCACCGTGACGTGCCCGCGCAAGTGTTCCGACGCCGCGTCGGCATCGCCCGCTTCGATCGCGCGGAAGACGGCGTCATGCTCGGAGAACGACTGATGCGGCCGGTCGCGCACCCGTAGTTGCAGGCGACGGTACACGCGCAGGCGCCGGTGCAATTGCAGCGCGGTCTCTTGCAGATAGGCGTTGTGGCTCGCCTGATAGATCAGCGCATGGAAATGCGCATTCACCTCGTAGTACGTGTCGATGTCGCGCGCCTCGGCCGCCGCACGGCTGGCCTCGTGCGTCTCGCGCAGCGCCACCAGTTCCTCGTCGGTGATGCGGCGTGCGGCGAGGCGTCCGCACATCGATTCCAGTTCGGCCATCACTTCGAACATTTCGCACAGCCGCTGCGGATCGATCTGCGCGACGACCGCCCCCCGGCGCGGCCGGATCTCGATCACGCCCGACGACGCCAGTTGAATCAGCGCTTCACGCAGCGGCGTGCGCGACACGCCGAATGCGGTGGCGAGCTCGACCTCGTCAAGGCGCATGCCGGGCGGGTACTCACCCACGGCAATCTTCTCCTCGATGGCCTGTCGCAGCGCTTCCGATCGCTTCGGTTTTACGGTCATGACGCACTCGCTCGGTCGTGGTCCACCGCCCGTGAAGTGGGGCGGACTCGGTTGCATGGTTGCCAAAGTACCGCGCTACCTCACGCTTGAAGATCGGGGTATACGCGGAAAATGTATTTTTTGTGGCGGTGATTTGTATACACCGTGATGGATTGACTATACGATTTCAATCCGAGAGCGGCAACTCGCGCACTCGAAATATCAAAAAACAAGCAGTCATCCGTACATGCAGTGCCGGCGGGCCGGTGGTGCACCCGGGGTCGGTCTCACCGTGCTCCGGGCGATGTCAGCACCTGGCCTCGCTGGTTCATCACTGACACAAGTGACAGGAGACGCCATGGAGACAAACCATTCCCCGCTTCGGCGGCAACTCATGCTCGGCGCCGCGTCGGCGCTTGCCACCGGTGGCCTGGCCGGCCCTTGGGGCCATGCCTTTGCGCAGTCGGGCCCGCTCAAGATTTCCCACCAGTTCCCCGGCGGCACCCTCACGGAAGGCGACTTCCGCGACCGGCTGTGTCGCAAGTTTGCGCAGGAAGTCGACAAGCGCACCAACGGCGCGCTGAAGTTCCAGGTCTACCCGGGCAGCTCGCTCATGAAGACCAACGCGCAATTCTCGGCCCTGCGCCGCGGGGCGCTCGACCTGTCGCTCTATCCGCTGCCGTATGCGGGCGGCGAGGTGCGCGAGTTGAACATCGGCCTGATGCCGGGACTGGTGACGTCCTACGCGCAGGGCACGGCATGGCGCAACGGCGAGATCGGCAAGGTACTCACCGACGTACTTGCCGAGAAGAACATCGTGATCGTGAGCTGGGTGTGGCAGGCGGGCGGTGTCGCGAGCCGCGCCAAGCCGCTCGTGGCGCCGGAAGACGCCAAGGGCCTCAAGGTTCGTGGCGGCAGCCGCGAGATGGACATGATGCTCAAGGAGGCCGGCGCCGCCGTCATCTCGTTGCCGTCGAACGAACTCTATGCGGCCATGCAGACGGGCGCGATGGATGCGGCGATGACGTCGTCGACGAGCCTCATGTCGTTCCGTCTCGAGGAGGTCTCGAAGCATCTGACGACCGGACGCAACAAGTCGTACTGGTTCATGCTCGAGCCGCTGCTCATGTCCAAGCAGATCTTCGACAAGCTGCCGAAGGACCAGCAGCAGGTGATTCTGCAGGTGGGCGCAGAGCTGGAGTCGTTCGGCACGGAAGCGGCCAAGGCCGACGATGCGCAGATCGCCAGCGTCTACACGAAGGCCGGTGCGAAGGTGTATGACCTCGACGAGGCCACGGTGATGAAGTGGCGCGATATCGCCCGGCGTACCGCGTGGAAGGATTACGCGAGCAAGTCGGACACCTGCGCGAAACTGCTCGCGCTTGCCGAGAAGGTGCCTGCATGAGCGGGGCTGCCGTGAGCACGGAACCGGCGGTGGTGCGCACGCGCGTGCTGCGGCGGCTCGACGCCTTGCTCCAGGGCGTGAGCCGTCTGCTCATGATCGTGTGCATGCTGGCGCTCGTTGGCGCCGCGCTGGTATTGAGCTACAGCGTGTTCGCACGCCACGTGCTCAAGCTGGCGACCGACTGGCAGGACGAAGCCGCCGTGTTCCTGCTGGTGGGCGCGACCTTCGTCTCCGCTGCGCACGTGCAGCACCTGCGCGGACATATCGGTATCGAAGCCATCACGACGTTGCTCTCGCCGCGCGTGAACCGCGTGCGGCGCTGGGTCGTCGACATCGTCACCTTCGCGTTTTGCACTTTCTTCGCCTGGAAGTCGTGGACGCTGTTCTGGGAAGCGTACGTCGACGGCCAGACGAGCAGTTCGACCTGGGGACCACCACTGTCGATTCCCTATGGCCTGATGGCGTTCGGCATGACGCTGCTCTCGGTACAACTCCTGCTGCAGGTGGCGATTGGCGCCTGCGAGCTGGGTAAAGCGCCGGGCGGTGCCGTGTCGGCCGCCGCGCATTCCAACGATCGCCGTGGAGGCCACGCATGAGCGAGCTTGGTATCGGATTGCTCTATGGCGGCGCCACGCTCGTCGTCATGTTCTCCGGCATGCCCATCGCGTTTGCGTTGGGGGCGGTCGCGGTGGCGTTCATGTTCGGCTTCATGCCGACATCGTCGCTCGACACGATTACGCAGAACGTCTATGAGGAGATGGCCAGCATTACGCTGCTGTCGATTCCGCTGTTTATCCTGAAGGGCGCGGCCATCGGCAAGTCGCGTGCCGGGCAGGACCTGTATCTCGCGCTGCACGCGTGGATGCGCCGCATTCCCGGCGGGCTGGGCATTGCCAACGTGTTCGCCTGCGGTCTGTTCGCGGCCATGGCGGGATCGAGTCCCGCGACGTGTTCGGCCATCGGCAGCGCGGGGATTCCGGAGATGCGGCAACGCGGTTATTCGCCGGGGTTCGCGGCCGGGATCATCGCGGCCGGCGGCACGCTGGGCATTTTGCTGCCGCCGTCGATCACGATGATTCTGTATGCGGTGGCTGCGGAGCAGTCGCTGGGACGCCTGTTCCTGGCGGGGATCGTGCCCGCGTTGCTGCTCGTCGGGCTGTTCTCGTGCTACGCGGCGTGGCGCTACCGTCGGGAGTATGTGAGTGCGCAAGCGGCCCTGGCGCGCGACGGCACGCCGTCGCCGTTCCCGGTCGAACCGCCCACGACAATGCGCGAGAAGCTGGCGTTGCTGCCACGCGTGCTGCCGTTCGTCACCCTGCTGATCGGCGTGATGGCGGCACTTTACGGCGGCTATGCCACGCCCTCGGAGACGGCCGGACTGGGCGGCTTGCTGGCGCTCGCCCTCATCGCGGTGATCTACCGCATGTGGCAGCCGCGGCAGATCGCGCCGATTCTCACAAGCACGCTGCGCGAATCGACCATGCTCATGTTCATCATCGGCATGTCGCTGCTCTATTCCTACGTGATGAGCTACCTGCACATCAGCCAGTCGGCGGCCCAGTGGATCGTGGGGCTGCACCTGTCGCGCTGGGTGTTGCTCACGGCGATCCTGCTCATGGTCGTGGTGCTCGGTTTCTTTCTGCCGCCGGTCAGCATCATTCTCATGACGGCGCCGATCATCCTGCCTCCGTTGCGCGACGCCGGATTCGATCTCGTATGGTTCGGCGTGGTCATGACGATTGTCATGGAGCTGGGGTTGATCCATCCGCCCGTGGGGCTCAACATATTCGTCATCAAGAATACGGCACCCGACATCGCGTTGCGCGACATCGTCTGGGGAGTGCTGCCGTTCGTGATACTGATGGTGCTCGCCGTCGTGCTCATCTGCCTGATGCCGGGGCTGTCGCTCTGGCTGCCGGATCAGTTGATGGGATGACGCATGCGGTGGTAGTGGTAAAGGTTTCGCAAGCGCAATGAGAGGAATGTCATGAAGGATGAGCCGATCATGTCCGCAATGTCTGTGCCCGTGTCGTTGAGTTCGGTGTCGTCGATGGCGGAAGAACGATCGTCACCGTCCGCTTCGGTGGCGTCGTCGCCGGGGCGCAATGCGCCCGAGAACGTGACCGAGGTCAGCGCGCCGGTGCCGTCGCCGAAGCCCTCGCTGGGCGCGCGTCTGGGGCAATGGTTCGGACGCGGTGGCAAGTCGGGCGGCCCGGGCGGTGCGCCGAAGGACGGCAAGGGCGATGGCAAGGTCGTGGCGGCCAAGTTGTCGCCGCGAGCGGAAAGTGCGCTGCGGCGTCAGTTGACGCAGTGCTTGTCGGCACGGCTCACCGACTCGGCGGCGAACGAGGCCGCACGCGAGTTCATGACCCGCTACAGCGCCGCGCCGCCGGAAGCGCAGTTGGCTTTGCTCGCCGTCGTGGCCGACATCTGCGCGAGCGACGGACATACGGAAGCGGGGAAGGATGGCAAGGACGGCAAGGACGCGGATGGCGCCAGTGCGAAGCGTGCCGCCAGCGGGCTGGCCGGTGCGCTGGGCAGCAATCGCGTGCGCTTTCTCAAGCGCTTCAACGCGTTGCCCGACGGCTTGCCTTTCCTCGTGCGCTGGCGCGCCGACATGCTCGATCATCGCGCCGCATTGCCGGGGCTGGCGTCGCTGGAAGAGGATCTCGGCAGTCTGTTCTCGACCTGGTTCGATGTCGGCCTGCTGGAACTGCATCCGATCACGTGGGATTCGCCGGCGTCGCTGCTCGAGAAGCTGATGCGCTACGAAGCGGTGCACGAGATTTCGTCGTGGGCCGACCTGCGCAACCGGCTCGATTCCGACCGGCGCTGCTATGCGTTCTTCCATCCGCGCATGCCGCGCGAGCCGCTGATTTTCGTCGAGGTGGCCTTCGTGCCGGACATGGCTGCGGATGTGCATTCGTTACTCGACGAGAAGGCGCCGCTCGAAGACCTGCGCCGCATTCGCTGGGCGATCTTCTATTCGATTTCGAATACGCAGCCGGGGCTGCGCGGCGTGAGCTTCGGCAATTTCCTGCTCAAGCGCGTGATCGACGAGCTGCATGAGGATTTCCCGAAGCTGCGCAATTTCGCCACGCTCTCGCCGATTCCCGGCTTCAACGACTGGCTCCGGCAGTTGACGGCGCAGGCGCTGGCGCAAGTGCTGGGGCCGAAGCGGGTGAAGCTGCTCGCGCAGGACGCTGCCCTGGCGGCAGATCCTTCCGGCGCGCAGATGGTCGCGTGGCTGCAGTCGTCGCAGGATCGCAAGGGCGGGCAGGCCCTGCAGCGCAGTCTGGGCGAGGCGCTGGCCGCACACTATCTGGCGCACGAGCGCGTGCGCGGGCAACCGCGCGATCCGGTCGCACGGTTTCACCTCGGCAACGGCGCAAGTGTGGAGCGGATCAACTGGCATGCCGACCTCTCGAAGAAGGGCGCGAAGCAGTCGTGCGGCATGATGGTGAATTACCTTTACGAGCCCGACGAGCTGGACGCCAATCTGCAACGCCTCATCGATGGCGAGCCGGCGCTCGGACGCGCCGTGGCGCGCCTGCTTTGAGACCGGGGGCGAGCGCCCCCTTGAACGGTCGATGTGCGCATCGACATGACGGAGACACCTGTGAGTGAAGTTCTGCGCGACGACAGTCGGCTCGACGAAGGATGGGTCACCCTGACGCTATCGAATCCCGGCAAGCTCAATGCCATTTCGGTGGCGATGTGGCGTGCGTTGCGTGAGCACGTTCAGGCGCTCGACGACGACGCACGCGTGCGCGCCGTTGTCATTCGTGGCGCGCAGGGCAACTTCGCCGCCGGGGCGGACATCGAGGAGTTTCCGGTCGAGCGCGGCAGCTACGATACGCTGCGTCGCTACCACGGCGAAGTCATCGGGCCGACGCTGGACGCGCTGGCACGCTGCCGGCATCCGAGCGTCGCCCTGATCGAGGGCGTATGTGTGGGAGGTGGGCTGGAGATCGCAACGCATTGCGATTTGCGCATCGCGGGGGAGGGCGCACGTTTCGGCGTGCCCATCAACAAGCTCGGCTTTCCGATGGCGCCCGGTGAGTTGCGCGGCGTGCTCGCGCTGGCCGGGCGAGCGGCGGCGCTCGAAATCCTGCTGGAAGGGCGGGTGTTCGGTGCGGCGGAAGCCCGCGAGAAGGGATTGCTCACGCGCGTGGTCGCCGACGAAGCGATCGAGGATGCGGGCGAGGCCTGCGCCCGACGGCTTGTCGCCGGCGCACCGCTCGCCGCACAACTGAACAAATGGCTCATCGCGCGGCTGTCGCCGCCGGTGCCACCGCTGTCCGAGGCCGAGTGGCAGCAGGCGTTCTCGTATTGGGACTCGCACGATCACCGGGAAGGCGTTACGGCGTTCCTCGAGAAGCGGCCCCCTGATTTTCGCGGGCGCTGAGTCGACATCGCACCCGGATACCCGTCACCCGAATCCTCTCTTTCGTTTTTCTCCGGTTTCGAATCTCTCGAACCGTTTTATCGACTCTGTTTATGACGCAAGACGCCAACCTCTACCGCCTTTTCGCGGATCGTTTCCCTGCCGATCGCTCGGCCTGTGCCATCGAAACGGCCGAAGGGCTCTACTACAGTTGGAGCGATATCGAGCACGCCAGCGCACGCATCGCCAATTTGCTCGCGAGCCTCGATCTGGCACCGGGCGCGCGCGTGGCCGTGCAGGTCGAGAAGTCGCCCGAAGCGTTGCTGCTTTACCTTGCGACGCTGCGCGCTGGGTTGGTCTACCTGCCGCTCAACACGGCGTACCGTGAGGCCGAAATCGGCTACTTCGTCGGCAATGCCGAGCCGGATGTGGTGGTGTGCAGCCCGACCAACTTCGGCTGGGTGTCGAAGATCGCCTTCACGAACGGCGCGAAGCACGTCTTCACGCTCGGCGACGACCGTACCGGCTCGTTGCTGGAGCGCGCGGCATGGTTCGACGATACCTTCGAGACGGTGCCGCGTGCGCCCGACGATCTCGCCGCAATTCTCTATACCTCGGGTACCACGGG
The DNA here is from genome assembly GCF_040391475.1 of Pandoraea pnomenusa. Classification (GTDB taxonomy): domain Bacteria; phylum Pseudomonadota; class Gammaproteobacteria; order Burkholderiales; family Burkholderiaceae; genus Pandoraea; species Pandoraea pnomenusa_C. The sequence goes on along the minus strand of NZ_JBEBXS010000005.1, from coordinate 16,455 downwards.
GCGCAGCAAGGGAGCGATGCTCTCGCATGGCAACCTCGCGAGCAACACGCGCGTGCTGCATCGGTTCTGGGGATGGGACGCGTGTGAAGGGCGCGACGTGCTGCTGCATGCGTTGCCCATCTTCCACGTGCACGGGCTGTTCGTGGCGAGCCATGCGGCGCTGTACTCGGGCAGCAAGATGATCTGGCTGTCGAAGTTCGATGCGCGCGAAGTGCTGCATCAACTTCCGCGTGCCACCGTGTTCATGGGGGTGCCGACGTACTACGTGCGCCTGCTCGCCGAAGCGGGGCTGAACCGCGACGTATGCCGCAACATGCGATTGTTCATCTCGGGCTCGGCGCCGCTGTTGCGCGAGACGTTCGATGCTTTCCGCGAGCGCACGGGGCACACGATCCTCGAGCGCTACGGCATGTCGGAGACGGTGATGCTCGTCTCGAATCCGTATCACGGCGACGCGGCAAGTGTGCGCCGTGCCGGGACGGTCGGGGTGCCGTTGCCGGAGGTGACGGTGCGCGTGGTCGGTGACGACGGGGTGCCCGGCGCACAAGGCGAGATCGGTCACATCCAGGTGAAGGGGCCGAACGTGTTCGCCGGGTACTGGCGCATGCCGGAGAAGACCGCCGAGGAGTTCACCGAAGACGGTTTTTTCAAGACGGGTGACGTGGGCAAATTCGACGAGGACGGCTACGTGCATATCGTCGGCCGCTCGAAGGATCTCATCATCTCCGGCGGGTACAACGTCTATCCGAAGGAGATCGAGGGCTTCATCGACGAGATGGACGGCGTGGCCGAGTCGGCGGTGATCGGCGTGCCGCACCCGGACTTCGGCGAGGCGGTAGTGGCCGTTGTCGTGCCCCGACCGGGGGCGACAGCGCCCGACGAGCGCGCGGTGATCGACGCGCTCAAGCAGCGTATCGCCAACTTCAAGGTACCCAAGCGCGTGCATATCGTCGCCGAGCTGCCGCGCAACACGATGGGCAAGGTGCAGAAGAATCTGCTGCGCGAGCAGTTCAAGTGAAGCGTTCCCGCTAGCGTGAAGCGACACGTTGCCGCATGCGAAGTCGTTGGGCTTCGCACTGCCACGACGTGCCGCGCCCGATGTGTGCGCTGCATGAAAAAAACCGCCCTCGAAAGGGCGGTTTTTTTGTGGGGGGGCGACGATCCGGCTGTCGCCTCGATGCGAAGCGAATCGCGGTGATTGACGCGTTAGCGCATCTGCACGGTGCCCGAGACGGTCACGGTGACTTGCGTCTTGCCACCTTCGAATTGCATCGGCGGCGCGGCGTCGGCGCTGGCGCTCATGGGCATGGCCTTCATCGCAAACGTACGCGGCATCATCGGCGCGTTTGCACCGACCTGCACCTGACGGATCGTGTAGCTGCTGTAGCCGAAGGCGCGCGTGTTGCTCTGCGCCTGATCGCGGAAGGCCTGGATCGCCTGGTTGGTCAGCTCGGACTGCGTCTTCTCCTGCGCTTCACGCGAGAGCGAGAACGACACGCCATCCATCTGCATCTGCGTGGAGATCTGGCTCGCCAGACGCGACGCGGCGCCGAAGTCCTTCGACGTCATTTGCAGTTCGGTGCGGCCGCGCCATGCGGTGATCTTGCCGTCGCGATTGGTCGTCGGGTAGAGCGAGACGTTGCCGGTCTGGACCTGCACGCCATTCTGCCCCTTGGCGATGGACATCGCGCTGTTGGCCTTCTGCGTGAGATTGCGCGACACGGTGGCCGCGTCCGGGCCCTGTTCCTGCGCAGACATCGTGATATGCACGGTGTCCTGTTCGACTTCCTTCGTGGCGTGAGCTTCGAGACCCAGTACTCCGGAGACCTGACGGTTCATGTCGTCACCCGATTGAGCGTAGGCCGCATTGGCGGCAGTCGCGATCAGAAGAGCAGCAGCGAGAGATTTGCGCATAGGTTTGTCCTTTTTCGAATGAGAGTTCGCGTCTTGGCGGCGAACATTTGACCGGTCGTCGACACGGCGTTCCGGCAGCTTTCGCTATCGCCGGTGTGGCCACAATTGTCGTACTACTCAGCGTAGACGCAGGGAGCACCTGCTGTGAGTAGGTACGCACTATGCGTGTGTCGATAACGTTATACAGACGCTATCGCAGCAAAATTGGTTCCCTCCTGTGCAGTCAGGCCCCGGATGTCGGGCTGTGCTCAGCCTCTAAGTAAGTGCTTGCTGATGAACTTCCAGTGTTCGGGGGAAACGGGGGTGATGGACAGGCGGTTGCCGCGCGCGAGTACCAGCATGCCATCGAGTTCGGGGGTCTCGCGCATTTCCGTGAGTGGCACGAGCCGTGTCTTGCGATCCAGCTTCACATCCACCAGCAGCCAACGCGGCGATTCCGGCTTCGACTTGGGATCGAAGTAGGGACTCTCGGGGTCGAACTGCGTAGGGTCGGGATACGGCGTGGAGGCAACCGTCGCCAGACCCGCGATACCGGGCACGGCGCAACTCGAGTGATAGAACAGCACGCCGTCGCCCACGCGCATGTCGTCGCGCATGAAGTTGCGCGCCTGATAGTTGCGCACCCCGGTCCACGCAAGGGTCTGGTGTTTGGCGCTGGCGAGGTCGTCGATGCTGGCTTCCTCGGGTTCGGACTTCATCAACCAATAGCGTTGCGTCATGTCTTATTGGAGTTCAAGTGGGCGCAACCGTGGCAAACATCGTGCAAAGCGCCCGAAGGCGACGTCTTTGTCATCGATGGGTTGCCGCGCTGCGGTATTAGGCCAATTCCTATACTATGCCCTTGTGACCTTTGTGTGACGTTTCATGTGACGAAAGCAGGCCAGGTTCGTCGCGGGTGCGCTCAACCCCCTATGCCGATAGGAGAGTGTGTCATGGCAGCAGAGCCGTCTGTCCGAAACAACGCGTTCATCTTCTACTCCCTCGCCACGGTGTCGTTCATCGAGACCAGTGTTCCCGAGTTTGTCTCCACCCTCAATCAGATGTACGGCGGCGACGCCGAGATGACGGCGTGGCTGCGCGAGACGTGGTTACCCGAAGAGGTCGAGCACGGACGACTGGCACGGGACTACCTCGCGCGCGTCTGGCCCGAATTCGACTGGGAGAACGCCTATGACGCGTTTCTGGCCCGCTACAAGCCGCGCTGTGAGGTGCAGTACATGCGGCCGTCGCTGGCGCTCGAGGCGCTCTCGAGGTGCGTGACAGAGACGCAAACTGCCATGATCTACCGTTGCCTCGAATCGTATATGCCGACGGAAGAGCTCAAGCAGATGATGCACAAGCTGAGCACCGAGGAAGTCGGGCATTACCGCTACTTCCGCAAGACGTTCGACCGTTATAACGCGGTGGAGCAGCACGGCGTCATCAGCCGGTTGCGCACCATGGTGGCGCGTAGCGAACTGGTGCGCGACGAAGACATCGCCTTTGCCTTCGAGCCACTCAACCACTTCTGGCGCACGGACCCGCCGTTCGAGGTTCTGGACTGGGAGACGTTCCTGACGATGTCGGGCGATGTCATGAAACAGTACATGCCGGTGGATGCTGCGGCACGCATGATGTTCAAGCCGCTGGAGACGGGGTCGTGGTGGCGCGACCGACCGGTCAAGGCGTTGCTGTCGTTCATGGTCAAACGCCAGTATCCGCAGTTGGGCAGCGAGGCCTGACAGCGCCTTGTGCCATGTGCCCCGGAGGGAAACCGAGGGCGAAAAAAAACCCCGCCGAGGCGGGGTTTTTTCGTAGTCGGGCGAACCGTATTACTTGTTCGTGCCGACGACTTCGACTTCCACGCGACGATCCGGTGCGAGGCAAGCCTTGAGTGCCGGGGTAGCCTTGGTACCCTTGCAATCCGTCGTAACCGGGTTACGCTTGCCCTTGCCTTCCGTGTAGATACGGTTGGCTTCGACGCCCTTGCTGACCAGGTATGCCTTGACAGCTTGAGCACGGCGCATCGACAGACGGTCGTTGTACTTGTCGGTACCGATACGGTCGGTGTGGCCCGTAGCAACCACGACTTCCAGGTTCAGGCCCTGGATCTTCGAGGCCAGGTCGTCCAGCTTCTGCTTGCCGGCCGGCTTCAGGATAGCCTTGTCGAAGTCGAACAGCGCGTCAGCTTGGTAGGTGACCTTTTGCGAGACCGGAGCGACCGGGGTCGGTGCCGGTGCCGGGGCTGCAGCCTGGGCAATGATCGAACCGTCGCACTTGGCGTTAGCCGTGGCCGGGGTCCAGAAGGCATCGCGCCAGCAGTACTCGTCCGTACCGTTCTTCCAGACCCACTCGCCGCTGCCGTTCACCCAGTTATCGTTCACAGCCTGCTTCGAGGCCGCGATCGGACCCGGAGCCGTCTGGACATAATTTTGAGCCATGGCCGAAGCAGCCATCACTGCGGTAGCTGCAACGATCGCGAGCTTAGCGAATTTATTCATATTTCTCCTCTCGAAATGAGATTCCGCAGGTTTACTGCGAGCCTAGACGACAGAACCAAAGTCTTACATCGCTCGAAGTATAACATCGGCTAGTGCGCGAAAGCATGGCCCATGCACTTCGAATAATGTCTAACTTATGCCACGGCATTTTGCCATAGCGCTTCCGCCAGCCGCGAGTAAAACCCCAAGTTTGCCGCCCGTCGTGGCGCAGTTGTGGTTTGAGCGCAACACCTTTTGAGGCCCCTCGCCAACCGTTTCATTCCGCATCGAAGTTCGTCGTTTTGGTGTACCAGATATGTCTTGTGCATTGCATCACGCCCCGCATCATGCCCATTTAGGATGCCTATAGCGGGCATGTTAGAATCACGGGATCATATCGCCGGCAGCCGCCTATCGCGATTAGAGTTTGATAGACGAGAATAATGGATCAGTTCGCCAAAGAAACTCTCCCGATTTCGCTCGAAGAAGAAATGCGGCGGTCGTACCTCGATTACGCCATGAGCGTGATCGTCGGCCGCGCATTGCCGGACGTTCGCGACGGTTTGAAGCCTGTTCACCGCCGTGCGCTGTTCGCCATGCACGAGTTGAACAACGACTGGAACCGGGCGTACAAGAAATCGGCGCGTATCGTCGGTGACGTCATCGGTAAATACCACCCCCACGGCGACGCGTCTGTATACGACACCATCGTTCGCATGGCTCAGCCGTTCTCGCTGCGCTACATGCTGGTCGACGGGCAGGGCAACTTCGGTTCGGTCGACGGTGACAACGCCGCCGCCATGCGATACACCGAAGTGCGCATGGCCAAGATCGGCCATGAGCTGCTCGCGGACATCGACAAGGAAACCGTCGATTTCGGTCCGAACTACGACGGCAGCGAAAAAGAACCCCTGATTCTGCCCGCCCGAATCCCGAACCTGCTGCTCAACGGCTCGTCGGGGATCGCGGTCGGCATGGCCACCAACATCCCCCCGCACAACCTCAACGAGGTGGTCGAGGGATGCCTGTACGTGCTGAAGAACCCGGAGGCCACGGTCGACGAGCTCATCGAGATCATTCCGGCGCCGGACTTCCCGACCGCCGGCATCATCTACGGTATCTCGGGCGTGCGCGAAGGCTACCGCACCGGGCGCGGCCGCGTGGTGATGCGAGCAAAGACTCACTTCGAGGATATCGATCGCGGCCAGCGCGTGGCGATCATCGTCGACGAGCTGCCGTACCAGGTGAACAAGCGCTCACTGCTCGAGCGCATTGCCGAGCTGGTCAATGAGAAGCGCCTCGAGGGTATCTCCGATATCCGCGACGAATCCGACAAGAGCGGCATGCGTGTCGTGATCGAGCTCAAGCGCGGCGAAGTGCCGGAGGTTGTGCTCAACAATCTCTACAAGCACACGCAACTGCAGGACACGTTCGGCATGAACATGGTGGCGCTGGTCGACGGCCAGCCCAAGCTGCTGAACCTGCGCGAGATGCTGGTCCACTTCCTGGCGCACCGCCGCGAAGTGATCACTCGCCGTACGATCTACGAACTGCGCCGTGCCCGCGAACGTGGCCACGTGCTCGAAGGTCTGGCGGTAGCACTCGCTAACATCGATGACTTCATCGCCATCATCAAGGCCGCGCCGACGCCGCCGATCGCGAAGGCGGCGTTGATGGAGAAGTCGTGGGATTCGTCGGTCGTGCGCGACATGCTCTCGCGTGCCGAGAGCGAGACGCAGGGTGGCCGCGCGGCCTACCGTCCGGAAGGGCTGGACGCCGATGTCGGCATGCAGGCCGACGGCCTGTACCGCCTGTCGGAGACCCAGGCGCAGGAAATTCTGCAGATGCGTCTGCAACGCCTGACCGGTCTGGAGCAGGACAAGATCGTCTCCGAGTACAAGGAAGTGATGGCGCAGATTGCCGACCTGCTCGACATTCTGGCGCGTCCGGCGCGCGTGACGGCGATCATCAGCGAAGAGCTGACGTCGGTGCGCGCCGAGTTCGGCGACGCCCGTCGCTCGACCATCGAACACAACGCCACCGAACTCGACACCGAAGATCTGATCACGCCGCAGGACATGGTCGTGACGTTGTCGCACTCCGGTTACATCAAGTCGATGCCGCTGTCCGAGTATCGCGCCCAGAAGCGCGGTGGCCGTGGCAAGCAGGCGGCGGCCACGAAGGACGACGACTGGATCGACACGCTGTTCATCGCGAACACGCACGATACGATCCTGTGCTTCTCGAATCGCGGTCGCGTGTACTGGATCAAGGTGTACGAAGTACCGCAAGGTTCGCGGAACTCGCGTGGCCGTCCGATCGTCAATATGTTCCCGTTGCAGGAAGGCGAGAAGATCAACGTGGTGCTCCCGGTCAAGGAGTACACCGAAGATCGCTTCGTGTTCATGGCAACCAGCCTGGGTACGGTCAAGAAGACGCCGCTCGCGGCCTTCAGCCGTCCGCTCAAGAAGGGCATCATCGCGGTCAACCTCGATGACGGCGATGTGCTGATCGGCGCGGCCATTACCGACGGCGCCCATGACGTCATGCTCTTCTCCGACGCCGGCAAGGCCGTGCGCTTCGACGAGAACGACGTGCGTCCGATGGGACGGGAGGCTCGCGGCGTTCGCGGTATGCAACTCGAAGAGGGGCAAAACGTGATCGCGCTGCTGGTCGCGGAAAACGAACAGCAGTCGGTTCTCACGGCGACGGTGAACGGTTACGGCAAGCGCACGTCGATCACCGAATATACCCGCCACGGCCGTGGCACTAAGGGTATGATTGCGATCCAGACGAGCGAGCGCAACGGCCGGGTGGTCGCAGCGACGCTGGTCGAGCCGGATGACGAGATCATGCTCATCACGACCGGTGGGGTGCTGATCCGTACGCGCGTGTCGGAAATTCGCGAAATGGGCCGTGCCACGCAAGGGGTGACGCTGATTAGCCTGGACGAAGGCACAACGCTTTCGGGCCTGCAGCGTATCGTTGAGTCCGACGCCGAAGTTGCGGACAACGGCGACGCCGAGGGTGACGACGAGACGCCCGAAGCGGATGTCACGGAGTAATACCGGCGTAACTCGATGTAAGCTAGGGGTGCATTGCCCCGAAAAGTCAGTAGAATCTGGCCCGATGCAGTGAAGTGCCCAGGCGAGGATGCATCTATTTATCGTTGGCGAGAGCTGGCGAACTTTGGAGTGACTATTACTATGCAACACAACGTCAAGAAGTGGATGTGGCTGCTGCTCGCAGCACCGGCAATGGCAATGGCTCAGCAGAGCGCTCCGCTCGACGCTGACAAGAAGGCTGCCATCAAGGAGCTGCTCGACGCCATCGATTCGACCAAGCTCGTCTCCGCGATCGCCGAAGGCGCGCAGGGTCAGGCGAAGCAACTGGCACCGCAAGTGCTGGAGCGTCAGCTGGTCGAGAACAAGACGTTGACCGACCAGCAGAAGCAGGCCATCGTGCCGACGCTGCAACAGAACTCGGTGCAAAAGCTCGTGGACGGTGCAGGCAAGGTCTTCACGACGGATGCCTTCAAGAACGACGCAACGCAAGCGCAGTACAACGCTTACGGCAAGTTCTACACTACCGACGAAATCAAGGGTCTGACGGCGTTCTACAAGAGCCCGGTCGGCCAGAAGTACATCAAGGTGCAGGATCAGGTTGGCCAGGAAGTCGTTGGCGGTCTGATGCAGAAGTACATGCCGCAATCGATCGACGCGACCAGCAAGCAAGCTGACGCCGAAATCGCCGCGGCTGCCAAGTCGGCACCGAAGGCTCCGGCCAAGAAGTAAATTCGGCAGGTCCCGACGGGATTTGACCGATAATGGCCGTTTGCGAGCGATCGCAAACGGCCATTTTGCATTGATGGGGAAATTCGGCAGCTTTCACTCGGAAGGATCCGAAAGGCAGTCGTCCTGCGCCGGATTTGAGGGGGATGCCCGCACGTGAAGGCCAACTGGCGGTATAGTGAGCCTTCGTCGTCGCCAGGCGACCGGCGTTTAGCGACCGGATCGCCGCGAATCATCGTCAGATGTGAAACGCAAGCCGCACGGGTCCAGCACCGCCGGCTTGCGTTTCACTTTTACTGCTGCAAACGATTATGACGCGCGCTTTCAATTTTTCCGCCGGCCCGGCGGTGCTGCCTGCCGAGGTACTCAAGCAGGCGGCCGACGAGATGCTCGACTGGCACGGTGCCGGGATGGGCGTGATGGAAATGAGCCATCGCGGCCGCGAGTTCATGAGCATCCTGGCAGACGCGCAGGCGAACCTGCGCGAACTGCTCGCCGTGCCCGACAACTACCGCATTCTGTTCATGCAGGGCGGGGCGCTCGCGGAGAACGCGATTATCCCGATGAACCTGCTCGGCGGGGCGCGCGCGGGCGAGCGTCGCACGGCGGATTACGTCGTCACGGGTTCCTGGTCGGTGAAGTCGCAGAAGGAAGCGCGCAAGTATTGCGACGTCAACATCGCGGCGAGCACCGAGGAAGGAAAGTTCACGCGTCTGCCGAAGATGGACGAGTGGCAGTTGTCGAAAGATCCGGCCTACGTCCATATCTGCACGAACGAAACGATTCACGGCGTCGAGTACTTCTGGACGCCGGATCTGGCGTCGGCCGGTCTGCCCGACGTGCCGCTCGTGGCGGACGTGTCGTCGCATATCCTGTCGCGTCCGATGGACGTGTCGAAGTTCGGCGTGATGTACGGCGGTGCGCAAAAGAACATCGGCCCGTCGGGGCTGACGGTCGTCATCGTGCGCGATGACCTGCTTGGCCGGGCGCTGTCGATCACGCCCAGTGCGTTCGACTGGAAGATCGTGGCCGAGAACGATTCGATGTTCAACACGCCGCCGACCTACGCCATCTACATTGCGGGTCTGGTGTTCCAGTGGCTCAAGCGCCAGGGTGGCCTGGCCGCGATGGAAGCGCAGAACAAGGCGAAGGCCGAGTTGATTTACGGCTGTCTGGACAGCAGTGACTTCTACCGCACCACGGTCGAGGCAGACTGCCGCTCGCGCATGAACGTGCCGTTTTTCCTGCACGACGACGCACTGAACGAAGCTTTCCTGGCCGGCGCTCGCGAGCGCGGCCTGCTGCAACTCAAGGGCCACAAGTCCGTGGGCGGCATGCGCGCCTCGATCTACAACGCGATGCCGCTCGACGGCGTCCGGGCGCTGGTCGACTATCTGCGCGAATTCGAGCGCAGCCACGGCTGACGAGGGCGAACGCCCGGCGCGACGAGTCCACCTGAACGTCCTTCGGGACGCCGCGCCGGAGCCGCCCGACCATGTCCCATCGCAAGAAGACAATACGCTCCATGGATGAAGATCTGAACGCATCGCTGCGCCCCTTGCGCGAGAAAATCGATGCCATCGACGCGCAACTCCTGAAGTTGCTCAATCAACGCGCGGCCGTCGCCCTGGAAGTCGGGGAGGTCAAGAAGCGTTTCGGCGCGCCGGTGTTCCGGCCCGAGCGCGAGCTGCAGGTGATTTCACGCCTCCAGCAGGCCAACGATGGTCCGCTGTACGGCGACAATCTGGCGTCGATCTGGCGCGAAATCATGTCGGCCAGCCGTGCACTGGAAAAGGTGCTGACCGTTGCCTATCTCGGGCCGGCTGGCACCTACAGCGAACAAGCGGCGTTCTCCTATTTTGGCCAGAGCGTGAAGGGCCTGCCGTGCCCGACGATCGACGAAGTGTTCCGCGCGGTAGAAGCGGGCAGCGCCGACTTCGGCGTTGTGCCGGTCGAGAACTCCACCGAAGGGGTGGTCTCGCGCACGCTTGATTTGTTGCTGCAGAGCCCGTTGACGATCGGTGGCGAAGTCGCCCTGCCGATTCATCACAATCTGATGTCGAAGTCCGGCACGCTCGATGGCGTCACGCGCATCTGCTCGCACGCCCAGTCGCTCGCACAGTGCCAGCACTGGCTGACGGCACACTTCCCGACGCTCGAGCGTCAGGCGGTGTCGAGCAACGCCGAGGCGGCGCGCATGGCGGCTGCCGATCCGGCGGTTGCGGCGATTGCAGGCGAGGCCGCGGCCACGCAGTATGGGCTCCAAATTGCGTACACGCATGTGCAGGACGATCCGCATAACCGCACGCGCTTCGTCGTGATCGGCACGCAGGATCCGACGCCGAGCGGGCGTGATCAGACCTCGCTGATTCTGTCCGTGCCCAATCGCGCAGGGGCCGTCGTCGCCCTGCTCGAGCCGCTCGCGAACAACGGCGTGTCGATGACGCGTTTCGAGTCGCGTCCGGCCAAGAGCGGCGCCTGGGAGTATTACTTCTACATCGATTTCGAAGGGCATCGCGACGATCCCAACGTTGCCAAGGCGCTCGAATCGCTGCGCCAGAACGCGGCGTATTGCAAAGTGCTCGGGTCGTACCCGCGTTCCGCATAAGCGGGGGCGACACCATGAGTCTGAACAAACTCGTCATCTGCGGCGTTGGCTTGATCGGTGGCTCGCTTGCCAGGGCGTTGAAGTCCGGGGGCGCGGTGCGGGAGGTCGTCGGTGTGGGGCGCAGCGAGGCATCGCTTGCGCGTGCCTGCGAACTCGGCGTGATCGATCGCGCCGCGACATCCGTAGCCGACGCGGTGACGGATGCCGACATCGTCGTGCTCGCGGCACCGGTTGCCCAGACGCCCGCGCTGTTGGCGGCGATCCGTCCGCATCTCGGCGGACAAACGATTGTTACGGACGCCGGCAGCACCAAATCGGATGCCGTTGCTGCAGCCAGGGCGGCGCTGGGCGATGACGTCTGGCGTTTCGTGCCGGGTCACCCGATTGCAGGTGCCGAACATTCCGGTGTGGATGCCGCGAAGGTTGATCTCTATCGCGATCGCCGTGTGGTGCTGTGTCCGCAACCGGGCAATCGCGCCGAAGACGTGGCGCGCGTTCGTGCCATGTGGGAGACCACCGGGGCTCGCGTGTCGGAAATGTCGGCGACGCAGCATGACCGTGTCTTCGCCTCGGTCAGTCATTTGCCGCATGTCCTCTCATACGCGCTGATCGCGCAAATTCTCGACGCCCCCGATGCCGCGCTCAAATTCGGTTTCGCCGGCGGGGGCTTCCGCGATTTCACGCGCATTGCCGCATCGAATCCGGAGATGTGGCGTGACATCTGCGTGGCCAACCGTGAGGCGTTGCTTGCCGAACTCGATGGCTACCTCGCCACGCTCGGCACGCTGCGACAATTGATCGACGCCGGTGACGGCGCGGGTCTCGAGGCCGTGTTCGCGCGCACCAGTCAGGCACGCTCGGACTGGGCCAAGCAACAGGAAAAGTAATGGAAACGCTCGATCTCGGCCCGTACGGCCACGCCGAAGGCACACTGCGCCTGCCCGGCTCGAAAAGCATCTCGAATCGCGTGTTGCTGCTCGCGGCGCTCTCGCGTGGCACGACCCGTGTGCGCGAACTGCTCGCCTCGGACGACACGCAGGTGATGCTCGACGCGCTGGCTGTGCTCGGCGTCAAATGCACGCAAGTGGGCGATACGCGCGATTTCATCGTCGAGGGTTGCGGCGGGGTGTTTCCCGTCAAGGCTGCCAAGCTCTTCATGGGCAATGCGGGGACCGCGATTCGTCCGCTGACGGCAGCGCTGTCGCTCAGCCACGGCGATTACGAAGTCTCCGGTGTCGCGCGCATGCATGAGCGCCCCATCGGCGACCTGGTCGACGGTCTGCGCCAACTCGGCGCGCATATCGATTATCTCGGCAACGCGGGATATCCGCCGTTGCACATCAAGCCCTCCGATGTGGCAGCACCGGCCGATCCGATCCGGGTGCGGGGCGACGTGTCGAGTCAGTTTCTCACTGCATTGCTGCTTACGCTGCCGCTGTTGCCGTCGGCGTCGGGCGAGATCGTTGTCGAAGTCGAGGGTGAGCTGATTTCGAAGCCCTATATCGATATCACGTTGCGCCTGCTGCGTCGCTTCGGCATCGATGTGCGTCAGGACGGTTGGTCGCGGTTCACGTTGCCGGCCGCCGGTGCCGACGGTGCGAAATACCGCAGTCCCGGTGAGATTCGTGTCGAGGGCGATGCGTCGTCGGCGTCGTACTTTCTCGCGGCCGGCGCGATCGGTGGCGGCCCGCTGCGCGTGGAGGGGGTGGGGCGCGACAGCATTCAGGGCGACGTGCGCTTCGTCGAGGCGCTCGAGGCCATGGGCGCACGCGTAACGATGCATGACGATGCCATCGAGGTGCATGGCATCGACACGCCGAGCGGCAAGCTGCGTGCGCTCGACATGGACTTCAATCACATTCCCGACGCGGCCATGACTATCGCCGTGGCGGCGCTGTTCGCCGACGGCACGACCACCTTGCGCAACATCGCGAGCTGGCGTGTGAAGGAGACGGATCGTCTGAGCGCGATGGCGATCGAGCTGCGCAAGGTGGGCGCCACGGTGGAAGAGGGCGCCGATTATCTGCGTGTGACGCCCCCCGCAACACTGACGCCGAATGCCGCCATCGACACTTACGACGACCACCGCATGGCCATGTGTTTCTCGCTCGTGAGCCTTGGCGGCGTGCCCGTGACCATCAACGATCCGAAGTGTGTGGGCAAGACGTTCCCGACTTACTTCGCCGAGTTCGCTCGGGTTGCTTCTTAACTGAACGGCCGGTCGCGGTGTCGGGTTGACGGATTAGGTGTGTTTGCGTGCGATGCATGCGGGTCGACGGGGCGGTGCGTCATGCGCCCTGACCCGTCAGCGTTTGCCAGAGCAGCACGCCATTGAGCGCAACGATGGCCGCTGCGATCAACCACGCGGCGCCCAGCAGCGTCCCGCGCACGCGCCATTCCCCCATGAGCTTCGCGTCGGCGGCAAACCGCACGAGCGGGATCACGGCGAATGGCAATTGCAGGCTCAGTACGACCTGACTGAAGATCAGCAGGTTCGTTGTCTGCGCTTCGCCTCCATGACCCACGATCAGCAGGGCAGGCACGAGCGCGAGTGCTCGGGTAATGAGCGCACGCTGCCACGGTTTCATCCGCAGATTGAGAAACCCTTCCATCGTGACCTGCCCGGCGAGCGTGGCCGTGACCGTCGAGTTCAGGCCGCAGGCAAGCAGTGCGACCGCGAACATCACGCCGGCCCACTGGTTGCCGAGCAATGGTGCAAGGAGTTTGTGGGCGTCGCCCAGCGATTCCACGGAGACGTTGCCACTGGCATGGAAGACGGCCGCTGCGAGAATCAGTAGCGCGCCATTGATGAGGAACGCGAAGCCGAGCGAGAGCGTGGTATCCCAGTGCGTGGCACGCAGTGCGCGTCGCATGGCGGGCAAGGTGCGTTCGGGCATGGCTTCGCCGCGCATGCGCAGCAGGGCCGAGTGCAGATAGAGGTTGTGGGGCATGACCGTGGCGCCAAGAATGCCCGTCGCGAGCCAGAGCATGCCAGCCTGGGCAACGATTTCGCTGCGCGGACGCAGGCCCGCGGCCGCTGCCGCCCAGTCGGGATTCGCCAACGCGAGCTGCGCGGCAAAGCAACCCGCCGTGAGCAGGATCAGGGCGGCCACGGCCCCTTCGAGGCGCCGTTGCCCAAAACCTTGCAGGCCCAGCATGGCGAAGGCGAGCGCACCGGCGACCAGCACGCCCATGGGCAGCGACAGGCCGAACAGTAGTTGCAGCGCGACCGCGCTGCCGATGATCTCGGCCAGATCGCAGGCGATGATGGCGATCTCGCAAAGCGCCCATAACGCCAGCGAAGTGCGTTGGCTATACTGGCTACGAGAGAGTTGTGCGAGATCGCGTCCGGTCACGAGGCCCACGCGTGCCGCCAACCACTGTAGCAACAATGCCATCACGCTCGAGAGCAGTACCACGCTCAGCAGCGTGTATCCGTAACGGGCGCCCCCGGCGATCGCCGTGGCCCAGTTGCCCGGGTCCATATAACCGACCGCGATGAGCGTGCCCGCACCGGCGAAGCCCATCCACCGCTGCGCGCGGCGCGGCGCAGGGGGCTGGGGGTCGGGCGGCACCCATTCGGGACCGGCTAAGGGATAATCGCGGCTTTGCATGACGGTCACATCTTCCAGTGGCGCGGGTAGCGTCTGTATCTAAATGATAATCATTATTATTTAGATGGGAAGTTTTATTTTTCAATGTGTTGAATAGACTGAGATAAAGGAATGCCTGATTTAACGGTGATGGACGACTCGATTCCGGTCATTACGGTGGATGGCCCGACGGCATCCGGCAAGGGCACGGTGGCGCACCGTGTGGCCGACGCGCTGGGCTTTCACTACCTCGACAGCGGGGCGCTCTATCGGCTCACGGCGCTTGCGAGTGCCCGCCATGGGATCGACCCCGACGATGTCGGGGCGCTGGCCGTGCTTGCGGAGACGCTGGACGTGCGTTTCAAGGACGAGCGCATCTGGCTCGCGGGCGAGGACGTGACCGACGCCATCCGGGCGGAAGCGATCGGCAACCGGGCATCCGGCATTGCCGTGCACAAGGCGGTCCGGCAAGCGCTCACGGCGCTCCAGCGGGGCTTCAAGACGGCGCCGGGCCTGGTGGCGGACGGCCGCGACATGGGCACGGTGATCTTCCCGGAAGCCGAATTGAAGGTGTTTTTGACCGCCACGCCACAGGCGCGTGCCGAGAGGCGGTATAAGCAATTGATAGAAAAAGGATTTTCTGCTAACATAGACAGTCTCATGCTGGATTTGGAGGCGCGTGATGCGCGGGATCGTACCCGTGCCGAGGCGCCGCTCAGGCCGGCAGAGGGTGCGCGGGTACTCGACACGTCGGAGCTCAACGTCGAACAGGCGGTGGCTCAGGTGCTCGAATGGTTCGCGCAGGCGCAGTACCCGCAAGGCGCCTGACCGGATGTTTCATGCAGTCATCCGGCCTGGCTTTGTCTAACCTTTAACCCAACCGTTGTACGTTAGCGTCAGCCCCCTCGGTAGACGGACGTCAGCGGCGTAATCCACTTTTATGTCCGACCTGCAAACCTCGACCAACGAATCTTTCGCGGCGCTTTTCGAAGAGTCGCTCTCCCGTCAAGACATGCGTGCTGGTGAAGTCATCAGCGCTGAAGTCGTTCGGGTTGACCACAACTTCGTGGTCGTCAACGCCGGCCTCAAGTCCGAAGCGTACATCCCCATCGAAGAATTCCTGAATGATCAGGGCGAGGTCGAAGTTCAGGCCGGCGACTTTGTTTCCGTGGCGATCGACGCCCTGGAAAACGGCTACGGCGACACCGTGCTGTCGCGCGACAAGGCCAAGCGTCTGGCCTCGTGGCTGCAACTGGAAAAGGCCCTCGAATCGGGCGACCTCGTGACCGGTACGATCACCGGCAAGGTCAAGGGCGGCCTGACCGTGATGGTCAACGGCATCCGTGCATTCCTGCCGGGTTCGCTGGTTGATACGCGTCCGGTCAAGGACACGACCCCGTACGAAGGCAAGACCCTCGAATTCAAGGTTATCAAGCTCGACCGCAAGCGCAACAACGTTGTGCTCTCGCGCCGTGCCGTGATCGAAGCCACCCAGGGTGAAGAGCGCGCCAAGCTGCTCGAAACGCTCAAGGAAGGCGCGATCGTCAAGGGCGTGGTCAAGAACATCACCGACTACGGTGCGTTCGTCGACCTCGGCGGCATCGATGGCCTGCTGCACATCACCGACATCGCATGGCGTCGTGTGCGTCACCCGAGCGAAGTTCTGTCGGTTGGCCAGGAAGTCACCGCCAAGATCCTCAAGTTCGACCAAGAGAAGGGCCGTGTTTCGCTGGGCGTCAAGCAACTCGGCGAAGATCCGTGGGAAGGCATTGCTCGCCGTTACCCGCAAGGCACCCGCCTGTTCGGCAAGGTCACCAACATCACCGACTACGGCGCATTCGTCGAAGTGGAATCGGGCATCGAAGGCCTGGTTCACGTGTCGGAAATGGACTGGACCAACAAGAACGTTGCCCCGACCAAGGTTGTCCAGCTGGGCGACGAAGTCGAAGTCATGGTGCTCGAGATCGACGAAGACCGTCGTCGTATCAGCCTCGGCATGAAGCAGTGCAAGCCGAACCCGTGGGATGACTTCTCGCGCAACTTCAAGAAGGGCGACAAGATCAAGGGCGCAATCAAGTCGATCACCGACT
>NZ_JBEBXS010000004.1:0-306985 GCF_040391475.1 Pandoraea pnomenusa | reverse complement strand
CTCCGACCTCTCCGACCTCTCCGACCTCTCCGACCTCTCCGACCTCTCCGACCTCTCCGACCTCAACGATCTCAGCGATCTCTACCGTGTACCGGCGGGCGGACTGCCTGCCGGCGACGGACAGGCGTGGACCAGTTGCGCCGACCATTGCTGTGTCACGACGCCGCGCACCTGCGTCGCGGCATTCGTGTTGATCCCGGCGATCCGGTAGATGATCCGGCTCTTTGCATTCGGCCTCTCGCTCAATTGCGGCGTGAGGCCTTTCTTTTGCGCGATGGCCATCAGCCGCACCGCGCGCTCGCGATCGTTGAACAGACCGAGGGAGACGACAAGATTTGCGCCGTCGTCGTTCAGCAGGAAGTACTCGGTCACGCCTGCCGAGCGCAATTGCGCCACCTGCTTGTCGGCGGCTGCCTTGTTGGGTACCGGATCGAGGTGAACCCAGTAGCGTTTGTCGAGCGCGATGGACTGAATGTCGCCCTGGCCCGAAGGCAATGCCGCCAGCAACAGACCCCGCGCCTGCTGCGCGTCATTGGACGCGAACGGACCGACGTCGAGGCAGGCAGTTGCCGTTGCTGCAGTCGCGGCCGCTGTCGCCGCTTGCGATGCCCCGGGATCGCTCGACACGGCGTTGGGCGCTGCCGCAGACGAGACCTGGCTGGTGGCCGCTACGGCCGCCGACGCCGTCTGGGCGGCGATCGCTTGCGACGCCGTGCTCGACGCCTCGCCGTGGTCGACCGGGCCGGTGTCGGCGGTGTCGCCGGTGGCGTTCGCTGCCGACGCCTGCGCGCCGATCTCGACGCTCGTCAGGCGAATCTTCTCCGGCGCCAGTTGCTTGTCGACCCGCACCGGTTCGCGTCCGACGGCGGGCAGCACATCGCGCCACTTCAGCCAACCGAGCTGCACGGCGGCCAGAGCCGCGTTCGCAGCGATGAATATGACGAGCAACAACGCACGTAGCATTTCAAGTCCCTCTGCGGGCATGTCCGGCGTCGCGTCTTGCGCCGGCGGATGTCCGCGTGGCGCCGCCTTGCGCGACGGGCGCAGTGAGCGAAGCCGCTTGTGAGTCTGGAGATTCGGCGGCGCGAAGCGCGACCTCGTAAAGGCCGGCGGGCACCAACTGATCGTGTTCCGTGTAGGGGACGCTCAGTGTTTGCGCGAGGGCGTGCCGCGCGCCACCGGACAGGACGCAGCGCACCGGAGCGCCGAGCTGTGCCTGCAATTGCGCGAGACTGCGCTCGACGAGTCCTGCCTGCGCCGCAGCACATCCGCGCAGGATGGCTTCGGTCGTGCTGCGCGCGAAATCCTGACCACCGGAGGGCATGGCCGCGTCGAGCGTCGGCAGTTGGGCGGTGCCTTGTGCGAGCGACTGCAGCATCAGCGCCGGTCCCGGGGCGATCAGCCCGCCGAGATAATCGCCGTCTGCGCGCAAGGCCTCCACGGTCGTCGCCGTTCCCAGCGTCACGATCAACAGGTGTTCACCTGGCCACGCGGCATGCGCACCGATCAGACTGGCCCAGCGATCGCTGCCGAGCTGCGACGGGGTTTGGTAGCCGTTACGCACACCCGCCCGCGACTCGCTGGCGCGAAGCACCTGCAACCAGTCGGCCGACGCCATGCCCCACAGGGTCTGCAATGTCATGCGCACTGCCTGTTCGGCAGCGTCGCCGGCCACGTTGGTCAGCCAGACACTCGCGGGCGCGGGGCAAATGAAGCCATCGTCCTGACCGCCTTGTCCGAGGGCGAGCGGAGTGGTGTTCGGCGCGAAGTGGGCGTCGCCGCCCGTGCCGGAGGCCAATGCCGACCAGCCTGCGCGAATCTGCGTGGCGAGCGTTCGCCACTCGGCATGATCGACCGCGCCGCTGGCAAGAAATGCCGGAGCCGACGCCCGCCATTCGGCCGGGCGCGCCGCCGGTGCGAGCGCCCACTTGATACGGCTGTTGCCTGCATCCACGAGCAGCACACGCGGGCCATCCGATGCACGTTCGCCATTCGGTGCGCCTTCGTCGACCGTTCCCGGGCCGCGGCTCTCGGCTGTCGCGGTGTCCGTGCCGAGCCCCCGCCCGGGCGATTGCGTGTTCCGGGGCGACGTCATCCACGAACTCCTTGCGCGCCAGACGTGTCGAGCAGCCGCACGGAGACTTCTCCGCTGGCGATCACGCGCTCGCCCTCGTTCGTCGCGACACGCAGGCAACCTTGCGCGTCGACGCCGAGTGCCACGCCATGCAACACGTCGCGTCCGTGCTCGATGATGCGAATCGACGCGCCGCCGTAGGCATGCATGGCGTCCCAGTCATCGCGGAATGCGCTGAAGCGGTGTTCGGCGAAACGGTCCAACATCGCGGCGAGTCGCTGTACCAGCGCGACAAGTACCGTCGACATATCCGGTTCGGGGAAGAGCGATTCGAGCGCAGCGGGCGGCGTGGCCGGCACTGGCGCCTTCGTCTGCGAAGGCGCGGTATCGGCGGAGGCCGTCGCGGCGGCGCTTTCGATGCGTGTCGCCACATCGTCGGCATGTCGGAGATTGACGCCGATGCCGATCACGACGCCGATGCGTCCCGGACCGGCCGGGACTGTCTCGATGAGAATGCCCGCAAGCTTGCCGCCGTGCAGCAGTACGTCGTTGGGCCACTTCAGGCCGAGGGCATGCGGTGCGGACAGCGGGAGATCCGACAGCCCTTCCACGACAGCGACACCCGCCGCCAGCGACAGACCGGCCAGATCTGCCGGCCCCCCCGGCATCACATAGGCCAGCGAGAACATCAGGCTGTCGCCCGGCAGGCTTTGCCAGGCGCGCCCGCGTTGTCCGCGTCCGGCCGTCTGACGCATCGCG
This sequence comes from Pandoraea pnomenusa, assembly GCF_040391475.1. Taxonomy (GTDB): domain Bacteria; phylum Pseudomonadota; class Gammaproteobacteria; order Burkholderiales; family Burkholderiaceae; genus Pandoraea; species Pandoraea pnomenusa_C. Next base: position 304,152 of record NZ_JBEBXS010000004.1, on the reverse strand, counting down.
GCGCGCACGAGCGGCGTGCATGCCGGGTCTTCCCGCAATCGTGCGAGCAAGTCGAGATTCGTGGAGCCCGTGGCGTCGACCACCTCGATCTGCCAGCCGCGGCAAGTGGCGCGCAAACGCGAGCGAATCCGGTCGCCGTCGAGCTGGCGGGACACGGCGTCGCGCGACGGCGCGACACCGGTCGCGACGGGTTGGGCGGCAGCGTCGGGCCCCGTGGCAGGCGCGGTCGGGGACGAGGCGTTCGGCGAAGAGGGTGCGGCGTTATTCATGGCTGCTATTGTAGCGGCGCGATCGGCGCCGCGTGGGTCTGCACGGCGCAAACGCCCGTCTTTCGGCATTATCCGATGGGTGAGTCGGCGGATTCCGGCACGTTTTCAGTCTGCGCCGGGTTGCCATCGTTTGGCCTCGCCTGTACCGTACAATGACCGCGTTTCGCTGGATGCGAGCCGAATTCCAGCGGATTTGTCGTCAGGAGACCCTCTGCTTTGAATCTAGATGCCGTGCCCACTCTGGAGCTGACCACCTCGGCGCAAGGCCCGGTGGTAATGCTGCGCGGACTTTGGACGGCGCTGGCGCTCTCGCAGCGCAAGAAGACGCTCCTCGGGCTCGTGCACGCCTTGCCGACAGGCCCGCTGGCGTGGGACCTGACCTGCGTCGAGCGTCTCGATCACGTGGGCGCGCAGGCGTTGTGGCGCTACTGGCAACGTCGGTACCCCGAACATATTGCCCTGACGCCGACGCAGCGCGCGCTGTTTGATCACCTCGCGGAGTTCGACCGCACGCGGCAAAGCCCCGTGCCTACGCGCCGGGTCGATCCGGTCAGCCGCCTCGGGTATTCGCTGTTCACGCTCGGTGAGCATCTGCGCGACGGCATCGCCATGTTCGGCCGCTTCGTCATCGATCTCGGCCATGTCGTGCGCCATCCCGTTCGGGCGCCCTGGCTGGAGATGTCGGCAAACATTTACAACGCGGGGGCCAAGGCGCTCGGCATTACGGCGATGGTCGCGTTCCTGATCGGCATCGTGCTGTCGTATTTGTCTGCCCAGCAGCTGAAGTTGTATGGCGCCAGTACGTTCATCGTGAACATTCTCGGCCTCGCGGTGATCCGTGAGCTTGGGCCAGTGCTCGCTGCGATTCTCGTTGCGGGGCGCTCGGGGTCGGCCATCACGGCCCAGCTCGGCGTGATGCGCGTGACCGAAGAGCTCGACGCCATGCGCGTGATGGACATTCCACACGGGCTGCGGCTGGTGCTGCCGAAAGTCATTGCGCTGGCGATCGCGATGCCGCTGCTCATCATGTGGACGAACATGATCGCGTTGCTCGGTGGTGCGATCGCGGCCAAGTACGAACTCGGCATCGGCCTGCACTACTTCTTCACGACGCTGCCCAATGCGGTGCGGATCGCGAACCTGTGGATCGGTCTGGGCAAGGGGATTGTCTTCGGCATGCTCATTGCGCTGGTGGCGTGTCACTTCGGGATGCGCGTCAAGCCGAACACGCAGAGTCTTGGAGAAGGCACCACGCAATCGGTGGTCACGTCGATCACGGTGGTGATTCTGGCCGATGCGATCTTCGCGATTCTCTTCCGCAATGTGGGGATCGGATGATGCGCACGCCTGCCACGCCCGACCTTTCACCCCAGTCCACCGCCGTGATACCCGGTAGCGATGTGCTGGCCGGTGCTGTCGCCGGTTGTCCGCCGGTGTCGTCCACGCTGCCTGGCGAGGCGCAGCCGGTGATCGAAGTGCGCGACCTCACCAAGCGCTACGGCACGCACACGATTCACGAACATCTCGATCTCACGGTGCGGCAGAGCGAGATCATTGCGCTGGTGGGTGGTTCGGGGTCGGGAAAGACCACACTGATTCGCCAGATCATCGGACTCGAAGCACCCACGAGCGGTCACATTCGCGTCTTCGGTCACGACATTACGATGATCGACCGGCGCACCGCGCATTTGCTGCGCCGCCGCTCGGGAATGCTGTTCCAGCGCGGCGCGCTGTTCTCCGCGATGACGGTATTCGATAACATCGCGCAGCCGCTGCGGGAGCTGCACACGCTCTCGGAAGACCTGATTCGCGATGTCGTGATGTACAAGCTCGAGATGGTCGGTCTGTCCGGGCGCATGGCAAACCGCATGCCCTCGGAGCTTTCGGGCGGGATGATCAAACGCGTGGGCATCGCGCGAGCGATCGCGCTGGAGCCGGAGCTGATCTTTCTCGACGAGCCAACGGCGGGCCTCGACCCGCAGGCGTCGGACGAATTCGTGGACATGATTCGCGGCCTGCATCGCTCGCTCGGGCTGACCGTCGTGATGGTCACGCACGATCTGGATACGGTGATGATGCTGGCCACACGCGTGGCCGTGCTCGCGGAGCGCAAGGTGATCGTCAACGCCCCGGTGGAAGACGTGGTGCAGGTCGATCACCCGTTCATTCGCAGCTTCTTCCTCGGTGAGCGCGGCAGACGCGCATTGCTGGCTTTGCCTGCGGCACGGCGCGCCAAGATTTCGGAGTTACTCGACGATGGAAAATAAATCGCACGCTTTCATGGCGGGCCTCTTCACGCTGGTGTTGCTCGCAGCGGTCGCAGCGGCCGTGTACTGGTTCAATCGCGACAATCGGGTGCGCGTGCCCTACGACCTCGTGGCGCACACCAGCGTGACGGGCCTCAATCCCGAGTCCGCCGTGCGCTTTCGCGGTCTGGGCGTTGGCAAGGTCGAGTCGATCAAGTTCGATCCGCGCAAACCCGGCCAGATCCTGATCCGCATTCTCGTCAACGAGGGCACGCCGATGACGAAGTCGACGTTTGCCACGTTGAGCTATCAGGGCGTGACCGGGCTCGCGTTCGTGCAACTCGACGACGATGGACACGATCACACATTGTTGCCGTCGTCCGAGGCGAACGTGGCGCAACTGCGTTTGCGCCCGAGCTTCGTCGACGAACTCCAGCGGCGCGGCAACAATCTCGTGCATCAACTCGAGGAGGCGACATCGTCCGTCAACACGCTGCTTGCCCCCGAAAACCGTCAGGCGCTGCTCGACTCGATCAACAGTGTGAAGACGGCGGCGCAGAGCGTGAATCGCGTGGCGCAACAGCTTGAACCGGTCACGAAGCAACTGCCGGAGACCGTGCGTGAACTCAATGGCACGCTGAGCGGGGCGAATCGCCTGACGAATCAATTGGCGGATCCGCAGGGACCGCTCGTGCGCAATCTGAACAGCGTGGGGCAGGCGGCCGATCAGGCCGCGTCGAGCATGGCGGCGTTCCAGGGCACCATGCAGACGTTCGAAGGCTCGCTCCAGCAGGAAGCGTTGCCGCGCCTGAACCGGCTCTCCGACGATCTGCGCTTCACCACGCAGGCGGTCGGGCAGGCCGCCGACACCATCAATCGCAACCCGAGGGCGTTGCTGTTCGGCACCACGCCGCCCACCCCCGGCCCGGGCGAAGCGGGCTTTGCGTGGCCCGGCGCGGCGGGGCGATGATGCGCCATCTCATGATGCAAGGGGATATCGAAATGACCAAGCCGATTGCGGCGAATGACGTGAGCTCGAAGCGCCCGACAGGTATGCGCAACGTCTGGCTGCTTTGCCTCGGGATGGCCGCGTTGGTGGCGGGGTGTGCGACATCGTCGCCCCCGGGCGCACTCACTCGGTTCGACCTCGGGCCGCCGACCATGCCGGTTGCGGCAGCGACGGCCGCCGGTGGTGCCCAGACGCCGGGCGTCGCCACACCGGCTTCGGACGTCGCGGCCACGGGGGCTGCGCGCCTGTCACCGCTCAAGGTGGTGGTGAGCGCGCCAAGCTGGCTCGATACCGAGATGATGTATTACCGACTGCCCGCCAGCGAAGGCGATCAGGCTCGCGTGTTCGCGAACAGCCGTTGGCTGGCGTCGCCTGCGCGCCTCTTCGGCGATCGACTGCGTTCCGCGCTTTCCGTCGACCGGCCGGTCCTGTCCGCCGGCGATCCGTCGGCGGCGCCAGCGTTGCGTGTGGAGATCGAGGAGTTCGCGCAGTATTTCGACAGCGCGTCGACGAGCCACGGTGTCGTGCAGATTCGCGCCACCTTGTTCGACGGGCCGAAGTTGCTCGCGCAGACGACATTGCGCGCACAGGCGCCCGCCGCCACGGCCGATGCATCGGGCGGCGCGCGCGCGCTTGCCACGGCGACCGATGCCGTGCAAACGCAATTGATCCAATGGCTGGCCGGACGAGTGCCGCCGCCGTCGGCCACGACGCGCGCGCCGGCGCAGTCGCATGCCGTACCGGCCACGCCCGCGGCCTCGGGGGCCGCCGCGTCCGCGCGATAGGCTCACGTCGCCAATGCCCGAGCAGGATGTCAAACCCTGGCAACGACGCGCCTCTCCGCTCACGCGTCAGGCACTCCTCTGCCTGATTCTGCTGATCGCCTACGCGAGCCTGTATCCCTTTACGTTCCAGCGCGCAGCCGTCGGTCCGTTCGATTTTCTGTTTGCACCGCTGCCGCGCTGGATGACGATGTTCGACGTCATCACCAACGTGCTCGGTTACATGCCGCTGGGTGCGCTGACGGTGCTCGCCTTGCATCCGGTGTGGCGAGGTGCGCGCGCGGTCATCGCGGCATTCGTGCTCGGTGCCTTGCTCTCGTGCGGCATGGAAGCGTTGCAGACGTACCTGCCGACGCGCGTGGCCTCGAACGTCGATCTCGCCACCAACGCGCTGGGTGCGCTCATCGGCGGCGCCATCGCGGTGCCGCTCACCAGTCCGCTGCTCGATCGCGGCTGGCTGCGGCATCTGCGCTTCGCGTGGTTCGAGCGCCAGGCCAGTCTGTTGCTGGTACTGCTCGCGCTGTGGCCGTGGGCGCAGGCGTATCCACAGCAATTCCTGTTCGGTGACGGCGACCTTGTGCGCCAGATCTGGCTATGGCAGGACCCCGATGTGACCGACCTCGTGCTCGACTGGGTGCCGCGTCTGGGGCAGCTTCAGGACTATCTCTCCGCACTCGACGCCGTAGCCAGTCATGCGTTGTGGGAAACGATCGTGACCGCGTGTGGCACGATCCTCGCCGGATTGCTTGCCACGCTCGCCATGCGTCGCTCGGCACCGCGCGTGCCACTGCTCTGCGCCATGTTCGTGAGTGCGTTTGCGATCAAGGCCGTGGCGTCGGCGTGGCAGTTCTCCCCCGCACAGGCATTCGACTGGGTGACGGCCGGGGCGATCTACGGCGTGATTGTCGGCGCGCTCGTGCTGATGGTGGCCGGGCGCGGGCCGCGCGCATTGCGTGGTGCCGTGGCGCTCGCGGCGCTCATCGTGCTGCTGGTGCTCGTCAATCTGCTGCCCGCCAATCCATACTACGAAGCCGCGCTGCAATCGTGGCGTCAGGGCCAGTACGTCCACTTCAACATGCTCGCGCGCTGGCTCGCATGGACGTGGCCGTATCTCGTGCTGATCTATCTGCTCGCCATGTTCGACCCCAGCCACCGCGGGCCTGCCCGCAGCGTCGGCAAGCCGCGTTGACCCCGCGCATCGGCATCGCATTATTTCCGAATCGGAAATAGCGTATTGGTCGCTGTCCGGTTGGTGCCAAGCCCCGCCAACTCTACACTCTCATGTAAGGCATGCTGACACTTGGTGTGCCATCGCCGCCCGGCATCTACAGGCAGATCCCGGGCGGTTTTCATTGGTGAGACGAAAATGAGTACTTGGGGATTGGTCTTCGCACACAAGACACGGCAGCGCGTGCTGATGACCGTCATCGCCGCCGCCACGGGCATCGAAATGCTGGAGAACGGCATGTTCGTGTTCGCGTCGTCGCATATCGCAGGCGGCGTCGGTGCGGCCCCGGAAGAGTACGCCTTCGTCTCGACCCTCTACGCCGTGGCCGGGATCCTCGTCATCCTCAAGCAGCGCTGGCTGGCGTCGCGTCTGGGGTATCGCACGTTCCTCGCCGGAGCGCTCACGCTCATGGCATTCGGCGCCTGGCTGTGCGGCATGGCGCATAACCCGATGCAGCTCGCCGTCGCGCGATTCGTGCTCGGGCTGGGGGCGGGCTCACTCTTCACCGCCAGCCGCATTCTCATCAACTTGTGCTTTGCCCCCGAACTGCGGCTGCGCGCGCTGCTCTTCTTCACTTACGGATTCTTCGGCGGGCAGATCTCCGCGCCGTTGCTCGCGAGCTATCTCGTCGATCACTTCGTGTGGTCGTCCGTGTTCTTCGCCGTCGTACCGATCGCGCTGGTCGGCGCACTCGCCTCGTGGCTTGTGATTCCCGACTTTCGCGGGCGTTTGCGCGACGAAGGCGAGTTCGAAATGCGCGGTATCGTGTTCTTCGCGGCGGGCGTGCTGTTCGTCGAAGTGATGATGCAGCGCTCGCGTTTCGACTTCTTCTCCAATCCGCTGCATCTGCTCGAGTTGTTTCTGGTGGCCGGGATCTGCGTCGTCGGGTACATGTGGCATCAGTATTCGCACCACAAGCCGCTGATCGATTTTCGCGTGCTGGTGCGAAACCCCGTCTACGTGCTCGGCCTCGGCGGCTACGCGGTGTACTACTTCTTCTCGTATTCGACGGCGTACCTGTTCCCGATCTACATGCAGCAGGGGCTGAACTGGAGCGTCGAACACACCGGGTATTTGCAGGCGATCGCGTCGGTCACGAGTCTTGTCGTTGCCGTGTGCTACACGATGGCGCGTCCGAAGTTCGTGCAGCTCAAGCCGTTCGTGCTGCTGGGCTATCTGTGTCTGCTCGGCTACGCGTTCCTGCTCTCGCGGAGCTATCAGGGCGTGTCGAGTGCCTGGCTGATCCTGCCGATGGTGCTCAGCGGCCTGGGCGGGGTGTTCGCCATGATCCCGATTGCCGAGTTGACGTTTCGTGGCATGGACGAGTATGTCTTCCAGCACGGCTATCAGACCAAGAACATCGTGCGTCAGCTGGTGAGCTCGATGTCGGTGTCGATGATGGCGGTGCTCATGCAGGACCGGCAGGCCGTGTTCATGCATCAGCTCACACCGGCGATGACGCCGCTCAATCCCGCGTACAACGCGGCCGTGTCGCAGGCGCAGCAAGCATTCGGCGCGAGCGTCGATCCGACGACGGCCGCACACATGGCATCGGCCTGGGTCGGCGGGCTCGCCTCGCAACAGGCATTGGTGCTCGCCAGCGTGAACCTGTTCTTCGGCTTCGCGTGCCTCGCGGCATTCTGCGCGCTGTTCATGGCGGTGCAACGCCGGCTTCGGTGAGCGCTGGCGGGGCCGGCGATGTCCCGGATTTCGTGTTTCGTCGCACCGCATCGCGGGTGGCGGCGCCCGGTGCCGCAAGCGCCGGGCAGGTCGGTTAGAATGGGCCGCAATACGTGCATACGTTGCCACTTCCCGATATCCCCGACATGGCCACCCAGCCGCAGTTCTACAAACACCACGTCTTTTTCTGCCTGAATCAGCGCGAACCGGGCGCCGACCGTCCGTCGTGCGCGAACTGCAATGCGCAGTCGATGCAGGAATACGCCAAGAAGAAGGTCAAGCAACTCGGCCTGGCCGGTCCCGGCAAGGTCCGCGTGAACAAGGCCGGTTGCCTCGATCGCTGCGAGCAGGGGCCGGTGGTGGTGATTTATCCCGAAGGGACCTGGTACACCTATATCGACGAGTCCGATATCGATGAAATCGTCGAGAAGCATCTGGCGCAAGGCGAGATCGTCGAGCGTCTGCTGATCGACTGATCCGGTGCCGGATTGGCCCACATTGCGCACTTTCGCCCGATGTTGCCTTCGGCGGCTCGCCATGTGCGCTTCGTAGCCTTCGTACGCCTGAACCGAACGCATTGCTCGCCTGCCCGGCGGCGTTTGTCCGATCGCAGGCGTAGTCGCACTTCCGCTCAATACTGCTCATGAACGCTCAGACTGAACGATTCACCATCGACGGCCCGGTCGGCGCCATCGAAATCGCCATTGACCGCCCGGCCGGCGCGCCGCGCGGCATCACGCTCGTCGCGCATCCGCACCCACTGTTTGGTGGCACGCTCGACAACAAGGTCGCGCAGACGCTGGCACGCGCCTTCGTGCAACTCGGCTACGCCGTGGTGCGCCCGAACTTCCGTGGCGTGGGCAAATCGGCCGGCGAACACGACAAGGGCATCGGCGAGCGCGACGATCTGCTCGCGGTGATTGCCTGGATGCGTCAGCAGCCGGGTTGGGAGACGCTGCCGCTCGCGCTGGCCGGATTCTCGTTCGGCACGTTCGTGCTCTCGCACGTCGCCAGGACGCTCGAAGCCGCCGGCACTCCCGCGCAACGTCTGGTGTTCGTGGGCACGGCCGCCAGCAACTGGGATGTGGCGACGGTACCGGCAGACACGCTCGTGATCCACGGCGAAAAGGACGACACGGTGCCGCTGCAATCGGTACTCGACTGGGCGCGTCCTCAGACCCTTCCCGTCGTGGTCATCCCCGGTGGCGAGCACTTTTTCCATGGCCTGTTACCGCTGCTGAAACAGATCGTGGTCGACGCGTGGCGTCATTGATACACCGGGCGTGAATTTCCCCGGATTTCGACGCCCGGCGCCTGTGGCGCTGGGGGCGCGAAATCATGGCGGGTATAATCCGCCTCTGAACCTTGTCATGTCCTGCGGGGTCTATGTCCCGGACAGGCATGGCACCGGCACCCCGGTGCCGCTGTCTCCGTCGCCGTGCCGCGGGCTCGCCAAAGCGCCGCTGCCACGGCGCTTCTTCAAGCGCAGATGCCCCTGAGCCTCACTTCGTTTTTCTCTTCGCCCATGACATTCAACGCTTCGCTGTCCCGTGCCGCCGCTGCCGCGGCACTCGTCGCTTGCGGCTCGCTTGCAACGCTCCCCGCCCGTGCCCAACAAATTCCGCCGCCGCCGATGACGGCCAAGGCGTGGACGATCGTCGACGTGACCAGCGGTCAGGTGCTCGCCGCCGGTGATCCGGATGCCCGTGTCGAGCCGGCCTCGCTCACGAAGATCATGACGTCGTACCTGATTTTCGAAGCGCTGCGCGACAAGCGTATTTCGATGGAACAGACCGTGATTCCGGGCGAATCCGTGCGCAAGGTGGGCCGCGACGAATCGCGCACGTTCATCGAAGCCGGCAAGCCGGTCTCGGTGCACGATCTGGTCTACGGCATGATCATCCAGTCGGGCAACGATGCCTCGATCGCGCTGGCCGAACTCGTCGGCGGCTCCCAGCCGGGCTTCGTCGAACTGATGAACCGTGCGGCGCAACGCATGGGGCTGAAGAATACGCACTACACGAACGTCGACGGTCTGACCGACCCGCAACACTACACGACGGTCGCCGATATCGCCCGTCTGTCGACGCTGATGATTCAGGACTTCCCCGAGTACTACAAGATCTACTCGGAGAAGAGCTTCACGTACAACAACATTCGCCAGCCGAACCGCAACCGTCTGCTGTATCTCGATCCGACGGTCGATGGCCTGAAGACCGGCCACACCAAGGAAGCGGGTTACTGCCTGGTGTCGACGGCGTCGCGTCCGATGCCGGGTGCCGCAGGCGTGAACCGCCGCGTGCTGTCGGTCGTCGTTGGCGAGCCGACCGAACGCGCACGCGTGCAAGACAGCCTCTCGGCACTGAACTACGGCTACCAGAACTTCGACACGCTGCGTGTCTACGGCGCGAATCAGGTCGTGGCCACGCCGAAGGTGTGGAAGGGCAAGGAAAGCGAGCTGAAGATCGGCGTGAAGAAGGACACCTTCATCACCGTGCCGAAGGGCATGGCCGACAAGATCAAGCCGCAGCTCGAACTGCGTGAGCCGCTGATCGCTCCGCTGGCCAACGGCGCGCAGGTCGGCACCGTGAAGGTCATGGCCGACGGCAAGCAACTGGCCGAATTCCCGGTCGTGGCGCTGGTCGACGTGCCGCAAGCGAGCTTCATCGGCCGCGCGTGGGACGCGCTGCGTCTCATGTTCGTGAAGAAGTAATCGCCATGCACAACCCCACCGTCTGGCTCAACGGCGAGATGATTGCGCTCGCCGACGCGAAGATTTCCGTGCTCGACCGCGGTTTCCTGTTCGGCGACGGCATCTACGAAGTCGTGCCGGTCTATCACGGCAAGCCGTTCCGGCTCGCGCAGCATCTCGACCGGCTCGAGCGCAGCCTCGCCGAGATCCGCATCGCGAATCCGTACACGCGCGCCGAATGGGAAGCGCTCTTCGCGCGCCTGTCGGCCACGTGCGACGCCGATCCGCACAGCGTCTACGTGCAGGTCACGCGCGGCGTGGCGCCGCGCCAGCACACCTTCCCGAAGGACATCACGCCCACGGTGTTCGGCATTGCGACGCCGCTCACGCTGCCGGGCCGCGAGAAGGTGGCGCACGGGGTGGGGGCGGTGACGCATGAAGACCGTCGCTGGCTGAACTGTCACATCAAGTCGACGTCGCTGCTGGGCAACGTGCTCATGGCGCAGTACGCGGCCGATCACGAGGTGCAGGAGACGATCCAGTTCCGCGACGGGTATCTGACCGAGGCGTCGTCGAGCAACGTGTGGGTGGTCAAGGGCGGTGAAATGTTCGCGCCGCCGCGCGATAATCGGATTCTCGAGGGCATTCGCTACGGCGCCCTCGAGACATTCGCCCGCGAGTGCGATATCCGGTTCCACGAGCGTCCGGTCAGCGCATCGGAAGTACGCGACGCCGACGAATTGCTCATCACGTCGGCCACGAAGGAAGTGCTGGCAGTGGTCACGCTCGACGGCAAGGCGGTCGGTGACGGCAAGCCGGGCCCGGTGTTCCGCGCGCTCTACGCGGCCTATCAGCGGGCCAAGGAGGCACTATGACGACGGAAAAGAAGGAAAGCCTGCTGGAGTTTCCGTGCGACTTCCCGATCAAGGTGATGGGCGCGTCGCAGGACGGTTTCGCCGACGCCATCGTGGCGCTGCTGCGTGAGTTCGACGCGGAGTTCGACGCCGCGACCGTGGAAATGCGTCCGTCCAGTTCGGGCAAGTATCTCGGCCTGACCGTGACCGTGCGTGCGCATTCGAAGGCGCATCTCGACGACATCTATCGCGCGCTCACCGGCCATCCGATGGTCAAGGTCGTGCTGTAAGCCGCTCGTTCGGTACGCCCGGCGTCTGCCGGGCGCCATCGTGGGGCGCGTCAGGCGTGCGTTGGAGCGCCATCGTCGGGCGGCAGCGTGGGGTCGAGCCCCAACTGCGCGTCCGTCGTCATTTCTCCTGCCGTGGCGGCCATGCCGGCTGCCATTGCGGCAGGGCTAGGCTTCGTTGGGCGGCGCAGCATGTGCTTGACCGACTCGAACGCCGCCAACTCCTCCAGAAACCACGTCCGGAACGCCTGAACGCGCTGCGTCTGCAGCACCGCTGGCGGACACACGAAGTAATAATCCCATTCGCAAGGCGTATCGACGTCGGAGAGCCGCACCAGGCGCCCGGCCATGATGTCGCCCACGGCCAGCGAACGGCGCACGAGGGCCACGCCCTGGCCGACGATCGCCGCCTGCGACAACATCCCCGAATCCTCGTACATCATGCCTTGCGCCGGTTCGGGCAGGTCAAAGCCTGCCGCCGCAAACCAGGGTGCCCACGGCTCACCTTCCGAACGTAGTAACGTGCTTTGGCGGAATTCGTCGGCCGTGCGCGGAACATTCCCATCGTTGTATGACGGGCTGCACGCCGGGAAGAACACGTCATCGAGCACCTTCTCGATGTGCAGCCCCGGCCAGTTGCCTTTGCCCATGCGCAGGGCGATGTCGACGTCATCGCGCTCGAAATCGATCAGATGCGCACTGCACCGCAGCTCCACTTCCAGCTCGGGATGACGGTCGATGAAGCGGCCGATGCGTGGCGTGAGCCAGCGGCTCGCGAACGACGGCATGGTGGTGAGCACCAGACGCCGCTCGCTGCGCGTACCCGCCTGCAGCTTGCGCGTGGCCTGCGCGATGTCGTCGAGCGCGGTGCGGATCGACGTGGCGTACTGCCGGCCCGCCGGCGTGATGCTGATGCGCTTGCCGTTGCGGGCAAAGAGCGCGGTGCCCAATTCCTGCTCCAGCGCGCGAATCTGATGACTGATGGCGCCATGCGTGACGAACAGTTCCTCGGCCGCGCGGGAGAAGCTCTCCAGTCGCGCCGCCGCTTCGAATGCGCGCAAGGCGCTCAGGTTTGGAAGTCTCCGAAGGTCCATGTGAGCTCTATTGGCAAGGCCGTGAAAATATGTCGTTTGGTGCGGCGCTTGGCAGTCCCTATGATTCAGTCATTGTCTCGCACTGAGTGGGGGTCGTAAAATGCAAAACAATTTGACAAAGGTGCAGTACTTCTACGGTATTCGTCCGGGCGAAGTGATTACCCTCGACCTTCACCACGAGCATACGCTGGTTGCTCGCGGTTCGGCGGTCTGGGTCACCCGGGCGGGCGACCCGCGCGACTACTGGCTGATGCCCGGGCAGCGCCTTGCCGTCGAGCCGGGACGCCGTTACTGGGTCTCTTCCGAGGCGCAAGCCGAAGCCGCGTTGGAGCGCGACGTCGCACATCGTTTCCCGATGATGCGCACGCTTGGCAGGTGGCTGGCCGGACGCCGCGCAGCGCGTGAAGCGAATTCCTGCACCGCCGCTGCCTGATACCACCCGGGCATCCGCCCGTCGAATCCACGCGCTCCGGGGCGAGTCTCGCCGACGAGCGCGTGTTTCGTTTCTGGCGCCGGGGCGAGTGCCGTCAATGTGTTACTGGAATTCACAACAAGACGCGCAATAATTAATCCGAAATTTGCCGATAACGCGTCGAAATCAGAGAAGTCGTTCCCGATGACCCAAGCCTCACCGCCCGCTCGCATGCCGTCGCCTTCCCCCGAATCTGCCGCCCTTCGAAACGCCCAGGCCGACGAACGTCTCGGTCGCATGCTGATGGTCGCCGCAATGGTGATCTCGGGAACGATTGGCTGGTTCGTGCTGATTTCGGGCCAGCCGGCGCTGAATGTGGTGTTCTTCCGTTGCCTGATCGGCGCGGCGAGCCTGTGCGCGTGGTGCGCGTACCGGGGCTATTGGCGCGGGCTGCGCATGGCGCGCTGGCAGATCGTGAACGTGACGCTCGGTGCGATCACGCTCGTCTCGAACTGGTATTTCCTGTTCACGGCGTATCGATTGACGTCGGTGGGCATTACGACCGTGGTCTACAACGTGCAGCCGTTTCTGCTGGTGCTGGCAGGCGTGGTGGTCACTCGGGAGCGTCCGTCGGTGGCAACGCTCGGCTGTCTGGGCGTGGCGTTTGCCGGTTTGGTGATTCTGGCCGAACCGGGTGGCGTGCACGGCCCCGGGTACCTCATCGGCGTGGCGAGCGCGCTGGCTGCCGCGTCGTTGTACGCGGCGACGACGCTGTTCACCAAGAAGCTCGCCGGGACGATCCGGCCGGAGATCATCGCCGCGCTACACATGGTGATCGGCGCCGTCGTGTTCGTCTGGATGGCGGATTTCCACCATTTGCCCGCCGCGCCGCGCCAGATCGGCGCCATCGTGACGCTCGGGCTGTTCCACACGACGTTCATGTATCTGCTGCTGTACGGCGCGTTTCAGAAGGCGTCGACGTCAAGCCTCGCCGTTTTCGGGTTCGTTTACCCGGTCGTGGCGGTAGCCGTCGACTTTCTGGCGTTCGGGATCGTGTTGCACCCGACGCAGTGGCTGGGGGGCGTGATGATTCTTCTCGCGGCCGGCGGGTACGCGCGAGGCCTCGGGGCGCCGGCGGTGAAAAAGACCGCCTGAGCCCCCGGGCGTTTCGGCGCCGGGAGGGGGTGTTGCCATCGGGCAACATCGGCCGCCTCCGCCCGGCGTGGCAAGGCCCGCAGGGCTTCGAGCAAGAGTGTGCCGGTTTCGCTAAAATTGCGTCCATGACCTCCCCGATCGAAGTGTGCTGGCGCGGCACCGAAGACTACGCCACATCGTTCGACGCCATGCGTGCGTACACCGACACGCGTGGCCCGCACGGCCCCGACCAGCTCTGGATCGTCCAGCATCCGCCTGTCTATACGCTCGGACTCGCCGGCGACCCCGCCCATCTGCTCGTTGCGAACACCGGTATCCCGCTCGTCAAAGTCGACCGCGGCGGCCAGATCACGTATCACGGCCCCGGCCAGGTCGTGATCTATCTGCTCGTGGACCTGCGCCGCCGCAAGCTCGGCGTGCGTGAAATGGTCCGGTTGATCGAGCAGGCGGTGATCGACACCCTTGGAGCGTATAATCTCGACGTTGAGCGCCGGGCCGGCGCGCCGGGCATCTATGTGAGCCAGGGCGACGGCGCCGCAGCGCATGCCGGCGCGAAGATCGCCGCGCTCGGGTTGAAGATCCGCAACGGTTGCAGCTATCACGGCGTGTCGTTGAACGTCAGCATGGATTTGCGGCCGTTCGACTGGATCAATCCGTGCGGCTATGCCGGCCTGCAAACCGTAGATATGGCCACGCTCGGCGTGGCGCCCCGCTGGGACGAAGTGGCCGCGCGACTGGCGCAGCAACTCGGTCATCACCTCGAACAGCACACCGCGACGGCCCTGGCCGCGCCGCAGGCCGATCCGGCTGCGGGCGCTACCGCCGCCGCCTGAATGGACGTCTGGAAAGCCCCAACATGACCACCGTGACTCAGAACGACACCGCGAACAAGGAAGTTCGCACGATCGATGGCGATTACGACGCCACCGCCAAGCAGAAGTCGCAAGCCAAGACGGCGCGCATTCCGATCAAGATCGTGCCGATCGAGCGTTTGAAGAAGCCGGACTGGATTCGCGTGAAGGCGGCGACCCATACGTCGCGTTTCTACGAAATCAAGCAGATCCTGCGCGAGCACAACCTGCACACGGTCTGTGAAGAGGCGAGCTGCCCGAACATCGGCGAGTGCTTCGGCAAGGGCACGGCCACGTTCATGATCATGGGTGACAAGTGCACGCGTCGTTGCCCGTTCTGCGACGTCGGCCACGGCCGCCCGGACCCGCTCGACGTCGACGAGCCGCTCAACCTGGCGAAGACCATCGCCGCGATGCGCCTGAAATACGTGGTGATCACGAGCGTGGATCGCGACGATCTGCGCGACGGCGGTGCCCAGCACTTCGTCGATTGCATTCGCCATGTGCGCGAGCTCTCGCCGCAAACCCGCATCGAAATCCTGACGCCGGACTTCCGCGCCCGTCTCGATCGCGCGCTGGGCATTTTGAACGCCGCACCGCCCGATGTCATGAACCACAATCTCGAAACGGTGCCGCGTCTGTACAAGGAAGCGCGCCCGGGCTCGGACTACCAGCACTCGCTCACGCTCCTCAAGGAGTTCAAGGCGAAGCATCCGGACGTGTCGACGAAGTCGGGCCTGATGGTCGGTCTGGGCGAGACGGATGAGGAAATTCTCGAAGTGATGCGCGATCTGCGTGCGCACAACGTCGACATGCTCACCATCGGTCAATACCTCCAGCCGTCGGAGCACCATCTGCCGGTCCGCCGTTACGTGACGCCCGATACGTTCAAGATGTTCGAGGAAGAAGCCTACAAGATGGGCTTCACGCACGCCGCCGTGGGCGCGATGGTGCGCTCGAGCTATCACGCCGACGTGCAGGCGCACGAAGCGGGTGTGGCCGACGCCATCTGACCCGCTGCGCAACTCGCGCATGACCGGACAAAACACGCGGATCGTCGAAAGACGGTCCGCGTTTTTATTTGCCCGTGCGCATTGGATGGGCCAACCGGCAGGCTTCGCAAGTTGGCGCTGTTCACCCACCGAGTCGTCCATTCCAGTCGTCCATTCCATTACGCGGCGTCACAAACGGCGCCCGGTTCGATACGTAAGACGCGCCACGCACACCACTGCTCTCCGCCAAAGTCGGTAAAACGCACGTCGATCTGTGCGCAACGTCGCCGATTCATGCGACTTGCGCCCCGTGCGCCTTCTATCCCGCGCCGAAATATGTTGTAACAACCCGAACCTTGTCTGCGTCCCCCTGTTGTTTCAGAATATTGAAACCTTGTTTTGCTTGACAAAACAATGCGCCTGCCATGCGCGTTGGCGGGTGGAAGTCATGGATGCGCGTTAGGAGAGGGGGCATGTCCCGTCAGGTCGTCGAGGGCCGGTATTTTGTCGAAGCACCGCAAAGGGGCTCGGCAGGCCTTGGCAAAGGGTTGCCGCTGGTGATCGACGCACCGCACAGCGGTCATGTCTTTCCGCCGGATTTCGACACGATTGCGCCAACTGCTGCGATCCTCGCGTGCGGCGACGCCTATGTCGACGAATTGTGGTCGGTCGCCACGCACCACGGCGCCACGCTTGTCGCGGCGCTGTTCCCGCGGGCCTATATCGATCCGAACCGAGCCGAACACGATATCGATCCCGAGCTGATCGCGAGTTTGTGGCCGCACGATGCGCGTCCGCAGGCCTACAGCGAGCGCGGTGTCGGGCTGCTGCATCGGTTCGCCGCACCGAACGTGCCGCTCTACGACCGTCGCCTCACAGTGGCCGAGGTGGAGCGGCGTATTCACGACTACTACCTGCCCTACCGCCAGACATTGCGCGACACGCTCGATGCGGCCTGGCGCGAGCACGGCGTGGTCTGGCATCTCGACTGCCATTCGATGCATTCGCGCGGCGGCGCGCTCGACCCCGACGCGGGCATGTCGCGCCCGGACGTGATTGTGAGCGACGCCGACGGCACAACGGCCGACCCGGCGTTCTCGCGCTGGGTCATGGCCGAGTTCACGCGGCTGGGCTTGCGCGTGGCCTACAACACGCCTTATCGCGGCGGCGATCTGGTGCGCCACTTCGGCCGCCCCGCCGAGCGGCGTCACAGCGTGCAGATCGAGCTGAACCAGGCGCTGTACCTGAATGAATCGCGCGCCGAGAAACATGACGGTTTCTCGACGCTGCAATCGCAACTTGGCCAATTCGCGGCGGCACTCGCCGCCTACGCCGAACAACATAGCGAGGAAGCTTGATGGACTACACAGTCGCTTCGGTCGACACGGCACTCACGCTGCTGTCGCTGGTCGGGGAATGCCCCGGCCTGGGTGTGACGGAACTGGCGCAGCGTGCCGGCCTGAACAAGTCGCGGGCGTTTCGTCTGCTGGCGACGCTCGAACAGCATCGCTGGGTGGTTCGCGAAGGCAGTCCGGTGACATATGTGCTCGGCGCCCAGGCGCTGGTGCTGGGGGTCGCCGGTCACGAGCAGGTCAATCTCGTGAAGGTGGCGCATCGTCACCTGCAGGCGCTCAGCCGCGCGCTCAACGAGAACATTCAGTTGCGCGTGCGCGATGGCCTCGAATCGCTGTGCGTGGCACGTGTCGAGTCCACGCACGAGCTGCGGGTGCACGGCGTGGTCGGCAACCGTCGTCCGCTCTATGTGGGCGCGTCGGGCCGCGTGCTGCTCGCCTTCGCCTCCGACGACGTGCGCGCCCAGGTGCTGGGCCGTCCGCGCAAGCGTTACACCGCAGGCACCCTCATCGAACGTGACGAACTGGCTGCCGAACTGCTCAACGTGCGCCGCCAGGATTGCGCCGTGAGCTTCGGCGAACTCGCGCCGGAAGCCGTGTCGGTGGCTGTGCCGGTGCGCGACGCCTCCGGCGAAGTCATCGCTTCGCTGTCGGCGTCGGGCCCGTCGTCGCGCATGACGCGTGCGCTCCTGCCCGACATCTCGTCGCGACTCTCTGCCTGCGCCGCTGAAATTTCTGCGGCGCTGGGTTATCAGATTCCTGTCCCCGAGGCGCTCTCCGCCTGATTTTCCGGAAACCCGGAAAGCTATTGCGCCATTTTTCTGGGTTTCCGTATACCCGACCATCGGGTTTTCCACAGTTTGACTCAATAAAATCAAAGACTTGCTTTGTTGGCATAAGTCTTGCTTTCTGACGCGCGTGCTGTTGCGTTGTCCGAATTTCCGACGGAAATCCGGAAAACCGCGACAAGCCGTTCCAATAAGAGAGGAGACCTTATGTTCAAGCAATGTCTTGCCGCCGCAGCGCTGTGCGCGGCTTCGCTACATGCCTTTGCCGACGATCTGGTGCGTCTGGGCAATCTGAAGTTCGCCCACTACGGCGCCGTGTCGTACATGAAGGTGATCGGGCCCAAGTACGGCCTGAAGATCGAAGAGCGCATGTTCGCCAAGGGTGTGGACATCATGCCGGCGATCGTGGCAGGCCAGATCGACGTGTCGGCAAGCGCGCTTGACGCCGCCATCGCAGGTCGTGCGCAGGGGGCGCCGATCTATGCCGTGGCCGGTTTCGCGAAGGGCGGTGTGCGTCTCGTCGCGAAGAAGGGGCTGCCGATCAGCAAGGTTGCCGACCTCAAGGGCAAGAAAGTGGGCGTGGCCCGTGGCGGCGCGCAGGAACTCATTCTCTACGCGGAACTGGCCAAGGCCGGCCTGACGTGGTCGGATCAGCCGGGCAAGGACGTGCAGATCATGTTCATGGCCTTCGCCGATCTGAACCAGGCGCTTGCCGCCGGCAGCATCGACGCGATGTGCCAGTCCGAGCCGCAGGCCTCGCAAGCCATCAACAAGGGCTTCGGCACGGAAGTCCTCAAGCCGTACGACACGCCGATCGGCGAGCCGGTGCGTGCCCTCGTGATCACCGAGAAGCTCTACAAGGACAAGCCGGACGTGGCACAGCGTCTGATGTACGCCTTCGTCGAAGCGACCGACTACTTCATCAAGAACCCGCAAGCGGCCGAGAAGTACGTGCGCGAGGACATGTTCAAGAACCAGATCACCACGCAGGATTTCACCGACGCCATCGGCAACTCGCCGTATAGCTACGATCTGAGCACCTCGCACGTGCAGCTCACCACCGACCTCATGAAGAAGTACGGGGTCGGCAAGCTGCAGGATCCGGTGCCGAAGGCCGACGACTGGGTCAAGCTCGACCTGCTTGCCAAGGCCAAGACCAAGCTGAACATCAAGTAAGACGGGGCGAAACGGATGGCTGCCGTACTTGCTAATTCGGGCGTCTCGCGCACCACGCGTGTCATGCGTGGTGTGCTGATTCCGCTCGCGGTCCTGGTGGTCTGGCAGATCGTCACGGGCCTCGAGTGGATCAACCCGATCATTCTGCCGTCGCCGGTCGCTGTGCTGGCCAAATGGTGGCAATACCTCAAACCGACCGTGGCGATGGCCGAGGGCTTTGGCGCCTGGCTGCAATCGAGCGAATTGCTCATGGACGCCACGCACAGCCTGTATCGCGTGATCATGGGCTTCCTCGTGGGCACGGTCATCGCGTTGCCGCTGGGGCTGCTCATGGGCACCAGCACGCGCGTCTACGGACTGTTCAACCCGCTGGTGCAGGTGGTGCGTCCGATTCCGCCGATCGCCTACATTCCGCTGGCCATTCTCTGGTTCGGCCTGGGCAATCCGCCTGCGTTCTTCCTCATCGCGCTCGGGGCATTCTTCCCCGTGCTGATGAACACGATCGCGGGCGTGCGCCATGTCGACGGCATCTATCTGCGCGCCGCACGCAATCTCGGTGCAAGCCAGTTCACGATCTTCCGCCGCGTGATCATGCCGGCGGCCACGCCGTACATTCTCTCGGGCATTCGCATCGGTATCGGTACGGCGTTCATCGTCGTGATCGTGGCCGAGATGATTGCCGTGAACAACGGCCTCGGCTACCGCATTCTGGAAGCGCGCGAGTACATGTGGTCGGACAAGATCATCGCCGGCATGCTGACCATCGGTCTGCTCGGCCTGATCATCGATCTGGGCATGGATCGTCTCAACAACCACCTGCTCAAGTGGCACCGTGGTCTCGAAACCAAGTGAGGCGAGCGACATGCTGATCGAAATCGAAAACGTCAACAAACAGTTCCCGATCCCCGGCGGTGTCGTCGACGCGCTCAAGGACATCGACCTGAACATCGCCGCCGGCGAGTTCGTCTGCCTGCTCGGCCCGTCGGGCTGCGGCAAGTCGACGCTGCTCAACGCGCTGGCGGGCTTCGTGCAACCGACCTCGGGCGCCATTCGTATCGATGGTCGTGCCGATGCGGCGGCCGAGCCGGGCCCGGATCGCGGCATGGTGTTCCAGCAGTACGCGCTGTTCCCGTGGATGACGGTGGCGCAGAACATCGCGTTCGGGCTGGAAATCAAGGGCATGAAGCGCGCCGAGATCAACGAGCGCGTCGACCTGCTGCTCGGCAAGCTCAACCTGCGCGAGTTCCGCGATCGCTTTCCGCGCGACCTGTCGGGCGGCATGCGTCAGCGCGTGGCGATTGCCCGCGTGCTCGCGCTGGACAGCCCGATCATGCTCATGGACGAGCCGTTCGGCGCGCTCGACGCGCTCACGCGTCGCACGTTGCAGGACGAGCTGCTGCGCATCTGGGAGGAATTCCGGAAGACGATCATTTTCGTCACACACAGTATCGAGGAGTCGATCTATCTGGCCGACCGGGTCGTCGTCATGACGTACCGGCCGGGCACGGTCAAGCAGGACGTGGTCATCGAACTACCCCGTCCGCGCGACACGGCGGGCAGCGAATTCAATGAATTGAAGAAGACGCTGGCCCAGATGGTGATGGAGGAGCAAATGCGCTTTGCGCAAAGCGAGATTCGCGGCGTCACCGCGGATTGATAACAAGGGCGGTGGCTTGCCCCGCCGCCTGAAGAGGAAACAACATGCAAACCCAGACCAAGAAACCCTTTTATCGCATCCTGTACGTGCAGGTGCTGTTCGCCATTGTCATCGGCGTGCTGCTCGGGCACTTCAAGCCCGATCTGGCCGTACAGATGAAGCCGCTCGGCGATGCGTTCATCAAGCTGATCAAGATGATCATCGGCCCGGTGATCTTCTGTACCGTCGTGACCGGTATCGCCGGCATGGAGGACATGAAGAAGGTCGGCCGCGTTGGCGGCAAGGCACTGCTCTACTTCGAGATCGTCTCGACGCTCGCGCTGATCATCGGTCTGGCAGCGACGCACATCCTGAAGCCGGGCGCCGGCTTCAACGTGGACATCAACTCGCTCGATCCGAAGGCGATCGCCGGCTACGCCGAGAAGGCCGCGCACGGTGACACGTTCGTCGACTTCCTGCTGCACCTGATCCCGAACACGATCACCGACGCGTTCGCCAAGGGTGAGATTCTGCAGATCCTCGTGATCGCTATCCTGTTCGGCGCCGCCCTGGGCGCGATCGGCGAGCGTGGTCGCGTGGTGACGGGCTGGATCGACAGCGTCTCGGGCGTGCTCTTCCGCGTGGTGCACATCATCACCAAGGTTGCGCCGCTGGGTGCCTTCGGTGCCATGGCCTTCACGATCGGCAAGTACGGTATCGCCTCGCTGGTGCCGCTGGCCAAGCTCATGGGCACGTTCTACCTGACGTCGTTCCTGTTCGTGATCGTCGTGCTGGGCCTGATCGCCAAGTTCACGGGCTTCTCGATCTTCCGCTTCCTCGCCTACATCAAGGAAGAGCTGCTGATCGTGCTGGGTACTAGCTCGTCGGAAGCCGCGTTGCCGCACCTGATGGAAAAGATGGAAAAGGCCGGTTGCTCGAAATCGGTGGTGGGTCTCGTGATCCCGACCGGTTACTCGTTCAACCTCGACGGCACGAACATCTACATGACGATGGCCGTGCTGTTCATTGCGCAGGCGACCAACATCGATCTGACCTGGGGTCAGCAGCTCACGCTGCTCGCCGTGGCGATGCTCACGTCGAAGGGCGCATCGGGCGTGACCGGCGCCGGCTTCATCACGCTGGCCGCCACGCTCGCCGTGATTCCGACGATCCCGGTCGCCGGGATGGTGCTGATTCTCGGTATCGACCGCTTCATGAGCGAATGCCGCGCGCTGACGAACATCGTTGGCAACGGTGTTGCCACGGTTGTCGTGTCGGCCTGGGAAAAGGAACTGGATCGCAAGAAGCTGGCCGAAGCGATGTCCGGCAAGCAAGGTCCGGATCTGGCCTGACGGCCCCGGCAGCGGCCGCCGGAGCCTCGTGCAACCCCGTAGTGACGGGCGTCGCGCGCAGGCGCCGGCAGTGTTCTGATGACCGCTGCCATTGCAACGTACGCCACCGGGCGGCGCGGCACAGGCACAATAGCGCCTGAGCTTCGCCGCCCGGTGGTCTTTCGGTACCCTGCGCCCCAATGGCCACCCTGTACGACACCCTGATCCGCGCACGCCGCCGCGACACCCCGACGGGTGCCGCCGCCACGTCTGCGAGGACCCCGGACACCCGGCGCGACGAAGTCCCCATCGATCTCGAGAGGACAGTGCCGATGCGCCGTTGGTCATGGATCGTCGTCATGCTGTTGGCGAGCGTTCTGTTTTGTTGGTTGACGTACACCCTGAGCTGGCAGCGCGGCGTAGCCGACCTGCGCGTGAACGCCGGTGCTCGCGTCGAGCGCTACGCAGGCAGTCTGCGCAGTACCGTCGACCGTTACGAATTCCTCCCTTACCTGTTGTCGCTGCACCCCTATGTGCACGACCTGCTGCGCCACCCGAAGGACCCGGCGGTCGTTCAGCGCGCCAACGACTATCTGTTCGACGTGAACCAGCGCGCCAAGGCATCGGCTGCGTACGTGATCGACGCCAACGGTCTCGCGCTCGCTGCCAGTAACTGGCGCGAGAAGGCCACGTTCGTCGGACAGGAATATCGCTTTCGCCCGTATTTCCTCGACGCCATCAAGGGCGCGCTCGGGCGCTTCTACGGCGTGGGTACGACCTCCGGCGAGCCGGGGTATTTCGTCTCCCAGCCGATTGTCGTGGATGGCCAGATTCGCGGTGTGGTCGTCGTCAAGCTCAATCTCGAATGGTTTCAGCGTGCGGGTGCCGACGCGTCAGAGCCGGTAGTCGTGGCCGACGATCACGGCGTGGTCTTCCTGTCGTCGGAACCGCGCTGGCAGTATCGTTCGCTCGCACCGCTCGGGCCGGACGTGACGGCGGCACTCAACAGCACGCGTCAGTACTACAACCAGCACATCACGCCGCTTGCCTGGAGCGAGGACGAGCGACTCGACGCCGACGGTGAAGTGGTCACCGTGCACGACGGTCGCAGCGCGGGCAAGACCCGGCGCTTTCTCGCCGTGCAGCGCAAGCTGGGCGAGCCTGACTGGACACTCATGTACTTCGCGCCGCTCGATCAGGTGATCGCCAACGCGCGCATCGCCGCCGTGGCGGCGGCCTGTCTGGCCGCGTTCACCTGTTTGCTCGGGGTGGCGTGGAATCAGCGGCGCCAGCGCGTGCGCGACATGCTCAAGAGCCGTGAGCTGTTGCAGTCGGCCTATGCCGAACTGGGCGAGCGGGTCGCCGAGCGCACGGCCGATCTGCAATCGGCGAACCAGCGGTTGCAGACGGAAGTGCAGGAACGTTCGCGCACCGAGCACGAATTGCGCGAAGCGCAGAGCGAACTCGTGCAGGCATCGAAACTCGTGGCACTGGGGCAGATGGCCGCCGGTATCACGCATGAACTGAATCAACCGCTCTCTGCGCTGCGCAGCTTTTCCGACAACACTCGAGTGTTGCTCGAGCGCGGTGAGCACTCGGCTGCGCGGGAGAATCTCGAAGCCATTGCGTCGCTGACCGATCGCATGGGCAAGATCACCGGCCAGTTGCGGTTGTTCGCAGGACGCGCGCGTCGCGGCGACATGGAAGCGCCGGTGCAACGTGCGCTCGACAACACGCTGATGCTGTTGCGCGGGCGGCTGGAAGGCATTTCAGTGACGACGTCGTTCGCCGACGGACTCGACGATGTGCAGGTTGCCTGCGAAGGGCTGCGTCTGGAGCAGATCCTGATCAACCTCGTGGGCAATGCCATCGATGCCGTGCTGAGCGTGTCCGGCGCTGCCGACGAGTGGCATCTGCACGCGCCGCCGTCGATCTGGATCGATGTCGACGCCGACGCATCGTGGGTGCGCATCTACGTTCGCGACAACGGACCGGGGATTTCGGAGGCCCATATGCCACGTCTTTTCGAGCCGTTTTTCAGTACCAAGGAGGGCGGTCAGGGCATGGGGCTCGGACTCGCCATCTCATCGTCCATCGCTCAGGAGAACGGCGGCCAGCTCGTGGCGCGCAACGTTCCCGGCGGTGGGGCGGAATTTCTCGTGACGCTGCGCCGCGTGCAGCGCACCATTGCGACCCTCGCATGATGTACAAGAACCTCCAGATCCTTTTCGTCGAAGACGACGAGCTCGTGCGGCGTGCCACGCTGCAGAGCCTGCAACTCGCCGGACTCGACGCCTTCGGGCTCGCCTCGGCCGAGGCGGCGCGCGAGCGCATCACGCCGGACTTCGCCGGTATCGTCGTATCCGACATTCGCCTGATCGGCATGAGCGGGCTGGAACTGCTCGCGCATCTGCGTCAGCACGCGCCCGAGGTGCCGGTCATTCTCGTCACGGGGCATGGCGACATCTCCATGGCCGTGCAGGCGATTCGCGACGGCGCCTACGATTTCATCGAGAAACCGTTCGCGCCGGATCGTCTGATCGAGTCGGCCAAGCGCGCGCTGGAAACCCGCAAGCTCATGCTCGAGAACCAGGCGCTGCGGCGCGAACTGGCGGAGCAGGGCGGACGTGCCTCGCGCATCATCGGCCGCAGCCCGTCGATGGAGACGCTGCGCACGCTGATCGCCAACGTGGCGATGACCGACGCGCCCGTGCTCATCAACGGCGACACCGGCACCGGCAAGGAACTGGTCGCGCGCAGCCTGCACGAACTGTCGCGCCGTCGCGATGCGCCTTTCGTGGCGCTGAACTGTGGCGCCTTGCCCGAAGCGATCTTCGAGAGCGAGATGTTCGGCCACGAGGTCGGTGCGTTTACCGGCGCGGCGAAGCGTCGTATCGGCAAACTGGAGCACGCGTCGGGCGGCACGCTGTTCCTCGACGAGATCGAAAGCATGCCTGCGGCCTTGCAGGTGAAGTTGCTGCGCGTGCTGCAGGACGGTGTGCTGGAACGGCTCGGGTCGAACCAGTCGATCCGCGTGGACTGTCGCGTGGTGGCGGCCGCCAAGGGCGACATGGAAGCGCTCGTGCGCGCCGGAACGTTCCGGCGCGATCTGTACTACCGCCTCAATGTGGTGACGCTCGCGTTGCCGCCGCTGCGTGAGCGTCGCGAGGACATTCTGCCGCTGTTCGAGCACTTCATGCTCGACGCTGCGGTGCGCTACGGGCGCCCTGCACCGGTGGTGTCGGATCGCATGCGCCAGGAGCTGATGCAGTCGGACTGGCCGGGCAACGTGCGGGAGCTGCGCAATGCGGCGGATCGTCTCGTGCTCGGCGTGGCCAGCGCACCCGAGGGCGATTCGCTCGCGCCGCTGCCGCTCAAGGAACAGGTGGATCGCTTCGAGCGTGCCGTGCTGCAAGAGGCGCTGGAGCACAGCAAGGGGAATGTGGCGGCCACCGCCGAAGCGCTGCACGTCCCGAAGGCCACGCTCTACGAGAAGCTCAAGCGCTATGGTCTGCACACGCGCGGACACGGTGACGGGGGCGACGGCGGTCGGTGAGGTCGTGTTCATAAAAAAAGCGCCCTGAGGGGCGCTTTTTCGATGCTGCGACGTTGTCGCCGCCGGCTGGGGGCGTCAGGCCTGTTTGGCGAGCGCCTTCTCGATGAGTTTGTCCAGCTCCGCGTATTCCGGCTCGCCCACATATTGCTTGAGTACCTTGCCGTCGCGATCCACGACGAACGTCGTCGGCGTGAGTTGCACGTTGCCGTATTGCTTGGCCACGCTGCCGTCGGAATCCATCGCGACCTTGAACGGCAACTGACGCGTTTGCGCGTAGTTCACCACGTACATCGGCGGGTCGTAGCTCATGGCGACGGCCACGAATTCCAGACCCTGGCCCTTGTACTTCTCGTAGGTCTGCACCATCGTCGGCATTTCCTTCATGCACGTGGTGCAACTCGTCGCCCAGAAGTTGACGAGGTAAACCTTGCCCTTGAGTTGTTCCGTGCCGAGCTTCTGCCCCGAGAGCAACGTGAACGTGGCTTCGGGCGCGCGCTTTTGTCCGGCGAACGTGAAGTAGCCGGCAGCGGCGACGACGACAAGAATCGCCGCTGCGATGATCTTGCCGAGAGGTGACTTGCGGGACGTCGAAGTGCTCATGACACAGCCGTTTGGGATGGGTGGTTCATTAGGTGACGTCGATTCTACTCTGAATCCCGGAATTCGATCTCAGCGTGCTCCGGTGCCGCTGGGGGTGCCGGCTTGGGCGCCGGTCTGGGCGCCGGTCTGGGCGCCGGT
Organism: Pandoraea pnomenusa; assembly: GCF_040391475.1. Lineage (GTDB taxonomy): Bacteria > Pseudomonadota > Gammaproteobacteria > Burkholderiales > Burkholderiaceae > Pandoraea > Pandoraea pnomenusa_C. The sequence goes on along the minus strand of NZ_JBEBXS010000004.1, from coordinate 278,024 downwards.
CTGGGCGCCGGTCTGGGCGCCACTTCCCGCCTTGTTCCCTGCCGCGCGCTCCGCGTGGATGCGGGCGCGCCCCCGGGCGATGGCGTCGTCGAGATAGGCGCCGTAGAAGTCCGGGAGTCCGGCGCCGATCAGCGGGTCGGCCACCGGGTGTCCGTTGGTATCGAGGAACAAAACCGTGGGCGATACCTTTGCGCCATGCGCTCGCGCCCACGCGACGCCCGTCGTCGTCGATCCGTCGAAGTCGCGCACTGGGGCCGTGCTGTCCATGCCGATTTCGCGCACTTCGTACTTGCCGCTGCGCACCAGCGGCGCGAGTTCGCGTTGACGGATCGGGCCGCAATAAACGCAGTCGCGCAACGACACCAGCACGATCAGCGGCACGTCTAGCGCCTTCGCTCGACGCGCGTGCGCCGCGAAGTCGGTCGCCAGGGGCACGGCTGCCTGTTGGCTGGCGGCAGTCTTGCTGTCGAGCGGTGCGGCCGTCGTGCCCTCGTGGGGATAGGTGATGCCGGTGGCCTGGGCTAACTGGCGACTGGGCGCGGCGCCGGCCGGCTTGCTGGTTTGTGCCGCCGTTGCCTGACGTGCATTGCCAGTCGGCTTGTTGGCTTCTGCGGCCGTTGCCTGAAGTGCGGCGCCGGTCGGCTTGCTGGTTTCTGCGGCCGTTGCCTGAAGTGCGGCGCCAGTCGGCTTGCTGGTTTCAGCAGCCGTTGCCTGAGGCGCCGTGCCGAGCACACAGGCTGACGATAGCGTGGCCAGCATGCCGATGGCACACATGACGCGGCGAGCGAGACCAACGGGGCGTGTGGGGGAATGGGGCGCACGTTTCATGGCGCCGATGATACCGGGAACCGGGGCGAGGTGTTTTCCGTGCCGCGGCACATGACGGATAATGGCCGTTTCCTGTCCTTCCACTTTCACTCCGCTATGAATCGCGTTGTCCGTGTCTGCGTCATGCTCGCTGCGGCGGTCGTGCTCGCCGCGTGTTCTCCCCGCTACGACTGGCGCGAGGTCCACGATAAGGACGGCGCCTACGCGGTGACGTATCCCGCCAAGCCCACGCAGGACGCCCGCGAAGTGAAGTTCGCCTCCGGCCCGTTGCCCATGCGTATGCAAGCCGCCCGCGTGGACGAGGCGCTGTTTGCCGTCGGCGTGGTCACGCTGCCCAACGACGACGCCACGTTGCGTCAGACCGTGCTCGCCGAATTGCAGCAAGGCCTGCTCGCGAACGTGAACGACGCAGCCGCGGCCCCCGCACAGGTCATGGTGCGCCAGGCCGGCGATGCGCCCACCGTCCCGGGCGTTGCCGTCTCGGCACAAGGCAAGTCGAGCGACAAGACCGAACGGTACGTGGCAGCCCGATTCGTCGGGCGCGGCAATCATGCGTATCAGGTTGTCGTGATGGGGACCAAGGCGCCCACGAAGGAACAGGTCGACCAGTTCCTCGATTCCTTCACACTGGAGTGATCCCCGCTGTCACGGCGGCGCTTCGCGATACTGCACGGCTTCGGCGACATGGTGCGCGTCGATGGCGTTGCATCCGGACAGATCGGCCACGGTGCGCGCGACGCGCAATACGCGGTGATAGGTACGTGCGGACCAGTGGTGTTGGGTAACGGCGCGGTGCAACACTTCCTGCGCTTCCTTTGCCAGCGGGCACTGCGCTTCGAGCAGACGGCCTGACAGGGTGCAATTCAGTTGGCCTTGGCGCGTGACCTGTCGCTCACGCGCCAGTCTGACGCGCGCGGCGACCGTGCGGCTTCGTTCGCCGTCTGCCGGTGCTGCGAATATCTCGGCGCCCAATGCAGGCACTTCCACATGCAAGTCGATTCGATCGAGTAGCGGGCCGGAGAGGCGGTTGCGATAGCGCGCCACGGCGTCTGCGGTACAGCGACAGCTTCGCGATGGATGGCCCAGATCGCCACATGGACACGGGTTCATGGCGGCCACCAGTTGGAACGCGGCGGGAAAGGTCGCCTGCCCGCCTGCGCGCGAGATCGTCACGTGGCCCAATTCGAGCGGTTCGCGCAGGACTTCCAGAACACGTCGCTGGAACTCGGGAAGCTCGTCGAGAAAGAGCACGCCTCGATGCGCGAGACTGATTTCTCCGGGGCGTGGGCTGCTTCCACCACCGACGAGGGCCGCTGCCGAAGCGGTGTGATGGGGCGCGCGAAACGGTCGCCTGCCCCAATGGCGCAGATCGAAGCCCTGCGCACTCAGGCTGGCAAGTGTGGCGGCTTCGACCGCGTGCGCTTTGCTCAAGGTCGGGAGCAACCCGACGAGACGTGTCGCCAACATGGACTTTCCCGTGCCCGGCGGCCCGTAGAACAGGACATGATGGCCGCCCGCCGCCGCCACTTCCAGCGCTCGCTTGGCCGGGGCTTGTCCCTTGATGTCGGCAAGATCGGGGACGTCGTCTGCGTCCGGACGCGTGGCCGTTGCCGCTGCATCTGGGGCGCCGGCCGTGCTCGCGGCGTTCGGCGACTTCGCGGCACCTGCCGATGCCCTCGCCGGATGCTGCGCCGAATTTCCGACTGACGCGCTCACCGGCGTCTCCGCAGGCACTTCTGCCGGCACCTCGGTCGAAGCCGCTGACCCCGCAGACTCGCTCGCATCACCGGCACCTTCGGGTTCTGAAACCGTGCGCGGTACGACCGCCCGCGGCAGCGGTGTCGCCACGTCCGGTTCCGCAAGGTGCGCGCACACGTCGAGCAAGGTGCGCGCGCCATAGACGATGGCGTCTTCCACCAGCGCCGCTTCCTGAGCGCTGCCTGTCGGCAGCACCAAGGCACACGATGTCGCGCCGGCGGCCACCGCACTTGCCATCGCCAGCCCGCCGCGTATCGGACGAAGCTCACCGGTCAGCGAGAGCTCTCCCGCGAACTCGTGCGTGCGCAGACCGGCCTCGGGAAGCTGTCCGCTGGCCGCGAGAATACCGAGGGCAATCGGCAGGTCGAAACAGCCGGAAGCCTTCGGCAGATCGGCCGGCGCCAGATTGACGGTAATGCGTCTGGCCGGAAACTCGAACCGGCTGTTCTGCAATGCGCAGCGCACGCGCTCCCGGCTCTCCTTCACCTCCGTATCGGGCAGTCCGACCAGCGACAGGGCCGGCAACCCGTTGGCCAGATGCACTTCAACCGTCACGGCACGCGCCGCCATTCCTGTGATCGCCCGGCTGCCGACAATGGCCAATGACATGACTTCTCCTTCGAACGTCGCGATGCATTGCATGAGCCTCGATAGTCGTCGGCATGCGAGGCACCGCGCAACGCTCTATTGGCCAAGCGCGCGGGTATGGGACGTTTTTCGGACGTCCGGCACAGGGGCGCCGGAATCGTCTGTATATGGCTTGGGACGAATCCGATAGCCGAATCGGAATCGATGCGACCGGCAAGAGGGGAGGGGGAGTGGGGAGCGGGGACGGGGACTGCGAGAGAGGGAAAAGCGAGTCGCGGTCGGTCTCGGCCAACGCATTGCACGATGAGCCAGCCAACGCACGGGTCAACGAACCGGTCTACGAACCGGTCAATGGACAGGTCAACGAACCGGGGAAAACGCCGGCAACGGCAGCGCGCCGCGCCAGAAAGCAGAAGGGGCGCCGCAGCGCCCCTGTGAATCGTCAGTCCTGCGCTTCGTTGCGCAGGCCTTCGAGTTCGGCCACGCGCTTCTCCAGCGCTTCGAGCTTCTCACGCGTGCGTGCGAGCACCTGTGCCTGTACGTCGAATTCTTCGCGAGTCACCAGATCGAGGCGGGTGAAGCCCTGATTGAGCAGGCTTTTGACGTTGCGCTCGATATCCTTGGCGGGCGATTGCTTGAGCATCTCGCTCACCTTGGCTTGCATGTCTTGCAGGATCTCGTTCGGTTTCATAAGCCTTCCTCTCTTCGTTTGTTCGCACCAACGTGGTGCTTGCACCGTCAACGTGCTTCGTCGTGCCGGACTGACCGGTGCAAGGTGGTGCATCTGGTGCGGGCCACAACGTTGGCGCAACTCTAACACCGTTTTCTGCGCCCAGCCAACGCCGATGCGCCGCAGCATCCGCCTTCGGATCGTTGCCCCGCAAGGGTTCGACTCTCGACATGCGTCATGGTTGCGGCCGCACGCCGTTGTTCGCCCGCCTCACTTTCCCCGCAATTTTGCCAATTTTTTATCTCGAAATTCGTATCTTGCGCGTCGCAGCAAACGCGGATCGAGGACCTGGCACGGGAGTTGCTCTACCCACTCCGGAACCTGCCGCACGCTGCACCAAGACTTCAAATTTCAACTTAGGGGAAAGTGATGAAAAAAGTGTCAACTGCGATGGCTGGCGTTGTGTTCTTCGGGGCGATGGCAGCAGGAAATGGCGCCTTTGCGCAGTCGAGCGGCGACGCCGCCGCAGCAGACGCAGCGCCGGCCCCGGCGGCTGCCGCAGCGGCCGAACCGCTGACGGTGACCGCCAATATCGGCTTGTTCTCGGACTACCGCTTCCGCGGCATTTCGCAAACGGCCAAGCGTCCGGCAGTGCAGGGTGGTTTCGATCTCGCGCATGAGTCCGGGCTGTACGCCGGGGTGTGGGCGTCGAACATCAGCTGGATTTCGGATGGCAATTCCGCCGTGAGCGCGCCCATCGAGATGGACTTCTACGGCGGCTGGAAGAAGGAAATCGTCCCGGACTGGACCATCGACTTCGGCGGCCTGCAGTACTACTACCCGGGCAGCTATCCGTCCGGCAATTTTTACCCGCGTCCGCATACGTTCGAGCTGTATGCCGCCGTGGGCTGGAAAACGATCACGCTGAAGTACTCGCACTCGCTGACCCGTCTGTTCGGTCTCGTCAGCCCGGACGGTCAGGACACGACCAACAGCGGCTACCTCGACCTGACGGGCACCTACGACATCGGCTTCTGGGGCCTCTCGGCCGTGGGCCATGTGGGTCACCAATGGGTGCACAACTTCAGCGCCGCAAGTTATACCGACTGGAAGATCGGCCTGCAGAAGGACCTGGGCAAGAACTTCACCGTGTCGGTCGCCTACGTCGATACGAACGCCGATGAGAAGTACTACACCGCCGCGAACTCCGGCAAGGTGCTCTCCAAGGCGACGGTCGTCGTAGGGTTGTCGAAGACATTCTAAGGAGCGACTCATCATGAAGCTGATTACCGCAATTGTGAAACCCTTCAAGCTCGACGAGGTGCGCGAAGCCCTCTCGAACATCGGCGTGGCCGGTATTACGGTGACCGAAGTCAAGGGCTTCGGCCGCCAGAAAGGCCATACCGAGTTGTACCGGGGCGCGGAGTACGTCGTCGACTTTCTGCCGAAGGTGAAGATCGAGGCGGTAATCGGCGATGCCCTGCTCGATCAGGCGATCGACGCCATCGAACAGGCAGCCCGCACCGGCAAGATCGGCGACGGCAAGATTTTTGTGTCGAACGTTGAACACGTGGTTCGCATCCGTACGGGAGAGACCGGCGAAGACGCGCTCTAAGCGCCGTATAGGTCCCACATAAGAGACAACAATCATGAAAACACTGCTTGCCAAACTCCTGCTCGCCGCTGCCCTTCTGGGCGCGGTCGGCACCGCCGGCCTCGGCGCGAACGCTGCGTTCGCCCAGGACGCTTCGGCACCTGTTGCCGCCTCGGAAACCGTCGCACCTGCGGTGGCTGCCCCAGCGGCTGTGCCTGCGCCTGCGGCACAGGCGGCCGCGCCGGCACCCGCCGCGGCACCGGCTGCGCCCGTGCCGCCCAACAAGGGCGATACGGCATGGCTGCTCACCTGCACGGCGTTCGTGATTCTCATGACGTTGCCTGGTCTCGGCCTGTTCTACGGCGGCCTCGTGCGCTCGAAGAACATGCTGTCCGTGCTCATGCAGTGTTTCATCATCTTCTCGCTGGTGGTCGTGCTCTGGTCGATTTACGGCTACAGCATTGCGTTCACTGAAGGCAGTCCGTTCTTCGGGGGCTTCGACCGGCTGTTCCTGAAGGGCATGACGCCGGATTCGGTCGCCGCGACCTTCAGCAAGGGCGTGAATGTGCCGGAGTTCGCCTACATGGCGTTCCAGGCCGCGTTTGCCGCGATTACCTGCGCGCTGATCGTCGGTGCCTTCGCCGAGCGTGCCAAGTTCGCGGCCGTGCTGCTGTTCACCGTGATCTGGTTCACGTTCTCGTACCTGCCGATGGCGCACATGGTCTGGTTCTGGGCCGGTCCCGACGCGTACATCGATGCCGCAGCGGCCGACGCCGCCAATGCGCACGCCGGCTGGCTCTTCCAGAAGGGCGCGCTCGACTACGCCGGCGGTACCGTGGTGCACATCAACGCGGCCGTCGCGGGTCTGGTGGGTTCGTACATGGTGGGCAAGCGTCTGGGCTTCGGCAAGGAAGCGTTCAAGCCGCACTCGCTCACGATGACGATGATCGGCGCCTCGCTGCTGTGGTTCGGCTGGTTCGGCTTTAACGCCGGTTCGGGGCTGGAAGCCAACGGCGGTGCCGCACTCGCCTTCGTGAACACGCTGCTCGCCACGGCTGCCGCCACGCTGTCGTGGACGGCCGGTGAATGGGTGGGCAAGGGCAAGCCGTCGATGCTCGGTGGTGCGTCGGGTGCGGTGGCGGGGTTGGTGGCCGTCACGCCGGCCGCCGGTTTCATCGGCCCGATGGGCTCGATCGTGCTCGGCCTGCTTGCCGGCCTGATCTGCCTGTGGGGCGTGAACGGGTTGAAGCGTCTGCTCAAGGCCGACGATGCGCTGGACGTGTTCGGCGTGCACGGCGTGGGCGGGATGCTCGGCGCGATTCTGACGGGAGTGTTCGCATCGCCCGCCCTCGGCGGCACCGGAATCTACGACTACGTCGCCAACAAGGTCGCGCCGGACTATTCGATTGCCGGTCAGGTCTGGATTCAGCTCCAGGGCGTGCTGACCACGATCGTGTGGTCGGGTGTGGTGGCGTTCATCGCCTTCAAGATTGCCGATATCGTGCTGGGTCTGCGCGTGCCGGAAGACGAAGAGCGCGAAGGGCTGGACATTACGTCGCACGGCGAATCGGCCTATCACAACTGATACCGCCGATACGACAGAAGCGACAGAAGCGACAGAAACGACCGATTCGGCGGCGGTTTACGCCCGGAAACCGTCCTCGGGGTCTCGTCTAGGTTCGTGAGTAGCGTTGCCGGCGGCCGGTCGGACAGCCGGTCCCGGTGTTGTGCGGGCACCCCTGGGGTGCCCGTTTTTTTGGGCGAGCCCTGGCGAGGTGGTACGCGCTGGCTTGTGATTTCCCGCTTCACCCCCATCTTCTCTCACCGCGGCATTGCGCCGTACCTCTGCAGCGTCGTCCTGATGCGACCCGCTCGATTCGCCCGCCTCGCCAACCGGCGCTGCGGCGGCGCACCGGGCAAGGCGCGGTGCCCCTTCCGGGGGCATGGCGAACGGCGGAGGTGCCGGGCGTATGCTCTACAATCGATATTCCATCTGGATATGAGAGAAGCATGGTTCCGCATCTCGTCACGGCCCTGAAAGGCCCCCTGCTCGACCTGGAAAAGAAGATCCTCGACGCGACGCCCGCGATCGAGCGCTGGTTCCGTCTCGAGTGGCAGGAACATACGCCGCCGTTCTACTGTTCGGTCGACCTGCGAAATGCCGGCTTCAAGCTCGCCCCCGTCGACACCAATCTCTTCCCGGGCGGGTTCAACAACCTCGCCCCCGAAGTGTTGCCGCTCGCCGTGCAGGCCGCGATGGCCGCCATCGAGAAGATCTGCCCCGACGCCAAGAACCTGCTGCTGATTCCCGAGCGTCACACGCGCAATTCGTTCTATCTGCAGAACATCGCCCGTCTGTCGACGATCATGCGGCATGCCGGGTTGAATGTGCGCCTGGGGAGTCTGTCCGACGACATCACCGAGCCCACGACCATTGAACTGCCCGACGGGCAGCATGTGGTGATCGAGCCCCTCGAGCGCACGCCACGCCGGCTCGGGCTCAAGAATTTCGACCCGTGCTCGATTCTGCTCAACAACGATCTGTCCGCCGGGATTCCGCCGATTCTCGAAGGCCTGCACGAGCAGTACCTGCTGCCGCCGCTGCATGCGGGCTGGGCCATGCGTCGCAAGAGTCAGCATTTCTCGGCCTATGACGACATCGTCAAGAAGTTCGCGAAGATGATTGACGTCGACCAGTGGATGCTCAACCCGTATTTCGCGAAGTGCGAGGGCATCGACTTTGACGAACGCGTGGGCGAGGAGAAGCTTGCCGACACAGTCGACGCAGTGCTCAAGAAGATCAACAAGAAGTATCGTGAGTACGGCATCTCCGAGAAGCCGTTCGTTGTCATCAAGGCCGATGCCGGCACGTACGGCATGGGCGTGATGATGGTGCACGACGCTGCCGAGATCAAAAACCTGAATCGGCGCGAGCGCACCAAGATGAGTGTGGTCAAGGAAGGCCTCGAAGTGCACGACGTGATCGTGCAGGAAGGGGTCTACACCTTCGAGCGCATCAACGAGGCCGTGGCCGAGCCGGTCGTCTACATGATCGATCGCTATGTGGTCGGCGGCTTCTACCGCGTGCACACCGGACGCGGCACCGACGAGAACCTCAACGCCCCCGGCATGCACTTTGTACCGCTCGCGTTCGAGCACACCGCATTGCCCGACGTCCATGCCAAGCCGGGGGCCGCGCCGCCCAACCGCTTCTATATGTATGGCGTGGTGGCGCGTCTGGCGTTGCTCGCGGCGTCGGTCGAGCTTGAGCGTACCGATCCGGACCCGGAAACGTACTGATCGGCCGAGTGCTGACGGGGCGCGAGTCACACCGGCTCGTGCACCATCGTTGTCAGCGTCCTGTTGAGAATTTTCTGAATTGATGTGAAGCCGATGCCGCACGGCGGTGGCTTCGACCGCGTCTCGCTTTGGGACGCGAAATGAAAAAGACGCCCGGCTGGCCCCCCGACTAGCCGGGCGTCACATTTACCAGCCGTCTCATGCAACGGCCGGAAATCGGGGCTTCCCTGAGTGAGTCCCCCCGCAAACTGGTTTCCTGCGTTCTCTTTCCCGTGACGGAATCGTGTACTGTGCCGATCCGCCATGCGGTTCGCGTCGGCAGTGAGTGGATGATGCGATCGTTTGGTGCGTCAAACATCCCCCGGATGGGGGATACCAGTTCGTCTTCAGGTGGAATAAGAAATTTCCCCTGTGACGCGTCTATCCGGGAGCGACATGACAATGCAGGGGGAGCGGGATCGATCGGCGTGTCCGGGACACGTGCAGACGCCGGGCGATTTGCGTGCGTGCCTTCGCCAGCTTCATCAACTGCCCGTGCCGATACTGGGCTATTTGCCGCTATGGCTGGAGACACTGCGGGCATGGCTTGCGGCGGATGGCGTGGTGGCCCTCTGGACCCAGGCATGTGTCGATCAGGGCGAGGGCGCGTCGGACGCCCGGACGGAAGCCACCTGCTGGTATGCACCGCAGGCATCGCTGTCGGCCTGTGAGCAATTGGCCGCCAGCGGTCGGGCCATGCCGCGTGTGGCGGCGCTGCAACGTGCGCTGTCGCATGGGAGTGTGCTCCGCAATCATGCGCGACGACTTCCCGGTGAGCGTCGGCACGCGGCATCGATGTCGTTATGCCGATCGCCCGAGCTCGAACGCTGTCTGCCGGACGGCGATCTGCTCGACGTGTGCTTGCGGCCACTACCCGGTGAAGTGCGACAGGCCGCCGAAACCGGCGAACAGGGCCGTGCGCCGTCGACCACCGATACCTCGGATTTCGGTACCCTGCGCCTGCTCGTGTCTCGCCGCAGCGCCAAGCCTCGTTTCAACGCGAGGGAAGTCAAGGCATTCGAGACGGCCGCGTTGGCGTTCGCCACACCGCTCGAGCGTCCTTGCTTTCCGCCGCTCTGCGCTTCGCCCCTGTCGCTCTCATTAGCGCTTTCATCTCCGGTTTCGACGTTCACGTCCGCCGATGCGTGTCGGCGCGCCGATACGTCGCTCGCGATCGGCCACGACGTGACCGGCACCCTCATCTGGCATGGCCGGCAACCCGAGTGGGCCGACCCGACGGCGCTGGCATTGATGCGCCGCGTCTGGCACGTGGCGCCCGGGCGCGCCTGGCCGGACGCGTGTGCTGTGGTGCGGTCGTGTCAGTCGCTGGCCGATGAACTGATGTCACCGTCCTCAAGCACCGCTGGGTCGGGGGCTCAGGTCAGCCGCGCCATGCCGGTACCTGGCGGCACCTTGCATCTGCACGCCACGCATCTGTGCGGCATGGGAGGGCGGCCAACCGACCGGGTACGCATTGCGCTGCACCTCGCGGTGCCGCCTGCGATTCGCCTGTTGCAGCGGCTGTGCGAAACACCGCTCACGCCGGTGCAGAGAGAGATCGCGATGCGTTTGCTGGCGGGTCAGTCGCGCGCGCAGACGCGCGAAGCCTGTGCGATCGGTGTGCAGACACTCAAGACCCACCTGTCGCTCATGCGGGCCCGTCTGGACCCTGTGCGAGACGCTGCGCTGCTGCTGGGTCTGGGACGAACGGGCACCGCCGGAACCACCGGTCACCTGTGACTTTTCCGTGCCGTGCCCGCGAAACCGCCGGGTGGTGCGCGGCTTGCCGCTCCGAAGCGGCAAAATGACGCCTCGGCTAGAATAGATGCCTGTCGCCGCACCCTGCGGTGTGTGCATCCGAACCCCCAAGACTCCCGCCGATCGATGCAGATTCTCTTTATCGCCGACCCGCTCGACCAGTTCAAGATCTACAAGGACACCACGTTCTCGATGATGCGCGAAGGCGCGCGTCGCGGGCACCGTATCTTCGCGTGCGAGCCGCATGAGATGGCATGGCAAGGCGCCAGCGTCGACGCGCGCGTGCGGGAAATCAAGCTGACGGGCGATGCGGACGCCTGGTACGAAGTGGTCGACACGCGCGTGGCTGCGCTCACCGAGTTCGACGCCGTCCTCATGCGCAAGGACCCGCCGTTCGACATGGAATACATCAATTCCACGTGGCTGCTGGAAATTGCGGAGCGGGCAGGGGCGCGCGTGTTCAACAAACCGAGCGCGATCCGGGATCACTCCGAAAAGCTCGCCATCGCCGAGTTCGGGCAGTTCGTGGCACCGACGCTGGTCACGCGCGACGCCACGCGCCTGCGTGCGTTCCACGCCGAGCATGGCGACGTGATCTACAAGCCGCTCGACGGCATGGGCGGCACGGGCGTGTTCCGTATTGGCCCGGACGGTCGCAACCTCGGATCCGTCATCGAGATGCTCGGCGAGAACGGTGCACGCTCGGTGATGGCGCAGCGTTTCATTCCCGACATCAAGCTGGGCGACAAGCGCGTGCTCGTGATCGGCGGCAAGGTCGTGCCGCATTCGCTCGCGCGTATCCCGCAGGGCAACGAAGTGCGTGGCAACCTCGCAGCCGGTGGCCTGGGCGAGGCGCGCGACCTCTCGGCGCGCGACCGCCAGATCGCTGAAGCCCTGGGGCCGATTCTCTGGAAGCGCGGCCTGCTGCTCGTGGGCCTCGACGTCATCGGCGATTACCTCACCGAAGTGAACGTCACGAGTCCGACGTGCTTCCAGGAAATCACCGACCAGACCGGTTTCGACGTGCCGAAGATGTTTATCGACGCACTGGAACTGGCGGTCTGAGGCGATACGGGGTCCGTTGGCAGCGACGGCTTGGGGCAGACCCTAACATGATGAAAAATCGGGGATTTTGCGCGCCTGCTAAAATAAGAGTCCCAAAATCGACAGGTTCGCGTCCGTCGTTGTGTTTGTATCCCGAACACTCGCGGCGCACGGCGTGCCTAGCATCATGGCTGGAATTCTGATCATTGCCCACGCACCGCTCGCCTCGGCACTTCGCGAGTGTGTTTCGCACATCTACGGGGGCTGCCCGTCGCGCATCGGCGCGATCGACGTCGTTCCCGACCAGGACACGGCGGCGCTCGTCGACACGGCGCGCGCGCGTCTCGTCGAGTTGCACGAAGAGAACGGCGTCCTGGTGCTCACCGATCTGTTTGGCGCAACGCCGTCGAACGTGGCGGCGCAACTCGTCGGCCCGAAAGTGCGGGTGCTGGCCGGGGTGAACTTGTCGATGCTGATCAAGGCCGTGTGCTATCGCTCGGTACCGCTCGACACGCTGGTGGAGAAGGTGCTTTCGGGCGGATCTAAAGGTATTCTGGAAGTCGGCGCGGGTGCGCCGGTCACACACACTACGTCACACTGAAACATGCTTCGACAAGAAACGACGATCGTAAATAAATTGGGCTTGCACGCTCGGGCATCCGCAAAGCTGACGCAACTGGCGGCGAAATTTCAGAGTGAGGTCTGGCTGACCCGGAACGGTCGGCGCATCAACGCGAAGAGCATCATGGGCGTCATGATGCTTGCGGCCGGTATCGGCTCGAAGGTCGAAGTCGAAACCGAAGGCTCGGACGAGCAGCAAGCCATGGACGAAATCCTGGCGCTCATCGCGAACAAGTTCGGCGAAGGGGAATAACACGTCGCATCGTCGCTGTCATGCCATGGCGACGACGGTAAGTCACGGCGCTATGCAGGCGCGCCGTCGCGCGGTGACGATGATCGACGAATCATCGTCTTGAACTGCCACCTACCGCAGCCCATACCCCCGAAACGTAAAGTAGTCACAGAATACGGTCGTATCACCCGCCTCTGAACTGGGGAGACTTCCTTGTCTTTCACCCTGCACGGTATTCCCGTTTCCCGCGGCATCGCCATCGGGCGCGCCTATTTGCTCGCGCCCGCGACGCTCGATGTTCCGCACTATCTGCTCGATCCCTCTCAGATCGACGACGAAATCGCACGATTTCACGGCGCCCAGGCGACCGTCCAGCACGAACTCGATACCCTCAAGGCCGAACTGCCCGACGATGCACCGGGCGAGATGGGTGCATTTCTCGATGTCCACTCGCTGATTCTCAACGACACGCTGCTGGCCGATGCCGTCATCAAGCTGATTCGCGAACGCCGCTATAACGCGGAGTGGGCGCTGACCACGCAGCTCGAGGTGCTGGTGGCGCGCTTCGAGGACATCGACGACGAGTATCTGCGCGAACGTCGCGCGGACATCGAGCAGGTGACCGAGCGCGTGCTCAAGGCCCTCGCGGGAGCCCCGGGCATCCGCCACGTGGTCGACGAGACGCCGCGCGACGACATGATCGTCGTGGCGCGCGATATCGCGCCGGCCGACATGCTGCAGTTCAAGTCGCAGACGTTCAAGGGCTTTGTCACCGACCTCGGTGGCAAGACGTCCCATACGGCCATCGTGGCCCGCAGTCTGGGCATTCCCGCGGCTGTGGGGGTGGCGCAAGCCAGCCTGCTCGTCAAACAGGACGACGTCATCATCATCGACGGCGACAACGGCATCGTCATCGTCGATCCGGCACCGATCGTGCTCGAGGAGTACAGCTACCGGCAAAGCGAACGGGCGCTGGAAGAGCGTCGTTTGCAGCGCCTGAAGCACTCGCCTGCGCAGACGATCGACGGCACACCGATTGCACTGCTCGCCAACATCGAGCTGCCGGAAGACGCCAAGACGGCCGTTGATGCCGGCGCCGTGGGCGTGGGTCTGTTCCGCACGGAGTTCCTCTTCATGAACGAAGAGGAGGCCCCCGAGGAGGAGGCGCAGTTCGAGGCGTACAAGCGGGCGGTCGAGACGATGCACGGGTTGCCGCTCACGATTCGTACCATCGACGTGGGCGCTGACAAGCCGCTCGACAGCCACGAGACCTACGAAACGGCGCCGAACCCGGCGCTGGGGCTGCGGGCGATTCGCTGGAGCTTGTCGGAACCGCGCATGTTCCTCACGCAACTGCGCGCCATCCTGCGCGCATCGGCGTTCGGCAAGGTGCAGATCCTGTTCCCGATGCTCGCGCATGCGCAGGAGATCGATCAAACGCTCGAACTGGTACGCGAAGCGAAGTCGCAACTCGACGCGGCCGGCCTGCTCTACGATCCGGGTGTGAAGCTCGGCGCGATGATCGAAGTGCCGGCGGCGGCGCTGACCGTGCCGATGTTCCTCAAGCGACTGGACTTCCTGTCCATCGGCACCAACGATCTGATCCAGTACACGCTGGCCATCGATCGCGCCGACAACGCGGTGGCGCATTTGTACGATCCGTTGCACCCCGCCGTACTGCGCCTGATCGCCATGACGATCCGCGAGGCACACGCTTTCGGCGTGCCGGTGGCCGTATGTGGCGAGATGGCGGGGGATCCGACCGCCACGCGACTGCTGCTCGGCATGGGGTTACGCGAATTCTCGATGCATCCGAGCCAGCTGTTGCAGGTCAAGCAGGAAATCCTGCGGGCGCATCTGCCGGATCTCGAGCGTCCGGTGCAGGAATTGCTGGCTGCCACGGAGCCCGAAGAAATGCAGGCGGCATTGGCGCGATTGGCCGTCGCCTGACGAGGCACTGACGGGTCGCCTCTCGCACATAAAAGGCGGGCCTCCGACAATGGGGGCCCGTTTTTTTTCTGCCGTTTTCGAATGGATTTGTGGCCTATCCGAGTGCAACTCAGACGTCGCCCATCCGGTCAGTGGCGCTCACCGCAGACCTTGCACTCCGGATTGCGGGCGCAGTGCATGGTGTGCCAACTCATCTTGCGTCCGTCGAGCATTTGCAGACGCCCCACGAGCGGCGTGCCTACCCCCGTAATGAGCTTGATGGCTTCAGCGGCTTGCATGCTGCCGATGATGCCGACCAGCGGGGCAAGTACGCCCATCGTGGCGCAGGCCTGCTCGGGGAAGGGCTCGTCGGCCGGGAAGATGCACTCGTAGCAAGGCGACGCGTCATTGCGCACGTCGAACACGCTGATTTGTCCGTCGAAGCGCAACGCGGCGCCGGACACCAGCGGCACGCCCGCCGCGACGCACGCGCGATTCACGGCATGACGCGTGGCGAAGTTGTCCGAGCCGTCGAGCACCACGGTGGCGGTGCGGGCCAGGGCGGTGAGCCGAGCCTCGTCCACGCGCTCGTTCACGACATCGACGATCACCCCCGGATTGATCTGTGCAATTCGTTCGCGCCCGGAAATCACCTTCGGGCGCCCCACACTTTGCGTGTCATGCAGGATCTGGCGTTGCAGGTTCGTGAGATCGACGTCGTCGTCGTCGATCAACGTGATGCGTCCCACGCCGGAGGCGGCCAGATACAGCGCGGCGGGCGAGCCGAGCCCACCGGCGCCCACGATCACGGCATGCGCGGCGAGCAGGCGCTCCTGACCCTCGATGCCGAGTTCGTCGAGCAGAATGTGGCGGGAGTAACGCAGCAACTGGTCGTCGTTCATCGCGAAACGGAAAAGCGGAAAAGGAATAAAAAAACCGTGCCGGCTTTCGCAGGCACGGTTTCCAGTGTAAAGCCGAAGCTTATTTCTTGTCCGACGGCTTGGCCGGCACGACCGTGTCGGTCTTCGGATCGGTCTTGGCACCTGCGGCAGGGCTGGCGGCCTTCGACGCGTCCTTCGGCAGCGGACCGGCGTTGGCTTCCAGACGCGACTTGGTGCGCTGGACCGGCTCGCCCTTGAGCTGATGGACAGCCTGCTGGAGCATGAAGTCGTCGGCGCTGCCCAGATCCGGCAGGCGTTCCTCGCGTTCCTTCTTGCGTTCTTCCGGCGTCTTCTTCGCGTTCTCTTCCTCGAGGCGGCGCAGTTCTTCCAGGCGGCGAGCTTCGCGGGCGTCGATTTCCTTCTGCTCGTCAGGCGTTTGCGTGTTGTGCAGGTGGTTCTGGTAATCGATTTCGCGCGTGACCAGTACGTCGTCCGGGTCGCCCTTCGGATTCTGATCGACCGGCACGTCCGGCTTGATACCGATCGACTGGATCGAGCGGCCGCTCGGCGTGTAGTAGTACGCCGTGGTCAGACGCAGCGCGGTATCGGGCGAGAGCTGACGCACCGTCTGCACCGAACCCTTCCCGAACGTCGTCTTGCCCATGATCAGGGCGCGCTTCGAATCCTGCAGTGCGCCAGCCACGATTTCCGAGGCGGATGCGGAGTAGGCGTTCACCAGCACGACCATCGGCACCGTCTTCCAGAACGGGGCTTCGCCCTTGAGCGGATCTTCCGGGCTAGCCGACAGGCGGTAGTTGTCGAAGGTGGCCGTGTACTTCTGCTTGGCGTCTTCGATCTGGCCGTTGGTCGTCACGACCGTGGCGCCTTCCTTCACGAACGCTGCGGAGACACCGACTGCGGACTGGAGAATGCCGCCGCCGTTGTTACGCAGATCGAGGATCAGGCCCTTCGGCTGGTCCTTGGCGAGTTCCTGGAGCTTCTTGGCCAGGTCCGGCACGGTGCGCTCCTGGAAGCTCGTGATACGCACGTAGGCGATACCCGAGTCCAGCATCTTGCCCTTCACGCTCTGCACGCGGATTTCCGCACGCACGATCGATACCGGGAAGGTTCGCTCCTCCGACTTGCGGAAGATCGTGAGCGTGACCTTGCTGCCCGGGGCCCCGCGCATACGCTTGACCGCCTGGTCGAGCGTCATGCCGCGCACGGGCTTGTCGTCGATGCGGGTAATCAGGTCGCCGGGCTTCAGGCCGGCCTTGAATGCCGGGCTGTCCTCGATCGGCGAGATGACCTTCACGAGGCCGTCTTCCTGCGAAATCTCGATGCCCAGACCCGCGAAGCGACCGCGTGTCTGCTCCTGGAGCTCTTTGTATTCTTCCTTGTCGAGGTACGACGAGTGCGGATCGAGGCTCGACACCATGCCCTTGATCGCTGCGGTGAGCAGCTTCTTGTCGTCGACCGGTTGCACGTACTCGCGCTTGATCTGGCCGAACACTTCGGCAAGCAGACGAAGCTGTTCGAGCGGCAACGGCGTGGTAGCGCTTTGTGCGGAAGCCTGCGAGAACGCGAGGGTGGCAGCCGCACCGGTCGCGAGGCCCAGCACGATCAGGCCGATGTGTTTGAGGGTTTGGCGCATATAGGCGTGGAAATTCCGGATTTTTCGGGGCGCCCGCCAATGGGCGCGCGCACTTTGGCGAAGTATAACCGTTTGCCCGCAGGCGGGACATTGCCCATTCGACAGGGACTTTTCCGGAGTGGTTCTACGAAAAGTACCGTTTAAAACGCCAACACGGCGAATTTTTTGCCGGATGTCACCCGAATGAACCGCGCTTTTGCGGAGAAATCACGCGATGGCACGCCTTGGGAGCCGTGAACTCGGACCGCAAAATGCGGGCGGAGCGTGTTACCGCGTATTACGGAATGTCCCGGCGGATGGCGGGAAAGTGGCCGAAAGCGGTCGGCAGGCAGGCAGACAGGCGGGCAGGCGGGCTAAAAGGCGAAAAGGCGGAGAGGCGGAGAGGCGGAACGACCGGCGGCGCCAAATGTGCCGCGACGTGAGACGCGTCGAGAGCGAAATGCGCCGGCGAATCGGTGCCGGGCGCTGCGATAGCGCGCCGCCGTCCAGGCGATGCACTATCGCACGTCACGGCATGTGGCCCCGAAGGGGCGACATGCCGTGAATCGCGAGACGTTACTTCGACTTGCCCTGCGCGGCCACGGCGGCCAGCGCACCGGCGATCTTGTCCTGATCGCCCAGGTAGTAATGACGGATCGGCTTCAGGTCGGCATCCAGTTCATACACGAGCGGCGTGCCGTTCGGGATGTTCAGGCCGGCGATGTCGTCGTCCGAAATGTTGTCGAGATGCTTGATGAGGGCACGCAGCGAGTTGCCGTGTGCGGCGACCAGCACCTGCTTGCCGGCACGCACGGCCGGAGCGATCGACTCGTTCCACAGCGGGAGCACGCGCGCCACGGTGTCCTTCAGGCACTCGGTGAGCGGAATTTCTTCGCGCTTGAGCTTGGCGTAACGCGGATCGTTGTAGGAGCTGCGCTCGTCGTCGGCGGCCAGCGGCGGCGGCGGCGTGTCATAGCTGCGACGCCAGACATGCACCTGATCGTCACCGTACTTGGCGGCGGTCTCGGCCTTGTTCAGGCCGGCCAGCGCGCCGTAGTGACGCTCGTTGAGGCGCCAGCTGTGGACCACGGGGATCCACATCTGGTCCATGGCGTCCTGCACATGCCAGAGGGTGCGGATGGCGCGCTTGAGCACCGAGGTATAGGCGAGATCGAACTTGAAACCGGCTTGCGAGAGCAGGTCGCCGGCCTGGGCGGCCTCGGCAACGCCCTTTTCGGTCAGGTCGACATCGACCCAGCCGGTGAAGCGGTTTTCCTTGTTCCACGTCGATTCGCCGTGGCGGATGAGAACGAGCTTGTACATGAGCAGACTTCAAACAGAGTTGGAAAGCGGGGGCAGCCGATCGGGGGCGGTCCGTCGCTGCTACCTCGCACAGCCGCGCCCAGTAAGGGTTTGCGGCCATGCCCGGAGGACATTCGGGGGAGCGGCGAAGGGGCCGTCGACGTCCGTTGCAGCGATTGGCAACGAGACCCGTCGGCGCAATCACGGATTATTTTATAATGATCGGATTCTTTTGACCTTTTTCAGGTGGTTTGTGAAGTTCTTTGCCGATTACACCAACCTCGCGCTGATCGCGATCGCCCTCGTTTCGGGTGGCATGCTGGCCTGGCCGGTTTTCAAGCGCGGCGGTCGCGGTCTGTCGACCACGGAAGCGACCCAGCTCATCAACCGCAAGGGCGCCGTGGTGCTCGACGTGCGTACCGGCGAGGAATTTGCCTCCGGCCACCTGCCGTCTGCGCGCAACGTACCGCTCGACGACGTGGAACAAAAGGTCACGCAAGTCATCAAGAATAAGGCAGCGCCGGTACTTATCGTGTGCAAGAGCGGTCAACGCTCGGCGCGCGCTCAGACGCTGTTGCGTAATCTTGGCTATGCTGAGGCGTTCAGCCTCCAGGGCGGCATTGCCGCCTGGCAGGAAGCCGGCCTGCCGGTCGTGAAGTAATCGAGGAGTTGCAAGTCATGCCGAAGATCGTGATGTACAGCACGCAAGTGTGCCCGTATTGCCAGATGGCGGAACGTCTGCTGCGTCAGCGCGGCGTTCAGGAAATCGAGAAGATTCTGATCGACAAGGACCCCGCCCGCCGCGAAGAAATGATGACGCGCACCGGACGTCGCACCGTGCCGCAGATCTACATCGACGAGCGCCATGTCGGCGGTTACGACGATCTCTCGGCGCTGGATCGTGCCGGTGGTCTCCTGCCGCTCTTGCAAGCGGCCTGAGAGCCCCTGCAAAATAGTCGTCCGGCCGCGTACCTGCGCGGCTGTTTCATACCCAAGGAAACGAAGAAATGTCCGACCAGAATCAGCCGTTTTTCAGCATCCAGCGCGCTTACCTGAAAGATCTGTCGCTCGAGCAGCCGAATTCGCCCGCGATCTTCCTCGAGCAGGAGATGCCGACCGTTGAAGTGCAGCTGGACGTCGCTGCCGAGCGCCTGGCCGAGGAAATCTTCGAAGTCGCCGTGATCGCCACGGTGACGGCAAAGATCAAGGACAAGGTCGCGTTCCTGGTCGAAGGCAAGCAAGCCGGTATTTTCGAAATCCGTAACGTGCCGGTCGAGCAGCTCGACCCGCTCATCGGCATCGCCTGCCCGACGATCGTCTACCCGTACCTGCGCGCGAACGTGGCCGACGCCATCAGCCGTGCCGGTTTCCAGCCGATTCATCTGGCGGAAGTGAACTTCCAGGCGCTGTACGAGCAACGTCTGGCGCAACTGGCCGAGCAACAAGCGGCCAATGGCGAGGCGCCGGCATCGGGCATCGTGATGCCCGACGGCTCGTCGGCTCAGACCCACTAAGCGCTTGCGCTTCATCGGCGCGATGGCGGGCGAATGGCTCGCTGTCGCGTCGAGGTCCTCTTCATGAAGATTGCCGTATTCGGTGCAGGTGCCTGGGGCACCGCGATGGCGAGTCACATGGCAGCACGCCATGACGTTGTCCTTTGGGCGCGCGACGCAGCGTTGCTCGAGCAACTCGCCGACTCCCACGAAAATTCCACTTATCTCCCCGGTTGTCCGCTCTCCCCACGTCTTCGATTCGAAGCCGATTTCGCGCGCGCACTGGCGCACGGCACAGGCGCGCATGCGTTGTGCGTGGCCGCCGTTCCGGTCGCGGGGTTGCGGGCACTGGCCGGTCACATGGCGCTGGCCGCCAACCCACCGCAGAACCTGATCTGGTTGTGTAAGGGTTTCGAGGCCGATTCGGGGCTGCTGCCACATCAGATCGTGGCCGACGTCTTCCCGAAGGTCGCGGGAGGCTCGCTCTCGGGGCCGAGCTTCGCGCGCGAAGTGGCGCAGGGCCTGCCGGCGGCGTTGACCATCGCCAGCACGGCGCCGTCGCTGTGCGAACTGACCATTGCGGCGTGCCATTACGGCGCGCTGCGCATTTATTCGAGCGACGACGTCGTCGGTGTCGAAGTCGGCGGTGCCGTGAAAAACGTGCTGGCGATCGCCACGGGCGTGAGCGACGGGCTGGGCCTCGGTTTGAATGCGCGTGCAGCGCTCGTAACGCGTGGACTCGCCGAGATGACGCGGCTGGGCGTTGCGCTGGGCGGCAAGCCCGAGACGTTCATGGGACTCGCCGGCATGGGCGATCTGATCCTGACGGCAACGGGGGATCTGTCGCGCAACCGCACCGTGGGTTTGCAACTTGCCACCGGCAAGTCGCTCGATGAGGTGCTGGCGTCGTTGGGGCACGTTGCCGAAGGCGTACGATGTGCGCGTGCGGTACGCGATCTGGCGCACGCGCATGGCGTTGAAATGCCGATCACGGATGCCGTGTGTGCCACCCTGTTCGACGGTTTGCCCGCTCGTGCGGCGGTGGAAGCGCTGCTGCGGCGCGACGCCCGTGCAGAGCGCGAGGACGACGGTCACCCGGGCTGACGCGTCGCAAACAACCTCATGCGGTCCGCCGGCGTTGTCTCCCGGGCAAGCTGGCGGCCTGCAACTGTGCCGCTGCTGCCATGCTTCGGCGCTTCGACGGCGAATCCTCGTCGTTGACACTCGCTACAAGGGAGTTCCGCCCATGTCGCAAGCTGTCCATCTCCACGCCTCTCAAGGCGATATCACGCAATCTAGGGTTGATGCCATCGTGAACGCGGCGAACGAATCGCTGCTGGGCGGTGGCGGTGTCGACGGTGCGATTCATCGTGCGGCGGGGCCTGAATTACTCGACGCCTGTCGCAAGCTGCACGGTTGTCCGACCGGTCAGGCGAAGCTCACGCCGGGTTTTCGTCTCAAGGCCAAATTCATCATCCACACGGTAGGCCCGGTCTGGCATGGGGGCGCCGTCGACGAGCCGGCGCTGCTGGCGAGTTGCTATCGAGAGAGCCTGCGCCTGGCGTCCGAGCAGGGCTGCCGCAGTGTGGCATTCCCGGCGATCAGTTGCGGCGTCTATGGCTATCCGGCGGAGCTGGCGGTGCCGCTGGCCGTGTTCACCGTGCGCGATGCGCTACTGCATTTCCCCAATGTCGAGCACGTGGAGTTCGTCTGCTTCGACGCCCCGATGCTCGCGCTTTATCAGACGGAACTCGCGAATCAGGACCCGCCTGCGTAGTCCTGCTGTCGCCACGCCTCGAAGACCACCACGGCGACGGTGTTCGACAGATTGAGACTGCGATTGCCGGGACGCATGGGCAGACGTACCCGTTGCGTCGTCGAAAACGTCTCCAGCAGGGTTGGGTCGAGACCACGGGTCTCCGAGCCGAAGACGAACCAGTCGCCCGGCGCGAACGACAACTCGCCAAAGGGGCGCGAACCGCGTGTGGTCAGCGCGAACATCCGCGTCGGATCCGGCGTTTCTGCGGCGAGAAACGCGGCCCAGTCCTTGTGCACCTTCATCTCCGCGTACTCGTGATAGTCGAGGCCGGCGCGGCGCATGCGGGCGTCGTCGAGCGGAAAACCCAGCGGCTCGATCAGATGCAGGCGTGCACCCGTGTTGGCGCAAAGGCGGATCACATTGCCCGTATTGGGTGGAATTTCAGGCGAGACGAGAACGACGTTGAACATAAGCGTTGGGGGCTGAGTTATGGGAAGGAGGGCGGGCGGAGCGGGGCGGCGTGCGCAACGCGACGGCCGCCAGCACGTGCGTGGCCCCTGCGCGTTTGAGCGCAGACGCCGCAGCGTCGCAGGTGGCGCCGGTGGTCATCACATCATCGATCAGCACGATACGTCGCCCGCGAACGCGCTCGCTGGCGACGAACGCGCCACGCAAGTTGCGTTTCCGGTCGTCACGCGAGAGGCGTCGCTGCGCAGTGGTCGTCCGTTCGCGGCGCAGTACGTGCGCGCTCGCGGGCAACTGCGCGCGACGTGACGCGACACGTGCCAGCTCCCATGCCTGATTGAAGCCGCGCGACGCGAGTCTCGACGGCGCCAGAGGCACGGGCACCAGCAAAGGGGTCTCGCCGGCGTGTGCCGACAGGGCGTCGCCAAGGCGTTCGCCGAATTCGCGGGCGAACGGCAACGCACCGTGGTATTTCAGACGAATCATCAGCATATCGAGCGGTGCCACGTAATCCGCGAGCGTCAGCGTCGCGTCGAATGCGGGGGGACGACGGAGGCATTGTCCGCAGATAACGGTAGGGTCAGTGCGACAAATTGTCGCACCTCCGATGTTGGATGTGGCCGAGCCCGAGGAAGGCGCCGGCGGCAGGGCGATCGCGCATCGATGGCAGCGCAGCGGCGCCTCGGGCCGGTGGCTGTCGAACCCGTATGCGCAATCCGCACAGACCTGCCGGGCCGCGCGCCGGCCGCACAGCGCACAATGGTCTGGCAGCGCCACGCGCAGCAGTTCGCCACTGAACCGGGCGAGCGCTGAGAGGGTGGCACGAAGGGTAGACACGGCGATAGCGGAAATCAGGTGATTCGAGAGGCCTCGACAAGTCATAAAGCCGTTGGCGAAGGCAGGGTGCCCGAAAACGCAAGGTTTGCGGCGGTGTCCGATGCGTTCGGACGGCAACGAGTATACTGCCGACTCGCCTTTTTGCCTGTCCCATGAAGCCCGCTGCCGCTCCCCAATCCCCGTCTTCTACGTTCTCCGCTCGCTTTCTGCGTGCCGCGTTCGATCGTCGCGCGCCGAATTGGCCGGAGGCCGATTTCCTGATGCGGGAGGTCGCATCGCGACTCGCCAGCCGTCTGGATTACATCAAGCTCAAACCGACACGAATCCTCGACGCAGGCTGCGGCACGGGGAGTGACCTGCTGAGCTTCGGTGAGCGCTATCCGGACGCATATCGCGTGGGGCTCGACGCATCGTTCGGCATGGTGCAAGCCGCGAGCGCTGCGGGGGCCGTCACCGGCTGGCGACGGCTGTTGCGCAGCGCGCCGCCGTATGGCCTGGTGCAGGCCGACTTCTCGGCGCTGCCGTTCGCACCGCGCTCGTTCGATCTCGTCTGGTCGAATCTGGCGCTCCATTGGTATCGCGAGCCGCACAGGGTGATTCCCGAGTGGCACCGCGTACTGAGTACCGACGGGCTGCTGATGTTTTCGGCCTACGGTCCTGACACGCTGCGCGAACTGCGCGCCGCGTGGGCGGAAGTCGACGACGTACCGCACGCCCTCGAGCCGACCGACATGCACGATTTGGGCGACATGATGGTGGCCAGCGGTTTCGATACGCCGGTGACGGACATGGAGCGTCTTACGCTTACGTTCGAATCGCCCGATACGCTCTTGCGCGACGTACGTTTGCTGGGCGTGAATCCGCGACCCGAGCGCCGTATGGGGTTGACCGGGCGCGCGCGTCTCGATGCGCTGCGTCAGGCGCTCGAGCGTCAACGCAGTGCCGACGGCACGATCGCGCTGACGTTCGAGCTGGTCTACGGCCACGCCTGGAAGATTCCGGAGAAGACCGATGCTGCGGGAAACGCCATCGTTCGCCTTCAGGACATCGGACGCGGCGGTCGGCCGCGCTAAGCACCTACTCGCCTTCGAGGGTTCACACCGACCCTCTCGCTGCACTCGCTCACGGTAAACACCCACCGAAAGCACTCGCCGCAACATGCGTCCTACACGACCATGCAGGTGTTCTGCGCGTCTCCCCTTCGCTTAAATGACGCTTTACGGCGTGCATGAGCGCAGGGTGATCCGAATCCCCATCCCTTTGCTTTGCCACGTCATGGCGTCGCCTTCGGGCGCGACTTCGGGAGGCTGGCAGTGGGGTTTCCGCACGAGACGTTGGTGGTTTCCGCAGGGTGCGACCCGTCGCAAGAGGGGGCAGCACTACACGTCGACGGTGCATTTCTGCGCCCGTCACTTCCCGCGTTCGCGGCGATCGAAGGACTCTGTCCCGCGACGGTCCATCTCAAGCTGGAGGGCCTGAATCCGGCGGGGTCCATCAAGCTCAAGACTGCGCTGCAGTTGATTGAGGAGCTGGAGTCGACCGACCGTCTTCGGCCGGACACGCGGATCGTCGAGTCGTCTTCAGGGAATCTTGGCGTCGCGTTGGCACTTGTCTGTGCCAATCGCGGCTACCGATTTACGTGTGTCACTGATCCCAATACGTCGCGTCACGCGATCGCAGCCATGCGCGCCACAGGTGCGCACATCGTGCGCGTGACGCATCGCGACGCGCAGGGGGGCTATCTCGGCACGCGCATTGCCTGGATTCGGGAACGTGTCGCGCGCGATCCAAGGTGGGTCTGGCTCAATCAATACGCGAACCCGGGGAACTGGCGGGCGCATCATCGCTGGACGGCTCCTGAGATCTTCGCTGCGTACCCGCACGTCGACCATCTGTTCGTGGGGGCCGGCACGACCGGGACGTTGCTGGGGTGCCTCCGATACGTGCGCAAGCATTGCATGCCGACGCGGGTGATTGCCGTCGATGCCCTGGGCTCGGTCACGTTCGGAGGGCCTCCCGGACCGCGCCGTATTCCCGGGCTGGGCACGAGTTGCCGCCCTGCGCTGTGCGAAGCGCCGAACACCGAGGTGCCGGACGACATCGTGTACGTCCCCGAGCCGGACACGTTGCGCATGTGTCATTCGCTCGCCCGACGAGGACTGCTCGCCGGCGGGTCCACCGGTAGCGTGCTATGCGGGGTGCAGATGGCATCGGCCTCCATTGCGCGCGATGCCACGGTCGTCGCCATTGCCCCGGACATGGGCGACAAATATCTCGACACGATCTACGACCCCGACTGGACCACTTCGTGTTTCGAGGCGGCGGCCCCCGGGCATCCGCCTGCACCCCACGAGACAGCCGACGCCTTCGACGCTTCCCATCCTTCACTGCCATGAGTGCACTCTCGTTACCGCAATTTCGCGTGTTCGCCGGCGAGCAGATCAATGCTGCGGTCCAGGAGGGACGACGCGCCATTCTCACGACGGTCGAAGCGGCGTATCGCGCGCATCAGGCCGGCCGCACGGTCAATCCAGAGAGTCAGTTTCTTCGCTTTCCGGACGGCCCTCGCAATCGGATCATCGCCTTGCCCGCGCACATCCGCGATCGCAGCGGCGATGGCGTGACCGGCATCAAGTGGATATCGAGCTTTCCGGAAAACGTCGAACGCGGGATGCCGCGCGCATCGGCGGTGCTGATTCTGAACGACATCATGACCGGCTATCCGATGGCGTGCATGGAGGCGAGCATCATCAGTGCCGCGCGTACTGCTGCGAGTGCGATCAGCGCACTGCGCTGCCTTGCCGCGAACCGGACGCTACCCGATCGGGGCCTGCGGATCGGCTTCATTGGTGCGGGGGTGATCGCGCGTCATGTGGCCGAGTGTCTGCCGCTCGCCGAGCGGGACATCAGCCGCGTGACGGTGCATGACCTGAGCGACGAATACGCGGCATCGCTTGTCGCACGCATCGAGTCGCGGCTGGGTTACGAGGCGTATGCCGAGACGTCGCTCGAACGCACCATTCGCCATTCGGACATCGTCGTTTTCGCCACAACGGCCGCCATGCCCTATGTCGATAACCCCGACTGGTTTTCCCATTGTCCGACCGTCTTGCACCTCTCGCTGCGCGACCTGGCCCCGGAGGTCGTGCTGGCGTCCCACAACGTGGTCGATGACATCGATCATTGCCTGCGTGCGCAAACATCGTTGCATCTGACAGAGGGTGCCATCGGTCATCGACGTTTCGTCACGACGTCGCTGCCTCACCTGCTCTGTGGCGGCGAACCGCCTTCGCAGGACCGTCCCATTGTGTTCTCGCCGTTTGGTCTGGGCATTCTCGATATCGCCGTTGGCCGATGGGTCTACGAACGACTCGCGACGCACCAGGCACCTGTTCCTCGCTTTTTCTACGATATGCAACGCGCATGACCTCTGTTTCCTGTAGTGCCACCTCTCATGTTTCTCACCAACCTTCGTCGCGCACTGAAGGCTATGCCGACGTGCTTGTCGGTCTGCAATACGGTGACGAAGGCAAAGCCAAGATCATCGACGCCCTCGCGCCGGGGTATGACGTCATCGCACGTTTCAACGGTGGGGCTAATGCGGGTCACACCATCGACACGCCTCGTGGGCGCGTCGCCCTTCGGCAACTTCCGTCAGGCGTATTTCATCCGTGCGCCGAGCTTTACATCGGCTCGGGATGTGCGATCAATCCCTGGAAGCTCGCAGAGGAAATCGAGCAGATTCGCGAGATGGGCGTTTCGCTCGAGGGTCGTCTGCGCATTAGTGCGCGGGCGGCGATCGTGCAGCCGCATCACATGGCACTGGATCGCACTGCCAGCCACACCATCGGCACGACAGGCAATGGCATTGGCCCGTGCTATGCCGACCGGGCACTGCGGGTGCGCAACGACACGCGAGTCAACCTGATGCTGGGGGACCTGCTCAGCAATGAAACGGAAACCATCGCTTCAATGCGGCAAGTTTTCACTCGCATGATCAATGCGGAAGGTGGCACGTCGCCCTGGATGGCGGAAATGTCGGATCTTCTGTTGGGCTTGCCGAGGGTCGCGCAAACGCTGCGTGAGTACATCGCGCCGGATCGCTCATGGCTCGCGAATCGTGTGGCGAATGGCGCCAGGGTGCTGTTCGAAGGTGCGCAGTCGATATTGCTCGACGTCGTCGACGGCAGCCAACCCTACGTGACGTCGAGTCATACGGTACCGGCATATGCCTACGTGGGTGGCGACTTGCCGCCGAAGTATCACCGGCGGACGATCGGCGTCGCGAAGGCCATCGTGTCGCGCGTTGGGCGCGGCCCGTTTCCTTCAGAACTGGGTGGCGAGCGCTCGGCGCAGTATTGCGATGAAGCTTCGCAGTCGCGACGGGGTGCGGCGGACGAGTTGAAGCAACATCTGCCAGACAGCTTGCTGCAATCGAGCGATCCCTTCGATGTCGGCACCGCACTTCGCATGCTCACCGGTGAGTACGGCACGGGAACGGGGCGACCGCGTCGTATCGGAATGCTCGATCTCGCTCAGCTCCGCGAGGTGATCAAGGCGCACGCGATCGACTGCGTCTATCTGAACAAGGTCGATTGTCTGACGCACTACGTTCATTCGACGTATCAGGGGGTGCCGGTGCGCGTACATCGCGAGGCGCTGTCCCATGACGCAACGCCCGATGTGTTGATCTACCCGGGGCTGACGGAGCGGTCGATCGCCCTCGGGCGCGAGGGAACGCTCGACGCAGCCATGCAGGGCTTCATCGACTTCGTCGAGCGACATGCCGGCGCTCCCTTGGCGGGTATCGGACTGGGACCGGAACGCGCCAGTCTGATGGCGCTTTCCGTGCATCATCCGGTGCCACACGCTGCGGTGGAGGAGCATGGCTGACTTGTCGTCCGAGGGTATGGAATCCCATCGGCAGGCGCCTTGGCGAGAGGTTGCCGCAGTCACGCGTTGCAGCGTGGAAGCCTGCTTTCCCCCGTTGCAACCCGATCAGCTGTTCTTCAATGTCTCGCTCATGCCCTATGCGACGCATCCGCTCGTTTGCGAGATGGGGCAGGCGGCGCGTCAGCAGTTGAGCGCGCTGCGACTTGCCGACTACCTGAACAAGACGGAGCGCGTCGAATTGCACATCGTCAACCGCGCGGTCGAGCAGATGATGGACATTCCGGGCATCACGTCGGTGAGTCGCGACGATCTGCTGGCCATCTACACGGATGAAGGATTTCACACGTGGATGATGGAGCGCTTTCGTCGCCGGCTTTTTGAGCGAACGGGCCGCGAGCTGGCACAGAAGCCCTCGCTTGGCGTGACGCGCGTGATGGCGCTGTGCGAGTCCGTGCCGGCGACGCATCGCGGCATGGCGATCGTGGCCGCAGCGTCGATTACGGAAACGCTGATTACCGGCACGCTGCGTCAGGCAGGCGCCTGCGACGACATTTACCCACCGGTGCGTGCATTGCTGGCCGACCATGCGGCGGACGAAATGCGGCATCAGGCGGCGTTCGTCCGGTTCGTGTCGGAATGGGTGCCTGCGCTCTCATCCGACGAGCGCGCCTTTCTCAATGACCTTTTTCCGGATTTGATGCTTGCGTTCCTCGCCCCCGAGTTGCCCGTCTGGCACGAGCATCTGTGTGCCGTGGGCATGGCGGCGGGCGACGCGGAGCAGGTGATTCGCGAAAGCGTCGATTCGTTGGCGGTCGGCGTGCAGATGATGGAGGCGGCGCTCGTACCGCGTCGTCTCTTCGAACGATTGGGAATGTCCTGCGCGGAACGGTTTGCGCAACGTGCGAGCCGTTGGCGCCCACCTTGATTATCAGGAGGCACATGTGACTTGTCATTGGCTTGCCCCGGATCTCACCATGAGCTCGGCGGATTACCGGGCGCTACTCAACGCCGCGCTCGCCTTCAAGCGTCGATACCCTGCGCATACGGAAGACGTACTGCGCGGCCGGACGATCTACTTCCTGTTCTACAACGCCTCGCTGCGTACGCGAAGCAGCTTTCAGACCGGCCTGTCACGGATGGGGGGGCACGCCGTTGTGCTCGACCCAAAGCATGGGATCTACACGCCTGCCCTGCCGGAGGCCGAGATTCCCTATGCCACGGAGCGGATCTCGGACACGGCGCGGGTGCTGTCTTCCTATGGAGATGCGATCGCCATACGCATGTACGGCGAACCGGCGGGCTGGGTGTATGGCGCCGCGCATCGTCACCTCGAAGCGTTTGCCGAATGGAGCCAGGTACCGGTCATCAACATGGAGTGCGATCGCTTCCATCCATGCCAGGCACTGGCCGATGTCATGACATTGCGTGAGCAACTGGGCGAACTCGCCGGGCGGCGTCTGTGCATCAGTTGGGCGTATTCGGGAAGCTGGCACAAGCCTGTGGCCGTACCGCAGAGCCTGCTGCTCGCCGCGGTGAAGGCTGGCATGGATGTCACGCTGGCGCACCCGGCGCCGTTCGCGCTCGATCCGAGCGTGATGCAAGCTGCATCCCGTTTCGCCGATCAGACCGGTGCGAGGATTCGCGTCACGCACGATTTCCGTGACGGCGTTTCGAATGCCCATGCTGTCTACGCAAAGTCGTGGTGCAGTCTGGCGTCGCTGCCGACGCGCCGTGGCGACCCTGTCGACGCGTCGGCCATGCAGTCGGCATTCGAGCAACATCGTGACTGGTGCGTCGACACCGATGTAATGCAACACGCGGCCCCCGGCTCGGGATATCTGCACTGCCTGCCCGCCGATCGGGGGCAAGAGGTGACAGACGACGTGATCGATGGACCGTCGTCGTGGGTATTCCGGCAGGCCGCCAATCGGCTTCACGCGCAGAACGCCGTGATGGCGCACTTGCTGAACCCGGGGAGCCTGGCATGAGGTCGCCCTTCTCCTACCGCTACACGTGCGTCAAATGTGGGACCCCACAATCGTGGGGTGAGATTCGATATCGTTGCCCGGTGTGCGGGCAGAACCTGCGCGTCGAACGCAAGAGGGATGCGGATTCCCCCTGCGGTACGGACATCGTGCGCACGTTTCGCGGGCGAGGCATCTGGCGATATCGCACGCTGTTGCCGGTGGACGCCTGCTGGGGAAGCCGACTGGTGGTTGGCCAGACACCATTGGTCGACTGCGGTGAGGACGGCGGGGTGTATCTGTGCGTCAAGGACGAAGCGCGTAACCCGAGCGGATCGCTGAAGGATCGTGCCACCGAAGTCGTGGTGGCGGCTGCCAGGCATGCGGGATGTACACATGTCGTGACGGCATCGACGGGCAATGCCGGTGCGTCGCTGGCCTGCATTGCGGCGTCGCAGGGGATGGCAGCGACAGTCGTCGTGCCCGCGCGTACTCCGCTCGCGAAGCTCGCGCAGATTCGCGCATACGGTGCGAATCTCTGCATGATCGAGGGCACCTACGACGACGCCTTCTCCGTCGCCGAGCGCATGGCCGAAGACGCTGGCGTCTGTTGCCGCAACACGGGCGTCAATCCATTCACCCGCGAGGGCAAGAAAACGTGTGCGTTCGAAATCGCCGAGGCGCTTGACTGGAACGTGCCCGATTGGGTCATCGTACCGACCGGTGACGGGAATATTCTGTCGGGGATTGCAGCGGGATTCTCCGATCTCTGCTCCCTCGGCATCACATCGGCTGTGCCACGTCTGCTCGCTGCGCAGGCCATCGGTTCGAGCAGCATTTCTCGCGATTGGTACACCTGCACCGACGTCATGGATTTGCCTGACGATCCTGCCGTCGTCGTCCCCGACACCGTGGCCGACAGCCTGTCTGTCGGGCGTCCGCGCGATCACCTCGCCGCACTGCAGGCGATACGGAACACAGGTGGCGCCTGCTGCACGGTCAGCGATGCACAGATCATGGCCGCGTCGGCGGCGATGGCGCAGCGTTTCGGCCTCTGGATGGAGCCGTCGTCGGCGGCTGGGTACGCAGCGTTGCGTGAATGCCTCGCGACGGGGCGGATAGCGGCCGGTACCACCGTCGTATTGCTTGGTACCGGCAGCGGGCTCAAATCCGCCGAATGCTCCGATAACGCCTTGCCGGCGTTCGTCAACGATGCTGCTGCCATGCCACACCCTGCGCACAACGAACGCACGCCCTCACAACTGGCGGGTCGCCCATGACACGACCGCATGTCATTGTTCTCGGGGCCGGCGTGAGCGGTCTCACGACAGCCGTGACGTTGTCACTCGCGGGGTGCGACGTCACCATTCATGCTGCGGAGGGGCCCTCTCAGACGACATCGGCGCTTGCCGCGGCGATCTGGCATCCGTTCTATCAGGCACCTGATCTCGTTTACCTCGAACGGGCACGCCAGACGTACGTGACCATGCAGCGCATGTCCGATGATCCGTCGTCCGGCGTGCACATGCGCTCCCTGACCGAATTTTTTTCGCGTGACGCCGGAGCGCCATGGTGGGCCGAGTGCGTCAGCCATGTGAAGCGCGTGTCGCCAGCCGATGTCCCGTCGCGTTTTGCCTGCGCTTACCGGATGGATGTCCCCGTGGCCGACGCGGAAACCTACCTGCGTTATTTGATGACGACGTTCCTCGATCTCGGCGGGTGCTACGTATCGGCACGAGTCGGCGCCCCGTGGGCATTGCTCGACGACGCCGACTTCGTGGTGAATTGCTGCGGGTATGGCAGTCGCCGGTTCGGGGATGCCGATCTCAGCCTGTCTCGAGCGATCGTCCTGCGTGCGACGCCCAGCGATGCCGTCAAAGGTTGCTTCATCGACGACTCCGACCCGGCCTCCCCAACGTATGTCGTCGAACGTCCGGACGATATCGTGCTCGGCGGCACCGCCGACGTCGATCTCACTTCGACGATCGTTGGCGAGCGTCAGGTAGAAGACATCGTGCGTCGGTGCACCCGACTGTGCGATGGCGTTGCGGCGTTGGAGGTGATCGAGGCGCGGGTGGGATTTCGTCCCTCGCGTCGTCTGGCGCGCGTGGGACGCGATGAGCGTCACGCTCGCTTGTTGCACAACTACGGTCACGGCGGCGGCGGGTTTACGTTGTCGTGGGGATGCGCGAACGATGTCGTCCGGCTTGCCGGGCTCACGGCGTGCAACGCATTTTCCGTCGCGTGACCTACGTGACTCACTCCCTTGGGAGCCAATATGGAATTGGATCCGGCGACGCTCGGCGAAGCGAGTGTCTACAACTTCATGATGAGTACGATCCTGCCGCGTCCCATCGCGTGGGTGAGCACGGTCGACGCATCGGGACGTCCGAATCTTGCGCCCTATGCTTACTTCATGGGCGTGTGCTGCGTGCCGATGACCGTATTGTTCTGCCCGGTCGTGCCACCACCGCCGATGCGCAAGAAAGACACGCTGCGGAACATCGAAGCGGTGCCCGAGTTCGTCGTGAACATGGCGACTGCGTCGTGTATCGATGCCGTGAACCTGTCGGCGGCACCCTTGCCACATGGCGAGTCGGAATTCGAGCTTGCCGGCGTGACGCCAGTGGCGTCGTCGCGCGTGCGTCCGCCCCGCGTCAAGGAGGCTGCGGTGGCGTATGAATGCCATGTGCGCGACGTCATCGAAATCAGTTCGTCGCCCGGTGGCGGATGGGTGGTGATCGGGACGGTGCTGGCAGCGCACGTCGACGACGCCCTGATCGATCCCGTCACGCACCACGTGGATTTACAGGCGCTGCGTCCTGTAGGACGACTCGGCGGTGGTTCGTTCGTGAACGCCGCGTCCGATACGTTCACCCTGACGCGGTACAAGACGCTCGCGGATCTCGCCGCACGGAAGTAGCGGAAGCAATGGAAGTAGCGGAAGTGAGGGGTGTCGACATAGGTGGCTCGCCGTCGTCGAGAAGACCGTAGTCGTTCGCGAGTTGGGCCGCGCGGTGACGGCTGGACACGTCGAGCTTTCGCATTACGCTGCGAAGATGAAAGATGACGCCGTGCTCGGACAAGGCGAGGATGCGTCCGATTTCCCACGACGTCTTGCCACGTGCCACCCATTGCAGGCATTCGCGCTCGCGTGGCGTGAGCGTCGGTGCGCCGCCGTGCGCCGCGCTGCGCTGCACGATGCGCCACACGGCCTCGTGCACGTGCATCGCCAGCAACGCGCCGACATGCGACGTCCAGGCATGCGCACCGGCCACACGCAAACGACTGCCCGGTTCTCGTGATGACGACAGACTCAATGTCCCCGATGCCCCCGACGGGGTGAACACCGGATAAGTGATGCCGCAACGCAAGCCCGCCGCACGCTGCTCACGCAGCAACTGCTGCGCGTCGGTCGAGACGTACAGCGCCGGCGTCCACGCCACCGGCGTGAGTTGTCGACTGGCATGCGAGAGCGCCGGGTCGATGCTCGCGTAGCGACGCGCTTCGTAACGCGCCTCCCAGGCGTGCGGCCAGTTGCCGAACTGCGGCGTCGCAACCCGGCCGCCGGGTAACGGGAAGTGTCCCCGATATCGGAAGTGGCAATGCCCGAGCGAATGACAGAGCGATGGCAACGCGTCGCGCAGCGTGTCGAATTCGCTTGCAGCGCGCAGTGCGCTCAGTTGCTCGGCAAAAACAAGGGGAGTGGTGCAACGCATGGCACGCATCACATGACGATGTAGGGAACATGTTCGGCTTGTAGCATGTGCCCTGCGAGTGCGCGCGCCGGGTATCGTCGATGCACGGTTTCGCCGGCACGGTATGGCGTCAAAGACACACTGCCGGCGGGCGCGACATAACGTCGCATGCGAAATTCGGCACAGCGTCTACTGTTCAAGGATATCGGACGAATCCCGCATCGCAACGGAGCCGGAGCGATGCGCGATGTCTGCGCGAAGCGAGGCGGCAGCGTCTGACGGTACGGGGATGATGGCGCGTCGAACGCTTGGTTCGAAAGGTAATCAGGACACCGCAACGAGTCGTGTCGTGTTGCAACGTGTCAATCGAAACGCGCATAGGGAGTATCCCGTAGTCGTTGCGATGCGACGTTTTTCAGATAGGGGAATTACCGGATTCTCCTTTTGTATCAATGAGTTCAGGAGAATGCTATAGCGCGTCAAATACTCGGTATCAATGTTGTCGCTTCGAGAAGGCGCGTTCTATAATGCGGCAGTTTGTCGCGGCCCGGACGCAACTGGTTCCCGGCCGTCGGACATGAAAGACCCAAAATGCCCCACGGGTGACGGCGATGCTCGCAGCTTCCTCTTCAGACACCGGATCGGTGACTAAGGAATGGACGCATAAGCGCAACTGCGCGATATCGCCGCGCCAGTTTGTCCTGTTCTACCTGTCGTTGGCCGCCGTGTCGCTGGGTGTTGCCTTGATTGCGGCGTGGCGCGGTGGGTGGTTGGTCTTGCCGTTCACAGGCCTGGACTTGCTCGTGGTGGGCGTTGCGTTCGTCATTCATGCCCGGCATGCCACAGATTACGAGGTCATTCGGTTGTCGCCCATGAGCCTTGTGGTCGAGCAACGTTCAGCACAGAGGTTGACGCAGTACGAGTTCAATCCCCGCTGGGTACGCATCGACGTCGAGACACCGCCGCGCACGCGCATCGTATTGCGCTCGGGCAGTCGCTCGGTCACCGTCGGTGCCTACCTTGCGCCGCATCGCCGCGAAACGTTTGCGCGCGAGCTGCGCCGTTGTCTTGCCCAACAGGCCTGAGAGAGATGGAGACGATCTCGGGCGACCACCAGGGAGGATTTGGATGGTAATTTTGGGTAAGGAAGCTATGAAAAAAACGAAACACGCCTTGGCGGCTTTCCTTGCGGGCGCCTCACTGCTGGTCGGCGCACCGGCACAGGCGCTGGCGGCGATTACGGACATGCCGGGGGGGCCTGCCGTCAACGAGCTCAATTTCCAGCCGCCAGCCACACGCGTTGCGGAAGAGCTTCACAGCCTGCACACCATGATGCTGATCATCTGCCTGGTGATCTTCATCGGCGTGTTCGGCGTGATGTTCTATTCGATCTTCAAGCACCGCAAATCCAAGGGCCATCAACCCGCGAATTTCCATGAAAGCACCACGGTCGAGGTGATCTGGACGGTCGTGCCGTTCATCATCGTGATTCTGATGGCGCTGCCCGCGACCAAGACCGTCGTGGCGATGAAAGACACCTCCAACGCCGACCTGACGGTCAAGGTCACCGGCTATCAGTGGAAGTGGGGCTACGACTACCTCAAGGGCGAAGGCGAGGGCATCAAGTTCCTGTCCACGCTCACCACGCCGCGCGCCCAGATCGACGGCCTCGAGCCGAAGAGCAACACGTATCTGCAGGAAGTGGACAACCCGCTTGTGGTGCCGGTCAACAAGAAGGTGCGCCTGATCACCACGGCCAACGACGTCATCCACTCGTTCTACGTGCCCGCCTTCGGTATCAAGCAGGACGCGATCCCGGGCTTCGTGCGCGATACGTGGTTCAAGGCCGAGAAGGTGGGTGAGTACCGCGGCTTCTGTACCGAACTGTGCGGCAAGGAACACGCGTTCATGCCCGTGGTGGTGAAGGTCGTCTCGGACGAGGACTACACCAAGTGGGTCGACGCGCAGAAGAAGCTGCTGGCCGCTGCCGCCGACGATCCCAACAAGACTTACACCGTGCAGGAACTGATGGAGCGCGGTCAGAAGGTCTACGCCTCGAATTGCGCCGTGTGTCACCAGCCGAACGGCAAGGGCGGTGGTGCGTTCCCGGCACTCGATGGCGGCAAGATCGTGACGGGCCCGGTGGCCGACCACATCAGCATCGTGCTGCATGGCAAGAATGCGATGCCCAACTGGTCGCATCTGAACGATGTGGAGCTTGCGGCCGTCATCACGTTCGAGCGCAACTCGTGGAGCAACAAGACCGGTGACGTGATTCAGCCGGCACAGGTGCGCGACGCACGCGGCAACAAGTCGGCGAATGCCGCAGGGGCCGCCGGCGCAGACGCAGCGAAGAACAGTTAAGTCGTTCGACCAGTTCGAAGGAAGGAGATTGGGTATGAGTTCCATCGCTCACGATCACGTGGCGGGTCACGACGATCACGCGCACGACCATCCGCACGGATGGCGTCGCTGGCTGTTCGCGACGAATCACAAGGACATCGGCACGATGTACATGATCTTCTCGTTCGTCATGTTGCTCTCGGGCGGCGTGATGGCGTTGATGATCCGTATGGAGTTGTTCGAACCGGGCCTGCAGTTCATTCGTCCGGAGTTCTTCAACCAGCTCACCACCATGCACGGGCTGGTGATGATTTTCGGCGCGATCATGCCGGCGTTCGTGGGCTTCGCGAACTGGATGATCCCGCTGCAGATCGGTGCGTCGGACATGGCGTTCGCACGCATGAACAACTTCAGCTTCTGGCTGCTGCCGGTGGGCGGTCTGCTGCTGATCTCGTCGTTCCTCGTGCCGGGCGGCGCCACGGCAGCCGGCTGGACGATGTACGCGCCGCTCTCGGTGCAGATGGGCCCCGGCCAGGATCTGGCGATCTTCGGTGCGCACATTCTGGGTGCGTCGTCGATCATGGGCGCGATCAACATCATCGTGACCATCCTGAACATGCGCGCACCGGGCATGACGCTCATGAAGATGCCGATGTTCGTGTGGACGTGGCTGATCACCGCCTACCTGCTCATCGCCGTGATGCCGGTGCTCGCCGGCGCGATCACGATGCTGCTCACGGACCGTCACTTCGGCACGTCGTTCTTCAACGCGGCGGGCGGCGGCGACCCGGTCATGTATCAGCACATCTTCTGGTTCTTCGGACACCCGGAGGTGTACATCATGATCCTGCCGGCGTTCGGGATCGTGTCGCAGGTGATTCCGGCGTTCTCGCGCAAGCCGCTGTTCGGCTACAGCTCGATGGTGTACGCCACGGCGTCGATCGCGATCCTGTCGTTCATGGTGTGGGCGCACCACATGTTCGCGACGGGCATGCCGGTCACGGGCCAGCTCTTCTTCATGTACGCCACCATGCTGATCTCGGTGCCCACAGGCGTGAAGGTGTTCAACTGGGTTGCGACGATGTGGAAGGGCTCGCTCACGTTCGAGACTCCGATG
The DNA here is from genome assembly GCF_040391475.1 of Pandoraea pnomenusa. Lineage (GTDB taxonomy): Bacteria > Pseudomonadota > Gammaproteobacteria > Burkholderiales > Burkholderiaceae > Pandoraea > Pandoraea pnomenusa_C. The sequence goes on along the minus strand of NZ_JBEBXS010000004.1, from coordinate 241,278 downwards.
CTGTTCGCCATCGGCTTCCTGTTCGTGTTCACGATGGGCGGCTTCACGGGCCTGATGCTCTCGATGGCCCCGCTCGACATTCAGATGCACGGCACTTATTACGTGGTGGCGCACTTCCACTACGTGCTGGTGGCCGGTTCACTCTTCGCGCTCTTCTCAGGGTTCTACTACTGGGTGCCGAAGTGGACGGGCCACATGTACAGCGAGTGGCGCGGCAAGTTCCACTTCTGGGGTTCGCTCATCACGTTCAACGTGACGTTCTTCCCGATGCACTTCCTGGGACTCGCCGGCATGCCGCGTCGTTACGCCGACTACCCGTCGCAGTTCACGGACTTCAACCAGATCGCCACGATCGGCGCGTTCGGTTTCGGTCTGATGCAGGTGTACTTCCTGTTCTTCGTTGCACTGCCTGCATGGCGCGGTGGCCCGGCCGCCGAAGCCAAGCCGTGGGACGGTGCCGAAGGCCTGGAGTGGACCGTGCCGAGCCCGGCGCCGTTCCATACGTTCGAGACGCCGCCGAAGGTGCATTGAGATGGCAGCGAGTCGCGAGCAACGAACGAAGAACCTGCGCACGGGGCTGATTCTCGCCTCGGTCGTGCTGATGTTCTTCTTCGGTGTGATGATCAAGACCAAGTTGATGGGCGGGATGTGACCCGCGCGTCCCGCCTTCGCGCGGGACGTTCAGGTCGCCCCGTCTGGTGGCAGTGACGACGCAGTTTTCACGGCAAATCAGGCGAGTCAGGCGGATATGGGCGGTTTGCGACGAATCAATGTGCGTACCTTCAGCAAGTTGCTGCTGCTGGTCGTGGCGATGTTCGGTTTCGGCTATGCAATGGTGCCGTTCTACCGAGCGTTCTGCGATCTCGTCGGCATCAACCAGCTGGGCGATCGCACGACGGAGATCGTCGCCCGTAATTCGCAGGTCGACACGAGTCGCACGATCACCGTGGAGTTCGACGCCAACGCGCAGGGCCCCCTGCGCTTCAAGCCGGCGAAGAGCAGCCTGACGGTGCATCCGGGCGAGATCGCGACCATCGAGTACGAAGTGGCGAACCAGCAGCCGCATGCGGTGCGTGCCCAGGCGATCCCGAGCTATGCCCCCTCGCAGGCCGCCAGCTACTTCAAGAAGATCGAGTGTTTCTGCTTCACGCAGCAGACACTCGGGGCCGGAGAGGCCAAGGAGTTTCCGGTGGTGTTCGTGGTCGACACGAAGCTGCCCAAGGATGTGAATACGATCACGCTGTCCTATACTTTTTTCGATCTCGGCAAGAGCGAGACCGGCCAGCGCGCAGACGCTTCGACGGGCGCGAACACCGGACCCGCAGCCACGGCAGGTGCGACAGGAGGAGGCAAGGGCAGCAATGGATGACCTGAAGGAGGCGACCCGGCGCAAGCTGTCATTCGTCCAGACCATCAAAGCGGTGTTCTGGTCGTTTTTCGGCGTGCGCAAAGGGCGTGATCACGACCGTGACATGGCGCAGCTCAACCCTGTGCACCTGATCGTGGCGGGACTGCTCGGGGGCATCCTTTTCGTTGTGGCGCTGGTGTTGCTGGCGAAGCTCGCCATCCGCCTCGCGACGTCGTAATCGGCATAGACAAAGAGAACCAAGCCTGGAGAGATAAGAATGAGTGGTCAACACCAAACGGCGCCTTACTACTTCGTGCCGGCACCCTCGCGCCATCCGGTGAGCTGCAGCGTCGGCCTGCTGGTGGTGCTGGCGTCGGCGGCGGCGTGGGTCAACGGACAATCGTGGGCACCGTGGACGGCACTCGCCGGCCTGCTGTGGGTGCTGTGGGTGCTGCGCAGCTGGTTCGGCGATTCGATCGCCGAGTCGGAGGGCGGCCTGTACGGCAAGCGCATCGACGTGTCCTACCGCTGGGGCATGAGCTGGTTCATCTTCTCCGAGGTGATGTTCTTCGCGGCATTCTTCGGCGCGCTGTTCTACGCACGCACGCTGGCCATGCCCTGGCTCGGCGATCTCGATAACAAGCTGCTGTGGCCCGACTTCACGGCTGTCTGGCCGAACACCGGCCCGGCCGGCGTGGTGGATGCCTTCGAGACGATGGGCCCGTGGCCGATCCCGACGCTCAACACGGCACTGCTGCTGACCTCGGGTGTCACGCTCACGATCTCGCACCACGCCCTGCGCGCGAACCATCGCGGCAGCGCGATCTTCTGGCTGTTCGCCACGGTGGTGCTGGGTGTCGTGTTCCTGGGCTTCCAGGCGTTCGAATATCACCACGCCTACACGGAACTGAACCTGAAGCTGACCTCGGGCGTGTACGGCTCGACGTTCTTCCTGCTCACCGGTTTCCACGGCTTCCACGTGATGCTCGGCGCGATCATGCTGTCCGTCATGCTGGTTCGCCTGATCAAGGGGCACTTCACGCCGGAGCATCACTTCGGGTTCGAAGGCGCGGCCTGGTACTGGCACTTTGTCGACGTCGTGTGGCTCGGGCTGTACGTCGTCGTCTACTGGCTCTGACGCTCGCACAGGCATCAGGCAGTCGGGACGCCGCCGGATTCCGGCGGCGTTTGCATTTGCGCCGGACGCGCGAGACACGCCAGACACGCCAGACACGATAGGTCAGTAGGGGTATTCGGTCCGAATCGGCCGGGTGAGGCGGGCGATGCGGCCTTATGTCGCATGGCGGCCGGGCTGTTCGGGTAACCGAGGGATTGCCTCCCATTGACGCGAAAGACGCGGCATCACGCAAGGGCCACCCGCATGGATGGCGCGCGGGTGCGGTGGTGCAGGGGCAGGACGGATGGGGTGCGGCGATTTGCCGCAGGTGGGTGGCGCGGGACTCAGTATCGTATGCCCGTGCTGTGAATCCAGCCCATCCAGTTGGCGAACAGGATGAGCAGGAACAGCGTCACCGACAGGCCGACGCGCACCATGAGCGAATGCACGGTGCGATTGGATCGGCCCTTGTCCCGCATCATGAAGAACAATGCGGACGCCAGACTGCCAAGAATCAGGACGAAGGCGATGGCAACGATGATGCGCATGATGTGTCCGATGACGGGAATGCGTCATTATCGGGCAACGCTCCCCCGCTGGCACGCTGCAATGCAGTGTGCGCCGTATGCGCCGCGTGTATCGGGAGTCGCGGCGAGCGTCATGCGTGTCGACCGTCAGTCAGACAAGGAACGTACGTGTTGAAAACCCTTTTGCGCGGCATGCGTCCGGTACCGACGCTGCTGATCGTGCTGGGCGTGCTGCTCACGGCGGCGCTCGGTGTGTGGCAGTACCAGCGTGCGCAGATGCGTCTGGCGCGTCAGGCGCAGATCGAGCATGCCGAGCAGGCTCCCGTGATCGCACTCGGCACGCAGACCTACGGCCTGGACGACGTGGCGAACCGACGTGTTCGCGTGACGGGCCGGTTTCTGCCGAACCGCGTGGTGTACCTCGACAATCGTCCGCGCAACGAACTGCCGGGCTTTTACGTGGTGATGGCGTTGCAGACGGCGCCGGATCACGTGGTGCTCGTCAATCGTGGCTGGATGCCGCGAGACCTGCGCGATCGCACGGCGATCATGCCGTACCCGACGCCCGAGGGCGAGGTCACGATCGAGGGAATCGCGCAGGCCGACCCGTCGCGCGCGTTCGAGCTTGGGCATGGCGGCTCGGCGGCCGGAATGAGCATTCGCCAGAATCTGGACGTGGCGGACTATGCGCGCGAGACCGCGCTGCCGCTGCAACCGTTTGTCGTCATGCAGACCAACGACACGGGCGATCACCTGCTGCGCGACTGGCCGGCGCCGGCGAGCGGGGCAGATCGCAACTATGGTTATATGGCGCAGTGGTTCGGCATGTCGCTGGTCCTCGCGCTGCTGGGGCTGCGGTTGGCTTACCGTCGCGGACGTCGGCTGGCCACGACGGGCAACGATTTCAAGCGGGCATAGTTGAGCATGAGTGAGACACGCATGAGTGCAGATGTCGGTTCCGGGCGCACGAATGGCCCCGCAAATCGCCGGGTCGATCCTTCCGATCCCGTGCAGCGGCGCCGCGCGCGGCGCATGCTGGTACTGCTGTTCGTCGTGTGCGCCGCACCGGCGATCGCGGCGTACCTGATGTACTACGTCTTCAAGCCGCAGGGCGGTACGTCCGCCTACGGCCAGCTGATCGAGCCGCAACGCCCGCTCCCCGCGCTGGTGGTGCATGACGACGAGACGGGTGAGGCTTTCCCGCTGTCGTCGCTCAAAGGCAAGTGGCTGATGATCAGCGCCGACACGGCCGCGTGCGACGAGAAGTGTGTGAGCAAGCTCTTCTACATGCGGCAGATCCGCGTGTTGCAGGGCAATGAGCGTACGCGCGTGGAAACGCTCTGGCTGGTGACGGACGCCGCTGCCGTGCCGCAGACGATCGACACCGCATATCCGGACACGCGGCGACTGCGTGCCGATCCGGTGGCGCTGGCGTCGTGGCTGCCCACGCAGGAGGGCACCGGGCTGCGTGACCACATCTATCTGGTCGACCCGTTGGGCAACCTGATGATGGCGTTTCCGAAGGACGCCGATCCGAGCAAGATCAAGCGTGATCTGTCTCGACTGCTCAAGTGGTCGGGGACGGGTTGAGGCGCTGAGGGGCCACGGCCCCGCATGATGAAACCGACCGGTCGCCCCCGAGGCGCGCCGGAATTGACGAAGAACTGACGTAAAACCGATGCTTTACCTTCTGGAACTGGGCTTCATCGGCCTGTGCATTGCCGTACTGCCGTTGGGTTGGGTGCTGCTGCGCCGAGACCCGAACAAGTACCGCAAGCTGGCCTGGGTGACGACCTTTCTCACGCTCGACCTGATCATGTTCGGCGGCTTTACGCGTCTGACGGACTCGGGACTCGGCTGTCCCGATTGGCCGGGGTGCTATGGCACGTCGTCGCCGTTCGCCGCGCATGCCGACATTCACGCCGCGCAGGTCATGCTGCCGAGCGGGCCGGTGACGTTCGTGAAGGCGTGGATCGAGATGATCCACCGCTATTTCGCCATGTCGGTGGGCGTACTCATCATCGTGTTGATGGTGATGGCCTGGGTCAAGCGCCGTGAACTGAAGCAATCGCCGTGGCTCGCGACGTGGCTGTTCGTGCTCGTGTGCGTGCAGGGCGCATTCGGCGCCTGGACGGTCACGATGAAGCTGCAGCCGATCATCGTCACCACGCATTTGATGTTGGCGCTCACTCTGTTGGGCTCGCTGGGATGGCTCGCATCGCGTCAGATGCCTCGTGATCGCGTAAGCGCCGATCCGGGCGCGCTGCGCTGGCGCTGGGCGGCGCTCATCGGACTGGCGTTGCTCGTTTTCCAGATTGCCCTTGGCGGATGGGTGAGTACCAACTACGCTGTATTGGCGTGTACGGATTTCCCGACGTGTCAGGGCCAGTGGGTGCCGCCGATGGACTTCCACAACGGTTTCAGGTTGTGGCGCGAACTGGGCAAGACGGCGGGCGGTGACGTGATTCCGATGGAAGCGCTGGTGGCCATCCATTGGGTGCACCGGACGTTTGCCGTCGTGGTGGTCGGGTATCTGGCGTGGCTCGCGACCCGGTTGCGGCGCCATGCGATGCTCAAGACGCCGTCGACGCTGGTGCTGGTGCTGGTGTTCGTGCAGTTCGCAACCGGGTTGTCGAACATCGTTTTCCAATGGCCGCTGCTCAACGCCATCGCCCACAACGGCGGGGCGGCCGTCCTGTTGCTTTTGCTTGTCATGTTAAACTACCGCATTCGCGCCGCCCGCAATGTCGCAGCGGCGCCTGTTGCGGCCAGCCTGAATCAGGCAGACCTTTTGGCCCGCCAGAAGCCCCTCCCGTCAGCGGAGCCGGCCGCCGCATCGATCGCCGGCGCCCCGACTGGCCCGGCGTAGCGCATTGCCTCTGAGTGTATGAAAAGTACGACCCTTCCCCATCCGCCGGCTAGCCGTATCGCACAATACTGGGCGCTGACCAAGCCCCGTGTGACGCAACTGGCCGTCTTCTGTGCCGTGATCGGCATGTTCCTGTCCACGCGCGGCATGGTGCCGTGGCAGGTGCTGATTGGCGGCACCATCGGCATCTGGCTGCTCGCCGGGTCTGCCTTCGCGGTGAACTGCCTGATCGAGCAACGCGTCGACGCGCTCATGCGCCGCACGGCGTGGCGTCCGTCCGCGCGTGGCGAGATCGCACCGTGGCAGATCATCGTCTTCTCGACGATCCTTGGCGCGGCCGGCATGGTCGTGCTCTATACGTTCACGAACGCGCTCACGATGTGGCTCACACTGGCCACGTTCGTCGGCTATGCGCTCATCTACACCATCATCCTCAAGCCCTCCACGCCGCAGAACATCGTGATCGGCGGCGCGTCGGGCGCGATGCCCCCGGCACTCGGCTGGGCCGCAGCGACTGGCGCCGTGCCGGCCGATGCGTGGATTCTGGTGCTCATCATCTTCGTCTGGACGCCGCCGCACTTCTGGGCGCTCGCGCTCTACCGCCGTCAGGACTACGTGAACTCGGGCCTGCCGATGTTGCCGATCACGCACGGCGAGAAGTACACGCGTCTGCAGATCCTGCTCTACAGCGTGGTGCTCTTTGCGGTGTCGCTGCTGCCGTTCGCGCATCGCATGAGCGGTTATTTGTACCTCGTGTCGGCTGTCGTGCTCTCGGGCATCTTCCTCGGGTATGCCGTCAAGCTGTGGCGCAATTATTCCGACGCGCTCTCGCGTTCGATGTTCCGGTACTCGATCGTCTACCTGTCGCTGCTGTTTGCGGCGCTGCTGATCGATCACTACGTGCAGATGTTCCTGCTGGGCTGAAGCCGGGGCCACTGCGAGGCATGGGCTTCGCCGAGGGCTGAGTCACGAAGACAGGCGCGTTACGGTATTCTTGACCGTCGCGCCTGTTGTCTTTTCGGAAGGCGTTTTTTCCATACGTTTTGGGGTCATGCGTTCATGAATCTTGCTGTCACCTGGTTGCGTCGCGCGATGTTGCTGTTGGGGGTGTCCGTGCTGCTCGCCGCATGCGGCAAAGAGGGGCCGACGTTCCAAAGCCTCGATATCACCGGCAATAAGGAGTTTGCGCAGAACTTCTCGCTGCAGGATCCACAGGGCCAGACGCGCACGCTCGCCGACTACAAGGGCCGCGCTGTCGTGATGTTCTTCGGCTATACGCATTGTCCGGACGTGTGTCCGACCACGATGGCCGAGCTCAATCAGGTGATGCAGAAACTCGGCCCGGATGACGCCAAGCGCGTGCAGGTGATTTTCGTGACGGTCGATCCGCAACGCGATACCCCCGAACTGATGGGCCAGTACGTGCCGGCGTTCAACCCGGCATTCGTGGGGCTGCGCCCGGCGGACGATGCGGCGCTCAAGGAAGTCACCAAGTCGTTCCGCGTCGTGGTCAACAAGGTCGAAGGCTCCACGCCGACGAACTACACGATCGATCACACGGCCGGGATCTATGTCTTCGATCCGAACGGTCAGTTGCGCCTGTTCATGCGCCCGGACGAGCCGGTCGATGCGATGGCGAAGGACCTGAAGACGTTGTTGAGTTAAGTCGATTCGCGGGGCGTCGTGGGGCATGCCACGTCGCCACGGTCCCGCAAACGAAAAACGCGCCCGAGGGGCGCGTTTTTTTATTGCCGTCAGCGTCAGAGCCCTAAGGGCCCTGAGCGTACCGGCGCCACTGACGCGGCACCGGTGTCATCAGGCTCAGTTGCCTTCCTGACTGCGACGCTCGAGGTCGTCATGCGCTTCGAACCACATCACGTTGATGATGCCGAAGGCCAGTGCGAGACCGAGGCCGAGAACCCAAGAGAAATACCACATGTCGCGACTCCTTGATCAGTACATCGTGTGCGGGTTGTCGTTGACGGCCTCGATCGTCACGCGGCCGCGAATCACGCGATACACCCAGCCGGTGTAAAGCAGGATGATCGGCAGGAAGACGACTACGGCGATCAGCATGATCTGCAGCGTGAGCTGGCTTGAGGTGGCGTCCCAGACGGTGAGGCTGCTGCCCGGAGCGGTCGACGAGGGCATCACGAACGGGAACATCGAGAAGCCGGCAGTGAGAATGATGCCGGCCATCATCAGCCCGGTCACAACGAACGTCCACGCATAGGCACGGCTCGTGGCGAGTAGCGCGGCGAGAAGGGCGCAAACGCATGCCACCACAGGCGCCGCGATCATCCACGGATACGTGTGGTAGTTCGCGAGCCACAGGCCCGGGCCGGTCGCGACCTGCTTGAACAGCGGGTTGGCCGGCGCGTCGGTCGCACCCATCTGCGTGATGACGAAGCCGTCGACATGCGTGGCGACGAGCACCCCGGCCAGGAGGAACAGCACCAGCGTGCCCAGCGCGGTGAAGCGCATGATGCGGCCCGCGCGTTGTGCCACGATCGGATCGGCCTTCATACGCAGGTGAGCCGCGCCGTGCGTGAGCAGCATGAGCAGGCTGACCAGGCCGCACAGCAGCGCGAACGGGTTCAACAGTGCCCAGAACGAGCCGGTGTAGGTGGAGCGCAGCGTGTTGTCGAACGAGAACGGCAGGCCGAGCAGCAGGTTGCCGAAGGCCACGCCGAACACCAGCGACGGCACCGTGCTACCCACGAACAGCGCCCAGTCCCACGAATTGCGCCAGCGTGCGCTCGGCAACTTGTTGCGATAGTCGAAGCCGACCGGTCGCAGGAACAGGGCGAAGAGCACGAGCAGCAGCGCCCAGTAGAGGCCCGAGAATGCGGCCGCATACACGAGCGGCCATGCGGCGAACATGGCGCCGCCCGCCGTCACGAACCAGACCTGGTTGCCTTCCCACGTCGGGGCCACGGTGTTGATGATGACGCGGCGTTCCGCGTCGGTCTTGCCGAGGAACGGCAACAGCGTGCCGGTGCCCATGTCGAAGCCGTCGAAGAAGGCGAAGCCGATCAGCAGCACGCCGATGAGCACCCACCAGATCAGCTTGAGTACGGTGTAATCGATCATCATGATGTTGTGTCTCCCTGACGATCAGGCCGATGCCGGACGGTCGGTGCCGTTCGCGCCTTCGGTCTCGAAGTGATAGCGGCCGGTATGCAGCGACGACGGGCCGAGCTTGATGTACTTCAGCATCAGGAACATTTCGATAACGAGCAGTGCGGTGTAGAAGAGCACGAAGCCCGCGAGGCTCAGATACAGGTCACCGGCCGAGAGCGACGACGTCGAGAGATGCGTCGGCAGAATGCCGGCGATGGTCCACGGCTGACGTCCCACTTCGGCAACGATCCAGCCGAATTCGGCAGCGAGCCACGGCAGCGGAATCGCCCACACGGTCCAGCGCAGGAACCAGGCCGAGCTCGGCTTGAGCAGGCGGCGGCGTGCGCACAGCCAGAAGGCCCACAGGAACGTGAACAGGAACAGGAAGCCCAGGCCGACCATGATGCGGAACGACCAGAACACGGGCGCGACCGGCGGGATGGTGTCGTTGGCGGCCATGTGGATCTGTTCCGGCGTGGCATCGACCACGTTCGGCGTGTACTTCTTGAGCAGCAGGCCGTAACCCAGGTCGTCCTTGTACTTCTCGAACTCGGCCTTCACTTCCGGCGACTTGTCGCCGCCGCGCAGCTTCTCGAGGGCCGCGAAGGCCAGCATGCCGCGCTTGATGTTGTCCTTGTGCTCGTCGCGCAGTTGCGACAGGCCGATGACCGGCGTGTCGATCGAGCGCGTGGCGATCAGGCCCATCGCCCAGGGAATCTTGACCGCGAAGTCGGTGCGCTCTTCCTTCTGGTTCGGGAAGCCGAACAGCGTGAACGATGCGGGCGGCGGAGACGTTTCCCACTCCGCTTCGATCGCGGCGAGCTTGACCTTCTGCACTTCACCCGTGGTGTAGCCCGATTCGTCGCCCAGCACGATCACCGAGAGTGTCGATGCCAGACCGAAGCCCGCAGCCACGGCGAACGAGCGCAGCGCGAACGGTACGTCGCGGCGCTTGAGCAGATACCACGCGGAGACCCCGAGCACGAACATGGCGGCGGTGACATAGCCGGCCGAAAGCGTGTGCACGAACTTCACCTGCGCGACCGGGTTGAAGATCACTTCCCAGATGCTGTTCAGCTCCATGCGCATGGTTTCGTAGTTGAAGTGCGCGCCGATCGGATTGTTCATCCAACCGTTCGCCACGAGAATCCACAGCGCCGAGAGGTTCGAGCCGAGCGCCACCGCGAACGTGGTCGCCAGGTGGCCGATGCGCGAGAGCTTGTCCCATCCGAAGAAGAACAGGCCCACGAACGTGGCTTCGAGGAAGAACGCCATCAGGCCTTCAATGGCGAGTGGCACACCGAAGATGTCGCCAACGTAGTGCGAGTAGTACGCCCAGTTGGTGCCGAACTGGAATTCCAGCGTGAGACCGGTGGTCACGCCCATCGCGAAGTTGATCAGGAAGAGCTTGCCCCAGAACTGGGTCATGTCCTTGTAGATCTGCTTGCCCGTCATTACATACACCGACTCCATGATGACGAGCAGCCATGACAGGCCGAGTGTGAGCGGGACGAACAGGAAGTGATACAGCGCCGTAGCGGCGAACTGCAAGCGCGAGAGGTCAACGACTTCGCTACTGATCATGGCGGACACCTTGACTTGGGGTGGGGGACTGCGTTTGCACTGCCTGCGGCCCGATCAGGGCGCGGGCCACGACGTCCGGCGGCAACTGCATGTGCTTGGCCATCGGTGCGTCGAAGAACGCATGTTTCAGAATAAACAGGAGTACTACCTTGATCGCGAGCACGACCAGGATTTCGACCATGAAACGGGAAGGGCGGGTACGCCAGCGCCTGACGATCCAGGCGAGGATGCCGGAGGCGACGGGGCGCGACGCGTCAGCGGGCGCGGCCGTGGCGGGAGGCTTCAGACTGCTAGGAGAGTGGGTGTCCATCCGTGACGGCTCCTGGCGTCGAAAGTCGTGATGTCGGAAAACAATGTCGACTTTCGGCGCATTTTGCCTTATCGCTTGAAAATGTCAAACCGCGGGGCTCGGGGGCGGATGACACGCAGATGACGCTGGTTCGATGCGGATCTGCCGCCACGACGGGCGACAGATGAGAAGCGGATTCGAGACAAGGTCCGGCGCGGCGAACGGCCCCCGGACCGTCCTTCGCACGTAGCATGGCCACGTACGAGCCGATTCTATCGACCGGTCATTCCTGCGACCTTGCGATGCATCAAGTCTTCGGCGAATGGACGAAGAACTTTCGATGTCCAATAAAAAAGCCCCGTGGGTCTCACGGGGCTTGATGGCCGGCGATGTGGCTCCGGCATGAAGGGTGTGCGTTGCGTGCGTGATGTGACTTATGTGGCAATTTGTCGCGTGGTTCGCGTTGCGGATGTTGCAATTGCCACACGATCCCGACGTGTCGGGACCACGCGATTATGCGTAGGCCTGCAACGCGCCTTTCATCTTCTTCATCGCGGCAACTTCGATCTGGCGAATGCGCTCGGCGGACACGCCGAACTCTTCCGCCAGCTCGTGCAGCGTGGCGCCGCCGCTACCGTCGTCGGCGACCGACAGCCAGCGCGCTTCGATGATGCGGCGGCTGCGCGGGTCGAGACGGCCCAGCGCGGTCTGCAGGCCGTCGCTTTGCAGATGGTCGCGCTCGCGTGCGGCGATCACGGCGGTCGGCTCCTGATGCGAGTCGGCCAGATAGGCGATCGGCGCGAAGGTCGCGCTTTCGCCGTCGTCACTGTGACCTTCGAGGGCGATATCGCCACCCGACATGCGCGTTTCCATCTCGATGACGTCTTCACGCTTGACGTTCAGGTCGCGTGCGACCTGATCGATTTCTTCCGGCGTGAAGGCCTGCAGGCCTTGCTTCTGGCTGCGCAGGTTGAAGAACAACTTGCGCTGGGCCTTGGTCGTGGCGACCTTGACCGTGCGCCAGTTGCGCAGCACGTACTCGTGAATCTCGGCCTTGATCCAGTGCATGGCGTACGACACGAGTCGGACACCCTGCGTCGGGTCGAAGCGCTTGACGGCCTTCATCAGGCCGATATTGCCTTCCTGGATCAGGTCGGCATGCGGCAGACCGTACCCGAGGTAGTTACGCGCGATCGATACCACCAGACGCAGGTGCGAGAGCACCAGCTGACGAGCAGCTTCGAGATCGTCGCTCTCACGCAGGCGCTTGGCGAGCGACTGCTCTTCCTCGGCGCTCAGCAGCGGAATGCGGTGGACAGCCTGAATATAGCTGTCGATATTGCCCAGACTGCCCGGCAGCATCAAAGCCGACGGGGCAAGAGCTAGGGCACGCGAAGTCGGCGCCGTGCCGGTGGCCGGCGTCGTCGGATGCAAAGTGGCGGCAGTACTCAAGTGGTGGACTCCTGGTTAGCCTCTGGGAAAACATTTTAGCACTCTCTTTCGATGAGTGCTAAAGACGTTAGAACCCTTACCGGACGGGAAGTTTCCGGCATCTCGGGGTTTTCCAGCACCCTCCGTCAAACGGTAGAAAGCACTGGCGCAAACGTCACGTGGATGGTGTAAATTGCAACCCAAGCCGCGCGCGTTTCGGGTGGCGAAGACGGGAGGTCAGCATGGCTGGGACGCATATTGACGCGGTACGTGAGCTCGAATCGGCGCGCTTTGACGCGATGATCGAGTGCGACGTCGAACAACTGGACGCGCTGCTGGCAGACGGTCTTCACTACGTGCATTCGAACGGCAAACGCGAGACCAAACGCGAATTTCTCGACGCGCTCAGCTCGGGCCGCCGACGCTACATCGACATCGACGTCAAGGCGCAGGAACTGCGCCAGTTCGGCGATACCGTGGTGGTCACCGGCAAGCTGCGTGTCGAGCTGGAAACGGCGACCGGCTCGCTCGAATCGCAAATGACCTATACGGCGGTTCACGTGCTCGAGGCCGATGTCTGGCACCTCATCTCGTGGCAGGCGACGCGCATGGCGTCGGCCGACTGAACGGCATACCCACTTCACACGACATCCGGCAATCGCCGGATTTCCCTTTCAAACAGGATGTTTGACGTGTTTCGGAATAAAATGTTCCGGAAAGTGCGTTAGCTTCTGTGAAGTTAAACGACGTGTTCGAATATCGGGCGAACGATGGTCCGGTGCGTCCGATGAATGTCCGAATGTCGACTGCAGGACATTTCGACGCCAGCCGGTGGGTTCAGGCAAGCCCCAATGCCTGACGGATCACTTCGACCTGCCGTGCGATCGGGGCCGGGACGGCGACGTCACCGGCCAGGACGGCCTCGATCCACCGGGCGGTGGTCGGGGCGTCGGCTGAGGGCAGCGTCGGTGGCGCGCCCGTAGCGCCTTCTTCTGCCGCTTGCCACAGCCGATGCGTGCCGTCGGAGAAGCCATCGATGGCTGCCTGGCGGCGGGCATCCGCGACGGGTTCACCTTCCGTGCCGCGCGAGAGCAGGACGCCCGGCGCCGGGCTGTTGACGGGCACGGCAAACAGCTCGCCGAGCGTGTCGTGATACTCCGGGTGTGTGTAGTTCACCAGCCGCAGGGCCGGTCCGGCGAACGGTTGCAGCAATTTCACGACCGTATGCCCGGAGTTGCGCACCCCCAGCGTGGCGCGCATTTCCAGCAGGCGTTCCAGCGCGGGCGACAGCGCCGCGATCGGCAGGTAGGCTACCCGGCGCGAGCGCAGCGCCGCTTCGGCCTCGTCGGCCGACTGGCAGGCGGCGTGGCCCAATTCGGCGAAGATGGCCTGCGTGCCGACGCGATTGGCACCGCTGTGATGCTGGCCGTGCACGAGCACGGGAATGCCCTCGCGGGCGAGCAGCAGCGCGAGCAGAGGCGTCAGGTTCGGTTGCTTGCGCGCGCCGTTGTAGCTGGGCAGCAGCACGGGCGGCGGGGCGTCGGCAGGGGCGGCGAGCGGCGTGAAGGTCGCATGCGCCGCATCGAGCATCGCGCGCAACTCGACGGGTGTCTCGCCCTTGATCCGGTAGGCGATCAGCACGCCGCCCAACGCCGCCGGCGTCACGCGGTCGGCGAGGATGGCATCGAAAAGCGTACGCGTTTCCTCCGCGCTGAGCGCGCGCGCCCCCTTGGCCCCGCGGGCGATGATTTTCAGAAGCGGCGCGCAGGCGAACGGCTCGGCAGAGGTCATGACACGTGGAGTCCGGATGGGTGAAGCGCCGGCGCGACACAGGTCGACGTTCCGGCACGAATCGATCCGCTCATGATACGCACTTGAGTGTCCCTGCGCCCAGCGCTTGCAGTACCATCTCGTGTTCGGACGCGACGCCCGATGCGCGCCATCGTCGCCAATGTTGCCGGGGTTCCCGGACTCCGGTGCCTGCCGCGTCCTCCCGTCGATTGCCCAACGTTAAACGCTTTCCGATTACCGAGGTTTGTCATGCCTACGCTGTACAGCTATTTCCGCAGTTCCGCCGCCTATCGCGTGCGGATTGCCCTGAACCTGAAGGGACTCGATTACGACACGGTGCCGGTGCATCTGGTGCGTGACGGCGGCGAGCAGCTCAAACCGGCGTATCGCGCACTGAACGTCAATGCGCTGGTGCCCACGTTTGTCGACGATGGCGTGAATCTGCACCAGTCGCTGGCCATCATCGAGTATCTGGAAGACGTGCACCCGACGCCCGCCCTGCTGCCGGCCGATCCGGTCGCACGCGCACAGGTGCGTGCCTTGTCGCTCGACATCGCCGCCGACATCCACCCGATCGACAACCTGCGCGTGCTGCGCTACCTCAAGCACGACCTGGGTGTGAGCGAGGACCAGAAGAACGCGTGGTACGTGCATTGGGTGACGGAAGGTTTCAAGGCGCTCGAGGCACGTCTGGCCGCACGTCCGACGCCGGGGACGTTCGTGTTCGGCGACACGCCGACGATGGCCGATTGCTGTCTGGTGCCGCAGGTGTACAACGCCACCCGCTTCAAGGTGGACATGACGCCGTTCCCGAACATCGCCGCCATCGACGCCCATTGCCAGACGCTCGACGCGTTCCGCCGCGCCGCGCCGGAAGCGCAACCGGACGCCGAGTAACCGGGGAGCGAGTCAGATTCAGATGATCGATCCGGCTTACTGGCGGGGCATGGCGCTCGGCGCCAGCCTCATCATCGCCATTGGCGCGCAGAATGCGTTCGTGTTGCGCCAGGGCATTCTCAGGCGTCACGTGGGCGTGGTCGTTGCCGTGTGCGCGATCTGCGACATGGTGCTGATCGCGGCGGGCGTGGCGGGCATGGGCGGGCTGATCGCGGCCTATCCGCGCTTCCTCACGGCGGTCACATGGGGTGGTGCGGCGTTCCTGTTCTGGTACGGCCTGCGCGCGTGGCGGGCGGCGTTTCGCGGTGCCGGCGCATTGCAGGCCGACGGCAGCCGCGCGGCCACGCAGGACATGAGCTGGCAGCGTGCGCTCGTGCTGGTGCTGATGCTCTCGCTGCTGAACCCGCATGTCTATCTCGACACGGTGATTCTGCTCGGCGGCATCGGTGCGCGCGAGGCGGCGCCGGGCAACGTCTGGTTCGCCGCGGGTGCGATGACGGCGTCCGTGCTGTGGTTCACCTTGCTGGGCTACGGGGCGCGCCTGCTCGCGCCGCTGTTTTCGCGAGCGCGCGCCTGGCAGATTCTCGATGGCGTCGTCGGTACGATGATGTGGGGACTCTGCGCGGGACTCATCGCCCAGCAACTGTAGCGACACTCGAGGCGGCGCTGTCGTCTCGCGTCACCCTGAAAACACAACGGCCCGCCACGTGAAGTGTGCGGGCCGTTGTGTTTTGCGGCATTACGCTCCGTTCGGCTCCGATGGGCGTCGAGGCGCGCTGGTGCCTGGCGCTTACCCGAGCAGGGCGTCGGCGAATTCGCGCGCCGAGAACGGCTGAAGGTCTTCGACCTTCTCGCCCACGCCGATGAAGTACACCGGCACCGGGCGTTGACGCGCAATCGCGGCCAGAATGCCGCCCTTGGCCGTGCCGTCGAGCTTGGTGACGATGAGGCCGGTGAGTTGCAGCGCGTCGTCGAAGGCCTTGACCTGCGCGAGAGCGTTCTGGCCGGTGTTGGCGTCGATCACGAGCAGCACTTCGTGCGGGGCGCCTTCGGCCGCCTTGGCCAGCACGCGCTTGATCTTCTTGAGCTCTTCCATCAGGTGAAGCTGCGTGGGCAGGCGACCGGCGGTGTCGGCCATCACGATGTCGATCTTGCGCGCGCGTGCGGCGTTCACGGCATCGAACACCACGGCTGCGGGGTCGCCACTTTCCTGTGCGACGACGGCAACGTTGTTGCGTTCGCCCCAGATCGTCAGTTGCTCGCGGGCCGCCGCGCGGAACGTGTCGCCCGCAGCGAGCAGCACGGACTGATCGTAATGCTGGAAGTGCTTGGCGAGCTTGCCGATGCTGGTCGTCTTGCCTGCGCCGTTCACGCCGGCAATCATCACGACCATCGGGGCGTCGCGGCCCAGCACGAGGCTCTGTTCGAGGGGTTGCAGCAACTCGACGAGCAGATCGTGCAAGGCACGCTTGACCTGTTCGCCTTCCGTCAGTCGTTCGGCCTTGACCTTCTTGCGCAGGGCGTCGATCAGGAACGCGGTGGCTTCCACACCGGCGTCGCTCATCAGCAGCGCGCCTTCGAGTTCTTCGAACAGGTTCTCGTCGACCTTCACGCCAACGAAGATGCCGGTGAGTCCGGCGCTGGTCTTGGACAGCCCGGCCTTCAGGCGGGTGAGCCACGAGCGCTTGGCCGCCGGCGCCGGGGCCGGGGCGGCCACGATCTCGCCGATGGCTTCACCGCTGGCGTCCTTCACGACGACCGGTGCAGGCGCAGGCGCCGGTTCGGGCGCAGCGGCCGTTGGGACATTCACCTTAACGGGTTCGGACTGCGCCGCATTTTCGGGGGCAGGCCGGGCCGTGCTTGCCGGGGCGGGGGCCGGTTGCGGGGCGGCGGGCGCCGGGGCATTCACCGGTGCTACGGGGGCGACAGGCTCGACGGGGCGGACCGGCTCGATCGGTGCGGCCGGGACGACAGGCGTGGCCGGCGCTTCAGGCTCCGGCGCAGGGGGCGGGGCGCTGTCGGGGTTGACGGTGCCGCCTTGCGGGACGGGCGATTGCGGTGTTTCCGGGGTTTGCGACCGGGCGGCCGTCGCGGCCGGTTCAACCGGTTCAATCGGCGCCACGGGCTCGACTGGTGCTACGGGGGACGCGGGGGAATCGACCGGTGCGGGACTCGTCTCGGCGGCTTTGTTACCGCCCGACTTGAAGCGCTTGAAGAAGCTGAACATTGGGTGACGAACTCGACGTGGGGGCGCGCAATCGGCGTGCGACTGTGATTTGACTAGCGATTCGCGCCGCACAAAACGCCCTACAATGGGCGGGTCGTTGTTTCCGACGCGGGAAATGCGACGTATTTTATCAGACGCGAATCGACGTCCACGACGGGCGAAAGGGGATCCATGACGGGAACCATGCGCTGGCGGCATGCCTTGGTCGGACTGACCGTGGCCGGGGTAATGAGCCTGAGCCATGCGGCCGACACGACGGGCAGCAAAACGACCGACAACACGTCGGAATTCACGTTATCGAACGGCCTGCGGCTGATCGTGCGCGAAGATCACCGGGCGCCGACGGTGGCCCATGTGGTCTGGTACCGCGCGGGCTCGATCGACGAGTTCAACGGCACCACGGGCGTGGCCCACGCCCTGGAGCACATGATGTTCAAGGGCACCAATACGGTGGGCGCGGGCCAGTTCTCGCGTCAGGTTGCCGCGCTCGGTGGACGTGAGAACGCCTTCACGAGCAAGGATTACACCGGCTACTTCGAGCAGACCGAGAAGTCGCGTCTGCCGGAAATGATGCGGCTCGAAGCTGACCGCATGGCCAACCTGACGCTCTCGGCGGAGGAATTCGCCAAGGAGATCCAGGTTGTCATGGAGGAGCGGCGTTTGCGGACCGACGATCAGCCGCGTGCGCTGCTGTACGAGCAGCTCATGGCGTCGGCATTGATCGCCAATCCGTACCGCCGTCCTATCGTCGGCTGGATGGACGATCTCCAGCACATGACCGTGCAGGACACGCGCGATTGGTACGAGCGCTGGTATGCGCCGAACAACGCCGTGGTCGTGGTGAGCGGCGACGTGGACGCCGCGCAGGTCAAGCAGATGGCGGAGAAGTACTACGGTCCGATCAAGTCGCACGTGTTGCCCGAGCGGCGCCCGCAGAACGAACCGGGCCAACTCGGCGTGCGTCGCATCTTCGTGAAGGCACCCGCCGAGAATCCGCACGTGATGCTCGCGTGGCGTGCGCCGCGGCTGACCGACATCGAGAAGGACGACGACGTCTATGCCCTGCAGGTGCTCTCCGCTGTACTCGACGGCTACGGCAATGCGCGTCTGACGAGCCGCCTGGTGCGTGAGCAGCGCATCGCGAACGACGTTGGTGCGAGCTATGACGGCGTGGGCCGCGGACCGCAGTTCTTCCTCCTTGACGGCACGCCTGCCCAGGGCAAGACCCCGGAGCAGATCGAGAAGGCGTTGCGTGCGCAGGTGGCCGATATCGCGGCGCACGGCGTGACGGAGGCGGAACTCAAGCGCGTGAAGGCGCAGGTGATCGCCGGGCAGATTTACAAACGCGACTCGGTATTCGGTCAGGCGATGGAAATCGGCGTGAACGAGATGTCGGGGATTTCCTGGCGACAGATCGACCGCATGCTCGAAAAGGTGAAGGCGGTAACGCCCGCACAGGTGCAGGCGGTGGCCGGCAAGTACTTCGGCGAAGACTCGTTGACGGTGGCGACACTGGTGCCGCAGCCGATCGACGAAGCGACACGCAAGCGCCGCGCCCAAGGGGCGGAAGACCTGAAGAACATGCGCTGAGAGGGCCACACGATGATGAAGATTTCTGCACTGTTGCGTGCGTTTTCCGTCCCCGCGCGCACGGGGTTGATGGCGGGTGTCGCCGCTGGCGCGCTCGTGGTTGCTGCGCCGTCGGCGCAGGCGGCGCTGCCGATTCAGAGCTGGATTGCGCCGTCCGGCGCGAAGGTGATGTTCGTGGAGAGCCGTTCGATCCCGATGATCGACCTGAACATCGATTTCGACGCAGGCAGCCGTTACGATCCGGCGGGCAAGTCAGGGCTGGCGCTGCTCACGGCCGGTCTGCTCGACTCGGGCGCGGCGGCAGCGGGGGGGCGTCCGGCAATGACCGAGGCGCAGATCGCCGACCGTTTCGCCGACGTAGGCGCCATGGAAGCGACGAGCGCCGGTCGCGACGCCGCGACGGTGACCATGCGCACGCTGTCGTCTGCCACCGAGCGCGATGCGGCGGTCAGTACGCTGGCGCAGTTCCTGCAGCACCCGACGTTCCCCGACGCCGTACTCAAGCGCGAAGCGGCGCGTCTGTCGGCGGCGATTGCCGAATCCGACACCAAGCCGGAGGCGATTGTGGAGAAGGCATTCCGCAGCGCCATCTACGGCAGCCATCCGTACGGCGTGACGCCCACCGTGGCCAGCGTGGGTGCGGTCAAGCGTGACGATCTCGTGCGTTTCTACCGCGATATGTACAGCCCGAAGCGGGCCGTCGTGACCATCGTCGGGGACATCGATCGTGCGCAGGCCGAGAAGCTCGTGTCATCGCTGACCGACGCCATGCCTGCGGGTATCACGCCGCCGGCCATGCCGCCGGTGGCGCCGCTGCGCAGTGCCGTTCAGATCGACCTGCCGCACCCGGCGGAACAGGCGCATATCGTGACGGGGCAGGCATCCTTCGCGCGCAACGACCCCGACTACTTCCCGCTGCTGGTGGGGAACTACGTGCTCGGTGGTGGCGGTTTCGTGTCGCGGCTGACGGCCGAAGTGCGCGAGAAGCGTGGCCTGACGTATGGCGTGTCGAGCAGCTTTTCGCCGCAGTTGCAGGAGGGGCCGTTCGAGATCAGTCTGCAGACGCGTCGCGAGCAGGCGCCCGAAGCACTGCGCGTCGTGCGCGAGACACTGGCGACGTTTGTGCAGGGCGGTCCGACCGATGCCGAGATTCAGGCCGCGAAGGACAACCTGACCAACGGGTTCCCGCTGCGCCTCGACAGCAACCGCAAGTTGCTGGCGAACGTGGCAGCCATCGGCTTCTACAACCTGCCGCTCGATTACCTCGACACGTGGACGCGCAATGTCGAGGCCGTGACTGCCGCGCAGGTGAAGGCGGCGTTTGCACGTCATGTGCAGCCGGATCGACTGGCCACCGTCGTGGTGGGGCCGAGCAACGTCTTCGGCACGGCGAGTGCCGGGGCGGCGGCGCCGAGCGGCGCTCAGCCTGCGACTGGCGCCAAAGCGAAATGATGGCGGCATCGTGAATGCGCGTGCGTCGCGCTGACGCACGCATCGCGGCACTGTCATCGCGCAGATCGCGCTAAAGGCAAAACGGCACCGGGGTCTTTCCGGTCCCGGTTTGCATTAATGCCTGCGATGCCTGCGATGCCTGCGATGCCTGCGATGCCTGCGATGCCTGCGATGCCCAGGGCGACTGCGACGCGCCGTGGCGCTACCGCAAGATTCGGCGGCGCAGGAGCACGAGCGCAACGGCGAAACCCACCACCGCGTAGACGAGCAGCGCGCCCGCGTGCAGCCACGGCAGATCGATGGTGCGTCCGAGCATCGCGGGGCGGATCAACGCCACGGCGTGCGCGAGCGGCAACCACTCCGTCACGTGACGCGCCGCTGCAGGCAATTGCGATAGCGGGAAGAAGACCCCCGAGAGCAACAGCATCGGTGTCATGACAAGCGTCTGGTAGAACATGAAGAAGTCGTAGCTCGGCGCGAGTGCCGTCATGACCATCGCCAGACTCGCGAACGCCAGACCCGCGAGGGCAATCGCGGGTAACACGACGGGCAGGCTGTCCAGGCGCGCGTAGCCCAGCACGCTGGCCACCAGCAGGATCGCAATGCCCGAGAGCACCGCCTTGCTCGCCGCCCACACGACTTCACCGAGTACGACGTCGCCCAACGTGAGCGGCGTGTGCATGAGTGCCTCCCACGTACGTTGCACATGCATGCGCGAGAAGCCCGAATACATCGACTCGAAGCTCGCCGAGAACATCACGCTGGAGCCGACCGTGCCCGCAGCGAGAAACGCGATGTACGACGTGCCGTCGACTTCGCCGACCATCATGCCGAGACCGAAGCCGAGACCGAACAGGTAGATCATCGGGTCGGCCAGATTGCCGAACATCGATGCGATGGCGAGCTTGCGCCAGACCAGGAAGTTGCGCCGCCAGACTCCCATCCAGGACATCGCATTCGGCAAGTAGCGCGGCGTTTGCGGCGAGCGTATGTGCGACGCGGTGGCAGCTGCCGGTCGTGCGCCGTGACGGTTCGCGTCCGTCGCTTCAGTCAGCCCGCCGGGTGGCTGGCGATCATCTTCAGTCATCGCGCATCTCCCGTCCGGTGAGTTTGAGGAAGACGTCCTCGAGGTTGGCGCGTCGGTGGAGATAACGCACACCGGGTTGATCCTGCAGAGCGTTCACGAGCGGCGCGGCATCGCGCACGTAGCAGAAGTGCGTCTCGCCGCTCGTCTCGATGCGCACGGCCAGCGGCGCCAGGTGTGCGAGCAGCGCGGGCGGTACGTCGCCGAAGACTTCCACGACGTCGCAACCGATCTCGCGTGCAATGAGTTCGGGCGGGGTGCCTTGTGCGATCTTGCGTCCGGCATCGATCACGCACAGCCGATGACACAGACGCTCGGCTTCCTCCATGAAATGGGTCGTGAGCAGAATCGTCTTGCCTTCGTTCATCAGCGACTTGAGACGCTCCCAGATCAGGTGCCGCGCCTGCGGATCGAGACCCGTGGTGGGCTCGTCGAGGATCAGCAGGTCGGGGTTGTTGATGAGGGCACGCGCGAGCGTGAGACGCCGCTTCATGCCGCCCGAGAGCTGGCCCACGCGGGCATCGGCCTTCGATTCGAGGCGCGCAAAGGCGAGCAGGGCGGGCACGCGCTCGCGAATATCGGCGGAGGAGAGTCCGAAATAGCGACCGAACACGGCCAGATTCTCGCGAACGGTGAAGTCGGGGTCCAGATTGTCGAACTGCGGCACGACACCGACTCGACGCCGGGCTTCCGGGGCGAGGCGAGGGACGGGCATGCCGCCGAGGCGTATCTCGCCGGCGTCCGGGGTGACCAGGCCGAGCATCATGCGCAGCGTGGTGGTCTTGCCCGCGCCGTTGGGGCCCAGCAGGCCGAAACACTCGCCGGGCGCCACCTGCAGTGACAGATGATCGACGACAGGGCGGCCGTCGTAGGCCTTGCATAGCTCAACTACCTCGATGGCGGCTTCGGTCATGGCGGATCGGGCGGTCTCCTGTGGGGCGGCCGGGCGTTCTCATGCGTTCACCCGCCGGGATTGGCGCATCGTCGTGTTCCTCGTTAGCCCTTATGGGGCATGGGACAGGGGCGATGTGGTATGTTTCGCCTCAACAATGTAGCGTGAATTGTCATGATTTTGGATTTTGTGCGTGCGCCGTGGGGCGTGCGATCTCATTCTCGCACCGGTGATGGTGCGTCCGGCAACGCTGCGCAACGGGGGAAGGTATGAAGTCCGGGGCAGGCAACGTGGCTCGCGGCGCACCGCAGCAGGTGCGCATCATCGGCGGACAGTGGAAACGAACGCCCCTCCCGGTGCCGCCGGGGGACGGGCTGCGTCCCACGCCGGACCGTGTGCGCGAGACGCTCTTCAACTGGCTCGGGCAGGACCTGAGCGGCATGCAGTGCCTCGACGCATTCGCCGGCAGCGGTGCGCTGGGTTTCGAGGCGGCTTCGCGTGGTGCCTCGCGGGTGCTGATGGTCGAGTATGCCGCGCCGGCGGTGCGTCAGTTGCGCGCGAATCAGGCCAAACTCGGTGCCGATCAGATCGAGATCGTGCAGGCCGACGCGAGACGCCTGATAACCACACTGGCGCCCGGGGCTTTTGACGTGATCTTTCTCGATCCGCCGTTTGCCAGCGGATGGCTGAACGACTTGCTGGCTCCGGCGGCACGGCTGCTCACGCCGAACGGCGTGATCTACGCGGAATCCGACGTGCCGCTGGAAGACGACGCGCTGGCCGCGCTCGACCTTGCGTGTCTGCGCCGGGCGAAAGCCGGAGCGGTGCATTATCATTTGCTTGAATCGATTCCGAAAACCTAGAGACCACAATGAACAAGTACGCAGTATCGGTCCCCAGCCGCGAGGAGACGTTGGCATGGTAGTGGCGATCTATCCGGGGACGTTCGACCCGCTCACCCGAGGACACGAGGATCTGGTTCGCCGCGCGGCGGGCATCTTCGACAAGCTCATCGTGGGCGTGGCGGACAGCAAGAACAAGAAGCCGTTCTTCACGCTGGAAGAGCGCATCGACATTGCACGTGAAGTGCTGGGTCACTATCCGAACGTCAGCGTCGAAGGGTTTTCCGGGTTGCTCAAGGACTTCGTGCGCAAGCACCAGGCCCGCGTGATCGTGCGTGGCCTGCGCGCCGTGTCGGACTTCGAGTACGAGTTTCAGATGGCGGGCATGAACCGCTACCTGCTGCCCGATGTGGAAACGATGTTCATGACGCCGTCGGACCAGTACCAGTTCATCTCGGGCACGATCGTGCGCGAGATCGCGCAGTTGGGCGGCGATGTCAGCAAGTTTGTGTTCCCCTCCGTCGAAAAATGGCTGGTGACGAAAGTCGGCGGCCAGGCGTCGCAGGGATAAGTATCGTGCGCCGGTCCGGTCCTTGCCGCTGACCGGCGTCGCGATACGGCTGGAGGTGCCGTATGGCCTTGATGATTACCGATGAATGCATCAATTGCGACGTGTGCGAGCCGGAGTGCCCGAACGACGCAATTTCGATGGGGGTCGAGATCTATGAGATCGATCCGAACAAGTGCACCGAATGTGTCGGGCACTTCGATGAACCGCAGTGTGTGCAGGTATGTCCGGTGGAGTGCATCCCCATCAATCCGGAACATGTCGAAACGCCCGAGCAGTTGCTCGAGAAGTACACGCATCTGCAAGCGGCCAAATCGGTCTGAGCGGTGCGTAAGCGGGCCGCTACGGCCTGCCGAGTTCTCGCTGAGGGGCTCCCGTGCACCGAGAGGCGGCACGGCGTAGCGCCCTGAAATGAGCGGCCTGTGCGCCGCTCATTTTCATTTCCGGTCTTACTTCCCCGGCGTGGCGTGCAAACGCATCATCGCCTTTTCCATGTCGCCCTTGACGACCAGATCGACGATGTCGAGCGAGCGCGACATCGCGTCGTCGATTTGCGCCTGCTCTTCCTTGCGCGGCGGCTTGAGCACGAAGTCCACCACCTGCTGCTGGCTACCGGCAGGCTGAAGCGTGCGCGGGTGACCGATGCCCAGACGCAGGCGCCAGAATTCGGGCGTGGTCAGGTGCGCGGCAATGTCCTTCAGGCCGTTGTGACCGCCGCTGCCGCCCCCGCGCTTGAGCTTTACCGTACCCGGCAGCAGATCGAGCTCGTCGTGCACCACGAGGATCTCGTCCGGCAGGATCTTGTAGAAGCGCGCGAGCGCCACCACCGATTGCCCCGAGCGGTTCATGAAGGTCTGCGGTTCGAGCAGCCACACTTCCTGACCGGCGATGCGCGCACGCGCGGAGAAGCCGTGGAAGCTCTTCTGATGGGAGAGCGATGCACCGCATTGCTGCGCCAACGCGTCGACGAACCAGAAGCCCGCGTTGTGACGCGTCGCTGTATATTCGGCGCCCGGGTTGCCGAGCCCTACGATCAGCTTGATCATTTCGGTATCAGGTTGCTGGCGCGCACCGCCATGGCTTGCGCGCCGCCATAAAAAAACCCGCCGGACATGAAGTCGCGGCGGGTCTTGCGTCCAGCGTCGCCGCTGAAGGCTAACGCGCGAGGCTTAGGCAGCCGGCGTTTCGCCTTCGGCAGCCGGAGCGGCCGCTTCGTCAGCAGCTGCGCCAGCCGGTTGGACGGCTTGTGCCACCACCGGGTTTTCCTGCTCGACGTGCAGCGTCAGCGTCACGCCGGCGGGCAGCTTGACGTCCTTGGCGTGCACCGTCTTGCCGGCTTCCAGCGTCGACAGGTCGACTTCCAGGAATTCCGGCAGCTTGCCCGGCAGGCAGCTGACGTCCAGTTCGTTCACGGTGTGGCTGATCACGTTGGCAGCCAGCTTCACGGCCGGGGCGTTCTCGGCGCCCAGGAAGTGCAGGGGCACCTTCACGTGGATCGGCTTGTTCGGATCGACACGTTGGAAATCCACGTGCAGAACCAGCTGCTTGAACGGGTGATATTGCACATCGCGCAGCAGCACTTGTTCGGTCTTGCCAGCGACTTCCAGCTCGAGGATCGACGAGTGGAAGGCTTCCTTGCGGAGGGCGTGCCACAGTGCATTGTGATCCAGCTCGATCAACTTCGGATCGACGTTACCACCATACACGATGCCTGCGGTCTTACCGGCATTGCGCAGGCGGCGGCTCGCACCCGTACCTTGCAGATTACGCTCAAAAGCGACGACTTTCATAACAACTCCTTGGACTGCCCGCGACCAGGCAGCGATTTCTTCCTGAAAAACACGTCAAAAACGCGAGCTTCAGGAACGACAAAGGCGGGGATGTGCTCCCCGCCAACATAACAACGGCGCCAAACCGGCGCCGTCGCAAAATTCTACCGAACGCTTACTCCGCGAACAGCGACATCACCGAGTCGCCACGACGGATACGCGAGAACGTCTCGGCCAGCAGATTGGCGCAGCTCAGCTGGCGAATCTTGCCGCCCTTCGAGTCGTCGCGCAGCGGGATCGTATCCGTCACGACCACTTCGTCGAGCTCCGAGGCGTTGATGCGGGCGGCTGCACCGCCGGAGAGCACCGGATGCGTACAGTACGCATACACCTTCTGTGCACCACGCTCCTTGAGCACTTGCGCGGCCTTGCACAGCGTACCGGCGGTGTCGACCATGTCGTCCATGATGACGCAGGTGCGGCCTTCGACTTCACCGATGATGTTCATCACTTCG
Organism: Pandoraea pnomenusa; assembly: GCF_040391475.1. Classification (GTDB taxonomy): domain Bacteria; phylum Pseudomonadota; class Gammaproteobacteria; order Burkholderiales; family Burkholderiaceae; genus Pandoraea; species Pandoraea pnomenusa_C. Next base: position 215,363 of record NZ_JBEBXS010000004.1, on the reverse strand, counting down.
GCGACGTTCGCCTTCGGACGACGCTTGTCGATGATGGCCAGATCGCAATGCAGCTGCTTGGCAAGGGCACGGGCACGCACCACGCCGCCAACGTCCGGCGACACCACCAGCAGGTTTTCGTGGTTCTGCTCGCGCACATCGGCCAGCAGCAGCGGCGATGCGTAGATATTGTCGACCGGGATATCGAAGAAGCCTTGAATCTGGTCGGCGTGCAGGTCCATCGTGATGATGCGCTCGACGCCTGCGATTTGCAGCATGTTGGCCACGACCTTCGCCGAGATCGCCACGCGCGCCGAACGGGGGCGGCGATCTTGACGGGCATAGCCGAAATACGGAATGGCAGCAGTGATGCGACCGGCCGAAGCGCGCTTGAGCGCGTCGACCATGATCATCAGCTCCATCAGGTTGTCGTTGGTCGGTGCGCAGGTCGACTGGAGGACGAAGACGTCCTTGCCGCGCACGTTTTCCTGGATTTCAACCTGAATTTCACCGTCAGAGAACCGGCTGGCCATGGCTTTGCCGAGCGGGATTCCGAGGGTGTCGACGACCGCTTGGGCCAGGGCGGGATTGGCGTTCCCGGTGAATACCATTAGGTTATCACTACTCATCTGGCTACCTGCGGGACGTTTGGATGCTGAAACTTTACGACAGAGAAATTGGCAGGGGAGGAAGGACTCGAACCCTCGCATGCCGGAATCAAAATCCGGTGCCTTAACCAACTTGGCGACTCCCCTACACTAACCATTGCCCTTGTTGCATCGTAGGAAATGCAACAAAGTAAAACCTTTTCACGCGAAGGCGAACAGCGGGTGTTCGGCCAGGCTGGTGGTCACCTGACCGATCCAGCGCTCTGGCAATCGCTTGCATGCCGCTTCCGCACCTGCCTTCGTGTCGAATACTGCAAACACGCTGGCGCCGGATCCCGTCATGCGTGCCGTGGTGAAGGTTCTGAACCAGTCAATCACAGCAGCGACTTCCGCGTATTCTCGAGTAACTACCGCCTGCATGTCGTTACGGAAGATTTCATCCGTTTCGAACACGTTTTTGTTGGCGTGCTCAAGAAAGAACGCCATTGTGACGATCTTCGAATCCCTTGTCAACAGGGGATCGCGAAATATTTTGTCGGTTGCGACGTGTACGCGCGGGTTCACCACGAGGAAGTGCCACTGAGGCAGATCCACCGCGTGCAATTCCTCGCCCAATCCCTCGGCAAACGCGTTACGGCCGAACACGAAGAACGGCACGTCGGCGCCCAGCTTCATGGCAAGCGCCTGAAGTTCGGCGCGCGGCAGGTTCAACTGCCACATGCGGTTCAGTGCCAGGAGGGTGGTGGCCGCGTCGGAACTGCCGCCGCCGATACCGCCGCCGGCCGGCAGGCGCTTCTCGATGGCGATATCCACCCCGAAGCGCACGCCGCAGTGGGCTTGCAGAAGACGCGCCGCACGCACCGTCAGATCGGTCTCGGGCGGCACGCCCGGCAGCGGATTCGTATGCACGATCTCACCGTCGTTGCGACGCTCGAAATGCAGCGTGTCGGCCCAGTCGATCAGTTGGAAGACGGTTTGCAGTTCGTGATAGCCATTCGGCCGGCGTCCCACGATATGCAGGAACAGGTTCAGCTTGGCCGGGGCCGGACAGTCGCGCAGGATTTCGTACATGGCGAGGCGAAACGAAGGTTACCGAATACCGTTGAAGCCACTGTCGGCAAGCGATAACCGGAAATGAGGTGAGTTGCGAGTTGCCCAATGGCGCGCAATGCGCGGGATCGGGCGGCGCCAAGGATAGCACCGACCGGTCCTGAGTGTCCGAAGTGTCCGGAAGCGGCGCGCCCGTCGGCCGGTGCGCGCCGATGACATGCCGGAGACTTATTCGTCGATCACGAGCCGCACCGCGAGCGGCGAGCCGTCGAGATCGCGCGACAGATCGATGCGTTTGACGCGCAGCGGCGTGCTGTCGAAATATGCCTGATAGTCGATTGTCCAGCCGTCCTGCTTCAAATGCACCGGACGTTGCGTTTGCGGGTCGCGCTCGATGCTGGCCTGCGAGCCCGGGGCACTTTGCATGCGCAGCCAGTAGCGCAGGCCACCAACGGGCAGTGCGAACCCGAGCGCGTCGTGCATCACATCTTCGAGACGCGGCCCCGTCAGGGGCGCCTTGCCGGGCAATTCGAGCGACGCGCTGCGCGGATTCTCGCGCACGATTGCCTGCGTCTGCCCCAGCGGGTCGAGCAGTTGGACGGTGGCATTCTCGCCGTTTTGCTGCCAGTCGAAATTGCCGTAGGTGTTGCGCGGCTCGCCATTCTGCTCGTAGCGCACGGAGAAGCGGCCGCGGTAATGCTCGACGCTCGCGCCCGCCGACGTATCGACGGGCGAGGGCGGTGCGAGACTCGCGCAACCGGTCGCGAGTACCGCGACCGAGCAGGCCAGCGCCACGGCCGCGGCACGCGTGACGCGAATCACGGCAAACGAAGACGACACGTCGGACAGCGAAAACTTCAACATCTCACGCATGCGCTGCCTCAGGGTGCCACGTTGTAGCGCTTCATGGTCGAGCGCAGCGTGTCGTCGTCACTGTCGAGCTTGAGGGCCTCGCGCCAGGTCTTGCGCGCTTCGTCCTGCTGGCCCGTTTCCCACAGCACTTCGCCGAGGTGCGCGCCGATTTCGGCCTGCGCCTGGATGCCGTAGGCGCGGCGCAGCAGTTCGAGCGCCTGCTGCTTGTCGCCGAGGCGGTACTTGACCCACGCCAGGCTGTCCATGATGTACGGATCTTCCGGTGCGAGCGTCGACGCCTTCTGCAGCAACTTGAGCGCTTCCGGCAAACGCGTATTGCGCTCGGTGAGCGAATAGCCCAGCGCGTTGTAGGCCTGCGCGTTTTCCGGCTGCGACGTCATCACGCGGCGCATCGCCTTTTCCATGACGTCGTAGTGCTTGTTCAATTCGGCGACCATGCCGTACTGATACAGCAGGTCCATGTCGTCAGGATGGTCCTTGACCTCGGCCGCGAGCAGCTTCTCGGCCTCGTCGTAGCGCTTGGCCTTCACGAGCAGGTCGGATTCGGCGCGCTTGAGTGCGAGTTGCTCACGCGGGTCGCTCGACTTGATGCCGTGAAGCAGCGTGCGGCCTTCGTCGACCTTGCCCTGATCGGCGAGCAATTGTGCGCGTCCGATTTGCGCCGGCAGGTACGCGTTGCTGTCCTCGCGAATCTTCGAGAGCCACTTGTCGGCGGCCGGATAGTCCTTGCGGTCCTGGGCGATCTGCGCGAGGTACACGTAGGCTTGTGCGCCGTCGGTGTTTTGCGCTTCGGCTTCGGTCGCGTACTTCTGCAGATACTGCTCGGAGACTTCCGGATGCTTTGCGTGCAGGTTGAGCAACGCCAGCGCCATCAGCGTGGAGAGTTCGTGCGGGTAGCGCTTTTCCAGCGTTTCGAACTGCTTCTGCGCAGCATCGAGCTGGTTATCGGCAAGCAGCAGTTTCGCGTAGGCGAAGCGCGCTTCCTTGGCGTTCGGATTGCGATCGAGGAACGTCTTGAGTCCGGCGATGGCGCTGGTGCGCTCCTCTGGCCCCATCTGTCCGTAAAGCAACGCGGCGGCTTCGTAATCGGGCTTGAGCTTGAGCGCGGTCTCGAGCGACGCACGCGCGCCGGCGGTGTCACCGGCGTCGAGTTGCGAGCGGGCGATGGCCAGTTGCGCTTCGGGGCGCTGCATGTCGTTGGCCAGCATGCGCTTGAGCGAGTCGATGCCTGTCGCTCGCTCGGGGCCGCGCGCGATCATCTGCTGGAGTTCCAGGATGGCCTGGCCGCGGCGCGCTTCCGGCACCTTGTTCAGTTCATCGGTGAGCAGGGGCTCGGCTTCGGCGAGATGGCCGGTGCCGACTTCGAGGCTGGCGAGCAATTGCGTGCCCGGACGCCACGACGGATCGAGCTGATGCCACAGGCGCGCCGCGATGAGCGCATCGCCGAGCTGACGCGCGCCGAGCGCGATCTCGACGGCGCGGCGGGCCATGCGCGGGTCTTTCGTGCGATTGGCCAGTGCGATGTAGGTATTGAAGGCGGGGGCGAGGTTGCCCTGTTGCAGGCTCAGCTCGGCGGCCGTCACTTCGAAGACGATCTCGCTCGACAGCGCGACGTTCGGGAGTTTCTCGTGCGGGACGTTCGCATTGGGCGGCACGTCTTCGCTGTCGACATCGTCATTTGCCTTGGCGTCGCTGGCGGCGCCCGGTGCGCCGGTCTTGGCGGGGGCTGCGGCCGGAGCACTGGCCGGCCCGGGGGCTTTCGGCGCGCTCTGGGCGGCCGGTCCGGTCTGCGCGAAAGCACTCGAAGATGGCAGAAATGCCATGATGGCGCTCGCACAGGTCACGCCAAGCGCCGTGGCGCCGGCCCAGGCCCCGCGCGACAAGGCGCCGCGAAGGCGCAAAACCACGGGTGCCGCCGGGTTGGCGACGGCGGAAATGGACTGGATTCGGGTGTTCGGCATAGGGATCCACGGCAGGTTTCGAGCGATTGTAGCGCGCCCGATACAATAGAGTCTAAATCCTCAGCAAACGTTCGCAGGCATGCCTGAACTCCCGGAAGTCGAAGTCACCCGCCGCGGTATCGTGCCGCACGTGGCGGGCACACGCATCGCCCGCATCGACGTGCGCAATGCCGCATTGCGCTGGCCGGTACCCAGCGGCCTCGACGCGCTCCTGCGGGGCGAAACGCTCATCGGCGTTACCCGTCGAGGCAAATATCTATTGCTCGAATACGCACCCGGCTGGCTGCTCGTGCATCTGGGCATGACGGGGACGCTGCGCGTCATGCCCGAGCCCGAAGCGCTCCCGGCCGCGGGCGTACACGACCACATCGATCTCGTGTTCGAGCGCTGCGCGCTGCGCTATCGCGACCCGCGCCGCTTCGGCGCCGTGCTGTTCCACCCGCGTGCGTCGGGCGACGTGCTGGCGCATCCGCTGCTTGCCAGCCTCGGCGTCGAACCGCTGACGGACGACTTCGACGGTCCGTGGCTTTACGCAGGCACACGCGGGCGTACCGTCTCGATCAAGCAGGCGTTGCTCGCGGGCAGCATCGTGGTCGGCGTGGGCAACATCTACGCCTCGGAGAGCCTGTTTCGTGCGGGCATCCATCCGCGCATGCCGGCGGGTAAGCTTTCGCGTCCGCGTGCGGAAAAGCTCGCGAAGGCCGTCAAGGACGTCCTCGCCGCCGCGATCGAGAAGGGCGGCAGCACCTTGCGTGACTTCGTCGGCAGCGATGGCAAAAGTGGCTACTTCCAGCAGGAGTACTTCGTCTACGATCGCGCCGGCGCGCCGTGCCGTGTGTGCGGCACGGCGATCCGGCAGATCGTGCAGGGCCAGCGCTCCACGTTCTTCTGCCCGCATTGTCAGAAATAACGCACGTGTGATGCATGCGGCGGCGGCTTTCACGAGCGTCGTCCACTGCACATGACGTCCCCCCGAAAACGCATATGACCGATTCCCACAACGCCGCCGACTCGCTGGCCACCACCTTCGCCGAACGGCTGATCGCCTGGCAGGCCGAACACGGCCGCCACGATCTGCCGTGGCAGAACACGCGCGACGCCTATCGCATCTGGCTCTCCGAAATCATGCTGCAGCAGACGCAGGTCGCCACGGTGATCCCGTATTACGCGCGTTTTCTCGAGCGATTTCCCGATGTCGCCGCGCTCGCCGTCGCGCCGCAGGACGACGTCATGGCGCTGTGGAGCGGCCTGGGCTACTACTCGCGCGCGCGCAACCTGCATCGCTGCGCACAGGTCGTGGTCGCAGAGCATGGCGGACATTTCCCGTCCGATCCCGAGACGCTCGCCACGCTGCCCGGCATCGGCCGGTCGACCGCTGCCGCGATTGCCGCATTCGCCTACGATGCGCACGCGGCGATTCTCGACGGCAACGTCAAACGCGTGTTGGCCCGGGTGTTCGGCATCGAAGGTTTTCCCGGTACGCCGAAGATCGAGCGTGAGATGTGGGCACTGGCCGAATCGCTGCTGCCGGAACGCGACCTGCCGGCCTACACGCAAGGGATGATGGATCTGGGGGCCACGCTTTGCGGCCGCGGCAAGCCACGTTGCGGCGAGTGTCCGTTCGACAGCGACTGCGCGGCCCACGCTACGGGACGCGAGCGCACGTTGCCGACATCCAAGCCGAAGAAGGTGCAGCCGCAGCGTTATGTCGACGTGCTTGTGATTCATGCCGGTGAGCGGGTGTTGTTCGAGCGTCGCCCGGACAGCGGCATCTGGGGCGGTCTGTGGAGTCTGCCGGAACTCACGCCTCCCGCCGACGCCGCCGAGACCGACGACGCTTCGCTACGCGAGCGCCTGATCGCGCATGCCGTGGGTTTGCGTGCCGAAGGGGACGCGGGGGCGCGAATGGCCGGTGAGCAGACGACGCCGTCGCTCGTCCCGTTGCAGGGGCTCACGCACGTTTTCACGCACTTCAAATTGCATTTGCGCCCGTGGCTGGTGACCTTCCCGACAGACCGCGCAGATGACGGAAACCGGGGGAACGGGGGGCGCTACGCGTGGTTGAGTACGGATGGCGTTGCCGCCGCAGGTTTGCCGTCGCCGATTCGCAAGATCGCTGACGCGCTCTCACTGGCCACGCAAGATGATGGGCAACTTCGCTTGCCCGCCTGAGGGCACGCTTCACGCCGAATTCCCGCCGAACGCGCGCGGGACGAGATCGCCTTGGGGCTTGCTTTCGTCGCTCAGGGGGCCTCGACAGGCGAAAGCTCGCGATGCCGCACCAGCACGCTGGCTTCGCTGCGAAAGCGCTCGCTCAGCCGTTCGGCAATGAAGACCGAGCGGTGCTGCCCGCCCGTACAGCCGATGGCAACCGTCAGATAGCTGCGGTTGTCGCGCATGTAGCTCGGCAGCCATTTCATCAGGTAATTGCCAATATCGTTGATCATCTCGTCGACTTCCGGAATGGCCGAGAGGAAGTCGATGACCGGCTGATCGCGCCCGGTCAGCGGACGCAACTGCGTGTCGTAGTACGGATTGGGCAGCGAGCGGACGTCGAACACGAGGTCGGCGTCGAGCGGCACGCCGTGCTTGAAGCCGAACGACTCGAACATCAGCGTGAGTCCGGTGTGATCGTGCTGCACGAATTCGCGTATCCAGCGGCGCAGGGCACTGGCGCGCAGGTTGCTGGTATCGATCTGGTGACCGAGTTCGGTCACGCTGTTGAGCATCTCGCGCTCTTTCTCGATGGCCTCGATGAGCGAGCCGTTGGCCGAGACGGTATCGTCGCCCACTACCGACAGCGGATGCCGACGGCGGGTCTCGGAGAAGCGCTGCACGAGCGTTTGCGTCGTGGCGTTGAGGAACAGCACGCGCACGTCGTGGCCGAAGCGTCGCAGGCCACCGATGATGGGCGGCAGATCGGCGAGCGAGCCGCCGCTGCGCGCGTCGATGGCGACTGCGAGACGAGTGTAGTTCTGGGTTTCGAGGTATTCGGCGAGTTCAGGCAGGAACCGCGACGGCAGATTGTCGACGCAGTAGTAGCCCGCATCCTCGAGCACATTCAGTGCGAGCGATTTGCCGGAGCCTGAAACGCCGGTAATCAATACGATCTTCATGACATTTCCCGGATACAACCATCATGGTAAGCGATTGTGTCGTACGGGTGTCGAGCCGCAGAAGACGAGAATGTTCCGTAAGTTTTCTTACGGATGACGCCAAACGGCGCAACGCCAACGAAAACGGCGCCCGCTGGGGGCGCCGTCAGGCAGAATTCGGCGCGTGAAAACCCTCAGGCTGCCGGCTTGTTCGACAGGCAGGACTTCATGAACGCTTTGCGATCGTCGCCCTTCTTGTCGCCAGCTTGCGCGTTGCAGGTCTTCATTTTTTCCTGCTGCGTCTGCTTGGCCGCCGGGGCGGGCTTGTTCGACAGGCATTCCTTCATGAACGCCTTGCGATCGTCGCCCTTCTTGTCGCCGGCCTGTGTGTTGCAGGCGCCCATCTTGTTCTGCTGGGCATTGGCTGCCTTGGGGGCAGGGGCGGGTGCGGCCGTCTGGGCAAACACGGGCGATGCGAGCAGCGGGGATACCAGGAGCAATGCAGCAAGTGCTTTCTTCATGATCGTCTCTCCATAAGGTCGACACGCACGGGAAGGAACCGCGTGGCGATTACAACATGAAAGAAAACGCGCCGCAATCGCGCGGCGTTGACAGAAAAACGCAGAAACTGCGGTAAACCCGGGGAAATCGCCGCTCAGAGCAGCTTGCCCTGCATGCCGTCCGGATCCTGCATGGCCTGACGCTGGCGCTCCATGAAGTCCTTGAGCGTGTCGATGCCGCGCAGTTGCAGGATCGTGTTGCGTACGGCGGCCTCGACCAGCACGGCGAGGTTTCGCCCGGCCGCCACTTGCAGAATCACCTTGTTGATGGGCAGGCCCAGCACGTCGACGGTCTGCGCTTCAAGCGGCAGGCGCTGGAACTCACCGTCGGGGCGGCGTACCAGTTGCACGATCAGCTTGAGCTTCATCTTTCGGCGCACGGCGGTCTCACCGAAGATCGTCTTGATGTCGAGAAGCCCCAGGCCGCGCACTTCCAGCAGGTTCTGGAGCAGCGGCGGGCAGCGGCCTTCGACAAAATCGGGCCCGAGACGTACGAAATCGACGGCATCGTCCGCCACCAGTCCGTGGCCACGGCTGATGAGTTCCAGGCCGAGTTCGCTCTTGCCCAGGCCGGAGTCGCCGGTGAGCAGCACGCCCATGCCCAGAATGTCGATAAAGACCCCGTGCATCGTGCATCGCGGGGCGAACACGCGCGAAATGTACAGGCGCAGGCTGTCGATGACGGCTGCCGTCGACATCGGGGTGGTGAACAACGGGGTGGAGGAGCGGGTACAGCGCAGCACCAGGTCGGGCGGCGCTTCCAGGCCATCGGCGACCACCAGGAACGGCGGTTCGAGCGCGATGACTTCGCCCATGTGACGCTTGCGGTTTTCGTCGGTCAGCCGCTGGTAGTAGCGCAGTTCGGCTTCCCCGAGCACCTGAATCCGGTTCGGGTGGATCAGGTTCAAGTGGCCCACGAGGTCGGCGCTCGACGTGGCGGTAGCCACGCTCTCGGGGGTGAAGCCTCGCTCCCATCCCTCATGCCCGGTCAGCCACGACAAGCGCAGCGTGGCGGCGTTGTCGTCGAAAATGCTCTGCGCGTTGATGCCGGTCAGTTCCACCGCGTCGCCTCGTTGGGTTGGGTGTGGGGGCTACGGAAGTCGTCTGCCGTTGGGCGGCGATACCGTGAATCTCGAAGCCAATCGGTGCACCGGCGCCGGCTCAGGGCTGCCAGTTCGCCAGCGCCGTGTGAATCTCGTCCGCGCTCGGCGCGCTCGTCAATGTCTCGCGCATCGAGCGATCGGAGAGCAACTGTGCGATTTCGGACAGAATCTCCAGATGCTGCTGCGTCGCCTGCTCCGGTACCAGTAGGAAAAACAGCAGGGAGACGGGCTGGCCGTCGGGTGCTTCGAAGGGAATCGGGTCGTCCAGGCGGATGAACGCGGCCATCGGGTGCTTCAGGCCCTTGATGCGGCCGTGCGGAATGGCAACGCCTTCGCCAAGCCCGGTGGAGCCGAGGCGCTCGCGCGCGAACAGGTTGTCGGTCACAAGGGCGCGGGTCAGGCCGGCATTGCTCTCGAAGAGCAGCCCGGCTTGCTCGAAGACGCGCTTCTTGCTGGTGACGGACAGTCCAAGCAGGATGTTGGACGCAGGTAAGAGTTTGACTAAACGATTCATCTTGTAATGCGGGCGAACGCTAGTCGCCCTCCAACCCCCGATTGACCTCGCATTATAGACCACCCGTCGCTGTGCTCACGCCAAAGCGCGGAACTCGGCGGGACCATACAAAAGGGGCCGTTCAACGGCCCCGCGGTGGGTGATGCCAGACTTATGACAGACGTCGCTTTGCGCGTGAGGTTCCGCGCGGCGTTTCGTCAGTGTCGGTCAATGCGACGACCACGCCCGGACGAACTTATTGCAACGGTTCAGCCTCGGGTGGGTTTTGGTGCTTGAGCGCCTCGCGCCCGTGGTCCTGCAGCCTTTCCTTGCGCTCCATGACCTTGCGGTCGAGCTTGTCGATCAGCAAATCGATCGCGGCGTACATATTTTCGTCACAACTCTCGGCGAAAATGTCCTTGCCCTTGAGATTCAGCGTGACGCTGGCGACCTGCCCCTTGGATTTCTCCTTACTCTTGTCGACAGTAAGAATCACCTCGGCGCTAATCACCTGATCGAAATGCCTCAACACGCGTTCGAGCTTGTTGATGACAAATTCGCGCAGTGCAGGCGTAACTTCGACGTGATGTCCACTGATCTTCAGATTCATAGCTGCTCTCCTTGCTGAAATGCCGAAGTGCAGGCCGCGTCACGAGCGACGCCGGCTACGAGAGCCATTGGCGTGACGCAATGTCGCACTGCGGCGTAATGCCCCAGCGAGCCAACATGGCGCACCAGGACCGTACTACAAAGATTTGCGCAAGTTCACTGCGGGGATTCGCATGGCCTCGCGGTACTTCGCGACAGTGCGCCGCGCCACCACGAACCCTTGCTCTGCCAGCAGTTCCGCGATACGGCTATCGGAAAGGGGGCTCTGCGGGTCTTCTGCTCCTATCAGTTGCTTGATGAGGGCGCGGATGGCGGTCGATGACGCTGCGCCCCCCGCTTCCGTGGCCACATGTGAACCGAAGAAGTACTTAAGCTCGAAAGTTCCGAACGGAGTGAGCATGTACTTACTTGTCGTCACCCGTGAAATCGTGGATTCATGTAAACCCAGCGTATCAGCAATCTCACGTAAAACCAAGGGCCGCATGCCGATTTCGCCGTGCGTAAAGAAGTTCTTTTGACGCTCGACAATGGCCTGTGCGACACGCAGGATCGTGTCGAACCTTTGCTGAATGTTCTTGATCAGCCAGCGTGCTTCCTGAAGCTGCTGTTGGAGGTTGCCGGTACCCGGGTCGTTGCGGTTGTTGCGCAGGATTCGCGCGTACATCTCGTTGATGCGCAGGCGCGGCATGACCTCGGGATTGAGCTCGGCGGTCCAGTTGCTGCCCTGCTTGCGCACGAGCACGTCGGGCACGACATAGTCGGCCTGCGGCGCGCCATAGGCGGCGCCCGGGAACGGATCGAGCGAGCGAATCAGGTGATGCGCCGCGCGCAGGCCGTCTTCGCTCACGCCCAGCAGGCGGCGCAAGCGCGTGTAATCGCGCGCAGCGAGCAATTCCAGGTGATCGGAGACGATGCGTAGCGACAGCGTGCGAACGCTGCTCGCGGGCAGGCGTTGGAGCTGCAGACGCAGGCATTCGGCCGGGGTGCGGGCACCTACGCCTGCCGGATCGAAGCTTTGCAGCAGCGCCAGTGCGGCGTTGATCTCTTCGGTTTCGAGGGCCAGCTCTTCGGGCATGTCCGCCTGAATCTCGTCGAGCATCGTGCCGAGATAGCCGTCTTCGTCGAGCGATTCGATCAGGAATTCCACTAGCGCGCGGTCGCGCGGACCGGCCTTGGTCAAGCGCAATTGCGCCAGCAGGTGTTCCCGCAGATTCGGATGGTCGACGTGCAGTTGCGGACGCGCGTTGTCGTCGTCGTCCGAGGCGCTGCCCGAGCGGGCGAAATCGTTAAGACTCCAATCGCCGCCGTTGTCCTGCGCGTTATCGTCGAAGCGGGCTTCGCCGTCGAGTTCGCGGGCCTCGTCGTGGCCGTTGGTCGACTCCGGGCCATCGCTGCCGTTGCTGGTCGACGTGCTCCGCTCGTTGCGCAGGGACCCGTCGGTGCCCACACGTACCGAACCCGCGAGCCAGTCGTCCTCGCGTTCGAGCATCGGGTTCTGGGTGAGGGCGTGCTCGACTTCCTGCTGAAGTTCGAGCGTCGACAGTTGCAACAACCGGATCGATTGCTGCAACTGCGGCGTGAGGGTCAGGTGCTGCGAGGTGCGGAGTTGAAGAGTCGGTTTCATAGCGTGTCTCGCCTTCATTGTAGAGGCTTTGTCACGCCAGCGGAACCGGCCTTGCCCCCTATCGGAGGCAGGGTTTACATGCGAAAAATTAGCTTTACATCCGGAAATTTTCGCCCAGATACACGCGGCGGACACCCTCGTCGGCCACGATCTGGTCAGGCGTGCCGGCGGCGAGCACCGAGCCTTCGCTGATGATGTAGGCGTGGTCGCAAATGCCCAGCGTTTCACGCACGTTGTGGTCGGTAATCAGGACACCGATGCCACGATCCTTCAGAAAGCGCACGATCCGCTGAATCTCCAGCACTGCGATCGGATCGACGCCCGCGAACGGCTCGTCGAGCAGAATGAAGCGCGGTTGCGTGGCCAGTGCGCGGGCGATTTCCACGCGGCGGCGCTCGCCACCCGAGAGCGACATGGCCGGATTCTCGCGCAGATGGCTCACCTGAAGCTCGTCGAGCAGCGCTTCGATGCGGCGCTCGATCTCGTCGCGCTTGAGCGGTTTGCCGTGTGCGTCGACCTGCAATTCGAGCACGGCGCGAATGTTGTCCTCGACCGTGAGCTTGCGGAATACCGACGCTTCCTGCGGCAGGTACGAGACCCCCATGCGGGCGCGTTCGTGAATCGGCAGTTCGCTGATCAGGTTGCCGTCGAGCTGGATTTCGCCGTCGTCGGCGGGCACGAGACCCACGATCATGTAGAACGACGTGGTCTTGCCTGCGCCGTTCGGCCCGAGCAGGCCCACGACTTCGCCGCTCTTCACATCGAGCGACACGTCCTTGACGACCGTACGGGCACCGTACTGTTTCTTGAGCGAGCGCACGACGAGCGCGCTCGGCTTGCCCGCCGGGCCGGCGCCCGGATTGATGGCCGAGGCGTTGCTGTTCTCAGAATTACTCACGCGGATTCCCGATGCTTTTGGAGGGAGACAGCGGCGGCAGATCGCCCTTGGGCGCTGCGGCCGGCTTGCTCGCGCCGCCTTGTTGCGCAGGGCCACCCGTCGCATTGCGCGGGGCGAGCGTGGCGCGCACACGTCCGCTCGGATTGTTGGCGTTGACCTGATCGGGTCCGCTGTTCGCCGTATAGACCTCGTTGTACGTGTCGTACGTGATCACGCTGCCGTGGATCTCGTCGAGCACACGCGTGCCGCCGGCCAGGCGCTTGAGCGTGGCCTGCGTCGTCAGCGTGGCGATTTCGGTCTTGCCGTCGTAGTGAATCGTCTGGGCCCAGCCGTCGATGTACTCGTCGAGGCCGTCGCGCTTCTGGCGCATGTAGGCGAGCGGGCCGCCCGGCTTGTAGAACGCCGTGGCGTACTGGTAGCCCTCCGGGTCCTGGGTCACTTCGACGCGATCGGCCTTGAGGATGATCGTCCCCTTGGTCATCGTCACGTTGCCGGTGAAGATGTTGACCTGCTTGAGGTCGTCGTAGCTCATGTGGTCCGACTCGACATTGAGCGGCTTGTCGCGGTCGGCACGTTCGGCGTGCGCCAGCGGCGACGCGAGTGCACCGAGCACGGCGAAGGCGGCGGCCAGCGCGCGCAGGGCGCGCAGCGATGCGGAAACGGGTCGCGGGTTGCGGCGATCGGTCATGGGGTCTTGGAGCCCTGATTGGTCTGGGATGGCGCACTGGGCGCGGCGGGCGGTGCCGGGGGATTCTTGCTGCCCAGCTCTGCCGGCTGAATCGTGCCGTGCACGTTGCCGAGCAATTGTACGGCGCGCGAGATGTTATTGAAAATCATGCCGTCGCCGTACATCACGGAGGCCCCGCGGAAGAGCTGAACCGGCAATTCCGTGCGTACGATGTCTTCGTTCACGAGCACCTGGAAGTGCTCCGACAACGCGCGCATTTCCGGGTCGCGCGGCCCCGGCTGGCGTACCACGACGGCGTTCTCGTAGAGGTCGACGACCGACATGTCGGCATTGAGCGTGCCGCGCTTGCCGGTGGCGGTCACTTCCGGCTGGTCCGGCGTGAAGGCCCGCACGGCGGGCATCGTCATGGCCGTGGTCTGGTCGTCTTCGAAGTGCGTCATGTGCACGGCGTTGACGCGGTACTGCGTCATGCCGCTGGCCGACAGCATGGAGATCACCATGTTGTCGGCGTAGTAATCCGGAATGTGCTGCTTGACGTATGGCGCGTGGTCGTCATCGGAGGGCAGCGTGCGCTGCACCAGCCAGTAGGTGCCGGCGGCGAGGCCTGCCAGCACGGCAATGGCGATGAGCGAGGCGGGCGAGACACGTTGAATGGCCATGAGTGATCGGTTCCCTCGACGCGTCAGGCCAGCGCTTCGGCGAGCAGGGCGTCGTAACGTCCCTGGGCACGCAGGATGAAGTCGCACAGTTCGCGCACGGCGCCTTCGCCGCCACGGGCTTGCGCGATCCAGTGTGTGCGCGTCTTCACTTCAACATGGGCATTGGCGGGGCAGGCGGCAAAGCCCACGCGCGTGAGGACGGGCAGATCGGGCCAGTCGTCGCCGACATGGCCGCAGACATCGGCGCTCACGCCGAGCTTGCCGCACAGGTCCTCAAAGGCGGCGCGCTTGTCGTGCACACCCTGATAGACATGGGCGACGCGCAGATCCGCCGCGCGTTTGGCCACGATATCGGACTGACGCCCGGTGATGATGGCCGTGACGATACCCGCCTCGGCCAGCAGCTTCAGGCCGTGGCCGTCGAGCGAATCGAACGTCTTGATGACCTCGCCGGCCGGACCGTAACGCAGGCCGCCGTCGGTGAGGACACCGTCGACGTCGAACACCATGACCCGGAGCCGGGCGGCGCGCTCGGTCGCAGCAACGAGATCGACCGCGAAGGCGGCGGGTTGGGCGTGGGCGATACTGGAGTGACTCATGGACAGAAGACTCACACGACCTTGGCGGCGAACAGATCGTGGACGTTCAGCGCACCCACGAGGCGGCCGTTCTCGGTCACGAGCAATTGCGTGATGCCGAAACGCTCCATCAGCTCGGCGGCTTCTGCGGCGAGCTGATCGGGGCCGATGGTGCGCGGGCCGGCCTTCATCACATCGGCCAGCTTGAGCGTGCTGAAGTCGAGTGTACGCTTGAACAAACGGCGCAGATCGCCGTCGGTGAAGATACCCACGACGTGGTCGTCGCCGTCGACGATGGCCGTCATGCCGAGACCCTTGGCGGTCATCTCGAGCAGGGCCTCGGACAGGCTGGCGTCGGAGCGTACGCGCGGAATCCGGTCGCCGGTGCGCATTACGTCGCGCACGAAAGTCAGCAGACGGCGGCCGAGCGCGCCGCCCGGGTGCGAGCGGGCGAAGTCGTCGGCGCCGAAGCCGCGGGCGTCGAGCAGCGCGACGGCAAGGGCATCGCCCAGCGCCAGCGCGGCGGTCGTGCTGGCCGTGGGGGCGAGCCCCAGCGGGCAGGCTTCGCGGTCCACGTGCGCGTCGAGGTGGACGTCCGACAGGCGTCCGAGGCTCGATGCGGCATTGCCCGTCATGGCGATGAGCTTGGCGCCGATGCGCTTGATCATCGGCAGGATGCTGACGATTTCGCCGGTTTCGCCGGAGTTGGACAGGGCGACGACAACATCGCCGGCCGTGATCATGCCCAAGTCGCCGTGGCTGGCTTCGGCGGGGTGAACGAAGAATGCGGGCGTGCCGGTGCTGGCGAACGTGGCGGCCAGTTTGCGGCCGATGTGGCCCGATTTGCCCATCCCGGTGACGACCACACGTCCGCGGCACGCGAGCAGCAGCGAGACCGCTTCGAAGAAGCTGTCGTCGAGGTGCGCGGAGACGCGTTCGATGGCGTCGGCTTCCGTGCGCAACACCTCCCGGGCGACCTCGAGTGCCCGGCCTGGATTGATTTTCGCTATCATGCGCGGAGTATATCAAAACGGACGCCACGCGCAGGACAGCCCCACCGGGCTTGACCTTGCGCGATCCGGGCCTTCGCCCGGCGCGTCCCGGTTTTTCCTTCGGGCAGCCGTGCAAGCACGAACTGGCACGGGCCTTGCATGAGACGTGCCACGCCTTCCGAACCACTCAGGAAACCCGCCCCAGCCGATGGCATCTCCCCTCGAACTCACTCTCGTTCTGCTGTTTGCCGCCTGCGTCGGGGTGGTGCTGTTCCGCATGCTGCATCTGCCGCCGATGCTTGGCTACCTGAGTGTGGGCATCGTCATCGGCCCGCATGCACTCGGTCTGGCGTCCGACTCGCAGCGCGTGCAGTACCTCGCCGAGTTCGGCGTCGTGTTCCTGATGTTCTCCATCGGCATCGAATTCTCGCTGCCCAAGCTCAAGAGCATGCGGCGCGTGGTGCTCGGACTCGGGGTGTCCCAGGTGATGGGAACTCTGCTCGTGGCCGTGGGACTCGGGGCGCTCGTCAATCTGTTCTGGTCGTTCTCATGGCAGGCGTCGGTGGCGCTGGGCGGCGCGCTGGCCATGTCGTCGACGGCCATCGTCACCAAGATGCTGGCCGAGCGGCTCGAACTGGAGACGGAGCATGGCCGCAACATCATGGGCGTGTTGCTGTTCCAGGATCTGGCGGTCGTGCCCTTGCTGATCGTGATTTCCGCACTGGGCGGTAATCCGAAGGCGCTGGTGCTCGCGTTGTCGCTCGCCGCGCTCAAGATCACGGGCGCGCTCGCCCTGCTGCTGTGGGTCGGCCAGCGAATGGTCGGCCGCTGGTTCCACATCGTGGCGGCGCGACGCTCGCAAGAGCTTTTCATGCTCAACCTGCTGTTGCTCACGCTGGGGCTGGCTTACGTCACCGAGCATCTCGGCCTGTCGATGGCGCTGGGCGCGTTCATTGCGGGCATGCTGATCGCCGAGACGCCGTTCCGCCATCAGGTGGAAGACGACATCAAGCCGTTTCGCGACGTGCTGCTCGGCCTGTTCTTCATCACGACCGGCATGTTGCTCGACCCCGCCATCGTCATGAAGCAGCCGCTGCTCGTGCTGCTGTTCTTCGTGGGGCCGCTCGTCGTCAAGTTCACGCTCATCGCGGGATTGGCGCGGCTCTTCGGCAGCCCGCCCGGCACGGCGATCCGTACCGGCCTGGGACTGGCGCAGGCCGGCGAATTCGGCTTCGTGCTGCTCAATCTCGTGATCGACCGACACCTGCTCGACCCGTCGCTCTCGCAGGCGGTGCTTGCGGGCATGCTGCTTTCGATGCTGTGTGCGCCGTTCCTGATCATCAACGCCGATCGCATTGCGCTGCGCTTCGTCGCCAACGAATGGATGATGCAGTCGTTGCAGATGACGAAAATCGCCACGCAGAGCATCAAGACGTCGGGGCACGTCATCATCTGCGGTTACGGCCGTTGCGGCCAGAACCTGGCGCGCATGCTTGAACAGGAAGGCATCGGTTACGTGGCGCTCGATCTCGATCCCGACCGCGTGATGGAGGCGGCCAGTTCCGGCGAGACGGTCGTATTCGGCGACGCCGCCCGGCGCGAAGCGCTGGTCGCGGCGGGGATTCACCGTGCGGCCGGTATCGTGGTGACCTACGACAGCACGCCGGCCGCGCTGAAGGTGCTCGCGCAGGTGCAGGCGCTGGAGCCGACGTTGCCGGTCGTGGTGCGCACCGTCGACGACACGCACATCGACGATCTCATCGCCGCCGGGGCCACCGAAGTCGTGCCCGAGATCGTCGAGGGCAGCCTCATGCTTGCGTCGCATGCGCTGGTGCTCATGGGAGTGCCGATGCGCCGCGTGCTGCGTCGCGTGGCGCAGGCGCGTAACGAACGCTACAGCCTGTTGCGCGGCTACTTCCACGGTTTGGACGACGAAGACGAAGGCGGCGAACGTGAGCAGGTGCGTCTGCAATCGGTGCCCTTGCCGCTCAACGCCGACGCCGTGGGGCGTACCCTGGGCGAGCTTCGCCTCGACAAACTCGGCGTGACGGTCACGGCGATCCGTCGTCACGGAATCCGGGGCGTGGAACCGGTCGCGGAAACCCGCCTGATGGCCGAGGACATCGTGGTGCTGCGCGGACTGCCGGAAAAGCTGGTGGCGGCCGAGGCGCGTCTGTTGGGCCGGGAAGCAGAAAAGCGACGGTAATCCGCCGTCGCCGGATCGTCATCGGCCTGATGACGGCCGGATCGCAGTCCGGGCGGGTCGGGGCAGAACAGGGCAGATCAGGGCGTCGGCGAACCGTCCTGACGTCTGTCATCGGCGCCCCGGGTCTTTTTGGCATAATGTGGCGTGTTCTCTATCAGTACCCCACGAAGGATCCCCGTGCAGATCGACGAGTCCCCTGCCGCCTATATCAAGAGCCAGATTCGCACCGTACCGGACTGGCCCGCCCCCGGCGTGCAGTTCCGCGACATTACGCCCTTGCTCAAGAACCCGCGTACGTTGCGTGTGCTCATCGATGTGTTCGTGCATCGCTACATGGCGCAGCGTCCCGACTACATTGCCGGTCTCGATGCGCGGGGCTTCATCCTCGGCTCGATCCTGGCCTACGAGCTGAACATCGGCTTCATTCCGATCCGCAAGAAGGGCAAGCTGCCGTACCAGACGGTCGCCGAAGAGTACGAACTCGAGTACGGCAGTGCGACGGTCGAGATCCATGCCGACGCGTGCGGCCCGGGCGACCGTGTGCTGCTCATCGACGATCTGGTCGCCACCGGCGGCACGATGCTCGCAGGCAAGAAGCTGCTCGAACGCCTTGGCGCAACGGTCATCGAAGGTGCGGCCATCGTCGACCTGCCGGAGCTCGGCGGCTCGCGCATGATTCGCGACGCCGGCCTGTCGCTCTTCCTGTTGTGCTCCTTTGAGGGCCACTGATCCCGGCGTCCCCCGACCGAGCCTGACGATACCCTGACGTTTCCTCCCACGACCCGGACGCACCGATGCCCAATCTCTGGCTGTTCCTGCTGACCTCGGTGGCGATCACGCTCGCCCCGGGCCCGGACAACATGCAGGTCATCGCGCGCGGCATTGCGCAGGGGCGACGTGCGGGGCTGGCTGCGGCGGCGGGCTTTACCTCCGGTTGTCTGTTCCATACGACCATCGCGGCCGTCGGGCTGGCAGCCGTGCTGCGTTCGTCGCCGTGGGCGTTCGAAGCGATCAAGCTCGCGGGGGCGGCCTATCTCGTTTGGATCGGCATCAAGGCACTGCGCGCGCGCGGTGCGATGGCCACCGCGAGCGACACCACGCCACAACCGCTCGGCGCCGTCTTCCGCCAGAGCGTGTTCGCGAACATGCTCAACCCGAAGGTCACGCTGTTCTTCCTCGTGTTCCTGCCGCAGTTCGTGAGCGCCGACGCGGCGCATCCGGGCTGGCAGATGCTGCTGCTCGGCCTCGTGTTCATGGCGCAGACGATCGTCGTCTTCAGCGCGTATGGCTGGTTTGCGGGCGTGCTGGGGGGATGGCTCAAGCGTCGTCCCGGGGCGGGGCGCTGGCTCGATCGCGTGGCAGGTGCCATCTTCATCGGGCTGGGGTTGCGCGTCGCGTTGCAGGGATAATCGGGCAACGCGTCACTTCCGTCATCGCTTAGGCGCGGCATCCCGGATGCCATCAAGATTTCGTAGTCCAACCGACATTGTCCGACCATGCTTGCCGAACAACGCCAACAGTACGTGCTCGAACAACTCGCCAAGACCGGGGCGCTCGCCATCAGCGACCTGGTGCGTGAATTGGGGGTCTCGCGAGAGACGGTCCGACGTGACCTGAATACGCTCGCCGCCCGCGGGCTGTTGCTCATGACGCACGGTGGCGCGCTGGCCGCCGACCGCAGCGAGCCCGACTGGACACTGCGCGAGAACGTCAACGCCGTGGGCAAGCGCGCCATTGGCGTGCGAGCCGCAGAGCTGGTGCCCGACGGGGCGTCGGTCATCATCGATTACGGCACCACCACGCGCGCGGTGGCGCAGGCACTGCTGTCCAAACACCGGTTGCGCATCTACACGAACGACTGGCAGATTGCGCGTCTGCTCGGCCGCCATCACGACAACCGCGTGACGTTGCTCGGCGGCGAATTGCAGGACAACGAAGATGCCGTGCAGGGCTGGGATGCCATCAACCAGATCGCGCAATACCATGCCGACTTCGCGTTCATCGGCGTGGGCGGCGTGACGGAAGATGGCGGCATCACCGACTTCAACCGCGCAGCGGCCGAACTTCGTGCGCGCATGCTGCTGTGTGCGAACGTCTCGGCCGTGGTGGCCGACCACACCAAGTTCGGACGCGTCACCCCGGTGCGCATTCGCCACTTCGAAGCGGCACGCTACCTCATCAGCGACGCCGCACCGCACAAGAGCATGCTCGCGCAGTTGCGCGCGCGCGGTCCGGAACTCCTGATCGCCTGATCCCGAGGCGGTGCTCCCACCGCAATCGCCGTCGCGACGTGCGGTGGCAAGCAAAACGGCATATCTCCGTGGATATGCCGTTTTGCGTTTCGACGTCGATCTCGTCGTGCCGCGTTGCCCGGCACACCGATCCTTCATACGTCCGCTTGATCGCGCCTTAGATCGCCACGGCTCGCCACACGTCGCCAAGCGGGATTGCGCCCGGCGTCGGGCGCCCTGACGCCCGGGCCGGCGCGACGCTTGTCGCGAGGCCTCGCCCGCCGACATCGTGGCAATTTGCGCTGCCGGCCCCCTCCGAAAGATGTAGACAAAATCGTCCGTCGTTCTCGTGACTGATGATGTCCCGTCTCGCCGGAAGTGACTGTGACGTCCTCGCGACAGCACCCGGCACTCTCCCGAAAACGTTGCCAAATCATTGAGCCGATAAGGGTTTTCCGTCGCCCGGGAAAAGCTGGTCGATTGTCACCGTGTTGTCATCGAGTCTTTTTAGACTGCGTTCACTTTTGGCACAAATTGCCACAAAACAGCTAGTCGAGCGATGCAGGCGATGCGCCCCTCCCCGTGGGGTGCTGACCAACGCGGCAGGCGGCCCGGCTGGCGATCTGACTGACAGGTGAACCGTGGACGAAGCGATTCGAATCGAGCGACTGACCAAGACTTTCGGCGGCGGACGACGTGCGCTTGACGAAGTGGCGCTCAAAGTGATGCCCGGCGAAATGATCGCCCTCATCGGCGCGTCGGGCTCGGGCAAGTCGACGTTGATGCGTCACATTGCGGGCTTCGTCGCGGCCGACCAGCAACCGGGCAGCATCGAGATCCTGGGCCGCCCGATTCAGCGCGATGGCCGCATCGTGCGTGAAGTGCGCCAGATCCGTCGCGACATCGGTTTTGTCTTCCAGCAATTCAACCTGGTGGGCCGCCTGCCGGTCATTACCAACGTGCTCACGGGCCTGCTCGCTCGCGTGCCGCTGTGGCGCAGCCTGATGTTCCGCTTCACGTCGGCGGAGCGTCAGACCGCGATTGCGGCGCTTGCCGAAGTTGGTATCGCCGATCTGGCGTTCCAGCGCGCAAGCACGCTCTCGGGCGGTCAGCAGCAGCGCGCGGCACTGGCGCGCACGCTGGTGCAGGGCGCCAAGATCATTCTCGCGGACGAACCGATCGCCTCGCTCGACCCGGAGTCGGCACGCAAGGTGATGGACATGCTGGCCCGCATGAACCGCGATCACAAACTGACGGTTGTCGTCTCGCTGCACCAGGTGGATGTGGCGATGCGCTACTGCGTGCGCACCGTAGCCCTGCATCAGGGGCGCGTGGTGTACGACGGCCCGTCTTCGGCGCTCACGCCCGACCTGCTGCGTCGCCTGTACGGCGTGCAGGCCAGCGAGTTGCTCAACGAAACGTCGGAAACCTCGGAAAGCACGGACGGCGCGAACGGCGGCACGAACGCCAAGCCTGCCGATGCGGAAGCACCCTTTCTCACCTCGATGTCCCTCAGCCTGAACTGACCTGGAGCTTGCTCTCATGAAACTGTGGAAAACCCTGCTGGCCGGTGCGGCCATGATCGCCTCGGTCGCGGCGGCACACGCGCAGGAAATCAACTTCGGCATCATCTCGACCGATTCCAGCGCGGCCCTGCGCCAACGCTGGCAGCCGCTGATCGACGACATGGAGAAGCAAACGGGTCTGAAGGTGACCCCGTTCTTCGCCACCGACTACGCCGGCGTGATCGAAGGCATGCGCTTCAACAAGGTGCAACTCGCGTGGATGGGCAACAAGGGCGCGATGGAAGCCGTGGACCGCTCGCAAGGTGAAGTCTTCGCGAAGATCCAGTACGCCGACGGCACCGAAGGCTACTACTCGCTGCTGATCTCGAACGCCGCTAGCCCGTACAAGACGCTCGACGACGTGATCAAGAACGGCAAGAAGATCAACTTCGGCCTGGGCGATCCGACCTCGACGTCGGGCACGCTGGTGCCGGGCTACTACGTGTTCGCGAAGAACAACATCGACCCGCGCACGTACTTCAAGACGGCGCGCAGCTCGAACCACGGCGCCAACCTGATGGCCGTGATCAACAACCAGGTCGACGTGGCCACCAACAACACGGAAGAGCTCAACAAGCTCGAAGCCACGCAGCCGGAGAAGGCCAAGCTGGTGCACGTGATCTGGAAGTCGCCGCTGATTCCGTCGGACCCGCTGCTGTGGCGCAAGGACCTGCCGGACGGCACGAAGAAGAAGATTCGCGACTTCTTCCTCGCCTACGGCAAGGACGCGCATGAGAAGGAAGTGCTGAAGAACATCTACAACTACGGCGGTTTCCGCGCGTCGTCGGATGCTCAGCTGCTGCCGATCCGCCAACTGGAACTGTTCAAGCAGAAGACCCAGCTCGAAGCCGACACGAGCGTCGACGCTGCCAAGAAGAAGGCGCAACTGGCCGACATCGAAAGCAAGCTCGCCGCGCTCGACCAGCAACTCAGCAAGACGAAGTAAGCGTAGCACGCTTCGGAAGTGGTTTGACGTAGTTTGACGTTGTCTTGTGGGGCGGTGCATGTGAAATGCGCCGCCCCGCCATCGAAGACGGCGGGCCTGTGGATGGTGTGGTGCGGCCCGTCGCCTCCTTTGCTGTCCGAATTTTCACCGGTGGTCTGGCGCGACATTGCATGGCATTGCGCGGTACGACGGCCGGTATGACCTGTGGTACTCGACATGAACACCAGCGTTCCCCTCAATGCAAATGGCCGCCTGCCGGGCGAGCCGCCCAAGCGTTCCTGGTTGTCCCTGATCGGCTGGGGTGCGTTCTTCCTGATCCTGGTGTGGTCGTGGAGCGGCGCGGACATGCGCCCGCTCGATCTGTTCCGCGACTCGGGCAACATGAGCCAGTTCGCGCACGACTTCTTCCCGCCGGACTTCAAGGACTGGCGCGTGTATGTGAACGAGATGATGGTGACGATCCACATCGCGGTGTGGGGCACGGTGCTCGCCGTGGTGTGCTCGATTCCGATGGGGTTGCTCTCGGCATCGAACATGGTGCCCGCGTGGGTGTACCAGCCGGTGCGCCGCGTGATGGATGCGTGCCGCGCGATTAACGAGATGGTGTTCGCGATGCTGTTCATCGTGGCGGTGGGCCTGGGGCCGTTCGCCGGTGTGCTCGCGTTGTGGGTGCATACGACGGGCACGCTCTCGAAGCTGTTCGCCGAAGCGGTCGAGGCGATCGATCCGCGTCCGGTGGAAGGTGTGCGGGCCACGGGCGCGCGCGCCATCGACGAAATCCTGTACGGCGTGCTGCCGCAGGTCATGCCGCTGTGGATTTCGTACACGCTGTACCGCTTCGAGTCGAACGTGCGTTCGGCGTCGGTGGTAGGCATGGTGGGTGCCGGCGGCATCGGCGTGGTGCTCTACGAAGTGATTCGCAGCTTCCAGTACGCGCAGACGTGTGCCGTGATGCTGATCATGATCGTCGTGGTCACCTGCATCGACGTGTTCTCGGCACGCGTGCGCAAGATGGTGATCTGACGCGGACGGCGTCTGGCAGCAATGAACAAGGGCGCTTCGGCGCCCTTCGTCGTTTCCGTCGCTTCCGTCGCTTCCGTCGCAGCCGTCATTGCCGTGTCGCTTGCGTCCGATGTTCGAGATCGGGTAAGGCATGTAAAAAGGGCGCCGAAGCGCCCTTTGCTACGTGTCGCAGCCGGCTGGGTTCAAGCGATCCGAGCGCCTTCCAGATACGTTGCACGCGGCACCGGCGGCATGCCCGGACGCACGGCCACGCGCACCATATCGGCGCGCAGTCCCGGCGCGATACCGCCGCGATCCGTGAGGCCCGCCGACTGTGCCGGATTCCACGACACGGTGCGCATCGCCTTCGACAGCGACCAGCCGATGTCCGTGTGCAGCTGGAACGCCGCCTGCATCAGGCTCGACGGCACATAGTCCGACGACAGAATGTCGAGTACGTCCTCGCGAGCGAGATCGGCGGCAGCGACATTGCCCGAGTGAGAGCCGCCGCGCACGATGTTCGGTGCGCCCATGATGACCCCGATCGACTGCTCATGCGCACCTCGTGCCGCAGCAAGCGTCGTCGGGAATTCAGAGATCGCCACGCCGTCGCGCACCGCTTCTTCCACGTGCTCGAGCGACGTGTCGTCATGGCTCGCCAGCGGCAGGCCACGCGTGCGGCAGATCTCCACGATCTTGCGGCGATGCGGCAGTGCATACGCTTCCTGATGTGCAATCAGCTCGGTGAGCATCGCCTCCCAGGTCTCGTCCGACACTTTGCCATTGCGCTCGTGGTACTGACGGTACATCACCGGGTCGTGCCACTGGCGCTGCCCCGGCGTGTGATCCATGAGAGAGACGAGGCGCAGCAGCGGGTGGTCGCACATCTCGACGAACGCGTCGGCGGCATCGTGCGTCGCCACTTCGCAGCGCAGATGCAGGAAGTGATCGGCGCGAAAGAGTCCGGCGGCTGCTGTGTCGAGCAGTGCCTGTCCGCACTCGTGCTGCACCTTGCGGCTGCGCAGCCCGAAGCCGTCGCGCTCGCCGATGACCAGCGAATCGAAGACGGTGGTGATCCCGGCGGCGGCGACCTGGGCGTCGTGAATGGCAAACGCGGCGTGCGTGTTCCAGATCACGCCGGGGCGCGGCGCGAGATGCTTCTCCAGGTTGTCCGTGTGCAGCTCGACCAGACCGGCGATCAGGTGATCGCCCTGCCAGTCGATGGCCTCCGGCACTTGCGTGGTGCCTTCTTCCACGGAATGAATGCGGCCCTCGCGCACTTCGAGCACGCCGGTGAAGGTGGTCTCGGGGGTGACGATGCGGGCGTTCTTGATGAGCATGAACAGACTCCGGGGATCAATGAGCGGGGCGAAGCACGGGCCGCATGGCCAGCGTGCGTGTGGCGACCTCGTCGCGGGTCGCCTCGTCGTGGAAGATGCCGACGATCGCGCTGCCGGCGGCGCGCGCTTCGGTAATCAGTGCGCAGACCACGGCGCGGTTCTGGGCGTCGAGCGAGGCCGTCGGCTCGTCGAGCAGCAGCACCGGCGCGGCGGCAATCAGCCCGCGCGCGATGTTGATGCGCTGCTGCTCGCCGCCGGAGAACGTCGCCGGGGCGAGCGACCAGAGCCGCTCGGGAATGTTCAGGCGCGCGAGCAGGTCACGCGCGCGTCCGGCCGCATCGCGCTCGTCGTGACCGAGGCGGCGCAGCGGCTCGGCCACGATGTCGAGCGTGCTCACGCGCGGAATCACGCGCAGGAACTGGCTGACGTAGCCGAGCGTGGTGCGGCGCACCGAGAGCACTTCGCGTGCGGTGGCGCTCGTGAGTTCCACCCAGCGCTCGCCGCGTCCGTCGTCATGACGAATCTCGATGCGGCCTTCGCCCACGAGGTAATTGCCGTACAGGCAGCGCAGCAGCGTGCTCTTGCCTGCCCCGGAGGGCCCGACGAGGGCGACGCATTCACCGCGTCGCACCGTGAGGTCCACGCCCTCGAGCGCGGGAATGGCGGTGCCGCCCTGGGCGTGCAGCCGGAACGTCTTGTGCAGGTCCTGCGCACGCAGCATCACGTCGTGCTCGCGCGTGACGAGCGTGCTTGATGCCTGGCGCAGCGCGGCCGCGTTGGGAGTGTTCGTTGCGAGCGTCATACGGGCAGCACCGAGGAGACCAGCAGTTGCGTGTAGGGGTGTTGGGGATCGTCGAGTACCTGATCGGTCAGCCCGGCTTCGACCACACGGCCCGCCTGCATCACGATCAGTCGGTGCGCAATCAGTCGCGCGACCCCGATATCGTGCGTGACGATGATGGCGGCCAGATGAAGGCGTTCCACGAGCGAGCGCAGCAGGTCGAGCAGACGTGCCTGCACCGACACGTCGAGACCGGCGGTCGGTTCGTCCATGAAGACGAGCCGCGGCTCGGTCACGAGGTTGCGGGCGATCTGCAGGCGCTGCTGCATGCCGCCGGAGAACGCGCCGGGCATCTCGTCGACGCGCGCCGGATCGAGCTCGACCTGCGCCATCCAGTGACTGGCCTTCGCGCGGATATCGCCGAAGTGGCGTGCGCCCACCGCCATCAACCGGTCGCCGATGTTGCCGCCGGCCGACACGTTCATGCGCAGACCGTCGCGCGGGTTTTGCTCCACGAAGCCCCATTCGGTGCGCAGCAGGCGGCGCTTGTGCGCTTCGTCGAGCGTGCGCAGGTCGTGCAGCGTGCCGTCGGTGCCGCGATAGTGCAGTGCGCCCGCATCGATCTCGTGACGCAGTGCGAGCGTGTTGAGCAGTGTCGACTTGCCCGAACCGGACTCCCCGACCACGCACACGACTTCGCCGGGCCACAGATCGAACGTCACGTCGGCGCAGCCGATGCGATCGCCGTAGCGCTTGCCGAGGCCCGCCACACGCAGCAGCGGTTCGTCCATCGGCAACGCGCCCCGCGTTGCGTTATCCACGAGCGCGTTCATGCGTTCTCCTCCGCGTCGGTGCGGCTGCCGCAATAGTCGCTGTCGGAGCAGACGTGCATGCGCGTGCCGGCGTCGTCCGTGATGACTTCGTCGAGGAAGCTGTCGGTCGCGCCGCACAGGGCGCAGTGGGCGTCCCACTTCTGGATCTCGAACGGGTGGTCGTCGAAGTCGAGACTCTCGACGGGCGTGTACGGCGGAATCGCGTACAGGCGCCGCTCGCGTCCCGCCCCGAACAGTTGCAGCGCCGGGTTCATATGCAGCTTGGGGTTGTCGAACTTCGGAATCGGGGAGGGCGACGTGAGATAGCGCCCGTTCACGATAACCGGATAGTCGTAAGTGGTCGCGATCGCGCCGTGGCGCACGATGTCCTCGTAAAGACGCACACGCATGAGGCCGTACTCGCCGAGCGCGTGAAGCTTGCGCGACTCTGCAATGCGCGGTTCGAGCCGGAACATCGGTTCGGGCATCGGCACTTGATAGACCATGATCTGGCCTTCGTGCAGCGCGGCTTCGGGAATGCGGTGACGGGTCTGGATGACCGTGGCGTCGGCCGTCTTCGTCGTGGTGGCGACACCGGCGGTGCGCGCGAAGAAGCGACGGATGTTCACGGCGTTGGTCGTGTCGTCGGCGCCCTGGTCGATCACCTTGAGCGTGTCGTCGGCACCGATTACGGCGGCGCTGACCTGAATGCCACCCGTGCCCCAGCCATAGGGCAGCGGCATCTCGCGGCTGCCGAACGGCACCTGATAGCCGGGAATCGCCACCGCCTTGAGCAGGCTGCGGCGAATCATGCGTTTGGTCTGTTCGTCGAGGAACGCGAAGTTGTAGCCGTCGAAGGTGGCAGCGGGTGCGGTGGATGACCCGGGGCGCGATGTGGGGAGTGAAGTAGGAAGTGAAGCGGCCTGATTCATGCAGCCTCCTGAGTGTTCTGATCGCCGGCGCGTACTTCACCCTCGGTGGCCGGCGTTCCGTATTTCGCGGCATGCTCTGCGCGCAAGCGGCGCACCAGTTCCAGTTCCGCCTGGAAGTCGACGTAGTGCGGCAGCTTCAGGTGCTGCACGAAGCCTGACGCTTCGACGTTGTCGCTGTGATAGAGCACGAATTCCTGTTGTTGCGCGGGCGACGTGATCTCGTCGCCCAGTTCCTGCGTGCGCAGCGCGCGGTCGACGAGCGACATCGCGAGCGCCTTGCGTTCGTTGTGTCCGAAGGCGAGACCGTAGCCCTGTGTGAACTGCGGCGGCACGTCCTGATTGCCGCCGAACTGCGTGACCATCTGGCATTCCGTCACGGCGATTTCGCCAATGTCGATGGCGAAGCCGAGTTCTTCCGGCACGATTTCGACGGCCACGTGGCCAATACGGATTTCGCCCGCGAACGGATGGTCGTTGCCGTAGCCACGCTGTGTGGAGTAGCCGAGCGCGAGCAGGAAACCTTCGTCGCCGCGCGCGAGGTTCTGCAAGCGCGCCGTGCGTGACGCCGGGGTGAACAACGGCGAGTGCACGAGATCGTGCGGCTCGGGGTCGGTGTCGTCGGCGCTGAGCGATTCGAGCAGGCCGTCGCGCTTCATGATGTCCGTCACGCGCGGCGTGGTCGCGATGGGCGGCACCGGCGGAATGCCGGGAGTGCCGAGCGCCGTCGCCACGGGAGTCGACGTGTTCGCTGCGACGGATGTCGGGGCGTCGTCCGACGTGTTGTCTTGCGTTTCCCCCGGCAGCGGAGCTCGCGCCGCACTCCCCGGGGTTTCGCCTTCCGCCAGCAGCGCGAAATCGAGCAGCCGCTGTGTGTAATCGTAGGTGGCGCCGAGCACCTGTCCGCCCGGCACGTCCTTGAACGTTGCGGAGATGCGGCGTGACAGGCGCATGGCTGCGGTGTCGATGGGACGCGTCGTGCCCAGGCGCGGCAGTGTCGTGCGATAGGCGCGCAACAGGAAGATCGCCTCGACCAGATCGCCCGCGGCCTGTTTGATGGCCAGCGCGGCAAGTGTCTCGTCATGCAGCGCGCCTTCGCTCATCACGCGCGAGACGGCCAGACGCATCTGCTCGCGAATCTGCGTCACGGTGAGCGCGGGAATCTCGGGATTGCCGCGTCGCGCCTTGGCGAGCAGATCCCACGATTGTTCGATGGCGCGCTCGCCACCTTTGACTGCGACGTACATCAGCAAACCTCCACATGCGTGGTGCGCGGTAGCCCGAGCACAGCGTCGCCCGACGCAATCAGCAGATCGAGCCCGGCGGGAAAGCGCGGTGCCAGTGCGGCACGCGCCTGCCAGAAAGCGGCGTCGAGGCCACCGACGGTCACATCCGTATGCGTTGCGATGCCGGGGCCACGCAACCGCAGGTGCAGTCCGTCGCGATGCGTGTCATTCGCCGCATGGCCAGCGGCGAGTGTCGGCACGTCGACGATCAGCGTGGCGCTGTGTTCCGGCGACTCGGCCGTGCCGAAGGCGAACCGCGCCAGCGCCGGGCAACGCGTGGGGTCGGTGAGCAACGCAAATTGCGCACGTGGCAGTTCGGCTTCGCCGCACAGCAGCGGCGCGCCGGTGTGAAAGCGCAATGCACTCGCCACTTCGGGCAGCGGCGCTTGCAGCCACACAGCGGTGGTGGCGTCGGCCAGGGCGAGCAGCGTGGCGCGCGCAGCGATGCTGGCTTCCTCGCTCTCTGCGAGCCGGCTGCCGACACTGCGGAGTTGGCCCGGGCGCGCAAGCGCATCGAGTACGGCACGGAACACGCGCTGGGCGTCGTGCACCGGGTCGGCGAAGCCGGGCTGAAGCTGCGACCAGTCAGGTGTCGAGGGTGTCAACATTCAGGCCTCCCGAACCATCGTGAAGAACTCGACGCGGCTGGCGGCCGTGTCGGCGTCGTTCTGCGCAGCGGTGGCGGCCAGCCGCTGCGAGATCGCGACGAGCGGCCCGACCGCGATCGTGGCGTGGTGCTGCGGCATCTGCATGAGTGCGTCGAGACGCGCCACGCGTACCGCGCGTTCCGCATCGCGGCCCAGCACGTAGCCGGTGCCGACCACGCCGTCGCGTTGACGCAACGTGCAGCGCGTCACCGTCGTCTCGCCGAGGTTGAATCGGTCACCGCTGCCGCCGACGCGGCCCTGCACCAGCACGAGGCCGGTCTGCGGGGCGCGTAGCCAGACGAAGTCGGGGGCGTCGGGACAGCGCGCGATGGCGTCGTCGAGCTCGTCGCGCGTGGCGCGGGCGAACAACGCGAGCCATTGCGCGCGTGCCGGCGGGGCAGCGGTGCCCGCGTCATGCGCCGTGAAGGAAGTTGAGTTCGTCATGATTGTCTAGTCGTATAGACGTGTGTATGATCGCAATGACACCGATTGGGGTAATGCACGCGACCTCATTACAACTTTCGCGGGTGTCAATTTGATGACAGCACAACTCGAACGTGGCAGCGGCGTCGCCGTCTGGCGGCAGATTGCGCAGATTCTTGCCACGGAAATCGGCCAGCGCCGTTATGGCGAAGGCCTGCCTGACGATCGTCTGCCGAGCGAGACCGATCTCGCGCAGCGTTTTGGCGTGAACCGTCACACCGTGCGTCGCGCGATTCTCGGGCTGGCGGAGCAAGGGCTGGTGAACGTGGAGCACGGACGTGGCACCTTCGTGCAGGCGGGGGCCATCGGCTACGTCATCGGGCGGCGTACGCGCTTCACGGAAAACCTGTCGCAGAACAATCTCAAGACGGCGCAGCAGATCGTGTCGGCACAGAAGGTAAAAGCCGAAGCGAACGTTGCGCATGCACTCGAACTGCCCGCGGGGGCACTCGTCTATCGCGTTGAACTCACACGCCGCAGTCTCGATGCGCAAGGCATCGAGCTGCCGCTCGCGTACAGCGAGAACTGGTTTCCGGCAACGCGCTTTCCCGACTTTCCCGACGTCTTCGCGCAGCACACGTCGATCAGTGCCGCACTCGCGACGTTCGGTGTGACGGATTACACCCGCCGCGAAAGTCGCATCGGGGCGCGCTTGCCCGACGCGGACATTGCGCGCCACCTCGGCATCAATCGTCAGCAACCGGTGCTGAGCGTGGAGAGTACCGACGTGGACGTGGCGGACAAGCCGATCAAGTACGGCGTTGCCTACTTCCCGGCCGATCGCATGCAGTTGGTGGTGCAAGGGGACGGACAATGAGCGAGGTGTTCTCCGCAGAAGTCCCGGCGTTCGATCCGACGACGGCGCGTTTCGCCATCTACTACGCACCGCCCGCCGGCTCGTGCTGGTGGAACGAAGGCAGCCGATGGCTCGGGCGCGATGCGATCACCGGCCGTGCGCTCAACGCGCCGCAGGTGCCGGGCCTGTCGCGCGCATTGCATGACGTGACCGTCGACCCGCGCCGCTACGGCTTGCACGCGACGCTCAAGGCACCGATGCGGCTCACGCCCGTTGCACGGTTGGCTGATCTGCGCGACGTCGCTGTGGCCGTGGCGTCGCGTCACGCGCCGTTCGATCTCGTCGTGCGCACCGATGTTGTCGACGCCGACAACGGCAAGCGGCCGGGCTTCGTGGCGTTGCGCCCCGCCGTGGGCGCTTCGCAGGCGACGGCGGTCGACGCGCTCGCGGCCGACTGCGTGCGAGCATTCGATGAACTGCGTGCGCCGCTTGCCGACGTCGAACTCGCAAAACGTCTCGCGCAGCCGTTGTCGTCGCAGCAACGCGAGCGGCTCATGCAATGGGGCTACCCCTACGTGCTCGACGAGTTCCGCTTTCACGTGACGCTGTCGGATCGCGTCGATGCCAACGATGCCGCGGCCATCATCGAATGGTGGCAGCCGCGCGTCCAGGCGCTGGGACCGATGCGCGTGGACAGCCTGGCGATCTTCGTGGAGCCGACGCCCGGCGCGCCATTCGTACTGCTCGACCGTTTCACGTTGCGAGGTGCCGCATGAATCACGCACGCCTTTTCTACGTGATGGGGCCATCGGGCGCGGGGAAAGATTCGCTACTCGCCT
Source organism: Pandoraea pnomenusa (assembly GCF_040391475.1). Lineage (GTDB taxonomy): Bacteria > Pseudomonadota > Gammaproteobacteria > Burkholderiales > Burkholderiaceae > Pandoraea > Pandoraea pnomenusa_C. The sequence goes on along the minus strand of NZ_JBEBXS010000004.1, from coordinate 183,730 downwards.
ACGCACGCGAACGGGTCGGTACGCCGCAGACCGGTGCGGCGCCGGTGCTCTTTGCGCACCGCTACATCACGCGTGCGCCGGCGGACGGGGAAAACCACGTGGCGCTCACGCACGCCGAATTCGCGACGCGGCAGTCGCTCGGATGCTTCGCGCTCGATTGGGAAAGTCACGATTGCCGATATGGCATCGGCATCGAAATCGATGCCTGGATGGCAGCGGGAGCGAATGTCGTCGTGAATGGCTCGCGCGCGTTTCTCGATCAGGTCGTGCAGCGTTATGGCGAACGCGTGCATCTCGTGGAGGTTCGGGTCGATCCCAAAGTGCGGGCGCTGCGCCTCGCCAGTCGTGGGCGGGAAACGGGCGACGCGCTGGACAGGCGCGTCGCACACCGCGTCGAGTGAGCCCCGCCCGACGGCGTACCGCTCTCGGTCGTCACCAACAATGGCGCGCTCGCCCAGGCCGGAGAGCAACTGCTGGCACTGCTCTCGCAGCGACGCGAAGCCTGAGTCCCATCCCGCTCCGAAGCGCTCCGTATCGTCGCCAGTACGCCTTGGCATTGACGCGGAGCGCGAAACCGAACCGGCGTCAGGTCGACGTTGCGCTAAGGCGATCCAGAAGGACACCCAGGGCCTGACGATAGTGGTCGTCGGGCGCAGCCTGCTGCGCATCGCCAGTCTGCGCGACGGGCAGTGCGCTGCCATGGGCGTGATCGATCAGGATGTCGCGCCACAGCACGGGCGCGTCCGTCATGTCGGCGAGCAACACGGTCAGACGATCGGTGATCTCCCGCGTCACCCCGGCAAACGCCGCCGGCGTGGCGAAGATGGCCAGCGTCAATTGCGGATGTCGGCGTACTGCCTCGTGATAGCGAAGCAAGAGGGCGTGGACCTCGGCCCGGCCGGACAGTCCCGCTTCGATGTTCGCAAGCACCTCGGCATATACCTTGTCCGAAAGCGCGCGCAGCAGGCCCGCGTGGTCTTCCACGTGGTGATACAAGCTCATGGGTGTGACACCGAGCCGGGCGGCCAATGCACGCATGCTCAGCCCTTGCCCGCCTTCGTCGAGCAGCTCGAGCGCTGTCGACAGGATGATGTCACGCGTGACCCCGGCACCACGCGCGGGGCGTCCGCGCGGGCGCATCACGAGACGACCTCGTAAGTCGTTTGCACCAGCCCGGAAGGGAAGCTCCGGCTACCCGTCAATCGCAACTCCACGTCCTTCGCCAACGCACCGAACAAAGGCCTTCCTGAACCGATCAGCACCGGCATCGTGGTGACGATCATGTCGGCGATCAAGCCGTCTCGCAGGAACGACTGCACCACTTTTCCGCCGTCTACGTAGATCTTGCCCACGTTCTCGCGGGACAGTTGTTCGATCAAGCCTCGCGGCGTGTCACCGGAAAACCGCACCTTGCCTTCGAGGGCATCGGGCACCGGCGTGTCGGCCAGTTGCCGGGAGAGCACGATCACCGGCAATTCGTAAGCCCAAGGGCCGAGGCTGAGCATCTTCTCGAAGGTGCCTCGCCCCATCACGATCATGTCCTTGTCGGCAATGAAGGCCGGGTAGCCATGGTCCTCGTCCGGATCGTCGCGCTGCAAAAGCCAGTCGATGTCGCCGTCGGGCCGGGCGATGAAGCCGTCGAGGCTCGCGGCGATGAATACATGGGCGGTGGTCATGGCAAGAAACCATTAAATATACGTCGTATATTTTTGCGTCAATTCCATGGGAATGCAAGGCGGCTTATGTCATGACCTGCCGTTTGTCGGACGGGCGCGGTGAGGCAGAGAGCGGCCGCCAGCCTTGATGTCACCGATGTGTCGATGCTTGTTGTTTTGCAATATGTGTATTAATTTTGCAAATTATTGCAAAGGTGGCGTGCTTTGCGTAATCTCACGTCATCGCACATGACATCGCCTGCGCCGACGCCTCGTCATCGGTTGCGGGCCCCCTTCGGAGCCCTCTCATGACTTCAGCATTGCCCACGCACGCCCGCGTCGTCATCGTCGGCGGCGGCATCGTCGGCTGTTCGGTGGCCTATCACCTCGCGAAACTCGGTTGGACGGACGTCGTTCTGCTGGAGCAGGGGCAACTGTCGTGCGGCACGACATGGCACGCGGCCGGACTCGTCGGCCAGTTGCGCTCGCAGGAGAGCATGACGAAGCTGATCCGCTACTCGACGAAGCTCTACAGTGAGCTGGAAGCGGAAACGGGACTCGGCACGGGCTGGAAGCAATGCGGCTCACTGTCGGTGGCGCGCACGCACGAACGCATGACGCAACTCAAGCGCACGGCAGCCGTGGCGCGCGCGTACGGTGTGCAATGCGATGTGATCTCGCCGCGCGACGCGGGCGAACTCTGGCCGGTCATGCGCACCGACGACCTCGTCGGCGCGGTGTGGCTGCCCGGCGACGGCAAGGCCAATCCGACCGACCTCACGCAAGCGCTGGCACGCGGAGCGCGCAGCCGGGGCGTACGCATTGCCGAGAACACGCGTATCACGGAGATTCACACGGCGTCACCCAACGGTATTCGCACGGCGACGGGCGTATCGTGGCGCAACAAGGACGGCGCGAGTGGCCGCATCGATGCCGAGATCGTCGTCAACTGCGCGGGGCAATGGGCCAAGGCCGTCGGCCGGATGTGCGGCGTGACGGTGCCGCTGCACTCGGCCGAGCACTATTACATCGTGACCGAGCGTGTTCCCGGGGTACACACCGATCTGCCGGTGATGCGCGACCCCGACGGCTACATCTACTTCAAGGAGGAAGTCGGCGGCCTGGTGATGGGCGGCTTCGAGCCGAATGCCAAGCCATGGGGCATGAACGGCATTCCGGAGAATTTCGAATTCCAGTTGCTGCCCGACGACTGGGATCAGTTCGAGATTCTCATGGAGAACGCGCTGATTCGCGTGCCTGCGCTGGAAACGGCGCAGATTCGCCAGTTCTACAACGGCCCGGAATCGTTCACGCCGGACAACAACTTCATCCTTGGCGAAGCGCCCGAGCTGCGCAATTTCTACGTCGGTGCGGGATTCAATTCGATGGGGATCGCGTCGGCTGGCGGCGCGGGGATGGCGCTGGCCGAATGGATCGTGGCAGGCGAGCCGACGATGGATCTGTGGCCCGTCGACATTCGCCGCTTTGCAGGCTTCAACGGCAACGACACCTGGTTGCACGACCGCGTGAAGGAAACGCTCGGCCTGCACTACGCGATGCCGTGGCCGAACCGAGAACTCGATACGGCACGGCCGTTCCGGCGCTCGCCGCTGTATGCGACGCTGCTCGCCAAGGGCGCCTGCTTCGGCAGCAAGATGGGCTGGGAGCGGCCGAACTTCTTTGCGCCGTCGCGAGACGAGGCGCGCATCGACTACAGCTTCGGTCAGCAGAACTGGCATGCGTGGAGCGGTGCCGAGCATCGTGCATGCCGCGATGCCGTCGCCCTTTTCGACATGAGTTCGTTCTCGAAGCTGCTCATCAAGGGGCGCGATGCCGAGCGGGTGCTGCAAACGCTGTGCGCGAACGATGTCGCCGTGGCGCCGGGGCGCACCGTCTACACGGCCATGCTCAACGAACGCGGCGGCTACGAATCGGATTTCACGCTCACGCGGCTTGCGCCCGACCAGTACCTGATGGTGACCGGTTCGGCGCAGGCCACGCGCGACATGGACTATCTCGAGCGGCGCATTGCCGGTCTGCCCGACGATCCGCGCTGCACTGTCGTCGACGTCACCGGGCAATACGCCGTGCTGGCGCTGATGGGGCCGAATTCGCGAGCGTTGTTGCAGCAAGTGTCCAAGGCAGATTTTTCCAACGAGGCCTTTCCTTTCGGCACGAGCCGCGAGATCGATCTGGGCTATGCGACAGTGCGCGCGACGCGTCTGACCTACGTCGGCGAGCTGGGCTGGGAGTTGTATGTGCCGGTGGAATTCGCCGTCGGCGTGTATGAGACGCTGCATGCTGCGGGGCCTGCGTTCGGCCTCAAGGACGCGGGCTACTACGCCATCGACTCGTTGCGCATCGAGAAGGGCTACCGCGCGTGGGGCCGCGAGCTGACGCCGGACATCAATCCGGTGGAAGCAGGGCTCACGTTCGCGTGCAAGCTGGCGAGCGATCTGCCGTTTGCCGGACGTACTGCGCTTGAGTTGGCGAAATCCCAGGGCGTGCGTCGCAGGCTCGTGAGCGTGGCGCTCGACGGCGCGCATGACAGGATGCTCTGGGGCGGTGAGGCGGTGTTGCGCGACGGGCAACCCGTGGGGTTCATTTCGTCGGCGGCATTCGGCCACACCATCGATGCGCCGGTCGGCCTCGCCTACCTGACGAACCCGGACGGCGCGGTCTCGGCCGACTACGTGGAAGCGGGCCGCTATCAGGTCGATCTGGCGGGGGAGCTGATCGACGCGCGGGTGCAACTGCGGGCGCTCTACGACCCGAAGGGCGAGCGCGTGAGGGCGTGACCGGGGCGGGGCGTCGCGGGCGATTCGGATAATTCGGGTGCCCGTCGGCAGCGCTTCCGGGCAGCGTGCCCCATGCATTTGCGCGGGCGTGAATCACGTGCCGGCCGTTCTCCAGCAGTGTTCTAGGGCCGGGTGCGCCGCGCCCCGGCACGGATGTGAATCGCGCGCCGGGGCACCTGCCACGGGCGGACTCGTCGCCGCTTCTGTAAAATGCCGCTTTTGCCTCGAATTCGCGTGCCCCTGACGGGGGCGCGTTCGGTCTCTGACGTATGTCTTTTGCTTGTATTGCCGCGGCACGCCGCTTCGACGACAGGGCGCATCTGCCGCTCGTGATCGGTTCGCAGCGTTACGGATGGATTCGGCGTAGCGATGTCGAGTCGTTGTGCCGCTGGCCCGACGTCTTCGAGATCAGCTCGTTGGCCGTGCGCATCCATCCGCGTCACGACACCTGCGAAGCGCGCACGGCGGCGCTGGCGCCGGTGATCGAGACATTGGCCGCCGAAGGGCGCATCACTGGATGGCGCAACGAGCGTTATGCCATTCGCCAGCGCCTGTACGACACGCCGCTCGCCTGGATCGAACGCGCCGCGTCGCGCTTTTTCGGCACGCGCACGTTCGCGGTTCACGTGAACGCGTTCGTGCCGGCGCGCTTCGTCGGCGAAGCACCGAAGCTGTGGATTGCGCGCCGTAGCGTGCTCAAGGCGACCGACCCGGGCTGCCTCGACAATGCGGCGGCGGGCGGTATCGGTAATGGCATCGGCGTGGGCGACACGCTCGTCAAGGAGTGCTGGGAAGAAGCGGGGATTCCGGCGCACTTTGCGAACGAAGCGCGTCCGGGACGCACGCTGCATATTCTCGCGGAGATTCCCGAGGGCGTGCAGTCCGAGCAGATCTTCGTCTACGATCTTGCGCTGCCGCGCGGCTTCGTCCCCGAGAATCAGGACGGTGAGGCGAGTGCGCACTGGCTGTGTTCGGCCAGCAATGTGCGCGACGTGATCGCGCGCGGCAAGATGACCGTGGACGCGAGCCTTGCGAGTCTCGACTTCCTGCTGCGCGAAGGCGCGATCCGCGTGAAGGACTGCGCCGGTATCGAGGCGCTGTTCAAGCCGGCAGAAGAGTAACGGCATCACGGGAACGGCACGGATCGAGGCAAGGGCGGCATGCTGCCGCGCGGCCGGACGGTCGCAGCATCGACCACACACGAATTTCAACACTGCAACGACATTGCAAGCCTTTGCCCAGGAGCAATCATGGCACCGATCGAAAATAGCTACATCCTGAAGTTGTCCTGCCCGGACCGTCCCGGCATCGTCCACGCGGTGGCCGGTTTCCTGGTCGAGCGCGGCGGCAACATTATCGACTCGGCCCAGTTCAACGATCGCTTCACGGGCGGCTTCTTCATGCGCGTGCATTTCCAGCAACTGCCGGGGCAGACCGATCTCGCCACGCTGCAAGGCGACTTCGCGCCGCTGGCAACGGCGTTCGAGATGCAATGGGAGCTGGTCGACGCCGCCATCAAGCCGCGTGTGCTGCTCATGGTCTCGAAGATCGGCCATTGCCTGAACGATCTGCTGTTCCGCTACAAGACCGGCCAACTGAACATCGAAATCCCGGCGATCGTGTCGAACCACAAGGATTTCTATCAACTGGCGGCGAGCTACAACATTCCGTTCCATCACCTGCCGCTCATGAACGCGACGCCGGAAGCCAAGGCGGCGCAAGAAGCGAAGGTGTACGAGCTTGTCGAGGACAACAACATCGATCTCGTGGTGCTCGCGCGCTACATGCAGGTGCTCTCGAGCGATCTGTGCAAGAAGCTGGCGGGTCGTGCGATCAACATTCACCACTCGTTCCTGCCGAGCTTCAAGGGGGCGAAGCCGTACTATCAGGCGTTTGACCGCGGCGTGAAGCTGATCGGGGCGACGGCGCACTACGTGACGTCCGATCTCGACGAAGGTCCGATCATCGAGCAGGAAGTCGAGCGCGTGGATCACACGATGGATCCGGAGCAACTGACGGCGATCGGTCGCGACGTCGAGTGTGTGGCGCTCGCGCGTGCGGTGCGTTACCACGCAGAGCACCGCATTCTGCTCAACGGCCACAAGACGGTGATCTTCCGCTAAGCGTGACAGCACGCCATCCAATGCAAAACGCCCGGGATATCCCGGGCGTTTTTGTTTCCGACTGCGAGTGATACGGATCGGCTGGCGTGTCGTCAGCGCGCCCTGCGTTGCGCGAGTTCGCTGCCCGCGTCGCGTGTGAGTCGGGAAATGGAGAGGGTGGAACTGACCGCAATCAGGCCGACCACGAGAAACGCCCATGGGAAATCGACATTCGTGACGTGATCGCGGCCGTGCAGCCAGGACGACGTCTGCAACACCGCAGCGCCGATGGTGATGCCCAGTGTGAGCGAGACCTGCTGAGCGACACTGGCCAGGCTGGTCGCCTGACTCATGCGCTGTGAGGGCACGTCGGCATACGAAATCGCGTTCAGGCTTGTGAACTGGAGTGAGCGGAAGCAGCCGCCGAACAGCAGGGTGCCGAGAATCACCAGATGCGAGGTCTGGTCGGTAAACAAGCCATAAGCGCCAATCGTGGCCGAGGCGATCAGGGCATTCGTCATGAGCACTTTGCGGAAGCCCCAGCGCTGGAGGATACGCAGCGAAAGCGTCTTCATGAACATCGCGCCGGCGGCCGAAATGAAGGTAAGCGCCCCCGATTCCATCGGTGTCATGCCGAAGCCGAGTTGCAGCATGAGCGGCAGCAGAAACGGTGTCGCGCCCACGCCGATGCGGAACAGCGTGCCGCCTCCCACACCGGCGCGGAAGGTCGGAATGCGGAAGAGGTCGAGCCGCAGCAACGGGTGCGCGAGCCCCTTCGCGTGACGCAGGTACCCCACGAGTAACGCCGCCCCCAATGCTACGAGCCCCAACGCGAGCGGAGTCGGCACCAGGTGACGGCCAATGGTGGACAGCCCCAGCATCAGGATCGACAGGCCGAGTCCCGAGAGCACGAAGCCTCTGATATCGAGCGGCGGTACATTTTCTTCGTAAAGATCGGGAATGTACTTCGTCGCCAGAATGAAGCCGAGCACGCCGATGGGAATGTTGATGAAGAAGATCCAGCGCCAGTGCCAGAACGTGGTGATGAAGCCGCCGAGCGGCGGACCGAGCACCGGGCCGACCAGCGCGGGAATCGTGAGGTAATTCAGGGCGCGCACCATGTCGCGTTTCTCGACGGACTTGAGCAGCGCGAGACGGCCGACGGGCACCATCATTGCGCCGCCCATGCCCTGCACGAAGCGTGCGATCACGAGTTCCGGCAAGTTGGTCGAGATACCGCAGGCGATCGAGCTCAGCACGAAGACGCCGATGGCTGTGCGAAACACGTTGCGCGTGCCGAAGCGATCGGCGATCCAGCCGCTTACCGGGATGAAGACGGCCAGGCTGATGAGATAGGTCGTGAGGGCGAGCTTGAGCGTGATCGGGCTCTCACCGAGATCCCTGGCGATCAACGGCAATGAGGTGGACAACACGGTCGAATCCATGTTCTCCATGAACAGCGCACAGGCAACGATCAGTGGAACGAGCATGAGGCAAGGCGATGCCGTCGCGGCAACGCGGATAAACACACGAGGTATGGCACTACGGGCGGCACGCCGGGGCGTGTGGCGCACGTCGTCTGGGAAATCCGATGAAACGGAAGCGGTGCCGCGCGAGCGCAATTCCACGGCGGCACAGTGAGCGTTATAGCAAACTTCCCCGCCGGGCGCCCCGTTCGCGAGAAAACCCAGGCCCCATGCGGGGTTCCGCGAGGTGAGCACGATTCGACGGCGTTTTGAAGGGCGGAATGCTGTGTTATGTCCCGATACGGTGTTTTGTCCGATGAATCGACCTCGCAGTCGCTTCGGTCGTTTAGGTCGTTTCGTTGACTTCGTTTGCCTCGCCGACTTCGCTTACTTCGCTTCGAGAAAGTCGCGCAGCACATCGAGGTGCGTGTGGGTGCCGTCGTCGACCAGTCGATGAGCGGCGGTGAGCAGGGTGACCGGGCCTTGTGTCAGACGCGTGCGCAGTTCGGTGAGCATGGCGTTGTGATCGGCGTCGAGCACGGCGAGTTCTTCGAGATACTGATCGCGAAACGCGTTGAATTGCTCGGGGTGCTCGTGGAACCACTTGCGCAGCGGCGTGCTGGGTGTGACGTCTTTTGCCCAGAAATCGATCTGCGCCTTGGCTTTGGCAAGGCCTCGCGGCCAGAGCCGGTCGGCGAGCACGCGCTGTCCGTCGGCGGGATCGGGCGCGTCGTAGACGCGCTTGAAGTGGATGTCGAGGTGTTTGGCGCTGCGCTTGCGGGGAGCGCTGGCAGTGCTGGCCGTTTTGGTTTTTGCGGGTGCAGCGGCACCAGTGGCTTTCGACGACGGCATGGGGGGACAGCCTCCGGTAAGGCGCGCGCCTGCGCGCAACATTCAGAGCTTACCGGAGGCGGTGCGGGTAGGCGAGTCCCTGTCCTCGGTCAGAACCGCCACTTGAGATTACCGAACACCGTGTTGTCGGTGAGCTTGCCTGCGAACTGGCCCACGTAGCTCACGCCAACCGTGAGGGCCGGGCCGACGAACGCGTCGACACCCGCGCTGACAACGGCTGCGTCGCGAGCGATAGGCACGCCGCCCACCGTGAACGCTGCCGATGTGCCGGAAAAGGCGAGCTGCATATCCGGCGAGTTTGCGCCGTAGGCGTGGCGCCAGCCGGCCGACAGACGAATGCGCCCGGCTGCCGGTCCTGCCCCGAAGGGCAGTTCGCCCCGCAGACCGGCGGTGGAGAACGTGACGCCCTGCGATTGCGCGTCGGCATGCAGTGCTGCGATGCTGCCCGATTCGTCGAACGCATCGGTGCGCACCCGTGCATACGCGACGTTGGCGAACGGCTCCACGCTCGCAGCCCCCGCGTCGACGCGCCAGGCCGCTTCGGCGACGACTTGCCAGACCGACGCATCGTAACTGGCACGCGCAGTCTGCATGATCGGGCCAATGGCAATGCCGCGTTGCGAACTGATCTGCTGCCATGCGTAGGCGCCGCCGAGCGTCACGCCGAAGCGTCCGAAGCGTCGATTCACGTAAGCCCCGATCTGCGCGTCGTTGGTATTGCCGGACGCCCCCGGTCCGGTGTTGAACGTGCTGTGCCCCAGGCCGGCGAATGCGCCTGCACGCCAGTCGTCGGCGAGTGGGGCGTCGACGCCGGCCAGCACACCCATGCCGCGTCGATGCAGGGTGCTTGCGCCCGAGCCGCCATCGGCGACGGAGCGTGCGCGCATCTGGCCATCGTTGCCGTAGATCGACGCCCACGCCTGGGTGGCCTTGGGCGACTTGCGGCAGTCGGGGCCTTCCGTTCCCGGCACGGTTGTCGTCATCACGTCGCTGCAATCTCGCACCGAGGTCAGGCTTTCGCTCAGCCGCTGTGACACGGCATCTCGTGCGATCTGACTTTGCGCCAGCAACATCGACGTCACCGACGCATACAGGCTGCCGTCGAGACTCGCGAAGGCGGCGGGCGCCGTGTCGGCGGTGAGTTGGAGGGCGGCCTGATAAAGCGGGCTGCTCGTGCCAAGCGCCGCGACGGCCGACGCCACCGAGCGTTGATTCGGCGTGACGCCCCCTGCGGGAAGCGGTGTGCCGTTGGGCGCGAACGATAGCAGTACCGAAGTGGGGGTGTAGCTGACTTGGGGCGTGAGATAGAGCAGGTTGGTCGATGTCGATGCGAACTGACCCGACACGCCTCCCGCCGCGGAGACGATAACAGCGTTGGCGGCGTCGCTCGTTTGCGTGCCCGGTGCGGCATTGACGACGAGATTGCTGCCCGCGACCGACGCACTGCCGCTCGCGTTCACCTGACTGGGGGCAACGCCCGGGCCCGCGCTGATCTGCAACGTCGAGCCTGTCGCCAGCGTGAGATTGCCGTTCGTGGTCAACGTCGCGCCCGGCGCACTGACGACGACCGTGCCGCCACTTTGCGTCGTCAATGATCCGGTCTGCGGGTTCGTGCCGCCACCGCTTGTTGACGTCGGTGTCGCCAGCGTGGCACCGCCCTGCACGGTGACAGGCGAGTTGGGGAGCGCGCCGATGGTGAGCGTGCCGCCGGCCACGGTCGTGGGTCCGGTCAGCGAGTTCTGGGCGCCGAGTGTCAATGAGCCGTCGCCTGTCTTCGTCAGCCCGCCCGTGCCGGAAACGCTGCCCGCGAAGCTGCCCGACGACACGGTCACCGAACCGCCATTGATCGCCAGCGCCCCTTGCGCCGCACCGTTGAGCGAAGGCACCGCGATGCTCACACCTTGCGTCGCCACCGTGCCTTGTGAAACGGTGAGTCCACCGGTCCCGAGTCCGGCAGGCGAGGTCACGACGAGCGTGCCGCCGTTGACAGTGGTTCCGCCCGAGTAGCTGTTGTTGCCGCCCAGTGTGACGCTCGCGGGACCTTGCAGCACGACACCTCCTGTGCCGCCGACTGTGCCGTTGAATACGCTGCTCGTTGCGCCGCCCAAACGCAGCGTCTGACTGCCGAGCGATACGGTGCTGTTCGCTACGCCATTCAAGCTGCCCGCTGAGACGGCCGTCGAGGCGGCGCGCGAAATGTCGAACGATGTTCCGGGGGATAGCGTGATGTCGTTCGCACCCGAAAGCGCCCCGCCGGCGTCTATGGCAAGGGTGCCGGTGCTCACGTTGATCCCGCCCGTGAAGGTGTTCTGCCCGGACAGCGCCAGTGTGCCTGCCCCGAGCTTGACGATGCCGCCAGACCCGGCGACAGACGCCGCCAGCGATTGGCTCGCGTCGCCCGTCAGCGTCAATGTGTTGCCGCCGAGATTGACTGCGCCCCCCGTGCCGCTCAGCGATGCGAGCGTTTGATTCCCGGCAGCGGCGATATCGAACTTCGCGTTGCCGCCGGTCAATACGACGTTTGCACCGTTCGCGAGTTGTCCTGTCGCACCAAGGGCGAGTGTTCCATCTGCGATGGTGGTGGTGCCGGTGAATTGCTGCGGCCCCGTCAACGTCTGCGTACCGCTGCCTTGTTTGACGATACCGCCAGTGCCGGAAATCGTGCCGCTCACGGTGTGGCTCGACGCATCGCCGAACCGCAGTGTCTGGGCGCCGAGGACAATGCGAGTGTTCGCCTGTGCCGTCAACGCGCCGATGGAGCGCTCGCCATTGGCCCCCGAGATGTCGAGCGTCGTCCCGGCGTTCTGAAGCGTGATCGCCCCGGACGCCGCGAGCGTTCCTGCGCCGCCCAGCGCGAGCGTGCCACCCTGAACGACGGTGCCGCCGGTGAAGGTATTCGTGCCGGTCATCGTCTCGATACCGGCGCCCACTTTCACGAGGGTGCCGCTGCCGGTCACGCTTCCGCTGTAGGTCTCGTCGGCGCCACTCGAACCGACTTCGAGCGTGTTGCTGCCCATGTTGACGGTGCCGCCGCCGGTCAGTGTGCCGAACGTCTGCGTGCCGTTGCCGGCAGACAGATCGAACGTCGCGCCCGTCTGCACGTCGACGATGCCTGCGGCGTCGAGACTGGCGCCCGCGCCGAGCGCCAGCGTGCCGGCATCGATGTTGGTCGCGCCGGCATACGTGTTCTGCCCATTGAGGGTGAGCGTGGCACCGCCGGTCTTCGTGATTCCGCCTGCGCCGCTGACGGCACCGTTGAGCGAGAGATCGTGCGAGCCGAGGACATTGAGATTGCCCGCCAGCGTAATCTGATTGCCCAGGGTGGTCGTTTGCGTGGCATCGAGCGAAGTGCCGTCGGCGAAGCTGGCTGTGCCCGAGCCGAGCGCACTGTCGCTGCCGACCGAAATGCCCCCCGAACGAACATCGATGCCGCCCGTAAAATCGCTGTTTCCGGCGAGGGTCTGCACGCCGTTGCCGAGCTTGATCAGGCCGCCGCCTGCGCCGTGGATGTCGGCGGAGAGGGCATTGGTTGCGGCGTCGGCCAGGGTGAGCGTCGTGTTGCCGAGATCGATGGCGCTGCCTGCCACGCCGGAGATCGACGCCACGGTTTGATTCGGCCCGGTCGAAATGTCGAGTACACCGGTTGTGCCCGCAAGGGTGACGTTCTGACCGCCGAGTTGTGTCCCGTTGCGCAACGCCAGCGTGCCCGCGTCGATAAGCACGTCGCCACCGAGCGCGGCACCGCCGTTCAGCGTTTGTGTACCGGCGCCTTGCTTGATGAGCCCGCCGGTGCCGCTTATCGTGCCGCTGAATGTTCCGTTACCGGCGTTGCCCAGTGTTAGCGATTGCGTACCGGTCGCCAACAGGCTTCCCGTCGCGCCGTTGAGCACGCCGATGACCGGCGAGGCGGCGGCGCTGACGTCGAACGTCGCGCCGGTCGCGAGTGTGACGTCGTTCGCACTCGACAATTCGCCCCCGGCGCCCAAAGCAAGGGTCCCGCTGTCCACGCCGACGCCACCGGTCGACGCGTTCCGCGCGGTCAACGTGACGCGTCCGCTGCCGGTCATGACGAACGACCCGCTACCGGAGAACGCGCTCGCCAGCGTCGCGTTGTCGCTGTTGGAAAAGCGTAGCGTATTGGCGCCAAGCGCGATGCTCCCGCCCGTTCCCGAAAGATGCGCCAACGATGCGCCACCGGAAGCGCTGACGTCGAAAACGGCGCCGACACCCGCCAGATCGACCGTGCCGCCCGGGCCGAGTGTCCCGCCGGCACCGAGGGCCAGTGTGCCGTCTCTAATCGTCGTCGTTCCTGTGTATTGCTGGATACCGAGTAACGTGGTGGTGCCGCTGCCCTGCTTCACGACGGAACCGGTTCCGTGAAGGATGGCGCCAACGGTATGGCTGGTGGCGTCACCGAATGTCAGTGTGTTGCCGCCCAGTTGGATTTGGGTGCCGACGTCGGCGGATAGCGCACCGATGGTACGTGCGCCGTTGGCGCCAGCGATGTCGAACGTCGAACCGACGTTGTTCAGTGTGAGCGCGCCTCCCGCGGCAAGTGTCCCTGTCCCCCCCAACGCGAGCGTGCCTGCCTGAACGACGGTGCCGCCGGTGTACGCATTCTGTCCCGTCAGGGTTTCGGTCCCGGCACCGATTTTCACTACCGACCCTGTGCCGGTCAGGCTGCCGCTGAACGTATCGCTGCCAGTTCCGCCGAGTTGTGTGACCAGTGCCCCGATGTTGACGGTCCCTGCGCCATCGATGGCGCCGATCGCCTGTGTGCCGTTGCCCGCCGAGAGATCGAGCGTGGCGCCGGCCGCGACACTGATCGTGCCGGACGTGTTGAGCGACGCACCTGCGCCCAGTGCCAGAGTTCCGGCATTGATTACGGTGGCGCCGGCATAGGTGTTGCTGCCGCCGAGCGTGAGCGTCGCCGCACCCGCCTTGGTCAATCCCCCCATGCCGGACAGCACACCGTTCAGCGTGACGTCGTGACTGCCGAGCACGGTCAGCGTACCGCTCAGGCCAACGTTGTTGCCGAGCGTGATCGCCTGTGTGCTGTCGAGCGACACATTGCCGTTGACGGTCAGCGGACCCGTACCCAATGCGAGCGCGTTGCCCAGCGACAGTCCCCCTGCCGTCACGGTGACGCCACCGCTGAAGTCGCTCGCGCCGGAGAGTGTCTGGACGCCCGCGCCTTGCTTGACGATGGCGCCAGTGCCGTGAATCGTGCCGCCGAACGTGGCGTCGGCACCCGTGCCGAACGTCAGCGTGTTGCTGCCCAGTGCGATGACGCCGGCTGTACCCGACAGCGCGCCGACCGTCTGGGCTGCTGCAGCCGCGGAGATGTCAAGCGTGGCCGCCGCGCCATTGAGCGTGACATTCCCCTGCGCAGCGAGTGATCCCGTGGCACCGACGGCGAGCGTGCCGGCGTTGATCGTGGTGCCGGCCGCCCATCCTCCCGCGCCTTGCAGCGTCAGCGTCGCGGCGCCGGACTTTTGCAATGCCCCGGAACCGTTGACGTTGCCGGTCAGTGTGAGGTCGTTGTTGCCCGCGACGATGGCCGTGCCATTGAGCGTGACATTGTTCGTAAGTGTCAGTGCCTGTGTGGTATCGAGCGTTGTCTGATCGGCCAGCGTGAGCGTACCGGATCCGGCTGCGCTCGCATTGCCCAGCACCAGGCCGCCGGCAGACACCGTCAAACCGCCGCTGAAGTCGCTGGCGCCGCCCAGCGTTTGCACACCGGTGCCGCGTTTGACCAGGGTGCCGACCCCGTGAATGCTGCCATCGAAGGTCGCATTATTGGCGTCGCCAAACGTCAGTGCGTTGCTCCCCAATGTGATCGATGTGCCGGCAATGCCCGACATCGCCCCGATCGTCTGTGCGGCCGCCTGGCTCACGTCGAATGTCGTGCCTGCGCCCGTCATCGACACGGCCCCCGTGCTCGCGAGCGAGCCACCGGCACCGAGTGCAACGCCCCCGGCACTGATCGTGGTGCCGCCGGAAAACGTATTGGCCCCGGTCAGGGTCTGCGTCCCGCCGTTTGCCTTGATGACGCCACCGGTGCCCGTGATCGCGCCTGCAAAGGTGCTGGCGCCGTTGCCGCCCAGTGTCAGGTTGTGGCCACCGAGCGCAATCTGCGCACCGGCAACACCGGACAGGGCGCCGATCGTACGGTCGCCGCTGGCGTTCGAGATATCGAAGACGGTACCCGCTCCGGACAGCGTGACCAATGTCGCCGCTGTCGACAACGCGCCAGCGCCCCCCAGTGAGACAGTCCCCGCTGCGATATTGAGTCCGCCGCCGAACGTGTTGACGCCCGTCAGGGTCAAGGACTGCGTGCCTTGTTTCACGAGGCTGCCGGCTCCCGTGATCGGGCCCCCGAGTGTGAGCGCCGCGCCGCCGCCGATCGTCAGTGAGCTACCGTTTCCGAGCACCACGCCGTTTGCCAGCGAGAGCGGTGCGCTGGCATCCAGTGCGCCCGTCGTACCGGACACCTGAATCGGCGCGCTACCCAGCGCAGCGCTATTTCCCGCGATCAACGTGCCGCCCGAGATCGTTGTGCCGCCCGCGTAGGTATTGTTTGCCGAGAGCGTAAGACTGCCGGTGCCGGAGAGTGCGATACCGCCCGTGCCACTGATCGTTCCGCCTATCGTCATCGGATTTGCGCCCGATACCGACAGTCCGTTCGTGCCGAGCGTGACGGGCAATGTGACGGAGAGTCCCGCGCTGGCCGCCTGCATCGCGCCGCCATTGATCGTGAGCGAGCCGGTGCCGAAGCTGCCCGGGTCGTCGAAGATCGCGAGACCGCCGTTGAGCGCGGTCGAGGCGATACCGAGCGGGCCGTGAAGCGTCCAGGTGCCGCCGTTCACCGCAAGGCTGGAAAAATTCAGATAACTCGCACCATTGAGGGTGCCGCTGCCCGTTGTCGAGACGTCGCCGGCTGCGTTGCGCAACACCAGCGCGTTGGTGCCGCCCGCGCCGCCATCGACGACGCCAGCTGCTGCGAAGCCGAGATTGAAGCCGGTGACGCTCAGCGCACCAACGCCGACGCTACCGCCGTCATTGAACGTGGACCCGGTGACGGCAGTGTACGTATTGGTGCTGTTGGCGCCGAGCGAGACACTGCCACTTAGCGTTCCGTTGTTCGTAAAGGTGTTGCCCGTGCCAGGGGTGCCGCTCGCCTGCATGGCGATGCGTCCGAGAATGGTGCCGGTGTTGTTGAAGCTCGTCGCACCGCCGCCGTAGGTCGCCGCGACGGGGGCACTGCCGGTGCCGGTCAGGGAGATACCGAGCAAAGGCGTGGCCCCTAGCGTGCCGCCGTTGTTGACGGTCGTGGTGCCGCCCGCGCCGTTCTGGACGGTCAGCGCCAGTCCGCTGAGTCCGGGAAGCACGAGACCGAGCACCCCCACCGTGCCACGCATGATGCCCGTGTTCGTCACGCTGTGTGTGCTGGCGCTGGCATTGCCGATGACGGTGCCACCCGACAGGATGCCGATGCCACCGAGCAGCGATGGATCGACGGTGCCGGCGTTCGCGAATGTGACGTTGTTGCCCGTCAACGACATGGCCGTTCCGCCAATGCCGAGCAATACGCCCACCGAGGCACCGCTTGCGACGTTCACCTGCAGACCGTTCGCAGAATTCGTATACGAAGGCGCGAGCGGATTCGCCGCGCCGCTGCAAACCACGACGCTTCCCGTCGCCGAACAGGTGGCCCACGCCGACATCGGCATCGCCGATCCGAGCAGCGCCAGGCACGCGAGGCAGACGCGAGTGAACGCAGGCCAGCGCAACGCACCAGGCGCCGCGACGCGCCGCCGGCGAGGCAGCGTCCTTCCGTTGCGTTGACGCGCCGTCTCGGGCGCCGGGACGATATCGACGCGGCAGTACCGCCAGACCAACCGGTAAAGATGCTTGTTCATCGCGCTCGGGTTCCCAAAGGCTATGTAGGCAGGGCGGGCTACACGCGTAACAACGGCGCGCGCCCAGGACGGGCGACATTCGGGGGGAGCGACGACAACGGCGCAAGCGAACGCGGGACACGCGCAGAACGACGTGGCTTGCACACCGGATGACGCGCCAATGCGCAATCTCAGTGCGAGCCATTCTAGGAAGCGAGATGGGAAAGTGCCCGTTGGGGCGAGTTGACGAGGGCTGCCCGCATCAGGGGCCGAAGCGAGGATTCGGCCAAGGAATCAAGGCCGTGCCGGGCGCGAAGGGGAGGCGATGACGCGCTTGCCGCGCCGTCAGAAAAAGAGAGATTCGGAAGATTCCCTAAATCGCGGGAACCCTCCGAAGGCGGGTGACCCGAAGGGCCCCCCATCCGATAACAGGCAACGCGTCGGCTCCGGCCGACGCGGATCCACAGGTTACGCCGCGCGCGTGAGCGGTGCTACCTGACGGATGCCAAGCGACGCCAGCGCCTGCGAGATCGCCGTGACGACGTTACGCATTTCGTTGTCGTCGATGGCGCCGATGCAGCCCACGCGGAACGTTTCGATTTGCGTGAGCTTGCCCGGGTACAGGATGTAACCTCGCTCGCGCACGGCCGCGTAGAACGCCTTGAAGTCGTATTTGGGGTCGGTCGGTGCGTGGAACGTCACGATCACGGGCGCCTGCACTTCGGGCGCCAGAAATGGCCGGAAGCCCAGCGAGGCCATGCCGTCGACCAGCGTGCGGCAGTTCTTGCGATACCGCTCGCCGCGTACCGGTTGCCCGCCTTCGGCGAGGAACTGATCGACGGCGGCGCGCAGGGCGGCCACCACGTGCGTGGGCGGCGTGAAGCGCCACTGCGTGGTCTTCTGCATGTAAGCGTGCTGGTCGTGCAGATCCATGGCCAGCGAGTGGCTGTTGCCCGCGCTCGCGTCGAGCACCGACTTCTTCGCGATCACGAAGCCCATGCCCGGCACGCCCTCCAGGCATTTGCCGCTTGCCGCGATGAGCGCGTCGAACGGCATCGACCGCACATCGATCTCCACCGCGCCAAACGAACTCATCGCGTCGACGATCAGCCCCTTGCCATGTTTCTGGCAAACGCGTGCGATGTCCGCGAGCGGATTGAGGACGCCCGCACCGGTCTCGAGATGCACCTGCGCCACGTGTGTGATCGACGGATCACGCGTGAGGGCCTCGTCGATGGCGGCGGCACTGGCGGCGGCATCTTCGGCAATGGGCAGCGCGACGGCGTCGCGTCCGAGATAGCGGCAGATCTTCAGAATGCGCTGGCAATACGCGCCGTTATCCGGCACGAGAATGCGCGCGTTGCGTGGCGTGAGCGTGCCGATGGCCGCTTCGACCGAGAACGTGCCCGAGCCTTGCAGCGGCACGCACACGTAGTCGTCGCCACCATGCACGATGTCTACGAGATCGCGGCACAGCGTAGCGGTAATGCGGTTGAACTGGGCGTCCCACGACCCCCAGTCGCGCAGCATGGCCTGTCGGGTAGCCGGCGACGTGGTGAGCGGGCCGGGGGTGAGCAGAATCGGTTCCTGACCGAGAATCATGACCGCCTCCTATCAAGCGGGTAATCAAGCGAGAGAAGTAACAACGCCGTCAACATCGTGTGTGGCGGAAATCTTGTGGGCGGCGCACACCGCCCGTGACATCAATGACCTTTCCTGACCATGCCGGACGGCCGCCGCCACGCCTGCGTGTAGCGCTCCACCACGATCTGGATGCCGTGATAAAGCAGGCAGACCAGCATCGAGGTCAGCACCACCAGCGTGGCCATCGCGGCGGCGGGGCCGATGGAGCCGGTCTCGTCCATGTTGACGATGGCCACCGAGGCGAGCGACGTATCCGCCGAGTAGAGGAAGACGACGGCCGACACGGTCGTCATCGCGTTCACGAACAGATAGCGACTGATGTCGATGATCGACGGCAGGCAGATCGGCGCCGACACGCGCCAGAAGGTGCGATAGAACGGCACCTTGAGCGACGCCGACACGTACTCGAACTCCGGATCGATCTGCTTGAGCGCGGTGACCGCCGTGAGGTGACTCGACGAGTAGTAATGCACCACGTTCACGATCACGAGAATCGCAAGCGTGCCGTAGAGGCCATGCAGCGGATTGGCTTCCGAGACGAAAAAGAAGATGTAGCCGAGGCCGAGCACGAGACCGGGCACGCCCATCGGCAGCACTGCCATCATGCGAATGAGTCCGCGTACCCATGCCATGCCGCGCGTCTTTTCCAGCAGATACGCAATGACGAAGATCACCGCCGTGCCCCAAACGGCGCACCAGAACGCCATCTGCAAACTGTTCACATAGGAATCGAACGCGCCGCTCTCGATCAGCCCGAAGCGGTAATGGCCCAGAGACAGGCTGAAGTTGTACGGCCAGAACTTCACGAACGACGCGTACACCGCCATGCCGAGAATCGCGAGCATGATCGCGGCCATTCCCCAGCAGAGCACGGTCATCAGTGCATCGAAGCCGCGCGACGGCTTCGGCACGTAGGGCACGGCGCGGGCGGAGAGCAGCGCCTGCTGTTTGCGCTGCACGACCGAGTCGACGAGATACGTGATGCCGACCGGCACGAGCAGCACCAGACCCACGACGGCACCCTTCGAGAAGTCCTGCTGACCGATCACCAGCTTGTAGATGTCGGTCGCGAGCACGTTGAAGTCGCCGCCGATCACTTTCGGAATCCCGAAGTCCGAGATCGCGTAGGTGAAGACGATCATTGCCGCGCTGATCACGCCGTACTTCGCGCCCGGCAGCGTGATGGTGAGAAAGCGCCGCAGCATCGGCGTGCCGAGCGCGTCGGCCGCTTCGTACAGACGCGCGTCGGTAAGCGAGAGCGCCGTAATCAGAATCATCAGCGCGTGCGGGAACGTGGCGTTCACCAGCGACATCACGATACCTAGCGGCCCGTAGATGTCGATCGTCCCCATGAAGGGCCGCAGGAGCCCCTGATTGCCGAACCAGAAGATGAACGAGATCGCAGGCAGCAAGGTGGGACCGAGAATCGGAATGAGCGCGATATTGCGTAGTAGCGTTTTGCCGCGAATGCAACTGCGGGTGAGTGCGTAGGCGAAGACGAAGGCGAGCGGCACGGTAATGCACGTCGTCACCATCGAGATCCACACGCTGTTCCAGATCGAGCCGAGCAGGGCGGGCGAATGGAGGTACTCGCGAAAGTGCAGCAACCCGACGAAATGGCCGTCGCT
This sequence comes from Pandoraea pnomenusa, assembly GCF_040391475.1. Lineage (GTDB taxonomy): Bacteria > Pseudomonadota > Gammaproteobacteria > Burkholderiales > Burkholderiaceae > Pandoraea > Pandoraea pnomenusa_C. Next base: position 163,684 of record NZ_JBEBXS010000004.1, on the reverse strand, counting down.
GTCCTGCACGCTCTTGATGAGAATCGCCGCCATCGGCGCGAGCAGGAAAAGCACGCCCGCCGCGGCGGCGACAAGCAACAGCGCCTGGGCAAGACGATCGGTCCAGTGCGACGCGAGCCGTACCGGTCGCGCCACCGATGGCGGCGGACGATCCAGCGACTCGGCGCCGGCCTGCGCTCGCGACGCGTGCGGTGCGTTAGATAACGTAGAGGGCAAGGAACTCATCGCGGCTCACCCCTGACGGAAGATACGCACGGCGGCGCTCGGCACGGCAAAGCGCAGTGCGCTGCCCGTGGCCGGTCGCAGGGCCTGCATGTCGGCAGGGGAGAGATCGGCATACAGCGGGTGCTCGCACGCGTGCATGCGAAGCGTCACGCGCGAGAATGCGCCGAGGAATTCGATCTTCTCGACGGCGCCGTCGAACACGTTCGCTTCGTCGTCGAGGTCGTCGAGATCGCGTACGCGGATGTCTTCCGGGCGGAAGAACACGCGAATGTCCTCGCCGGTGCGGCAGCCGTTGAGCGTGCCGCAGGTGAGCTCGTACTGCCCGACGCGAACGCGACCCGCGTCGCCCAGACGCGCGGGCAGGATGTTGGTCTTGCCGACGAAATCCGCAACGAACGGCGTAGCGGGGTGTTGATAGATCTCACCGGGGGTGCCGACCTGTTCGATCACGCCCTGATTCATCACCACGATGCGGTCGGCCATCGACAGCGCTTCTTCCTGATCGTGCGTGACGAGAATCGTGGTGATACCGAGCCGTTGCTGCAGCGCGCGAATTTCGCTGCGCAGCCGCACGCGCACGCGTGCGTCGAGGGCCGAGAGCGGTTCGTCGAGCAACAGCAGGCCGGGCGAGGTGGCCAGCGCGCGCGCGATGGCAATGCGCTGCTGCTGCCCGCCGGAGAGCTGGCCGGGGAACTTCCCGCCCGCATCGGGCAGGCCGACCATGGCGAGCAGTTCGGCCACGCGCGCGTCGCGCTCGACGCGTGGCACGCGTCGGTTGGTCAGCCCGTAGGCCACGTTCTGCGCGACGCTCAGGTTGGGGAACAGCGCGTACGACTGGAAGACGATGCCGTAATCGCGCTGCATGGGCGGTAACGTGGAGATATCGCGGCCGTTCTGCGACAGCGTTCCCTGCGTCTGTGCCTCGAGGCCGGCGATGATGCGCAGCAGCGTTGTCTTGCCGCAGCCCGACGGGCCGAGGAAACACAACATTTCGCCACGCCGCACGCTGAGGTGGATGTCGTGCAGCACCACGGTGCTTTCGAAGCGTTTGTGGATGCCGGCGAGATTCAGATACGTGTCGTCGCTCATTCGAGGGACCTCCTGCAGGGTTCGCGTTGCCCGATGGGCCGGATGCTTCCGAGGCTTACTTCTTCTCGGACTTCGCGCCGTAGCGCTTCTGCCACTCGCTGAGCACCGGCTCGCGGCTCTTCGCGATTTCGGTGAAGTCGTTCTTCACGAGCAGATCGGGGTAGTTCGCAGGAATGGTGTCGAACTTCTTCGCCACGCCCGGGTACGCCACGATGGCCCAGTCCTTCGCGTACATCTGGTTCGCTTCCTTGCTGGCGAGCCAGTCCATGTAGCGCTTCGCGGCGTCGAGCTTCTTGGTCGTCTTCACAATGCCGGCCGCTTCGATGTCGTACCCGAGCCCTTCCTTCGGGAAGACGAGGTCGATCGGGGCACCGGCCGCCTTGGTGCGGTGGGCATTGAATTCGAACGAGATGCCGATCGGATACTCGCCCGCACCGGCGTCGCGACACGGCTTCGAGCCCGAGTGCGTGTACTTGACGATGTTCTTGTCGAGCGCGTCCATGTACTTCCAGCCGCCGTCCTTGCCGAACATTTGCAGCCAGGCGGTCACGTCGAGAAAGCCCGTACCCGATGTGGCCGGGTTCGGCATCACGATCATCCCCTTGTAGATCGGCTTGGTCAGGTCTTCCCATGACGTGGGCTTGGGCAGATTGCGCTTGGCCGCTTCCACCGTGTTGAAGCAGACCGTGGCGCCCCACACGTCCAGCCCCACCCACGACGGCGGGTTGGCCTTGTCGCTGTACGCGCGCGTGAGCTGGTCGAAGCCCTTCGGCGTGTACGGCGTGAGCAGCCCTTCCTGCTTGATCAGCTCCAGGCTCGACGCGGCGAGTCCTGCGATCACGTCGGCCTGCGGGTTGGCTTTCTCGGCCAGCACCTTGGCGGTGACCACGCCGGTGGAGTCGCGCACGTATTTGATTTCGATGTCCGGATTCGCCTTCTGGAATGCCTCGGCGTACGGGCGCATGACTTCGACTTCCCATGCGGTGTAGACGGTCAGCGTGGTCTTGGCGAGCGCGTGACCGGCTTGGGCCGCGCAGACAAGTCCGGCGGCAAGCGAGGCGGCGACGCGTACCGCGCGGCGCAAGGATGAGTTCATGGATGGCTCCTGTGGGTCGCGACTCCAGATCGCGTTTGTGAGTCGATCAACGCCCTCTGTGGGGCAATGTGTTGCATTTTATTGGCAATTTATGTCTTCTTCTTGAAACCCTTGGCGTTTGTCATCTGTTCGTCAAATACCTCCAATAGTATGGAAATCATTGATTCAGATAGGGTTTTGTCGTTGCCGCAACCGACTCACCCCGACGTTGTTGCGAAACTTGTCTGCAATGTCGGATGTGTTTTGTTGACAATCTACAAATTGCTGTGCTTGAATGTCAACAACAAAAATAATCACGTAATGCCACAAATCGCCAAGCGAACCCCGCCAAAGCGATTTGACCGCTTCGGCGAAGGCAGCGCGCGATAGCGTCACCGTCCAGAGATAAGGAAGACCCGGTATGACTCCGAAGCCCACGTCGCCCACGGCGATCGAGTTGTTGCAGAGCCAGTCGCTCACGACACTCGTCCAGCACGAGATCGAGCGCCAGATCATGGCGGGCACCCTCACGCCCGGCACCAAGCTCAACGAGATCGAAGTGGCGGGGCGTCTGGGCGTGTCGCGCGGTCCGGTGCGAGAGGCATTCCGCGCCCTTGAGGAGGCGGGCCTGTTGCGCACCGAGAAGAATCGCGGCGTGTTCGTGCGCGTGATCTCGCTGGAAGAAGCGGAAGAGATCTACACGTTGCGCGGCGTGCTCGACGAACACGTGGCCCGCACGCTGGCCGAGGCGATCTCGTCGGAGCAACTCACGCGGCTGCGCGAGTCGGTGGAGGCGATGCACCAGGCGGTGGAGGCCGGCGACAGCGAGGCGTACTACCAACTGAACCTGGCGTTTCACGATTCGCTCGTCGAGATGGTCGGCAACCGCAAGTTGCTCGAGACCTACCGTCGACTGGTCAAGGAATTGAGCCTGTTCCGTCACGAGGCACTCACGGGCGATACCTCTGCGCCACCGAAGTCGGAGCGCGAACACCGCGAAATCGTGAGTGCGATCGCCTCGCGCGATCCGGAGCGAGCCGCACAGGTCACGCGCGAGCACCTGTCGCGCGGCCGGGCGCGCATTCGCGAAGCACTTGCCCGTGCGCCCGGCGCATCGACGCAGGCGAAGGCCGGATGAGGGCGAGACATGCGCCCCCTGACCGACGGATTTTGAATTGAACACCCGGCTGCCCGAAGGATGTCGCCCCCACGACGACGCCCAAGGCAGTCAACCCAGTTGCTCTCGAGGAGACCCGACGTGAATCAGCCCGTACAGATCCAAGTGAACGGCCGCCAGTACCGGTTGCCGCAACAGCCGACCGTCATCGTGTGCGTCGACGGTTGCCAGTTCGAATATCTGGAGGCCGCCGCCGCCGCTGGCGTCGCGCCGTACCTCAAGCATCTGCTCAAGGACGGTGCCGTGTTCCAGGGCGACTGCGTCGTGCCGTCGTTCACGAACCCGAACAACCTGTCCATCGTGACCGGTGCGCCTCCGGCCGTGCACGGCATCTGCGGCAACTACTTCTTCGATCCGGCGGCCGACGGCGGCCGCGGTGCGGAAGTGATGATGAACGACCCCGCCTATCTGCGTGCGGGCACCGTACTCGCCGCCGCTGCCGACGCCGGCGCGAGCGTCGCCGTCGTCACGGCCAAGGACAAGCTGCGCAAGCTGCTCGGCCATCGCATGAAGGGCATCTGCTTCTCGTCCGAGAAGGCCGATCAGGTCTCGCTCGCCGAGAACGGCATCGACGACGTGCTCGGCCTCGTCGGCATGCCCGTGCCGGACGTCTACAGCGCGGCGTTGTCCGAATTCGTGTTCGCCTCGGGCGTTCGTCTGCTCGAAACGCGTCACATCGACCTGATGTATCTCTCGACGACCGACTACGTGCAGCACAAGTGGGCGCCGGGCACGGAAGGCGCGAACGCCTTCTACGCGATGATGGACAAGTACCTGCGTCGCATGGACGAACTGGGCGCGGTGATCGGTCTGACGGCCGACCACGGCATGAACGCCAAGCACGATCCGAAGACCGGACAACCCAACGTCGTCTATCTGCAGGATCTGCTCGACGACTGGCTCGGCAAGGGCGTGGAAGCGGGCGGTGCGCGTGTGATTCTGCCGATCACCGATCCGTACGTCGTGCATCACGGCGCGCTCGGCTCCTACGCCACGATCTATCTGCCGCGTGACGTGGATCGCGACGCCATCCGTGCGCGCATTGCCGCGCTGCCGGGCATCGAAGTGGTGCTCACCAATGCCGAGGCTTGCGCCCGCTTCGAGTTGCCGCCCGATCGCGTGGGCGATCTCGTGGTCGTGAGCGATCAGTCGGTGGTGCTGGGTACGAGTGCGAGCCGTCACGACCTGACCGGCCTGACAGTGCCGCTGCGCTCGCATGGCGGGATCTCCGAACAAACGGTGCCGCTGCTCTTCAACCGCAAGACCGAAGGCATTCCGGGCAAGGCGCGTCTGCGCAACTTCGACATTCTCGACGTGGCGCTGAACCACGTCTGATGTCTGCCCCGAACGATTTCTGATGAGAACCAACGGCGCGCTAGCGGGCACACGCTTGCGTCGCCGGGCCCCTGTCCAGTTGGATACGCTGTGGAGAACCCCATGAACGCGCCGCACAAGCTGCACCCCGAGTTCCGCGCCGAAGCGCTTCGCATCGGTGGCGAAAAAGTGACCCGCGAACGGATCATCGAAGTCTTCAATCCGTACTCGGGCGATCTGGTCGGTACCGTGCCGAAAGCGTCGCTTGAAGACGTGCGTCGCGCGTTCTCGATCGCCAAGCAGTTCCGCTCCACGCTCACGCGCTTCGAGCGCGCCAACATCCTCGAGAAGGCCGCCGCGCTGCTGCGCGAGCGTACCGCCGAGGCCGCCGCCATCATCACGATGGAATCGGGGCTGTGCAAGAAGGACGCTGTCTACGAAATCGGTCGCGTGGCCGATGTGCTCGGCTTTGCTGCCGGTGAAGCACTGAAGGACGACGGTCAGGCGTTCTCGTGCGATCTCACGCCGCACGGCAAGAAGCGTCGCGTGGTCACGCAGCGCGAGCCGTTGCTCGGTGCGATCTCGGCGATCACGCCGTTCAATCACCCCATGAACCAGGTGGCGCACAAGGTGGCGCCGTCGATCGCGACCAACAACCGGATGGTGCTGAAGCCGTCGGAAAAGGTGCCGCTCTCGGCGTACTACCTGGCCGATACGTTGTACGAGGCCGGTTTGCCGCCTGAAATGTTGCAGGTCATCACGGGCGATCCGATGGAGATCGCCGACGAGCTGATCACGAACGAGAACATCGACATGATCACGTTCACGGGCGGCGTGTCGATCGGCAAATACATTGCATCGAAGGCGGGCTATCGCCGCATCGTGCTGGAGCTGGGCGGCAACGACCCGCTGATCGTGATGGAAGACGCCGACCTCGACCGCGCGACGGATCTGGCCGTGCAAGGCTCGTACAAGAACTCCGGACAGCGCTGCACCGCCGTCAAGCGCATGCTGGTCCACAAGGACATCGCGGCGCAGTTCACTGAACTCGTTGTCGAAAAGACGCGCGCCTGGAAGTACGGCGATCCGGCCGACGGCAGCAACGACATGGGCACGGTGATCGACGAGGGGGCTGCGCGTCTGTTCGAGGCGCGCGTGAACGAAGCGGTCGCGCAGGGCGCACGATTGCTCGTGGGCAACAAGCGCGACGGCGCGCTTTACTCGCCGACCGTCATCGACCGCGTCGATCCGAAGATGACCGTGGTGCGTGAAGAGACCTTCGGGCCGGTCTCGCCGATCCTGACGTTCGGCAGCATCGACGAAGCCATCGCCATCTCGAATGGCACGGCCTTCGGGCTGTCCTCGGGCGTGTGCACGAACCGGCTCGACTACGTGACGCGCTTCACCAACGAGTTGCAGGTCGGTACCGTCAACGTCTGGGAAGTGCCGGGCTATCGCATCGAGCTCACGCCGTTCGGCGGTATCAAGGACTCGGGCCTGGGCTACAAGGAGGGGGTTCAGGAGGCGATGAAGAGCTTCACGAACACGAAGACGTTCACGCTGCCGTGGGGTGTCTGACGTCAGCGCCTTCCGTGAAGTGCGTGGTCAAAATCGGGTGACCTGAAGTCTGGTCACCCGGCTGTCGGCCTTATGCAACAAGGCTTAGCAGAATCGCTGCAAAAATTGTGACAAATTGATGACACGATTGTTGCGGTGGTCGATTTGGTGTACGGTGTACCGATTGGGGATACGCATGACGTGCGAACTTCATACGCATCCCGACGCCAGTGATGGACTGACGCGGGATGCCGGTTTGGCAAACCAGCGGGCGCGTCATGCCGGCGGCGCACGGCGCCGCCAGTCCCGTCGACAAGAAGATCACGGATCACTGGCATGCTGACACTACTCAACCTCCTTTCCGGCGTAGCGATGCTGATTTGGGGTACGCATATCGTGCGTACCGGCGTCCTGCGCGTCTACGGTGCCGATCTGCGGCGCATTCTGTCGCACAGCATTTCCAATCGCTTTCTCGCGTTTGCTGCGGGTGTACTCGTCACGGGTCTCGTGCAGAGCAGTAACGCCACGGCGTTGATCGTGTCGTCGTTCGGCGCGCAGGGGCTGATTGCACTCTCGCCGGCGCTGTCGATCATGCTCGGGGCCGACGTCGGTACGGCGCTCATGGCGCGGGTGCTGACGTTCGACCTGCACTGGCTTTCGCCGCTGCTGATCTTCTTCGGTGTCATCTTCTTCCTGTCGCGCAAGCAGACACAGGCGGGCCAGCTCGGCCGCGTGTCGATCGGGCTCGGTCTCATCATTCTCGCGCTGCAGCTGATCGTGGCGGCGACCACGCCCATGACCGAAGCGGCAGGCGTCAAGGTGCTGTTCGGCTCGCTCACGGGCGACGTCATGCTCGACACCCTGATCGGCGCGCTCTTCGCGATGGTGTCGTATTCGAGCCTGGCGGCCGTGCTGCTGACCGCGACGCTGGCGTCGTCGGGGGTGATTTCGCTGAAGGTCGCGCTGTGTCTCGTGATCGGCGCGAATCTGGGCAGCGGCATGCTGGCCATGCTCACGTCGGCCGGACAGAATGCCGCCGGCCGCCGCGTCGTGTTCGGCAGCCTCATCTTCAAGCTGATCGGCTGCGTGCTGGTGCTGCCGTTCATCGACTACGCGCCGCATCTCGTGAACTGGATCTCCGATCAGCCTGCGCAGGCGGTCGTCAACTTCCATGTGCTGTACAACCTGATTCGCTGCGCGGTGTTCCTGGCGTTCACCGATCCGATGGCGCGACTGTGCGAGCGGTTGCTGGCCGAGAAGCCGGAGGCCGACGGCACGACGCGTGCGCGCCATCTGGACGAGAGCGCACTGGAAATGCCGTCGCTGGCGCTGGCCAACGCCACGCGCGAAACGCTGCGCATGGGCGATATCGTCGAGCAGATGCTCAACGGTCTGCTCGAAGTGATTCGCAGCAACGATGTGGCGCGTGCGAGAGAGACACGGCGTCTGGACGACGACGTCGATCACCTCTATACGGCCGTGAAGATGTACCTCACGCGCGTGTCGCGTGAGAATCTCAGCGAGCAGGACAGCCGCCGCTGGACCGACATCATCTCGCTCACGATCAACCTCGAGCATGCGGGCGACATCATCGAGCGCATGGTGACGGAGGTCGAGGAGAAGAAGATCTCGCACAAGCTGTCGTTCTCCGAGGCGGGGTTGCAGGAAATCTGCGACATGCACGCGCGGCTGGTGACCAACCTGCAGCTCGGCCTGTCGGTGTTCCTGAATACGGATCTCAAGAGTGCGCAGCGTCTGATGGCCGAGAAGGAGAGCTTCCGCGATCTGGAGCGCGCTTACTCGTACACGCACCTGAATCGTCTGGCAGGACAGTCGGTGCAGAGTATCGAGACGAGTTCGCTGCACCTGGACATCATCAGCGACATGAAGCGCCTCAATTCGCTGTTCTGCTCGACGGCGTACCCGGTGCTCGACGACGCGGGTGCGCTGCGCAAGAGCCGCATGCGCGACAAGCCGAAGGATACGACCAAGCCGCCCAAGGAAACGAAGGCGTCGAAGCTGGCGGCACTTGCCGATGTCGCGACGGCGGCCGCTCCCGGATCTCGCGACGACAACGAGAGTTCTCACGATGGCCCTGAGCCTGCCGGACATCCGCACCCTGTTCGATAAATTCGGTTCGCTCGCCTACAGCGGCGAGCCCGTCACCCAACTGGAGCACGCGTTGCAATGCGGCGCGCTTGCTGAAGCCGAGGGCGCCGACGAGGCGCTCGTCGCGGCCAGTTTCCTTCACGATCTCGGTCATCTGCTCAATCTTCAGGGCGAGACGCCCACCGAGCGCGGGATCGACGATCTGCACCAGTACTACGCCTTACCGTTCCTGCGGCCGCTGTTCAGCGACGCCGTGCTCGATCCGATCCGTCTGCACGTCGACGCCAAACGGTGCCTGTGCGCCATCGATGCCGAGTACTTCGGCAAGCTCTCCGTGGATTCCGTGCGCAGTCTGGCGTTACAAGGCGGGGTGTTCAGCGAGGACGAGGCAAAGACGTTCCTTGCGCGGGACCACGCCGACGCCGCGATGCGTCTTCGCCGCTGGGACGACCGCGCGAAAGTGGCCGGCATGGTAACGCCGTCGCTCGATCACTACATGTCGGTGCTGGCGCGTGTGACGCTGCAATAGTCGTCGCCGAACATCAGGGATAAAAAATGGCCGCACCGGAAAACCGGCGCGGCCATTTTCATTTGACGCGGAGGCTGGCGATCAGCGCGGCAGCCGGGCGCGCCACGCGGCGGGCAACAGCCGCAGCACCGCATTGCGCGACGGCTGCCAGAACACGGACAACAGCAGTAACGAGCCGCCAACCACGACCGCGACCATCGGCAGCGAGAGGTCCGGCACGACGAACGACTCGCCCGGCACGCCGGTACCGTCGGCAGACGGGGTCATCGTCAACCGCAACATCGCGCCCATGACGTACAGCAGCGACGACAGCATCAGTGCGCGACGATCGATGGCGAGCGACACGGCCGTCAGCAGGAAGAACACCGCGATCACGGCGCCCGGATGGTGGGGCGCCAGCACCCAGAAGACCGGGTGCGTGACCATGCAGGCCGCGAGCAGATGAAGCCAGAAGGCGACGTCGGAGCGGATGGTCGTGCGTTGCGGGTCCTGTGCGTCCCAGCGCAGCGCCCAGACGAAGATCGCGAGGCCTGCGAGGACATTGGCGATCAACAGCCATCCGCTGACGCTCTCCTTGAGCACGATCACATGGGCCCAGGCGACGATGACCATGCCGGCCAATCCCATCGCAATGACGGCCGGAACACGGAAGCGCCACCAGTAGAGGGCGGCGCTCAGTACCGTACACACGGAGGTGGCGATGAGTGTCCACACGCCCATCGAGGCACGCACGCCCTCGCTTCCGCCATGCAGCAGCGAGGCATTGCCGAAGCCCAGCATCGTGGCCGTGCTCACGAAGCTGAACGCGAAGCAAAGGGCGGGCAGCGCCATGCGACGTCGCCGCACGAAGATCTCGGAGAGTCCCCAGGTGATGGCGGCGGCGATGAGCATTTGCTGCCACGCGGGCAGCGCGGCCGTCAGCCAGACGGTGCCGAAGGAGAGCAGCCACGAGGCGATGACGACGAAGATATCGTTGAAGCTCGTGACAAGCCGCAATGGCTCGTCGTCGGCGCGCTGCTGTGGCACCGGGTTGCGCGTGGCGGCCTGCGGGTCAGGCTGTGAGTCGGGCTGTACGCGGGGCTGCACGCGGGGCTGTGCACCGGGCGGCAAATCGGGGCGGGGATCCGCGGGGGTGTCGGGTGTTGTCATGGCGTGGTGATCGTTGGCATTCGTGGCCGGAAGTGTAGCCGTCAGACCGACCTTCGCGGGCAAGAATTCCAACGCCCCCGCAATTTGCGTAAATTTGAGTCTTTACCCAGCCAGCGCCATCGCCTCGATCTCGACGGCCACACCGTGGCTCAACGCGGGCACCGGCACCACGGCGCGGGCGGGCTTGGCGTCGCCGGCCCACGCCGCATAGACCTCGTTGAACGGCCCCCAGTCGTCGACGTTCGTGATGTACACGCGCACCTGCACCAACCGGGCCACGCTCGTGTTGCACGCGGCAAGGATCGCCGCCACGTTGTCGAGCGCCTGCTGGGCCTGCACCGCGAATGGCGCGTCGACGAGGCGCTCGCCTTCCGGCGTGATGGGCAATTGCCCGGAGACGAAAACGAAACCGCCGGCGCAAACGCCGTGCGAGTAATGTCCGCGCGGCGGTTGCAGCGTCGGGACGTTTATCGCTTCGATACCGCGTTCCTGGGCGCTCATGCGACCTCCCCTAGGGTGAGTTTGGCGAAGCGCGCCATGTCGACGTTGCCGCCCGACAGGATGATGCCCACGCGCTTGCCCTTTACGTCGATCTTCTTTTGCAGCACGGCGGCCGCGGCCAGACAACCGGTCGGCTCGACCACGATCTTCATGCGGCTTGCGAAGAACTGCATCGTTTGCACGAGTTCGTCGTCGGTGACCGTCAGGATGTCGTCGACGAGCGAGCGAATCACCGGGAACGTGAATTCGCCGAGATGCTGGGTCTGTGCGCCGTCGGCAATCGTGCGCGGCGTGTCGATGTGAACGATCTTGCCGCTGCGCAAGCTCTGCTGGCCGTCGTTGCCCGCTTCCGGTTCCACGCCATAGATCTCGATATTCGGATTGAGCGCGCGCGCCGCGACCGCGCTGCCCGAGAGCAGCCCGCCGCCGCCAAGACACACCACGAGCATGTCGAGCTCGCCGGCGTCTTCGATCAGCTCCTTGGTCGCCGTGCCCTGACCGGCCATCACGTGCGGATGGTCGTAAGGCGGGATCAGTGTCATGCCGCGCTCGTCGGCCAGACGCTTCGACAGCGCCTCGCGATCTTCCTTGTAGCGGTCGTACAGAATCACTTCGGCGCCGTAGCCGCGTGTGGCGTCGATCTTCATCTGCGGCGCGTCTTGCGGCATCAGGATGACCGCAGGCACGCCGAGTTCGCGCGCCGACAGGGCGATTGCTTGCGCGTGATTGCCCGACGAGAAGGCGAGCACCCCGGCGCGACGCTGCTCGGCCGTGAATTGCGAAATCGCGTTGTAAGCGCCGCGGAACTTGAAGGCGCCCATGCGCTGGAAGTTCTCGGCCTTGAAGAACAGGCTTGCGCCGGTGAGGGCGTCGGCCGTGCGCGAGGTGAGTACCGGCGTGCGATGGGCGGCTTCGCGAATCCGGTCGTGGGCGGCGACGACGTCGCCGTAGGTAATCGCCAGCGGGGCAGGGGTCATGATGCGCCTTTGGGGTCGGAGAGGTACGTGTAGACGGTCGAGCGGGCCACGCCCAATGTGCGGGCCACCTCGGCATGTGCGTGGCGCAGGTCGAGCAGCCCGCGCGCTTCGATAAGACGGATCGCTTCGCGCCGTTGTGCGAGCGTCAGGCCTTGCGGCGTGGTGTTGCGCTGCGCGGCGAAGTCGGCGATGAGCGGGGCGATGTCGTCGAGCCGCCGGTTGGAGAGCGTCTCGCGCACCGGGGCGGGCGCCTGGGTCGACACACTGACCAACTGTTGAACGCTGGCGGCTGCGGCGGCGAGCATCGAAATATCCATGTTCAGGCAGATCGCGGCGACATACTCGCCGCGGCTGTTCTTCAAGCCGATCGACGTGCTCTTGGCCGGACGTCCGTCCGGAAACCGGTTCGCATAGTTGGCAATGACTTCGGGAAACGCCGGGTCGGCGATGCGCGCGAGGCCCATTTCCGTGACCGCGTCGCCGGGCTCGCGGCCTGACAGATTGTTGGCGATGGCCACGATGGCGTTGTCCGGATCGGTCAGGTCGTGCAGCACCACTTCGACCAGCGGCGCGAACGTCTGGCCGAGGGCCTCGACGATCTTGCGACCCTCTCGCAGCAGCAGGGTGTTCTCGTCGAGCTTGCTGGCGACGGGCAAGGCGATGGGTGATTTTGCGGATTTCATGATTTGACATTATGTCACTGGGTGACGAAATGTCAAATCTCGTACCGAAATAAGCCCGATGACGACTGTCCCCGGATCGGGGCAACCGCTATCGGGCGATGCGGCGTGCCTGGCGCGAGAGCGCTACACGAGCTACACGAGCTTCTTGTCGGCCAGTTCGCTCTTGAGATAGCCGTAGTAGATCGGTGCGGCCACGAGCCCGGGGAGTCCGAATGCGGCCTCCATCACGATCATGGCGAGCAGCAGCTCCCATGCTCGCGACTGGATCTGCGTGCCGACGATGCGGGCATTCAGGAAGTATTCGAGCTTGTGGATGACGATCAGGAAGACCAGCGCCGTGATCGCCACGTACAGCGACACCGACAGCCCGAGGACCACGATGAACGTATTCGAGATCAGGTTGCCGATGACCGGCAGCAGGCCGACGACGAACGTCACGATGATCATCGTCTTGCGTAGCGGCAGGTGGATGCCGAAGATCGGCAGTATCGCGAGCAGGAAGATGGCGGTGAAGAGCGTGTTGATCGCCGAAATCTTGAGTTGCGCGAAAACGATGCGCCGGAAGGCGTCGCCGAACAGCGTGACCCGGCGCGTGAGGGCGGCGGCCAGCGGTTGCATGTGCTGGACCGGTCGCACGGACGAGAGTGCCACGAGCGCGCCGAGCACCAGGCCGACGATGATATGCACCATCGCGTTGAGCGCTTCCTTGCCGACCAGCGACATCTCCTGCGTGTGGTCCTTCAGGTAGCCGGTGACGGCCTGATGGATGTCGTCGCTATCGGCGGGCATGCGATCCGTCACCCACACCGGCAACTGCGTGCGAGCCTGTTCGATCGCTTCCATCATGCGACCGTTGATGTGCTCGAGGTGTCCGGCATCGCTGCGGAAGAACGCGATGATGCCGAAGATCAGCGCGGCCATCAGCGCGACAATGATGGCCGAGAGTAGCGCCACGGCCACCAGTCGCGCCCGCTCGCTGGAGATGCGCAGTTGCAGGCGAGGGCTGAGCACATGCACGAGCTGATACACCACCATGCCCGCGAGCACCGCCGAGAGCAGATGGATGCTGAGAATCAGCCACAGGCTGACGGCGGCGAACACGTAGCTCGCCAGTTCGACCCAGAATTGCCGGTCCGGATTCCAGCCAGAGCGCGGTTCCATGCGATGACGTCCTAAATTAAACCTGCCAAACACTACGTCGCGACTGCGCGACTGCGCGACTGCGCGATTGCGCGGTCGCGCTCACGCCATCACTTCGCGCGCGCGAGCAGCGGCGCGAGGTATTTGCCGGTAAAGCTGGCCTTGCTCGCCGCCACTTGCTCGGGTGTGCCCTGCGCGATGATCTGACCGCCGCCCGCACCGCCTTCCGGTCCGAGGTCGATCACCCAGTCGGCCGTTTTGATGACGTCGAGATTGTGCTCGATGATGACGACCGTGTTGCCCTGGTCGCGCAGCCGGTGAATCACCGTGAGCAGCAGTTCGATATCGTGAAAATGCAACCCGGTGGTCGGTTCGTCAAGGATATACAGCGTGCGTCCGGTGTCGCGCTTGGACAGTTCGAGCGAGAGCTTCACGCGCTGCGCCTCGCCGCCCGAGAGCGTGGTGGCCGACTGGCCGAGGCGGATGTACCCGAGGCCCACGTCGAGCAGCGTCTTGAGCTTGCGCGCGACCACCGGCACCGGCTTGAAGAACTCGTGCGCCTGCTCGACCGTCATGTCGAGCACTTCCGAGATGTTGCGGCCCTTGTACTGGACTTCGAGCGTCTCGCGGTTGTAGCGCTTGCCGTGGCAAACGTCGCACGGCACGTACACGTCCGGCAGGAAGTGCATCTCGACCTTGATGACGCCGTCGCCCTGGCACGCTTCGCAGCGACCGCCCTTCACGTTGAACGAGAAGCGGCCCGGATCGTAGCCGCGCTCCTTGGCCGCCGGCACGCCCGCGAACAGCTCGCGAATCGGCGTGAAGACGCCCGTGTAGGTGGCCGGGTTCGAGCGCGGCGTGCGTCCGATGGGCGACTGGTCGACGTTGATGACCTTGTCGAAGTGCTCCAGCCCTTCGATCTGTTCGTAAGGGGCCGGCTCCGCCGACGAGCCGTACAGGTGACGCGCGACCGCGTGATACAGCGTGTCGTTGATCAGCGTGGACTTGCCCGAGCCGGAGACGCCCGTCACGCAGGTGAGCAGGCCGACCGGCAGGTCGAGGTTCACGTGTTTGAGGTTGTTGCCCGTGGCGTCGAGAATGCGCAGATGATCTTCGCCGGGCGCGTGACGCTCGGCCGGGACCTCGATGCGACGCGCACCGGACAGGTACTGGCCGGTGAGCGATTCCGGCGCGTTCTCGATCTGCGTGGGGCTGCCTTGCGCGATGACCGTGCCGCCGTGAATCCCGGCGCCCAGTCCCATGTCGACGACGTAGTCGCTCGCGAGAATCATGTCCTCGTCGTGTTCGACCACGATCACCGAGTTGCCGAGGTCGCGCAGGTGCTTGAGCGTGCCGATCAGGCGATCGTTATCGCGTTGATGCAGGCCGATGGACGGCTCGTCGAGCACGTACATCACGCCCGTCAGGCCGGAGCCGATCTGCGACGCCAGACGAATCCGTTGCGCTTCGCCGCCCGAGAGCGTATCGGCGCTGCGTTCCAGCGACAGATAGTCGAGGCCGACGTTGTTCAGGAACGTGAGACGCGCCACGATTTCCTTCACGATCTTGTCGGCGATCTCGCGCTTGGCGCCATGCAGCACCAGTTCGTGGAAGTAGCCCAGCGTTTCGCGCAGCGGCAGGTTGCCGATCTCGTAGATCGCGCGAGCCTGCTTGTCCTCGCCCACCTTGACGAAACGCGCTTCGCGGCGCAGACGGCTGCCCTCGCAGTCGGGGCACGCGCGGTTGTTCTGGTACTTCGCGAGTTCTTCACGCACGGCGACCGAATCCGTCTCGCGATAACGGCGCTCCAGATTCGGGATGATGCCTTCGAAGGCATGCGAGCGTACCGACGTGCGGCCCTTTTCGTTCACGTACGTGAACGGGATTTCCTGGTCCCCGGAGCCGTACAGCACGATCTTTTGCGTGTCTTCCGGCAATTCCTCGAAGGCCGTGTCGACGTCGAAGTCGTAGAACGCGGCGAGGCTTTGCAGCATCTGGAAGTAGAACTGGTTGCGGCGATCCCAGCCCTTGATCGCGCCCGATGCGAGCGAGAGTGCTGGGAAGGCCACGACGCGCTTCGGATCGAAGAACGTCATTTGTCCGAGACCGTCGCAGGTCGGGCAGGCGCCCATCGGGTTGTTGAACGAGAACAGGCGCGGCTCGAGTTCCTGAAGCGAGTACGAGCACACCGGGCATGCGAACTTGGAGCTGAAAACGTGCTCCTTGTCGGTGTCCATTTCGAGGGCGATGGCGCGGCCGTCGGCCAGGCGCAGTGCCGTCTCGAACGATTCCGCCAGACGCTGCTTCAGATCGACGCGCACCTTCACGCGGTCGATGACCACGTCGACCGAGTGCTTTTCCGTCTTCTTGAGCTTGGGCAGGGCGTCGATGTCATAGACGCGCGCCGTGCCTTCGTTGGCGGCGCCGCCGCCCGAGCGAATGCGAAAACGCACGAAGCCCTGCGCCTGCATCGACTCGAACAGGTCGGCGTGTTCGCCTTTGCGGTCGACGACGATCGGCGCGAGGATCATCAACTTGGTGTCTTCGGGCAGCGCGAGCACGGCGTCGACCATCTGCGAGACGCTTTGCGATTCGAGCGGCAGGCCGTGATCGGGGCAGTAGGGCGTGCCGACGCGGGCGTACAGCAGACGCAGGTAGTCGTGGATTTCCGTGACCGTGCCGACCGTCGAGCGCGGGTTGTGCGACGTGGCCTTCTGCTCGATGGAGATCGCGGGCGACAGGCCCTCGATCAGATCGACGTCGGGCTTCTCCATCAGTTGCAGGAACTGACGGGCGTAGGCCGACAGGCTCTCGACGTAGCGGCGCTGACCTTCCGCGTAGAGCGTGTCGAAGGCGAGCGACGACTTGCCGGAGCCCGACAGGCCGGTGATCACCACGAGCTGGTGACGCGGCAAGTCGAGATTGACGTTCTTGAGGTTGTGGGTACGTGCCCCACGAATACGAATGGTTTCCATTGACGGTTCCGGGTCGTCGCCGAGGAATCCGCGCGGCGAATTGTCGCGGGGCGGGTTCCGGCCCCCAAGAGTCCGAATTTCCCGGGACGTCGCGCAGTGTCGGCACGGCATTGGCCGGGCATCGACACGACAGGCGGCGGGAGCGGTCGGGCGGGCCGCTGGGGGGAAATCCGGGCGGCTAAACCTGCTAATATACCTAAGTTTGATTGCCAGGGCTGAACCGGCTGACGGGCTGTCTCGCACAGCACGGCGGCACGGGGCACAGATGGGGACGAACCGCCCGATTTCCAGAGGCCGGCGTCCGACCGTCGACCCGACAGCGATCGCGGCGCCTTTGGGGCGGCCGTGCGGGGTGTCCGGGGGGCAATCATCGGACGATTCCGAGGCCGTTCGAGGCTTTTCGATAGCGAAACCCTGCCTGCGCGCGCTTTTTTCATCTCTCACGTCGTAATGCCTACCGATTCCGTGACTTCCGCTTCTCCTGCCTCGACACGCGGCCGCGGTGGCCGCATGACCCCGCTAGAAGTGCGTGCGAGCGCGTCGCTCGCGGGGATTTTTGCCCTGCGTATGCTCGGCCTGTTTCTCATCATGCCGGTCTTCTCCGTCTTCGCGCAGACGATCCCGGGCGGCAACAATACCTTCCTCGTGGGGCTGGCCATCGGCATTTACGGCCTGACGCAGTCGCTGCTGTATATCCCGTATGGCTGGGCATCCGACCGGTTGGGGCGCAAGCCTGTCATCATCTTCGGCCTGATCGTGTTTGCGATCGGCTCGCTGGTGGCGGCGATGGCACACGATCTGACGTGGATCATCGTTGGCCGGGCGATCCAGGGGGCGGGGGCCATCTCGTCGGCGGTCATGGCCTGCGTGGCCGACCTCACGAGCGACGCGAACCGCACCAAGGCGATGGCGATGATCGGCGGGAGCATCGGCATCTCGTTTGCCGTGGCCATCGTGTGTGCGCCGTTCCTGTACCACTGGCTGGGCATGAGCGGGCTGTTTACGGCCATTGGCGTGCTGTCGGTGCTGGCGATCTTTGTGGTGTTGTGGGTCGTGCCCACGCCGCCGGTGCATCCGAAGGCGGGGCCTGCGCCATTTTCCGAGGTGCTGCACAACCCGGAGCTGCTTCGCCTGAACTTCGGTGTGTTCATTCTGCACGCCACGCAGACGGCGCTTTTCGTGGCCATGCCGCGCATGCTCGTGGCTGCGGGGCTGCCCGTGGCGCAGCACTGGGAGATCTATCTGCCTGTGATGGGCCTGTCGTTCGTGGCGATGGTTCCTGCGATCATTGCCGCGGAAAAGCGGGGAAAGATGAAGGCGGTGCTGCTCTCGGCGATTGCGCTGGTGGCGGTGGCGCAGGTGGCGTTGAGCGGATTGCCGCCGACGGTGGGGGTGATCGCGGTGGTGCTGTTCGTGTACTTCCTCGGCTTCAATGTGCTCGAAGCGTCGCAGCCGTCGCTGGTCTCGAAGCTGGCACCGGGGCAGCGCAAAGGCGCGGCGGTGGGTGTCTACAATACGACTCAGGCCCTCGGATTGTTTACCGGTGGTGCGCTTGGGGGGTATCTGATGACCCACTTCGGACAGAACGCAATCTTCATGGCCTGTGCGGCCGGCGCTTTCCTGTGGCTTATAATCGCCGCACCGATGAGGACGCCAGCGCCTCGTCAATCCTGAACGGATTTCAGCAATACCGGAGAAAGATTTATGGCATCAGTCAACAAAGTGATCCTGGTCGGCAACCTTGGCGCCGACCCCGAAGTCCGCTACATGCCGAGCGGCGATGCGGTCGCGAACATTCGTCTGGCGACGACCGATCGTTACAAGGACAAGCAGTCCGGCGAGTTCAAGGAAATGACGGAATGGCACCGTGTGTCGTTCTTCGGTCGCCTGGCCGAGATCGTCAACGAATACCTGAAGAAGGGTTCGTCGGTGTATATCGAAGGCCGTATCCGCACGCGCAAGTACCAGGCGCAGGACGGCACGGACCGTTACAGCACGGAAATCGTGGCTGACCAGATGCAGATGCTGGGCGGCCGCAGCGGCGGCGGTGAAGGCGGCGGCGGTGGTGGCGGTGGCTACTCGCGCGGCGGTGACGAAGGTGGCGGCGGCGGTGGCTATTCGCGCGGTGGCGGCGGTGGCGGCGGTGGCCGTCAGCAAGCCCCGGCCAAGCAATCCGGCGGCGGCTTCGACGACATGGACGACGATATTCCGTTCTGATCGCACGGACGGATCCGTCTCACAAAAAACGGGGGCTCGATGCTCCCGTTTTTTTTGGGTACGCGATATGCGCGCCGCGATACATACGCGAAACGCTTACTGAGTGACGTGGGGACGATGGGCCTCGCCTGCCTCGACGGGTATGCCAAAAAGTATACGTTTACGTGAAATTGTATAATCGCCGCGAGTCCCACTCCGGATCCTGTCCGACGCCACCGTGACCGCCACCGACACCGCTTCGCTCTCCACCACGGAACGCGCCTACGCGTCCATTCGCCAGCAGATCCTGTCCGGCGAACTGGCGGACGGCGCCCCGATCCGGCAGGACGACATCGCGGCACAGATCGGCATCAGCAAGATTCCGGTGCGCGAAGCGCTGATGCGTCTGCAATCCGAGGGATGGGTCACGCTCAAGCGCAACGCGGGCGCGATCGTCACGCCGCTGACCGCGAGCGATTGCGTCGAGATGCTCGACATGCGCGTCGCGCTTGAATGTCGTGCGCTCGAAATCGCCGTGCCCAACATGGCGCCGAGCGATCTCGCACTCGCCGAACAACTGCTCAAGCGTTACGCCAAAGCCGACACGCCGCAGTCGTGGAGCGATCTGAACCTCGCTTTCCATCAGGCACTCTACGCGCCGGCAAATCGTCCGCGTCTGGTCGCGACGGCACAAGCCGCGCAAGAACGCATGGGACGTTTCCTGCGCATGCACCTCTCGGCGGTGAACGACCATCAGCGCTCCACCGACGAGCACCTCGCGATCCATCAAGCCTGCGCTACGGGCGACACCAAAACCGCCGTGCGCCTGCTTCGCAAACACCTTGAACAGACGCAGCGCGAAGTCATGGCGTATTTCCGCCTGAACGCCAGAACGTAAGCCGATTTGGCACGAACACCGAAGCACCGCTTTCGTCCCGTCACGCGAGAAATCGTATACGAATTTAATAAATGATATACGCGCACGTTGGTGATCGCGTATAGTTGCGGCGCAAAGACGCCTCCTCGACGTGTTGTTTTCCGGGGCTGGGACTTTCCCTGATAGGACGCTTCCCCCGATTGCCCGCATCGAAAAACTGGATGTATTGTATGTACATGTATATACAAACCAGGGCGAGCGACTAGTCACATCTATCTATCAGGAGGGTTTCATGTCCGAGTCCAAGCCGTTGCAGGGCGCAAGCGCCTGGCGAGGTGCCGAGATGCTGAACAACGACCGCTGGATCAAGACGTTCCCGGCGATCGTGCTCGATCAGATCGACGCTGCCGTTGCTGCCACCGAATCCATCGCATGGCGCGACATCAATCGCCAGAACTTCCCGCTGCCCGATGCCCGGGCGTTTTTCGACGACGTGCGCGAAGAGCTCGAAAACGGCTCCGGCATGGCGAAGATTCGCGGGCTCGACGTGACCCGCTACAACGCAGAACAACTGCGCCGCATCTGGTACGCACTGGGTGCGCATCTGGGTACGCCGATGTTCCAGAACTATCGCGGCGAAGTCATGCGCGAGATCAAGGACGAAGGCGCCGGCGTCGGTGCCAAGCTCTACGGCGCGACCGTCGACAGCTCGGGCAAGCAATTCCTCTCCTCGGGTGCCCGCACCCTCTCGCCCGGACAACTGCGTTTCCACACGGATCGTTGCGACGTCGTCGGGCTGCTCTGCGTGCGTCAGGCCTCCGAGGGCGGCGTGAGCAAGCTGGCCAGCAGCGTGACGGTCTACAACGAAATGCTCAAGCGCCGTCCGGACCTTCACGCACTGCTGTGCCAGGCGATTCCGCGCAGCCGCTTCGGCGAGGAAGCCGGCGGCGAGCACGTCGCGTACGACTTGCCGATCTTTGGCGTGCGCGACGGCAAGTTCACCAGCCACTTCTCGCTCACCTACATCGAGAACGCCCAGATGCTGCCGGGCGTGCGCAAGCTCAGCGACGCGGAACACGAAGCGATTCGCATGCTCATGGCCGTGGCCGAAGAAGAGTGCTTCGAGATGCGTTTCGCGCCGGGCGATATCCAACTGCTGAACAACCACATCGTTTATCACGGCCGTACGGCGTTCAAGGACGACGTGCAGACTGGTCAGGACCGCATGCTCATGCGCTTGTGGCTGTCGATGCCGAATTCGCGCGCCCTGCCCGACGATCACGCGGTACTCTGGGGCGATGTCGGCGCGGGCAAACCGCACGGCGGCATTGCCCAGCAGGCTGCGGCGCTGCCCGTCTGGTCGGTCTGACGGCTGTCCGGCAGCCTTTGAACATCGCTTGATGCGCGCCGTCGCTGCGACGGTGCGCGTGCGACACCCATCGATTCACGACAACTTTCCGAAGCCATGCGGCGGCAGGGCGTGTACCCGCGACAGCGAAACGCCCCATCGCCCGTGCTTTCGATGTAGTTTTACGCAACCAAGGACGCAAGGAGACTTCCCCATGAAAACGATCGAACGGCAAGACAAGAAGCGCGCAAGCCGCAAGCTGTCCCATCTGCGCATGCTGCTCATTCCGCTCGTGCTGGGCGGCCTTTCGGCGGGCGCTTCGGCGGCGCCGGACTTCGGCAAGTGCGAAGTGACCGGCACGCGTGGCTCGGTCAAACTCGAAACGGTCACGCCGGGCGCGCTGTCCGTGCGCCCCGTGCTGCCTGCACCGGGCTGGTGGAACGGCGACTCGCCCGACACCATCAAGGACGGCTTCGAATACTGCATGGCCGCGAACATGGCCTACCGTGCCGGTCTGGATCGCGTGATCGTGGTGAACCGTTCGTTCGCCCAGGTCGTCACCGGTCAGGCGAAGGGCTTCGACATTGCCCTGAGCGAAATCACCATCACCGACGACCGCAAGAAGGTCGTGAACTTCACCGATCCGTACTTCAGCTCGGATCAGGGCGTGCTCGTGAAGACCGGCACGAAGGTCGACAAGGACAGCATCAAGAAGATGCGCCTGGGCGTGAAGCAAGGCACGACCATCCTGCCGTACCTGACGGACAAGGTGAAGGTTGCCGAACACCCGAAGGTCTACACCGACGCCGCCGCCATGTACGCCGCACTGGCCGCTGGTCAGGTCGACGCCGTGCTGTACGACACGCCCAACGTGCTGTCGATCGCGAAGAAGTCGGAAGGCCGTTTCGAAGTCGTCGGCCGTTACGACACGAGCGAACAGTGGGGCGGTCTGGTCAACAAGGACTCGCCGAACCTCGCGGCCTTCAACAAGCTGATCGCCGAGATGAAGAAGGACGGCACGTTCGATCGTCTTGCCACGCAGTATCTGGTGCCGAGCCTCGGCGCCGATCCTGCCAAGGTGCCCGTACTGACGCCGTGAGGCCGACACGACCATGAGCGAATCCACTGAGAAGGCGCCCAGCGCTGTCCTTGGCATGATGGGGCGCGAGCGCCGTCTGAACATCGGCGGCATGCCGAGCGCACCGACGATGCTGTGCCTGTTTGCCCTGCTGGGCGCGGCGATTGCCGTCGCGAGCAGCGGGTACACGATCGCTGCCATGCGCGAAGCGCTGCTCGCCAACCAGCTCGACGGCTGGTGGGTATCCGTGGGCGCCGTGGTCCTCGGACTGGCGTCGCTGGTGGTGCTCGTGCCGCTCGCCCGCGCCTTCGGGCGCTGGCGGGCGTTCAGTCGTGCCCGCGCGAAACGCGACATCGTCGCCGCGCGTGTCGCGCGCGCCGAAGCCAGCGTGCATAGCTGGATCACGCTGGGCTACACGCTCGCGCAGGTCATCGTCGTGCTCGCGCTGCAGTTCGTGCTGGCCAACAACATGGCGGTTGCGAAGACCTTCTTCTTCGTCCCGCTGATCGTCAAGACGTTTCCGCTCGTACTCGACGCCTTCTGGGTCAACGTGAAGATCTTCGTGATCGCGGAAGTCTTCGTGCTGATCTGGGGGCTGATCGTGGCGCTGGCGATGTTCGCGCCGGGGGCGGCGGGCAAGCCCTTGCGTGTCATCGCGACGGCCTACGTCGACGTGTTCCGCGCCATGCCCGCCGTACTGGTGATCTATCTGGTCGGCTTCGGCCTGCCGCTCACCGGTGTGCCGATCCTCAAGGATCTGTCGCTGACGACCTACGTCGTGATCGCACTCACGCTCACGGTGGGTGCTTACGTGGCGGAGATCTACCGGGCAGGGATTCAGGGCGTGCACTGGAGTCAGGTGGCTGCGGCGCGCTCGCTCGGCTTGTCGTACACGCAGACGCTGCGCTTCGTGGTGCTGCCGCAGGGCATTCGCCAGATCATTCCGCCGCTGCTCAATGCATTTATCGCGTTGCAGAAGGACACGGCGCTGGTCAACGTCGTGGGCGTGATCGATTCCTTCAACCAGTCGATGGTGATCGCGTCGAACCACTACAACCTGTCGGCGGCAACGACGGTGGCCATTCTGTTCATCATCATCTCGATTCCGCAGGTGCGCTTCGTGGAGCGCATGGCCAGACGCGACCGCGCCCGCATGCGGGCCGGCGGGGCCTGAGGAGCGAAAGACCATGTCATTCATCGAGATTCGCGACATCGTCAAATCTTACGGCGACGTGCCGGTCATCAAGGGGCTCGACATGTCGGTGGAGGAGCATCAGGTCGTGTGCCTGATCGGTCCGTCCGGCTCCGGCAAGTCGACGCTGCTGCGCTGTATCAACGGGCTGGAACCCATCGATGCCGGCGAGATCCTGGTGCACGGCGACCGCATTACCGGCCCGGGCGTGGACGTCAACTCGTTGCGGCGCGATATCGGCATCGTGTTCCAGGGCTACAACCTGTTCCCGCACATGACCGTGCTGGAGAACGTGACGCTCGCGCCGATCCGCGTGCTCAAACAGCCCAAGCGGGAAGCCGAAGCCCGCGCGATGGCGCTGCTCGAGCGCTTCGGTCTTGCGCACAAGGCGGGCGAGTATCCGGATCGCATGTCGGGCGGACAGCAGCAACGCGTGGCTATCGTGCGCGCGTTGGCGATGGACCCGATGGTGCTGCTGCTCGACGAGATCACGTCGGCGCTCGACCCGGAACTGGTCTCCGAAGTGCTCAACATCGTGCGCGATCTCGCGCATGAGGGCATGACGATGCTGCTCGCGACGCACGAGATGGGTTTTGCGCGCGAGGTCGCGTCGAAGGTCTGTTTCCTGTGCGACGGCGCCGTCTGCGAAGAAGGGCCGCCGGAACAGATTTTCGGTGACCCGCAGCAGGAGCGCACGCGCGCTTTCCTGCGCAGCATCCGTCAGGCAAAGCGGCTGTAGATTCGGCGACAGGCTCGCCACGCTGCCTGCCTCACGAACGAACCCCGGTGCACCGAAAGGTCACCGGGGTTTTTCTTGTCGGCTGTCGGTAGAATCGAGGGCATTCCTTCGCCGTTCACGTTATTGCCATGCTTGCGCACGCCTTCGCTCCCTACGAATCCACGATTGCCGCCGTTCTCGACGTGCTGGGCATCGCTGCGCAAGACGACAGCGACGACGGCTCGCACGACGGGTCGCATCTGATTCGCGTGTGGAAACTGGTGAAGGAAATCACCGCTGACGCCGCTGACGTCGATCTCGAGATGCTTGCTGTCGCCACGCTGCTGCACGATTGCGTGGCGGTGGAAAAGAACGATCCGCGTCGCGCGCAGGCGTCACGTCTGTCGGCCGACAAGGCGCGAGCGGTCTTGCAGACGATCGGATGGAACGCCGCGCGCATCGACGCGACGGCGCACGTCATCGAGGCGCACAGCTTTTCCGCAGGCATCGCACCGCAATCGTTCGAGGCGGGTGTGTTGCGCGATGCGGACCGGCTCGACGCTATCGGCGCCATCGGCATTGCGCGCACGTTCTACGTGGCGGGCCGCATGGGATCGCGGTTGTACGAGCCGATGGATCCATTCGCCGCGCACCGTTCCCTCGACGACCGTCGCTACGCGCTCGATCATTTCGAGACCAAGCTCTTTCATCTCGCGGACGGCCTCATGACGCCGGCGGCCCGGAGGATTGGCGAGCGTCGCCTCGCCGCGATGCGCGCCTTCATCGACGTGCTGCGCGAAGAAATCGCGCCGTCGTCGTAAGTGCGGCGCGCCGACCAGGGCACGTGCACGAGGCGTATTACGACTTCCCGGCCACGGCGTCGAGCGGCACTTCTAGCCCGACCTTCACATTGCTCATCGACACGAGTGTCTTGAAGCGCTTCACGTTGTTGCTCTCGAAGAACAAGGCGCGCGTCAGCTCGGTGTATTGCGCCATGTTCTGCACGACCATGATCACCACGAAGTCGCATTCGCCCGCGACGTAGTAGCACTGCTGCACCTGCGGGCAGGCGAGAAAGCTGCGCTTCATGGCGTCGAGCAGGTCGAGTCGTTCGTTCTCGACCTCGACCTCGGTGATGATGGTGAGCGGGTAGCCCACACTGGCCTGATCGACGAGCGCCACCGTGCCGCGCGTGACCCCTTCGTCGGCCAGCTTCTTCAGGCGACGGTTGACTGCCGCAGACGACAGGTTCACCTGCGCACCCAGCGCATGTTGAGGTGTCGTCGCGTCCTGCTGAATCGCCGCGAGCAGGGCGATGTCGAAACTGTCGAGGCTCATGGTGCGCAATAAAAATTCGATTCGAAGACCAAAAACGCGTAAATCGTACGCGCTCGACGGAATATTATTCAGGCTGACCGATGATACTCCGCGAGCGTCGACATCCGTATC
The DNA here is from genome assembly GCF_040391475.1 of Pandoraea pnomenusa. Lineage (GTDB taxonomy): Bacteria > Pseudomonadota > Gammaproteobacteria > Burkholderiales > Burkholderiaceae > Pandoraea > Pandoraea pnomenusa_C. The sequence continues at coordinate 138,326 of NZ_JBEBXS010000004.1, read as the reverse complement.
GACACGACCCTCTCCAACCACTGCCCCATGTCCGAAATGAAAACCCCCGCGCTTGAACTGAATGGCCCGCGTCTTTTGCAGCAGCTTCGCGAACTGGGCGAAATCGGTGCCGATCCCGTTGCGGGTGGGCGCACCCGCGTGGCCCTGACCGACGATGAGAAGGCCGGCCGCGATCAGGTCGTTGCCTGGATGCGCGAACTCGATCTCGACGTGCAGATCGATCGCATCGGCAATATCTTCGGCACGCTGGCGTCGTCCGAGCACGACGCGCGTCCGCTCATGATGGGCTCGCACATCGACACCGTCATCAACGCCGGGGCGCTGGATGGTTGCTACGGCGTGCTCGGCGGCCTGGCCGTCGCTCGCGCGTTCCGCGATGCGGGCATCGTGCCCTCGCGGCCGATCACCGTCGCGGCGTTCACCAATGAGGAGGGCGCGCGCTTTCACCCGGACATGATGGGCTCGCTGGTGCATGCGGGCGGCCTGCCGCTCGACGAAGCGCTCGACGCGATTGGCACCGACGGCGCGCGCCTGGGCGACGAACTCGTGCGCATCGGCTACGCGGGCGACATGACGCCGGGCACGCTCGTGCCGCACGAGTATCTCGAACTGCACATCGAACAGGGCCCGATTCTCGAAGCGGAAGGGCTGGAGATCGGCGTTGTCGAGAACCTTCAGGGGATCTCGTGGCAACAGGTGACGGTGCAAGGCAACGCCAATCACGCGGGCACGACGCCGACGCGTCTGCGTCACGACGCCGGCTATGTCGCGGCCGCGGCGGTCGCCGAGTTGCGCAATATCGCCGTCACGTCGGGCACCACGCTCGCGACCGTCGGCACGATGAAGGTCGAACCGGGCGTCATCAACGTGATTCCTCGCAAGGCGGTGTTTACCGTCGACATGCGCGATCCGAGCGAAGAAACACTCGCCGCGAGCGAGGCGCGTTTCGCCGAATTCCTCACGAAGATCGCCGCGCAGGAGGGCGTGCGCATCTCTACGGAGCGTCTCGCACGATTCACGCCGGTGATCTTCAATGCCGAACTGACGGATGTGATCGAAGCCTGCACGCAGCGTCGCGGCCTCTCGTACAAGCGCATGACGTCGGGTGCCGGTCACGACGCGCAGATGATTGCGCGCATCGCCCCGGCCGCGATGATCTTTGTGCCGAGCCGTGGCGGTATCAGCCACAACCCGCGCGAGCACACCGACGATGATCAACTCGTACGCGGTGCGCAAGTGCTGCTCGACGTGGTCGCGCAGCGTCTCGGTGTGTCGCAGTAAGGTCACGCCGACCCAACCCCTCGTTTCACTCGCAACACCGGAGCCCCCCATGCTGTACGTCAACCCGCGCGCCACGCGCTCGCCTTACCCGGCGGACCTTCAGGACATCATGAGCATCGCTCGCGCGCAGCAGAGCCGCGAGTGGCTGGCCCATTGGCGCGGCCTCACGCCCGGCAGCACGCCGCTGCGGGCGCTGCCCGATCTGGCCGCGTCGTTGGGTGTGGGCAGCGTGTTGGTGAAGGACGAAGCCTTGCGCTCGGCATTGGGCAGCTTCAAGGCGCTCGGCGCGCCGATTGCGCTGGTGCGTCTGCTGTTGCGCGAATTCGAGGGGCGAGGGTTCACGGCGAAGACGTTGCTCGACGGCGCGCATCGCGAGGTCCTTGGCGGATTTACGGCCATCAGTGCGACGGACGGCAATCACGGCCGCGCACTCGCCGCCGCAGCGCAAAGCATCGGCTGCCGTTGCGTGATCGTGCTGCACGCGCACGTGAGTCAGGAGCGCGAGCAGGCCATCGCGGCCTATGGCGCCGAAATCGTGCGCATCGCGGGCAACTACGACGCCTCGGTGGAAGAAGCGGCGGCGCTGGCCGAACGTCACGGCTGGCATGTGGTTTCGGATACGTCCTACGACGGTTACGAAGCCATTCCGCGCGACGTCATGCAGGGCTACGGCACGGTGGCAGCCGAAGTCGTCGAGACGCTCGAAGGCGATGCGGGGCGCAAGGACGACGTCTGCCCGATCACGCACGTCTTCCTGCAGGGCGGCGTGGGCGGACTGGCGGCCGGCGTCGTGAGTTATCTTTGGGAGCGGTGGGGCGAGCGGCGTCCGACGTTTGTCGTGGTGGAGCCGGCGCAAGCCGATTGTCTGTATCAGAGCGCGTTGGCGGGCAAGGTGGCGTCGGCCTCCGGCTCGGTCGATTCGGTCATGGCCGGACTGGCGTGTGGTGAGACATCGCCGCTCGCCTGGCGTTTCCTCGCGTCGTCGGTCGATGCCTTCATGACGGTCTCCGATACGCAGGCCGTCGAGGCGATGCAACGTCTGGCCCGGGGCAGCGAGCGCGATGTGCCGTTCGTCGCCGGAGAGTCGGGCGTGGCCGGTCTGGCCGGGCTGATCGAGGCAGCCGCAACACCGGCGGTGGCATCGGCCATCGGGTTGACGGCTGACTCGCGTGTCCTGCTCATCAGCACCGAGGGCGCGACGGCTCCGTCGGTGTATGCAGAACTCGTCGGCGAGACGGCCGACGCGGTCGCCACGCGGCAACAGGCGTGGCTGCCCCGCTGAACCTCCCATCGCCATCGCACAGAGAGATTCCGAGGAGCCTCGCATGACACAGGACACCTACTTCGCCAAGGCACTTGCCGGGTGGCGGCACGCGTTTCACCGGGAGCCGGAAACGGGATTCGAGGAAGTCGGCACGTCGCAGCGTGTGGCAACGATTCTCGAGAGCCTCGGCCTCGACGTGCATCGCGGCATCGGCGGCACGGGCATCGTGGCGAACCTGCGCGTGGGCAACGGCACCGGTGCCATCGGCATTCGCGCCGACATGGACGCGCTGCTGATCGCCGAGCAGGCGCCGGGGCGCGATTACGCGTCGCAGGTGGCGGGCAAGATGCACGCCTGCGGTCACGACGGCCACATGTCGATGGTGCTGGGCGCCGCCCAACTGCTGGCCGAGTCGCGTGACTTCAACGGCACCGTGCGTTTCATCTTTCAACCGGCCGAAGAACATGGTCGCGGCGCGAAGGCGATGATCGCCGACGGGTTGCTCGAACGCTTCCCGATCGATGCGATCTACGGCGTGCACAACATGCCGGGTATTGCGGCCGGACAATTCGCCACGCGTACAGGCGGCATCATGGCGAGCGAAGACAACTTCGTCATTCGGATTCGCGGTAAGGGCACGCATGCGGCGCGTCCGCACATGGGCATCGATCCCCTCGTCATCGGCGCCGAGATCGTGGTGGCGCTACAGACGGTCGTGTCGCGCAACGTGGACCCGGGGCTGTCGGCGGTCGTGTCGTGTACGGAATTCATCACCGACGGGATTCGCAACGCCATACCGACGAACGTCGTCATCAAGGGCGACACGCGCAGCTATACGCCGGACGTGCAACAACTGCTCGAATCGCGCATGCGCGACATTTGCATGGGGATCTGCGCAATGCACGGCGCGCATTGCGAGTTCGAGTACACGCACGAATTCGCGCCGACGGTGAACTGGACGGACAACACGGCCGTTGCCGTGCGCGCGGCGCGCTCGGTGGCGGGGGACGCGATGGTGGATGCGGATGTCGCGCCGATGATGGCGTCGGAGGACTTCGGCGTGTTCCTGCAACACGTGCCGGGCAACTTCACGTTCATCGGCAACGGCAGCGGCGACGAACCGGGAGCGATCCCGTTGCACAACGCCTGCTACGACTTCAATGACGCGATCCTGCCGCTCGGCGCGCGCTACTTCGCGCAGATCGTGCGAGATAGCTTGCCGGGCTGAGTATTCCCCCTTCGCGCCGGCCGGTGCGGTATGGCTTAACGTACCGGCGTGAGCGGCACCGTCCCGGCATTGACGACGGCGTCGGGCAATTCGCGGACCGCCTCGAGTGTCTTGCGAATGTGTGCCGCGAGCAAGGCCGACGCCTTGTCGGCGTCGCGCGCGAGGCACGCGTCGAAGATCGCCTGATGTTCTTCGTGGACGTCGCGCGGCACCGGACGGTGCGTGATCGACAGCCGACGGTAGCGTTCCGACTGACGATAGAGAATCGCGAGGAAGTGATGCAGCCAGCGCGACGGACACGCGCGAATCAGCACTTCATGAAACGCGCGATTGCGGGCTTCCCATTGGGCGAACAGGCTGCTGTCGCCGTGTTGCCCGTGTGCCCCATCTCCCAGCCGTTCCTCGGCAAGCGTGAGCAAATGAAACGCACTCGCCAGATCGGCTTCCCAGGCGTCGTCGCCCAGTGCGACCGACTGACGTAGCGCCTCTGTCTCCAACTGCACGCGCGTCTCGGTGATGTCGATGAAATCGGCCAGCGATATGGGCGTGACCCGAAATCCCCGATGACCCTGCTGGACGACGAGCGCGTCGGCCACCAGCAGCGCCAGCGCTTCGCGCAGCGTACCCGCACCGACCTCGTAACGATCCTTCAGATGCTCCACACGCAGCTTCTCCCCCGGCGCGAGATGTCCCTCGACGATGTCGCTGCGCAGGCGCATGTAGGCGCTCTGGGCGAGCGTGGCGTCGGCGCTCGGAAGGGAAGACGAAGTCGGACTGTGCATGGTCGAACCGTGAAAAGCGGGCAGGGAAGACGTCGCCGCAGCAACGGCGTGGCGAGATTATAAGCAGCTTGCCGTCGATTGTCGCAAAGCGTCTATAAAATCGAGACAAATAAAAATTCTCGAGAAAATGTTGACGCGCACCCGAAGGTCGCCGTATCGTGTGCCCCATGCCGCCACGGGGATGTCTGGCGTCTCCGGCATGGCGCCGTCCCGAACCATCAGACAGAACGAGAGAGAGACATGAAGGATTTCCAGAACTTCATCAACGGTGAGTGGGTGTCGAGCGCCCGCACCTTCGAGAACCGCAATCCGGTCGACAACACCCTGATCGGCCACGTGCACGAAGCCGGCCGCGCCGAAGTGGATGCTGCCGTGCGCGCCGCACGCGCCGCGCTGCAAGGCCCGTGGGGCAAGATGACGGTGGCGCAGCGTGTCGAGCTGCTGCACGCCGTCGCCGACGGCATCAACCGTCGCTTCGACGATTTCCTTGCGGCGGAAATTGCCGACACCGGCAAGCCGCACGGCCTGGCGAGCCATCTGGACATTCCGCGTGGCGCCGCGAACTTCAAGGTCTTCGCGGACATGATCAAGAACGTGCCCACCGAGTCGTTCGCGATGACCACGCCTGACGGCGGCAACGCCCTGAACTATGGGGTGCGTACGCCGCGCGGCGTGATCGCCGTGGTGTGCCCGTGGAACCTGCCGCTGTTGCTCATGACGTGGAAGGTCGGCCCGGCACTGGCGTTCGGCAACACGGTCGTGGTCAAGCCGTCCGAGGAGACGCCCGCAACGGCCACGCTGCTCGGTGAAGTGATGAACGAAGTCGGCGTGCCCGCCGGCGTCTACAACGTGGTGCACGGCTTCGGCCCCGACTCGGCCGGCGCATTCCTGACGGAGCATCCGGGCGTGAACGGCATCACGTTCACGGGCGAGACGCGCACCGGTGAAGCGATCATGAAGGCCGCGGCCAATGGCGTGCGTCCGGTGTCGTTCGAATTGGGCGGCAAGAACCCGGGCATCGTGTTCGCCGATGCGGACTTCGACAAGGCCGTCGCCGGGATTACGCGCTCCGCGTTCGATAACAGCGGGCAGGTATGTCTGGGGACGGAGCGCGTGTATGTGCAGCGCCCGATCTTCGAGCGCTTCGTGGCCGCGCTCAAGGCGCGTGCCGAGTCGCTGAAGCTGGGCGACCCGTACGCCGAGGGCACCAACTTCGGTCCGCTCGTCTCGCAAGTGCATCGCGAGAAGGTGCTGTCGTACTACGCCAAGGCGCGCGAAGAGGGCGCGACGGTCGTGACCGGTGGCGGCGTGCCGGACATGCCGGCATCGATGAAGGACGGCGCATGGGTGCAGCCGACGATCTGGACGGGCCTGCCGGAGACGGCATCGGTCATCCGCGAAGAGATCTTCGGGCCGTGCTGCCACATTGCGCCGTTCGACACGGAGGAAGAAGTGATCGCGATGGCGAACGCCACGCCGTATGGCCTCGCCGCCACGGTCTGGACCAGCGACGTGAGCCGTGCCCATCGCATGGGTGCCGCACTGGAAGTGGGCGTGTGCTGGATCAACGCGTGGTTCCTGCGCGATCTGCGCACGGCGTTCGGGGGGGCGAAGCAGTCGGGTATCGGCCGCGAGGGCGGCGTCCACTCGCTGGAGTTCTACACGGAACTGCGCAACGTCTGCGTGAAGCTTTGATCGGCTGATACCCAACGATCAAGGGCCTCGCCGGTTGCCCCCTCGAAGGGCGGCCAGCGAGGCCCTTGTCGTTTGATGGGCGAACTACCGGCCCGCTGCCTGCATGGCGCGTGCGAGACGCGCCACGCCTTCCTCGATGGCCGTCACGCCCGGCGCGGCGAACGACAGACGCAGCGACGCTTCGTCCGCCTGCTCCGCGAAGAAGGCGGTTCCCGGCACGAACAAGACTTTCTCGGCAATGGCGTGCGGCAGCAGGTCGCTCGTCTTCACGGCTGCGAGGCGCGCCCACACGAACATGCCGCCTTGCGGCGCGTGGAATTCGATCGCGTCGCCCAGCTTCGCGCGCAACGCGTCGCACATCGCCTCGCACTTGAGGCGATACGCTTCGGTGATCTTCGGCAGATGCCGCGTCAATGCGCCGTGCGCGAGATACTCGGCGGCGATGGCCTGTGTCCATGGCACGCTGCACAGGTCGACCGTCTGCTTGGCAACGACACAGCGACGCGCGATCTCCGGCGGCGCTATCGTCCAGCCCACACGCAGTCCCGGTGCGACGATCTTCGACAAGCTCGAGAAATGCACGATCCAGTCGCGCGATCCCGGGACTTCGGACGTCAGGCCGAGCATGGTTGGTACCGTGTCGCCCGCAAAGCGCAAATCGCCGTAAGGGTCGTCTTCGACGATCACGAAGCGGTACTCGACGGCGAGCTTGAGCAGCGCCACGCGGCGCTCGCGAGAGAGCGTAGCACCCGTCGGATTGGCGAACGTCGGCACGGTGTACAGGAGTTTGGGGGCCGCAATCCTGCCTTCGCGCAGCAGCGTGCCGAGGTGCTCGACGTCCAGGCCGTCGGCATCGACTGGCACTGTCACGATCTTCGCTTGCTGGAGACGCAGCGCCTGCAGCGTGGCGGGATACGCGGGTTGTTCGGTGACGACGACATCGCCGGGTGCGACCATCACACGCAGTAGCAGATCGAGCCCTTGCTGCGAGCCCGTCGTCACAACAAGCGCCTCGGCGCTGCACGGCGCGCCGCGTGAGGCCATCAGCGCGATGAGCTGCGCCTTGAGTTCCGCGAGGCCATCGGTCGGGCCGTATTGCAGGCAGCGCGTCGGTTGCGCGAAGGCGCGGGTCTGCGCGGCGGCGAGCCCGTCGGCATCGAACAGATCGCTGGCCGGGTAGCCGCCTGCGAACGAGATCATGCCCGGCTCGGCGAGGTATTTGAATAATTCGCGAATCGGCGAGCCGGTCGGGTTGGCGAATGCAGAAGTGAAGGCGTACATAGGGGCCTCGCTAACGAAAGCGTAATGGCGTGCGGCGTGTGACGTGTGGCGTGGGTGAGCTATGGGTGAGCCGAAGGCAGCGCTGCCCTCGGCGACCCATGCGGCGATGTCCCGGGCGTCGCGCATGAGGCGATGCGAGCCCGGGACTCGCTATCGCGACTTCACTCGATCGAGAAGTCGATGCCTTGCGCGAGCGGCAGGGCGGAGGAGTAGTTGACGGTGTTCGTGGCGCGGCGCATGTAGCCCTTCCACGCGTCGGAGCCCGACTCGCGGCCGCCACCGGTTTCCTTTTCGCCGCCGAATGCGCCGCCGATCTCCGCGCCGCTCGGGCCGATGTTGACGTTGGCGATACCGCAGTCGCTACCGGCGGACGACGTGAAGCGCTCGGCCTCGCGCAGGTCGTTCGTGAACACGCACGACGACAGGCCGTGCGACGAAGCGTTGTTGGCGTCGATGGCTTCGGAGAAGTCGCGGTACTTGAGCACGTACAGAATCGGCGCGAAGGTTTCGGTCAGCACGACTTCCGTCTGCGACGGCATTTCGACGATGGCCGGCTTCACGTAGAAGCCGTTCTCCAGACCGGCCACGGCATGACGCTCGCCACCGGTGACCTTGCCGCCCTGCGCACGTGCCTGGTCGAGCGCACCCTGCATGCGCTTGAAGGCGCCTTCGTCGATCAGCGGGCCCATCAGCGTGCCGCGTTCGAGCGGGTTGCCGATGGCGACCTTGCCGTACAGCGTCTTCAGGCGCTCGACGGTCGGTTCGTACACGCTCTCGTGGACGAACAGGCGGCGCAGCGTGGTGCAACGCTGACCGGCGGTGCCCACGGCAGAGAACAGAATGCCGCGCAGCGCGAGTTCCATGTTGGCGCTGTCGGTCACGATCCCGGCGTTGTTGCCGCCGAGTTCGAGAATCGAGCGGCCGAAACGACGCGCCACTTCCACGCCGACCTTGCGGCCCATTTCGGTGCTGCCTGTGGCGCTCACGATGGCCGAGCGCGGATCGGCGACCAGCGCTTCGCCCACGTCGCGGCCACCGATGATCAGGGCGGTCAGGCCTTCCGGCGCGTCGCCGAATTCGGCGATCACTTCTTCCATCAGCTTGTTGACGGCCAGCGCGGTGAGCGGCGTCTTTTCCGACGGCTTCCACACCACGGCGTTGCCGCACACGAGCGCGAGCGCTGCGTTCCATGACCACACGGCGACGGGGAAGTTGAAGGCGGAGATGACGGTGCACACGCCCATCGGATGCCACGTCTCGGCCATGCGGTGACCCGGACGCTCCGAGGCGATCGTCAGACCGTACAGCTGGCGCGACAGGCCGACCGCGAAGTCGCAGATGTCGATCATTTCCTGCACTTCGCCCAGCCCTTCCTGCAGGATCTTGCCCGCTTCGAGCGTGACGAGCGCGCCGAGTGCCTGTTTGCGCTCGCGCAGCTTCTCGCCGAGCAGGCGCACCAGTTCGCCACGGCGCGGCGCGGGGACATTGCGCCACGCGGTGAAGGCCGATTGCGCGCGGGCCAGCGCGGCCTGCGCATCGGCGACCGACGCACTGGCCACGCGGCCGATCAGTTCGCCGTTGATCGGCGAGTGCACGGCGATGTCGCCCGTCTCGGCCAGTTTGGCAATGCCCAGTTCGTTGAGGATGGAAGTCGCGTTCACGTTGATACCCCTAGGAAATTCGGTGTTGGCCGCCGGTGACGATCACCGGTGTCGGCAAGTGCGGCTGCGGCACGGGCACACAAACGTATTGTGCGCCGGTGCACGCCTTTGCATGCCTTTGCAACTACTTGGCGTTGGCCGTCATCTTGAAGATGCCTTGCGCATTGCCCGCGTCGAAGCGCAGATCGAGCTTCCAGGCACGCGTTGCGGTGTCGTACTCGCGATGGCGGGTGATGAATTCGTAGAACGAGCCCGGCACGTCGCGCGTGACGATCTCGCCGTTCTTGCCACGGAATTCGCGGCGCACGGTGTCGGCGCGATAGGCGGTCTGGAACACGCGCCCCGAGCGCGAACGCTCGACTTCCGGCTTCATCGGGCGGCCTTTCGCCTTCTCGGCGTCGGACAGCGCGTACACGTCTTCGACGCGGTCGGTGGCGTGGTTGAACGCGTTGCCTTCGGTCGCGATCCATGCCATCTCGGCCGATTCGGCCAGCAGCAGTTCGTAATCGGCCTCATCCGGCACGTCGTGCTGACGTGCGAACGCGCCCACGATCACCGGCAACAGTGCCTGTGCGGTTTCGAGCGGCAGCGTGCCGTCGCGCTCCAGTTCCCAGAGCTGACCCACGGCGGCGGGCGTGAGCGGATCCTTCGACGTACCGACTACGCGCGACACGGCTTGCTGGAACGTTTCGGAGAAGCGCTCCGGATGCAACTCGCTCACGAAGAACTGGGAGATCTCGTCGGGCGCGTCTTCATGGGCGTAGGCCCGGCCGGTCATGCCGAGACGGTCGAGCGGATAACGACCGTTCAAACGGAAGCCCAGCGGACGCAGAATGCGCGTGAACGCGGCCTCGCCCGGGGGCAGCGCGCCATTCTCGGACCAACGCACGGTGCGCAGCGCGCCGTGATCGAAGTAGACGCTGCCGCCCGCGGCGATCGTCTCCTCGGTATAGGTGCGGCCGTTGGGCGAGCGGGCCAGCAGCCCTTCGAACAGGGCCATGTTCATCGCTTGCGCCAGCTCGGCGCGCGTGACGCGTCCCGGCTCGCAATCGGCCAGTGCCGACGGTGAATTGAGCGTGGTGAACAGCGCGTCGGTACGCGCCTGTCCGATCAGGGAAACCAGCAAGGACTGCACATTGGCGTTGCGCATCGATTTGTCTCGCAGGGGGACGCCGTCTCGGGCGGCGTCGCAGGGTATCGGGGCACGGCACGGGACGCCTGGTCCCACACCGTCTTGCAGTGACAGCATTATTGGAACGGATGCCACGCCCGTAAAGCGAGATAAAATTGCCACTTGATGCATTTTTGGAATCAAGATGCGCAAGTTCAAGACCCCCGGGACAGCCGCGCTGCTGGCCTTCGAAGCCGCCGCCCGCCATGAGAGCTTCACCCATGCGGCGCGCGAGCTGTTTCTGACGGAAAGCGCGGTGTCGCGCCAGATCGCCACGCTGGAGACGCAACTGGGCGTACGCCTGTTCGTGCGCGCCAAGCAGCGCGTGGTGCTCACGCGTGCCGGACGCCTGTACAGCACACAAGTGCGCCGCACGCTCGAGCAACTCGACCGCGACACGCTGTCGATCATGGCGCACGGCAGCGGCGGTGGCTACCTGGAGCTGGCGGTGCTGCCGACGTTCGCGTCGGAGTGGTTGATTCCGAGAATGAAAGACTTCGACGACCGACACCCGGATGTTCGGGTGAACATGGGCGTGCACACCGACCTCTTTACGTTCGACGACACGCACTTCGAAGCGGCCATCCACTTCGGCCAGCCGACGTGGCCGGGCACGTCGTCGGACTACTTGTTCGGTGAGGAGGTGGTGCCGGTGTGCCGCGCGTCGCTGCTACGCGGCCCGGTGCGTTCGGCGGGCGACCTGCTGACGTATCCGCTGCTGCACTCGACCACGCGCCCGAGTGCATGGACGCAATGGTTCGCCGAGCAGCGTATCGAAGACAACCGCACGCTGCAGGGCGTGCGTTACGAGTTGCATACGATGCTGATCGCGGGGGCGGCTGCGGGGCTCGGCATCGCGCTCGTGCCGAAGTTCTTCGTCGAGGGCCAGTTGAAGACGCTCGGCCTCACGATCCCGTTCGATGTGAAAAGCGTGGCCGGATCGGCCTACTATCTCGTCTACCCGACCGAACTGACGCACGGGCAGCCACTCAGCGTCTTCCGCGAGTGGCTGCTGGGGCAGGCGAGTGCTTACCGGCCGCAGGCACGGTAGCGACAGGTTCAGCGTCCGGTATAACGGCCCGGGCGATGCCACGCCACGACCATGCCGCTCATGGCGACCGCCGACAGGGCGGACCAGGCGACGCGTCCGGCCGGAATCGTGGCGAGCGAGGCGAGCAGGATCGTCGCGTCGATACACACCTGCGAGATACCTGCGTTGATGCCGCGCTTGCGTTGCAGCCACAGCGTGACGATGCCGGTGCCACCGACGCCCGCGCCATGACGTGCGAGCGCGAGTATGCCCATGCCGCACAGCGTGCCGCCCACGAACGAGGCGAACAGCGGATTCACGAAGGCGACGTTGAACGTCTGCGGCATGGCCGCGAGGGCGAAGGTAATGCCGAAGCTCGCGACCGTCGACTTGAGCGCGAAGCGGGCGCCCATCGTGAAGTACGCGAACAGGAAGAACGGTATGTTCACCAGCGTGAAGATGGTGCCAACCGGTAGCGGAAAAATGTAGGAAGCGAGCAGCGCAATGCCGGCTACGCCGCCGGTGACCAACCCGGCAGCCTTGAGCAGCACCAGACCGACCACCACAAATGCCATGCCGATGACGATCGCATAGATGTCTTCGAGCACGGAGTGCGGCACGCCGATTGTGTCGGCAGCCGCCACGACGCTGGATACAGCGCCCGTATCGTGTTTCATGATCTGCAAGTCAAGTACAACAAGACGGCGCGTCCGGCTCTCCTGATGCCGGGGCGCGCCGCCCATGATTTCCCGCGTCGCTGTCTCGGGCGACGCGCAGCTTCACAGCTTGTTATGTCGATTCGGTGTCGCGTGGGCCGTCGGGTAGACGGCGCGGGTCACGCGGATCGCGAACTTACGCGACGTGATGCACCCAGCCGAACGGATCGGCGACCTTGCCACGTTGAATGCCCGTGAGCTGGTCGCGAATGCGCTTGGTGACCGGGCCTTCGCCGCCGTCGCCGATGGTGAACTCGCCGTTCGCGTGACGCACCTGACCGATGGCCGTGACGACCGCTGCCGTGCCGCAGGCAAACGTTTCCTTCACGCGGCCGCTGGCGGCGTCGGCTTGCCACTGGGCGAATTCGTACGGCGTTTCGTTGACCGTGAGGCCTTCGCGCTTGGCGAATTCGATGATCGAGGCGCGGGTGATACCCGGCAGGATCGTGCCGGACAGCGGCGGCGTCTGGAGCGAGCCGTCGTCCATCACGAAGAAGACGTTCATGCCGCCGAGTTCTTCGATCCAGCGATGTTGTGCGGCGTCGAGGAACACGACCTGGTCACAGCCCTTGGCGCTGGCTTCGGTCTGGGCGATCAGGCTGGCGGCGTAGTTGCCGCCGCACTTGGCCGCGCCGGTACCGCCGGGTGCCGCGCGCGTGTACTGGTCCGAGACCCACACGGTCACGGCCGACTTGCCGGGCTTGAAGTACGGACCGACCGGACAGGCGATCACGCAGAAAATGTATTCATGCGCAGCACGCACGCCGAGGAAGCTCTCCGAGGCGAACATGAACGGGCGGATGTACAGGCTGCTGCCTTCGGTGCCCGGGATCCATGCGCGGTCGATGTCGACCAGCTTTTCCACGGCTTCCAGGAACACGGCTTCCGGCAGATCGGCCATCGACATGCGCTGGGCCGATTCACGGAAACGCTTGGCGTTGGCTTGCGGACGGAACAGCGAAATCTTGCCGTCTTCACCGCGATAGGCCTTCATGCCTTCGAAGATTTCCTGCGCATAGTGAAGCACGGCGCAAGCCGGATCGATCTGGAACGGACGGCGCGCCTCGACCTTCGCATCATGCCAGCCCGTGCCTTCGGTCCAGCGGATCGTGACCATGTGATCCGTGAATACACGGCCAAACACCGGGTTCGCCAGCTTGGCGGCGATCTGGTCGGCGGGGGTGGGGTTGGCGTGCGGCTCCACGACAAAACGCAACGGGTTATTGGCGCTCATGTTTCTTCAATGTCTCGGCAGAGGTGGCTTCAATCGTCAGTGCCGTTAACGTAAACGGCAAGGTGGCGATATTTTCCTCCTTTCGGGGCCTGCCTGTCGACTGAATTCACCCAGAAAGCCGCGCCCACGGGCGTTTGCGCGCCTTGGCGCCGAAAAAACTCGGAATTCGGCCATTTTTCGCAAGAAATATGCGGGATTTTCGTCAGGATTGCGCACCGCGCCATTGCCACGGCCGGCGGCGGACGAGGGTAACAGTGTGTAAAAAATCGTTTCGGGTCACAGGGACACCGGCTCTGGACATTTAAGATCGGAAGCGGATGATGGCGGGAACACCGCGACGATCGACGGGCCGCATGGTAAATCGGGGCCCGGCGACGCCAGACGTTCCTGTCCGTCGAGAGCAAAGGGAGGGGAGCCGAATGAAATCGACAACGATTCGGATGTTGCGCGCCTATCTGCTTGTGGCCTCGCTCGGGGCCGTGTGCATCGATGCCTGCGTGGTAATCGCCATGCTCGTGTTCGACGTGCCGGAATACGTCTTCACGTCTGCCGACTTTCGCATTGCCATGGCTGGGTCGCTGCTGCTGTTGATGCTGGCGGCGCGCTCACTCGCCGGCGCGGCGTTTCAGGCGGCGCTCGCCAGTCGCCACGCCACCGTGGACAGCGAACCGGGCGGGCGCAACGTCGCGTTGCGCGACGATTGCCCACACCGGTGGCTCGTCCTGTTTCACATCGTCATTCACCGTCAGCGCCTGGCGATGGTTGCTGCCTGACGGGCAACCGGCTCAGGCAGCGGCCTTGCCGTTCGCCGGCTCGACAAGATCAACCGCACGCGGCGGACGCGTCATGGCGAGCCATTCCTGCACGGCCGGTCGCGCAAACTGGCGACGTGCATAGTCGACCAGGGGTTGCGGCACCACATCGTCGTTATAGATCAGGCGATTGAGCATCAGCGCCAGATCGACGTCGGCGATACACCATTGGTCGAACAGCGAGAGACGGCCGTCCGGCAGCAGGCTCTGTGCGATCGCGATCAGCTTGCTCGCGGCCGTGTATCCCGCATCGGACAACGGCTGCGTCGACGGGCGATAGAAAATCACTTCCGTCGAGCGCTCCTCACGCAATGTCCCCAGATCGCTGCGCAGCCAGGCTTGCACCTGACGCGCCCGGGCGCGCTCGCGCGCATCCACCGGATAAACGGGCACTGCTGGCGCAATGGCTTCAAGGTACTCGCTGATCGCCGACGATTCCGAGAGCGTGAAGTCGCCGTGCACGAGCGTCGGCACGCGACGCGTGAGCGACATGTCCGCGAAGTGGGTTTCGTGGTGCGCGCCTTGCACCAGGTCGACAGTCTTCAGGTCGAACGGCAGCCCTTTTTCGCGCAGGGTGACGAACACGGAGAGGGCGTAGGGGCTGGTGAATTGCGCGTCCACGTAGAGCGTGAACGAGGCGGGGGCAGCGGCTGACACGATGAGCTCCTGAAAAGGGAAGGCGGGCGGCGGCAACAGGCATTCGACGCGGCCTGTTTCATTGGGGCGACGGCCCGCAGATGCTTATCTTGCCGTACACGAGCGGTGATAAGCTACTGCACAAATCGCTGGCAAGCTGTGAATCACACTCACACCTCGCGGCGGTGACTGAATCCCTCCCTTCTCCGCTGCGTCAGATGACTACTTCGCCCCGCGCCCGCCCGCCGCTCGCCAATCTCGAGACCGTTTGCCTCGTCGCCCGTCACGGCTCGTTTACTGCGGCGGCCGAAGCGAGCGGTCTCACGCACGGCGCGATCAGCCGCCGGGTGGGGGCCGTCGAGAATTGGCTCGGTTGCGCGCTGTTCGAGCGGCACGGACGCGGTGTGAGCCTCACCTGCGACGGCCAGCGCTTTCTGGGACGCATCGAGCACGCGTTCGATGTGATCGACGCCGCCGCCGACCAGTGGCATCAGGCCCGCAAGGTGCCGGCAGTGCGCCTGAGCGTGGTGCCGTCGTTTGCCAAGCTCTGGTTGCTCGAACGTTTGCAGAAGCTCCAGGCCGGGCAGCCGTTCATCGACATCCAGGTCACGACCGAACATCGCAATGCGGATGTCGGCGCCGGCGAGGTCGACATCGCGCTGCGCTACGGGCGTGGCGGATGGACGAGCGTCGATTCGGAACCGTTGATGTCCGAAGTGCTCTATCCCGTCGCCTCACCGGAAATGGCCGGGCGCCTCAAAGGGGCGAGCGTTGCCGAAATGCTGGCGCAACCACTGTTGCACGACTCCGATCTGACGGGCTGGCGTGCCTGGTGCGGCGCGCAAGGCGTGTCGTTGCGCCCGCGTGCGCGTGACCGTCGCTTCGAGGATTACACCATCGTGCTTGCCGCGGCCGAGGCCGGACTGGGCATCGCCCTCGCCCGCGCGCCGCTGGCCGACGACTGCATCGCTCGCAGCCGTCTCATTCGCCTGTCCGATGTCGAGGTCGCCTGCCCGTTGCAGTACCACGTGGTGACGGCCAAGCGGGAGAAGCGGCCCGAGGTGCTTGAAGTCATCTCGCGCCTTCACGCCGCAGCATGTGCCGACGCGCGCACGTGAATACCACGAACGCACGAGCGGGCATGGGCGGGTTTTCCGCACTGCGCATACCGTCGGGCGTTGCCTAGAATGCGGGAGCTTCTTGCAGGACGGTATGCTGGGGATGAACTTACGCTCGCTCGATCTTAATTTGTTGCTCGTGTTCGAGTCGTTGCTGCGCACCCGCAGCACGACGGTCACGGCCGAGGAACTGAACCTCACGCAATCGGCCGTGAGCAATGCGCTCAAGCGTTTGCGGCTCGCGTTCGGCGACCCGTTGTTCGTCAAGACGCCGCAAGGCATGCTGCCGACCGATCTCGCCAACTCCCTCGCCCCGCCCGTCACCGAAGGCCTCGCCCTGATTCGCAGCGCGGTGGAAGCACCGCAGGACTTCCTGCCGGCCAAAGCACAGCGCACCTTCCGGCTGTACCTGAGCGACATCGGCCAATTGATCTTCATGCCGAAGCTCATGGCGACGCTCGCCGCCGAAGCGCCGGGTGTGCGTATCGTGACGGTCGACACCACGCCGCGTGAAGCGCAGAACGCCATGGCGATGGGCGATATCGATCTCACGTTGGGCCTGTTCACGCGCTTCTCGTCGGGCTTTCACCAGCAGCGCCTGTTCCGTGAGCACTACGTCGCGCTGGTGCGCGACGCTCACCCCACGGTCCGAGACGAACTGACCGGCGAAGCGTTCCTCGACGCCGCACACGCGGTCTATCGCCCGACGGCGGGCAATCACGATGTCTTCGAGACCGCCGTCGAGCAGTGGTTTGCGCGGGCCGGACGCCAGCGCCACGTGGCGCTGCGCATGGCGCACTCGATGGGGCTTTCGGCGCTCATTGCCGCGAGCGATCTCGTGGTGTGCGTGCCGACCCGTCTCGGGCGCGCGCTTCAGGCGGCCGCCGAACTGCGCGCGTATGCGTTGCCCTTCGACGGTCCCGAGTTCGACATCTCCCAGCTCTGGCACGAGCGATTTCACGCCGACGCCGGTCATCGCTGGCTGCGCAGCACCATCTTCCGCCTCTTCCACGGCGAAGACTGATCCCCACCGACTGTCGTGATCGACCGACATCCCTGCTGTTCGATACGGCAGGGCGGCAGTCACGCGTCTCGCCAATGCTGCACCCCCAATTCACGCCGTAAATACCGCGCATTTACGCAATTTGTTGGCGTCATGCGATGCCGATCCTTATCGTATCCCTCACGACATGAAGTCACCGGGTAATCCGCCCGGGACACGAACAATATCCGCAGGAGACAAGCGGTGATCAATCTGCACGACATTCGATACGTGCGGCTGGGCACGCGCGACCTCGAAGGTGCCACGCGTTACGCGCGCACCATTCTCGGGTTGCAGGAAGTGCGCCGGGAGGCCGGTTACGTATTTCTTCGCAGCGACAGCCGCGATCATTCCGTGTGTTATTTCGAAGGCGATCCCGCCGACCACACGGTCGCGTTCGACGTCGCGAGCGACGCGCATTTCGACGCCGCTGCCGCACAACTCGACGCCATGAAGATCGCGTTTCGCCGTGGCACGCGTGATGAGGCCGACATGCGTCGCGTGGCGGACTTCCTGACGTTTCGCGACCCCACTGGCAACCAGATCGAACTGGTCCTGCGTGCGGCGCAGACGGGACGCGGCTATCACGGCGAGCGCGACGCGGGCATCGACTCCTTCAGCCATGTGGGGTTGTGCACGACCGACGCGCGTCGCGACGAAGCGTTCTGGACGAGCGTGTGCAACGCGCGTGTCTCGGACCGCATCGGCGATGCGCCGCTGCTGCGCATCGACGACGTCCACCACAAGATCGCGCTGTTCCCGGCCAAGCGTGCCGGCATCCAGCACGTGAACTTCCAGGTGAACGGCATCGATGACCTGATGCGTTCGTGGTACTTCCTTCGCGAACAGGGCGTGCCGATTCGCTTCGGTCCGGGGCGTCACCCGACCTCGCATGCCATGTTCCTGTACTTCGCCGGACCTGACGGCATGGTCTACGAATACTCCACAGGTGTCCGCAAGATTGCGCCGGAAGACGAAGCGACCTACGTGCCGCGTCAGTTTCCGTTCGATCCGACGGGCTTCTGCATGTGGGGTGCCAAGCCCGAAATCCCCGAGTTTTCGGCCTGACACGACGCGTCGATTCCGATTGGCGGCGAGAGGCGTCGCGTTTCCCATGACACATCACACATTCGACGGCGCGCTCGACGCCGTCACCGTTGCCGATCTTGATCGCGCCGTGCGCGTGGCGGCGCGCACGCTGGCGCGCGCCGGGCTGGCGCACGCCTATGGCCATTGCAGCGCGCGCCTCGACGCCGATCACTTCGTCGTTTGCGCGGCGCGTCCGATGGGGCTGCTCGGCGTGGGCGAGGCAGGTACCGTGGTGCCGGTCGAAGGGCCGTTGCCCGACGGTGTCCTCGGTGAGGTTCGTCTGCATCAGAAGATCTACCGCTCGCGACCGGATATCGGCGCCGTGGCGCGCACCATGCCGCCCAAGACCATGTCGCTCTCCACGCTGCGTCGCACGCCGCGCGCATTGCACGGCCCCGGCACGTACTTCGCGCCGGGCGTGCCGCTGTGGGACGACCCGCAACTGATTCGCTCCGACGCACAGGCCGAAGCCGTCATCGCCACGATGGGCACCAACGCGGCCGTCGTCATGCGTGGCAATGGCGCCGTGGTGGCGGCCGACACGCTCGAGGCGATGGTCGCGCTCACCTGGTACCTGGAAGACGCGGCGCGCGTCGACCTCGACGTACTCGCGCTGGAAGGCGCGTTCCCGGCGGCCGTGCTGGAGGCTGAGGAATGCCGCGCGCGTGCCACGCGCTCGGGCCGGATCATCGAACGCATGTGGGAGTACCTCTCGGCGGGCGATCCGGAGTTGTCCGCGACCGAATGAAAGCCAGGACGCGAGCGTGAGATTCGTCATCCGAAACGTCATGCGCAGTTGCCGGAGTTGTTTTACGTAATCGCCCCCAACCGGCGGCGTGGCCCTTTACAGAGCGTCGAGAACAGACGCCACGGCCCGTCGCTTTGCCTGCGGTCGCTACCGCACAGGAGACAGACATGGAAATATCCGCATTGATGAACCGCAGGGGGATCACGCCGTTTCAATGGCGCGTGATCGCCCTGTGTTTTTTGATCGTCACGCTCGACGGTTTCGACACGGCCGCCATCGGCTATCTCGCCCCGGCCATTCGCAGCGAATGGACGATGGCGACGACCAGCCTCGGCACGGTGTTCGGCGCCGGGCTCGGCGGTCTCATGCTGGGCTGCTTCATCTTCGGGCCGCTCGCCGACCGCATCGGCCGCAAGCGCGTGCTGATCCTCTCGGTCGTGCTGTTCTCGCTCGGCAGCATTGCGTCGGCGTTCGTGCATAGCCCGACCGAACTGGCCGTCATGCGCTTCCTCACCGGCATCGGTCTCGGTGGCGCCATGCCCAATGCCATCACCCTGAGCTCTGAATACTGCGCCGAGCGCATGCGTTCGCTGCTGGTGACGGCCACCTTCTGCGGCTTCACGCTGGGCTTTGCCATCGGTGGCGAGATCGTGGCGCAGACGCTCCCGCACATCGGCTGGCGCGGCGTGCTGATCGCCGGCGGCGTGGTGCCGCTCGCCATCGTGCCCGTGCTCATGCGTTGGTTGCCGGAGTCGATGCGCTATCTCGCCGCACGCGGCGACCGGGGCGATCAACTGCTCGCCATTGCACGTCACATCGATCCGCAGGTCACGCGCATCGATCCGGAAGTGGCCCCGGCAGGCGCCGTGAACTCGGCCGTGGGCGGTCTGTTTGCGCGCCGTTACGTCGTGGGCACGATGCTGCTTTGGGCCACGTACTTCTGCACGCTGTGCGCGTTCTATCTGCTCACCAGCTGGCTGCCGCTCATCGTGAAGGATTCCGGCTACACGCTCGCCGAGGCGGCCCGGATCGGCGCGATGCTGCCGCTCGGCGGCACCGTGGGCGCCGTGCTGATCGGCTTCGCGATGGACCGCACGAGCCCGTATCGCGTGCTGGCAGCGTCGTACGTGATGGCGGGTATCGCGCTGTGCGTGCTCGGCTCGGTCACGCATCAGGCGGGCTGGCTGATGCTGGTCGTGTTCCTCGCGGGCTTCGGCGTGGCCGGCTCGCAAACCGGGGCCAACGCGCTGACGGCGGCCTACTATCCGACGGCCTCGCGTGCGACGGGTGTGGCGTGGGCGCTGGGCGTGGGGCGTCTCGGCTCGATTCTCGGGTCGAGCCTCGGTGGCGTGCTGATCGCCACGGCGTCGAGCACCGCACAGGCCTTCCAGATCGTGGCCATTCCCGCCTTCCTTGCCGCCGGTCTCATGCTGGTGATGCGTCGGCGCGTGAGCTACAACGGCGCACAAACGCCCGCTGCCAAGTCCGCCGCCGGCGCCGTCTGATCCTTCCCGTTTTCGTTGTACCCATCGCGCTGCCGTCCCCCGACGGCGACGCGATGGCGCTTCTCGCGCGTCACCGGCCGGTACAGGCCGGACCACCACACGATTCAATGGAGACATCACCGTGACCCACAAGGGACTGCCTGCGCTCGCTGCCGGCATCACACTGGCCGCCAGCCTTGCACTGGCGCACACATCGGCTTCGGCACAAAGCGTTACGCTCTACGGCATTCTGGACACCGGCGTCGAGTACCTTTCGCACGCGGGCACCAACAACAGTTCGCTCGTGCGCATGCCGGGCAATACCGGGTCGTTGCCGTCGCGCTGGGGTCTGCGCGGCGATGAAGACCTCGGGGGCGGCTTGCATACCGTGTTCGCGCTGGAGAGCGGTTTCAACGTGCGCGCCGGTGATCTCAATCAGGGCGGACGCCTGTTCGGGCGTCAGGCGTGGGTCGGGTTGTCGAACCAATACGGCACGTTGTCGTTCGGGCGTCAGTACTCGATGACGTTCTGGGTCATGGGCGACGCCGACATTCTTGGGCCCGATCTCTACGGTAGCGGCTCGCTCGACAGCTACATTCCCAATGCGCGCAGCGACAATACGGTGGCCTACAAGGGCGTGTTCAAAGGCCTGACGGTGGGCGCGACATACTCGTTCGGCCGTGACAGCGGGGGTACCGGCAACTCGCCGGGGCAGGGCACTTGTGCCGGCCAGACGCCCGGCCAGATGACGGCGTGCCGTCAGATCTCGACCATGCTCAAGTACGACACCGCGTGGTTCGGCGTGGCCGGTGCATGGGACGAACAGCGCGGCGGTACCGGTGCGGCGGCAAGCTTCTTCAATGGCGCCGCTGCGGTGCCGCTCACCCGCTCGTCGGACAAGGACACCCGCTGGCAGTTGAACGGCTATGTGAAGGGCGGCAGTTGGAAGGCGGGCGCGGGCTGGCTGGGCCGTCGCGTACAGACGGCGTCGGCCGGTGGCGTGAACTCGGACATGTTCTACATCGGCGCCCTGTACCAGTTCACCCCGGCGTTCGCCGTCGATGGCGAAGTGTTCCGCATGCTCAATGCGCGGCAGAACACCCGGGCGACGATGGCGACGCTGCGCGGCACGTACTTCCTCTCGAAGCGTACGGCCGTCTACACGCAGGTGGCATGGCTCGGCAACAGCGAGCACGCCGCTTACTCGGTCAGTTCGGGCGGTGCGGGTGGTTCGCCCAACGCCGGTACGAATCAACTGGGCGTGAACATCGGCATGCGTCACACGTTCTGATGGCGTGATGCAAAAGCAAACGGCGCACCGCTCTCATGGTGCGCCGTTTGTCGTTTACCGCTTGACGTTCGCCATCTGGCGGTCGTGCGGCTTACAGCAGACCGGCTTCCGCGAGTTGTGCGCGACGCGGATCGCCCTGGCGCGAGAGCATCCAGCCTGGATACTCGCTCGGCAGTGCACTGGCGGCGTTGATCGCGGACAGTTCGCGCTCGTTGAGCGTGACACGCGTCGCAGCGATGTTGTCGTCGAGCTGATCGATGCGCTTGGCCCCGATGATGACCGACGTGACGACCGGTTGTGCGAGCAGCCATGCAAGTGCGATCTGCGCGACGGAAACACCTTTCTCGGTGGCGATGCTGCGCATGACGTCGATGGCGTCGTAGGCGCGTTCCACGTCGACCGGCGGGAAGTCGAAGGACTGGCGGCGACTGCCCGCTTCCGACTGACCGTCACGCGTGTACTTGCCCGAAAGCAGCCCCCCGGCGAGCGGGCTCCACACCATCAGGCCGACGTTTTCGCTGCGCAGCATCGGCACGATCTCGCGCTCCAGGTCGCGGCCGGCCACGGTGTAGTAGGCCTGCAACGACGCGAAGCTCGCCAGATTCAGGCGGGCCGAAATGCCCAGTGCCTTGGCGATCTGCCAGGCCGCCCAGTTCGAGACACCGATGTAGCGCACATGCCCTTGGCGCACCAGTGTGTCGAGCGCGCCGAGCGTCTCTTCGATCGGCGTGGCCGGGTCGAAGCCGTGCACCTGATACAGGTCGATGTGATCGAGCTGCAGGCGCTGGAGGCTGGCCTTGACGCCGTCCATGATGTGGTAACGCGACAGGCCGCGCGAGTTGGTGCTTTGCCCGCCCGTCGCACCGAATACCTTCGTGGCGACCACGACGTTATCGCGCGGCACCTTGAGGTTGCGCAGCGCCTGGCCGGTCAGGACTTCGGACTGGCCTTCCGAGTAGACATCGGCGGTGTCGATGAAGTTGATGCCGGCATCGAGCGCACGTCCTACCAGGGCGTCGACATCGTTTTGCTGCAGGTGCCCGATCTTGCTCCACAGTTCGCCTTGTCCGCCGAAGGTCATGGTGCCGAGGCACAGTTCCGAGACGAAGAGGCCGGTGTTGCCAAGTTTCCGTTGTCGCATTGCATCGCTCCGTTGAAATTGCCGCCCGTCGCATGGGAAAGGTCCGGGGGGACGTCCTGCACGGGATGGGACAGATTATGCGTCGTGGGGCATCAGGCAAGCAGTACCTGTTCCTGCACATTTCCTGCCTGATCCTGCAAGCGATGACGTCATCGTCGTTGTCATGCCCCGTCGATCGGCTGAAAAGCATTGTCAAATATGACGTTGACGTGAAAGTGGGCGATGCCTGATCGACCGGGTGGCGGGTGTCGATGGCGTGATTCTTGCCGGATTCTCCGGAATTTGTGCCTGATCGTGGGTATGCGGGTCCGGAGAATCGGGCAAGTTATCTCGACGGGCGTATGCTGTGCCTTATTGCGGCCGGGAGGCGTTCCCGCCGTTCCCGTCGTTCCCGCCGTTCCGAAGTGAGGACACTTTCATGCATCTGGTCAGGATTCCGCCTCGCGAGGCACTCGAGCGCGATTTTGCCGACGATCCGTCGCAGTCCGCGCGCTTCGAGCTGGTCCGACTGCTCGAAGCGGCCACGCACGGGTTGGAGGGTACGGCGCCCACGGCGGTGGATGGGCTGTTCGTGCATCGCATTTCGCATCCGGGCGGCCCGAAGCCGGCGCTGCAGCAACCGGCGTTCGCGGTTATCGCGCAGGGGGAGAAGCGTCTGCGGATCGGCGACGAGGATTACGCGTACGATCCGATGCACTACATGGTGTCGTCGGTGCACTTGCCCGTGCTGGCGCAGGTGTCGGGGGCAAGCGAGCAGACGCCGTACCTCGGCATGCGGCTCAATCTGGCGGCGGAAGACGTCACCTCGCTCATTGGCGACGAGCACCTGCCGCCGCCGGCCCCTGCGGCCAGCGGACGGGGGTTGTACGTCAACCGGCTGGATGCGGCGTTGCTCGATGCCGTGCTGCGTCTGCTGCGACTTTTGACGTCGCCGCGCGACATTCCGATACTTGCGCCGATGATCAAGCGGGAGATCGTGTACCGCCTGCTGATGAACGGGCAGGGCGTGTTGTTGCGGCAGATGGCGCTTCAGGACAGCCAGATGAATCGCATCGCCCGTGCGGTGCGCTGGTTGCGCGAGCATTATGTGCAGCCGCTGCGCGTGGAGGCGCTGGCGCAGGAGGTGCACATGAGCGTGTCGTCGCTGCATCACCACTTCAAGCTGGTGACGGCGATGAGCCCGGTGCAGTATCAGAAGCAGTTGCGATTGCAGGAGGCGCGGCGGCTGATCTTCGCGGCGGACATCGCCGTCGCGGCCGCGGCGCAGGCAGTGGGATACGAGAGCGCATCGCAATTCAGCCGCGAATATGCCCGCGTGTTCGGCGACGCGCCGTTGCGCGACAAACGTCGTTGGTTACAGGAGGGTGATGTGGGAGGCGCGCGGGGCTGACGACATTCCACCGATATGACCTTCGGTCTCAATCTGCCAACCGTTCCAGCATTTCCTGCGTCACGCGCTGCTGAGCGGCCTTGTCGTAGTCGGCCCACGGATCTTGCTTCAGGGCGGTGAGATGCTCGACCGCGTTGCGTACGTTCCAGGCATCGGCGCTTCGTAAATCGGACAATGCCTCCCAGTCCAGCGGCATCGATACCCCCATCCCTTCCCGGGCGCGCGCGGAGTACGCGCACACGGTCGTCGCGCCCCGGTAGTTGCGCAGATAGTCGACGAAGCACTTCCCCACGCGATGCTTCGCGCCCATCGTCGCCGTGAAGCGATCCGGGAACACGCGCGCCATGTGCTGGGCCACGGATTGCGCAAATCCCTTCGCGACTTCCCAAGTGTGACGCCGCGCCAATGGTGTCACCACATGCAGTCCCTTGCCGCCGCTCGTCTTCACGAATGCCATGAGCCCGAGGGCTTCCAACAGCCCCCGAATCAACTGAGCAGCCTCTGCGATGTGCGCAAAATCCACGCCTTTGCCAGGGTCGAGGTCGAAGATCACGCGATCCGGACGCTCGATCAGATCACTGCGGGCGTTCCACGTGTGGAACTCCACCGATCCCATTTGCACCGCGCCAACGAGCCCTTTCGCGTTGTCGATCTGCATGAGCGGTTCATGATCCGGATCGAGCGACGCATCGAGCACGCGCACGTTCGGCATGGACTTCGCCGCGTGCTTCTGAAAGAACATCTCGCCGCCAATTCCCTCCGGCGCACGCAGCACCGCTACGGGACGCCTGGCCAGATGCGCAAGCATCCACGGACTCACGGCGAAGTAATACGCCGCGAGCTCGGCTTTCGTGACCCCGGAGTGGGTATCCATCACCCGATCGCCGTGTGTGATCTTCACCGGCAGGGTCGCAGCCGCTCCTTTTGATTGCGCATTGCGGGGCATCGACGATATCTCCCTGTGGGTGTTGATGGCAGCGCGACGCACTTCGCGCCGAATGTCTTTCGCCGGCTTGTCGCCGCGCATCGCCAGAAACGAGGCCTGCCGAACATGGCCGTCGCGAGTCCATTCGGCGAAGCGCACTTCGGCCACGTGCGTTGGCTTGAGCCAATGCACGCGTGCTCGGCCGCCCGGCCGCGGCGCGGGGGAGAGTGGGGCGTTTGGCGTTTCGACGGCATCGAGTTGTTTTTTGAGGGCAAGCAGCGCACGTGTGTCGAAGCCGGTGCCGACCTTGCCTGCATAACGCAGTGTCTTGCCGTCGTCATCGTAGTAGCCGAGCAGCAGGGCGCCGAAGCCTTGCCGTGTGCCGGACGGCTCCGTATAGCCGAGCACCACGAATTCCTGACGTTGCGAACACTTGAGCTTGCGCCACGCATCGCTGCGTCCGGTGACGTAGGGCGAATCGTCACGCTTGACCATGATGCCTTCGAGGCCCGCTTCGCACGCGCCGTGCCAAAGCGATTCCAGATCGCCGCTCACGGGCCGGAGCACGCGTACCGCATCGGTTTCGGGTTCCTGGAAGAGCGCCGACAGTTCCGCCTGACGCGCGTGCAAGGGTTCGCGGCACAGATCGCGCCCGTTGTACCACGGCAGGTCGAAGACGTAGATGACGATGGCGTCCTGCGCGTTTTCGTCGAAGGCGCGTTGCAGCGCCTGAAAATCCGGTAGGCCGTGCTCGTTGGTCACGACCGCCTCGCCGTCGAGCCATGCATTGGGCAGGCCGCGCTTGCGCAACGCTTCGACTGCCGGCCGAAAGCGATGCGTCCAGTCTTGCCCCGAGCGCGTGAACACGCGAATGTCGTCGCCGTCGATACGAATGAGCACCCGATAGCCGTCGAGCTTGATTTCCGCATGCCATCCGTCGGAGGGCGGTGCCGCGTCGACCAGCGTGGCGAGCATCGGGCCGAGTTCGGCAGGTGGTTTGACGGACGACTTCTTCGCGGAGGCCGTGCGCTTTCCTGCCGTCGCGTGTCGGCTGTCGTCGCGGCGATGAATCAGCAACCACTGTGGCTGACGTGCGGGCTTGTCCGTGCGGACGAGCGTCCAATGCCCTTGCAGGCGCTCGCCGTGCAATGTGAACGACAGCTTGCCGCTGGCGTAGTCGCGCCGCGCGTCGCCGTCGGGCGTCCACGTGCCGCTGTCCCAGATGTCGACGTGACCGGCCCCGTAGTTGCCTGCCGGAATATCTCCTGCGAAATCGGCGTAGGCCAATGGATGATCTTCGACCTGAACGGCCAGGCGCGGGCGGCTGACGTCGGGGCTCGGCTGCTTGGGCAATGCCCAAGACTTCAACGTGCCGTCCAGCTCCAGTCGGAAGTCGTAATGCAGATGGCTCGCGTCATGGCGCTGGATGACATATCGCAGGCCTTGGCCAGACGCAGCGTGCTTGCCGCGTGGCTCCGGCGTTGCCGAGAAATTGCGTTTCGCAGCGTAATTGGCCAACGGGTCGCGCGATTGCCCGGGCTTTGCACTGCGTGGCGCGCCGTTTGTGGCTTTCCCGACTCTCGGCATGGTTGTCCTCACCCGGCCTTGGTGCGTTTGGACGGCGCCTTCTTCGTTCCAGCCTTTTTCGCCGCCGTCTTCTTTGTCGCGGCTTTCCTGACGGGTTTGTCCTTGGCGGATTTCGCAGAACTGCCGGATGCACCCGCCCTGGTCGTCTTCTTGCTGCGGGCCGGCTTCGTCTCAACGTCCTGCGCCTCGATCGTTACCGTCTCACGTTTGCCCTTCGTCCCGAGACTTTGCCGGAGCAATGCCATCAGATCGGCGGTGCCGCCCGTGTTCGACAACTTTGGCGCACTCGCCTCGATCTGCGCGACTTCACGCGTTTGTCCCGAGGCGATCTTGCGATCGATGAGCGCCTTCAGGTCGTCCTGGAACGTATCGTGATAGTCCTGCGGGCGCCACGGACCCGACATCTCGTCGATCAGCCGGACCGCCATGTCCAGCTCCCGGTCGCCGGGCGCGGCGAGCTTGCCGAGCTTGTCCCTGGTCAGCCCCACTTCGGCGGGGTCGCGCATCTCGTCGTGCCATCGCAGCGTGTCGAGCACGAGCGCGTCCCCCGCCGGCGCGAGCACGGCAAGATGCGCCCGCGTATGCATCACCACTCGCGCGATGCCGAGCTTTCCCGCCTTGATGAGTGCCGCATGCAGCAATGCGTAAGCCTTCGCGCCGCCGCGCTCAGGCACGAGGTAGTACGGGGTGTCGAGATACATGAAAGACATATCCGTGGCGTTGACGAACGCGAGGATGTCGACCGTCTGCGTAGCGGCAGGGTTCGCGGCGCGGATTTCGTCATCGCTGAGCACGACGTAATTTCCCTTCTCGTACTCATACCCATGCACGATCTGGTCGCGCGGCACTTCCTTGCCGTTTTCCTTGTTGACACGCTTGTACCCGACCGGCGACATGGTGCGCTTGTCGAGCCAGTCGAGATCGAGCGTATGGGTGGACGACGCCGGAAACAACGTGACGGGCACGTTGACCAGTCCGAAGCTGATGGCACCTTTCCAGATTGCGCGAGCCATAAGGTCTTCCTGTGCGAAGTTGGCATACGTCATGCTGCAATGGTTGCATCGTGCGGCAATGCACCGTGTGGCGCGACGCGATGCGCGATCCGTGCACCCAGTCCGGCGATTCCGCGCCTCTCGCATCCAGGTCGCTAGCATAGGAGGCATATTGATGCGATCCGGCATGTCCTGCGCCAGTTCCCGCACATTGATTTTCTCAATGCCTCCTTCGGGCCTGTAAGGATTCCTTGATGAAACAAAGCCGACGCCTGCCTATCCCACTGAAATACGCCCTTGGGCGAACCGCGAAAAGCACAAAGGGAGGATAACGATGGCGATGATCGTGGCAGGACGCTTCACCACGTTCGATCAGGCGAACCTGGTGGCGACACGCTTGTACGACCGGGCGTTCCGGCCTGCGGACGTGTCCGTCTTCTTTCTGAATCCGACCGGGCAGCACGCGAAATTCCCGATCGGCGGAGATGTGGACGCCGATGCGGCGGCACGTCCGGCGGGCAGGGGGGCGGCGCAGGGCGTGATCGCGGGCGCGGCATTCGGGCTGGCGCTGGGCGCACTGCTGTTCGTGTTCGCCTGGCGCTTCTGGCTGGTACCGGTGGTCGGCATGATGGGCGGCGCGTATCTCGGTGCGTTTTTCGGCGCATTGCGACGCATGCGAGGCCGGGAGCGCGTGTCGGCGCAGCAGGCCCGCATGCGCGACGCCGGGGTGATGCTGGCCACCCATGTCAGTGAAACCACGGCGGACGCCGCGATCGCGGTATTGCGCGACGCCGGTGCGGAAGCCATCGAACAAGCGAATGGTGTCTGGGAAAACGGAGAATGGCGCGACTTCGATCCACGAGAGCGCATGCACCCTGTCGACGCTCAGGAAGGCACCGCCGAGCCGACCATCGGCGTGGCCGCCAACGACAGACCGCGACAGGCCCCCCGATCCGCCGAACCGCCCAGCGTCCGGCCTGACGATGCTGACGATGCCAAGGCCGACCCGACGCGCGCTGGCCCCCGGCGTACCGATTGGCTATAGAATCATCGACGTCACCCGTTGAACCGTGCGACTACAGGAGGTTCTCCATGCTGTCGATCCACACCGGTTTCGTCGTTTGTCCGACCTGCAAGGCCCGCTTCGCCGTGGCGGCGAGCGAGCCGAGCGTTCAGGCGCTACATGACTACCTTCATTCGGATGCCGAAGTGAAGTGCCCGACCTGCGAGACGGTCTTCACGACCGGCAGCGCCAGGAGCAGCATCGAATTCGAACCCGTCAACGATGGTGTGACACTTTCGGCATCGCCGGAGCGCAGCATCGACGGGTTGGACAATCACTGACAGCGGATCACAGCGGCGTCATGACCGGTTCGCCCGCGAGATAGCGTCGCGTGTTCTCCATGAACATGGCCAGCGTTGCGGCTTCGGCTTCCGGCGAACGTCCGGCCACGTGCGGGCTGAGCACCACGTTCTGCAAGTCGATGAGTGCAGCGGGCGGCGACGGCTCGCCTTCGTAGACATCCAGCCCGGCACCGGCGATGGTGCCATTGCGCAAGGCGTCCGCCAGTGCGGCCGTGTCGACGATGCTGCCGCGTCCGAGATTGACGAGGAAGCCGTGCGCGCCAAGCGCGCGCAGCACCTGCGCATTCACGAGATGATGCGACTCCGGGCCACCGGGCGCGGTTACCACCAGATAGTCGGCCCATTCGGCCAGTGCCAGCGCGCTGTCGAAGTACTGATAATGCGCGGGCACATCGTTGCGACGATTCCGGTTGCGATAACCGATCTGCATGTCGAAGCCCTCGCCGCGCTTGGCGAACTGGCGTCCGACGGCGCCCAGCCCCACGATCCCCAGCTTCTTGCCCGACACACCGGGCTGCATCGGCAGCGCATCGCGCCACACGCCCTTGCGGCACGCCGCGTCGTACTCCGGAATGCGCCGCACGGCGGCGAGCAGCAATGCGAAACCCTGGTCGGCCACCGTCGGCGCGTTGGCACCGGCGCCGTTGACCGCCACGATGTTGCGCGCGCGCATGGCGGCCACATCGAGGTTCTCGTAACCGGCACCCAGGGCGCTGACGAATTCCACGTTCGGCAGATGCGACAGCTCGGCGGCATTCAACCCGCGTGCCCCGTTGGTGAGCACGAAGCGCGCACGCCCGCCCTCGGCGCCCCAGCCCTCCGGCGTCGGGTGATGACTCGGGCGGTAGATCACGTCGAAACGGGATTGCAGTTCAACCAACTGCTCGGGATGCATCGGAATAACGACCAGCAAGGGGGGCAGCGACACCTTCAATCTCCGTGAGGGCAATGTGGATTGGCGGCGACGGGCGTCGTCGTGTGCGACACCTTGCGTTCACCGTCACCCGACACTTTAGCCCTATCTACCGCCCCCTGCCTCGCACGACGCGACAGCCAACCGGGTTCCATCCGACAACGCGAAAAAAAAGAAGCGGGCGCCGTCGCGTGTTGCGACGGGCACCCGCTTGGGGAGAAAGTGTTTCGGTTTACGTCGTTATGTTTGGCGAAACAGTTACGCCGTGGCTTCGACTGCCAGCGCAGCCTGACGGTGACGCAGGCGACCCAGCGTGAGCATCGTCAGCCCTGCGAGCACCGCCGGCACGCCGATGGCGGCGAAGAGGGCGGGCATCGACCAGCCCATCGCGAGCATCGACGCCCCGCCGACCGAGCCGACCACCGAGCCGAGACGGCCCACGCCGTTGGCCCAGCTCACGCCGGTGGCGCGGCAGTCCGTCGGATAGAAGTTGGCCGACAGCGCGTTCGCACCGACCTGACCGCCCGACACGCAGAACCCGGCCCAGAACACGGCGACCGAAGCCAGCACCGGCGAACTCGCCAGCGGACCCACGGCAGCCACGCAGACGCCTGCCAGCACATAAGCCGCCGACAGCACGTAATGCGGATTGAAGCGGTCCATCAGCCAGCCGAGCACGATGGCACCCAGCGTGCCGCCGACCTGGAACATCGCCGTGACGATGGCCGCATTGCGCAGCGTCAGGCCGTTGGTGCGCAACAGCGTCGGCAGCCAGCTCGAGAGCAGGTAGATCACGAGCAGGCTCATGAAGAACGTGACCCAGAAGAGCAGCGTGCCGCGCAGCAGTTCGGGCTTGAACAGATGGCCGACCGGCGACGTCGTCGACGGCTTCGACGCGATGTTGAACGTCGCGCCGCGCAGGTCCTCTTGCGGGGCGATGCGTTGTAGCGAAGCGGCCACGCGCTCGGGCGACTTGCCTGCCATCACGAGGAAGCGCACCGATTCGGGCAGCGCGCGAATCAGGACGGCGCCGAGCACGATCGGCATGATGCCGCCGGCGATCAGTACCGAGCGCCAGCCGAAGGTCTCGATCAGGCCGGCCGACGCCAGACCGCCGAGCGCCGAGCCGAGCGTGAAGCCGCAGAACATCGTCGTCACGAGGAAAGAACGGCGCGAGTCGGGACAGTATTCCGATGTCAGCGTGATGGCGTTGGGCATGGCGCCGCCGAGACCGAGGCCCGTGAGAAAGCGCAGTGCGATCAGGTGCCAGAGGTCCATCGACCACGCCGAGACGAGGCTCGCCACGCCAAAGAACAGCACGGAGAAGATGAGGATGGTCTTGCGGCCGAACTTGTCGGCGAGCGGGCCGAACACGAAGGCGCCGGCCATGAGGCCGGCCAGGCCCGCGCCGAACAGCGGTGCGAGGTGCGCGGGCGTGAGCGACCATTCGGCACGAATGGCGGGGGCGATGAAGCCGATGGCCGCCGTATCGAAGCCGTCGATGGCCACGATCAGGAAGCACAGCACGACGATCATCATCTGGAACGGCGAAATGCGGTGCCGGTCGATGAACGCCGTCACGTTGATGGGGGTGGCTGGCATGGTTGTCTCCTCGAAGGTGCCAGAAGCGATGCAGGCCGATGGGCCGGCCTCGCCGAATGCGTTGCAGTGATTGTTGTTATGGGTACGGCTTGCCACCGGTCGCAATGCGACGCGATAGGGGGTGGCGCGACATCGTCGAGGACATCGCGCCACGGAACTGCGGGACTACGTTAGGGGTATGGCGGTACTGGGGACTGCGGTGAAACGATCAGGCATCAGGCGCCGTTCAGCCACGGCGTCTGCGACAGGCAGTTCTCGGCACGCCAGCCGTGCAGCCATTGCAGCGCGTCGTAGAACTGCGTCTGCGTGCGGCCCTGCCACAGCGAATTGCGCACCCAGCGATCCACGCCCTTGGCGTGATATACGCGGCCCATGTCGCGCGCGCCATACAGCACGCGAGCGGTGCGCGGAATACGGGCGTACTCGTAGCGACGGAAGGCATCGACGAAATCGCCGTTCGCTGCGGCATAAGCGGCGCCGAGCGTGACTGCGTCTTCGAGTGCCTGGCAGGCGCCTTGCGCGATGTATTGCGTCATCGGGTGTGCGGCGTCGCCGAGAATCGTGGCGCGTCCGAAGCTCCACTGCTCGACCGGGTCGCGGTCGGCGGTGGCCCAGCGGCGCCACGAGGTCGGGCGGTCGAGCATCTGGTGCGGCAGCGCATCGATGCCCTCGAAGTACGACAGCACTTCCTCCTTGCTGCCGTCGCGCACGCCCCAGACTTCCTGCTCGCGGCTGTGGAACGTGACCACGAGGTTGTATTGCTTGCCGCCGCGCAGCGGGTAGTGCACGAGGTGGCAGTTCGGTCCGGCCCAGACCACCGGCGCGTTGACCTGCAAGTCCTTGGGCATGTTCTCGACATCGACCACGGCGCGATAGACGACGTGCCCGGTCACGCGCGGTTCGTCGCCGATCAGCGCGGCGCGCACGGCCGACTTCACGCCATCGCAGCCGATCACGGCGTCGGCCGTGTGGCGCTCGCCGTGCTGGTCGACGACCGTCACGCCGTTGTCGTCCTGTTCCAGCGTGACGACACGCGTCGCCGTGCGGAACTGGATCAGCGGATTGCGTTGCACCGCTTCGAGAATCGACAGATGGATGTCGGCGCGGTGAATCACGGCGTACGGATTGCCGAAGCGTTCGCGATACGGGGTGCCGACGTCGACTTCCGCGATCACGCTGCGATCGATGGCGTCACGCAGCGTGATGTGGTCGGTGAACACCGAACGGCCGCGAGCGGCCTCGCCCACGCCGAGGGCGTCGAGCGCGGCGAACGCGTTGGCGGCGAGCTGAATGCCCGCACCGATTTCGCCGATGGTCTCGGCCTGCTCGAGCAGTTCGATGTGCACGCCCTGATTGGCGAGCGCAAGCGCGGCCGAGAGACCGCCGATGCCACCGCCGACGACGAGGGCCTTGGGTTGATGGGTTTGATTCATGGTTGTCTCCTGCGGCCCTTCCAGCCGTTGCGAACGTCGATCAGGCCGAGAAATCCGGCTGACGGTTGGGGGCCGCCGCGAGGAATGCCGGGTGCGTCTGCGCATGGTCGAACACCGCCATCGCGCGCGGATAGGCCGACATGTCACAGCCCATGCGCTGGGCGTTCGCGATCTGCGGAATCAGGCACACGTCGGCCAGCGTCGGCGTATCGCCGAAGCACCACTGACCGTGACCGTACTTGACCAGCAAGCGCTCCACGCCCGCCATGCCTTCGTCGATCCAGTGGCGATACCACGTGTCCTTCTGCTCTGCCGAGAGGCCCATCGGGCCTTGCAGATACTTCAGGATGCGCAGGTTGTTCACCGGATGGATGTCGCAACTGATGAGCATCGAGAGCTCGAGCACGCGTGCGCGGGCCCCGAGCGACTCCGGCACCAGGCGCGCTTGGGGATACTTCGCGTCGAGGTAGTCGAGAATCGCGAGCGACTGCCCGAGCGACATGTCGCCGTCGACCAGCGCCGGCACCGTTGCCGACGGGTTGACCTCGTCGACATACGGGTCGGCGCGATGCTCGCCCACACGGATGTTCACCGCAATGGTGTCGAACGACAGCCCCTTGAGCGCGAGCGCAATGCGCACGCGATACGACGTCGAGCTGTTGAAGAAGCTGTAGAGCTGCATGACCTTGCCTTACACCACGCGAACGGTGATCTCGCCGAGGCCTTCGACGGCCGTGACCATCGTCTCGCCGGCCTTGACCGGACCCACGCCTTCGGGCGTGCCGGTGTAGATCAGATCGCCCGGTTCGAGACGGAAGAACTGCGACAGATACGAGACGGTTTCCGCGACCGACCAGATCAGGTGCGTGATATCGCTCTTCTGCTTTTGCACGCCGTCGACCGTCAGCGAAATGCCGGCCTTCTCGATATGACCGACGCTCGAGACCGGGTGGATCGGGCCGATCGGTGCCGAGGCGTCGAAGGCCTTGCCGATTTCCCACGGACGGCCCATCTCACGCATCTTCATCTGCAGGTCGCGGCGCGTCATGTCCAGGCCCACTGCGTAGCCCCAGACGTGTTCGAGTGCCTGGTCGAGCGGAATGTCGGCACCGGCCTTGCCGATGACGGCGACCAGCTCGGCTTCATAGTGATAGTTGCTCGTCTGTGCCGGGTACTTCAGTTCCAGCGTGTCGCCGTAGGCTACCGGAATCACGGCATCGGATGGCTTGCAGAAGAAGAACGGCGGTTCGCGATCCGGATCGAAGCCCATTTCACGGGCGTGTGCGGCGTAGTTGCGGCCCACGCAGTACACGCGGCGCACGGCGAACTGGTCGTTGCTGCCGACAACGGGAATGGCGACGGTGGCGGGCGGAGCGAAGACAAAGGACATGGTGTTTGACTCGACGAATTTAAGAGAAGTCGGTGACGGCACGCGCCGCGCCAAAGGGGCGAGGCGCGCGACGCCGATGAATCGGGTTGAGGCGGGTTGAGGCGGGTTGACGGAGGCGCTCAGGTGCGCGATTCGCGCAGCAGGTTCAGCGCGGCGAGTACCGGGCGGTCGGAGTAGCTGAACAGCACGGCATCTTCGAGCGCGGCGAGTTGCACCGGTGCCCACGACGGCACGACAAAGTGGTCGCGCGGCTCGAACTGGAACACGTCGTCGCCGATGCGCACGGTGCCGCGGCCTTCCACCACCGAGAAGACGGTGGCGTCGGTGCTGCGGTAGGTCTTGCCCTGGAAGCCGGCGGGCAAGTACTGCATGAACGTCGCCATCGTCGGCATCGGCCAGCCGCCGGTCGCCGGATTGACGTAACGCAGCTTGATGCCGTCCCACGGATCGAGTTCGCCGTTGCGGTACAGCGTGTCGAGCGCTTCACGCGAGCGGGCGTACGGGTAGCTGAAGATCGGCGACGTAGGATCGCTCACCTTGTGGTGTACCGGCAGCATGTTGTAGCCGTAGCGCGCGAAGCTGTCGCCTTCGGGGCGCTGCACAGGTTGTTGCGATTCGGGGTAGTTCTCGGCGAAGCCCGCATCGAAGTACTGCACCAGCGGAATGTCGAGGCCGTCGAGCCACACGACCGGCTCGCCGTCGGCGGGGTTGCCGTGATCGTGCCAGGTCCACGAGGGCGTGATGATGAAGTCGCCCGGGTGCATGGTGGTGCGCTCGCCGTTGACGGCAGTCCAGGCGCCACGGCCTTCCACGATGAAACGCAGGGCCGATTGCGTGTGGCGGTGACTCGGCGCGATCTCGCCCGGCAGAATCAGTTGCAGCCCGGCGTAGAGCGAACCCGTGATGCTCGACGAGCCCGGGGTGCCCGGGTTCTGCAGAATCAGCACACGGCGCACGGCCTCTTCGGCGCTGATCACGCCACCGGCTTCCATCACCAGCGGACGCACTTCGTTGTATTTCCAGATGGCGGGCACCACGCGCGGGCGGGGCTGCGGGGGCACGAGGCTGTGCAGCGACTCCCACAGCGGGGCCATGTGGTTGCGGCCGATGTGTTCGTAATAGGCAGCGCGTTCGGCGCTGGGGGCGCGTTCGGACATGCGTGTCTCCGTGTCGGTAGGGGGCCCGGTGGACCGGCGCCCGACGCGCTTCGTACCGCGCTCGAGACCGGTTTTCGGGTCTATGGATAGCGTTATACTCGGCGAGACATAATCTTTGAAATGAATAAATCATCGGATCCATACGAAAAATCGTATGGCTTTGGCGATTTTGTGGGCGCCTTCCGGGCGCCCCGGAGACTGCGCATGGACTGGACCCATCGCCTGCGTCTGCGCAACCTGCAGATGCTCCTGACCCTTGCGGAGACTGGCAACATGAGCCAATCCGCGACGTTGCTCAACACGACGCAGCCTGGTTTGTCGAAGTGGCTCAAGGACCTGGAGGACGATATCGGGCTACCGCTTTTCGAGCGCCAGGCGCGCGGATTGCGTCCGACCGTGTACGGGGAATCCCTGATCCAGCACGCCCGTCGCATCGAGGCGCAGCTCGATACGGCGCGAGACGATCTCGACGCCATGCGCGAAGGCGGCAGCGGGCTGGTGGCGATCGGCACGTCGGGGGCGTCGTCGGCGGACACCGTGCCGCTCGCGGTGCTGTTGCTCCTGCAGCGCATGCCGCGTGCGCAGGCGCGCGTGATCGAGAACACGATGGACCGGCTGATGAATCAGTTGGCGCACAGCGAGATCGATATCGTGGTGGGACGCTCCGCACCCGAATTGCAGGATCGCAACGTGCGCGCGGAGGCGCTTTATCTGGAGCCGCTGCACTTCGTCGCCCGGGCGAGGCATCCGGTGTTTTCGCTTGCGGAGGTGCAGTGGCCCGACATCCAGCGCTACCGCTGGGTCGTGTGGCCACGCGGCACGCCGATTCGCAACGCGCTGGAGGCGGCGCTCGCCGAAGCCGGTTATCCGCTGCCGAACGACACCGTCGAGTCGAATTCCACGATCCTCAACCTCACCCTGCTCAACAACAGCGACATGATCGGGTTGGCGTCGCACCGCACGGCGAGTCGCTTGCAGGCGCTCGGCGCACTGCGCATCGTGCCGCTACGTCTGGCTGGCTTCGGTGCGATCTCGATGTACTGGCGCGACGACGGCGCGAATCGCGCGGCCGTCGCGGCGGCGCTTGAATGCCTGCGCAGCGCGGCCACGCGCTCGACCGGCGACGCCGTGGCGGGTGTCGGGGGGGAGGGGTAAGGCAGTGACGGGCGCATCGAGTCCGTCCTCCACGGGCGGCCGTTTGCTAAACTTGCCGCCTGTCGAAGTCACTCTCTCGGGGCGTCAATGATTGGCCGCATCTCCGGCACGTTGCTGGAAAAGAATCCGCCCCACATCCTGGTCGATTGCCAGGGTGTGGGCTATGAAATCTCGGTGCCGATGAGCACATTCTTCAACCTGCCGAACATCGGTGAGCGCGTGACGCTGCTCACGCAGTTCATCGTGCGCGAAGACGCCCAGCTGCTGTTCGGCTTCGGCTCGCCCGACGAGCGCAACACGTTCCGCGAACTGCTCAAGATTTCCGGCGTTGGCGCGCGCACGGCGCTGGCGATTCTCTCGGGCATGAGCGTGGCGGATATCGCGCAGGCTGTCACCCTGCAAGAGTCGGGACGCCTGACCAAGATCCCCGGCATCGGCAAGAAGACGGCCGAGCGCCTGCTGCTCGAACTCAAGGGCAAGCTCGGCGCGCAGTTGGGGACCGTGGCCGGTGCCGCAGCGCCGCACGATCACAAGAGCGATGTCGTCAACGCGCTGCTGGCGCTGGGGTATTCGGACAAGGAAGCCCTCGCCGCGGTCAAGACCGTGCCCGAAGGCACGAGCGTTTCCGACGGCATCAAGCACGCGCTCAAGTCGCTTTCCAAGGCCTGAGCGCGTCAGACAGCGAATCCGGATAGCGACGCCACGACGATCGGGTGAGGACACGGCATGCAACTACGATGGCTGGAAGACTTCGTCGAACTTGCACGCACGCGCAGCTTCACGCGCGCGGCGGAGAATCGCTTCGTCACGCACCCCGCCTTCGGGCGGCGCATTCGTGCGCTGGAAGAGTGGGTCGGCACGCGGCTCGTCGAGCGCAGCAAGCCGCTCGAACTGACGGCGGCCGGTACGGTGTTTCTCGATGCCGCGACCAACGCGCTCGACATCCTTCATGGCGCCCGCACGCAGCTGCAGGACGCCGCGCCCACGCTGGAAAACAATCTGAAGATCGCCACCGGCCGCACGCTGGCCGCGACGTTCTTTCCCGATTGGTACGATCAGATGGTCTCGCGCATCGGCTTCTTCACCGCAACGCTGTCGACCAGCGGCGCGGAAGAAGCCATTCTGCGTCTGGCGGCAGGTGAGGTCGATCTGCTGATCGTGTATTCGAGCGCGCACACCCGATTGCTGATCGACCAGGAGCGATTCGACTGGCTGAGTGTGGCGCGAGAAGTGCTGGTGCCCGTCAGCGCGCTCGACGCCAAGGGGCGCGCCAGGTATCGCCTCTCGGGCGGCCCTGCGCCGATCCCCTGGCTCGCGTTCACCCGTACGCTGACGTTGCGCGCCGTGCTGGCTCGCCATCTCGCGGAGATGCCGAATCGTCCGACGCTCAAGCCCGTGTATCAGGCCGACTCCTACGAGGCCATTCTGGCGATGGCGCGCCGTGGCACTGGCATCGCGTGGCTGCCGCAGCGTCTGGTGGCCGACGATGTTTCGCGCGGCACACTGGCCATCGTCGGCGGCAAGGACTGGCAGATCGGGTTCGACATCGCGCTCTACCGGCGGCGTCACCAGCCGCACCATGTGCTCGACGCCATCTGGCAGAGCGCGCGTCAGGCGGCGGGCGACGACGCCTGAATCCCTTGCGACCTCTCGCGACTCGCGTCGATTACTTCGGTGCGTGCCGCTGCATCATGATCCCGATGCCTTGCTTCACGTACTCGAGCAGCGGCGCATCGATCATCGACCCCGCCGTCAATTCCGGTTCGACGCGATACGCTTCGCGAATCTTCGCGTGCGTGACGGGATCGTCTCCCGCGTAGGAGCGGAAGTACGTCATCCACTGCTGAATCAGTCCCTGCACGGCGGGCGCGTCGGGCGGCGTGCCCGCTTCGCATTGTTCGCGCAGTGCGCCGATGAGCGCCGGCCATTCGTCGTTGTACTTCAGGATGTTCGCCGCCATGAAGCGGTACTCGGCATCGTCGAGGTACTTGCGCATGATGCGCAGCTTCGACTGCACGGCGGCTTCCTTCAGATATTGCATCAGGTCTTCAGTGATGCCGGTCTGCGTGCGGAGCGTCGGCTCGCTGTTATGCATGGTGATGAGCTTGGCGAGCAGACGCGCGTCGCCGGCCGTATCGCGCTGGATCATCGCCATCCAGCGGCGCGACACCGCCTGCGCCGCCTCGCCCGTCGACGGCTCGCCGCGCGTCATCAGTGCGCGCACTTCAGCCACGATGGCCGGCCAGTCGGATTCGTGTGCCTGCTTGTTCTGATAGAGGGGAAAGCGGGCGAGTTCTTCCGGCGTGAAGTATTTGTCGTACATGTTCATGAGCTCCAGCGTTGTCAACCATTCGGCCAGTTCCGGGGCTTCGCCCGAGGCGAGCTGCGATTGCAGCCGCACGAGGCGCTCGCGCAGACGGCCCGCGTCGTCGATCTGCTGCGTGAGCATGTCGATCTGGCGCGCAATCAGCGCGTCTAGCGGGACGTCCCGGTTTGCCAGCCATTGACCGATGTCGGAGAGCGACATGCCGAAGCGTCGCAACGCCTGAATCTGATGCAGACGGGCGATGTCGCTGCGATCGTAGAGCCGATATCCGGCATCGGAGCGCGCCGAAGGCGTGAGCAACCCGAGCGTGTCGTAGTGGTGAAGCGTGCGCACCGTCAGGCCGCTACGTCTGGCTAATTCACCGACTTTGAGGTGCATCGGAACTCCCTTGATCTTCTGGCGTGTGACAAGGCTGAAGCCTCACGCAACGTGAGGGTCAAGCGATTTTAAGCGACGACGTCGCTCGCGCTTGAAACCTGACGCGCAGATGCGGGGAGGAGGTGACTTGGGAGGAAGCGAGGCCGTCGCGCGCACACGACAGTGTGTGCGCGCGAGGTAAAGCGGGAGACGCGATGTCCGGCCGGTGACGGGGGGTGTCGGGCACCCCGTCCGGCCGTTGCGATCAGTGTTCGTGATGCAGGTACTTCGCCTGACGCGGCAGTCGCAGGCTCACCAGGAACGCCACCACCATCATGGCCGTGACATACCAGTAGAACGTCGGCTCCATGCCGGCCTTCTTCAGCCCGAGCGCGACATATTCGGCCGAGCCGCCGAAGATCGCGTTGGCGACGGCGTAGGCCAGGCCGACGCCCAGTGCGCGCACTTCGATCGGGAACATCTCGGCCTTCACGATACCGCTGATCGACGTGTAGAAGCTCACGATGGCGAGCGCCACACAGATCAGGACGAACGCGGCGGTCGGGCTCTGCACGGTCTTGAGCGTGGTCAGGATAGGTACCGTGGCAATCGCGCCGAGCGCACCGAACAGCAGCATGTTGTTGCGGCGGCCGATCTTGTCCGAGAGCATGCCGAAAATCGGCTGCATGCACATGTAGACGAAGAGGCAGGCCGTCATGATGTAGCTGGCGGTCTTGATCGGCATGCCCGCAGTGTTCACCAGATACTTCTGCATGTACGTGGTGAACGTGTAGAAGATCAGCGAACCGCCGGCCGTGTAGCCGAGCACCGTGAAGAACGCGGCCTTGTGGTGACGGAACAGACCCGCGAGCGTACCGGCTTCGCTGTTGTTGCGGCTCGCGCTCGTCGACGTTTCATGCAGCGTGCGACGCAGCAGCAGCGCGACGATGGCGGTGATCGCACCGACCACGAACGGAATGCGCCAGCCCCAGGCCTTGAG
Organism: Pandoraea pnomenusa; assembly: GCF_040391475.1. Lineage (GTDB taxonomy): Bacteria > Pseudomonadota > Gammaproteobacteria > Burkholderiales > Burkholderiaceae > Pandoraea > Pandoraea pnomenusa_C. The sequence continues at coordinate 98,030 of NZ_JBEBXS010000004.1, read as the reverse complement.
TTCGGCTTCGGAGAGCAGTTGCTGGAGGATCACGACGACCAACACGGCGAGCAACTGGCCGCCGATGAGCGTGACGTACTGGAACGACGAGAAGAAGCCGCGACGGCCCTTGAGCGCCACTTCACTCATGTACGTGGCGGTCGTGCCGTATTCACCACCGACCGACAGACCTTGCAGCAGACGCGCCAGCAACAGCAGCGCCGGCGCCCAGTTACCGATGGCGGCGTGCGTGGGCAGTGCCGCGATCAGCAGCGAGCCGAAGCACATCATCATCACCGAGATGACCATCGAGTTCTTGCGGCCGTTGCGGTCGGCGATGCGACCGAAGATCCAGCCGCCGATGGGGCGCATCAGGAAGCCGGCGGCGAACACGCCGGCGGTGTTGAGCAACTGCGCCGTGGGGTCCGAGCTGGGGAAGAACGCGGGCGCGAAATAGATCGCGCAGAACGCATAGATGTAAAAGTCGAACCACTCGACGAGGTTCCCTGACGAGGCCGCGACAATCGCGAAAACGCGCTTGCGGACTTCTTCGGGGGTGGGCGGCGTGTCGATTCCGGCGTTGGTGGTAGCTGTGTCTCTCATTTCTACTGACGATCGGGGGATCGCATTGATAACTACGTTTGCAACATGACGCAACGGCGATGACCGTCGCGTCGCGGGGGCGGGGCCACTATAGCGGTTCGGCACGGGGGCAGACAATGCCTGTGCACCGGTTTGATTATTGTGAATATAGCAACAATCATCGGTATTGTTGCGTTGCAGCATGGTGATGATGCCCGTCCGGCGGACGTTTGCCTTGGCGATGCAGCGATCTAGCCGATGAGACTGGCGCCGCTCAAATCGAGAAAAAAATTTCGCGATGGCTGGCCCGGCGTCTGAACGGAACGCCCATGGGTGAGGTGTCGCATGCATTTCTGGGGGATATTCATAAGCTTTTCGATAAGAAATGCTTAGTGGCGAGTTCGGCTGCCCGTAGGATGAAAGACCGCTTTTTTCCTATGGCGCTCGCGAGCGCGCGACGCGCCAATCCCCGAAGTCATGCAAGGCGATACGTTATTGATCAAGTCGGGCGGCGCGGCTGCGCTGACCGAATGGCAGCACCATTTCGCGAGGCTCTTGCCCGGCTTGCGCGTGTACGGCTGGGACGACCCGTTTGTCGACGCGCGCAGTGTGAAGTATGCGCTGGTCTATCAGCCCGATCACGGACGGCTCGCGCATTACCCGCGCTTGCGTCTCATTCTGAGTGCGGCGGCGGGCGTCGACCATATCCTCGCGGACCCGACATTGCCGGTGGGCATACCGATCGTGCGCATGGTGACCGATGAAACGCGAGAGCGCATGAGCGATTTCGTGACGCTCTCGGCGCTGGCGATCGTACGTGATCTGCCGTCACTGGTTGTCGCGCAGCGTGAGGGACGGTGGGCGAACGAACTGACCGGGCGTCTCGCGCGCGATACGCGGGTCAGCGTGCTGGGGTTGGGGGAGTTGGGGCGAGCCGTGGCTGCGCGTCTGCAAGCCAATGGCTTTCAGGTGAGTGGTTGGACGCGTACACCGAAGCCACTCCCGAACCTGCGCGTCTTTGCGGGCGCAGCGCAGCTCGACGCACTGCTTGCCGAGACCGATATCCTCGTCAATCTATTGCCCGACACGCTCGCCACGCGCGGCATTCTCGGGCGCGGGTTGTTTGCGCGTCTGCCGCCGGGCGCGAGTCTCATCCAGGTCGGGCGCGGTGCGCATCTCGACACCCAGGCCATGCTCGATGCGCTCGACAGCGGTCGTTTGCGTTCGGCTGTCGTGGACGTGTTCGATATCGAACCGCTACCGCCCGAAAGTGCGTTGCGACGACATCCGAGAGTGCTCGTCACGCCGCACATCGCGTCGACGGTGTCGTATGCGGCGCGGGCGCGTCAGGTGGTCAGCGTGCTGGATGCGCATCGGCGGGGCGAAGCGCTGCCGTTCGTCTACGACGCCGTGCGCGGGTACTGACGCTTGGTCTGCGTTACCACGCGACATCGCGCGGCGTCATGCCGTGTCATGCCATATCAGGCAGCGCGGGAATCGCTGTCGTCCCCTTCGACAAACAGGAGCGCGACGTGAAACGCGTCGGCGGCGCTCACGAGCAGGGAACCGTCGTCACGTATCGTCCACGGCACACCGTTTTCGCGTAGCGTGGCTTGCGTCTGGTCGAGCGAGCGGGTGCGCAGGACAAGCGCGACGCCGCGCTCGCTGCCGTCCGAAGTCGCCTCGACGGCGCCGAACTGTTGCTCGGCTTGCGTCGGCGTGACGAAATGCACGCGTGCAACGCCCGCTTGGAACGAAAGGCCCGATGTACCGGCCGTGTCCAGAACGCCGGGGCCGAACATCCGGTCGTAGAGCGCGGCGGTGACGGCAGGGTCGGGCGAGGCGATGACGTACCCGACGATGTCGATCACGCCGTTCGGATGATCGCGCCATTCGTCGCGCCAGACATGTTCCGGCGTGAAGTGATGGCAGAAGAAGGTCCGGCCGTTGCGCACCAGTTCATTGGACAGACGCATCGTGCGAAAGCGCGCGTTCTGCGTGGTGCCGTCGGGCAGCGTGACGGGACGGAAGAACTCGGCGGGTGCTTCGGCACCGATGTCGCGCGCCCGGAGGTGGGCGAAGAGGGCGTCGATGTCGGACGTTTTGAACGCGAGACCTGTCAGGCCGAGCGGGGCTTGCATGACGTCCGGGCGAACGGTCGATTTCCCTGCCTCGAAGCCGAGGAGTTCGAGGTAATTCTCCCCGAAGATCGCCAGATGGTTGCTGCTGCCGAGCGAGTGGTGGCCGCGTTCGGTGAGCGAGAAGCCCAGCCGTTGATAGGTAATCACCGAAGCTTCGAGTTCGCCTTTGACATTGATGACGGCGTGATCGAGCACCGGGGCGGAAGTGGATTTCATGCGTGCTTTCCAGAGGATTCGAGACAACTCACGAGCGGATCGGAAAACGCCGTGACCTTCGGCGCCGGATCTCGACGGGAAGCATAGATCAGATAGCGCTCGACTTGTTAGGCAACTGAGGTCGAGGCTTCAATCTGGAGACAATTCGGAGGCCATGCGGGCGAGGATGGGCCACCGCTTCGTGTGTCGCGACTGTGCGGTCGCGAGCGTACAGGACACCAAACGCTGTCGTGCCCCTTTCAAAACCGCCGTTTCACATAAACCGTCGCCCCGATATCGTGTTGCCCGAGCAACGGCACGCGCGCGGTGGCTGACACGGTCCATGAGTCGGTCTTCAGGGAGAGGCCACGCTTTGGATCCGAGCCGAGTTTGTCGTCCATGTTGTTCCATTGAACGAACGACAGTGTGGGCGACGTCGACGGTCCGATAAACAGGTAACGCGGTTTCGATTCCGCAACCGCCGCGCTGCCCGATGGGCCGACCCAGTCCGCCCGATGGTTATCGCTCGGCGCCACGGCACTGTTCACCGCCTCGATCCGGGTATAGAGCAGCGTGTTGTCGTTGGCGAAGTCCGTCACGTCGACGCGGTCGGTCCGGGATACGGCTTCCGAACCTTCGCGGCCGAACGGATACACCGTCACAGGCACCGGCGGGACGACCGCGACGGAGACCGGCGCGGGGGGCGGGGGCACATGGATAGGGAGGGGCGCCGGGCCCACGTTGGCCAACATCATCTGTTCGGATGATGTTCCGTTGGCGCCATCAGCAATCGCCGCGCTGCACAGCGTGGCGACACAAGCGCCGATCATCCATTTGTTCAGGCACGTCATGGACATGCCTCCCGTGAAGGAATGGCAACGCTACGGCTGGCCCCACTTTGACCTCGCACCGCGCGCTTAGTCCGCATCGCCCGCTTCGTATTACGAAACGAACGGCCTGGACGAACCGTCTTGAGCGATTTCCACGCGTCTCGTGCACTTAGGAAGTTTAGTCAGACATTTGCGTCTCGCCACCCCAATTTGCACCGACAGTTTCCCGTGCCTACCCGTCGCGCCCCGCAGAAGCCCGTCGGATATGACTCAACGGACGTGGTCCTTCAGGCGCCTTCGGGTTTATCCCGACGCGCTTGTGCGGCGCAGCCAAGGAAAACGCCGCGCACGAGTCACGTGCGCGGCGCGGGACGGACGTGACTGCCGATCAGGTCCTGGCGGTATCGTGCAGCGTGGCCATGTCGATGACAAAGCGGTAATGGACATCGCCCGCGACGGTCCGGTCGTAGGCTTCGTTCACGTCTTTCATGGCGACCATCTCAATGTCGCAGACGATGTTGTGCCGACCGCAGAAGTCGAGCATCTCCTGCGTCTCGGCGATGCCACCAATCAGCGAGCCGGCCATGCTGCGTCGCTTGAAGATGAAGGGCACGCCATTGGTGTGGGTCAACGGCTCGACGGCCCCGACAATCACCATCGTGCCGTCGCGCTTGAGCAGATTCATGTACGGATCGGTGTCATGCCCCACGGGAATTGTGTTGAGCAGGAAATCGAACGTGCCCGCCGCCTTCTCCATTGCCGCTGCGTCCTTGGAAATCAATACCTCGTCCGCGCCGAGTGCCTTTGCGTGTGTGCCTTTCTCCGGCGACGTCGTGACCATGACGACATGCGCGCCCATCGCGTGGGCGAACTTCACCCCCATGTGCCCGAGGCCGCCCAGTCCGATGACGCCGACGTTTTGACCGGGACTGACCTTCCAGTGACGCAACGGCGAGTAGGTGGTGATCCCCGCGCAAAGTAATGGCGCTGCGGCCGCGGGATCGAGATTCTCGGGAATGCGCAGCACGAAGTGCTGATCGACCGTGATCCGGTCCGCATACCCGCCCAACGTGAATTCATGCGGCGTGCCGCCGATCTTGTCTTCGCTGTCGTAGGTCGCGGTGAATCCATTCTCGCAATACTGTTCCAGACCGTCGTAGCACGACGCGCAGTGGCGGCAGCTATCGACCATGCATCCGACACCGACGAGATCGCCCGCCTTGTACTTCGTGACCTTGCCGCCGACTGCCGATACACGACCGACGATTTCGTGGCCCGGCACAAACGGGTAATGTGTACCGCCCCATTCCTCACGCGCCGTGTGAATGTCGGAGTGACAGATGCCGCAGTAGAGAATTTCGATCACGACATCCTCCGGCCGGGGCTCGCGCCGCTCGAACGGGAACGGGGCGAGTTTGTTGCTGGGGGATGTCGTGGCGTAACCGAATGCCTTCATGGCAGTGCTCCTGGAAAGATAGGGGGCAATCGAGAGATCACTGGGCAATGCGAGATTGCCGGGAAGCCGGCAAGCGTTGACTCGCGGAGTCGGGCGCGCCGGATAAGGGGAGTCTGAAGGGGCTTGATGAAAGATTATGCGCTTATCGCCGGCGGTCTGCTTTTGACCAAAATGGGGTATCGAAAGCGGTGAAATCAGGCGGCGACCTCGTCGAACTCCTAAACTTTTCTCGAATTCGGCCGATAACGTGAGGCAGTCCTCAATTCCCACGGAAAAATCGAGCCATGTTTCTCATCAGAACGATTGTTGGCGGGGCATTCATCGCATCGTTGAGTGCCTGTACGGGGCCGAGTCCCGTGCCGGTCGCCCGAGCCATGGTCTATTACGACCGCGCCGCGTTTGTCGAAACGCTGAAACACGACATGCCTGCGGTCACGGGCGATGTCGTCCAGCACGGCCGTTGCGAGGTCTTCGTCACGACACCGGAAAACAATGTCGGATCGCAAAAGCCCTGCGTCTTCGCATTGACGCGCGATACGGTCTACGTCGCGTCATGGAATGCCTTCGGCACGAAGTACGAAAACCTCATGACGATCCCGCTCAAAGGCGTCGATCAGGTGGCTTATACGGCGTTTGGCGGTATGCGTCAGGTGCAGTTGACGGAGAAGAAGCGTCTGCTTGGTCTTGCCGTCTTCAACGACGAAGCGACCGCCAATCCTGAGAAAGAGACGAAGCAGGCATTCGAATCCATCAAGGATGCGGGCGTCCCGGAGGGGAAGTCGATCCGCGGTGTCATTTTCTCGAACGCCCTCTATTACTCGACGTACTCGCCGATCTACATCAACACCCGAAAATAATCGACGGTGCCGGCCTGATCCTGCGTCATCGCTCGCAGGGTCCGTCGGTGTGCCGCGTGGTGCCTCATGAAAACGAACAGATATTTTGGATGGACCGCCGTTTGCGCACTGGCGCTCGCGGTGACGGGATGTGCCAATGTGCCATCGTCGCCGGAGACGCTGGCCCGATTTTCCGGGTCTTACGAGGTGGTGGCGCAGGCGGGGCCGAAGGCATTCGAGTTCACGCAGATCGACTTGCGATTCAATCGCGACAACAGCGGCATCGCATCGGCAAACGTGAGGCTGACGAACGGCGAGACTTCGGTCGATTACGTTTATCTGAACTGCGGATATCCCGGCGATCGTATTGCCAATAACTTCAGCGCCAGTGAAAAGCCCGGCGACAGCGAGGTCATTCGCTGTCAGCAATCGGTGCCGCGTGGGCCGGTGCTGTTCATGGCAAGAGCCGTCGACGGTCGTCCGCTCAAGTTCATCGGGTATAGCGGTGGCATGATTTCGGCGATGTTGGCGAAAACGGTGGTGTCGGAGACCGGTTGGAAGATCGGACTCAGCTGGGGCCCGGACACCCATAGCGGCTATGCCGTGCGACGCAAACCCGAAAGCTCTGCCGATACCACCGGCGCCTTGCGCACGGTCGAGTAGGCCTCGAGCGGGCCTCGGGTGGGCCTTTAACGGGGCTCCGACATCTCTGCCGGTTTCTTGCGGTAAAACCGGACGGGCGACGCCTTCGCCGGCGCCGGCGTCGTGCATTGGGACGTCGAGCAGCTTGAGCACCCGCTGGCGCATCCCGATGTCGGGGCGCTTTCATTGCGCCAGCGTTGCGGGATCGGGACACCGCATCGCGCCAGCACGTTCAGACACCACCGCGTCACCGCGCGGGTCGGACGTGGCAGCACATGCCGCAGCACGGCCAGCGCGCTCGCGGCGACGATCGCGCCGACGACGACATATTGCGCGGTGTGTGTCATGGCAGACGTCTCCCTATCTCAAAGCAGCCACATCGCCAGGCGATACGTGACGAACGACACGGCGTAAGCCAGGCCGAACATGTAGCCGAACGAGATCAGCACATAGCGCCAGGACCGGGTCTCGCGGCGGATCACCGCGAGCGTGGACATGCATTGCGGTGCAAAGGCGAACCAGGCGAGCAGGGAGAGCGCTGTCGCGACGGAGAAATTCGACGACAACGCACTCGCCAGTCCAGCCGCGTCATCCGCGCCACCCGCCACGGCATAGACCGTTGCCAATGCCGTCACGGCAGTCTCGCGTGCGGCGAACGCCGGGACCAGTGAAATGCTGATCTGCCAGTTGAAGCCCAGCGGCGCGAAGATCACACCGAGCGCACGACCGATATAGCCCGCAAACGAGTAGTCGATGGCAGGCCCCGTTGCGCCCGCAGGTGCCGACGGGAACGTCGAGATGAACCACATGAGCACCGTGAGCGCGAGAATCACGCCGGTGAGCCGGCGCACGAAAATCCAGCCGCGTTCCCAGAGGCCCAGTGCGAGGTTGCGCGCCTTCGGCATGCGATACGACGGCAACTCCATGAGCAATGGCGGCTGGGAGCGCGTACCGCGAATGCGCTTCGAGACCCAGCCGACGGCCATCGCGCCCAGAATCCCGGCGGCGTACATCGCGAACAGCACGAGCCCCGGCAACTTGAAAATCCCCAGCACCGGACGATCCGGAATGAAGGCGCCGATCAGCAGCGCATACACCGGCAGACGCGCCGAGCACGTCATGAGCGGTGCGACGAGAATCGTCGTCAGGCGTTGACGCGGATCGGCAATGCTGCGCGTGCCCATGATGCCGGGAATCGCGCATGCGAAGCTCGAGAGCAGCGGGATAAAGGAGCGTCCGGTCAGGCCGACCTTGACCATCATGCGGTCGAGCAGGAACGCGGCGCGCGGCAGATAGCCCGATTCCTCCAGCACGAGGATGAAGAAGAACAGCACCAGAATTTCGGGCAGGAACCCCAGCACGGTTCCCAGACCGCCGAACAGGCCGTCGACGATCAGGCTTCGCAGTGGGCCATCAGGCAGCCATTCGCCGGCTTGCCCGCCGAGCCAGCCGAAACCGTCGCCGATGGCGTCGGTCATCGGCTTGCCGATGAAGTACACGGCCTGAAAGATGAGGAACATCACGATGCACAGCACGACCATGCCCAGGATCGGATGCAGCGCAATCCGGTCGAGACGCTCGTCGAGGCCATCGGCGGTCGCGGGCAGGCTGACCGAGGCAGCCATGACGTTTCGCACCTCGGCATGGAGATCGCGTCCCGCCAGGTCGAATCCGCGGCCGTTGGCGCCGCTGTGCGCGTGTCCGGCGGGTGAGTCGCCATCGAGCGTTTCGATGAGCGCACGCACGCCATTGCGCGCAATCGCCACCGTCTCGATCACGGGAACGCCCAGCTCGCGCGACAGTGCCGCGACATCGATCTCGATGCCCCGGCGGCGCGCGGCGTCCATCATGTTCAGCGCCAGTACGGTGGGGCGTCCCAGCGAAAGGACTTCGAGCACGAACCGCAGGTGAAGGCGCAGGTTCGTCGCGTCCACCACGCAGACGATCAGTTCGGGCTCCGGTTCGCCCGCGTAGCGGCCGTGGAGCACGTCGTGCGTGACCTTCTCGTCAAGACTGGTGGCGGACAGGCTGTAGGTGCCGGGCAGGTCGAGTACGCGAATCGTCTTGCCGGTCGGCGAGACGAAGGCGCCTTCCTTGCGCTCGACAGTGACACCGGCGTAGTTCGCGACCTTCTGGCGAGCACCGGTCAACCGATTGAAGAGTGCCGTCTTGCCGCAATTCGGGTTGCCGACGAGGGCGATGCGCAGCGTCGTGGATGCCATCGGATTCACCCTTGCCGTACCTGAACGCGTTCGGCTTCGTCGCGCCGCAGCGCGAAGCGGGTGGCCCCCACCTGAACGACCATCGGGTTGCCGCCCCAGGGCGCGAGCGCCACGACCCGCACGGGTTCGCCCGCCACGAAACCCAGTTCGCGCAAACGATGGGCGATCGCATCGGGCTGCGCGCGATCGTCGACAGACACCACGGTGGCGGTGCTGCCCTTCTTCAAGGCCGACAACTGCATGGGAGGTCTAAAACAAGAACAATAATGATTCTCAGTATACGTGGGGTGCGGACGTTTGCCGAATGACCACGGGCTTCGCAAGGGTTCACCCGCGTGCCGTGCGGGACAGGAGGTCCGTCCGAACGGGGCAGTGACGGTGTCATGGTGCCGGGCGCTGCGTCCTTATGTCGCACCGGGCCGGCCGTCGGCGCTGCGGTGCCCGGGCGTTCCCGGCAGCGGCAGTCACCGCCGCCGCGACGGCGTCGGTTGGCTCAACTGCCTGCCAGGGCTTTCGGCACCACATATCGGGTGCCGTCGTAGTCGAGGGTGACGTTCGCGGCCTTCGACGTGATGTCCTTGCTCGCACAGTCGTTGCGCGTCGGTTTGTTGGTGGTCGTCGTGGTTTTCGCGCTGACGATCAGCCTTGCGTAGCCGTCTTTCCCGGCGGCGCCCACGGAGACGGCACGCGATGTGTCGTCGAAGCTGCCGGCACAATTGCCGTCCCATTCTCCGCCGCCCGCCTGCGTGACGAGGTTGTCGAGCACCTTGCGCAGTTTCGTGCCATCGAGCACGTAGAGGCCGAGCGTCGTTTGCGAGAACGGGTTCACGCGCGACGAGCCCTCGAACGTGGTGCGTACACCGAACGCCAGCACCTGCGGCGTGAGGCGCCATGGAGCGGTATCGAGCGCGAGGCCGCGCAGCATGATGGCGTCGGACGTGATGGCCGATTTTTCGAAGCGATGCACGAGGATCTTGCCGCTCTGGCTGTCGGCGACGAGCACTTCCACGTCGTAGACCTTGTCGTCGTCGGTGCCGCCAGCTTGCCTCATCGGCAGGATGGCCAGTGTCTGCGCCGGATTCGCCGGCCAGACCTTGCAGGCCGCGAATTCCGCGTCGACGGTTCGCCCGGGCTGCAGCGCCTTCGTCCACTCGTTGAAACGATCCTTGCAATCGGCATGGGCGAGCAGCGGCAGGCAAAGCAGGGAGGCGGCGATGAGATGGCGCATGGGTTTCGGATGAGCGGCAGGTGGCATGCGCCACTCCGGTGCGGATGGCGCGGGTGCGGCCATTCTACCGGCGGTTGGCCGTCTCGCCCGGTGCGAATCACCCGCTCGGACGGCAACGAGAAATACACCGCAATGCCCAGCGCCTCGCCGCTTATTTCGGCCGGGCCTTGCCCACCGCTCTGCGAATCATGACGGCAAGATACTTCGCCGCGGTGGAGCGTGGCGACCCACGGCGCCACAATAGGCCAGGCGAGCGCATTGGAGTAGGATCCTCCAACGGAATGAACTTGATTCCTTCGCTCGAAGTGTTGGCGCTTTGACCGACGATCGCAGCGATATCGCTGTTCCGCACAATTTCAATCATCGCGGCAATCGAATTGAGTTCCGCGATAACAAGCGGCGAGGCGCCAGACGTGGTGAAGCAATCGTCGAGCAGCTGCCGCGTGGAGAAATGTGAGGGTAGGAGTACCAGCCGCATGCCGTGAAGTTCGACCATGCGAACACGCCGCCGGCCGGCCATGGGATGATTAGGCCCAACGACGAGCATCAACTCTTCTGCATAGAGTTGTTCGAACCATAGATCATGCGATACGTCCGGGAGATATGAGATACCGATGTCCAGTTCGCCCTTGCGCAAACGCTCCAGAATCTCGGCGGCCGGTAGTTCCTCAACCACAACCCGCACCAACGGATATCGCATTAGAAAAGCGGATACGCATTGAGGGACCAATCTCAGATTGAAGCTTTGCGTCGTTCCGACCCGCACTTCCCCCTCAACCGTTTCCTGTCCGCCGCGCATCGCCCGTACAGCCAGGTCAACTTGCTGCAACACGGGCGCTACATGTCGCAGTAGCGTCTCGCCTGCCTCGGTAATCGTCACCCGCTTTCCATTGCGATTGAACAATGGATGGCCCAACTCCTCTTCAAGTTGCCTAATTTGATGCGACAGCGTCGATTGCGTCACGTGCACGCGTTCGGCGGCTTTGGTGAAGTTGAGCGTCTCGGCGACCGCCTCAAAGTAGCGGAGGTGGCGAAGCTCCATGGGACTCGTGCTCAAAGGAAATGGGGGTCGATAGTTGCATAGATTCCATCGGTAGACAATTCCGGCAGACCATAAATCGACGGCCCGATTGAATCGCTTTGCCGAGCATCGCTTGAGGATCCGATGCCTGTCAATCGAGACCACCGCGACTCAGCGAGTACTGCAATGCGGGGCGAAACGAATTTTGCCTGCGGCGCAGGCCGGCAATCGCTCAATTTCCACTGAATAATCGACCGTGTCGATGCAAACCATCGACAGACCAATATGTACGGCCTTCTCGTTGAAGGGTAAGCTGAATCAATAGGTAAGCTGACGCTTCGATCAGTCGGTGCCGACGCCGCGACAATCAAACGATGCGCAGCAATAGCCGGTGCCCTGTTGATCGGGTCCGGCCAAACACAACAAATACCCGCAAGGAGACAACGCAATGAGCCTGGAGAACTGGACGCCCAACGACATCGATCTCGAATGTGCGGCCAAGGTCGCGGAGCAACGGCGTAGTGCCAACCGCGTCAAGATGTTGCATCACCATGCATTTCGATGCCGCGATGCCGCCCAGACGCGCGATTTCTATGAGGGTTTGCTGGGCATGCCGCTGGTTGCTGCTTGTATTGAACCTATCGATCCGCTCACCAACAAGGCCGATCCGTACATGCATCTCTACTTCGAGCTCGCTGACGGTAGCGCGCTCGCGTTTTTCGATTACCCATCGCATTTCCAAGACGGGGACTTCGAAGACGTGGATCAGTTCGGCCACCATATCGCGATGGAGGTCAGTGGCGGTGAACCGACCCTGGATTCATACAAGCAGCGACTGAATGCCGCGGGCCATGATGTGCTGGAAATCGATCACGGGTACTGCAAGTCCCTCTACTTCTACGACCCCAATGGTTTGCGCGTGGAGTTTGCAGCCAACGTGCCCATCACCGAGCGCTTCTTCGCGGACAAATATCAATCGGTGAATGCAGATCTGGACGCCTGGAGCGCGTTGAAGAAGAAGCACTATCACCATGGTTGAGCATACGGCCGTATCGAAGCAAAGCTCGGTAAGCTGGGCGCTGGGCCGGGTTGAGTCATCGGACGGCTGTCCGATCGCCTACGGCACGACAGGCAATGCCAATGGTATTCCGGTGGTGTTTCTGCATGGCTTCGGACTTGATCATCGAATCTGGGAAACCGCGCTGAGCGGCGACTTGCTGCGCGAGTTTCGGGTGTTGGCAATCGATCTGCGCGGCCATGGCGCGTCCGGGCGCCCAGCGACGAGCGCCGCATATGCCGACGGCCGTCTGTGGGCGGACGATCTCGGCGCGGTCGTCGCGCGCGAAGGCGTGAGCCGGTTTGCCGCCGTCGCCTGGTCGTTCGGTGGTCGGATGCTTCTCGATTACGTCGAACACAAGGGTGCTGACCGCATCTTCGCGGCAAACTTGATCTGTGCGGCCAGTCTTTCCGATCCAACGCTGCTAGGTAGCGACCATGGTGTGCTTGCCGAGCTTTGTTCGGTATCCGGGCCTGTGGCACAGCAAGCGGCCGAAAGGTTTCTGCGCGACGTGCTCAGGCTGCGTAGTGGCGACGCGGCCTACCATGCCGCCCACGACGCGCTTTCTTCCGTTAGCGCTGAGCAAAGACAGTGGCTACGGCAGCGCCCGCTTCAATATGATGCTCTGATCGACGACCTTCGCATCCCGGTGCTAGTGAGCCATGGCATGTGCGACAGCGTAGTGCTCCCGGATCATGCACTTCGGCTGAGGAAGCGTTTGCGCAATGTCAGTGTGTCCCGCTATGACGGCGAAGGACATGCGCCATTTCTAGGAGATCCTGCTCGATTCGCACGGGAACTCTCTGCGTTCATACGCCGGCACAAGGATAGTGCACGAGCGACGGATTTGACGCCTTCCTCCGCTGTGAGCGACGGATAAAAGACCGCCTTCGTCTCACCAATTCCAATGTAAATAAAACGAACTGCGGAGCGAAAGCTCGACAGCGGGTAGAGGAGACTTTTGCTGTGAAAAAGATAGAACAAAGCAAACATTTCGCGGGCAAAGCGGTGTTGATAACTACGGTCTGGATAGCGGGGACCATGGGCTCAGCATACGCTCAAGATGGCGTTAGCATCTCGGGGATACTTGACACCGGCCTGCGTTACGTAAGCCATGTGGGCACGCCGAGTGGAAACCCGGGTGTCCTGCAGGCAGCCAGCGGGCAAATCATTCCGTCGTCTTTTCAGTTCAAAGGGACTGAGTCGCTTGGCGGCGCCACGCAAGCCATCTTCCTGTTGCGCGCGCCTTTCCTCGTCAACACGGGGCAGTCGAACGGGCGGGCATTCAACATTTCATATGTAGGTTTGCAGAACGATAAAGCGGGCGCGTTCACGCTGGGGCGACAGGTAGATCTCGGTGCGGATTTTTTCGGAACCATTGCCGCCATGAATGTCTGGTCTGGCATGTCGGGCGCTCACATTGGCGATGCAGACAATCTGTACGCGTCGACCAAGATCAGCAACATGGTCAAATTCAAGAGTGCGTCGTTTGGCGGCTTTTCCGCGGGAGCCACCTACGCATTCAGCCAGACGGCCGGCGCCGCCGATTTGAATCGGCTGTGGAGTGTGGGGGCAAAGTATGCGAGCGGTCCGTTGCAAGTTGCGACGACGTATACGGTGCTCGATTCCCCAGGCGCCACCGCGAACGGGGCGGTAGGCTCGACCGGTGTTGGCGTCAACAATGACTATTCGGGCCTGTTCCGCGCCAGTGCCCGAGGCGCTTCCGTCCAGAAGCAAGAGATTCTTGTCGCGGGCGGCAAATACGATTTCGGTTCTGCGGCAGTCGCCGCCATATATTCGAACGTTCGGTTTCGCTATTTGGATGCCACGAGCACGACGCTCGACAACTATGACGTGAGCGCAACATATCAGCTGAGTGTGCCACTCATGCTCGGGTTGGGATACACGCGAACCTATGCGAGAGATTCACAGACCGCAATCTACAACCAGTTCAACGCCGGACTGACCTACTCCCTGTCGAAACGCACGCTGATCTACCTGCAAGGCATCGCGCAGATCGCGTCGCGCCAAAGCAATGCGCAGATATTCGGAGCACCGACGTCGGGCGACAACCATCAATACATGGGAATTGGCGGTATCGAGCATTTCTTCTGACATCGCGTCGACAACCGGTATTCGATCCGAATTTTCGGCCGAACAGGCCGAGCCCGGTGGTGTTAGCCATCTACCATTAGAGAACGAGGGAAATATGAAGGGGACGAGTGTTGATTTGGGGCGGCTGATGTTGTTGGCGAAGCATACGTCGTGCGTTTTGATGGGGCTTGCGGCGGCATTCGGGGGCGGGCTCGCGTACGCGACACCGCCTGCCACAGCGCCGGCTGCGGGTACGGAACTCATTCTGTTGGGAACGCAAGGCGGCCCGCCGCCAAGTCCCACGCGTTCACAGCCGTCAGACTTGTTGATGGTCAACGGGCGAGGCTATCTGATAGATGTCGGCGACGGGACGTTACGCCAATTGAGCAAGGCGGGTGTGCCGTACCGGAGCATCGATCATATTTTCATCACGCACAATCATGATGACCACAATGCGGGGCTGGGACCGCTATTGGGGGTTGCGTGGACGATGGGAAAAGTCGCACCTACGGAAGTGATTGGACCCCGTGGAACCGCGAAACTGGTGTCTGGCTTGATCGAGGCGTTCAGCGCGAACGAGGACATCCGCATGGCGGAGATGGGAAAGTTTTACAAGGGGGGCTTGGAAGACCTCGTGCATGTGAAGGAAATTGCCGCCGGGTCGCGTATTTATGAGGACGAGAATGTCAAAGTGGATGCGATCCAAAACTGCCATTTCCATTTTCCGGCTGACAGCAAGCTTTCATCGAAAGATCTGAGCTTCGCCTACCGTTTTACTACCGCGCAAAAAACCATCGTTATCAGTGGCGATACGGGGCCGTGTCCGCAGTTGGTCGATTTTGCGCGCGGGGCCGATATCCTCGTACACGAGGTGATTAGCGTAAAGCTGATGGAGCCGTTGCTGCGCTCTGTGAGCGGCGGTTCGGAGGAGCGGCTCCAAGGCATTTTGCGCCACATGCAGGAAGATCACTCAACGCCGGAAGAGGTCGGAAAACTTGCGGCGAAGGCCAATGTCGGAATGGTAGTGCTGACACATCTCGGACCGGGCAATCCGGAAGATCCGGACGAGGCCTACTCCGCGGGCGTAAGAAAATTCTACAAAGGCAAGGTGGTGGTCGGGCGCGATCTGATGCGATTCTGACGCGACGACTCCCCGAGTCGAGTTGACTGTTTAGTTGACTGGAGCGCCGATGGCCGGATGGCTCTGTACAGAGCCATCGCGCAGGTATCGGGGCTTCGGACGGCGGGCATCTCCTTGCATGCTTCTTCTCTGAAGATTATGGACATCTGAGCGGCGGCCATCCACTGCGTTTCGAGACGGGCGGCCCCGCGACGCCAGGCGGCGACGCCCACGAGTTTGAAGGCACTCACGATTGCCGAAGAAGCCATTGTCCGCAGGCCCCTCTTGCATCAGATCGACTTGGCACGGCGATAACGCTGCGCATTCGCCAGCTTCACGTCGCTCAAGCGATATGAGCGCGGCGTGATGTCGCCTGGCGGGCGGATTGACGTTCCGTTCCGGACTTGCGAATACGACTCCCGCTTTGTACCGAAAGCCAATCGCTCACATAAAAACTCAGCTTGAACTATCGGAATAGCTCTCATGAAAATCGGTAAGGAAACAGTACCCAAGACCAGCATTTCGACATCCAACCCCGACACCATCATTGTTCGGGGGAAAGACCTGTCACTCGAGCTCATTGGCAAGATTTCATTCACGGATTATTTCCACCTCCTTGTCACCGGGAAGCAGGCTACGCCTGCGGCGACCGCCGTCTTGAACGCGACGCTGGTCGCAATTGCCGAACACGGTCTCGTGCCGAGTGTCCAGGCTAGCCGTATGACGCTGGCCGCAGCACCCGACGCGCTTCAAGGCGCGGTTGCCGCCGGCATTCTCGGCTGTGGCTCGGTGATTCTGGGAGCTTCGGAGACTGCGGGGCGCCTCTTCGTCGAAGTTCAGGAGCGTGCTGGCGAAAGCGCCGACTTCCTGACTGCCGCAAAGCAACTCGTCCAGGAATACCGCGCACAGAAGAAGGCCATTCCAGGTTATGGACATCCGCTTCACAAGAGCCGCGATGCTCGCGTCGACGCGCTGTTCAAGGTCGCGCGGGAGGCTGACGTCGACCTCACGTATATCCGTATCGCCGAGGCCATAGAACATGCCATTCCGGAGGTCGCAGGAAAAAACCTGATGCTGAATGTCTCTGCGGCCATTCCTGCTGTTCTGCTCGGCATTGGTTTCCCGCTCAAGGCGCTCAAAGGCGTCCCCATTCTCGCGCGGACCGCGGGGCTGATCGGTCATCTAACGGAGGAGTTGGACAGATCGATCGGCTTTGCACTTTCCTACCAGGCGACTCGCGAAGTTGTGTACGACGGCGAAGCTCCGGAGGGTTTCGTTTCCGGCGGCCAATGAGACTTGCATAAGTGCCGACGTGGCCACCATTCAACCTGCTTTGAGTACGCGGTGATGACGTTGGCACGTCGTTGTGCGCTGCGTGGTCGAGCTTTTTCGTCATGCGATTGCCGCCTGGCAAACGCGTCGATCAGATAGCGCGCCAGACCCGAATCGGGGGTGCTCATTGGTGCACGTCGCAATAAATGGCGATGCCGAAGTCTGAGGCATCGAAACAAGTTAAATTCGGAGTGAAAATTATGGCAAAGGTTTTGGACGGTATTCGGGTTCTCGAGCAAGGTACCTTCATTACCGGACCGGCGGCAGGAATGTTGCTCGGCGATCTCGGTGCCGATGTCGTCAAGATCGAGCAGCCCGAGACCGGAGATCCTTTCCGGGCATTCAAAGGTGGCCTCTACAGCCCGCACTACCAGACATACAACCGCAACAAGCGCAGCGTGACGCTGAATACCAAGAACGAACAGGATCTCGAGGTCTTTGACGAGTTGGTGCGCAATGCGGATGTCTATATTCAAAACTTTCGTCCGGGCGCTGCGGAGCGGTTGCATGCCGGCGCGCAGCGGCTCCAGACGATCAATCCGCGCCTGATCTACTGCTCGATTAGCGGCTTCGGCGCGACGGGACCCGCGGCGGGCCGGCCCGCGTATGACTCGGTGGCACAAGCCGCGAGCGGCTTCCTCGGATTGTTGATCAACCCGGAAAATCCCCGAGTGGTTGGGCCCGCTATCGCTGATTCACTGACGGGATTCTATGCTGCCTATGGCATTCTGGGCGCCTTGCACGAGCGAAACATCACCGGCGTTGGCCGTAAAGTGGAAGTGTCCATGCTTGAAGCTATGACGCACTTCAACCTCGATGCCTTTACGCATTACTACGCGGCCGGCGAGGTGATGGGGCCCTATTCACGCCCCAGCGTGTCGCAGTCATATGTCATGAAATGTTCGGACGGGAAGTGGCTCGCCCTTCATATGTCCTCCCCCGAGAAGTTCTGGCAGGGCCTCGCCGAGGCTATCGAGCGTCCGACCCTGTTCCAGGACGCGCGCTTTTCTGACAGATCGGGCCGCATTGTTCATCAAACGGAACTCATCAAGATTTTGTCGGGAATTTTCGCTACGCGCCCGCGTGGCGATTGGTGTGCACGACTCGAAGGTCACGACGTGCCGCACGCACCGATGTATGACGCGAGTGAAGCGCTTGAGGATCCGCAGGCCAAACACCTGGAAATCTTGGTCAGCACCGAGCACAAGACCATGGGGGAATTCCGCACGGTTCGGCCGCCGGTCTCCTTCGACGGCGAGCGCTCGACGCATGTCGTCGCACCACCGACGCTTGGCGAACATAACGACGAGGTGCTCGGTCCCATTCGTGCACGTTTGCAAACCAAAGCGCCGGATGCCACCTGATCGTGCGACTCAGGTGCGGAAACCAGCATCTTGACCGAGGA
The DNA here is from genome assembly GCF_040391475.1 of Pandoraea pnomenusa. Taxonomy (GTDB): domain Bacteria; phylum Pseudomonadota; class Gammaproteobacteria; order Burkholderiales; family Burkholderiaceae; genus Pandoraea; species Pandoraea pnomenusa_C. Next base: position 79,890 of record NZ_JBEBXS010000004.1, on the reverse strand, counting down.
GTACCCGGATGGGACGTACACTCTACGACAAAATCTTCGACGCGCACCTGGTGCGCTCAGATTCGGACGGCACGGCGTTGCTGTACATCGACAGGCATCTCATCAATGAGGTGACGAGTCCTCAAGCATTTGAATCGCTTCGGCTTGAGCAGCGTGTCCTGTGGCGCCCGCAATCCAACTTGGCGGTGGCGGATCACAATGTTCCGACGACCGGCCGGTCGGAGGGCATCGTTGACCCCACCTCGAAGATTCAGGTGGAAACGCTGGCCGGCAATTGCGCCGCCACATCTGTACGTCACTTTGGCATGACGGATGCAAGACAGGGCATTGTTCACGTGGTCGCGCCGGAAACCGGCGCGACCCTGCCTGGGATGACCATCGTCTGTGGAGACTCGCACACGAGTACGCACGGTGCATTGGGCGCTTTGGCATTTGGTATTGGCACGTCCGAAATCGAGCACGTGCTCGCCACGCAGACCTTATTGACTCGGCGTAGCAAAAGCATGCGCGTCACGTTGACGGGAAGTCTGCCACCTGGCTGCAGTGCAAAAGACGTCGCGCTGTATTTCATCGCGATCATCGGGACGGCGGGTGCGACCGGATACGCAATCGAGTTCGCCGGACCTGTGGTCATGTCGTTCTCGATGGAGGCGCGAATGACGCTGTGCAATATGTCGATAGAGGCGGGTGCTCGTGCTGGTCTCATCGCGGTAGACCAGACGACTCTCGATTATTGCCGTGGTAGAGAGTTTGCACCCCAAGGTGCCACTTGGTCGCAAGCTTGCGACGAGTGGCGATCGCTGTATTCCGATGCGGGCGCGGTTTTCGACAGGGAAGTCACCGTCGACGTCTCAAACCTGTCGCCTCGTGTGAGTTGGGGCACCTCACCGGAAATGGTCGTGGGCGTAGACGGCGTTGTACCGGACCCTCATGAAGTAGAGGATGCGTCGCGTCGTGATGGGTATCTGCGGGCGCTTGAGTATATGGGACTGGCACCCGGGACTCAAATGACCGACATTGCGCTGGACAAGGTGTTCATCGGGTCGTGTACGAATGGGCGTCTCGAGGACTTACGGGAAGCTGCGTCGGTCGTACTGAAGAGCGGTGGCCGCGTTGCCGGGAATGTTACCCAAGCCCTGGTCGTCCCCGGTTCAACGGAGGTCAAGTGGCAGGCGGAGCTCGAAGGCTTGGACCGAGTGTTTCGTGACGCCGGGTTTGAGTGGCGGGATGCGGGATGCTCAATGTGTTTGGGCATGAATCCGGACCGTCTTGAGCCCGGAGAGCGCGTTGCATCAACGTCGAACCGCAACTTCGAGGGACGTCAGGGGGCGGGAGGGCGTTCCCATCTGGTGAGCCCGGCGATGGCCGCGGCGGCGGCCATTGCTGGCCACTTCGTGGACATTCGTCTGTTCTACGCTTCATAAGAGGTTGAAATCGATGCAGTCATTTTCGCGTCACGTCGGGCTGGCGGTGCCGTTGGATCGAGACAATGTCGATACAGATGCCATCATGCCGAAGCAGTTCATGAAGGCGATTGCCCGGACGGGATTTGGGCCGTACGTATTTGATGAATGGCGATTCAAGGACCCGGGTTATTTCGGGAAACCGCCTGAAACACGCGTTCCGAATCCCGAATGCCCCTTGAATTTCCCTCGCTACAAGGGGGCTTCAATTCTGGTCGCCGGCCGGAATTTCGGCTGTGGCAGTTCGCGCGAACACGCGCCGTGGGCGTTGCAGCAGGCCGGGTTCCGTGTGCTGATTGCCAAAAGCTTTGGCGATATCTTTCTGAATAACTGCTACAAGATTGGCCTGTTGCCGGTTGCCCTGCCGGAGGCCGACGTCACCGCACTTCTCTCGACGGTGGCGTCTTCGCCTGGCTGCAAATTGACGGTCGACTTGCCGAGTCAAACGGTCATCGGAGCGAGTGGCGAGACGCTGAAATTTGAAACCGAGGAGACGCAGAAGGCTCGTCTGCTAACGGGTGCCGATGAGGTCGCGATCACGCTGCAGCGTTCGGATGAGGTTGCGCAGTTCGAAACTCGTCACCTGAAAGCACGGCCGTGGATTTAACCATTTAGTCGCCGCTTGAATTCCTCGCGGACGTCTGTGTTGACGCTTCCTGTCAAATGTTGGCTTCTTCTGCAAGGCGCGGAGGGCCCCTGACAACAAGCAAATTTGACCCGCTCGTAGCGTCCAGGCGCACCGTGCGGGTTTCTTTACGTTTATTGGGCCGGCAGGCACGGAATCCTGTTACGAAGTTGATTGTTCCGTGAGGGAATTCATTGTTTTGCATCAGGCCCGCGCCCCGAAATCCCCAATCAGCACTTTTGCGTGCCGAAACGGCACGGAGGCGACTTTTCTGCCGCCTACACTCCGCTTCCTGAGACTGGCAGGTGGTCCGACGGCGTGTCTCGCGCCGACATCGAGACCGCCACACATTTATCTCCAACGCCAGCGATCCAGAGGAGCAGGGCATGACAAGCAACACCAAACCCCACAATCCGTGGCGCGAGATCTGCGCCGCGAGTATCGGCAACGCACTCGAGTTCTACGATCTGCTGATCTATGGCTACTTCGCCATCGTGATCGGCCAGCTGTTCTTCCCCTCGCATGACGCCACCACGTCGCTGCTGCTCTCCGTGGGCACGTTCGGGATCTCGTTCGTCACGCGTCCGCTCGGTTCGATCATTCTCGGCAGCTACGCCGACCGCGCCGGCCGCAAGGCGTCGCTGACCGTGTCCATCGCCCTGATGATGCTGGGCACGGCCATGATCGCGTTTGCACCGACCTACGCACAGATCGGTATCTTCTCGCCGCTGATCATCATCGTCGCCCGCATGCTGCAAGGCTTCTCGACGGGCGGTGAATTCGGTGCCGCCACGGCCTTCATGGTCGAACATGCCGACGCGAAACGTCGCGGCTTCTTCGCCAGCTGGCAGATGTCGACCCAGGGTCTCGCGACGGTGCTCGCCGCCGGCGTGTCGGCCCTGTTGAGCATGCTGCTTACCGCCGACCAACTGAGTGCCTGGGGCTGGCGTATCGCCTTCGCTGTCGGTCTGCTGATCGGCCCGGTCGGTCTGTACATCCGCCGCAACATCGACGAGACGGCCGACTTCAAGAAGCTCGGCGAGAAGCAGCGCGAGAAGTCGCCGCTGCGCGAAGTCTTCGGTCGCGATCGCGCCAACATGCTGCTCGGCGCCGGTGTCGTGGCCGCCGCCACGGCGTTCAACTACGTCCACAAGCTGTACATGCCGACGTACGCCGTGAAGCAACTGCACATTCCCGCCACGTCGTCGTTCATCGGCGCGGTCGTGACCGGCGTGATGCTGATGATCGCCGCACCGGTCGTCGGACACATGTCCGACCGCTTCGGCCGCATCCGCGTGATGCTGTGGGCGCTGATCCTCGTGGGCATTACGACCTACCCGCTGTTCGTGCTGCTCAACAAGTACCCGACATTCCAGACGCTGCTCATGGTGCAGGCGCTCGTGGGGCTGCTCATCGCCGTGAGTCTCGCGCCGCTGCCGGCATTGCTGGCCGACATCTTCCCGACGAGCACGCGCGGCACCGGCCTGGCGCTGTCGTACAACTTCTCGGTGACGCTGTTCGGCGGCTTCGCCCCGCTGATCGTGACCTGGCTGATCGACGCCACGCAAAACAAGCTCGCCCCGAGCTTCTACGTGATGGCGACGGCGGTGCTGAGTATTACGGCCGTGATCTCGCTGGGCCGCCGCGTGCGCGCCGGCAAGATCGCCGGCGTGACGCACGGCACCTCGCGCACCTCGAAGGCCTGAGTGTGGCGGGACGGTCCTGCACCGTCCATCGCGCACCGCCCCCTTCAACGATGTACTGATTTCAGCCGCAACGACGACGTCCGCCGTTCCCCTACGGCGACGTCGTCATCTTTTTCGGCACCCCCTGCGGAGCATTACCCATGACCACGCTCGAAGCGATCCGCGCCGCCCTGCCGGCGTACCCCATCGAAGTTTCGTTCCCCGACATCACCCGCTGGCGCGAAGGCAACACGGGCATCGACTACCTGCACACGTTCGACAGCGGCAAGCCCGGCAAGCACGTGATGATTCTCGCGCTCACGCACGGCAATGAAGTCAGCGGCGCCATCGCCGTCGACACCTTGCTCGCGTCGGGCCTGCGCCCCGTGACGGGACGTCTGTCGCTGGGCTTCGGCAACGTCGGCGCCTATGAACAGTTCAACGCCGAGAACGCCGACGCCACGCGCTTCCTCGACGAAGACATGAACCGTGTGTGGACGGCGTCGACGCTCGACGGCGAACGTCAGAGCCGCGAGCTCACGCGTGCGCGCGCCATGCGTCCGTTCATCGATACCGTCGACCTGCTGCTCGATATTCACTCGATGCACGAAGCATCGGCCCCGCTGATGATGACCGGTCCGCTGGAAAAGGCGATTGCCCTGGCCGCCGAACTCGGCACGCCGGAGCACGTGATCATCGACAAGGGCCACGCGAACGGCACGCGCATGCGCGACTACGGTGGCTTCGGCGATGCCGCCAGCCCGAAGAACGCACTGCTCATCGAAACGGGGCAGCATTTCGCCAAGAGCGCACGCGATGTGGCACTCGACAGCGCCGCGCGCTTCCTGCTGCACGCCGGTGTGGTCGCACAGGCCGAGGTCGCACCGTTCCTGACGCAACCCGCGCCCGTGCGCCAGAAGTTCGTGGAGATTACGCAGCCGGTCGTGGCGCGCTCGATGGACTTCCGCTTCTCGCAGCCGTTCACCGGTCTGGAAGTCATCGAGAAGGCCGGCACCGAAATCGCGCGCGACGGCGACGAGATCATCGTCACGCCTTACGACAACTGCGTGATCGTGCAGCCGTCGATGCGTCACCTCGGGGTGAACGTCACGATGATGCGACTCGGGCGCCTGCTCGATCGCTGATCGCGAAAGCGCAACGGATGGCATCGGCAGCGCCGGTGTCATCGGTCGACCGCATGAAAACGGGCCGGGGATCTTGCGATCTCACGGCCCGTTGGCATTGGTGCGGACGATGTCAGAACGAGCCGACCAGCGACCCGACGACAATGACCGCGACGAGCGCGATCAGCGCACTCACGATGCTCGTCATGACGATATCGAGATAGCTCTCGCGGTGCGTGCTGCCACACACGGCAAGTAACGTGACGACCGCGCCGTTGTGGGGCAGGCTGTCGAGCGTGCCCGATGCGATGACCGCCACGCGATGCATGAGCGCAGGGTCGATGCCGTGCTGCGCGGCAAGGCTGACATAGGCCGGTCCGAGGGCGTCGAGCGCGATGGTCAGTCCGCCGGACGCCGAGCCGGTGATGGCCGCGAGCAGGTTGGCCGAGAGCGCGAGCGACACGAGCGGACCACCGTCGATGGACAACACCCAGTCGCGCACCAGTTCGAAGCCGGGCATGGCGGCGATCACGCCGCCGTACCCGACGAGACTTGCCGTCGCCAGAATCGGCAGCACGGAGGCGTTCGCCCCGGCGTCCATCGTTTTGCGCAAGGCGGGCAGACGCCGCCATTGCAGCGCGATGAGTACGGCGATGGCGCTGCCGAGCGCCACGCACACGCCCCAAACCCCCGCCACGCTCTGCAACGTGATGCCGCCCCATCTCGGTTCGGCAAGGTAGCTGGCGTCCATGCGCGGGAAGACGATTACGTTCATGACGAAGTTGACGCCGATCACGACGAGCAACGGCAGCGCGGCGGTGACGATGCCGGGCAGGGCGTCGTTTCGGTGGCCCTGCTCGATTTCCGCCGGATCGAATTCGCGTGCCACGCTGGCACGCTCGCGCACGACCGTAGGATCGGCCGTCTTGTCCCAGACCTCCTGCTCGGCATAGCCGTGCCCCGCGCGACGCGCCTGCGCTTCTCGCCACGACAGCCACCACAACCCGGCGCCGAGCATGATCGCGGATGCCATCAGCCCCAGACCGGGCGCCGCGAAGGGTGTCGTGCCGAAGAAGGGCATCGGGATGGCGTTCTGGATCGCCGGGGTGCCGGGCATGGCGGACATCGTGAAGGTCGACGTGCCGAGCGCGATTGCGGCGGGCATCAGGCGCACCGGAATGTCGGCTTCGCGAAAGAGGGCATGTGCCATCGGCGCGAGCACGAAGAACGCCACGAAGAGGCTCACCCCGCCGTAGGTGACGAGCGCACCGCCGAGCACCACCGCGAACATCGCGCGTCGCGCGCCCAGCTTGTCGGTGAGAAAGGCCGCAATGGCACGCACGGCCCCGCTGTCTTCCATCAGCTTGCCGAACAGGGCGCCGAGCAGGAACAGCGGGAAGAACTGTGCGACGAAACGCGACGCGTTCTGCATGAAGGTTTGCGTCCAGTGCGCCAGCACCGGCTCACCCGAGAGGGCGGCGGCGAGCATCGCGGCAGCCGGTGCGAGGAGCAGTACGCTCCAGCCCCGATAGGCCAGCCAGACGAGCAGCGCGAGACCGATCAGAATGCCGGCGAGCTCCATTCAGATCGTCTCCCGAAGCGCGCTCAGATCGAACGACGATTGCTGACCGAGGTCGGCGCCGTGGTCCTGCAGGAAGTGCTCGGCGCAGCGGCGGCCTTCGTCGCGAAGCATCACCAGAAAATCCCACTCCGCCGAAAGCTTCGACGAGTAGCCGAGCGTGGTCATCATGTCGCTCGCGATGCGATGCATGCGCATCTGTGCCCAGCGTCTGCCCTCGTCGTTTCCGGCATCCACCACTTCGCGCAGTACCGCGATCATGCGCAGTTCCTTGAGGAGGGTGGCGTTGAACGAGACCTCGTTCACGCGGTTGAGGATCTCGCGCGCCGAGCGTGGCACGTCGGTGCGCTCGACCGGATTGACCTGCACGAGAATCGTGTCGCACGAGGCTGTTTCGCGCACGAGCGGCGTGATGGTCGGGTTGCCCGCGTAGCCGCCGTCCCAATAGGGCTCGCCGTCGATTTCGACGGCGCGGTAGAGCATGGGCAGGCAGGCGGACGCGAGCAGCACGTCGGCGGTCATTTCCGCGTTGCGAAACACGCGTCCGCGCCCGGTACGCACGTTGGTCGCCGTGATGAAGAGCTGGATCGGGCAGGCGGCGATGCCGTCGAAATCGATGTGATCGGCGAGCAGGCGGCGCAGCGGGTTGAACTCGAGCGGCGCGAGGTCATATGGCGAAACCACGCGTGCGGCCAGATCGAAAAACATGAAGAACGGTGAGTTGTCGAGTGACCATCGGCCGAGCACGATGTCGAGCGGCGTGCGGCGCAGCGGGCTGAAGCGACCGGCGTGGGCGACGTCGCGCCAGAACTGCTCCAAGGCGCTGCGGGCGCCGTCCGGACCGCCGCGACCGTAGCCGGTGGCCAGTACGGCGGCATTCATGGCGCCGGCCGAGGTGCCGGAAATGCCTTCGATATGAAATGGCGCGCCGCTGGAGATGGCTTCAAGCAGCCGGTCGAGCACGCCCCAGGTGAAGGCGCCGTGTGCCCCGCCGCCCTGCAAGGCAAGGTCGACGGGTAAGGCGCCAGGGGCGGACTGGCTGGTCGTGGCGCGAGCGCCGGATGCCGACCGGGTGGCGGCGCTGGCGCGTTGGGGGCGTTGAGTGCGTGGCATGATCCCTCGGCGATGCGGCACTGCACCGGAGGGCGCTGGCCACGGGGTTCGTTACGAGAGTACGGTTGCAGGCGGTACGCAGTTTGCGCTGCAACATAACCACTGTCTCAGATTCGGATGAAATCGGCAACCTCGCCGCCGTCATGCGCGGATTCGTCGCACCGCTGGGGTTCCCCGGCCGTGTCGGCTGCGTCGGTAGTGTCTGTGTCGGTCGCCCGGGCGGGCTTTCCGCGGCGAAGACTCAACTGGGCGAGCACGTCGGCATGCTGGTTGCCCCATCGATAAAGCATCTCGATGGGCTCGATGAACAGTTCGCCCAGCGGCGTGAGCGTGTATTCCACCTTGGGCGGCACGACCGGATAGACCTCACGGTGAATCAAGCCGTCGCGCTCAAGCTCGCGAAGCGTCTGCGTGAGCATCTTCTTCGAGATGCCGGGCAGGCGGCGCTGTAATTCGCCAGTGCGCGTGGTGCCGCACTGCAGGGCGTACAGCACCATGCTCGTCCACTTCACGCTGAAGAGTTCGAGCACGCGTCGCGGCACGCAGGTTTCTTCGAAGACGAAGGGTTCGCGCTTGCTCATGGTAACCAAATGGTGACTATCTAACTAAAGGGTGCCTACTGGGGATTCTGGCCCTTCGTCACTATACTTTGTGGCGGTAGTGCGCGTCATCCGGTTGTCGGGTTTTGTCGGCCGATCGGCTCAGACACTGGCGCGTGCAGGTCAATGGAGAACCCCATGAGCAGTTTGTCGAAGACAGCCATCTCGATGCTGGATCTGGTGCCGGTGCGCGCCGGCGGCACGGTGGCCGAAGCCCTGAAGCAATCCACGGAACTGGCACAGCATGTCGAGCGCCTCGGTTTTACGCGCTTCTGGCTGGCCGAACACCACAACATGGATGGCATCGCGAGTTCCGCGACCGCGCTGCTGATCGGCCATATTGCGGACAAGACGTCGCGCATTCGCGTGGGCTCGGGCGGCGTGATGCTCCCGAACCACCCGCCGCTCGTGGTCGCCGAGAACTTCGGCACGCTCGCGGCGTTGTATCCGGGGCGTATCGATCTGGGACTGGGCCGTGCGCCGGGGGCCGATCAGGCGACGATGCGCGCGTTGCGGCGCGATCGCCTGTCGAACGGCGACGACTTCCCGGAGCAGGTCGCTGAGCTGCGCGCCTTGCTTGCCCCTGCGCAGCCCGGGCAGCGGTTGGTCGCCACGCCGGGGGCCGGGAGCGACATTCCCGTCTGGTTGCTCGGTTCGTCGTTGTTCTCTGCGCAACTCGCTGCGCACCTTGGCTTGCCGTACGCATTCGCTTCGCACTTCGCCCCGCGTTTCCTGTTCGACGCGATTCGGTTGTACCGCGATCTGTTCCGTCCGTCCGCAGTACTCGACAAACCTTATGTGATGGTCGGGGCGCCCGTCGTGGCCGCGCCGACCGACGAGGAAGCACGGTTCCTCGCGACGTCGTCGCAGCAGAAGATTCTCGCGCTCATGCGCGGGCAGAGCCTGAAGCTCCAACCGCCTGTGGACGACATGGACGCGCGCTGGGATCCGGCCGAGCAGCACTCGGTGGAGGCGTTCCTCGGCGTGGCGGTCGTGGGTGGGCCCGAGCGCGTGAAGGCGGGGTTGTCAGATCTCGTCGAGCGCACGCAGGCCGACGAGTTGATGCTCGTGACCGATGTCTACGACCCGGCGTTGCGCCTGCGGTCGTGCGACATCGTCGCGGCGGTTTGCAAGGACTGAGGACATCAATCTGTGACGAGACAGCCGCGCGGCTGCCTCGTCATGTGGGTGTCGTCGGTGAACGTCAGCGAAAGCGGCCGACGGAGAACGGAGAAAGGTCGATGGCAGGGCGCCCGCCCGACACCAGAGTCGCGATCGTTCGTCCGGTCGATGCGGCGGCGGTGAGGCCGACGTGGCCATGGCCGAACGCATAGAAGGCGTTCGGAACCTTCGACGCCGCACCCAGCACCGGCAGCGAATCGGGCGTACTGGGGCGGAAGCCTTGCCAGCGTGCGCCGTCGACCGATTGCGTCGGCTTCGTGCCCTGTACCGCGCGAGGAAACATCTTGTGCAACTGGCCGAGCAACAGGTCGGCGCGTCGCCAGTTCGGCGGCGCTTGCAGGCCTGCCAGTTCGACGGTGCCGGCGCCACGCAGTCGACCGTTCATCGGTGTGGCGAACAGTTTGCCCTCGGCCCACATCACTGGACGGGAAGGCATTTCGTCCGGTGACGGAATCTCCACGTGATAGCCGCGTTCCGTATCGAAGACGATGCTGTCGCCCAACTGACGCACGAACGGTGCCGACCATGCGCCGGCGGCGACCACTACCGCGCTTGCGGCTTCGCGTCCCTTTTCCGTGTGAACGGCCACGGCCTGTGCACCATTCGTTTCGATGGCGGTGGCGGCAGCGTCGACCACCCGGCCGCCGCGCGCGACGACCTGTTCGGTCAGGCGAGCCAGTAGCGCGCCAGGGTCCAGCGTATGCCCCGTCTCGCTGATGTAGCGTGCGCCGACGAAATCGTGCGAGAGCGTCGGTTCGAATTCGCGCAGGGCCTGCGCGTCCAGCGTTTCGATGTCGACGCCATTCTCGCGACGCAGCGCCATGCCGCCTTCGTCGCCCGTCATGCCATCCTGGCTGGAATACGCAATGAGATAGCCGCGACGCGTTACGAGATCGTTGGCGTTTGCGTCGTCGAGCAACGGCTGATAGGCGTCGAGCGCGGGGCCCAGCAGCGCGCGCAACGCACGTGCCTGCGCCTTGACGCGCCCGGGCTGACTGGCCGCCACGAAACGGGTCAACCAAGGCACCATGCGCGGCAGATACGACCAACGCAAGACCAGCGGTCCGTCCGGTTGCATCAGCCAGCCCGGCACCTGCCACAACACGCCGGGCATGGCGATGGGCACGACCGACGAACCGTTGATGCAGCCCGCGTTACCCAGCGACGCTGCCTGACGCGCCGACTGCCTGTCGACGATGACCACGGCGTGCCCGGCACGCTGAAGATACGCGGCGGTACACACGCCGACCAAACCGCCCCCGATGACGACGACGGGATGCGAATCGCTCATGAAACCGTCCTGCTGAAAATGCGAAAGCGCCTAGTGTACTGCGTTGCAGGCGCCGCACTGAACGGCTTCAAAATTCGCAAATTCGTTCAGATCATCTCCAGCGGGCGTTTGCGCGACGGTGATTCGAAGTGATGATCGAGCATCGCGAGTTCGTCGGCCGTCAGATCGATATCGTGCGCGGCGCGGTTGGCGCGCACGTGGGCTTCCGTACTTGCCTTGGGGATCGCAATCACGCCCGGACGGCTCAAGACCCAGGCCAGCGCAACCTGCAGCGGTTCGACGTTGCGCGCGCGGGCGATGTCGCCAAGCACGCCGTTCGTCGGCAGCCGCCCCTGCTCGATGGGGGAATACGCCATCATCGGCAAACCGCGCGCCACCAGCCACGGGGCGAGGTCGTACTCGGGACCCCGGCGAGAGAGGTTGTACAGCACCTGATCGGTTGCGCACGCGTCGCCGCCCGGTGCATCGAACAATTCCTCCATGTCATCGGTATCGAGGTTGCTCACGCCCCAATGCCGGATCTTGCCCGCTTCGCGCAGGGCTTCGAAACCCGCGATGGTCTCCTCGAACGGTTCGCCGCCGCGCCAGTGCAGCAGGTAGAGATCGAGCCGGTCGGTGCGCAGCCGCTCGAGACTGCGCTCGCAAGCGGCGATCACACCGCGTCGCGACGCGTTGTGCGGATAGACCTTGCTGACGAGGAATACCTGATCTCGAAGGCCGTCCAGGGCTTCGCCAACCAGGCGCTCGGTCGCGCCTTCGCCGTACATCTCAGCCGTATCGACGAGCGACATGCCGAGCGACACGCCCAGGCGTAACGCGGCAATTTCATCGCGGCGGCGCTCCGGCTTCTCGCCCATCATCCAGGTGCCCTGACCGAGCACAGGCACAGTGTCACCTTGCGGGAAAGCAATAGTTCGCATGATGTGTCCTCCTGAGTCTTTGTCTTTATTATCGGCCCGCATGTCGAGCGCTGACCAGTGTGGTGAGGGCTTCGCGCAACACTTCGCGGTGCCGTCCTATCTTTTGGGACGGATTCGTCCTATCCGTCCATCGGACATCTCCGCTATTGCATTCGTGCGTGCGCTCTCTCGGATAGTTCACAAACCTTCGACGGCATCGCCGCGATAGGCTGATCTCACCGATGCGCAGGGCGAATGTTGCTCCGCAGCGAGACGGCGCGGTGATGCCTTCCGTCTTGTGCATCGGTTTCGCGGCGACGTTGCGCCGCGCCACCGAGGAACCCGTAACAAATGTGACAATTTGCGACCTTTTCGCGTAACGGTACGAAGGCCATAATGGGAAACCCCCCGATAGAAGAGGAGTCCCCCCGAAATGGACAACGCGATCAAATTCCGTTCCCCCGGCCCTTCGCTCTCGCCTTCCGGGCGCTACGCGCCGCCGGCGATCTTCTTTCACTGGGCCGTGGCGCTATTGATCGTGATCGCGTATGCGGCCGTCATCACCAAAGGCTATCTGCCCAAGGGAAGTGCGCCCCGGGCGTTATCGATGACGATTCACGAATGGGCGGGCATTGCCGCGCTGGTGCTGGCCGTGCCGCGGTTGCTGTGGCGGTTGATCAAGGGCTCGCCGGGGGCATTGCCGGGGCAGGGATGGTTCGTGCGCACGTCGTCCGCGTTGGTGCACCTGCTGCTTTACGTGTTCATGTTTGCGCAGCCGGTGTTGGGGTATCTCACACTCAACGCGGGCGGACACGTACTCACGATTCCGGGACTGGATATCGCCTTGCCGCAGTTCATCGGTCAGAACGACGATCTGCGTCGCTCGATCAAGGATATTCACGAGACGATCGGCAATGCGTTCTACTGGGTGATCGGCCTGCACGCGCTGGCGGCGCTGTGGCATCACTACTTCCGTCGCGACGACACCTTGCGCCGGATGCTGTAACCCACGACCGGTGAGACGGCCGTGGGTCACACGATGCGTCTGATGGGAATCAGAATGCGAATCGAACCCCGGCGAAAACGCTGCGGCCATCGCCCGGGTAGAACACCGCAGTATTGGCCGTGCGTGCATCGGTCACGGTGCTGAAGTCCGTCACGTAGCGCTTGTTCGTCAGGTTTCGGGCATCGACGTAGAAGGTCACGCCACGTTGCACGACGTATGACGCCTGCAAGCCAAGCAGCGTGTAGCCGGGTACGCGCATCGTGTTGGCGTAGTCGACCCAGGCGCCCGTCGGTACCCAGTCAAGCGAAGCGGCGATCTGGAAGCGATCCGTCAAGGCGTAGCCGAGGGTCGTGCGCAACACGTTCGTGGGGACACCGGCAATGCGGTTGTTGCCGTACTGCGGGTCGTCGCGGAAGCGGAAGTCGCTGTAGTTCCAGATCTGCGACAGCGTAATGCGATCGCCGGTGGCCACCACGTTCCTGAACAGATCGACCGAAGCGCCGACTTCGAGCCCCTGGAGCACGGTCTTGTTCGCGTTGAAGGTCGCGGCCGGGATATCGGGCGACGTCGTGTATTGCAGCAACTGGTCGCGCACGAGCGAGCGGTACGCGGTGATATCCCACGCCACGCGATCGAGCTTGCCGCGCGTACCCGCCTCGATCGTCCACGCGTGCTGCGACGCGAGCGGCACGAAGCGCGAGGTCGCGCCAAACGTCTGCGACAGATCGGTGAAGTCGGGCACGTCGGCGCTGCGCGTCACATCGATGAAGGCCTGCACGTCCTTGCGCGGCTCCCACAGCAGGCCGATCTTCGGATTGACGCCGGAGTAGGCGGCGCTCGTCGAACGGTAGTTGGGGTCGCCTGCGAGGCCGCCGTAGTCGATGTACTGGCGAACGTCGCGATAGGCCTTTGCGCCGATCATGAGGCCCAGCGTCGGCAGGAAGAACAAACGGTTCTCGAAGTACGCCTCGTAGTTGTAGGCGCTTTGACGGGCGTCGAGCGTTTGCGCGCCGCGGTTACCGTTCACGTTGATGTATTGCTCTGCGCGCGTGTTGCCGCCGAAGAACCGGGCGCCGACGATCAGGTCGTTGCGCATGCCTGCGAGGGTCAGGTTGGCGGTGTAGCGGGGGGCGACGCCGTAAGTCCAGCCGTCCTGATCGATGACCTGGAAGATCGGGTGATACAGGCTCTTGTGGATGACCCACGAGGCGATATCGAGCTGACCGGTATCGAAGCGGATGGTGGTCAGGTTGCCGAGACGCTCGGTGCGTGTGTTGCGCGCCTGATCTCCGGAGACCGCAGATGCCGCCGCCTTCGTCGGGTTGTTCAGCGCGTCGAACAGCGACAGTGAGCCCGGCAGCTTCTGGTCGACGATATATGCGCCGAAGAAGAAGCGCGTTTCCACGCGCGGCGAAAACTTGTAACCGAGGTTGGCGTTGATCTGTGCGTAGTTACCTTTGTCGTGATCGCGGAAGCCGTCGGCGCGATTGAGTGTCACGGTCGCGAGCGCGTCAAGCGGGCCGAAGATGCGCGACATCTGTCCGCTGGCGCGCACTGTGCCGAAACTGCCGCCTTCAATGCGGAACTGATTGGGCGCCTCGGCGGTGTAAGCCGTGGGGGTCACAAAATTCAATGCGCCGCCCAGCGTGGTCGAGCCGTACGCGAGGCCATTGCCGCCCTTGTAGACCTCGGTCGAGCGCAAGCCGAGCGGATCGATCTGGTAATAGTCGCCGCTGCCGTCCGCCGAATTGGTCGGTATGCCGTCCTGAAGCAAGTCGAGGCCGCGCACGTGATAGCCGCGCGCGATGCCCGAGCCGCGAATCGATACCCGCAGCTCCTGCCCGTAGCGGTTCTGGACATAGACCCCGGGGGTGTCCTTGAGCACGTCGCGCAGGTTGAAGGCGTAGGTGTTCTGATAGGAATCGGCGTCGATGAAGCTCACGGCGCCGGCCGTCTGGAACAGATTCGCCTTCTGTTCGTCGACACTCGGCGAGGTCAGCGATTCGGCCGGTGCGGTAACGACGGTGACCGGGAGTGTGGCTTCCGGATTGGCGGTGAGTGCGTGTGCTGCGCTGCCCATCGAGGCGAGGGCGAGCGCGATGGCCGTTTGCAACGGCTTCTGCGTAAATGAGCGCGACATGAGGGTCTCTCTCGCGACCGCGTGGCGGCCGCCTGATAGTCGTGTGGTGCCGGGCGCACCAGTCGCAAAGGGGGCGATAGTGTCATCGCGTCCGATGCGGCAATCGCGGCCATTGCGTCGATCGCGTCGATCGCGTCAATGGCGTGGGGCGTCGTGGGTATTCACGCGGTGTGCGCGAACGCCGACACCCGCCTGCGAGGCGTGGTGCGTCAGGCAGGGGCTACCGGCATCGATTCGACACCAGCGAATCGACCGGCAGTCGGGAGGATCAGACGGCGGAAACGGGAGGTGCGCGAGCGAGCGCGGCAGAGAAGCGGGCGCGCGGGTAATACGGCACCAGTACCCGGGGGGCGGTGTCGATGCCGGTCTGCGCGGCGGGCGGGGGGGTAAGAACGCTGGTGGTGACGAGCGGTTGATGTGCCCAAAGCGCACAGTAGCCGCACTTCTCCCAATGATCGGCCGAGGCGAGCGTGTGGTCGGCGCCGCCGTGGCTGCTGTGCTGGCCGGTGGCTTGCGACGGTGCGGGCGGGGCCTGCGCGTCGTCGTGCCCGGTGTGTCCGTCGTGCGCCTGTGTGCGCTGGGCGTCGACGCGTGGCGTCGTGTTTTTGCCGAGCGCAGCTTGTGTGCCTTGCACCGTGCAGTAGACCGCGAACGGGTCCTGCTGCATGGCGGCACGCCACTGCGCAATCGCCGGCATGAGCGCTGCCAACAGGATCGCCAGCAAGGCGATCCCGATTGCGACGCGATGCTGACGGAGCTTGCGCATGCCTGGGCCGGTTTACGAAATTTGGGATTTCAGGGAACCAGGCATTGTAGGGGGTGTCGCCGCGTGGCGTAAATGCTTTGCGTTCTCATGTAGGGACGACGCGACAATTTGCCGCATCGCGCGACCGGAGCGCGACCTGGGCTGCGCGCACGGCCGCGACAGAGCCGCAAGGCGGGCGCGGGACGGATTCGGGATCGCCCGCGAGTCGCGGGCAACGTGCCGATGTGCCGATGTGCCGACGTGCGTTAGGCAAGCCGATTGACGGGAAAAAAGGAGCGCCACCGCCCCCCAGGGCATCAGTGGCGCTCCACACCGGATATCGATGCTTCGCGAGCGAGTCGTGCGAAATCAGAACTTCATGCCGACACCGACGCCCACGATGAGCGGGTCGATGTGAAGCGTGCCCAGATCGGCACCGGCGAGCGAGGTGTCCGTCTTCATCCAGATCTTCTTGATGTCGAGGTTGAAGAACAGATTCTTTGTCATCTGAATGTCCACGCCTGCCTGCAATGCCGGGCCGACGCTGTGATTCTTGATCGAGATCGGCGTGCCGCCTGCGTTCAGGTTGCTGTTCCAGAAGCGCGTGTAGTTGACGCCCGCGCCGACATACGGACGCACCTTGCCCGCATGGTTGAAGTGGTATTGGAGCAGCAGCGTCGGCGGCAGCACGTTCACGCCGCCGAGATGGCCGAGGCTCGACGTCAACTGATGACGCGACATGCCGAGAATGAGTTCGACGCCAACGTTGTCGAGAATCATGTACGTGAAGTCGAGTTCCGGCACGATCGCGTTGTTCACGGTCACGCCCAGCGTCGGCAGCACGCTGCCGCTCGCGTGCGAGTCCGGCATGATGCCGATGGCACGCACGCGCGCGAGGATGTCGCCGGCATAGATGCCTTGTGAACTGTCCTTGATGAAGCCGAACGTCTTCGGCGCGTCGGCCGTGCGATTTGTGGTCTGGGCGTCGGGTGGTGTGGCCGATTGTGCGTGAGCGGATGCGCTGAAAATGGCGGCACCGGCGAGCAGTGCGGCCGCAGCGGCCGTGGCACCGAGGGAGTGCTTCATGATGTTATCCAAAGTCGTGAGTGAGCACGGACGATGGTAGAAGCAGGTTCCCCGCGTGAACTTGATGCGCATCAAGCGCGGGGGAACACGAGCGCGTCGTGCGACAAACTGTCGCGCGCTCGTGTGGCACGCCGATGCAATCAGTCGCGCGGCAGCAACACGACCGTGAGCGAGCGCACGCCCTGGGCGCCCTGAATCAACACGCCTTCGATGTCAGCCGTCGCCGACGGGCCGGTGACGAGTACGGCATATCGCACCGAGGCGAAGTCTGGCTGGCGGTAGATATCCTGCAGGCCGTCGACGATATCGCGCGGGTCAAGCAGCACGACGAGGTGTTGCACGAGATAACCCAGCGCATTCACGCCGTACTCCAGCTCCGACAGCCAGACGGAGCCTGTCTCGGCAACGCCGTAGCGTGCGCGCACGATGCCGACGTCGACGTCGTGCAGCGACGCGGGCGCTCGCAGTACGTCGAGCGGTGCGGCAGAGCGGGCCTCCGGTGTGGCCGTGACGGGCGTCACGCCGGGGAAGTGCTCGGCAAGCCAGTCGGGCAGCGCCTGCGCATTGTCGAGGGCTGCGAACTTGCCGCCCATCGCCACGAGATTGTTGCCGAAGCGTTCCTGACGGTCGCCGGCCGGGGTGTCGAAGACAGGCAGCTCAGGGAGCGGAAACCGATCGGCGGCGAGATCCGAAGCCCGATCGATCACGCGATGGCGCGCGTCGTCGCCGGCCGCGCGGTCATCATCGCGCAACGCCACCCGCTGGGCCGCCCGCACGCGGACGAGAAATTCTTCGCGGGACGTATTCATTGGACCTCCTTGCGCGCCTTGGCTGACGTGGTCTGAGACGTTCGTGCGGGACGATTGGCGTCGTACCAGTCGCGGAACGTTTGTGCGGGGACGTCCGGAAGATCGCGTCCCTTGCCCCAGGTATTGAGCGGGTTGTACAGCACCATGTTGGGAAGACGATGCAGCGCCGCGTTCATCGATTTGACCGACGCGCGATACAGCACCGGATTGGCCAGCAGCTTGCCCGCGACCTTGATCAGGCTGCGTTTGACGCGTGGCAATTCGCCTTCCTCGGCCACGATCTGGCGCCACTTGTACAACTGCTCGTGAATGTTGATGCGCACCGGACAGACATTGGTGCAACTGCCGTTCATCGTCGAGGCGAACGGCAGTGTGCTGTAGCGCTTGAGGTCGTAAGCGGGGTTGAGGATGGCGCCGATCGGTCCTGCGTAAGTGCTGCCATACGACAAACCGCTGCTGCGCCGGTACACGGGACACGTGTTCATGCAGGCGCCGCAGCGGATGCACTTGAGCGAATACCAGAAGTCGTCCATGGCGAGACGCGCGGAACGGCCGTTGTCGACGATCACGAAGTGCATCTCGGTACCCGGGCGCGGTGCGCGAAAGTGCGACGTGTACTGCGTGATCGGCGAGCCCAGCGCACTGCGCGAAAGCAACCGCACGAAAACGCCCAGGTCGGCCGTGCGCGGAATCAGCTTCTCGATGCCGATGGAGACGATATGGACCGGCGGCACGTTCGCCGAAAGATCCGCGTTGCCTTCATTGGTACACACGACCACCGTGCCGGTCTCGGCCACCGCGAAGTTGCAGCCGGTCATGCCCGCACCCGCTTCGAGAAAGGCCGGGCGCGTCGTCTGACGCTGGCTCTCGGCCAGGTAGTGCACATCGTCGTTATTCGGATCGGTGCCCAGTGTGCGACCGAACAGTTGCGCGACGTCGCCGCGCAGTTTGTGGACTGCAGGCACGACCACGTGCGACGGCGGTTGCTTGTCCAACTGCTGGATTCGCTCACCGAGATCGGTTTCCATCACGTGGATGCCGCGCGGTTCCAGATACTCACGCAGCTCGCACTCGTCGGTGAGCATCGACTTGCTCTTGACGAGTGTCTTGACGTCGTGCGCCGCGAGAATGCCATGCACGATGGCGTTGTGTGCGGCGGCGTCGAGTGCCCAGTGCACTTTCACACCGTTGGCCTCGGCCTGCGAGGCGAACTGTTCGAGGTAGTCGCCGAGTCGCGAGAGCGTGTGCTCCTTGATCTGCGACGCGAGCGTGCGCAGCGTTTCCCACTCGCCGATGGAGGCGGCCTGCGCGTCGCGCTTCATGCGCAGATCCCACAGACGCTTGTCGTGAAACGCCACATGTTCCGTTTTGGCGAGGAAGGCTTCGGCATGCTTCGCGTGATCGACGGGTTTCGACGTGCTCATGCGCTCACCTCCTCGCGAACGGGACTGGCTATCGCAGCCACGTCGACGCCGTTGAGTACCTGCGCGATGTGCAGGAAGCGCGTCGGCGTTTGCGCGCGCGCCGCACATCCCTTCTGGTGCATCAGGCACGACATGTCGGCGGAGACGATGAATTGCGCGCCGGCGTCGAGATGGTCGCGCACTTTGTCCTGTCCCATCTTCACCGAGACGGCCTGTTCGGACACCGAGAACGTGCCGCCGAAGCCGCAGCACTCGTCGGGGCGGCGCGGCGATGCGAACCGGATGCCGCTCACGCCTTCGAGCAGCGTGCGCGCCTTCGACCACGGCTCGCCGGGAATCTCGCTGGCGGACGCCGCATGCAGGTGACGAATGGCGCTGCAACTGTTGTGCAGCCCCACGGTGTGCGGGAAGCGGGCCCAGGGAAACTCGCGAACCTGGAGCACGTCATGCAGGAATTCGGTGAGTTCGTAGGTGTTGGCGCGCACGGCCGCCACACGGGCCGACTCGCCAGCGGCGCCCAGATGCTTGCGCACGTGATGCACACAGCTCGACGACGGTGCCACGACGAAGTCGTAATCGGCGAAGTTGTCGACGAAGAGCGCTTCGGCCCCGACGGCATCGGCCTCGCAGCCGTTGTTGGCCATCGGTTGGCCGCAGCACGTCTGGCGACGCGGGTAATCGACCGTCACGCCGAGTTTCTCGAGCAGTTCCAGCGTGGCGATGCCCACTTCGGGAAACAGTGCATCGATGAAACAGGGAACGAACAGGGCCGCTTTCATGGGGGTTCTCCAACAGGGGGACGGCACACGCGCCGCCGTGCGAACGAAGCGCGGCGGCGGGTGCTACGACAAAGACAGACTTAGTGGACCAGCATCCCCGTGAGCCAGTACGCCTGCACGAGCGTAATGAGGCCGGCGAGCACAACGAACATCAGGCTGTGCCAGACCGTGAAGCGGAACAGGTCCGCTTCCTTGCCGATCAGGCCGGTCGCGGCGCATGCCACGGCAATCGACTGCGGGGAAATCATCTTGCCCGTCACGCCACCGGTCGTGTTTGCTGCCACCAGCAGCGTGTTCGATACGCCGATCTGTTGTGCCGTCGTGCTTTGCAGGCCGGAGAACAGGGCGTTGGACGACGTGTCCGAGCCGGTGAGGAACACGCCCAGCCAGCCGAGCAGCGGCGAGAAGAACGGGAACGCCGCGCCCGTGTGGGCCAGCAGCAGGGCGAGCGTGGTCGACATGCCCGAATAGTTCATGACGAACGCAAACGCCAGCACCAGACCGATCGCCAGCACCGGCTTCTTCAGCTCGGCGACGGTTTCGAAGAAGCTCTTCACGCCGTCGGCGGGTTTCATGCGAAGGAGCGCCATCGAGAGCAGCGCGGCGATGAAAATGGCCGTGCCGGTTGCGGAGAGGGCGTCCCACTTGAAGATGGCGTCCATCGGGGCCGGCGTGGCGACGATAGGAGCCGCCTTCGCCACGAGGCGATCCAGACCGGGAACATGCAGCGCGGGCACCGTCCAGGCAAGCGGGCCGCCCTTGGCGAAGAGCGCCTTGAATGCGGGCAGGCTCCAGATCGTGACCATGCCGGTGAGAATCAGGAATGGCGACCACGCACGCAGGATCTGCGCGCCGCTGTACGGCGAGGGCTCACGGCCACTCGATGCACCGCCAAAGCCGCCCAGGGCCGCTGCGCCGCCGGAGGTCACCACGTTGGCACCGCTACGCGCGGCGGACGTCTTCGGCTGCCAGACCTTGAGGAATCCGGCGAGGCAAACGAGCGAGAACAGCGACGAAATGATGTCCGGCAGTTCCGGCCCGATGTGATTTGACGAGAAGTATTGCGCGACGGCGAAGCTGCCACCGGCCACGAGCGCGGCGGGCCACGTCTCCTTCACGCCACGCTTGCCATCCATGATGAACACGAGCCAGAAGGGCACGAAGGCGGAGAGCAGCGGCAACTGACGGCCGGCCATCGCGCCGATGTGGAACGGGTCGATGCCGCTCACCTGGCCGGCCACGATGATCGGAATGCCCATCGCGCCGAACGCCACCGGCGCAGTATTCGCGATCAGGCACAGCCCGGCAGCATAGAGCGGCTGGAAGCCTAGACCGACGAGCAGGGCGGCGGTAATGGCCACCGGTGCACCGAAGCCCGCTGCGCCTTCGAGAAACGCGCCGAAGGAAAAGCCGATCAGCAGCATCTGCAAACGCTGGTCATCGGTCAGCGAAATGACCGAGCTGCGAATGATGTCGAACTGGCCCGTCTTGACGACGACCCGATAGAGAAACACTGCGGTGACGATGATCCACGCGATGGGCCACAGGCCATACGCGAAGCCATACACGGCCGACATGGCGGCCATCTTTGCAGGCATCCCGAAGTAGGCGACGGCGACCACCAACGCGAGCGCCACGGTCACGGCACCGGCGGTGTGCGCCTTCATGCGCAACCCGGCGAGTGCGACAAAGAAAACGATAATCGGCAGCGCGGCCATCAGCGCCGCGATCCATAGCGTGCCACCCGGCACGTAGTTCTGTACCCACACTTCCACTTACGTCTCCTCGATTTGGTGATCGATGCTTTGATGCCTGTTGTTGATGAGGCTGTTGGCGCGGACGTGGCGTCCGGCTGCCGCGATGATCGACACCCAGGATTTGATCGGGCAAACTGGTCGTACCAGTTGCCGTGGACGATTCGTCACGAGGCAGAATCGCTGGAAATCAAAACCATGCGCCGAGTCCGCACGCTTTGTCGTGACGATGCTCGGGCGTCGCGAATCGTCAGCGCGCTGCCTTCAACGTGCGCGTTGGCACAGTCGCAGGAGACATCACCGTGGGCGGTCCGAATCTGACCGAGCGCATTACGCGCGAACTCGAAACCCGATTGATCGAAGGCGTGTGGGTGCCGGGCGAGCGCATTCCGAGCGAGCGCGCGCTGGCCGAATCACTTGGGGTGGCGCGCTCGACCGTACGCGCGGCGCTGCAGCGTCTCGTCGCGCGCGGCCTGCTCAAGGCGCGACCGGCTTCTGGCATGTACGTCTCGGATCGCCTGCAGACGGGACTCGTGTCGCCGTGGCGTCAGCTGGTGGGCGACCATCCCGAATTGCGCCCTGACATGCTGGAATTCCGGCTGATGCTCGAAGGCACCACGGCCTATCTCGCAGCAGTACGGGCCACGGACGAAGATCTCGCGCGCATGGCCGAATTGGTCGATGGCCTGGTGGCGGCCCATGCCCGCGGCGATACCGTGCTCGAATCGCGGCTGGACGGCGACTTTCATACGGCGCTGGCGAACGCCTCGCACAACGCGATGCTGCGGCACCTGCAGGGCAGCGTGGTCAAGATGCTCAACGAGCACATCACCCTGAATAACGCGGGGCTTTTCGAGCTGCGGGAGCAGGCGTCCGAGAAGATTCTCGAGCAGCACCTCGCCCTCTGGGAGGCCATTCGCACCCGTCAGCCCGATGAGGCGCGGCGCATCATGCGCGAGCACATCGGCTTTGTTTGGCGCAAGCTGGAGCCGGATTCGCCGGTGCCGATGGTTCCCTGAAACGAGTCCGGCTGCCGGAACCTGCGGTTCGGGCCTGCCGGTTTTGGTAGGATGCGGACTTTGCCACGCGTTCTCCCATCGTGAAGCGCCCGCTTTTGTCGATCTTCTCGTCGTTGTTTTCGCTGCTCTCACGCGCTGCCGCCCTTGCGGGGCGGTACGGTCAGCAGCTTTGGCACTTCCTGCAACCGTATGCGGCCCGCGCCTGGCACCACGTGCGCCATCCGACGCGTCGCGGCGTGCTCATCGCCATTGCTGCGCTGCCGTGTCTGCTGATCGCCTACACGCTGATCCTGATTCCGTTCACGCCGAGCATTCGCGACATCCGGCGCGCCAAGATCGACCAGCCGGCGCAAGTCTTGTCCGTCGATGGAAAGCTGCTTGCCGAGTTCCGTCCGTCGAACCGCGAATGGGTGGCGTTGAAAGACGTCTCGCCGAACGTTGTCAACGCTCTGGTCGCCACGGAAGATCACCGCTTCTACGAGCACCACGGGATCGATCTGAAGCGCACGGCAGGCGCCGCGCTGCGCACCTTCTCGGGCGACCGTCAGGGTGGCTCGACGATTACGCAACAGCTCGCACGCAACCTGTATCCCGACGAGATCGGCCGGGCGCCCACGCTGACTCGCAAGCTCAAGGAAGCCATCACCGCGTTCAAGATCGAGGCGCTCTACACCAAGCCCGAGATTCTCGAGACGTATCTGAATACCGTGCCGTTCCTGTACAACGCGTTCGGCATCGAGATGGCGGCGCGCACGTACTTCGACAAGTCGGCCGATCAACTCGACGTCGTGGAAGCGGCCACGCTCGTCGGCATGCTCAAGGGCAACAGCTATTACAACCCGGTGATCAATCCGGAACGGGCGTTGCAACGGCGCAATACGGTGCTCGCGCAGATGGTGAAGTTTGGCGAACTCGACGAGTCGAAGCTCGCCGCGCTGCAAAAGCGTCCGCTGCGCATCAACTTCGAGCGTCAGACCGAGGAGCCCGGTCCCGCCCCACACTTCGCGCAGCAACTGCGAAAATGGCTGATCGGCTGGGCCGATCGCCACGACTACAACATCTACGCCGACGGCCTCGTCGTGCACACGACCATCGATTCGCGTTTGCAGACGATGGCGACACAGGCGCTCACGCGTCAGGCGAACCAGTTGCAGGGCATTGCCGATGCGAACTGGTCGGCACGTGGCGGATGGCGTGACAGCACCGCGCTCGTGCAGTCCTTCGTGCGCGAGTCCGCGGAGTATCGCAACGCGGTGGCCGGCGGTGAAGCGCCCGAAGCGGCGATGAAGCGTTTGCTCGCCGACAAGACATTCATGCAAAACCTGCGCGCGACGAAGACGCGTGTGCAGGCCGGTTTCCTCGCCGTCGATCCGCGCACCGGCGAGATTCGCGCGTGGGTCGGCAGCCGTGACTTCACGACCGATCCGTTCGATCACGTGCAGCAGGCACGTCGTCAGCCAGGCTCGACCTTCAAGCCGTTCGTGTACGGCGCGGCATTCGTCAAGGGACGCAAGCCCGATGACACCATCGTCGATCAGGCCGTGGAGATTCCGCTGCCGGGTGGCGAAATCTGGCGTCCCAGCGACGACTCGGCGCCGACCAACAAACCGATGACGTTGCGCGACGCGCTGGCGCAATCGCGCAACACGGTCACCGCGCAATTGATGCAGGACGTAGGGCCGTCGCGCGTGGTCGGACTGGCGCGGGCGATGGGCGTGCGCGAGAGCAAGCTCGATCCGGTGCCGTCGCTGGCGCTGGGCACGAGTCCGGTGTCGCTCAAGGAGATGGTCGCGGCCTACGGGACGATCGCCGACGGCGGCGAGTATCGCGAGCCGACGATGGTTACCGAGATCACGAACAGCGAGGGCGAAGTGCTTGCGACGTTCTCCCCGGCGCGCCCCGAGCGGGCGATTTCCGAGAGCGACGACTACACGCTGCTCGATACGATGCGCGGTGTCATCAATCGCGGTACCGGTAATGCGATCCGTACCCGCTTCGGCATTCGCGCCGACGTCGCGGGCAAGACGGGAACGACACAGGACAACGCCGACGGCTGGTTCATCCTGATGCAGCCGCAGCTGGTGGCCGGGGCGTGGGTGGGCTTCAACGACAGCCGCGTCACATTGCGCAGCGATTACTGGGGACAGGGGGCGCACAGCGCGCTGCCGATCGTCGGTGATGTGTTCTCGCGGGCGTTGCGCGCGAAGGTGATCGATCCGAACGCAAAGTTCGAAGCGCCGGACAACCATCATTGGTACAGCGACTGGTGGACGAGTGTCTCGGACTGGATGACGGCACGCTTTGCGAGCAAGCCGGCACCGGAACCCAAGCCGAAAGCGCCGGTGAAGCGCGCGCCCGCCCCGGCGCCGGCACCTTCCGTATCGACCCCTGAGGCGGCAAGTGACAGCGGTCCGTTGCCGGTGCCCGTGGCCTCCGCCGTGCTGGCGCAGCCGGAATATGCGTTGCCTGCGAGTGCGCCGGGTACGTCGGGCGTGCCAATCGTTCCGAGCGCGCCGAATGGTCCGAATGGACCGAATACGCCGACACCGACGCCACCGCACGGCAACACGATCCCCGGCGTGCCGGGCGAGTGGAATGGGCCGGGGGGCACGTCGTCGAACGGCAACACCACGGCACCGCCCAACTCGGGCAGCGCCGGAACGCCGATCTTCTCGCTGCCCGGCTCGTCCAATCAGCCTGCACCTGCCTCCGCGCAGTAAGCCAGCCTCCCCGGCACTCCCACCGCCCGGCCGTCCCCGGGCGGAAATGCCATAACAGATATGCGCGATTCTCATGACTGGGCGCTCATGGCCTGCGTTATATTCATGACGATATAGCGCTGGCCAAAACGGCCATTGCGGCATCGTGGGAGGACGCGGGCCATGTTCATCCGGCAGTTGAGTTATCTCGTGGCGTTGTCGCAGGCGCAGCACTTCCGGCGCGCGGCAGAGTTGTGCAACGTGTCGCAGCCGACGCTGTCCGGCGCGATCCGCAGTATCGAGGAAGAGTTCGGCCTGCCCATCGTGCGACGCGGACGCCGCTTCGAAGGCTTCACCCCCGAGGGGGAGCGCGTGCTGGCGTGGGCGCGTCAGGTGCTGGCCGATTGCGAGGGGCTGCGTCAGGAGGCGAGTGCGAGCCGCCGCGAAGTGACCGGGTGCCTGCGCATCGGCGCGATTCCCACGGCGCTGCCGCTCGTGCCGTTGCTCACCGACGCGTGCCTGCGCGAATTCCCCGGCATGCGTCACGAGGTCTACACGCTGTCGGCCACGCAGGCACTGCGTCAGCTTTCCGAACTCGATCTGGATGTCGGCCTGAGCTATCTCGACGATCCACGGCTACGCGAATTCGAAACCATCTCACTGTTTCGCGAGCGCTACGTACTGATCGCGCGCGACGAGACGGCGCTGGCCGGCCGCACATCGCTCTCGTGGCACGAAGCGGCGAAGTTGCCGCTGTGTCTGCTCACGAGCAACATGCAATGCCGTCAGGGCATCGACGCGGCGCTCGCGCGAGCGGGCACGTCGGCATCGCCGCGTGTGGAGACGGACTCCCTCATGGCGCTGTATGCCCACGTGCGATGCGCGGGGCTCTACAGCATCGTGCCGCACAGCGTGCTGTGCCTGGCCGAAATGCGCGACGAACTGCACGCCGTGCCGTTGCAGCCTGCCTTGCATCGCGAGATCGGTTTGATACTGCGCGAACGACAGCCGCGACCGCCACTGCTGGACGCCGCCGTGGCCGCTTTTGGTGCCGTCGATCTGCAAACGCGTCTCGATGCACTGCTGCCCGTATGAGGCGATATCTGCGTGGCTAATGGCGGCATAGAACGCCGTCTATGCATCCTCAAATCCGAAAGAGTCACCCGCCGACATCGACACCATCGAAGCCCTGACTATCGCGCCTTCCTCGACGCCTTCAACGCGGTGGCGTGAAAATCCGCTTGACCTGAAGTCGACTTGAGTTGGCAGACTAAGGTTGTGCGCGATGCCGGACGGATGGCAGGACATCATGGGGATCGAGTGCGATCCGGCCGGCGCGCACTTTCACGAGGTCAGCCAATGACAGAACCCGCCAATCACGATCAGGCCGCGCTGTGGAACGGCCGCTCGGGCAGCGCCTGGGTGGACACCCGCGTCGCACTCGATCAGATGTTCGTCCCGCTCGCGCGGTTTCTCATCGACCGCGCGCACGAGGTACAGCGCGATGTGCCGTCCGGCCGGTTGCTCGATGTCGGATGCGGCACGGGCGGCGCCACGCTCGCTGTCGCTTCGGCATTGCGTGAGCGATGGAAATCCACCGGTGCCGACATTTCTGCGCCGATGATCGAGATTGCCCGCGCGCGTGCGGCGCATGCGCGCGCGCCGGTCGAGTTCCTGTGCGCGGACGCCCAGACGCATGACTTCCCGCCAGCGAGTTTCGATCTCGTCGTGTCTCGCCTGGGCGTGATGTTCTTCGACGACCCGGTCGCGGCATTTGCCAATCTGCGCGCCTCGGCCCGGCCGGGCGCATTTCTGCACGCGCTCGCATGGCGCAGTCCCGCAGAGAATCCATTCATGACGGTGGCCGAACGGGCTGCGATGCCAATGCTCCCGGCGATGCCCGCGCGCGTGCCCGGTGCGCCGGGACAATTCGGCTTCGCCGATCGCGACCGCGTGAAGGGCATTCTTGAAGCCGGCGGCTGGACGGGCATCGCGTTGACACCGGTGCATTTCGATTGCGCATTTGCGTTGTCTGATTTGCGCGAGTATTCGGGCCGTCTCGGCCCGGTCGGGCTCGCATTGGCTCAAATGCCATCGCACGAGCGCGAGCGCGTCATCGACGCCGTGGTCGCCGCCTATGCGCCCTTCGTGAGCGGGAGCGAGGTGCGCTTCACGGCCGCCTGCTGGCACCTGTCGGCAAGGGCCCCGGCGTGATGCCGTTGGCATTCTCGGGTCGTCAGGTCGGCATTCGTCACGCGCGCAAACCATCGCGCGCCGTCTCCCTCTGACTTGATAGGTTTCGCCGATCAACCGATCGGCCGGAACGATTTTCCAAGTGCGCGCGCCGCAACGATCATTGGCCTCAATGCAGCGACGTTGTCATGCGTCGCCCATGCAGACATCTTGCAGATAACCATTCAGGAGCGAGACATCATGGCCAAGATTGTGTGTGTGCTTTACGACGATCCCGTCACCGGCTATCCGAAAACCTACGCCCGCGACGACCTGCCGAAGATCGAGTGCTACCCCGACGGTCAGTCACTGCCGACGCCCAAGGGCATCGACTTCCAGCCGGGCGCGCTGCTCGGCAGCGTGTCGGGCGAACTGGGCCTGCGCAAGTATCTCGAATCGAACGGTCACCAACTCGTGGTGACGTCGAGCAAGGACGGCGACAACAGCGTGCTCGACCGCGAACTGGCCGATGCCGAGATCGTGATCTCGCAACCGTTCTGGCCTGCGTACATGACGGCCGAGCGTATCAAGCGCGCGAAGAAACTGAAGATGATCGTGACAGCCGGTATCGGCTCGGATCACACCGACCTGCAAGCGGCCATGGAGCACGGCATCACCGTCGCGGAAGTCACGTACTGCAACAGCAACAGCGTGGCCGAACACGTGCTCATGACGACGCTCGCCCTCGTGCGCAACTACCTGCCGTCGTATCAATGGGTGCTCAAGGGCGGCTGGAACATCGCCGACTGCGTCTCGCGTTCGTACGATCTCGAAGGCATGCATGTGGGCACGGTCGCTGCCGGCCGTATCGGCCTGCGAGTGCTGCGCCTGATGAAGCCGTTCGGCACGCATCTGCACTACCTCGATCGTCACCGTCTGCCGGAATCGGTCGAGAAGGAACTCAATCTCACGCACCACACGAGTCTGGAAAGCCTCGCCAAGGCGTGCGACGTCGTCACGTTGAACTGCCCGCTGCACCCGGAAACGGAGCACATGATCAACGCCGACAGCCTGAAGCACTTCAAGCGCGGCGCGTACCTGATCAACACCGCTCGCGGCAAGCTGTGCGATCGCGACGCCGTGGCGGCCGCGCTCGAAAGCGGTCAGCTCGCGGGCTACGGCGGCGACGTGTGGTTCCCGCAACCGGCGCCGGCCGATCATCCGTGGCGTCACATGCCGCATCACGGCATGACGCCGCACATCTCGGGCACGAGCCTTTCCGCGCAAACGCGCTATGCCGCGGGGACGCGTGAAATTCTGGAGTGCTATTTCGAGAATCGCCCGATCCGCAACGAGTATCTGATCGTGCAGGGCGGCAAGCTCGCAGGCGTCGGTGCGCACTCGTACAGCGCGGGCAACGCCACGGGCGGTTCGGAGGAAGCCGCCCGCTTCAAGAAGTCGGCCTGACGTCGCTGTCAGGGCATGACTCGCCGGGTCGTCGGTCCGACGTCCGGCGACGCAGTACCTCCTCGTGCAACGTCGCGTTCAAAGGCCGGGCATCGTGTCGATGCACCGGCCTTTTTTTGATGGCTCAGGCCGGACGCTTCGGAATGTCGAGCCCGCGAATCACGGCAGGACGCGCGACGAACGCGGCGAGCGCACGCTGCACATGCTTGAACTGCGCGAATTCGACCAGCTCGCCCGCCTCGTAGAAGCCCACGAGGTTGCGAATCCACGGGAACGTGGCAATGTCGGCGATGGTGTATTCGTCGCCCATGATCCACTGACGGTTCGCCAGGTGCGCGTCGAGCACGGCGAGCAGCCGCTTCGATTCGCTCACGTAACGGTCGCGCGGACGCTTGTCTTCGTACTCCTTGCCGGCGAACTTGTGGAAGAAGCCGAGCTGGCCGAACATCGGCCCCACGCCACCCATCTGGAACATGACCCACTGCAGCGTTTCATAACGGGCAGCCGGATCGAGGGGCAGCAGCTTGCCGGTCTTCTCGGCGAGATACCAGAGAATCGCGCCCGATTCGAACAGCGGCAGCGGCTTGCCGCCGGGGCCGTTCGGGTCGAGGATCGCGGGGATCTTGTTGTTCGGGTTGAGCGACAGGAATTCCGGCGAGAGCTGGTCGTTGGTCTGAAAGTTCACCAGATGGACTTCGTACGGCAGGCCGATCTCTTCGAGCATGATCGACGCCTTCACACCGTTGGGCGTGGGCAGCGAATAGAGCTGCAGACGCTCGGGATGCGCTGCGGGCCATTTCTGCGTGATCGGAAATTGGGACAAATCGTGGGACTGATCGGACATGGGGATCGATGCAATCGGGATGAGCGGCTAAGCACGCCGCGGGACAGCCAATATAACGCCAAGCGTCCGGACGTGCTGGCGGCCGTGCACTCCGTGACAGCCGTGCCACCGGTGCTGTGAATTCAGCTCATGCGAGCATCAAGCAATCTCATCTTGAACGCCGGCTCATCGGGGCCTTAAATAGAAGTCCTTCGCGCCGCGCGCCAAATTGCGCGGCGCGAAGTGTTTTCGGAAGTGCTGTCACCGTGGCTGGCGTATTGCTCGCATTCGTCGTGTTGCGCCACGCCGCTTCTTCCGTCGGGAGGCGGCATGCGGCGCCTTCAAGGCGCCGTTTTCCCGCCGTTTCCCGCCTGTTCCCAGTTCCGGGTGCTTATCGCGCAATGCGCAAGGATCTCACCATGAGTACGTTCAAGACGAAAGACGGCACGTCGATTTTTTACAAGGACTGGGGCACCGGTCGCCCGGTGGTGTTTTCGCACGGTTGGCCGCTGAGCGCCGACGCCTGGGACGCCCAGATGTTGTTCCTGGTGCAACACGGTTTTCGCGTGATCGCGCATGACCGACGCGGCCATGGCCGATCGGACCAGCCGGGTCAGGGCAATGACATGGACACGTATGCCGACGATCTCGCCGCGCTGGTCGAGCATCTCGACCTGCACGACGCCACGTTCGTCGGCCATTCGACCGGTGGCGGCGAAGTCGCGCACTATCTCGGCCGTCACGGCACGAAGCGCGCGGCGCAGGCGGTGCTGATCGGTGCGGTGCCGCCCGTCATGGTCAAGTCGGACAAGAACCCGAACGGCCTGCCGATCAGTGTGTTCGACGAGATTCGCGCGAACGTGGCGGGCAATCGCTCGCAGTTCTATCAGGATCTGGCGGTGCCGTTCTACGGCTACAACCGACCGAACGCGAAGGCCTCGCAGGGCGTCATCGACGCCTTCTGGCTGCAAGGCATGTGGGGCTCGCACCTCGGGCAGTACCTGTGCATCAAGGAATTCTCGGAAGTCGATTACACCGAGGATCTGAAGAAGATCGACGTGCCCACGCTCGTGCTGCACGGCGATGACGATCAGATCGTGCCGATCGACGATTCGGGCAAACTGACGGCGCAGATCGTGAAACAGGCCACGCTGAAGATCTACGCCGGCGGCTCGCACGGCATGTGCACCGTCGAGGCCGACAAGGTGAACGCGGATCTGCTGGCGTTCCTGCGCGAAGCGTCGTAAGCGTC
This sequence comes from Pandoraea pnomenusa, assembly GCF_040391475.1. Taxonomy (GTDB): domain Bacteria; phylum Pseudomonadota; class Gammaproteobacteria; order Burkholderiales; family Burkholderiaceae; genus Pandoraea; species Pandoraea pnomenusa_C. The sequence goes on along the minus strand of NZ_JBEBXS010000004.1, from coordinate 49,155 downwards.
GAAGACGTTGCAAGTGGCGGTCATTGCCACGCGACGCGGCAAGAAAAAAGGGACGGCGTGTGTGCCGTCCCTTTGCTTTTGCGTCAGTCGCCGCGCAACGCTCAGGCGTTGTTCAGCACCTTGGCGATGCTGTCGGCCACCACGGCGACGTTCTTCTCATTGAGCCCGGCCACGCACATGCGGCCCGAGCGGATCAGATAGACGCCATGCTGTTCGCGCAGCACGTCGACCTGTGCTGCCGACAGCCCCGTGTACGTGAACATGCCGCGTTGTTCCAGATAGCGCGAGAGCATGGTGTCGGGCACGTGGCCGCGCAGCCCTTCGTGGATCGCGCCGCGCATGCGCGTGATGCGCTGGCACATGGCCGTGAGTTCGTCTTCCCACGACTTGCGCAGTTCGGGCGTGCTCAACACCTTCGCCACGATCTTGGCGCCATGCGTCGGCGGATTGCTGTAGTTCGAACGCACCGCGCTCGTCAGCTGACCCAGCACGCGATCGGCCGCTTCCGACGATTCGCAGATCACCGACAGGCCGCCGCAACGCTCGCCGTACAGCGAGAAATTCTTCGAGAACGAGTTGGCGACGAAGGCCGGCACGCCCTGACGCGCCAGCTCGCGGATCACGAAGGCGTCGGCGTCGATGCCCGAACCGAAGCCCTGATACGCCATGTCCACGAACGGGAGCAACTCGCGCTTCTTGAGCACGTCGATCAGTTGCACCCATTGCGCGTCGTTCAGATCGACGCCGGTCGGGTTGTGGCAGCACGCGTGCAGCAGCACCACGCTACGCGCGGGCAACTTGTCGATGGCATCGACCATCGCTTCGAACTTCAGGCCACCCGTGGCTTCGTCGTAATACGGGTACGTATTCACCGTGAAACCGGCGCGCTCGAAGATGAAGCGGTGGTTGTCCCATGTCGGGTCGCTCACCCAGACTTGTGCGTCCGCGAAGTAGCGCTTGATGAAGTCGGCGCCGACCTTCAGTGCGCCCGAGCCGCCCAGCGTCTGCACCGTGGCGATGCGGCCCTCGGTGCGTGCGGGGGAGTCGTCACCGAAGACGAGACCTTGCACGACGTCGCGATAGTTGGCGAAGCCGGCCATCGGCAGGTAGGGCTTCGGGCCGACTTCGGCCAGCAGCAGCGCCTCGGCGGCACGCACGGCCTGCATGACCGGCAGACGGCCATCGTCGTCGTAATAGATGCCGATGCTCAGGTTGACCTTGTTGGTACGCGGATCCTTCGCGAAATTCTCGTTCAGCGAGAGGATCGGGTCGCCGGGATAGGCATCGATATGTTCGAACATGGCAGTTCCTGGAAAACGAAAGAAATTCGTGACGGCGTCGTGGGCGCTGGCTCGGGCGAGCCGGACCGCCCAGGTGGCCCAGGCGGCAAACGTCCGATGATACCGCTAGTGCGGTGCCGCCGGGAATTGAGCGACGACCGTCGCCTGAAGGGCGCGTCCCACGAGGCGTTGGGCCATGGTACGGCGGCCGTCGGTGTCGTTCGACACGGGACGGCCGCCCGAGGCTCACATCAGCGGGTCACGCTGGCCGGCGCGGGTGCTGCGCCACGCTTCTGACGCAAGCGGTAGCCAACGCCGAGCGCGACGAGCCACACCGGGATCAGGTAGACCGAGATACGCAGGTCCGGGATCAGATACATCACCACCAGAATGCCGCCGAGGAAGGCGAGGCACAGGTAATTGGTGAGCGGGTAGCCCAGGCTCTTGAACAGGGTGGTCTCGCCGGCGCGCGCCTTGGCACGGCGGAAGACGAGGTGGATCACGCTGATCATCGCCCAGTTGATGATGAGGGCCGAGACGACCAGACCCATCAGCAGCTCGAACGCCTTGCCCGGCATGAAGTAGTTGATCACCACGCACACGGCCGTGGCGGCGGCCGAGACGCCAAGTGCCGCCAGCGGAATGCCGCGGGCGTTGACCTTGAGCAGCGCACGCGGGGCGTTACCCTGACCTGCCAGGCCGTAGAGCATGCGGCTGTTGCAATACACGCCGCTGTTGTACACCGACAGCGCGGCGGTGAGCACCACGGCGTTGAGGATGTTGGCCACGAAGTTGCTGTTGAGCTCGTGGAAGATCAGCACGAACGGGCTGCCGCCGCTCACGACCTTCTCCCACGGGTAGAGCGAGAGCAGCACGCCGAGCGCGCCCACGTAGAAAATCAGGATGCGGTAGATGACCTGATTGGTGGCGCGCGGGATCGTGCGGGACGGGTCGTCGGCTTCCGCTGCGGTAATACCCACGAGTTCGAGACCGCCGAACGAGAACATGATGACGGCCATCGCCATGACGAGGCCCGACACGCCGTTCGGGAAGAAGCCGCCGTGCTGCCACAGGTTGGCGACGCTGGCCTCGGGGCCGGCGTTACCGGAGAAGAGCAGGTAGCCGCCGAAACCGATCATGCCGACGATGGCGGCGACCTTGATGATGGCGAACCAGAACTCCATCTCGCCGTACGACTTCACGCTGGAGAGGTTGATCGCGTTGATGATGCCGAAGCACACCAGCGCCGAGACCCAGGTGGGAATGGCCGGCCACCAGTACTGCACGTAGATGCCGACCGCCGAGAGCTCGGCCATCGAGACGAGCACGTAGAGCACCCAGTAGTTCCAGCCGGACACGAAGCCCGCGAACTGGCCGCAATACTTGTTGGCGAAGTAGCTGAACGATCCGGCGACGGGTTCGTCGACGACCATCTCGCCAAGCTGGCGCATGATGAAAAACGCGACGACGCCGGCAATGGCATAGCCCAGCAGGACTGACGGGCCAGCGGTCTTGATGGTTTGGGCGATGCCGAGAAAGAGGCCGGTGCCGATCGCGCCACCCAGCGCGATCAATTGGATGTGACGATTCTTCAGGCCGCGATGGAGCGAGCCTTCTTGTGCTGCGTTGGCGGACATGTCTGTTCCTTACCCTACCTTCAGTGCAATGCGGCGCGGTGCTCTGTTTTCGCCCTGTACGAACGAACCGGAACCGTTGAGCCGCCACGGCGCGGCGCTTATGGCGCCGTCACCGTGTCCTTTGGGACCACCTTGCGAGAGATGATCGAGAGCCCGGCGGATACACGACGCACCGCCGGGTGTCTCCCCTGGACTCAGACCTTGAGCGTGCCCCGCTCGATCTGGTCGCGCTCGAGCGATTCGAACAGTGCCTTGAAGTTGCCTTCGCCGAAACCGTCGTCGCCTTCGCGCTGGATGAACTCGAAGAACACCGGGCCGAGCAGGGTCTTCGAGAAGATCTGCAACAGCAGGCGTGGCTTGCCGCCTTCGGTCGTGCCGTCGAGCAGAATGCCGCGCGACTTCAGTTCGCCCACGGGCTGGCCGTGACCCGGCAGGCGGGTCTCGAGCGCGTCGTAGTAGAAGTCGTTCGGGGCCGTCATGAGATCGACGCCGGCCATTTGCAGGCTGTCGATGACTTCGATCAGGTTGTCCGTGAGGAACGCAATGTGCTGAATGCCTTCGCCATTGAAGGCCATCAGGAATTCCTCGATCTGGCCGCTGCCCTTGGCGGATTCCTCGTTCAGGGGAATGCGGATTTTACCATCGGGGGCGGTCATGGCCTTGGAAGTCAGGCCGGTGTATTCGCCCGAAATGTCGAAGTAGCGAATCTCGCGGAAGTTGAACAGCTTCTCGTAGAAGTTGGCCCAGTACGCCATGCGGCCGCGATAAACGTTGTGCGTCAGGTGATCGATCAGCTTCAGGCCGTGCCCCACCGGATGACGGTCGACACCTTCGAGGTACTCGAAGTCGATGTCATAGATCGACTTGCCTTCCTCGAAACGATCGATCAGGTACAGCGGCGCGCCGCCAATGCCCTTGATCGCCGGCAGACGCAGTTCCATCGGGCCGGTTTCGATCTCGACCGGCTGGGCGCCGAGCTCCAGCGCACGGGCGTAGGCCTTGTGCGAGTCCTTCACGCGGAAGGCCATGCCGCAGGCGCTCGGGCCGTGCTCGGCGGCAAAGTAGGCGGCCTCGCTGTTCGGCTCGCGGTTCACGATGAAGTTGACGTCGCCCTGACGGTACAGCACCACGTCCTTCGAGCGGTGGCGTGCCACGAGCGTGAAGCCCATCTGCTCGAAAATCGGTTCGAGGACATTCGGCGTGGGCGAAGCGAATTCCACGAATTCGAAGCCCATCAGTTGCATCGGGTTGTCAAAGAGGTCGGCCATGATCGTCTCGGCTTGGTGGGGGTGATTTCTCGGGTCGCGAATTCGTTGGACACGTACGCCCGGTCGGCGTTGTCGTGCGCAAAAGACGATGGCGCCGGAAGATGCAACAAAATTGTGGTTTGTTGACCGTTGGGTCGGGGAATGATGTCCCGACCGTTCCATGCGCTGGAATCCTTGCAATGACAAGCATTTGCCGGACGTTTGCGTATCCTGTACGTCGCTTTACGGCGGTCAGTGTAAGTGCGGTGACGCAAAATAGGATTTCGTAACCGAGGTAGGGAAACCCTAGGTTATGCATTAATATTTCTAAATTCAGTGGTGATGGGAAATTAAAGTGCAGAACATTGAGATCGATCGGATAGACGTCCGGCTGTTGGGGATTCTCCAGTCCCGCGGACGCATTTCGAACCTGGAATTGGCCGAGGCGATCAAGCTCTCGCCTGCGCAGACACTGCGCCGTCATCGTCGGCTCGAGGAGATGGGCGTCATCAAGGGGTATGACACCCGGCTCGATGCGCAACGCCTGGGTTTCAGCGTGGTCGCCTTCGTTCACGTGACGATGGAACGTGGCCATATCCGCGACCTGTCGAACTTCAAGGGATTGGTCGCGGACCTTGCACAGATTCAGGAGTGTTTCTCGGTGACGGGGGATATCGACTACGTGCTCAAGGTCGTCGCCCGGGACCTGAAGGGGCTGTCCGAATTCCTGCTCGATACGCTGATGCGCATTCCCGGGGTGAGCGCCGTGAAGTCGAGCGTTTGCCTCGACGAAATCAAATGTACGTCGGCGGTGCCGCTGACCGTTTGAGCGGCCGTTATCGCAAATGTCGCGCGACGCGAACGCGGCAGCGAGGCGCGCCGTGGATTGTCAGGCCTGCCTGTGAGGGGAAGCTTGCGAGGCGACACATCATGGTTGACAGCGGCCGAAAATCTGTGATCTCATGTAAAACATGATCACCGCGCAATTCTCCCTCTCGCTACGACTACTAGCCCGCTCCACCGGGCTTGGTCCGTTGCTGCGCGCGTGCATCGTCTGAATTCCACACTGAAGCACCGCTGATTTTCCCCAGTTACGCCGACCTTAGCCCCGGTTCATTCAACCGGAGGTCGTAGCTTATCTGCGTCTTTTTGCGTCGTCCGGTTGCCACTTTTGCCGACAATCGAGATAACGCCATGTTGAAGAACCCCGCCACGAAGTACCGCCCGTTCACCCCGGTCAACATTCCGGACCGACAGTGGCCGAGCCGCACCATCACGCGTGCCCCCATCTGGATGAGCACCGATCTGCGCGACGGCAACCAGGCCCTGTTCGAGCCGATGGACGCCCAGCGCAAGATGCGCATGTTCAAGGCGCTCGTGGCCATCGGCTTCAAGGAAATCGAGGTGGCGTTCCCGTCGGCGTCCGATACCGACTTCAACTTCGTGCGTGAATTGATCGAAGGTGGTCACATTCCCGACGACGTCACGATCGAAGTGCTCACCCAGGCCCGCGACGACCTCATCGAGCGCACGTTCGCTGCCTTGAAGGGGGCGCCGCGCGCTATCGTTCACCTCTACAACGCCACCGCCCCCGAGTTCCGCCGTATCGTCTTCAACCTCGATCAGCCGGGCGTGAAGGCACTCGCCGTATCCGCCGCGAAGACGATCAAGCGTTGCGCCGACGCCGCCCCCGAAACGCAATGGACGCTGCAATACAGCCCGGAAACGTTCACCGGTACCGAACTCGAATTCGCCAAGGAAGTATGTGACGCCGTATTCGACGTATGGCAGCCGACGCCCGAGCGCAAGTGCATCGTCAACTGCCCGGCCACGGTCGAAATCGGCACGCCGAACCACTACGCCGATCAGATCGAATGGATGCACCGCAACCTCGCGCGTCGCGATTCATTGATCCTCTCGGTTCACCCGCACAATGATCGCGGCACGGCCGTGGCCGCTGCGGAACTGGCCGTGATGGCCGGTGCCGATCGCATCGAGGGTTGCCTCTTCGGTAACGGTGAGCGCACCGGTAACGTCGACCTCGTCACGCTCGCGTTGAATCTGTACACGCAAGGCGTGGACCCGGGCCTCGATTTCTCGAACATCAACGAGATCGCCCGCACGTCGGAAGAATGCACGCAGTTGCCGGTGCATCCGCGTCATCCGTACGTTGGCGATCTGGTCTTCACCGCGTTCTCCGGCTCGCACCAGGACGCCATCAAGAAGGGCCTCGCCGCCCAGCAGCCGGACGCCGTCTGGGAAGTGCCGTACCTGCCCATCGATCCGAGCGATCTCGGCCGCACGTACGATTCGATCATTCGTGTGAACAGTCAGTCGGGCAAGGGCGGCATCGCGTATCTGCTTGAACAGTCCTACGGCGTGCAGATGCCGCGTCGTCTGCAAGTGGACTTCAGCTCGGCCGTGCAACGCTATACGGACGAGACCGGCGCCGAAGTCACGGCGTCGCAGATCTGGCAACTGTTCCAGAAGGAATACGTGGCAAGCGTCGAGCCGGTGGCGTACATCGGTCATACGCTCTCCGAGCGCGACGGTCGCCAGCACATTGCCGTGACGGTCGACATTCACGGGCAGCGCACCACCGTGTCGGGCGCCGGCAACGGTCCGCTCGACGCCTTGATGAACGCCATGCGCACGCCGGTGCGTGTGCAGCACTACGAAGAGCGCGCCCTTACGCAAGGGGCGGACGCCCGTGCCATCGCCATTGCCGAAATGGCGGGCGAGGCGATCGTGGGCAGCGCGTTTGGGGTGGGCATCGATGCGAATCTGACGACGGCGTCGATCCGAGCGGTCATCAGCGGCATCAACCGGGCTTACGCTCGCTGCGAAGCCGATGCGCAGGCCAAGTTCTTCGACGGTGTGATGCGCGACGTCGCCAAGGCCGTCTGACCGGTCACTGAATTACAGGAAGCGAAGGAAGGAGACATTGGGCAGACAGGCCCCGCGCCGCACCGATCGTGCGGGCGGGGCCCCGGAGCGCGGCAGGGCGGCACTTACCCAGTGCCGCATGCGCACCCCGGCCCGAAAATCATCGGCGGTGGCGTTACACCGCTTCGATGGCGATAGCGATGCCTTGGCCGACCCCAATGCACATCGTACACAGCGCAAAGCGACCACCCGAACGCTGGAGCTGATACATCGCCGTCGTGACCAGACGTGCGCCGCTCATGCCGAGCGGGTGGCCCAGCGCAATGGCGCCGCCATTCGGATTGACGCGCAGGTCGTCATCGGCCACGCCGAGCTGACGCAGTACGGCAAGGCCCTGGCTCGCAAACGCTTCGTTGAGTTCGATGACATCGAACTGATCGAGCGACATACCGAGCCGCGCAAGCAGTTTTTGTGTTGCGGGAGCCGGACCGATGCCCATGATGCGCGGTGCCACCCCTGCCGTCGCCATGCCCAGGATCCGGGCACGCGGCGTCAGGCCAAAGCGCGCCGCACTCGCCTCGTCTGCCAACAGCAGTGCGCAGGCGCCGTCGTTGACGCCAGAAGCGTTACCGGCGGTCACGGTCCCATCAGGGCGTACCACGCCCTTGAGTCTGGCAAGCGCTTCCATGCTTGTCGCACGCGGGTGTTCGTCGCGATCGACGATGATCGCTTCGCCCTTCTTCTGGGCGATGGACACCGGCGTGATTTCCTCGGCCAGCATGCCATTCGCCTGAGCGCGCGCCGCCTTCTCCTGCGAACGCACGGCAAAGCGATCCTGATCCTCGCGGCTGATGCCGAACTCGGTCGCCACGTTCTCGCCCGTCTCGGGCATCGAATCCACACCGTACTGCGCCTTCATCAGCGGGTTGACGAAACGCCAGCCGATGGTCGTGTCGTAGATCTCCGCCTGACGCGAAAAGGCGCTCGCCGCCTTGCCCATCACGAACGGCGCACGGCTCATGCTCTCCACACCGCCGGCAATCATCAGTCCCGCTTCGCCTGCCTTGATGGCGCGCGCGGCGGTGCCGATGGCGTCCATGCCCGAACCGCACAGGCGGTTGAGCGTCGCGCCCGGCACGTCCTGCGGCAGGCCCGCGAGCAGCGACGACATGCGCGCCACGTTGCGGTTGTCTTCGCCGGCCTGGTTGGCACAGCCGAAGATCACGTCGTCGACCTGTGTCCAGTCGACGTTCGCATTGCGCGCGATGAGCGCCTTGAGGGGGATGGCGCCGAGATCGTCGGCACGCACCGAAGACAGCGCGCCGCCGTAGCGGCCGATCGGGGTGCGAATGGCGTCGCAGATAAAGACTTCACTCATGCTTGAACCTCATCGGATAGAAAATCGCCGGGTCGCATCGAATCGATGGCCCGGCGTGGGTGTCATGCGAAGTGTCAGGCAACGGCCGGTGAGGGCAGCAACGCAACACCGGAGATTTGCTGTAGTTCGTCGAACGACAGGCCGTCGACCATGTCGATCACGCGCAGCCCTTCGGGAGTGACGTCGATCACGGCCAGATCGGTATAGATACGCGTGACGCAGCCCACACCGGTGAGCGGGTACGTGCACTTGTCGACGATCTTGCTCTCGCCCTGCTTGGTCTGGTGCTCCATCATCACGAACACCTGCTTGGCGCCGCTCGCAAGATCCATCGCGCCGCCCACGGCGGGGATCGCGTCCGGTGCGCCGGTGTGCCAGTTGGCGAGATCACCCGACGTCGAGACCTGGAACGCGCCGAGCACGCAGAAGTCGAGGTGGCCGCCGCGCATCATGGCGAACGAGTCGGCGTGGTGGAAGAAGGCGCCGCCCGGCTTGAGCGTCACGGGTTGCTTGCCCGCATTGATGAGGTCTTCGTCCTCGTCGCCCTTGGCGGGAGCCGGACCCATGCCGATCACACCGTTCTCGCTCTGGAGAATGATTTCCTTCTCGGCGGGCAGGTGATTGGCGACGGCCGTGGGCAGGCCGATGCCGAGGTTTACATAGGCGCCGTCGGGAATGTCCTGGGCGACGCGGGCGGCCATCTGGTCGCGGGTCAGTCGGTTCACATTGCTCATGGAGTGCTCCGGTTCAGATGGGGATCAGGCGCGCGCGACGGTCGGCACGGCGACCACGCGTTGCACGAAGATGCCGGGCGTGACCACGGCTTCCGGATCGAGGTCGCCCAACTCGACGACTTCACTCACCTGAACGATCGCGCACTTCGCTGCGGTGGCCATGATCGGGCCGAAGTTGCGTGCAGTCTTGCGATACACGAGGTTGCCCCAGCGGTCGCCCTTGAGCGCCTTGATCAGCGCGAAGTCGGCGTGGATCGGCAGTTCGAACACATACGGCTTGCCGTCGATCACGCGCGTTTCCTTGCCGTCGGCGAGCAGCGTGCCGTAGCCGGTCGGCGTGAAGAAACCGCCAATGCCGGCCCCGGCGGCGCGAATGCGCTCGGCCAGGTTGCCCTGCGGCACCAGTTCCAGCTCGATCTTGCCCGCGCGGTAGAGGCCGTCGAAGACCTGCGAATCGGTCTGGCGCGGGAACGAGCAGATGATCTTGCGCACGCGTCCGGCCTTGAGCAGTGCGGCGAGACCCGTCTCGCCGTTGCCGGCGTTGTTGTTGACGATGGTCAGGTCGCGCGCGCCTTGTTCGATGAGCGCGTCGATGAGGGCCGAGGGCATCCCGGCATTGCCGAAGCCGCCAATCATGATCGTTGCGCCGTCATGAACGTCGGCGACCGCGCTGGCCAGCGTTTCGTAAATCTTGTTGATCACACGTGCCTCCTGGGCAGTTCCATCGGGCACACGGACTCACGCCCCGGCCCCGGTTGGTGTCTCCCGGCGATGGCGTCTTGTCAGGCGGCATCGTCTGGTTCACAATGTTCTTATAGCGAACAAATATTCGCTATAAGAACAGCGTAAGCCTTCCGCTGTCGGGCGTCAAGCCGACAACGGCCGGGCGGGTCTGCGCCATCTCCGTGCCATGCTGTGCGACACCGCGCGTGTTGCAAGGTAGAACCGGCGGCCCAAATCCATTACGCTTGCCGTTCACGCGAAAGCCCCGCCGATACTTTGCTCCATGACCCCTGTGCCGACCGATATCACCGAACCGACCGACAAGAAGCCCGGCGACTCCTATGTGCAGTCGTTCGCGCGGGGGCTGGCGGTCGTCAAGGCGTTCAATGCGGCGCGTCCGGCGCAGACGCTTTCGGAAGTGGCGCAGGCATCAGGGCTCACGCGTGCCGGTGCGCGACGCATTCTGCTTACGCTGGAGTCGCTCGGCTACGTGCGAAGCGAAGGGCGGCTGTTTCGGCTCACGCCGCGTATCCTCGACCTCGGCTTTTCCTATCTGACGTCGATGCCGCTGTGGAATCTGGCCGAGCCGTTCATGGAAGCGCTCGTGCAGCAGGTGCAGGAGAGCAGTTCGGCGTCGGTGCTCGACGGTGACGACATCGTCTACGTATTGCGCGTGCCGGTGCGCAAGGTCATGTCGATCAACCTGTCCATCGGCAGCCGTCTGCCGGCGTGGTGCACGTCGATGGGCCGGGTCATGCTCTCGGCGTTGCCCGACGACGAACTCGACGCCGTGCTGCGACGCGCCGACCTGCGACAGCACACACGACGCACCGTGACGGACGTCGACACCTTGCGCGAGCGCATTCTCGGCGTGCGCGCGCAGGGGTGGGCGCTTGTGGATCAGGAACTCGAAGAGGGGCTGATTTCGATTGCCGCGCCGATTCGTAACCGGGCGGGGCAGGTGATCGCGGCAATGAACGTGAGCGGTCAGGCCAACCGCACGTCGGCCGCAGAGATGGAGACGAAATTCCTCGCGCCGTTGCAACAGGCCGCACAGAAGATTTCGCAGATGGTCGTGGTGTAAGGCGACGCGGCCATCGCAACGCCGTTACGCAAGAGTATCGAGCCTATCGAGCGTAACGAGCGTATCGAGCCTATCGAGAGTATCGCGACGCATCAACGACAAAGGGGCCCCCATCGTCTGGGTGCCCCTTTGTCGTATATGACGTTGGCGACGGCGATGTCGCGTAAAGCAGGCGGTCTATGCGGCTCAGTTGGCAGCGCAGTTGCCCAACGCGCCGGCTCGCGCCAGACGAATCGCCGAGAGCAGCGTGTCCTGATCGCCGATCTGGTTCGCGAGCAACAGGATCAGCTGTGCGTTGGCGGCCTGACTCTGGGCGTCGTCGAGGTCGCGGTGCATGTCGATCAGCGCTTCATAGAAGTCGTCGGGACGCGTGAGACGCGGTTGAGTATCGAGTGCCATGGTGTCTCCTTGCAGCAGATTCGGTGTGATCTGAACGTTAGCGAACGCAAATGACAATCGCGGTATCAGGCCGCACATTGCATTGGCGCGACTTCCGGTGCCGTGCGGCCGAGCGCGCGCTCGCGTGCCGCGACGATCGCGGTGGCGTCGATGGCGCGCCACCGGGCGCACACGTGTTGATCCGGACGAATCAGATACACCGTACCCGGCGCCGCATCGTAGCGCTGTGCCGCCAGTCCCTGCACGTCGTGCCAGACGCTGTATTCGGTCTGCGTATCCTGTGCGGCCTGGGCGTCGGACGTCACGAACACGGGCACGACCGGCACGCTGTCGTTCGCGAGCGTGTTCAGCGAAGCGAGCGCGGCGTCATCGAGCGACGCGGGTGTACCGAACACCAGCGCGACGAAGCGGCCACCGAGGCGCGGCAGCAGCCAGCCGTCGTGTCCATGACGGGCGAGCGGCGCGTCGACACACGCTGCGCCCGGCACCATGCGCGGGGCGAAGGCGTCGCGCTCGGCGGTGTTGAGCGTCGATTCGTGCAGCACGGCGGGCACGGACAGGCGTCCGCTGTTGACCAGTTGACGCGCAAACGCATGATCGCGAGCGAGCGTGAGCACGGCGTCGCGGAACACGCGCGAGACAGGGCTCTTGGGCGTGATGAAATCGGTGGAACGGGTGGAGTTGCGGATGTTCTCGTCCGCGGCGTATTCGCGTTCGCGGGCATAGGTGTCGAGCAGCGCATCGGGCGCATGACCGGCGAGCACCATGGCGAGTTTCCACGCCAGATTCTCGGCATCCTGCACGCCGCTGTTGGCGCCACGCGCGCCGAACGGCGAAACACCGTGCGCGGAGTCTCCGGCAAACAGCACATGACCGTGACGGAAGTCGTCCATGCGCAGGCACGAGAACGTGTAGACGCTGACCCACTCCAGCGTGAACTTCGCATCGGGGCCGAGCAGCGCCTGCACGCGCGGGATGACGCGCTCGGGAGCCTTTTCCGCGACGGGATCGGCGTCCCAACCGAGTTGGAAGTCGATGCGCCACACGTCGTCCGGCTGACGATGCAACAACACGGACTGGTTCGGATGGAACGGCGGATCGAACCAGAACCAGCGCTCGGCCGGGAAGTCGGCCGTCATCTTCACGTCGGCGATCAGGAAGCGGTCCTTGAACGTGCGGCCGTGACTGTCCACGCCGATCAGCTTGCGCACCGGGCTGCGCGAGCCGTCGGCGGCGACCACGTAGCGCGCCGTCGTCCGGTACTCGCCGTCGGGCGTCTCGACCGTCAGCGTGACGCTGGCGTCGGGCGTGCCCGACGTGCCTTGCTGCTCGAGTCCGACGACCTTGTTCTTCCAGCGGATCTCGATGTTCGGCAGCTCGCAAGCGCGGTCGAACAGATAGCCTTCAACGTAATACTGCTGAAGATTGATGAACGCCGGACGATGGTGACCCGCCTCGGGCAGCAGATCGAAGTTGTAGACCTCCTGATCGCGCAGGAACACGCGGCCGACGTTCCAGCGAACCCCCTTGTCCACCATGCGATCGCCACAACCCAGGCGGTCGAAGATATCGAGCGTGCGTTTGGCGAAGCAGATCGCGCGCGAGCCGGTCGAGAGCGTGCAATCGTCGTCGAGGACGATCACGCGCACGCCCTGCTGGGCGAGATCGATGGCGGTCGCCAGCCCGATCGGACCTGCGCCGACCACGATGACAGGATGGGTTGCCTGACCGGCCGTATCGTGTTGCTCGGCACACGGCTGATAGTCGAACGTCAGGCGCTGGTAATCGATGCTGCTCATGCAATGTCTCCATCGTCGGCACCGCACCGGCACACAGGCACCGGCGGGTTCCGTTTTTTGCTCTTGCGCTTTGCAACCGGCGCGGCAGGGGGCTACTGCGCCATGACCTTACCGGCGGGACTCAGTCCTGCAGGGCGGCCCACATTTCCTTGTCGCGCTGTGCCGTCCAGATGCGCGGGTGCGTGATGCCACTGGCTTCGTCGAAGGCGCGCGTCACGTCGAACGGCAGGCAGTGTTCGTAGATGAACACGTGGCCGAATTTCGGATCCATCTGGCTGCGCGTGAGGGCCATTGCGCCCTTCAGGTCGAGCTTCTGTTCGACGGCCTGCTTGCCTGCTTCGAACAGCGTCGTCACGAAATCCTTGGTGTAGGCGAGGCCCTTGGTGACGTCTTCGGGCGTGGTCAGCGCGGGGCCACGGCCCGGCACAAGCTTTTCGGCGCCGAGTGCGGCCAGGGCGTCGAGCGTGGCCGGCCATTCGGCGAGTTGCGCGTCACCGGTGTAGCAGGCGGCGTCGTATTCGACGAGGTCGCCCGAGAACAGCACCTTCTGCGACGGCAGCCACACCACGGTGTCGCCCTTCGTGTGACCCGAACCGAGGTGCGCGATCTTCACTTCGAGCTTGCCGAGGAACAGCGTGATTTCGTTCTCGAACACGAGCGTCGGCCACGTCAGGCCCGGCACCGTCTCGACACCGGCGAACAGGCGCGGGAAGCGCTCGATTTCCGACTTCATGTCGGCTTCGCCGCGCTCGACGATCATCTCGTACGTGCCGCGGCTGGCAATGATCTGCTGCGCGCCCTCGGCGAAGTAGGCCGACGCGCCGAGCACACGCACGGCGTGGTAGTGCGAGAGCACCACGTACTTGATCGGCTTGTCGGTGATGGTGCGGATCTTGGCGATCAGGTCCTGTGCCATGGCGGGCGTGGCCGTCGTGTCGACGATCATCACACCGTCGTCGCCGATGATGACGCCCGAGTTCGGGTCGCCTTCGGCGGTGTAGGCCCAGGTGTTTTCCGACAGTTGGGTGAACGTGACCTTCTTGGCTTCCAGGTCGGCTTGCGAGGCGAATGCTTTGGCCATACTTGTCTCTCTCTTTATCTCGTCTGCGGGGAAGGTGCTGCGGGATGAGGCCATCTTACGAAACGCCTCAATTATTTGTCAATGACAAATCTAATTGTTATTTGCTAATGTTGAGGGGTGAGTGATCGATCGCTGCGGCGAATGCCTTCAGGGACGCCGATGGCGCCGGTGGCTTCGGTGTTAACCCTGCGACGTCGTGCCGCCGACGGAGCGTCGGGGCAACGACTTGTTTAAAATCTAGGCCATTTTCCTTGGGGAGCCGGGCTTCCGAGACTGCATGAATCGAATTCCGATGGACGGCACCGCCGACGCAGGCGCTCAGCCTGGCCGCGCGTCGCGCGGGGTACAAAGCGTGGACGTGGCTGCACGCGTGCTGCAGGCGCTCTCAATGGCGCGGCGCCCGCTCGGCCCGGGGGATCTGGCGGCGCTCGCCGGCCTGCCGCCCGCGCAGGCGCATCCGTATCTGGTGAGTCTCACGCGCCTGGGGCTGCTCAAGCGCGACCCGATGTCGGGGGACTACGCGCCGGGGCCCATGACGCTGCGGCTGGCACTGCTGCATCTCGAGAACGATCCGGCCTATCGTGCGGCGGTGCCGCGTGTTGTCGCGCTTGCCCGTGAGACCGGCTTCTGCGTGGCGGTCTGCACGCCTGCGCCGCAGGGGCCGCTTGTCGTGCATTTCGAGCGTGCGGCGTTTCCACTGCATATCAATCTTCACGTCGGCTCGGTCATGTCGCTGAACACGACATCGACCGGCCGCGCGTTCTGCGCGTTCACGCCGCCGTCACGGTGGCCGCAGGCATGGCACGAACAACTGCCTGCCAGTGCTGCCGAGCGTGAACGCTTCGACGCACTGCTCGACGAGACGCGTACCCACGGCATTGCTCGCAGCGTGAATACGCCGAGTCCATCGGTGAGCAGCCTGTGTGCGCCGGTATTCGACGCGAGCGGGCGCTTGCGTCTGGCGCTGACGGCGATTGGTCCGACAGCGGCACTCGACGTCGCATGGGACGGCGTCGCCGCGAATGCCCTGCGTGCGACGGCGCGTGCCATTGCGGCCCACGTCGAAGCGAATGACGGCGACGGGGAGGGCGCATGAGCGCGACGCGAACCCGCTCCGACTCGGGCAACACGACACAACACGTGGCGCAGATAACGAAGGACATGACGGACACCACGGCAAAACCGCAGCGCGGCATTCAGGCGCTGGAGAGCACGGGGGCATTGCTGGAAGCGCTTGTGGCGGCGGGGCGTCCGCTGCCGCTCAACGCGTTGGCGCGCGACGCCGGCATGCCGCCCGCGAAAGCGCATCCGCATCTGGTGAGCTTGCAACGAGCGGGATTGCTCACCCGCGACGCGAACGGCAACTTCGAAGCGGGCGCGCTGAGTCTCGATCTCGGGCTGATGGCATTGCAGCGGCTGTCGCCGACGGGCGAGGCCGAACCGGAGATTCTGGCGCTGGCCCAGGCGACCGGGCTCTCGGCGGCGATGGCCGTGCTGGGGCCGGTCGGGCCGACGGTGGTGCGTCTCGAAGAGGCGATGCGTCCGCAGCACGTGAGCTTGCGCATCGGTACGGTGCTCTCGCTCGTCAACACAGCCATCGGACGCACGTTCGCCGCCTTCCTTCCGGAGGCGGTGCTCGACGGCCTGCTCGCCCAGGAGTCGGTGCGGATGGCGGGATTGGGGGCGGAAGGGCGTGCCGCCGTGCCGCCGTCCGGCTATGCGGGGCATCTGGCTACCGTTCGCGCGCAACACCTCGATACGGCATTGAGCAATCCCGTGCCGGGCATCGACACGGTCGCCGTGCCGGTGTTCGATCACACGGGGGAGGTCACGCTCGTGCTCGCGCTGATGGGGTCGACGGGCAGCTTCGAGACGGCATTCGACGCCGAGCCCGCACAAGCGCTGCTCGCGGCGGCACGTCGGTTGTCGTGGCGCTTCGGCGCCATGGGCCGCCCTGACGGCGCGACGGCCTAGCCCGCAAGACGCGACGCGTCGCCCGCCGGGCGATGCGTTTGCGCCACGACGTCACGTTAGTTTGCGAATCGGGCGGCGACGCACGGTAAGATGGGCAACAGTGCTGCGCTTTATCGCGCATTTCCCCTGTCACCCCGACCTGTCGCCATGACTTCTGCCATGACCCGCGTGATGACTCGTGAGCCTGTCCGTTCCCATGCCACCGCTGAACCCACCGTCGCCGGACGGGCCCGGCAAATAAACGGGCGTGTGCGATGGCAGACGTGCCTGGCCACGCTTGCGACGGTGGGGGTTCTGAGTGCCTGTACGACGGCGACGCCGCCCGCACCAGGGCCGGCCAAACGGTCCGAGTCGGCGGCGCGCATCGACGGCATGCCTGCCGACTGGACGCTCGTCTCCACGGTGATCGTGAGCCGCCATGGCGTGCGCTCGCCGACGCATGCGCATCCCCCGCTCGACAAGTTGAGTCCCGACGCCTGGCCGGGCTGGCCGGTGCCGGCTGGCTATCTGACGGCGCGCGGTGGGTCGCTCGCCGAGCGCATGGGCCGCTACTACGGTGACTGGCTGCGCGCGCGTGGGGTACTGCCGGACAATGCGTGTCCGGCGCCGGGCACGGTCTACGGATGGGCCGACATCGACCAACGCACGCGCGAGACCGGCAATGCCTTGCTGCAAGGCATGGCACCGGGCTGCAACATGGGCACCTCGCATCAAGCCGATCTCACCACCTACGACGCCGTATTCCAGCCGGTCGCGGCCGGTGATTGTCCGCTCGATCCGGGCGCCGCACGTGGCGCAATCGAAGCGAGACTCGCGCCCGACGGCATTTCCGGACTGAACAAGCGCTACGCCGCCACGATCGGCCGCATGGGCGAGGTACTCGACTTCGCGCGCAGTCCGGCGTGCGGGGCGCAAGGCGGATGCAAGCTGGAGGATGTGCCGACCCGGTTGCGAGTCGAGGGCGACGGTAGCGGCGTGGCGCTGCGCGGTGCGTTGGGCAGCGCGGCGACGGCGTCGGAAGTCTTCCTGTTGCAGTACGGCGAGGGTTTCCCGGACAACGATGTCGCCTGGGGACGTATTCGCGACGAACAGGATTGGGCGCGCTTGCTCGAGGCTCACAATGCGCAACGCGATCTGCTCAACCGTACCCCTTATCTCGCGGCGACGAACGGGACACCACTGCTGGCTGTCGTGCTCGATGCGCTCACGCGCGCCCGGATGCAGGCCGGGCCACCGCCGGCAGCGCCAGTGCGCGGCCCGGTGCTGCCGGTGGGAAATCGCGTCTATGTACTGACGGGGCACGACACGAATGTCGCCAATCTCGCGGGCATGCTCAAGCTCGATTGGCAACTGCCGGACCAGCCGGACAACACGCCGCCCGATGGCGCGCTCGTCTTCACGCTATGGCGCAATCCGGCGGGCGAAACTTTCGTGCGCGTGGAGTTCGTGTATCAGTCGATGCATCAGATGCGCCATCTCACGGCGCTTTCGCTCGATGAGCCGGCCAGGCGCACGACGCTTGCCGTGCCGGACTGCACCGACGGTCCGGACGGAAAGAGTTGCCGTTGGCCGGACTTCGCACAACGCGTGAAGTCAGCGCTATCGCCTGCGTGCCTGGAGGCGGTGCGCTGACGGCGGTGCCGTTAGCGATTTGCCCCGCCGGCGGGGCTATTCGCCTTTCGCTGATGCCGCATCGCGGTCGCGCGCAAGCAGGGCCTGAATCCGGAGTTGTACATCGGACCACGTCGCGAATTGCCTGGCTTCGTAATAGAGCTGCCCCTGATGCGGCTTGTCTGCCAGACGTGTGATGCTGGTGCGCTGCACCGCTTGCGTGCCCCAAAAGACATAGTGCAGGAGCATGAAGGGAAAGAGGCCGATCCAGGTGCCGCGCTGCGACGTGTAAAGCAACGTGTACCTGAGGTACTGCATTCGCCGAGACCACGGAATCGGTGTCAGTTGCACCGCGCCGTTCTGGGGCAGTGGTGCCATCACACGGAAAAACGGCTTCGGTCGGGCGTGGGCGTTGTACAGCGAGTACTGATGCACGATGTCCGGCAACCCGGCACGGGCGCATGCGTGAAGCGTCACCGCATGCAGGCAATCGTGATCGGGGTGCCCGCCTTCCCAGGCGGTGACGAAGATCTCCCCGATCGGAGCATGATCCTTCAGCCATGCCTCCAGCCAGTCGCAGGCAACGTCAAGCGATTCGTGGAGATGGAGATCGCTGATCGCGAGCTTCGCGCCCGCGAAGATTACGTCGTCGGCCGGCACGCCCATATCTGCCAACACTGCGAGCGATTCCCTGTCGCGAATCGATGCGTCCGCGCCGCTGCGAACACCCGATGTCATATAGATGCAAACCGCACGACGACCCTGTTCGACAGCCCGATGAATCAACTCGTAAACACCGTACTCGTCATCCTGATGCGCGAACAGAAAGACGCTGATCGGCGCTCCCGTCGGTGTCTGATTAGTAAGCATCGAAATCCATGTACGTGAATTGAATGGCGCCGCGGCTCACCTGGTCACCGTCTTTGGCGAGCGAGCGATAAATCAGGTTTAACGGGGCAGGGCGTAGTCGCGACGGGATAGGCAAATACGTCCGGAACGCGCATGCGCCCTCCGGCACAAGTCCCAGATAGACGCGGCCGGGCGACTGCAGCGCGCGCGCACCGGTATAGATTTGCGGTGTGTCGGACGCGGGCAACTCCGCATAGGCGGAGACCAGACGTCCTGCAGCATCGGATTCGAAACAGCGCCTGCCGCGAGTGCTCCAGGATCGGATGGGATTGGTCGGGTTGGCCTGACGCCAGCCGATCGATTCCGGACGCCAGATCCGTTCGAACTCGGCATCGCGCGCCACAGCGGAAAAATCGATGCCGAGCGAGCCGAAGCCGACGCGCGCTTCGAGCGGCTGGACCAACTGGAAGCCCAGCTTGCGCACGAACCCCGGGGTGCTGTTGGCGTTGGCTACACCGTAGACGCAGTCGAAGCCCAGATCGGCGCCATGACGATACGTCATGTCGGCCAGACGCGAGAACAGCCCCTTTCCCTGAAAGTCCGGATGCGTCGCGGTATTGAGCGACAACAGCGCACGAACGACATTGCCGCGCAGCCGGAGCGACGCCGGGATACAGGCGTAGTGGGCGATCAGGCGTTCACCATCGAAGGCGTCGAAGCCGACGACGTGGCCGTCCGGATTGTCGACATACAACCACGTCAAAAACTCGGGATGCTTGAATTTCTCGACGCCTGGAAAACAGTCGGCGAATAACGCGCGGTACTGTTCGATATTCGCGGCTTCCGCCTTGACCGGCACATAGGTAATGATCGAGGCACCTGACATATCAGTAGGCAATGGGCGGCAGTAGATGACGATTTTTTTGATCGCAGCACCATAACACAACTGCCCCCCTGCTGCGGACGTTCCGGACATGCGTTCAAGCGCTGTGACATGAATTTATTTCGTCAGCGAAATAAATTTGAGAATATACTTCGTATGCGAAATAAGTCGCGGAACCTACCCACCCATTCGCTCGTTCACTGATCGACGCTCAATACCTCCCAAGGCGTGCGAGCGCCGGGGAGCTGTGTCATGGCATCGTTGGCAATCGAGATTTTCGCCGTCGACGGGTATCCGTTGGGCGCGCACGTGTGGTATCCGGAATCGCTTCCGGCGAGGGGCGTCGTGCTGGTGCATCCGGCAACGGGCGTGCCCGAGTACCTCTATTTCGCGTTCGCGCAGTATGTTGCGCAACGCGGTTTGCTGGCGGTGACCTACAGCTATCGCGGGGTCGACAGATCGCGTCCGCCGAGGCTGCGCGGCTTTCGGGCGCGCATGCGCGACTGGGCCGATCTCGACGTCGAAGGCGTGACCCGCTGGGCGCTGGCTGCCTATCCTTCGCTGCCGGTGTACGCCGTCGGCCATAGCTTCGGCGGGCACGCCATCGGGCTGTGCGAAGGCTCGAACCGGCTCGCGGCAGCTGTGCAGGTCGCGTCGCACGCCGGTGCCATGCGCGTGGTGACGAACCGGCGCGAACGCGCGCGCATCACGGCACTGATGCACTGGGTGGCACCGCCGGTCACGCGGTTGGCCAACTACTTTCCCGGCCGCAGACTGGGTTTCGGGGAAGATCTGCCGGCGGGCGTGCTGCTCGAATGGAGTTACTGGACCCGTTTGCCCCATTACTTCTTCGACGACCCGACATTCGATGCCGAAGCACGCTTCGCTCGCGTGCGTACGCCGATTCTGTCGCTAGGGTTCGACGACGATCTGTGGGCCACCCCGGCAGGCATCGAGATGCTGGTCTCCCGGCTGCACAACGCCCGCGTGACACGTCGGACAATTCCCGCAATTCGTTCGGATTCCGGATCGATCGGGCATATGGGATACTTCCGCCAGCGCTCCGGCGCGTTCCTGTGGCCGGAAACCGTCGACTGGCTGCTGTCGACCGGCTCGGTGAATGCCGTAGCAGGATCGGACCGCAAGGGCAGGACGGGAACCCCGGGGCCGGGTGCGTCGTTGACGATTGTCACTGCCGCGCCGTAGGCTACGACGACATAACAACGTGATCAGACAGAATGCCAAAACGTCAATCGTCCGACGCCGCTGCGACCAGCGCGCGTGTTGTGACTGCGAGGAAACCGGGGAACGGGGAAGCCTTGGACCGCAGGCTGTTTTTCCTGCTGACCGTGGGACAGCGGCGCGTGCAGCGATGGATCGACGTGCGGGCCGGGGACAGCGCGAGCGTGAGCGCCGCACAGGCCGGCGTGCTCTTCTACCTGTTGCATCATGAGGACGCCCTCGTGGGCGAAGTCGGTGCAGCTTTGCAGCTATCGCCGTCGTCGATGACCGGACTCGCCAATCGCATGGTCGCGGCCGGACTCCTCACTCGCCTTGCCGACGCGGAGGACGGGCGTGCCACGCGCTTGCGCGTTACGGCCGCCGGGCACAAGGCGATGGCTCGTGCCCGCGACATCCTCTCCGAGCTCAATACCCTGCTCCACGACGACTTCACCGAGGCGGAACTCGAAGTCGTCGCGCGCTGGTTGGGCAATCTGCAGCGCCGGTTTCCAGCCGACATCTAGCCGTCGGCCGACGCCGACCACCCGCTCAGTGAATCGCGAGCGCGTTCGCCTGGGTGTTGGCGGCGCCCGCGGCCACGTTCACGCCGATATTGCCCGACGCGCCCATCAGCGCGCGCTCGCCAAGCGACGCATTCGTCGCCCCGGTGACGCTCGCCGCATTGCGAATCGTCTGACGCGTGTCGACGCTCACATGCGATGCCGTTGCCAGCACGAGCTGATTCGACTGCGCATTGATCGCGCCGGCAGCGACATTCACGCCGAAACTGCCGTGGGCGTTGCGAAGGGCGTCGTTGCCGAGCGAGGCCGCGTGGGCGCCGCTGAAAACGGCGTCGCCGGTGACGACCTGACGGGTGGAGAGTGCGACGACGGTAGCGTCATCAGAGGTGGCCGCGAAGGCCGATGCGCTGGCGGCGGCCAGCACGAGCGTACCAAGCAAAGCGAAGCGTGGCATGTTGGGGTTCCCCAGATCGTCCGTCGGGACGGATATCTGGTTATCGGCGCCTGAGGCGCTCGGGTTGAATGATTTTTCGATATCGCGTGCGCGCCGGGCGATGATGCCGTGCCCCGCACCGGCGTGTTGCGTTACCAAAAAAGCCGCTGTCATTCCCATGACCGTTGCGGCGCGCATTCTCGCATGGCGACGCGCGCTTGCGTCGCCATGTCATCACGTCGGATTTCGACGTCCGAGCCTGCCTTGACGCGCGAGATTACGCCGGTTCTCCCGCGCCGTTCGCGAGTTCCGCCGGGGTGCCGCGTGACTGCGCTGCAGCTTGCTGCTGTACCGATGCCGATTTCTTGTGGTCGATCAGCAACACTGCGATCACGGCGATGACGGCCGGAATCGCGATTGCCATAAAGTTTTGCTGCAAAGGCAATGACATGCTCACGAGCACACCGATGACGATCGGTGCCAGGATTGCACCGCTGCGTCCCACGCCGGAGGCCCAGCCGATGCCCGTGCCACGGGCGGCCATCGGATAGAACTGTCCCGCGTAGGCATAGGTCACGATCTGCGTGCCGATGGTGGAGGCACCTGCCAATCCCACGAGTACGAACAACACGGGCGTCGGCACTTTGACGCCGAGCAACGTGATCGACACGGCTGCCAGCGCGTACATGCCGACCAGCACGTACTTGATGTTGAAACGATCGGCGAGCCAGCCGCCGCCAATGGCCCCGAGCATGGCGCCGAAGTTCAGCACGAGCACGAACGTGAGTGCCGAGCCAAGGCTGTAGCCCGCGCTGGCCATGAGCTTCGCGAGCCACGAGCTGAGCGCATACACCATGAACAGGCACATGAAGAACGCTACCCACAGCATGACGGTGCTGAACCCGCGTCCGTCCTGAAACAGACGCGAGAGCGGCGCGGCCGACTTGCGATCCGCGGTCGGCAACGCGAACTGGTCACCCGACTGCGCGACGTAGGCGGGCGTGAGGCGTGCGAGCACTTGCTTGAGGGTGTCGTGACGTCCCGTGCGAATCAGGAACGGCATCGACTCCGGCAGTGCGCGCATCGCGAACGGCACGAGCAGCGCGGGCAGCCCGGCGGCGAGAAACACCGACTGCCAGCCGTAGGATTCGATCAGCCCCTTGCCGAGCAGTGCGGCGAGCATGCCGCCGATCGAATACCCCGAGAACATCAGCGTGACGAGCGTGCCGCGCAGCTTGCGCGGCGAATACTCGGTCATCTGCGCAACGACGATGGGCATCACGCCACCGATCCCCACGCCCGCAAAAAAGCGCGTGACGGAAAAACTCACCGGCTCATGCGTGAGACCGGCCGCAGCGGTGAATAGCGAGAACATCAACACACAGATGGCGATGGCTTTGCGACGGCCGATGCTGTCGGCCACCATGCCCATCACGATGGCACCGAACATCATGCCGAAGAGCGCCGAGCTGACCATGAAGCCGGCGCTGGTCGCGTCGACGTTCATGGCCTTCATGATCGACGGCAGCGCAATGCCCGCGACCGCGAGGTCGTAGCCGTCGAAGATGATGATGAGTGCGCACCAGAGAAGAATACGGCCGTGGTAGCCGTTGAAGCGCGCTTCGTCGGCCAGGTGATGTACGTCGATGTGTCGCATGCGGAGTCTCCATAACGTATCCGCCCTCCGTCGAAACGCGGAGAGTCTTGAGGATGTCTTGACCGACGCAAGCGGCACCAGGCCGAGCCTCACTGTCAGGGCGGAGGCCCTTGCCAATGAAGCCAACCACCTCTACGGACAACGAAGGGTGGTCTTTTATGCAATATTGTGCATGCAGTAAACGCGAAATGGCCGTCGACTGCAAGCGTAAATTGGCGTTGCTAGGGTTTTACATGAGAAAACAGAAAACGTAAGTGCCTGTTTAATTGAGGGGGAAATCGATCGAGGAGGGCGTGGAATGCCGGAGAAGTGCGGCGGCAGGACGCCGCCGCACGGTCAAGCGATGTGCAACTTATTGCCGGGTGACCGAGTGAGGCGGGAGCTGGTAGCTCCACGTCTCGCTCACGGCCTTGCCGCCGGAGACGAGTGCGGCGCGCAGTTCCGTCACCTTGGCCGGATCCTTGACCATCACCCGCAGGTTCAGTCGCATGCCACGCGTAACGGGGTTGGGCTGCAAGGTCTGTTCGATGATCGTGGCGTTGTCGCTCACGCTCACCTGCGGCGTGACCGACCCGGCGGGTAGCGTGGCGAGCGGCCCGCCGTCGAAGTCCACCAGCAGGCCGGTGCTGCCGTCGAAGTGACGAATCAGGTTGGCCTGCGTGATCTCGCCGGCCGTGCGAAGCGTCTGCTTCACCCAGGCCAGGTTGCGGTCGATGATGCCGCGCTCGTTCATCGTCCATCGGATCGTGTAGTCGGCGACCAGCGGGGTGCCCTTGGGCGGCAACTGGTCCGGTGTCCAGAAGGCACCGATGTTGTCGTTGGTCTCATCGGGCGACGGAAGCTCCACCAGCTCGACGTGTCCCTTGCCCCAGTCGCCCTGCGGCTCGACCCAGGCGCTCGGACGCAGGTCGTAGCGATCCTTGAGGTCTTCGAAGCGTGAGAAGTCGCGTCCGCGCTGGAGCAGTCCGAAGCCGCGCGGATTGGTGACCTCGAATTGACTGATGGCGACATTGCGCGGGTTGTTCAGCGGACGCCAGATCCATTCGCCATTGCCCGCGTGAATCGCCAGACCGTTCGAGTCGTGCAGTGCCGGCCGGAAGTTGTACGGATCGCGCTGCTGGTTCGGCCCGAACAGGAACATGCTCGTGAGCGGGGCGATACCGAGCTTGGTCACCTTGTCACGCATGAATACGCGTGCCTGAACCTTCAGGAGTGAGTCTTCGCCGGGCGTCAGATCGAAGCGATAGGCGCCGGTGGCGCGCTTCGAATCGAGCAGCGCGTAGAACACGAGATGCTTGTCGCCCGCGTTCGGACGCTCGATCCAGAACTCGCGAAACGCCGGGAATTCTTCGGCGATGGGCAACCCGGTGTCGATAGCGAGGCCGCGAGCCGACAGGCCGTAGACCTGCCCTTTGCCGATCACACGGAAATAGCTGGCGCCCAGCACGCTCATGATCTCGTCGAGCCTGCCGGGTTCGTTGATCGGGTAGAGCACGCGAAAGCCCGCATAACCGAGGTTCTGCGTCGCGCTGCGGTCGAGCTTGAGATCGCCGAAGTCGAAGCGGTTGGTGTCGTATTTGATCTCGCTGATCTTCGCGTCGGCACCGGCGCCGACGATCTCGTTGATCCTCACCGGCGTGCTGAACTGCATGCCCTGGTGATAGAAGCCGAGCCGGAACGGCGTGGGCTGATCGTTCCATTCGAAGGCTTCGCGTCGCGGCTGGATCTTGATGTAATCGCCGAACTGCATCTTCGCGAACGCGGGCGTGAGATTGCTTGCCGGTGCGGTGTAGGGCTTGGCGGCAAGCGCCTTCGCGCGGGCAGTGACGTCGTCGAGGGAGAAGGCGTTGGCGTGCGCGGCGCTCAACAGGAGTGCAGCCCCTGCCACGATGGCAGGGGCGAGCGTGCGCGCACGTTGACGCCAGGACACGGCAGGGGGAAACAGAACCACAAATTTCTCCAGAAAAGTGAGGGGCTCGACACGGTTTGTTGCACTTTTGGTGCAGGAATTCCGCAGGCGGTCCCGACGCATTGTGGCAAAGTATCGCATTTCGCGTCGTTCACCCGGCCAATGCCCGGCGTGCTCGGCACCCAATCGACATGACGGCAGGGCCTGTCTGACAAGCACGTCAACACGCCCTGGTCTGCCGTCGCGCCTCATTGGATCGCTATCACATGAGAATGTTCTCCGCGCTGGCCGTTGCTGCCAGCCTTGTCGTTGCTCCCGCCTTTGCCGACGCGCCCGCCGCTTCCGCCGACAGTGCAGCTGCCGTGGCGATGCCGTCGCCGTCGGCGAAACAGGCGTTCATCGACGACCTGATCGCGCGCATGACGCTCGACGAAAAGATCGGCCAGTTGCGCCTGATCAGCATCGGCGCCGACATGCCGGAGCCGCAACTCGTCAAGGAGATCGCCGCCGGTCGCGTGGGCGGCACGTTCAACTCGGTCACGCGCGGGGACAATCGTCCGCTGCAGGACGCCGCCGTCAAGCAAAGCCGTCTGAAGATTCCGATCTTCTTCGCCTACGACATCGTGCATGGCCATCGCACCGTGTTCCCGATCAGTCTCGGCCTGGCGTCGAGCTGGGACATGTCGGTCGTGAAGCAGGCCGCCCGGGTGGCCGCAATCGAAGCGAGCGCGGACGGTCTCGACGCCACGTTCGCGCCGATGGTCGACATCTCGCGCGATCCGCGCTGGGGACGCACCTCCGAAGGCTTCGGCGAAGACCCCTATCTGGTCTCGCAAAGCGCGCGCGCCAGCGTGCAGGGATTCCAGGGCACATCGCCGGCGAACCCCGACAGCCTGATGGCCTTCGTGAAGCACTTCGCCCTGTACGGCGCAGTCGAAGGCGGGCGTGACTACAACGTCGTCGACATGAGCCTGATGCGCATGTATCAGGACTACCTGCCGCCGTATCGCGCCGGCATCGACGCCGGGGCCGGTGGCGTGATGATCGCGCTGAACTCGATCAACGGCACGCCCGCCACGTCGAACAAATGGCTGCTGCGTGACCTGTTGCGTGGCGAATGGGGATTCAAGGGCGTGACGGTGAGCGATCACGGCGCCATCGAGGAGTTGATGCGGCACGGCGTGGCGAAGGACGGCCGCGAGGCCGCGAAGCTCGCCATCGAAGCGGGCGTCGACATGAGCATGGCCGACGTGCAGTACCTCAAGCAGCTGCCCGATCTCGTGAAGTCGGGCGAGGTGCCGATGCGCGACATCGACGGCGCCGTGCGCGAAGTGCTGGGCGCGAAGTACGACATGGGGTTGTTCGCCGACCCGTATCGCCGCATCGGCAATGCCGCGCAAGATCCGAAGGACGTGAACGCGCAAAGCCGTCTGCATCGCAGCGAGGCGCGCGACGCGGCGCGCAAATCGGTTGTCCTGCTGGAGAACCAGCACGACACGCTGCCGCTGAAGAAGGGAGGCAAGGTCGCGGTGATCGGGCCGCTGGCCGACGCGAAGATCGACATCATGGGCAGTTGGTCGGCGGCGGGCAAGTCGACGCAGGCCGTCACGCTGCTGCAGGGCGTGCGCGACGCGCTGGGCGCGCAGGGACAGGTGACGTATGCGCGTGGCGCGAACATCACCGACGATCCGCGCGTGGTCGAGTACCTGAACTTCCTCGACTGGGACAATCCGGAAGTCGTGCAGGACAAGCGCACGCCGCAACAGATGATCGACGAAGCCGTGCAGGCCGCGAAGGGTGTCGACACGCTGATCGTGGCCGTGGGCGAATCGCGCGGCATGTCGCATGAGGCGTCGAGCCGCACGAGCCTGTCGTTGCCGGGCAGCCAGCTGGCGCTGCTGCAGGCGCTCAAGGCGACCGGCAAGCCGCTCGTCGTGGTGCTGATGAACGGCCGCCCGCTGGATCTGAACTGGCCGAAGGCCAACGCCGACGCCATGCTCGAGACCTGGTACACGGGCACCGAAGGCGGCCATGCGATCGCCGACGTGCTGTTCGGCGACTACAACCCGTCGGGCAAACTGCCGATCTCGTTCCCGCGCTCGATCGGCCAGATCCCGACGTACTACAACCAGTTGCGCATCGGCCGTCCGTTCACGCCGGGCAAGCCGCCGAACTACACGTCGCAATATTTCGAAGAAGACTCCGGTCCGCTGTATGCCTTCGGTTATGGCTTGAGCTACACGACGTTCGACGTGTCGAAGGTCGCGCTCTCGGCGAAGACACTCGAAGGCGGCGGCAAGCTCGACGCGAGTGTGACGGTGCATAACACCGGCAAGCGCGAAGGCGAGACGGTCGTGCAGTTGTACCTGCAGGACGTGGCGGCGTCGATCGTGCGTCCGGTCAAGGAGCTCAAGGGCTTCCAGAAGATCAGCCTGAAGCCGGGCGAGTCGCGCACCGTGCACTTCGCCATCGACGAAAGTCTGCTGAAGTTCTACAACGCGAAGCTGCAATTCGTGGCGGAGCCGGGCGATTTCAACGTGCAGATCGGTCTCGATTCGCAGAACGTCCAGCAAGCGACGTTTACGCTGAAATAACCGTAGACGTTCGTCTTATCGCGCCTGCGTCTGGAATTCTCCCGTGAGGAATTCCACGCAGGCGCGCACTTTCGCCGACGACGCCACGCGCGACGGATACACCGCCCAGACATTGGCCGGTTGCGTGACATCCGGCAACACCTGTATCAGCTCGCCTCGCGCGATCAGCGCCCCCACGTCCCACATCGAACGCAGCACGATGCCCTGTCCGTCGAGCGCCCATTGCACGGCGACCTCGCCGTGATTCGTCGACAGCGGCCCCGTCACCTTGAGCGAGACCGCCTCGCCGCGCTGTTGCAGCCGCCACATGCCGAACGGGTGATCGCGTTCCTTGATGACGATGCACGCGTGACCCGCCAGATCGCTCAGCTGCCGGGGTGTGCCATGCGCTTCGAGATAGGCGGCCGATGCACACAATACGCGATGATTGTCGGCGAGCTTGCGCGCGATCAGATGCGGGGCGATGTCGTCTCCGATGCGCACGTCGAGGTCGTAGCCCTCGGCCGCCACGTCGACGATCCGGTCGAACAGGTCGAGCCGCACGTTGAGTTGCGGGTGCAGCGCGCGCAGTCGCGACATCGCCGGGGCCACGACGTGGCGTCCGAAGCCGAAGCTGCTCGACACGCGCAACGTGCCGCGTGGCACCTGTCGGGTGCTGGAGACGTCTTCGATCAGGTGATTCACGTCGTCCAGAATCTTCTCGGCCCACGCGTACACCCGTTCGCCCGCGTCGGTGATGGCCACGCGCCGCGTCGAACGGTGCAGCAAGCGGGTACCGAGATCCGCT
This sequence comes from Pandoraea pnomenusa, assembly GCF_040391475.1. Lineage (GTDB taxonomy): Bacteria > Pseudomonadota > Gammaproteobacteria > Burkholderiales > Burkholderiaceae > Pandoraea > Pandoraea pnomenusa_C. Next base: position 20,468 of record NZ_JBEBXS010000004.1, on the reverse strand, counting down.
TCCAGCATGCCCACACGCTTGCTGACGTAGGCGGGCGACACGCCCAGCGCCTCGGCCGCCGCCGAAAAGCTGGCGCGCCGCGCGACCTGGCAGAACACGCGCAGATCGTCGAGATTCGGATTGACGGGCAGGGGTTTATTCACGATTCGTGGATAGTGGATTAACCAATTGAGGGATTTTATCCGCGTTGGAATGGAATAACCTAGCGGCATCCACTCAACATCAGGAGAGACCGACCATGACCGACACGTCCCAACGCCCCCAGCGTCCGTTCAAGATCGCCGTGATTCCCGGCGACGGCATCGGCAAGGAAGTGATGCCCGAAGGCTTGCGCGTGCTTGACGCGGCGTCCAGGCGCTTTGGCATCCCCATCGAGTACCAGCACATCGAATGGGCGAGCTGCGATTACTACGTCGAGCATGGTCAGATGATGCCGGACGACTGGAAGCAGCAGTTGCAGGGCGTGGACGCGATTCTGTTCGGTGCCGTGGGCTGGCCGGAGACGGTGCCCGACCACATCTCGCTGTGGGGCTCGCTGCTCAAGTTCCGTCGCGAGTTCGACCAGTACATCAACCTGCGTCCGGCTCGCCTGTTCGACGGCGTGCCGTCGCCGCTGGCCGGGCGTCAGGCGGGCGACATCGATTTCCTGATCGTGCGCGAGAACACCGAAGGCGAGTATTCGTCGGTCGGCGGCGTGATGTTCGAGGGCACGGAGCGTGAGTTCGTGGTGCAGGAGTCGGTCTTTACGCGCCACGGCACCGAGCGCGTGCTCAAGTTTGCGTTCGATCTCGCACAGCAGCGCGAGCGCAAGCATGTGACGGTGGCCACCAAGAGCAATGGCATCTCGATCTCGATGCCGTGGTGGGACAAGCGCGCCGCCGAGACGGCTGCAAGGTATCCGGACATCACGTGGGACAAGCAGCACATCGACATTCTTTGTGCGCGCTTCGTCCTCAATCCGGATCGCTTCGATGTGGTGGTCGCCTCCAACCTGTTCGGCGACATCCTGTCCGACCTGGGACCGGCCTGCACGGGCACCATCGGTATCGCGCCGTCGGGCAACCTGAACCCGGAAGGCAAGTTTCCGTCGCTGTTCGAACCGGTCCATGGCTCGGCGCCGGACATCGCGGGCAAGAACATCGCCAACCCGATCGGCATGATCTGGACGGCGGCGATGATGCTGGACTTCCTCGGCAAGGGTGAGGGTCGCGCGCGTGAAGCGCACGACGCCATCCTCGCGGCCATCACGCAAACGATCAAGGACGGTCCGCGCACCGGCGACATGGGCGGGCGGGCGAACACGACCGAAGTCGGTCAGGCGATTGCGGCGGTCGTCGCAGCAGGCTGAAGCGTTTCGTCAGTCTCCACGGTTCCCGCCGCGTCGCGCGGCGGGAAGTACCGGTTGGGCACCGCAGGTACGCCGAGATTCTCGCGGAACGTGCGCCCTTCGTAGCGTGTGCGGAACAGGCCGCGCCGCTGCAACTCCGGCACCACCAGATCAACGAACGACGTGATGCCCACGGGCGCGCTCGGGAACATGATGTTGAAGCCATCGGCCGCGCCTGTCTCGAACCAGTGCTGGAAGTCGTCGGCAATCGACGATGGGGTACCGACCAGCACACGGTGCCCGCCGCCGGTAAAGCGCGTGTAGAGCTGACGCACCGTCGGCTGTGTCTTCCGAATCCAGTCCACCAGCAGTTTCTGACGGCTCTTGTGCGAGTTCGTCTCCGGCACATGCTCGGGCAACGGCACCTTCGCGTCGAACGGCAGGCTGCCGAGATCGATGCCCAGGCTCGCGTAGTTCGTCAGTGCGTTCAGCACGACGGCCGGGTCGCGGTGCGAGAGCAATCCGTCATAGATGTCCTCTGCTTCCGACTGTGTGCGTCCGACGATGGGCGACACGCCGGGCAGAATGAAAATGTGCTCGGGGCGACGACCGTACTTCAGCGCGCGCGCTTTCACGTCGGTATAGAACGCGCGGGCGTCTTCGATGTCCTGCGCGGCGGTGTAGAGCAATTCCCCCGCGCGCGCGGCCAGTTCGCGTCCGGCTTCGCTCGACCCTGCCTGCGCGATGACCGGCCAGCCCTGCACGGGGCGCGGCGCACTGAGCGGCCCGCGCACGCGAAAGTGTTTGCCGCGATGATCGAGCGTGCGAATGCGTGCAGGGTCGGCCCATTGGCCCGTGACCTTGTCGCGCGGGAAGGCGTCGTCGGCGTGGCTGTCCCAGAGGCCTGTCACCACGTCGTAGAACTCGTTGGCACGCTCGTAGCGCGCGGCGTGGTCGACGTGATCGTCGCGATTGAAATTCTCTCCGCCGCCCGTCGACGTCACGAGATTCCAGCCAGCACGCCCGTTGGAGAGATGGTCGAGCGACGCGAAGGCGCGCGCGACGTTGTACGGCTCGCTGTATGTCGTGCTGACCGAGGCGACGAGCCCGATGTGTTGCGTCGCGCCCGCCAGGCCGGCGAGCAGCACGACCGGGTCCCAGCGCGGGGCGCCGGGGCTGTGCGCGAGTGCGATCGGGTCGGTCGACATGAAGAGATTGTCGAAGAAGAACAACGCGTCGAAGCAGCCGCGCTCCAGTTCCTGTGCGTAGTGCCGGTAGCGGGCGAATTGTGAGTACGCGTCGGTGTCCGTATCGGGGTGCCGCCAGCTGTCTCCCTGCACGCCGGAACCCGACATGTAGGCGCCCAGCCGAAGCTTGCGGGCAGGTTGACTCATGAGGTTGCTCTCGTTCGAATTCGTTGGACGATCACGATACGGGAGCGCATCAGGGGTGCACAAACAACGAAATCCGATAAGCAAACCCGCATAAGCAAACCTGGGTCGGGCGCGCTATGGATCGCAGTATTCGATGGTTGGTGCGGCAGGACCGCTTGCCTAGACTGACACGTCCATTCACTTCCGCAGCCGCGCTCCTGCGTGGCGTCACGTCATGACGCATTCCGCTCCTCCTGCCGCTCCGGCGGTGAATCCGGTGATCGACGCTTTCATCGCCGCGTCTGCTATTGCCTTCGGTCTCTATGTGTCCGCACCGTCACGCGCGGCGATGCTGCAAGCTACGCTCGCGCGCCGGGCGAAGCGCGATTTGCGCTCGCGCTTGCGCGAACGCTGGCCGCTGTGGCGACGGCGTGTGCGTCACGGGGTCGCTGTCGCGTTGAGTGTTGCAGCCATCCTGCCATTCGCGAGCAAGGCGGCCGACAAGCCCGTGCTGGTCGTCGGTGACCAGGCGTACAACGCGCAGAGTCTGTTCGAAGCGTCGGGCGCGCTGAGGGACGCGCCGTACACCGTCGCGTGGAAGCAGTTCCCGGCGGGTACGCCGGTCATCGAAGCCGTCAACGCGGGCGCGCTCGACATCGGCCTGCAAGGCGACGGCCCGGTGCTCTTCCTCGCCGCACAAGGCGCGCCGGTCAAGGTCATCGGCATCTATCGCGACAGCCCGGACAGTGTGGTGCTGCTTGCCGGGCCGCACACCCAGATCAAGACCGTGGCCGACCTGAAGGGCAAGACGGTGGCGATCACGCGCGGCGGCTGGTCACAGCAGTTGGTGCAGGCAGCACTCACGTCGGCGGGGCTGCCGCTCGATGCCGTGAAGTATTCGTATCTCGCATCCGTGGATTCGGCGGCGGCGCTTCAGGCTGGCAAAGTCGATGCGACGGCTACGTGGGAGCCGTATGTCACGCGCTTGCGTCAGGCGGGGGCACGCACGGTGGTCACCGCGCGCGGTCTGATTGCGGCGCAGAGCTATCTGTCGACGACGCAAAAGGTCATCGATACCAAACGCGAATTGTTGGGTGACTTCGTGCAGCGTTACCAACGCGCGCGCGAATGGTCGCTGGCGGATCCGCGCCACATCGAACGATATGCCGACGTGTGGGCAGGCAAGTCGCGTGTCGATCCGAAGCTTGCGCACGAATGGTTCAGCACGTCGCGCATTCGCTACGAACCGCTCACGGATGCTGCGATTGCCGAAGCCCAGAAGAGTGTCGACGACTTCGTGAAGACCGGCACGCTTACGAAGGGCTTCGACGTGCGCGGCCTGTTCGATACGTCGTTCAACAAGTTCACGCAGGCGGCGCGGTAACGGTGGCGTACCGCTGCGATTCGTCATCGCGAGTAGTGCTTCCGTAGCGGCTACAATGCACGCCATCCGGCGGGCCGTCGCGTCCGCTTCCCATCGGAATGCGTGCGAGTCTTTGGGGGATTCGCGCTGAACCCGCGGAGTCTCTCGTGTCTGCCCATGCGCCATCTGCCGACGACGCGCGCGTCAGCCGTCATGTCGTCATCGTCGCCTTCGACGGTGTGGAAGTTCTCGATGTGACCGGCCCGGCGAGCGCGTTTGCCAAGGCGTCGCTCGCCGTCCCCGGTGCCTACCGCCTTACCGTCGCGTCGCCACGTGGTGGCGACGTCGGCACGAATGCCGGTCTGGTCATGGCCGGCTCCACGGCGCTACCGGCGCTGGGCGATCCCAGGGACATCGACACGATTATCGTCGCGGGCGGCGAGGAAGCTGCATTGCGTCAGGCCGTATTCGACGATGGCGTCGGTCAATGGCTTGCACTGGCCGCCACCAACACGCGGCGCGTTGCCAGTGTTTGCACCGGCGCGTTCGTGCTGATGGCGGCAGGGTTGCTGGATTCGCGCCGGTCGACCACGCACTGGCGTGCGTGTGACACGCTCGCGTCGATGTGCGCCGCCACCGATGTCCAGCGCGACCGCGTCTTCGTGCGCGATGGCAACGTGTGGACTTCCGGCGGCGTGACCACGGGTATCGATATGGCGCTCGGCATGATCGAGGCCGATCTCGGACGCGCCGTTGCAATGGACGTTGCTCGCGACCTCGCATTGTTCGTGCTGCGCGGTGGCGCGGAGTCGCAAGTGAGCCGGTCGCTGACGTTGCAACAGGGCGCGACGTCGCCGGTGCGTGACGTCATCGCGTGGATCGAGAGTCATCTCGATGCCGATCTCAGTGTGGAAGCACTGGCTGCCGTCGCGCGCATGAGTCCGCGCAACTTTTCCCGGGCGTTTTCGCGAGACACCGGTATCTCGCCGGCGCGGTATGTGTCGCGCGCCCGGGTGCACTTCGCCGCATCGCTGTTAAGGCAGACCGGCTGGACGCAGGAACGCATCGCCGAGCGCAGCGGGTTCGGCAGCGTCGATGCCCTGCAGCGGGCGTATCGCGCAACATTCGGCGAGCCGATGTCGGCACACCGGCAGACGGCCTAGTGCGTGTCGCCGTCGCTCAACGGGATGCGTCGCGGTATTCCAATGCCAGCGTCACGATGTCACGCTCGGCGTCACCGTATCGCCGGGCGATCGCGTCGAGCGTTTGCGTGAAGCGTTCCACTGCGGTGACGCTGGGGGTGAGAGGGACGACGTGGTCGGCGACCGGCGTTCGCCCGTCCTGAGCGATGAGCGTCAACCCGCTCGCCATTCTGACGCGACCCGAAGAGGCGTTCGACGACACAGCGACTGCCTGACTGCGCCAGGTACGTGACCACGCGTCTGTGACCAGCGCTACCGACACGTCGTCCGCGCCATCGATCACGGGGATTGCCACCGTCTCATGGCGCCAGAACGCGGCCCAGTTGCGCGAAATCGTCCAGAGGCGCCTCGCATTGAGCGCGAATCCGGCGCTGAGATGGTGTGCCGTCACATCCGTCACGCCCAGTTCATCCGCGACGTGTTCGGCACGTTCGCGTCCGGCAATGCCTTCGACCAGCGCTAGCGCCAACGGGAGCGATGCACTCACGCCTGTCGTCGTTACGACACCGTTGTCGTGAAGATAGCGAACGTCGGGCACATAGTGGCCGTTGGGGTTCGCGCGCCGCAGGTCGTCGCGGTCGTACCAATGCCCGGTGAAAGCCCGGTGTTTGAGCAGACCCGCCCGACTCAGCACACGCGCGCCGGAACAGATGCCGACGATCAGCGCACCGTTCCCGGCCTGATGCTGCAACCAGCGGATGACGCGAGGATCGTCGTCGGTGTGCATCGCGGGCACGATCACGATGTCGGCGCCGCGCGGGTGACGGGCGTCGAAAGCGGCGAGCGTGGTGTCCGGCACGATGCGCAAGGCGGGCATGAGCGTCACGTCGCCAATGCCGACAGCGACGGCTTCGACGTGTCCGGCCCCTGCTCGTTTCAGGACGCCATAGGGCACGAGAAAGTCGGTCGTCTCGGTGCCTTCGTTCAGCGCGAGCACGGCGATGACCGGATCTCGCGGGCGCTTGCCCAGTGCGTCGAGCAAGTCCTGACGCACCGACAGGGCGATGTCGCCGCCTGCCGGGTCGGGCGCGGCGCTCGACGGCACGCTCTGGATCATCACGAGAGACACAAGCACGAGGGAATGCAGCAGGCGCATGGAGAAGCCGTCGGTACGCGAAAAGAGACAGCGTACCGATTCGCTCCGACAACTCGCAATGACAGGGATGCCGCAGTTTGTGCCAACCCGCGGCTTACCTCGTCATGCGCCCGCGTGCTGCAACACCCGTTCGCCGCCGAACTCGCACGGACGCGGCGCGTCGACACGCTCGCGCAGCAAAGCGACCGCGCGTTGCGCGCGTGCCGAAAGCGGCCATTCCGAGCGATGGATCAGCCACAGCGTATCGACCACGGGCGGGCCGCAGTCCACCACACGGATGGCGTCCTGCGAGGCGAACGCCTGTCGCGCGTATTGCGGGATGATCGTGAAGCCCAGACCTCGTGCCACGTATTCGAGCACGAGGCTGATCTGGTTCGTGCAGCCTTTGCCCGGAAGGCTTCGCACCCCCGCGTTACCCGGGAAACGACGGCTCAGCAAGCGCGTCGACATTGCCTCGCCGTCCGGATGGTCGATGAAACCGATGCGCTTGAGGTCTTCCCAGTCGTGCACATCGCTGCCCGCGGGCACCACGAGTTCGAGCGGTTCCTGCGTGAAGGGCGTGGCCGTGAGCCGTGTGTCTTCCGGGCGAAGTGTCACGAGTCCCAGCTCATAGTGGTTCTGCAATACCCCTTCGAGCACTTCCCGGTCGGGGGCGAAGCGATGCTTCACCACCATCGCCGGATTGGCCTGCTGCATGTCGAGCAGGATCGGACACAGGTACAGGCCGATGCTGCCCGGCGTGATGAGCGTGATCTCGCCACATTCGTGATCGGCGTCGTCCAGCCGCGTGCGCAGATGCCGTGCCGCGCACTCCACCTCCCGGCAGTAAGTCAGCAGGGCCTGCCCGCCGGGCGTCAGCTCGATGGCGCGCGGACGCCGCACCAGCAGCGGCCCGAATTCCTCTTCGAGATGCTTGACGTGCTGACTCACGGCGGCCTGCGTGAGCCCCAGCCGGTCGGCAGTACGCGTGAAGTTGCCAAGCTCCGCGAGCGTGGCGAACGATTTGAGCCACTGAGGGTTGACCATAATGAATTGTTATCGAATCTATAATTGGCAGATGGTTTTCATTATAGCGCTGGGCGGCTAACATGGCATGCGTCGACCTCATCCGGTCGAGGCGCTGTGAAACCTGTCGCGAGGCAGGTCCAGGAGCCGCAGGCTCCGTGCCGTCAGCGCCGCTTTCCCTGACACTTGAGAGATTCACCATGTCTGCCCTGTTTTCCCCCTTCGAACTGAAAAGCGTGAAGTTGCGCAACCGCGTCGCCATTCCGCCGATGTGCCAGTACAGCGCCGTCGACGGCGTGACCAACGACTGGCACCTGGCCCACTACACCGGACTCGCGCGCGGCGGCGCCGGGCTGGTCATCGTCGAGGCGACGGCCGTCTCGCCGGAAGGCCGTATCTCCCCGGGATGCACCGGCCTGTGGAACGACGAACAGGCTGTCGGCATGGCGCGCATCGCGTCGGCCATCAAGGCGCACGGGGCCGTGCCGGGCATTCAGATCGCCCACGCCGGACGCAAGGCGAGCGCCAACCGTCCGTGGGAAGGTGACGACCACATCGCCGAAGACGATCCGCGCGGCTGGCCGACGATTTCGCCCTCGGCCGTGGCATATGGCAAGCACCTCGGCAAGGTGCCCAAGGCCATGACGCTCGACGACATTGCTCGCGTGAAAGCGGATTTCGTGGCGGCAGCCCGCCGTGCACTGGCAGCCGGTTTCGAATGGCTCGAGTTGCACTTTGCGCACGGCTATCTGGCGCAGAGCTTCTTCTCCATGCATGCGAACCATCGTGAAGACGCCTACGGCGGCGACGCCGCAGGACGCGGCCGCTTCCTGCTCGAGACGCTCGCCGCCGTGCGAGAAGTTTGGCCGGAGCATTTGCCGCTGACGGCGCGTTTCGGCGTGATCGAGTACGACGGCCGCGACGAAGAGACGCTGGCCGAAGCCATCGGCCTCACGCGCCAGATGCGCGAAGGCGGTCTCGATCTGCTCAACGTGAGTGTCGGTTTCTCGACGCCGGACGCGAAGATTCCCTGGGGCTCGGCGTTCCTCGCGCCGATCGCCGAGCGCGTGAAGCGTGAAGCCGGCATCGCGGTGGCGTCGTCATGGGGTATCGACGATCCGCACGCCGCCAACCGTGTGGTGGCCGACGGACAGATGGATCTGGTGATGATCGGTCGCGCGTTGCTCGCGAACCCGCATTGGCCGTACTACGCCGCGCGCGAACTCGACGTGGCACGTCCGTCATGGGTGCTGCCGGCACCGTATGCGCATTGGCTTGAACGCTATCAGGTGCAGCGCGCCGCGTAATCTTGCGAAGTCGCCCCGGATTGACGCAATGAAGTGCGACGCCCCCGCAGTCTTCCGACTGACGGGGGCGTTGGCCTTTCAGGGGTGACGAAAGCGGATGGCGTCACCAGTTGATATCGACACACAGCACGTGCAATCCCTGCTTCGCCGGTGAGGCGATGGAGGCGGTCACGCAGAGGTGCGCCTCGTTGATCGACAGGTACGGCGGCGTGAAGTGGACTTCGCCGGGCGCACGCATGGCCTCGATGAAATACGGGCGCCGCGCCCAGTTCGCGCCTTCCGAATGCAACAGGGGGCGGAAGCGCTTGGCGCGCTGCGACGAATGGCTGTGCGGCAGCACGTTGTCGCCGATCTGTCGTCCGGCGGCGTCGAGCAGGAAGCAACGTGCGGCGTCTGGCAGTCCCAGCAGATCGACTGTGGCGTGGCGCAAATCCTGGCCCTGCGCCAGGCGTGCGGCGGCCGCTTCGATTCCCGCAACGTAGGGCGCGAGCCGCGCGTGTTCCGCGCGTTCACGCTCGACCAACTGCGTGCGCAGCGACGACGAAAGCGCGTCCATGCGCTCGGCCGCGACTTTCGACGGCACCGGATCGACATCGGGTGCGGCGAAATACTGGCCCTGCACGAAGTCGACGTTGCACTCCAGCGCGATCAGCGCCTCGCGATCCGTCGTGAGGCCTCCCATCATCACCAGTTGTCCGGACTCATGCAGCAGCGAGACAAGCCCCGGCAGTACCCGGGCCAGATGCGACTGTTCCGTCGCCTGCGCCAGAATCCCCCGGTCGAGCGCCACGATGTCGGGGCGCAGGTCCCACACGCGATCGATGTTCGAATGTTTCGCCCCGAAGCCGCCCAGCGCAATCAGAAAACCCGCCTTGCGCAGACTGCCCACGATAGCGCCGAAGCGCGGCGTGTCGCCCCCGGCCTGCTCGGGCACTTCGAGCACCACGCGCTGCGGAGAGAGGCCAGTGGCCTTGAGGGTGGCGATCAGGGCGTCGCCGTAGACGGTGTCCATCAGCGCGGCGGGATGGAGGTTCAGGAAAAGCCACGCGTCGCGACTGTCGAATTCGTGGAAATTGCCCAGATGCAACGATTCGGCAAGCCGGCCGAGTTCCAGCATGTCGCCATGCCGCGCCGCCATCGTGAAGACTTCGTGCGACGGCACGTGACGTCCCTCGGCGTCGTGCGCGCGAAGCGACGCGTGATAGCCGATGGCACGCCGGTGCGAGACCGAGAACACGGGCTGGAACACGCTGCAGATCGTGAAGTCGCCGTAAATGACGATGCGCCGGCCGTCGTCGGCCGCCGTCATGCGGGGAGGCAGCAAACCGGGGGCGTCGAGATCGATCGTGGTCATGTCAGGGACTGGCGCGGGGCAGCAAAGTTATTTACAGAATAGGTGAGCAAGAAGCGTGCTCAAAGGCGCCCGGCGGCGCCCGCGCTATTGTCCGCGATTTTGCCGCCGTGTTGTGACGCGTCGCACCACGGCGTGGCGATCACGCACCAAAACGGGGCCCGAGCGCGGGCTCGCACGCCGTTGACTGCGTAGCGTCCACGGCCGTCGGGCTCAGGGCGCCAGCAACTGCGCCCGACGGGCCACCCGGGCGAGGGCCAGTGCGCACGCGACGAAGAAGACGTGCAGGCCGCGGGGGCCAAGCAGCGTTACGAAGAGCGACGCGATCACGGGCCCGAGAATGCCGCCGACCGAGAACAGGATGAGCAGCGTGGCACTCACCGCCACGCGCCGTTCGGGCTCCGTGCGGTCGTTCACATGCGAGACGATCAGCCCATACTGGGTGAAATTGGCGGCAGAGAAGAGGAACATCAGCACGAACACGAGCCAATGCGACTGGAACACGATGAGCGGCGCGCAGAACACCGCCGCTGCCAACGCGAGACGCCGGGACAGCGTGCGCCGGTCCATGCGGTCCGAGAGGCGTCCGACGGGCCACTGCATGAGCAATGCGCCGAAGAGCGCGATGCCCATCAATGTCGACAGACTACCGATCGACAGGCCGATGCGCGTGAGGTAGATCGGCATGATGGCGTAGAACGCGCTGTACAGGAACCCGGCCAGAATGCAGCCGGGAATGGCGATCGGCGTGGCGCGCGCCATCTCGGCGATGCTATCGAAGAGGCTGATCGCCGGTTGCCGGACAAGCCGCTCGTCGGCCACTCGCGTGGGCCAGCCTTGCATGAGGGTGATCGGCAGAATGGCCGCGACGAACAGTCCGGCCACGAGTAGCAGCTGTCCCTCGCTGCCCGCCTCGCCGACGTTGAGCAGAAACTGACCGGCGCTCACCGCCAGATAGTTGATCGTCAGATACGAACCGAAGACACGTCCGCGCATGGTGTTCGGCACCGAGCCGTTGAGCCAGCTCTCCACGGTCGTGTACATGCCCATCAGTGCGAAGCCCGTACCCAGACGCAGCACGCCCAGCATGAGCGGCGAATCACTGACGGCGAACCCCATCACGAACAAGGCGGCCAGCGCAGTGAACGCCACGAAGGCGCGATGCTGCCCGATCCGTTCGATGAGCGATCGGTTGTAGAACGCGCCGAGCAGGAAGCCGCCGTAGTAGCACGACTGGATCACACCGATCGTGAATGTCGACGCGCCGAACTTCAGCGCGTGAAACGGTACGGCCGTGACGAACAGCCCGTTGCCGACGACCAGCACCCCGTAGGCCAGCAGAATGCCCATGAGCGCCGGGTACACGCTGATGGGCAGCGGCACGGCGTCCGCCGGTGCGGCGCCGGGCGGCGTGGGCGGCGCACCGAGTAGCGACGCTTCCGAGAGCGGGCCGGGACGGTCGGGTTCGTCCTCGGGCAATGCGGTCGGCGTCTCGAACGTGTCGAGGGTTTCGAAGGAGTCGCCAGGCGACGGATCTCGCTGCATGCTGTCTCGCGGGCCAGAGAATTGGGGGCAAAGGCTTTCGCGCAGCGAAGCGTTGCAATGCTTTGCAGTGCAAAGGAACCATGCGAGCACCTGCCGCGCGAGCGATACCCTGTATCTTCGCACGAGAACGGCCTCACCGGCCTGACCTACGACAAAGGGCGCGTCCCGCGATGGGAGGCGCCCTTCGGTACACCGGGTTATCGTGCCGCCGGACCGTTATGGCATGGTCTGGCGGCGCTCACCGCAAGACACTCATGAATGCTCGGTTGCGCCCGCACCGTGCCACACCTGTGCCCGGCGCTTGCGGCTGCCGATCCACGCGGCGGACAGTGCACTCACCAGACCCGCACACAGGACATAGATGGAGATGAGCCACGGATCGCCACCGTTCTTCTGCAGCAGGTAGGTGGCAATGACCGGCGTCAGGCCGCTCGCGAAGATACCGGAGAACTGGTAGACGAAGGAGATGCCGGTGTAGCGCACCTTGGCGTCGAACAATTCCGAGAACAGCGCGGCTTCCGGGCCATAAACGGAGGCATAGATGACGCCCAGCGGAATCACGATGGACAGCCACACGAGCATCACGTTGCCGCCGCTCGCCTTCATCAGCCAGAACCCGGCAAACGACGACAGACCGGTGGCGAGCGAACCCCAGAAGTAGATGCGCGTGCGCCCGACGCGGTCCGACAGCTTGCCGAAGAACGGAATCGTGAAGATCATGACGAACGCCGCTGCCATCACGCCGGTGAGCGCCTCGGTTTGCGAAAGCTTCAGCGTTTGCGTCAGATAGGCGATCGAGAACACGCCGAACACGTTGAAGAACACGCCGTCGATGAAGCGGGCGCCCATGCCGGCGATCACGTTGCCGGGGCTGCGCGTGAGCACTTCGGCGATCGGGATCTTGACCTCGTTGCCCGCCTTCTTGATTTTCGCGAACTCCGGCGTCTCCATCACGTTCAGGCGAATGTACATGCCGATGGCGACGAGGCCGACCGACAGGAAGAACGCCACGCGCCAGCCCCAGGCGAGGAACTGCGCACTGGTCAGCGTGTACGAGAGCAGGGCCACCACGCCCGATGCCAGGCAAAGGCCGATCGCGAGCCCCACTTGCGGAATGCTCGCGTAGTAGCCGCGCTTCTCCTTCGGCGCATATTCGAACGTCATCAACACGGCGCCACCCCATTCGCCGCCGAGCCCGATGCCTTGCAAAATGCGCAGCAGGAGCAGCAGCACCGGTGCCCATAGCCCGATTTGCGCATACGTCGGCACCAGCCCGATCAGCATGGTGGCAATGCCCATGATCGTGAGCGTCATCACGAGCATGCTCTTGCGGCCCAGCTTGTCGCCGAAGTGCCCGAAGATCACCCCGCCGAGCGGTCGGCTCAGGAAGCCCACGGCGAACGTGCCGTAGGCCAGCATCGTCGAGATGAGCGGATCACCTGCCGGGAAGTACAGCTTGTTGAATACGATGCCGGCGACCACGCCGTAGAGGAAGAAGTCATACCACTCGATGGTGGCGCCGATGAGGCTGGCGACGACGACGCGGCGCATCTGCCGGGCGTCGGTCCTGGTCGATACATTCATGGAAAGTCTCCGAATTTTGTAATGTTCTGACGCTGACGTGCACACCTTGGCTAAATCGCTACCGCCACTTTTGCCGCCTCCGCCGGGGCCTCCTCGCCACTGCGGATTTCCTGCATGCCCGACGCCTGTTGCCTGTCCTCGAGAATCATGTCGGCCGCTTTCTCGGCGATCATGATGGTCGGTGCATTCGTGTTGCCCGATACCAGCTCGGGCATGATCGACGCGTCCACGACGCGCAGCGCCGCGAGACCGTGCACGCGCAGACGGTCGTCCACGACCGCCATCGGGTCGTGTCCCATCTTGCAGGTGCCCGACGGGTGATAGATCGACTGGCTGAACTGGCGCGCGGCGGCGAGCAGTTCGTCATCGCTCCGATAGGCCGCTCCGGGAATGAATTCGCTGGTGATGTGCGGTGCGAGCGACGGTGCCGAAGCGATCCGTCGTGCCACCTTGATGCCGTCGATCACCACGCGGTGGTCGCGCGCATCGGACAGGTAGTTGGCGTGAATCGACGGGTACTGCAGCGGATCGTTCGACTGGATTTCGACACTGCCCCGGCTGTGCGGCCGCAACTGGCAGACGGACGACGTGAACGCCGAGAAGCGGTGCGCGCCCTGTCCGGGCTTGTCGGCCGACAGCGGCTGCATGTGGAACTGGATGTCGGGGCGCGTCACTTCGGGGCGCGAGCGCGTGAAGATCGTCACCTGACTGGCCGCAAGCGTGAGTGGCCCGGTGCGGAACAGCGCGTATTGCAACCCGATGAGCGCCTTGCGCAGCGGATGGTTGACCTCGTCGTTGAGCGTGCGCTCACGGGTCTTGAAGACCAGACGCACCTGCAGGTGATCCTGCAGGTTCTGTCCGACGCCCGGTAATGCGTGACGCAGGGCGACGCCCGCTTTGGCGAGCACCGTGGTCGGTCCCACGCCCGAGTTCTGCAGCAGCTGGGGCGAGCCGATAGCCCCCGCCGCGAGAATCACTTCCACGCGGGCGCGCGCCTTCTTGCGCTGGCCATCCTGGAGGTATTCCACGCCCACGGCGCGTTTGCCCTCGAACAACACGCGGCACGTTTGCGCACGCGTCTCCACGATCAGGTTCCGCCGCTCGCGCGCCGGCTTCAGAAAGCCCTTGGCCGTACTCCAGCGAAGGCCCTTGAATGCCGTCTGCTGGAAGTAACCGACGCCCTCCTGCGTGGCGCCGTTGTAGTCGGCGTTGAACGGAATACCCGTGTCCTTCGCGGCGGCGATGAAGTGTTCCGCAATGGGACGGCGCAGGCGAAGGTCCGACACCTTGAGCGGGCCACCGACGCCGTGATACTCGTTCGCGCCGTGTTCCTGATCTTCCGACTTGCGGAAATACGGCAGCACGTCGGCATAGCGCCAGCCGCGATTGCCCAGCGCGGCCCAGTGATCGTAATCCTCGCGTTGCCCTCGCACATAGAGCAGACCATTGAGCGAGCTGGAGCCACCGAGCACTTTGCCGCGCGGCCAGTCGATCTGACGGCCTGCCACATTGGCGTCGGCTTCGGTCCGGTAACACCAGTCGAGCTCAGGATCGTGCATCGTCTTGAAGTAGCCGACCGGCACGTGAATCCACGGATTGCTATCGGTACCGCCGGCCTCGAGCAGCAGCACCCGGTTCGCGGGATCTGCGCTCAGACGATTGGCGAGCACGCATCCTGCCGAGCCCGCACCGACGATCAGATAGTCGACCTCATGTTCCATACCGCCTGCCTCCTGCGCTACGTCTTCGAATGGGTGAAACGAATCGTTTCGGATTGTTTCGATCCAATGTCGACGAGCCGAATGCAAATGCCAAGGGAAATAAAGCGAACGGAAGCGATTTGAAACGAAATCCGCGCTTGCTGTCTCAGAAAAACGCGATTGTTGCAGCGCATCTGCGGGGTTTTACTAGGGCGTGACGGTCTTGTCGCCGGCGACGTCGTGTCGGCGTCGCGGGAGAGGAAACGGACAGTGCCGGGGTTATCCCGAGGCTGAATGATGATAAAAAATTGGTATATTTTGTTTCTTTTATTGAGTTTGCCGTTTTTCCGTGAGCAGGCGAGGAGGCGCGATGCGCGAGTCGGGCACGCTGGATGAAGGTGAGTTGCGCGCGAGCGAAGCGGCGCGAAATCTGCGCGCGCTGGCCGTCATCGAACGGCTGGCGATGGCCGGACAGCCCTACACGCTGTCGCAACTGGCGACGCGCCTGTCGATCCCGAAGGCCACGCTCATGCGCCTGATCGAAGCCCTCGAACTGTGTGGCTATGTCGCGCACGTGCCGGATTCGCGTGGCTCCGAACGGGGCCTCTCGCTGGGGCCGCGGGCGGCACGGTTGGCGCTGGTGACACTGGCGAACAACAACTTCACGCGCGCGGCGCGCTCGCTGCTGCGTGCGCTGGTCGACCGTGTGGGTGAGACCGTCAATCTGACGGCGCTCGACGGCGACGAAATCCTCTACATCGAACGGGTGGAGACGAGCGAGCCGCTGCGCATGCAGATGCACCCGGGCATGCGCGTGCCGCTGCATTGCACGGCAAGCGGCAAGCTGTTCCTCTCACAGATGCCGCCAGCCGAACGGCGGGCGGTGCTCTCGCGTTTGCCGCTCAAGCGCATGACGCCGCGCACGATCACCGACGTCGGTTTGCTGGAAGCCGAGCTGGACCGGTTGGCGGCGCGGGGTGTCGGTATCGACAACGAGGAGTTCGTGCGCGGCATGGTGGCCGTGGGGGTGCCGGTGCGTGCGCCGGACGACGGGCATGTCCGCGCGGTGCTGGCCGTGCACGGGCCGACGGCGCGCGTCACGCTGGAACAACTGATGGGATTGGTGCCGACGTTGCGCGAGACGGCGACGGCGCTCGCGCCGCTGCTCGACTGGCAGCGGGCAAGCAAGACCGAAGCGTTGGCGAAGCGGCCGGAGGGGGAACGAGAGAAAGAGACGAAGGAGAAGGCCTTGGGGAAGGCCTGGGAGAGGGCCTGACGCGTCAGAACGTCTTCGCCAGTTCCTTCGCCGCTTCCTGAAGGCGCGGCACGAACTCCATCGCTTTCGACAGCGAAGTGCGCGAGACCGGGGCGTGAACGGCGATCGCCGCAATGCACGCGCCGTCTTCCTTGAGCACGGGTGCCGCCACGCAGGCGATACCCAGCACGAATTCCTCGTTGTCGACGGCAATGCCCTTGTGCGCGATGCGATCGAGTTCGCTTTCCAGCAGTTCCGGATCGGTAAGCGTGTTCGGTGTGAAGCGTTGCAGCTTCATCGCACGCAACAGCGCGGCGCGTTGTTCGCGCGGCATCATCGCGAGCATCAGCTTGCCGCTCGCGCTGCTATGTGCGGGCACGTGCGAGCCGGGTTTGAGATCGAGCCGCAGCGGCCACGGCGCTTCCATCCGGTCGAGGTAAAGCACCTCGGTCTCGTGCAGCATCGTGAGATTGCACGTCTCGCCGAGATCGGCCACGAGGCGCCCGAGAATCGCATGGCGCATACGGCGCGCGCCGGCTTGCATCATCACGCCCAGGCTCAATTGCGCGAGACGTGGCCCGATCACGTAGGCGTTCTTCTGTCCCGGTTCGCGAATTACCAGCCCACCCGCTTCGAGCGAGCCGAGCATGCGATGCAGCGACGCCTTCGGCATCTGGATGTCATGCGCCATGTCGGCGAGGGAGACTGGCGCGTCGGCAGCGACGAGATATTCGAGCAGCGCAAACGCCCGCAGGGTCGGGGTATCCGCCTTGTTGTCTGAGGGGGAGTCGTGCTGGGTCGCTGCGTCGGTCATATGCGCCGTTCCGGAAAATGGATCAGCGGTATTGTACCCAAAGGGGTTCTCGAACGACATTGGCAAGGTTCCGATGCGTTTCAGTTCGTTCGAATGTAGACGAGCGAGCCAGGCAGCGTCAATCAGTGTTTTAATTATTCGGAACGAATTGTATCTAAAAATGGTTAACGTTATGATGCCCTGACACGGCTGTGAATCATTGAATCTGCGCTTGAAACAGGAGAGGGACGTGATGGAGACCGCAACGCAACAACCGGATCGCATGGTCGATGCGCGCACCGTATTTGGCATCGAAACCGATCTGCAGGTCCCCGCGTTCAGCGAGCGCGACGATCACGTGCCCGAGATCGACACGGCGTACCGCTTCAATGCCGACGTGACGCTGGCGATTCTGGCCGGCTTCATGAACAACCGGCGCGTGATGGTGCAGGGCATGCATGGCACCGGCAAATCCACGCACATCGAACAAGTTGCCGCGAGGCTCAACTGGCCGTGCGTGCGCGTGAATCTGGACGGCCACATCAGCCGTCTCGATCTGGTGGGCAAGGACACCATCGTCGTGCGCGACGGGCACCAGGTCACCGAGTTCCAGGAGGGCATCGTGCCGTGGGCGTTGCAACGCCCGGTGGCACTGATCTTCGACGAGTACGACGCCGGACGCCCCGACGTGATGTTCGTGATCCAGCGCATTCTGGAGCGCGACGGCAAGTTCACGCTGCTCGACCAGAACCGCGTGATCCATCCGCATCCGGGCTTTCGCATGTTCGCTACGACGAACACGGTCGGGCTGGGCAATCTCAACGGCCTGTATCACGGCACGCAGGTCCTTAATCACGCACAGATCGACCGCTGGAACGTCGTGGCGACACTGAACTATCTGTCGCGCGAAGACGAGGCCGGGATCGTGCTGGCGCGCGTGCCTGCGCTCGACGATGACGCGGGGCGCGCGCTCATCGATTCGATGGTCAGCGTGGCGGAACTCACGCGAAAGGGCTTCGCAACGGGCGATCTGTCCACGCTGATGTCGCCGCGTACGGTCATCAACTGGGCCGAGAATGTCGGCATCTTCCGCGACGCCGGACTGGCCTTCCGCCTCACGTTCCTGAACAAGTGCGACGAGGCGGAGCGTCCGGTCGTTGCCGAGTATTACCAGCGGGCGTTCGGCAAGGAGCTGCCGGGCAACGATGGCGGGCGATCGCTGTTGGCCAATGCGTCATGACGATCTCCGATCGCGAGGCGGCCCGCCGCGCCGCGCGCAGCGAAGCGCTGTGCGCCGCAACGGTGCGGGCGCTCACCGGCGACGCCACGCTGCATTACAGCGGCGCGCGTCTGTGCCGGAACATGCGACCGCTGCCGCTGCATGCGCCGCATCTCCAGACCCTCCCGGAACCGGCCGATCCGTTGGCGACGTTGCGCGGTGCCGCAGACGGCGCCGCCCTGCGCTTGCGGCACAGCGATGCCGCCTTGCATCGCGAACTGCAACCGGAAGCGCCACTGGAACGATTGGTGTTCGAGCTGCTGGAACAGTTGCGCTGCGAGACCTTCATCCCCCCGGGCATGCCCGGCGTCGCTCACAACCTGCGCGAGCGCTTCGAAGCCTGGTCGCGCGCGATGCATGCCACGGGCGTGGCCGACAGCCATGTCGGGTTGCTGCTCTATACCGTCGCACAGATGAGCTGGTCTCGGCTCACGGGCTACCCGGTCATCGAAGACACGGAAGGGCTCATCGAAGCCACGCGCATGGCCATCGCGCCGCGCATTGGCGGCGCGCTCGCCGGTATGCGTCGGACGCGGGGCGATCAGCGCGCGTTCGCGACGTACGCGCGCGAGCTGGCCTCCGACATCGCCGGTTTGATTCGCGCGGCGGGCGGCGAGCAGGCGGACGATGAGCAGAAGGACGACAAAGACGAGAAGGGGGGGCGCAACGCGTTCTCGTTGTTTCTCGATGTCGACGAGCAGGAAGACGATGGCATTACGCTCGCCCACTCGGGCGACAGCCGGGTACTCAAGGCGTCGGATCAGGGCTATCGCGTGTTCACGAATCGTTACGATCGCGAGTCATACGCGGGCACGTTGGTACGTCGCACATTGCTGACCGAGTTTCGCGAACGGCTCGACGAGCGCATCGTGGCGCAGGCCATCAACGTGCCCCGGCTCGCGCGAGCGCTCAAGGCGGCACTCGCCGTGCCGCAACGCGACGGCTGGTCGTTCGGCGAAGAGCAGGGGCGCATCGACGGACGGCGACTCGCACAACTGGTCAGTTCGCCCGCAGAGCGGCGACTGTTCCGACTCGAGAAGCACACGCTGATCGCCGAATCGATGGTCAGTTTCCTGATCGACTGTTCCGGTTCGATGAAGGCGCAGATCGACGCCGTCGCGATGATCGTCGACGTACTCGCGCGAGCGCTCGATGCGGCGGGCGTGACCAACGAGATCCTGGGCTTTACCACCGGTGCCTGGAACGGCGGACGCGCGCGCACCGACTGGCTGGCGCGCGGCAAGCCGCAGTACCCGGGCCGTCTGAATGAAGTCTCGCACCTGATCTTCAAAGACGCCGTCACGAGTTGGCGGCGCGCCAGAACCGATATCGCCTCGCTGTTCAAGGCCGATCTCTTTCGCGAGGGCGTGGATGGCGAGGCCGTCGAGTGGGCGTGCGAGCGCTTGCGCGCACGCAGCGTCAACCGGCGTATTCTGATCGTGATTTCGGACGGCAGCCCGATGGACGCCGCCACGAACCAGGTCAACGACGAGCATTATCTCGACCATCATCTGCGCGAAGTCGTGGCACAGCAACAGGCGCTTGGCGACGTGGAGGTGCTGGGGCTTGGCGTCGGCCTCGATCTCAGCCCGTACTATCGAAGTTCCCTCGCGCTCGATCTCACGTCGGCACCCGACATGACGATGCTTTCACGGCTCGTCGAATGGATCGGCAGCGGCGGGCGTCGCGCGGGCACGTAGCGACCGCAGTTACACCATCTCCAGCACGGCGCTCACCATCAGATGGGCGCCCAGCAGCATCAGCGTGAGGAAGGCGAGTCGTCGCGTCGTGACCCCGGAAAGCGGCGGCGGATGGCGGCGCGCGAACAGCGTGGCGAACGCCACGACCGGCAGCGCAATCGCCGCCTGCCACCACATCGACGCGGGCAACTGACCGGCGAATGCGCTGTAGACAGTGCGAACCGAGGCCGTCACCGCGAACAGCAGAATCAGTGCACAGCGAATCTGCGCGAGCGTAAGCGGTTGCCGGTAGAAGTAGAAGATCAGCGGGGGCCCGGAGATGCCGAACATCCCACTGAGGAGTCCGCCAAAGATACCGCTGAAGAAGAAGCCGGTGTCGCCGGAGCGTTGCGTCTTCGGCGTCGGACGCAACGCCGAGCCGATACCGCCGTAGAGCACCACCGCGCCGAGCAGCAGATGCAGCACGTTCGACGCCGTGCCGTTCAGGTAGTCGAAGAGCAGTACGCCGACGACCACGGACGGCAGAATGCCGAGCGTCGCCGCGCGCACCGCACGCCAGTCGATGTGATGCAACGTGCCCGGCAGGGC
>NZ_JBEBXS010000003.1:0-336906 GCF_040391475.1 Pandoraea pnomenusa | reverse complement strand
TCTATCTCGACAAGACGATGATGGTGTTCGGCGACGCGAAGAAGGTCGTCGAAGAAATGGTCAAGGCAGCGGCCTGACCGACGTGTCGTGTCGGCGCCCATCGAATGTCGTGGGCGTCACGGGGCGCGCCGCCGGGTGCGGCGCGCCGGAGCCATCGTCATGGCTCGTTGGCTCACTTCCTCGCAGGGCACAAGCACATGAACGTATCGCTGAGACAACTCAAGGTCTTCATGGTCGTGGCGCGCAGCAAGAACTTCAGCCGCGCGGGCGCCGAGATCGGCCTGACACAACCGGCCATCAGCCGTTGCATCAACGAGCTGGAAGGACAGCTCGGCCTGCGGCTGGTGGATCGCACCACGCGTGAGGTCGCGCTGACCGACGCGGGCGTGACGCTGGCCGGAAATCTCGATCGCGTACTCGACGAACTCGAGATCGC
The DNA here is from genome assembly GCF_040391475.1 of Pandoraea pnomenusa. Lineage (GTDB taxonomy): Bacteria > Pseudomonadota > Gammaproteobacteria > Burkholderiales > Burkholderiaceae > Pandoraea > Pandoraea pnomenusa_C. The sequence continues at coordinate 336,470 of NZ_JBEBXS010000003.1, read as the reverse complement.
GCTGCTGCAAACGCATGGTGCCGAAGCGCGCACCACCGGCCGCGTACGCATCGGGGCGGCGCCGACCATCTCGGCCACGTTGCTGCCGCGCGTGTTGCTCGCGTCGCAGGCGACCTATCCCGACATTGCACTCGCGCTCGTCGACCAGATGCAGCGCGCGGTGCTCGACAGCGTGCGGGCGGGCGATGTGGACTTCGGTATCGTGGTCGCCCCGCAGGGGGCGGACGACCTCACGACCGAGCACCTGATGAGCGAGCCGTTCTGCCTCGTCTGCCGCAGCGATCACCCGCTCGCCGAGCAAGGCGCGGTGCACTGGTCGGAGCTCTCGGGAGAGAACCTCGTGCTGCTCAACCAGAGTTCGGGCAGCCGGCCGCTGATCGACCGGGCGCTCACCACGCAGAAAGTGCAGGGCACCATCACGCAGGAGCTGGGGCACGTGAGCACCATCTTCCGCATGGTGCAGGAAGGGCTGGGTGTGAGCGTGCTGCCGCCGCTCGCGTTGCCGCTACCCGAAAATTCGACGCTGGCCGTGCGTCCGCTGCTCCCGGCCTTCGAGCGCAACATCGTGCTGGTACGACGCAAGAACCGCTCGCTCTCGCCCGTGGCGCATACCGTGTGGGAGCTGATCCATCGCGTGGTGCGCGAGCGCAACAAGGGATTCGCGATGGCTGCGGAGTCGCTGGTCGCTGCCTCGGCCGGCCCCGCCAACTGAATCCCTGATTCGAATCAACCACTTGAGTCCCCTCATCAAGGACTTGTCCACAGAGTTGAACACAAAATCTGTGGATAAATAGGAGGCACTTGGCCGGCGTCTGCCTGCGAGTGCCTCCGTCTGACCCCTTCCTTCGAAAACACCATTCCGATCAAGTGCTTGGGTGAATTGCCCCGTTTGTTGTCCACAGCCTTGTGAACAAAAACGGTGGATAAGTCTCGGCCTTTCGGCCGCCGGTCAGCGCTCGCTGTCCGGCTCCCGACAGTTCGACGCCGCAATACCAAGATGCGCTGCCACGCCGTTGCCTAGGATGCCCAACGGCCGGCACTTCGGCATTCGTGCCTCGCCGCCGAGTCGTCATCTTCGTAGCTCAACCCATTTGATCTGGAGTGTCTCGATGTTCCCTTCCCTTAGCGGTGGTGCGTCAGCGCCGTGCGCCGAAGTGCCGGCCCCGGCGGTCGGCGATTCGTCCGGTGCCGATGCCGGTCAAGCGCGTCGGCGATCGGCCGTCGATGAACTGCGGGCGGCGTTTGCAGATGCGCCCCGCGCGAGTTCGTTGCGAAAGCTGTTGTGGTCGATGGGCATGATGCCGTCCGGCAAAGTGGCGGCTTTCCTCGAACCGCTGCTGCCGTGCGACGCGGTCGGGAACGCGATATTGAGCCGTGAGGAACAGGCGGCGCTGCGCGGTGTCGTGATGCTGCCTGCCGCCGATGTCCCGATCGACCTGTTGCGCGATGCCGGCATGTCGAACGACGCGGCCTACGACCTCTGCTGCTTGCTTCACGACGCTCCCGAAGACATCGTGGTCTCGACGCTGGCAGCATTCGCCGCATCGCCGTCGCCGCTCATCGCGTGGTGGCACCAAACCCCCTGGCTCGCCGACGATATGGGGTCGCGAGAGGCACGGCGAAGTCTGCGAGTCCTGCAATTGGCGGGGCACCGGCAATGGCCGTTCGACGAGCAGATCTGGCGCAGCGCGGTGATGTACGCGGGACACGCATTGCAGAGCGATCCGGAGACCGGCATGCCTGCCAACCCGTGGACGGGTATGGCGTTGCTTGACGGGCTGCCGCGCGGCACGCACGCCCAGCGGTTGATGACCACGTTTACCGGCGAGCCGATCCTGTTGCACGCCATGCGCCTCGGACTGCCCGCTGCAGCCATCGAGAAGATGCTGTCGCTGGGGTTCGAACCCGATACGCCGTCACCACCCGGGCGGGCGCCGGCAGGCGACATCGCGCCGATCTTGCCGGGCGCGCATGCGCTTCACTATGCGGCGTTGCACGGCAACGTCGAGGCGATAGGACTGCTGATCAGTTATGGCGCGCAGCCGGACACACGCGATGCGCGTGGCTACGCGCCGATGTTGTACGCGCATGCGAGCGCGCCGGTTTTGTACGGTTGCGACCCGAGCGCCAGCTTCCTCCCGGAAAATCGCACCGACAGGCATGTGCGCGAGCGCACCGCGGCTGTCGTTCGGACATTTCTGGATCTCGGCGCAGATCCGTGTGCGCGAGGTAACGACGGCATGAACGTGGGCAGGGCGCTGATGCTCAGTGTGATGGCGTCGCGCGACGGCGGGGGGCTGGACAGCTGGCCGGAGTTCGAAGCGCTGCTGGTGTCGCTCTGCCACCGCGGCGTGTGTTTCGACGCGGCGCATGGCAGTGGCGCGCGGCAGGTCGAGATGTTTGCGCAGGTGCATGCCCAAGGGCGACCCGGCGACGCGATCTGGTCGCTGCTCGCTTTGCTGCGCAAATTGGAGACGTGGTGAGCCTCGCGGGATTGCCGGAGGGGGAGGACCGCGACGCCGTGCGTCTCGACTCATGGGATGGCCGCGAGCCAGCGTTCTCGCGCCGTCTGGGACGGATGCCCGGACCGGCGGCGCGATTCGCGGGAATCGGTCATGGGAATGCCATCGAAGCGTGTTGAACTGACGGGCATTCACCGTATCGGTGAACGAACCATGCGATGCGAACCGATCCTGCGCGACCTGTCCGCCCGCCCGGCACCCCGTTTCCCCTGTCTGGCTGCCGCACGCATACTTGACCGGTGCGATGCGGCGGCCAGCTTTTTTCGATGGCGGGCGGCCCCGCGTGACGTGGGTCTTGCACGGCAGTGTCACATCAGGTGCGTTAGAATGCCCCCAACGAGTGCTGCATCGCGCCGGTGCTCTGTCAGTCCCGTCTTCAAGTGATCACGCAGACGTCTGCGCTGCGTCATTCACGATTCACTCCCGCATTTCCTGCGATTCCCATGACTTCTGAAACGACGAAGCCGCGCTCGGGCTTTTGGCCTGCCCGCGCGGCAACGATGGCATTGCTGTTTTGCAGCGGCTTTCTCTATGCGACGTGGGGCGTACATGTGCCCACCGTCAAGGCGATGTTCGACCTGAACGACGCGAGCCTCTCGGTGGCCATGTTCGCGATCGCGGGCGGCGCCATCGTCACGATGTCGCGCATGGCACGCTGGGTCGGTCGTGCGGGTAGCCGACGGGCGAGCCTGCAATCGGGCATGGCGCTCGCGGTGACGAGCGCGTTCATCCTGTCGATGCCGAATTACTGGGGCCTGGTGGGCTGGCTCGCACTTTATGGTGCCGCGAACGCCACGTACGACGTGGCCGTCAACGCGCAAGCCGCCACGCTCGAGGCGCGCTACCGGAAGCCGATCATGGCGTCGCTGCACGGGTGCTTCAGCCTCGGTGGCATGTCGGGCGCGCTGGTCGGCGGGGCCTGGCTTGCGCATCAGGGTTCGCCGCAATGGCACGTCGGCCTCGCGGCACTCGTGTGCGCCGTGGTGATGATCGTCGGCGCTCGCCATATGCAGAAAGACATGATGCCCGGTGAAGCGCCGGACGCGAGTGCGGTAAGCGCCGGAGAGCGTGTTCCGGGGCATACGCATCGCGCACCGCCTGCACTGGACGATGCGTCACGCCGCAAACTGCATCGACGTCTCACCGGTTTCGGCGTGCTCGCGTTTCTCGGCCTCGTGGTCGAAGGGGCGATGTACGACTGGACCGCCGTGTACATGCGCGAAGTGGTCGCCGCACAGGGTGCCTGGATCGGCGCCGGCTACGCCGCGTTCTCGCTCGGCATGGCCGGGGGGCGCTTCGGCGGCGATCCGGTGCGCGCACGCATGGGCGGCGCGCGTCTGCTCCGGGTCAGCAGCCTGCTATGTGTGGGCGGAGTGATGCTCGCGCTGTTCTGGCGCACACCGGCCGCTGCCGTCGCGGGCTTCGCGTTGGCCGGTCTCGGCTTGTCGAACGTGATGCCGGTGATGTTCGCCGCGTCGGGCGAAGTGGCGCGCGGGGCCGGCATGGCAAGCGCCGAAGCGATTGCCGTGATGGCGCGTCTGGCCTATCTGGGATTGCTGGTGGGGCCGGTGGTGATCGGCGCGATCGCACATGGCATCAGTCTCCCGGTGGCGCTGGGGGCCGGTTTGCTGTGCATCGTGCCGATTGCGTTGCTGGCCCCGAAGATGCTGGCGGGGGCCGACGGACGCACCGGGCGGCACTGAGACCGCCCGCACGCGTCGCCTCGCTTACTTCAGCGTGACCGACGCCTCGCCGATCCCGCCAATGGTGCCGCGCAGCAGACCCGGGCCGTTCGCCGGAATCATGCCGACGTAGGAGCCGCAGGTCACAACGGCGCCGGCGCGCATCGTGATGCCACGCTTGCCGTTGTGATTGACGAGCCACGCGAACAGGGCGCGCGGATCGCCGCCCGTGTTGTGCCCGGTTTGCGCCGGAGAGATGGCGGTGCCGTCGAGCGTGAACGACAGCGTCGGATTGAGGTAGTCGAGCGAGGCATCGTAATCCCGCCCGCTGCCGATCACGAGGGCGCCATTGTTCTGCAGATCGGCGAGCGCAAAACGGCTGTCCAGTCCGGTGGCTGCAAACCGGCTGTCGGTAATTTCGATGGTCGTGAGCGTTTCGCCGACGAACATCATGGCTTCACGCTCGTCGTAACGTCCCGGCTTGATGTCGCGGGCCAGACGGAACGCGATTTCCAGCTCCAGTCCCGGACGGAAGAAGTCGTCCAGGGCCAGCGTGCCGCCGCTCTGGCTCACGACCGATGCCGGAATCGGTGCGCAGTTCTTCAGATCCTTCGGCGATTTCGCGCCGACTTTCCATGCCGCAATCGTCTCGCCGAGCAGGTCGAGGGTGCGGAGTTGCACCGCGTAAGCGGCATCGGTATCAGGGGGCAGCAGGGCGGCGGCGGGCGATTCGATCGGCGTGTCGCCACGGCGCGTGTCGGCCAGCAATTGGGCGAGCGATTCGACGGCGGGGGATGGGTGGGGCATGGTGAAGGTCTCCTGTGCAACGGGCAATGCGCCGGTGTCCCTGCGATCAGCAGCGGCGCGATGGCTTACATCCTAACCAAGATTGATGCGTCGTTGCGCAGTGCAGCGAACGTGTCGCGTACTTAGTGAAAACACCAGCTAACGTAGTCAAAACGCCTTCGATCTGCGAGAATCGAATTTCGTAATATTTCGTAATATTTCGTGCGGCATGGCAACGGTTGTGCGCGTCGTGGCCCGCGAATGTGCAGTGCGTGCAGTCGATGACCTCCTGAAGCGAACGAACTGGCCGAGCCTATGCACTCCGTGACCTCCGCAACCTCCGTGTCCGTCAGCGCCGTACGAGACCCTGCCGTCCATCCGCCGGACGACGACACGCAACCGATCAGCCGCCGCGCGCTGCATCTGGCAGTCATGGATCGTTTGCGCAAGATGATGACGGAAGGCGTGCTGCCGCCCGGCGCGCATCTGAACGAGCGCGCACTGTGCGAGCATCTCGGCGTGTCGCGCACGCCGCTGCGTGAGGCGCTCAAGATGCTTGCGGTCGAGCGACTGATCGAACTGTTGCCGAATCGTGGTGCGCGCGTCGTCTCGCTATCGGCCAGAGATATCACGGAAGCCTTCGAACTGCTCAGCGGCCTCGAAGCGCTGGCCGGCGAGCTGGCATGCGAGCGCATCACGCAGGCGGAAGTCGATGAGATTCAGGAACTGCACTGCGCGATGGACGCCTGCCACGCCAACGGCGATCTGTCGGGCTATTTCGACTGCAATCAACGAATTCACGACCGCATCAACGCCGCTGCACGCAACCCGTCGCTGACGCAGATGTATCAGTCGGTGAATGCCCGCCTGCAAGCGCTGCGGTTCCGCTCCAACCTGCACGCGGGCAAGTGGGAGCGAGCCATCGACGAACACGTTGCCATGCTGCAGGCTTTGCATCAGCGCGACGGCGCGGCGCTTGGCCGTCTGCTGCGCGCGCATCTGATGGCCAAGTGCGCCACCGTGATCGCCAACATGCGCGCCGCTGCCTGAGAGGGTCCGGGCGGCAGGGTGCGCCCGCTTCACCTCGCCTTCGTCACGCCGCGCGGCTCATGCTCACCAGTCCGTCGTTGAGCATTGCCGCGACATAGGCGTCCGTCTTGCTGCGCAAATGCGCTTCCATCAATGGTCGTAGTCGCTTGCCGTCGCGCCGACGAAGCAGCGTGAGCATTTCCGCGTGTTCGTCCACCGCCTGACGCCAGCGCTCCGGTGTCGGCGTCAGGCGCTCTCGCACGTGGCGCAGACGCGCGTTCAGATTGTGGAAGTATTCGGCCAGCGGGCCGTTGTCCGCCATGCGCAGAATGCTCAGGTGGATCTGCTGATTCAATGCGAAATACGCGGCGTGATCGGTGCGTGCGTAGGCGGCTTCCATCTCGGTCTGTAGTTGGGCCAGGGTATCGAGATCGGCATCGGTCGCCTTTTCGCAAGCCTGCTCGCCCGACAATCCTTCGAGGACTGCCATCACGGCGAGCAGATTCACGACCTCATCGACACTCACACGTGCCACGCGGGCGCGTCGCGTTTCCGAGATCTCCACGAGTCCTTCGTTCGCCAACCGCTTGAGTGCCTCGCGCAGCGGCGTGCGCGAGACGGACAGTTCGTCGCAGAGCGCACGCTCCGAGAGCGGTGCGCCGGGGCGCAGCTCACCGCGCACGATGCGCGCCTTGAGCGCTTCGTAGGCGGCGGCGTTCAGCGATGCAGATGTGCTCATGCCGTGACGTCGCAGAAAAATGGAATGCCAATTTTGATGGCGACGCGTTCGATCGTCAACTGCCTATCCCGGAATTTGCCACGTTAACCCTGATTTTTTCGGTTATCACTTGCCAATCGCCGTTCGATCCTTCTATCGTTAACGAAAATTGGTATACCAAAAATCATCGCTGGCCGGACATGGGGTGCGTGCTGGCATCTGAAGGAGGCAATGTGACATCGACCGTTCTGACCGAGCGACAAGGCGCCATCGCGCTGGTCACGCTCAACCGTCCCGAGAAGCTCAACGCGTTGACCAAACCGATGTGGCAGGCGTTGGGGGACACGATTCTGACGTTGTCCGAAGCGCCTGACGTGCGCTGCATCGTGCTGCGCGGCGCGGGCGAGAAGGCCTTCGCGCCGGGCAACGACATTGCCGAGTTCGAGACCGACCGCGCCAACGTGGAGCAGGCGCGGACTTATGGTGCGCTCATGCATCGCACGCTCGATGCGCTCGCGCGCTGCCCGGTGCCGCTTGTCGCGATGATTCACGGCATCTGCGTGGGCGGCGGCATGGAAATTGCCGCCGCCTGCGACGTTCGCATCTGCGGTGAGTCGAGCCGCTTCGGCGCGCCCATCAACAAGCTGGGGCTGGTGATGGCGCATGCGGAGCTATCCGGCCTCGTGGGGCTGCTCGGGCCGGCGCGTGCGCTCGAGATCCTGCTCGAAGGCCGGATCTTCGATGCCCAGGAGGCGGCGCGCATCGGTCTCGTCACCCGGGTGGTCCCCGACGCCGAGGTGGCGCGCGAAGCGCTCGCGAGTGCCGGGCGCATCGCTGCCGGGGCGCCGTTGGTGGCGCGCTGGCACAAGCGGTTCGTGCGCGAACTGGTCAGCGGCCAGCCGCTGACACCGGCGCAGATCGACGAAGGATTCGCGTGCTTCGGCACGGCCGATTTTCAGGCGGGCTATCGCGCATTCCTCGCGAAGACGGCGCCGGTGTTCGAGGGGCGATGAGATGAGCGACACGACGAAACAGTCAGGCGGGCCATTGCAGGGCGTCAAGGTGATCGAGTTGTCGCACATCATGTCGGGGCCGGTCTGCGGCATGATGCTCGCCGACATGGGCGCCGACGTCATCAAGGTCGAGAAGATGGACGGCGACGATGCCCGCCGCTTCGCGCCGATCCTCTCGCACGGCGAGTCGGCATCGTTCATGATGCTCAACCGCAACAAGCGCGGCATTGCGCTGAATCTGAAGACGGAAGGCGGCAAGGCCGTGCTGCGCAAGATGCTCGCGAGCGCAGACGTCGTCACGGAGAACTATCGCAAGGGCACGATGGAAAAGCTCGGCCTCGGCTACGAGACGCTGCGCGAGGCCAATCCCGCGCTCATCTATTGTTCGATTTCCGGGTACGGGCGCACGGGGCCGTTTGCCGACAAAGGCGGCTTCGATCTGATCGCCCAGGGCTTGTCGGGACTGATGAGCGTGACGGGCGAGCCCGGGCAGGCGCCGATCAAGGCGGGCTCGCCAATCGCCGATATCAACGCGGGCATTCTGGCGGCGCTCGGAATTTCCGCAGCCTACGCGCACCGTTTGCGCACGGGGCAGGGACAGATCGTCGATACGTCGTTGCTCGAAGCGGGCTTCCAGCAGATGTACTGGGCCGCCGCCAACTTCTTTGCCAGTGGCGAGAACCCGCCGAAACTCGGGTCGGCCAATCCCACGAGCACACCGTATCAGGCGTTTCGCACGCAGGACGGCTGGATCAACATCGGCGCGGCCAATCAGGCCAATTACGAACGGCTGCTGCAAGTGCTCGACGCCCCCGAGATCGCCAGCGATCCGCGCTTCGCGACCAACGCCGGACGCACGGCGCATCGCGCCGAGCTTGTCGAACGCCTCACGGCGTATCTCATGCGCGACACCACTGACCACTGGGTAGAACGGCTCGACGCCGTCGGGTTGCCCGTCGGCCCGGTGCTGCCGATCTCCGACGCCGTCTCGCATCCGCAGATCGTGGCGCGCGAGATGGTGGTCGAGACCGTGCATCCGCTCGATGGCCCGACGCGCAGTATCGGGCTGCCGATCCGATTCTCCGAGACGCCGAAATGCACCGGCGGGCCGGCGCCTCGCTTGGGCGAGCACACGTGCGAAGTGCTGGGCGAATATGGATTCGATGCGGCGCAGGTTCGCGAACTCGTGGCGCAAGGAGCGGTACATGTCCTGGAGGAGGCAGCGCCCGCGAACGCATGATGTGCATCTTGTGTCCGTCATGCGGATTCTCCGCGTGTTGACATACTTTGCAGAACTTCCCAGCCGGTGGCCGGTCGGTTTTTGAACAGGCGCGCGTTGCGCGCCGGCCACCGATGAACCCGATCCGACGGCAACGTCGCAAGGAGGGAAGGCATGACCTTGAGCCGCAACGCCAGCAGACCTCACGTGCCAGTCAATTTCGCACGGCACGGCAGACCCAACCTCGCAGCGAACCTTCCAACGCTGGCCCGATGGTCGCGCGCGAGTGACGCGCGTACCATAGGACTTCCTGCGATTGCGTACCCCCAGCCGCTCATGGGGGTGACGTCTTTCTCTCCTCTCTCATTCGCGAGGTGAGCATGCCGGCACGTATCGAAGATTACGCGATGATTGGCGATTGCCGCAGCGCCGCGCTCGTGGCGCGCGACGGCTCCATCGACTGGCTCTGCTGGCCGTATTTCGATTCTCCCGCCTGTTTCGCGGCACTGCTCGGCGGCCCGGAGCATGGCCGCTGGAAGCTCGCTCCCGACGATCCTCACGCGACGTGCACGCGTCGCTATCACGACGACACCCTGATTCTCGAGACGCGTTTCGAGACCGTGGAGGGCTGCGTTGCCGTCATCGACTTCATGCCGTTGCGCGATGGCGCCGCCGATCTGGTGCGGCTGGTCAAGGGCATCCACGGCAAGGTGACGATGTCGATGGAGCTGATCCTGCGTTTCGACTACGGCGCGTCGGTACCGTGGGCGCGCCCGCTCGATGCCGACGATCCCACCGGCCCAGGCATGCGGCTCATTGCCGGACCGGACAAGGTCGTGGTGCGCACCCCGGTCGAGATCAAGGACGTGCCGGGCAGCTTGCGCGCGCGCTTCGACGTGGCGGCCGGCGACACCGTGCCGTTCGTGCTCTCGCGGGTGCCGTCGCATCATGCCGATCCGCGCGAGATCGACCCGCTCGCCGCGCTGACGGATACCGAACGTTACTGGCGCACGTGGGCCAATCGCTGTCAGCTCGACGGCCGGTGGGCCGAGGCGATCCGCCGCTCGCTGATCGTGCTCAAGGCACTCACGTTCGTGCCGACGGGCGGCGTGGTTGCGGCCCCGACGACATCGCTGCCCGAGCAGCTCGGCGGGGAGCGCAACTGGGACTATCGCTACTGCTGGTTGAGGGATGCGACCCTCACGCTGCAGGCGCTCATGCTCGGCGGCTATTACACCGAGGCGACGGACTGGAGCCAGTGGCTCGTACGCGCCGTGGCAGGGGCACCGTCGCAGGTGCAGATCATGTACGGGCTGTCGGGCGAGCGGCGTCTGCCGGAGTGGGTGGTCGACTGGCTGCCGGGCTACGAGGGGGCGAAGCCGGTGCGCGTCGGCAACGGCGCGGTGGGGCAGTTGCAGCTCGACGTCTATGGCGAAGTGATGGACGCCTTGCATCAGGCGCGTCTGGGCGGGCTGCCCCGCGACGAGGCGACGTGGGAGGTGCAGACGAAACTCGTCGCTCATCTTGAAACCGTCTGGCGCGAGCCGGACGAAGGCATCTGGGAGGTGCGCGGCGGTCGCCAGCATTTCACCTACTCGAAGGTCATGGCGTGGGTGGCGTTCGACCGTGCGATCAAATCGGCGGAACGCTTCGGCCTGCCGGGGCCTGTGGATCGCTGGAAACGCCTGTGCAAGGAGATTCATGCAGACGTATGCGCGCATGGCTTCGACAAGAAGCGCAATGCGTTCATGCAGGCCTACGGCTCGTCGGAAATGGATGCGAGTGTGCTGATGATTCCGCTCGTCGGGTTCCTCCCGGCGGACGATCCACGCGTGGTGGGCACCATCGAGGCTGTCGAGCGCGAGTTGATGGAGAACGGGCTGGTGCAACGCTATCGCACGGCCCGGGTTGACGACGGGCTGCCGGCGGGGGAGGGCGCGTTTCTCGCGTGCAGCTTCTGGATGGTCGACTGTCTCGTGATGCTCGGCCGCCAGCGCGACGCCCGGGCACTGTTCGAGCGATTGCTGTCGTTGCGCAACGACGTGGGGCTGCTTGCTGAGGAGTACGACACGCACCACCAGCGTCAGGTGGGGAACTTCCCGCAAGCGTTTTCGCATATCGCGCTCGTGCATGCGGCCATCCGGCTTGAGGCCCTGGCCGACGACGATCGCGCCGACGAGGCCGCCGACGCCGTGAACGCCGATGAGGCGCATTTCGAGCATGTGGGTTACCGGGCGGTACGGGCCTGACGCGTCCGGGCGGGAGGGGGCTGGAGAGTGTGGCGAAAAAGGGGGGGACTCGAACGCGACTAAAGGAATTCGATAAGGATGCCGTAATACTGGGGAATTCCTTACATTTCCTTTCTGCGGAGACCCCCCCTCCATGTCGATCATCATCCCGATCAAGGGCAGCGCGACGTCCGGCCTGCTCGACGTGTGGCAGTCGCACATCCAGCAACAGCAGGCGCAGAAGGCGCAAGCGCAGGCGTCGCAGGCCAGGACGACCGGCAATGCGGGCGCTGCCGAGGCGGCCGCAGGCGCGGATTCGGCCAAGACCGTCGGCGCAGCCGGCGACGCGAAGACCGGCAACAACACCGGCAACGAGAGCAACGGCGACGGTAACAACAATAACAATACGAATTCGCGTCGCATCGACACCGACATGGTCGAGATGGTGCGCGGTGCGCGCGACGGTGCAAAGCAGACGGGCAAGGCGGTGAGCGATGCGAGCGAGGCCGGCGGCACCGACGCCATCGTGGCGCAGACCATCAAGAAGCTCAAGGCGATGCTCGCGAAGGTCATGTCGCAGCTCGACGAAGTGCGCAACAACGATCGGCTGCCGCCCGACGAGAAGCTGCAGATGACGACCAGCCTGTCGGCACAGGCCATGTCGATTCAGGCACAGATTCTCGCGCTCATGAACCCGACGAAGTCGACCGGCAACAACGTCAATACGACCGCCTGACGGACACAGGCGCCACCGCGTCGCCTGGCGTTGCGCAATACGTCTGCGTGATGGCGTTTGATGCAAGAATCGCATCAGTGCGCACGGTCGAAGCGCGCTAGAATTCTGCTTTCGCTTAATTCTTGTTGCAGGCATGGCCGGGCGGCCGTGCCTCGTCACCGCGCCGCATGAAGCAAGACAAGACCCTCTCCGCCCTGCTGTGGATCGTTGCGGCGGGTTTTTTCATGCAGGCGCTCGACACCACGATCGTCAACACGGCACTGCCCGCCATGGCGGCCAGCCTTGGCGAGAACCCGCTGCGCATGCAGCCGGTGGTGGTCTCCTATTCGCTGACGATGGCGATGCTCACGCCCGCGTCCGGGTGGCTCGCCGACCGGTTCGGCACCCGGCGCGTGTACTTCGTCGCGATTCTGCTCTTCGTGCTCGGCTCGATCTTCTGTGCGATGGCGGCGACGCTGCCGCAGCTTGTGGTCGCACGCGTGTTGCAGGGGGCGGGTGGCTCGATGCTGCTGCCGATCGGGCGTCTCGCCGTGTTGCGCTCCTTTCCGGCTGGCCAGTATCTGGCGGCGCTGGCCTTCGTGTCGATTGCCGGGCAGGTCGGCCCGATGATCGGGCCGGTGCTGGGCGGGTGGCTCGTGCAGGTCGCGTCGTGGCACTGGATTTTTCTCATCAACGTGCCGATCGGCATTCTCGGTAGTCTTGCGGTGCGCCGTTATCTGCCCCGGCCCTCGAAGGACGACGTTATCTCGACCGGATTCGACTGGGGTGGCTTTGTGTTGCTCTCGGTCGCGATGGTGTCGTTCACGCTGGCGCTCGATCATCCGTTCTCGAATGCGGGCTGGGGGGCGTCGGCGGGACTCGCGCTGCTTTGCGTGGCGACGACGCTCGGCTACTGGCCGTATGCCCGACGTCGTGCGGCGCCGCTGTTCCCGCTCGAGCTCTTCGAGACCCGCAGCTTCAGTCTTGGATTGCTGGGCAACCTCGTGGCACGCATCGGCAGCAGCGCCGTGCCGTTCCTGTTGCCGCTGCTGCTGCAGGTCGCCATGGGCTACAGCCCACTCGCGTCGGGGCTCATGATGCTGCCGGTAGCGCTCTCGGGCGTGGTCGTCAAGCGCAGGGTCACACCCCTGGTGCAACGCTACGGCTATACGCGCTTCCTGATGGTCAACACGGCCGTGGTCGGCGGATCGATCGCTAGCTTCGCGCTGTTCGGCCCGGGGTGGCCGATGTGGCTCGGGTTGGCGCAACTGGCGATCTTCGGCGGTGCGAACTCGATGCAGTTCGCGGCCATGAACAGCGTGACGCTCAAGGACCTCGGGGCGCGTCGGGCCAGCGCGGGCAACGGGCTGTTCTCGATGGCGCAGATGCTGGCGCTGGGCCTTGGCGTGACCATCGGCGGTCAACTGCTGGCCCTGTTCGGCCAACTGGCCGGTCAGGCGGGGGAGATCGGCGCGGGCGGCACGGTGGCGGGTTTTCGCATGACGTTCGTATGCGTCGGCCTGATCACGCTAGGCTCGGCACTCGTGTTCCGTCGGGTGGAAGACCCGGCTGCCGGGGCCGATGCCAACGCGGCATCGGCCACCGGCGGCGGGCGTTCAGGGCGCTGACGCCGGGGCGTCCCGGCGCATGCCCTCACGCGCTTTCAGCTCATTTCTTCACCAGCGCGCACTTCGAATCGGACAGCGGCGCGAACGCCTTGTCGGCCGGGATGGTCTCGAGGATCTTGTACAGATCCCACTCCGACTTCGACTCGGCAGGCGTCTTGACCTGCACCAGCAGCATGTCGTGCACGAGCTTGCCGTCGGCGCGGATCTGGCCGTTGCGGATCACCGGGTCGTCGATCTTCATCGACTTGAGCTTGGCCATGACGGCGTCCGCCTCGTCTGTGCCGGCGGCCTGCACGGCCTTCAGATAGTTCAGGACCGCGGAATAGACGGCGGCCTGCATCATCGTCGGCATCTTCTTGTGCTGCGCGTAGAAGCGCTGGGCGAAGCCGCGCGAGCGGTCGTCCTGATCCCAGTAGAAGCCGTTCGTGAGAATCATGCCCTGGGCGTTCTTCAGGCCCATGCCGTGCACTTCGGTAATCAGCGAGAGCAGCGGCGTGAAGACCTGCTTGCCACCCTGGATCATGTTGAACTGCGACGCTTGCTTGACGGTGTTGAGCGTGTCCGTGCCCGAATTCGCCAGCGCAATCACCTGCGCGCCCGACGTCTGTGCACGCAGCAGATACGACGACAGATCGGGCGAGTTCACCGGGTGCTTTACCGAGCCGACGACCTTGCCGCCCTGACGCGTCAGGATCTCGCTGCCGTCCTTCTCCAGCGCCTGACCGAACGCGTAGTCGGCGGTGATGAAGTACCACGACTTCAGCCCCCGGCGCAGCAATGCCTGCGACGTCGAATTCGCCAGCGCGTAGGTGTCATACATCCACTGCACGCTGTGCGCCGTGCATTGTTCGTTGCTGATCGCCGACGAGCCGGCGCCGGTCACGAGGGCGATCTTCTTCTTTTCGTCGGCGATGCGGTCCACCGCCAGGGCCACGTTCGAGAACGTGAGGTCGGTAATCATGTCGACCTTGCCGCGGTCGTACCATTCGCGCGCAATCGTGGCGCCGGTGTCGGTCTTGCCTTGCGAGTCGGCGGAGATCAGCTCGATGGGGGCGCCGAGCACCTTGTGATCGCGCGAGAAGTCGTCGATGGCCATCGTGGCGGCGAGCACGCTGCCCTTGCCGGCGTTGTCGCTCGACACGCCGGACAGGTCGGTGAGCACGCCGATCTTCACGACGCCGTCGGAAATATTGCCGCCCGCTGCGGCATGGGCGCCCGTGACGGCCGGGCCAAAGGCCCCGATGGCGCCCAGGACGAGGGCGGAGGCCGCGACGGCGATCTTGTGGCGCAGGCGGCCGCGAAGGCGATGATGTTGGGCGCCGCGCAGTTCGGCGGTAATGCTGGACATGGCTTGTCTCCGATATTCGAGTTATTGCGAACCGCCGCCGGCCATTTCTCGGGGGATGCCTGTGCGCACGGGTCTCGAACATCTTAAACATCACGTAATCGATTGCGCAATCCGTAATTGACGAGTTGGGCATCGGGATTTTCCTGACCTTTCGCATTGGCCGGAACGGGCGTATGGGGGTAAGCGGGGGCATTCGGACGCTGTGGCTGGCGGGCAGTTGCACCGTTTCGGGGCGGCCGCTGACAACGACTGGGAATGGCCGGGAGTGGCGTTGCACTGCGCAAATTGAAAACACGACTTTCGGTCAGTAATACGACATAATTCCCGGCATTGCTGCTGCCTGAGAATCGTGCGCGCCTGCGTGCGTCCCCCCGAAGAGTGCCGACCGTTTTTCTGATCGATGACCATGCGATGTTCCGTGAGGGCCTGCTGCTCGCGCTGCGTGCGGCCGCGCCGGAGCTCGACTTCGAGGCGTTCGCCAGCGGCGAGCAGGCGGTCGGGGCACTGCCCGGGCGACCCGACGTGCATGCGGTCATGTCCGACTACTACCTACCCGACCTCGCCGGCGCCGCGTTGCTCGCACGTTTGCGCGCCGTGCGCCCGGATCTGCGTTTGCTGGTGATCTCCGCGTCCGAAGACCGACAGGATGTGCGTTCGGCGTTAGCGGCCGGTGCGCATGGTTTCGTGCACAAGTCGGCCGACAGCCGCACGCTGCTCGACGCCTTGCAGACGGTGCTGCGCGGCGAGCGTTATCTGTCGTCGGCATTCGATGCGGGCGACGCGGCGAACCACGACCAGGCCGAGCGACTGAACGGCGCGGTTGCCGACGCCGGCGACGACCGCTCGATCGTGGCGCGTCTGGCGTCGCTGACACCGCGTCAGCGCGAGGTGTTGCTGCTGGTTTGCGACGGCTTGCGAAATGGCGAGATCGCCGCGCGTCTCGGCATGACGGAGAAGACGGTCAAGGCTCACGTGTCGGCGGTGCTCGCGGCCCTCGGGGCGCTGAACCGGACGCAGGCGGCCACATTGGCGCGCCGCGGCGGGTTGCTCGGCAAACCCGCCTGACGCGCTTACGCGTCCGTTGCCGTACCGGACGCACCGCCGCTGTTGACTTCCAGTGTCTGCTCGATCGTGCGGCGCAGCAACTGGGCATCGACCGGCTTGTGCAAGAGCGGCCAGGCGCGCGCCGACGCTTCCACGATGCGTTGCGGATCGGTATCGCCGCTCACCAGTATTGCCGGAATGGTGTCGTCCGCAAACTCCTCATGCAGACGATCGATGGCGTCGATGCCGGTCTCATGATCGCGTAATCGGAAGTCGCTCACGATCAACGCAGGCTTGGTTTCAGCCGCCACCGCTGCGCGCACGATCTCGTCGCCGCTACCGCCGCCCACCGTGCGATACCCCCACGCTTCGAGCAGCAGACACAGCCCATTGAGGTTTTCCGTGTCGTCCTCGACGACGCAGACGAGCGGCCCCTGTGCGGCGGTGGCCGCAGGCGACGACGTGGTGACATGCGGCTCCGATGGGGTGCGAGTCGCACGCACGTCGGCGAGCG
This sequence comes from Pandoraea pnomenusa, assembly GCF_040391475.1. GTDB lineage: Bacteria > Pseudomonadota > Gammaproteobacteria > Burkholderiales > Burkholderiaceae > Pandoraea > Pandoraea pnomenusa_C. Next base: position 320,024 of record NZ_JBEBXS010000003.1, on the reverse strand, counting down.
GCACGTTCAGCGCGAACACGCTGCCGCGTCCGGGGACGGAGCGCAAGGTCAACGGATGCCCGAGCAGATCGGCGGTACGCCGCACGATTGCCAGCCCCAGTCCCAGTCCCTTCGAGCGATCGCGCTCCGGGTTCCCGACCTGATGGAATTCCAGGAAGATCTTGTCGAGGTCGGCGTCGGCAATGCCCACGCCGGTGTCCCACACTTCGATGCGCACATGACGCTCTCGCAGGCGACAGCCGACCAGCACCCCGCCGCGGGCCGTGTGGCGGATCGCGTTGTCGAGCAGATTGCGCAGCACGCGTTCGAGCAACACCGGGTCGGAGCGAACGGCCAACGAGTCGCGGCCACGCGTGCCGTGCACGCGCAGGATCAATCCCTTGGCGGCCGCCTGCGGCGCGTATTCGAGTTGCAGTTGATCGATCATCGGCGCGAGCCGCAGCGCGCGCGGTTTCGGCTGGATCACGCCGGCGTCGAGTCGCGAGATGTTGAGCAGGCCGTCGAACAATTGCCCCATCGCGGCGGTGGCGCGGCCGATGTGATCGACCAGCTGACGGCTGCGCGCGTTGAGCTGCTGCTCACGCAGTACGCCGACGTACAGACTCAGGGCATGCACGGGCTGGCGCAGGTCGTGACTGGCGGCGGCGAGAAAGCGCGACTTCGCCAGATTGCTGCGCTCGGCGGTATCGCGTTCGACGGCGAGCCGTGCCATCAGATCGTCGTTCTCGAAGCGCATCGCCAGTGAGTCGATCTGTGTGCGGTACATCCGGTAGGCGAACGCGAACGTGACGGCCAGATAAACGGCGCCTGCGACGGCAAGTGTCGTCGGGATCGTGCCGCCAAGCGTGGCGAGCGCGACGAAGCTCGGTGCGTAATAGGGCAGCTCGAAGGCGAGCAGGGCCGGCGGGTGGATGCAGTAGGCGTAGATAGCGCCGGTGCCTAGCGTGAGCAAGCCGACGATCATGAACATCTGCTGCGCGGGTGGCGCGTGCCAAAGCCAGAACGCGTAGGGAACGCCCCACAGCAGGCCCGCTGCCAGCGAGCCGATACGCACGCGCCAATCCCACCGACGCAGGGCAACGAGGTCGATGCGTGTCGCGCTGCCTCGACGCGTGCGCGTGTCGCGTTTTGCCCCGTCTGTGCGGTGCGGCAGCCCGGGGTAACGCCGGATCGCCGTCGCCCGCCACAGGGTCAGGGCTGCCTGTGCGACTGCCCAGAGCAGCAGGTCGCGCAACGGAAAGACTTCGCGCAGCACGGCTACGATCAGCCATACCGTGAGGAATGAACCGGCGAGCGACACGGGCAGGTTGGCGCGCAAGGCGGCGAGGCGGGCGACGTACACATCTGTCGCGTGGGCGCCGATCGGTTCCTGGCGCACTTCGGCCTGGGCCTGCGGGGCGGACGCCGACGGCGGCGCCGGATTGGCCGGGGATGTGTCGGAGGCGTTCAAGGTCACAGGGCGATTTCAGTGGGCCGGTAAGTGCGGGTCGAGGAGCGGGTGGATGCGGGTGGCGCCGGTCTGGCGGGGCACCGGATGACGCACGAGTCTCCCACAGAAAATTCTGTCGCGCATGGGACTTTAGTCCAATGCGCAGCGCGTCGGGGAGCCCTACGATATTTGAATGTGCACGACGGGAGCGGCGGGGAAGATTCGTCGGCCGGAACGCAGGCGACGATGCGCCGCGTTCAGTCGGGGCAGCGCGGCACGCTGCCGGGCGTGCCCTGTGCACTGGTGGCGATGGCGCGGCTGATGCCGTCAGCCAGACGGTCGACCAGCTTGCGCTGTGCGGCAACCACCTCGGCAACGCCGCCGGTGGCGGGCGCCGTCGCGGTGAAGCGACAGGTCGCCACGATATCGCCCGGCACCCGCCGAACGCTCCACACCGCCGTGAGCGTGGCTTGTTCGCCCGGCGCGGACTCGAAGCGCTGCACCGACGTCGAGACGCGGTAGACCGTCAGGCCATCGGCGCGCGGCAGGCCGTAGACGTCCATCGCGCCGAGGCGCTGCGTGAGATCGCGCGATATCGTCGACGTCAGTTCGGTCTTGAGTGGGGCGCCCCAGCGCGATTCCTCCAGAATGTCCACGCGGCCGCCGTTGCGCGTGACAACGATCTGCGGGCGGTCCACCTGCTCGGGCACGGCCACCGGCGAGACCTCGATGGCGTAAGGTGCGGCCGGTGCTGTTGGGCCGGTCGTCACTGCGCCGGCGGCGTTGCTTCCGGTCGCTGGGGCGGCATCCGTCAACGTGAAGAACGTCGGCGTCGGCGACGCGCAGCCGGTGAGCGCGATCAACAGCGCCAGCGGCAAGGCGGCGAGCGCCGTCGTTCTCGTGCGATGCAGGTGAGGACGGCGCGGGAGCCGGCGCGGGTTACGGATCATGTCGGTCGGCCTCGTCATGGTTGCGGGTCCTTCGGTTTGCCGCGCAGCAGCGCTTCGGGGTGTTGCTGCAAATACTCGGCGAGCGTGTTGAGCGAGCGCAGCGTCTTGGTCAGTTCCTGCATGGCCGAACGGACATCCTGTTGCACCGGTGCGTCTTCGGAGAGCGTGCGCTCGGCCGCGCCAAAGCTCTTCTTCGCTTCGCCCAGCGTGGCTTTCGCCTCGGGCGCGATCTCGCCGTCGAGCTGACGGAACAGCCCCTGGGCACTATCGAGCGTCTTGTCGAGCTTGCGCAGCGACGAGTCGAGGCTCTGCCCGATGCTGTCGAACGGAATCTTGTCGAGCTTGGTGGCGATGTCCGCGACCTGCAGTTGCAACTGGTCGAGCGTGTTGGGCACGGTCGGCATGACGAGCACGTCGTCGACTTCTTCGGCCTTGGCGGGCTTCGCGTTCGGGAAGAAGTCGAGCGCCACATACAGCTGACCGGTCAGCAGGTTGCCCGTGCGCAACTGGCCGCGCAGGCCGCGCGCCACGAGGGCGTTCAGAATCTGGTGGCTCGCGAGCTCGTTGGGCGGCAGGTTCCGCTTTGGATCGCGGCGACGCAGACGGTCCGGATAGACCTGCACCGTCACCGGCATGTTGATCTGCTTGGTGGCCTGATCGAACTCCACGCCGATCGAGGTGACCTCGCCCAGCGTAATGCCGCGGAAGTCCACCGGCGCGCCCACGACGAGCCCGCGCAGCGACTGCTGGAAGCGGAACACCACGGTGACGGGATGCGTGTCCGGCGCCTTCATGGCCGTGGACTCGTCGGGCGCGAGACGGAATTCCTGTCCGGCCTTGGCCATCACGCCGGCGCCCGCGTCGCCCGGCGCCTGGAATGCGATACCGCCGATCACCACCGACGCCAGCGACTGCGTGTTGACCTGGAAGCCGCTCGAATCGAGTCGCAGATCGATGCCGCTGGCGTGCCAGAAGCGCGTGTTGGAGCCGACGTACTGGTCATACGGTGCCTGCACGAACACGCGCAGCGTTACGCCCTTGCCGTCCTGATCGAGCGAGAAGGCTTCGACCTGGCCGACCTGAATGCGGCGGTAGTAAATCGGCGAACCGATATCGAGCGAGCCGACATCGTTCGCGTGCAACACGAAGGGCTTGCCCGGCTGGCCGCTGGAGACGACCGGCGGCACTTCGAGCCCGGTGAAATGGCTGACCGATTCCTTGGATTTGCCGGCGTCCGCGCCGATGTACGCGCCCGAGAGCAATGTCGACAGGCCGGACACGCTGCCGCCGGCCACGCGCGGGCGCACGACCCACCAGCGCGAATCCTTCACGGCGAATCTCTTGGCGTTCTTCGTGAGATCGACGGTGACGCGCACGTGCGACAGATCGTCGGACAGTTCGATGTTCTTGACCGTGCCGATGTCGACTTCCTTGTACTTGACCTTCGTCTTGCCGGCTTCGAGACCCTCGGCGGTCTTGAAATCGATGGTGACGCTCGGTCCGCGCTCGATGAGCGCCTTGGCCACGAGCGACAGTCCGATGACCGCAGCCACGAGGGGAATCAACCACACGAGCGAGGGCGCCCAGCGTTTGCGCGGCTCGATGGCCGGCGTCGGCAGATCGCCCGGATCGCTCGCGGGCGGCGGTGCGCTGTCCCGCGCTTGCGGATCTTTCGGTTCAGTCATGATCGTCCTGTTCGGTATCGTCGTCGCGAATCTGATCCCAGATCAGCCGGGGGTCGAATTGCATGGAGGCCAACATCGTGAGTACGACCACGGAGCCGAAGGCCACGATGCCAGGACCGGCCTGAATCACCGCCAGCGACTGGATGTTCACGAGCGCGACCATCAGCGCGACGACGAAAACATCGAGCATCGACCAGCGGCCGATGAACTCGACCATGTGGTAGAGCTTGGTGCGTTGGTGCGGCTTCCAGCGGGTGCCGCGCTGTGCGGTGAAGCACAGGAGCGACAGGGCGATGAGCTTGAGCATCGGCACGAGAATGCTCGCCGTGAAAACGACGATGGCCAGATCGTATTCGCCGCTGGTCCAGAAATAGATCACACCGCTCATGATCGTGTCGCTGGAATTACCGAGCAGCGAACGCGTTTGCATCATGGGCAGCACGTTGGCGGGAATGTACAGGATCGCCGCGGCGATGAGCAAGGCCCAGGTGCGCGCGAGGCTGTCGACCTTGCGCTGGTGAAGCACGGCGCCGCAGCGCGGGCAGCGCGCCTTCTCGACCGTCTGGACCTGACGCGACAGACGCCCGCACACGTTGCAGGCGATCAGTCCGGCGGCTTTGGCGGAGACGTACCTCATGGCTGCACCCGTGGCGGCGGGCTGCGACGCACCGCCGGGTCCGGCGTGTGGTCGATCAGGAGCCACAGATTACGCAGATCGAACGAGAGCACCATCGCGAGCAGTACGGTGAGTGCGCCGAAGGCCCACAGGGCGATACCGGGCAACACGCTGGCCATCGCCGAGAGTTTGACCAGCGAGACGAGCACGCCGAGCATGAAGACCTCGATCATGCCCCACGGACGGCAGAACTCGATGGCGCGCATCACTTCGAAAACGGCGTACGGCCGACGCCCGAGCGAAAGCGGCCCGATCAGGTGAACGAGCGCGAGCAATTGCGAGAGCGGGAAGAGGACGGTCGTGGCGAACACCAGCAGCGCCACCAGCCACATGCCTTCACGGTACAGCGCCCAGGCAGCGCCAACGAGCGTCGTCTCGGTGTAGATGCCCTGCACCTCGATCTCGACGATGGGGAACGCGTTCGCGATCGCGAACACGATCAGGCTGGTGAGGGTGAGCGCCAGCACCCGCGACAGTCGCAGGTCGGGAGAGCGGTAAAGCACCGAGTGACAGCGCACGCAGCGGGCAGTCTCGCGCGGCGGCAAGTCCGTGCGACGGTGCAACGTGTCGCAATTCGGACAGGCGATGAGATTTGTCACGTCATCTTCGGGAGGCAATGTGTGCATTACCGGGGACGGTGACCAAAGTGACGCTCAGAATACCAAAATGTCAAGGAAGTTCCCATCGAATGCAGCGCAACGCGAAATGCGGCATGGTTTGTGCTAAGTCACGGAAAACATTAGGCCTTTGCTCTATACTCAACACACTCCCGCAAAGTTTCCCAAAATTTGAGGAGAATTCCCCCATGCTTAATATGTCCAGGCGCCAGTTCCTCAAAGTGAGTGGCGCAACGCTGGCAGGGTCCAGCCTGGCGATGCTCGGGTTCGCGCCCGACGCAGCGCTGGCGGAAGTCCGTCAGTACAAGCTGGCGCGAGCGACCGAGACCCGTAATACCTGTCCTTACTGCTCAGTGGCCTGCGGCCTGCTGATGTACAGCTACGGCGACGGTGCGAAGAACGCGAAGAAGAGCGTCTTCCACATCGAGGGTGATCCCGATCACCCGGTCAATCGCGGCACGTTGTGCCCGAAGGGCGCCAGCCTCATCGATTTCATCCACAGCCCGAATCGTCTGACCCATCCGGAAGTCCGCAAGCCGGGTTCCGACAAGTGGGAGCGGATTTCGTGGGACGATGCGCTCGATCGCATCGCCAAGCTGATGAAGGCCGACCGCGACGCCAACTTCGTCGAGAAAACGGACGACGGCCTGACGGTCAACCGGTGGCTCACGACCGGCATGCTGGCCGCGTCGGCGTCGAGCAACGAAGTCGGTTACATCACGCACAAAGTCATCCGCAGTACCGGGATGCTGGGATTCGATAACCAGGCACGTGTCTGACACGGCCCGACGGTGGCAGGTCTTGCCCCGACGTTTGGCCGTGGAGCGATGACGAACCATTGGGTCGACATCAAGAACGCGGATCTGGTACTCATCATGGGCGGCAACGCGGCCGAGGCACACCCGTGCGGTTTCAAGTGGGTGACCGAGGCGAAGGCGCACAACAAGGCGCGCCTGATCGTGGTCGACCCGCGCTTCAACCGTTCGGCATCGGTCGCGGACTACTACGCCCCGATCCGTACCGGCACGGATATCGTCTTCCTCGGCGGGTTGATCAATTACCTGCTCGCGAACGACAAGATCCAGCACGAATACGTCAAGAACTACACCGACTTCACCTTCCTGGTGAAAGACGAGTTCACGTTCGAAGACGGCATCTTCTCGGGCTATAACGCCGAAAAGCGCACTTACGACAAGATCTCCTGGGACTACCAGAAGGGCGCGGACGGTTACGTCCTGACGGACCCGACGCTGCAAAACCCGCGTACGGTGTTCCAGTTGATGAAGCAGCACTACTCGCGTTACACGATCGACACGGTCGAGCGCGTGTGCGGCACCCCGGCGGAGAAGGTCGAGTACATCTACAAGCAGATCGCCGAGTGTTCGTCACCGACGCGCGCCATGACGATCCTGTACGCGCTGGGCTGGACGCAACACTCGATCGGCTCGCAGATCATTCGCACCGGTGCGATGGTGCAGTTGCTGCTGGGTAACATCGGTGTTGCGGGCGGCGGCATGAACGCGCTGCGCGGGCACTCGAACATTCAGGGCCTGACCGATCTGGGGCTGATGACTGACCTGCTGCCGGGCTACATGTCGTTGCCCAAGCAGGCCGAGCAGACCGTCGAGCAGTATCTGACGGCGCGCACGCAAAAGCCGCTGCGTCCGAACCAGTTGAGCTACTGGCAGAACTATCCGAAGTTCTATGTGAGCCTGATGAAGGCGTGGTGGGGCGACGCGGCAACGGCCGAGAACAACTGGGGCTACGACTACCTGCCCAAGCTCGACAAGCCGTACGATCTGCTGCAAGTGCTTGAACTGATGAACCAGGGCAAGATGACGGGCTACATCGCGCAGGGTTTCAACCCGCTCGCGGCGGCCCCGGCCAAGTTCAAGTGGGATCAGGCGCTGGCGAAGCTCAAGTTCCTCGTCATCATGGATCCGCTGGCGACCGAGACGTCGGAATTCTGGAAGAACTTCGGCGAGCACAACAACGTCGATTCCAGCAAGATCCAGACGGAAGTGTTCCGCCTGCCGACGACCTGCTTCGCCGAGGAAGACGGCGCGCTGGTCAACTCGGGACGCTGGCTGCAATGGCACTGGAAGGGCGCCGAGCCGCCGGGCGAGGCACGCACCGACATCGAGATCATGACGGGGCTGTTCCTGCGCCTGCGCGAGATGTACAAGACGCAGGGCGGCAAGTACCCGGACCCGATCCTGAATCTGTCGTGGCCTTACGCGCAGCCGGAAAGTCCGTCGCCCGAGGAACTCGCCAAGGAGTACAACGGCCGGGCGCTCAAGGACCTCGTCGATCCGAAGGACCCGACCAAGGTCACGCGCAAGGCGGGTGAGCAACTCGCGGGCTTCGCGGAACTCAAGGACGACGGCAGTACGTCGTCGGGCTGCTGGATCTTCGCGGGCGCATGGACGCAGGCGGGCAACCAGATGGCACGCCGTGACAACAGCGATCCGACCGGTATCGGCCAGACGCTGAACTGGGCATGGGCGTGGCCGGCGAACCGTCGCGTGCTGTACAACCGCGCGTCGTGCGACCTCACGGGCAAGCCGTTCAATCCGAAGCACAAGCTGGTGTACTGGAACGGCAAGGCCTGGACGGGTTCCGACGTACCGGACTTCAAGGTCGACGAGGATCCGGCCGGTGGCATGAGCCCGTTCATCATGAACCCCGAGGGCGTGGCGCGCTTCTTTGCGAAGGGCGCAATGGCCGAAGGGCCATTCCCCGAGCATTACGAGCCGTTCGAGACGCCGCTGGGCTACAACCCGCTGCATCCGAAACAGCCGAAGGCCACGAGCAACCCGGGCGCGCGCATCTTCCCGGACGATCTGGCCGCGATGGGCACCGCCGACAAGTTCCCGTATGTGGCTACGACCTATCGTCTGACCGAGCACTTCCACTACTGGACCAAGCACGCGTTGCTCAACGCGATCATCCAGCCCGAGCAGTTCGTCGAAATTGGCGAGGCGCTCGCGAAGGAGATCGGCATTGTGGCAGGCGACAGGGTCAAGGTGTCGTCCAACCGTGGCTATATCAAGGCCGTAGCGGTCGTGACCAAGCGCATTCGGGCACTCAAGGTGGACGGCAAGACGATTCACCACGTGGGCATTCCGATTCACTGGGGCTTCAAGGGACTGACCCGGCCCGGGTTCCTCGCGAACACGCTGACGCCGATCGTGGGCGACGGCAACTCGCAGACACCCGAGTTCAAGTCGTTCCTGGTGAAGGTCGAGAAGGCATAAGGGGGCGCCATGGCATTGCAATCTCTGGATATCAAACGGCGCTCGGCAACCACGATGCCGTCGCCCTCGGTGCGCGAAGCGCACACGGGCGATGTCGCCAAACTCATCGATGTCACGAAGTGCATCGGCTGCAAGGCTTGCCAGACGGCGTGCATGGAGTGGAACGACCTGCGCGACGAAGTCGGCGTCAACGTGGGCGTGTACGACAACCCGGCCGACCTGTCGGCCGACTCGTGGACGCTCATGCGCTTCACCGAGTACGAGAACCCGAAGGGCGATCTCGAGTGGCTCATCCGCAAGGATGGCTGCATGCACTGCGAGGACCCGGGCTGCCTGAAGGCGTGTCCGTCGCCCGGCGCGATCGTGCAATACGCCAACGGTATCGTCGACTTCCATGAAGAGGCGTGTATCGGTTGCGGGTACTGCATTACCGGATGCCCGTTCAATATTCCGCGTATCTCGCAGAAGGATCACAAGGCGTACAAGTGCACCCTGTGTTCCGATCGCGTGTCCGTGGGGCTGGAGCCGGCGTGCGTGAAGACGTGCCCCACCGGTGCGATCATGTTCGGCACCAAGGACGCCATGAAGGACCAGGCGGCCGAGCGGGTCGAAGACCTGAAGACGCGGGGCTTCGACAACGCGGGGCTGTACGATCCGCAGGGTGTGGGCGGCACGCACGTCATGTACGTGCTGCACCATGCCGACCGGCCGTCGCTCTATGCCGGTCTGCCGGACGATCCGCGCATCAGCCCGATGGTCTCGTTCTGGAAGGGGTTGGCCAAGCCGCTGGGCGTGGCCGCGATGGCGCTCACGGCGCTTGCGGGCTTCTTCCACTACATCAAGACCGGTCCGAACGAAACGACCGAGGAAGACGAAGACGAGGCCCGTCGCTACGATGCATCCCGCAAGGGGAGCGGTCCCGACGGCCAGAAAGGGCCCGTAACGCACGAGGAGGTCTGACATGTCGCAAGTGCAAAACGATCATTCGGATCGTCGGGGTGGCAAAGACGACCTGATCGAGCGGTACAACGCGGCGGAGCGCATCAATCACTGGATTGTCGCGGGCACGTTCATCCTGCTCGCGCTGTCCGGGCTGGCGCTGTTCCATCCGTCCATGTTCTGGCTCACCAACCTGTTCGGTGGCGGGCCGTGGACGCGGGTGCTGCATCCGTTCGTCGGTCTGGTGATGTTCGTCGCTTTCGTGTGGCTCGCACTGCGGCTCGCCCGCTACAACAAGTTCGAGTCGCGCGACGCCGAGTGGATGAAGAAGATCGGCGACGTGCTCAACAATCGCGAAGAGAATCTGCCGGAAGTCGGGCGCTACAACGCCGGACAGAAGCTGCTTTTCTACGTGATGGTGTTGTGCATGATCGGCCTGTTGCTCTCGGGCATCGTGATCTGGCGCGCGTACTTCGCGTTCTACTTCCCGATCTGGATGATTCGTCTGGCATCGGACGTACACGCGGTGTGTGCATTCGTGTTGATTTGCGGCATCATTACGCACATCTACGCGGCGATCTGGATCAAGGGCTCCGTGCGCGCCATGACGCGCGGAACCGTCACCCGTGGCTGGGCGTGGAAGCATCATCGCGCCTGGTACAAGCAGCTCAACAAATAAGTCCGGCCGGGTGGGTGGCCGGACGCTTTTAAGAGGCCGGCCACCTTGCAACGCATTCTCGAACCCGGACAGATCGAATCCCTCGATCGCACCTCCATTCCCCGTCTTCGCATGCCCCAGCGCGCCGAGGTTTTTTCGGCGCGTGCGGCACGTCTGCGCCAGCTGGCCGACGGTCATCCGCTGGGGGATTACCTACGGCTAATGGCCGCACTGGTCGACGCGCAGCAGCGCGTGCTCGACAACTTCCAGGCAGAGCGCCCGTCGCCCGAGTCGATCGCCCAGGCGCAACAGCACTGCATGCCACTCGTGCCCGCCACCGGCGGCTACGAAGTGGGTCGGTGGCAGCCGTTGCTCACCCCGTTGCTCGATGCCGTGGCGGCCCAGCCGGGTTTGCCCGCCGCAGTGCGCGGTGTGCTGGACCGGGTTCGTGCGACCGATCCGGCGCAGCTCGAGGCGGGCGCGCAGGCGCTGCTGGCGGGGCATGGCAAAGGTGTCGATTCGGCCAGCGCGCCGTTCCTGATGGCGGCATTGCAGGTCCTGTGGACCGGCGTGGCGAGCACCTTCGCCGCGAGCGACGTGCCGATGCTCGACGTTCCCAATGTCTGCCCGGTGTGCGGCACGCTGCCGGTGGCGAGCGTCGTTCGCATTGGCGGGGCGCACGAGGGCTATCGCTATCTCGCCTGCGGGCTTTGCGCGACGGAGTGGCACATGGTCCGCGTGAAGTGCACGCATTGCGAAGCGAGCGAGCATGTGGCGTATCACGTTGTCGACAAGGGGGGCGACGCCGCGTCGTCGAGCGCCGAAACGCTGGACGCCCCGGTGGCCGGTACCGGCGAAATTCTGAAAGGCGAAGACGGTCGTCCGAAGCTCGACGAAGCGGCCAAGCGGGTCGCGTCGTCGCCCATTCGCGCCGAGTCGTGTGACGACTGCCATAGCTATCGCAAGATCTTCTATCAGGACAAGGACCCGTTCGTGGAGCCGGTCGCCGACGATCTCGCCAGTCTCGCCCTCGATGTGCTGATGGGCGAAGCGGGATATGCGCGCGCCAACGGCAATCCGTTGCTGTGGCAAAACGCCGAGGACGCCTGATTCGATGAAGGGGACTGCGATGGCCGAGCATGATCGGATGCTGGCCGGTGCGGCGGATCTGCCGTCGCTCGACCGGTTGCTGGGGATGCCTGAGTTTCAGGCGGCGTTGGCCGACTTCGGCCGCACACAGGTCACAACCGCGCTGCGCCGCGATCTCGACGAATGCCGCGCGTCGGCGCTTGCGGGCACGCTCGCGCACGACACCGTCGCGCCTGCGGCCTTTGGCGCGCGCGTGACACGCGCCCTGATCGAACGCAACCGGGCCACACTGCGGCCGGTGTTCAACCTCACGGGCACGGTGCTGCATACCAACCTCGGCCGGGCGTTGCTGCCCGAGGCCGCCATCGAGTCGGTGATGCAGGCACTCACCGCGCCCGCGAATCTCGAATTCGATCTGGCCACCGGCGGACGTGGCGATCGCGACGACCTCGTCGCGCCGCTGCTTTGCGAATTGACGGGCGCCGAGGCGGCGACCGTCGTGAACAACAACGCGGCCGCCGTGCTGTTGATGCTGGCTACGCTGGCCAAACGCCGTGAAGTCGTGGTGTCGCGCGGCGAACTGGTGGAAATCGGCGGGGCGTTCCGCATTCCGGACATCATGACGCACGCAGGTGCAAAGCTCGTCGAGATCGGCACGACCAACCGCACCCATCCGGCAGATTATCGCAACGCCATCGGCGAGAAGACGGCATTGCTCATGAAGGTGCATTGCAGTAACTACGAGGTCACGGGCTTTACCAAAAGCGTGGACGTGGCCGACGTCGTGCAGATCGCGAAGCCGCATGGCGTGCCCGTCGCTGTCGATCTGGGCAGCGGCACGCTTGCACGACTGGAGCAGTGGGGGTTGCCGCACGAAACCACCGTTCAGGAGACGATTGCGGCGGGCGCCGATCTCGTCACGTTCTCCGGCGACAAGCTGCTCGGCGGCCCGCAGGCGGGCATGATCGTCGGGCGCAAGGATCTGATCGCGAAGATCAAGAAACATCCGCTCAAGCGCGCGTTGCGCGTGGGCAAGCTCACGCTGGCGGCGCTCGAGCCGGTGCTGCGCTTGTATCGTGATCCTGACCATCTGACCGAGCGTCTCACGACGTTGCGCTTGCTCACGCGCACGCGCGCCGAGATGGCTGCGCAGGCGGAGCGGCTGGCGCCGGTGCTGGCGGCGTCGCTGGGCGACGAGTACACGGTGAGCGCAGCACCGATGGTCAGTCAGATCGGTAGCGGCGCGTTGCCCGTCGAACAATTGCCCAGCTACGGGCTCGCCATTGCGCCTGCGGGCGGTGGCAAGCGGGGCAGCGGCCGCGCACTGGCGAAGCTGGAAGCGGCGTTGCGGGCACTGCCGTATCCCGTCATCGGGCGAATTTCCGAGCAGACGCTCTGGCTCGATCTGCGCTGTCTCGAAGCGGCTGACGAGGCGCGTCTGTCGCTGCAGTTCGCGGAGTTGCGCGCATGATCGTCGGTACGGCGGGACACATCGATCATGGCAAGACGAGCCTCATTCGCGCATTGACCGGCGTCGACACCGACCGTCTGAAGGAAGAGAAGGTACGGGGCATTTCCATTGAACTCGGCTATGCCTACACGCCGTTGCCCGATGGCGACGTGCTCGGCTTCATTGATGTTCCAGGCCATGAGAAGCTGATTCACACGATGGCGGCCGGAGCGGTCGGCATCGATTTCGCGCTGCTGGTGATCGCGGCAGACGACGGGATCATGCCGCAGACCCGGGAGCATCTCGCCATTCTCACGATGCTCGGGGTGCGACGCGGCGTGGTGGCGTTGTCGAAGGCGGATCGTGTGGACGCCGAACGTCTGGCGAGCGTGACGCAGGAGATTGCCCGCTGGCTCGCGGATACCCCGCTGGCGAATGCGGAGATCGTGCCGGTCTCGGCGACGACGCCGAACGACACTGGTGTGGCGGCGTTGCGTGAGCGTTTGATCTCGGCGGCACAGATGCTGAAGACGTCGGGCAATGCAACGCGACGCGACGATGCATTGTTCCGTCTCGCCGTCGATCGCGTGTTCACGTTGCCCGGGCATGGCACGGTGGTGACGGGCACGGCGTTCGCTGGCACCGTGCGTGTCGGCGACAGTTTGACCGTCATGCCGCAAGGGCTGCCGGTGCGGGTGCGCAGCATCCATGCGCAGAATCGTCCGGTCGACGCGGGCAGGGCCGGCGAGCGTTGTGCGTTGAATCTCGCGGGCGTGGAGCGCGACCAGTTGGGGCGTGGCGACTGGATCGTCGCGGCCGGATTGTCCGAGCCGTCGACGCATGTGGACGTCGAACTGCATTGGCTCGACGGCAACGCGCCGCTCACGCAATGGTTTCCGTTGCATGTGCATCTGGGCACGACGCATGTGCAGGCACGGACCGTGTTGCTCGACGGCGACACGCTTGCGCCGGGCGGCACGATGCGCGCGCAGCTCGTGTTCGACATACCCGTCTGCACGATGCCGGGCGATCGCTTCATCGTGCGCAATCCGCAGGCCACCGCGACCGTGGGCGGTGGGCGCGTGCTGGATCCGGCGGCACCGCAACGCAAACGCCGCTCGTCGGCGCGACTGGCATGGCTCGACGCCGTGGCGCAGTCGCTCGATGGCGCAGGCCTCGATGCGCTGCTTGTGCAATCGCCATTCGGTTTGACGAGTGCGCAGGTGGTGGCGTTGACCGGGCTGCCGGTTGGACGATGGCAGTGGCCCGGCGATGCCGTTGTGTTCACTGGAGGGGAAGGGGAGTCGTTGGCTTTCGCGCCGTCGGCGTGGCAGGCGATGCGTGCTCGCGTGCTCGATGCATTGCGCGACTATCACGCCCGCGTGCCCGACGAACCCGGGCTCGATGCCGCGCGACTGGGTCGCATGACGTGGCCCTCGCTGGAAGCGTCACGCTGGCGCGTTGCCATGCAGGCGATGTTAGGCGAAGGGGCGTTGGCGCGCACCGGTGCGTGGTGGCATCTGCCGACCCATCGTGTCGAAATGACGGATGAGGAAACGGCGCTGGCCGAGGCGTTGCTGCCGAAAGTGGCGCAGGGGCGCTTCGATCCGCCGTGGGTGCGCGACATGGGACGTGAGCTGAACGTCCCCGAGGAGCGCGTGCGTGGCGTGCTGCGCAAGCTGGCACGGCAGGGACGGGTGCATCAGATTGTCAAGGATCTGTTCTACGACGACGCGTGCGTCGGCACGCTCGCGGGCATTATTGCGAATGCGCACGGCACGGTCGAAGCGGGAGCATTTCGGGATGCGACGGGTCTGGGACGCAAGCGCGCGATTCAGATTCTGGAGTTCTTCGATCGCGCGGGCTATACTCGCCGCGTTGGTGATCGGCATGTGCGGCGCCCCGGTGTGGAGTGGGGTTCGCCGCCGTAAAATCGCTTAAGTCATTTCTCCAGAGGAAGGCATCCGTATCCGGTGATGCGGCCGGGCTTCAAACCCGGTTGGGGGCGTCAGCCGCTCCCAGGTAGGTTCGACTCCTGCTGCTTTCCGCCACAACCCCCTTCAGGCAATTCGTCGTTTCCGAAAGCGGCGACTGGTCCGACATCATTTCATTCAGCGCCGTTTAGCAGGGCTTGAATGGACTTGATCAGCGCGGTCGTCCGTCCGGTTTCGTCAGGAATGGCAGCCAGCCTGGCCGCTTCCCGACGCAATACTACTTGCGCGGGATCTCTGTCGCCGGCGTGCCACATCGCCATACCCAAATAAAAATCATGTCTGATTTCCGGGATTAACGATTCCAACGTAGAGATCTTTTCAAGATAAGGTAGCGCCTTGGTAGACAGAGCCGGTGCTACCTCAGAGAGAAAGCCGCGAATAAATCCCTCTTCCGTCTTGCAATGAAAGAGCTTTTGACCAGGCCCAACACCCATCACAGGATGCAAGTAACTTAGCGTCCCGCTTGGGATGCCGATATCGTCCGGGAATCGCTCAACAAATTGGGGTTCTATTTTGGACGACGTGGCAAAGACCCTCACCTCGTACCGAGTCCCGCCACGCATCAGATCGGGCATAACAACGTGAACGATGTCGTTCGAAACTTGGCGGTAAAAGTTTGAGAACTTACTCTCGGCGCACGAGAACCCCATTGGGCGTAGCACCTCGCCAAAGTACTCGCGTGCGAGACGATCAAAGCTAACTTCCTTCATCGTTATTCTCTCCGTTGGCCGCTCTGGAGCGGATACAGACGCTTGGCGAGCGGCCGGATCGAGGCCTATCTTAAGCCGGATTTGACCGGGTATAGTGACTCATCGCTTTCAGCGAAGAGGAATAATACGAAATGACTGACCGGACGCCAAAAGCTGCACGATATGCGGAGATCTTCTTCGGTGGATTGGCCAAAGGGACAATGGTTGTCGTGGGGGTCGTTGCTGTGGTGCTGGGCGTCCTCGGAGGTGGGCTAACAGATTTGCCAACGACGCGAAAAGAATGGGGCTATTTTTTGGCCATCGTTCTTATCGCCGTCGTCGGTCTGATCCTCTTCACCCGACTGAAACCATTTTTGGGGCTAGCCTGAAGGGGGCTATGACTTCGACTCGGGTATGGCTGGCCAAGGCTAGCTGACTACGGTGACTTCTGAACGGCTGTTTTCGACCCGAAACAGCCATTTAGGTACATCAGAAGCGATGGGCCACTCGGGTGTTGCAACCCGGCGATTGATAGAACTCATTTTGGATTGCGCCGTCGGTCGTTGGTTTCGGAGAAGTCGACGTTTCTCAGAGATACTCCGTAGCGATATCGTCCAGACAAGTGAAGCGAAAGCCCTTTGCTCCAACGCCTAGCAGACGATCTCGTATCCGCCTTGACACGCAGAGCTTGTGCGCGTCGGTCAA
This sequence comes from Pandoraea pnomenusa, assembly GCF_040391475.1. Taxonomy (GTDB): domain Bacteria; phylum Pseudomonadota; class Gammaproteobacteria; order Burkholderiales; family Burkholderiaceae; genus Pandoraea; species Pandoraea pnomenusa_C. Next base: position 303,886 of record NZ_JBEBXS010000003.1, on the reverse strand, counting down.
GTAGAAAACCTCGCTCTCACCTATCACATCCCACCTCAGATAAAGCTCGCGAATCTTTTCGATCCCTCCTCCCGCTGCTTCCCCCCACATTATCAAGTCACTCCGTTCGTAGTCGACGGCTTCGAATCGGTCCATCGCATGAAAAATCATATAGCCAGGGGCTTTCATGCGCATGGTCCCGCTCAATGCGATGAAGTCCAAGAATTCTCCGCAAACTTCTCCCCGCAGCAGGTCAACAATCCTTGTCGAAAACAGATCAACAACGCCACACGGGATGTAGTCATAGCCTTTGTTTCTTTTTGCGATTTTCAGAACGGGCATCTCGCCAAATCTCGAGATTGGATCGCTACGAAGCAGTGCCTTGCCTTCTCTCCATAGCCAATCAACGTCTTCAAACGTAAAGACACCAATTTGATCTGCATCCTCTGCCCAGACTGTGAAGTAGTCGCTTTCGATTCGATTGCTCATCACTATCTCTCGTAGATCGGAAATTCGAAAGGTGCGGCCTTCCAATTGCGTCGCGATGAACAGGGTGCTTCCGCGACAGGCCGAATCTGGCCGATTACTGACGTTTGCGACACGAAACAAACCCTTGTTGGGGCAGCAATTCGAAAGTCAAATCCCCCTCTTTCGTTTGCGTTGGAGCGAGTCAAGCGCACGAGAAAACGAAGGCGAAATGTCTACACCGATCGGACCGGAGTCGATAATGGAGCGAGCGATCGAGTCAATCTCATGTTCGACATCTCGCCGGTCATGGATAGTGCTGGCTCGTTCCATTCTCGCCGCCAACGACTCCAATAACCGCAGTCCGAACGCTTGCTCGTCCGCTACGGTCAACATGAATTGGCGAACCTCGTTTGCGCCTTGTCGCAATAGATCAGAGAAATCGGTCATCCATTGGGCCTGTGTGCAAGAAGTAAATCATGTGCAGAATTGGGCGCGGAGGCTTAAAAATCGTCTGTCTGCTCCTGGCCGATTGCGACCGGTCACGGGTATCTAGGCCATCGGAGTTATGTCAAAAAGCGAGGACCGTCCGGGAGTCTCGTGGACATATCTCTCTGCCGCTGCCAGTGTGTATGGCAGTCGAACCGGTAGCGCTGCTGAAACGATATGGTTTCATAGTTCATATGTTCGCCGTACGTTTGCATGAGCGTTAACGCCGTGACGATGTGACCGCGCGCAGCGTAAATATCGATGGCTTCAGCAAGTATCGGATACGCCGCGCTTTCCTTCGTTCCTCCGCTCGGGATCGAGGCCAGAGAAGCTCGGCTTTGCCAGATGGGATCTTGTACAAGGTCAGCAGGTCCTTCGTCCCAATTCGAGAACCAACTGCAAATGCGCTGTACTTGCTCACCAGAACCAAAACTTGGGGGAGAAATAATTGTCCGGGCCGCCATTCGACAGGCTTCGTCCTTTCTTTTCTGACGCAGGTACTGGGCGGTAAGTAGGGCAAGAGCGCCTGTGTACTCAGGAAGCTTCGCAACGGCTGCTTCAAGCAATGCAACCGCCGCATCGAAGTTGCGGTTGCGCAACATACGTCGTGCCTCTTCGTAGCACGCGAGTGGCGACAAACAATCGGCTTCGTATGAGGGGAATTCGGGGTGACCGCTTTCGCGCTGTTCGGCAACCTGGGACAGGAATACTTCGAGGCTTGAGAACGCTGGCATCACGGCGCCCTCATCATGGAAGGTTTCTGCCACGATTGGTGGCTGTCCTTCCTGGCCTATGGGCCAATAGAGGCCAAACTGATCGCCGTTACCAAGTTGCTCTTCCGCAAATGCAATGAAGCCGAATGGCATGAATGCGACACGTCGATCATCCGTGTCCAGCGAGATCGAATTTACGCATTCTGGTAACCGCAATCCCATACTCCCCCCTGTTTGGCATCCTATTTGTCGATCGTTAGTATTGCATGGCCGAGAAAGGTGCTGGCTTCTGCGCTCACCGACGAACGATGACGACCCACAACGGCCAGTTAGATTTCCCGAACGCAGCCACTAATAATTGAAGGAAGTGCGTTCCAGGATCATTCATTCACTTGTTCCGGGACGCAAAAGTTCTCGCAGTCTCACGAATGAGCGGGGACTTCGCCGTGGATGCCAGCCCATGCAGTGTGTCCAGCAGCGAAACGTCGCCAACTTCTCGCATACCCGCATTAAGTAGTCGGCCAACCATGCGGACGCCAAACTCGCTGGGCTGTCGCGCGAGGGAACGAAGGAGCTCTGGTTCATAATTCGGCAACGACTCCAGTCCGTGGAGCACGCTCCACATCACGCCGTAGCCATCTTCCTCCGGGTAGCGCTCGAACAGACCCAGAAGCTCCGGTATCGCCTGTTCCGGACGCCCCGCCTGCCAGAGTTCAACAAGGAGCGAATCCAAGGCGAGCCAGTTGTCCTCTTTTGGAATAAAAGTGGCGATGTCGCGGGCGATGTCTACAGTGGCTCGAGGCATAGGACGACAGCTATCCGATGTGTTTTTTGGAAAATCAGAGTTTATCTTGACCGTCCGCTTCCGTCCGATTGCGGCCGATGACCGGGAAGAAGACTCAAAGTGGCCGGATGTCGGCACTGTGCCAGCGTCCCGGCCGAGGGCTGCAATACGCAGCGCTTGTGCTGGGGTTTGACTCCCGCTGCTTTCCGCCCCCCAGCCGAGCATCACCTAGTTCGTCTTCCATCCCCATTTGGCAAAGATCGCTGCGCCTTGCGGTGACTTGAGGAAGTCGACGAACGACCTGGCGTCGCTATGTGCGGCGCCTTGCTTCGTCAGCACGACGCCAGCATCGCGATAAATCCGGTACGGCTCCTCGATGTCGACGACTTGCGCGGCGTCGGGATTGGCGACCTGCCAGATATTCCAGATCAGCCATGCGTCGATGCTCTTGTCCTGCGTCCAGTCCGCGAGGGCCATCGCGCTGTTCGCGGCTTCGGGGAGCTTCAGATTCTTCCGGAAGGCACGCACGGTGGCGATATCGCCCGTACGCCCCGCAACGTCCTCCCACAGACCCACCTGACCCGCGCCCGCCACGGCCATGACTTTCACGCCGGGTTGCAACAGATCGCGGAAGCCCTTGATGTGCTTCGGATTTCCGGGGCGCACCAGAATCGCGGCCGGGCGCAAGTACAGCGGCTCGGCGTTCGCGAGTTCGAATACGCCGGGCATGGCCCGCGCGAAGTCGCTCATCATGTTTTCGGCGCCGCTGAAGACGACGTCCGCGTTCTGCTTCGCCTGATCCACCCATTTCGGCGTGGGGCCTGCCGTGACTTCGATCTGGACATCGTGCGCCTGTCCAAACACCTTGGCTGCTTCCTTCATGGCGGGCGCAGGACCGCCCGGACCGTAAACATGGACGACTTCTGCGGCGTGTACGGCCACTGATGACAGCGAGACCAGCGACGACGCCACGGCGAACGCGCTAACCAACTTCAGGAGGCGGATTTTCATAGGGCAATTTGACGGTGAGAATTCGACGACGATTTCCTGGGGGGAGGGACGTGAATGTCCTCCATGAGAACGAACGTTTTGCGCCGGCAATTTATTCCGCCGCAATGAGATAAGCTGTTGCGTAATGAAAGAAAATCTTGCTATCAAATGAAAGCGCCCATCTTCCTCAATGCGTTGCGAGCCTTCGAGGCGAGCGCGCGCCATCAGAGTTTTTCCGCGGCTGCCGACGAACTCAATGTCACGCCCGCAGCCGTAGGGCAATTGGTGCGCAGTCTGGAAGGATGGCTGGGTACGCCGGTCTTTGTGCGTGGTACGGGAAGGGCCCGGCTGGTACCGACGGAAGCCGCATTGCGCGCATTACCGGATATTCGTGCCGGTTTCGATCGCCTCAATCTGGGATTCGCCAAGCTCCGGGAAGGATCGACGACGGGCGTGCTGACGGTCACGGTCAGTCCGGCATTCGCCGCCAAGTGGCTTCTGCCGCGAATTCACAAGTTCCAGGCAGCATGGCCGGACACCGACGTGCGGCTCGATACCAACCTCAAGCTCATGGATTTCGCGACGCAAGGCATCGATATCGGCGTGCGTTACGGGGCGGGGCGCTGGCCGGATCTGGCGGCAGAAAAACTCATGGATGAAGAGGTTTTCCCCGTCTGCTCACCGGACTACCTGCGCCGACATCCGGAACTGGATTCCCCCTCGGCACTCCTCGGCGCCACGCTGATCCACGATCTGTCGGTGGACAGTCGGGCGGGCTTCGTGACCTGGGCCACCTGGCTGGGCACGGTCACGGGGGACAAGGCGCCGTCGCAACGCTCCGGACTCACGATCAATAACTCGGCCGCCGTGCTGCAAGCGGCTATCGACGGGCACGGCGTTGCGCTGGCCCGCAGCGTACTGGCGCGAGACGACGTCGCCTCCGGGCGCGTGGTTCGCCTCTTCCCCGAGATCGCGTATCCGTCGACGCTCGCCTACTACATCGTGTACCGGCCGGAAGCTGCGCCATTGCCGCGTCTGACGGCGTTCAGGGAGTGGTTGCTCGACGAGGCGGGTGTGGCCTCGTGAGTGGCGACCAGCGGCCGAGGCGTTGTCATCCAGGTCCATGCATTGCTGATTGAAAGAAATTCTTTCTAATGGACGCAGATAATGTTGTTTGTCTCGGCAGTGCCTTTCCTGCACACTTTTTCCCTCTAAACCGAAAGCGAACTCCGTTGCTGCGGCATTGTGAAGTCGGCCGCGTTCGGCGGTAGCGATCGCGTATCAGGACAGGAACTCGGCAACGATGCTCGGCCTTACCAAAAATCGAAATGTGCTGCGGCTCTCGGCGGCGCAGGCGCTCGCCGGTGCCAATTCGACCGTGACGTACGCCACTGCGGCGATCATCGGCAACATGTTGTCGCCCGACCCGGCGTATGCCACGCTGCCGATCTCGATATTCGTGCTCGGCATGGCGCTCTCGACGCTGCCCGTGGGTGCGCTGACCCGACGCTACGGACGTGCCACAGCCTTTCTCGTCGGCAACGCTTGCGGTGTCCTCATGGGCGTGCTCGCTGCCATCGCGCTGGTCGTCCAATCGTTCGCACTGTTCAACTTCGCGATGATCTTCGGCGGCGCTTACAACGCGGTCGTCCTGACGTTCCGGTTCACCGCGGCCGAATGCGTCGCGCCGCACGAAAAGCCGAAGGCGCTATCGACTGTGCTCGCAGGGGGCGTGCTCGCCGGCGTGCTTGGGCCGCAATTGGTCACGGGCACGATGAATGTCTGGCCGCCCTATGCCTATGCGGCAACCTACCTGGCGGCTGCTGCTGTCGCTGTCATTTCCGCAGTGGTGCTCATTGGCGGCGACTTCAAGCGACCGAAGGCAGTGGAAGCGGCGAGCGCGGGGCGGCCGGTGTCCGAATTCCTGCGCGATCCCCAACTGTTGATCGCCATGCTCTGCGGCGTGGTGAGCTATACGCTGATGAACTTCATGATGACGTCGGCACCGCTGGCGATGGACTTGTGCAGCATTCCGCGCATTCATGCGAATTCAGGCATCGAATTTCACGTACTGGCCATGTACGCGCCGAGCTTCTTCACCGGCCGTCTGATTGCCCGCTTTGGCGCGCATCGTGTCGTGCTGGCCGGTCTTGCGCTGACCGCGGGCGCGGCGCTCGTCGGCATGAGCGGTATGACGGTTGCGCACTTCTGGACAGCGCTCGTGCTGCTCGGCTTAGGGTGGAATTTCGGCTTTCTCGGCGCGTCGGCCATGGTGCTGGCGTGTCATACCCCGGAAGAAGCGCCGCGCGTGCAGTCGGTGAACGATTTCGTCGTGTTCGGTGCCATGGTGATCGGCTCGTTCGCGTCGGGCAGTCTCCTGAGCGCACTCGGCTGGACAGCCGTGAGCGGACTCATGCTCCCGGTCGTGGCCGTCGGTGTTCTGGGCGTCGTCTGGTTGCAGAGGGGCCGCGCGAAGCAAACCGTTGCGACCTGACATCCCCGGCCAAACATCATGTACGTCAATGCTGATTTTTCCCAACGCGTGATCGTCACCCCGAAGGATTACGCATGGGTCGCCTCTCCGCAGCGAGGTGTCGAGCGCGTCATGCTCGACCGCATCGGTGCCGAGAAGGCTCGTGCGACCAGTCTGGTTCGTTACGCGCCGAACTCCGTTTTTCCCAGTCACGCTCATCCTGCGGGCGAGGAGATTCTGGTGCTTTCCGGCACGTTGTCCGAGGGGACGGATGATTATCCGGCGGGCTGGTACATGCGCAACCCACCGGGGTCGGCGCATCAGCCGTCGAGCGCGCCGGGCGCAACGATCTTCGTAAAGCTTCGACAGATGACGTCTGCGTCCGCGCTGTCGGTTCGCATCGATACGAATGACGTCAGCGTCTGGCGAGCATCGCCCGGTATGGCGACCTGTCATCTTTACGAAGACCAGGCGGAGCACGCGCTACTCATGCGGCTGGATGGCGCAGTACCCGTGCCGAATGTTTGCCCGGCGCCGCATGACTGGCTGGTCGAATATCTGGTGCTGGCGGGCGAGCTTTACGTCGATGGTGCGGCGTGCCCTGCGGGGAGCTGGATTCGTCTTCCGGCGGGAGATTCGGCTGCGTTGCGCGCCGGAGGGCAGGGCGTCACGTTCTACGCGAAGACCTATCTGACGCCGTCAGTCTCACCGGAGATGACAGCATGACGTCGACGCGCGTGGCCATTGTCGGCGGTGGGCTGAGCGGACTGTACGCCGCTTATCTCCTCTCAAGTGCGGGCCTGACGGACTATGTCGTACTTGAGGCGAAGCCGTTACCGGGCGGCCGTATTCTCTCGCTGGACGTGGGGACGCCTGCCGCAGGCATGCCATCTGACGACGTTGGCGGCGATACGTTCGACCTCGGGCCGACCTGGTTCTGGCCGGAATATCAGCCCCGGCTGAGTCATCTGGTCGAATCGCTCGGTCTTCAACGTTTTGCGCAATACGAGACCGGCGGCATGCTGGTAGAGCGGGCGGCGGGTGCGCCTGCGAGAACCCACGGCTTCCAGAATGTGCCGGCGTCGATGCGTGTGCGTGGCGGTATGGGCGCGCTGATTTCCGCGTTGCGGCGTGCGCTGGAGCCGTCTCGCCTGCGACTCGGCTGCGACGTTCGGCAGTTGGTTCGAAACGATGCCGGCGTCGCGCTCAACGTGTCGGATGCCTCGGGTCGTGAGACGGCATGGCATGCCGATTACGTGCTACTCGCGACGCCACCGCGCATGGCGACGTCCCGCATCGCGTTTTCGCCGCCACTGCCCGAGGCCCTGCACCGAGCATGGCAGGGGACGGACACATGGATGGCGCCACACGCCAAATATGTCGCGGTGTACGACACGGCATTCTGGCGCGACGATGAACTCTCTGGCGAAGCCAGGAGCCAACGGGGGCCGATGGTCGAGATCCATGATGCTTCCGCGCCAGACGGCCGGGGGGCGCTCTTCGGCTTCGTCGGTGTTCCGGCGAGCGCCCGCGCGACGCTTCCCGAAACGGTGTTGCTTGCGCAATGTCGTGCGCAACTCGAGCGCCTGTTTGGCCCAAAGGCGGCGGCGCCCGTCGTGCATGCGATCCAGGATTGGGCGCAAGATCCGTGGGTCGCGACGCCACGCGATCACAATGCTTACGGTGCACACAATGCCGCTCCTACCGCAACGCCCGCTGCCGGCGAGTGGCAAGGCCGGTTGATCGGTGTGGCGAGTGAGTGGTCGCCGCAGTATCCGGGGTATCTCGCAGGCGCGGTCGAGGCTGCCGAAATCGGCGTGAGCGCGTTGCTTCAGCTGGCGGAATTCTCGTAGGGCGGGCCAGTCGTCGGCCGCGCGCACGAGGGAAGCGGTTAATAGGGGTGCTGGAGGTTTGCCGGGTTGCGCATCGAACGCAGAGGGTCTGCTGCGCAATCGTCAACGCAGGAGGAAGGTCATGAACACAACGTATCGTGCGATGCAAGTGGCGGGTGGCGGACGGCTCGAACTGGTGACGCGTCCGGTGCCCAGCCCGGGGCGTGGCGAGGTGCTGATCGCCGTGCAGGCGTGCGGCATTTGCGGTGCCGACGCCGCGGACATCGACAATGCCAACCCCGGCGTGCAGCCGCCGCGCGTGCCGGGCCACGAAGTGGTCGGAACCATTGTGGCACTCGGCGAGTACGTGCCGACCCTGTGGCAAGTGGGGCAGCGGGTCGGCGTCGGTCGCCTCGGCGGTCACTGCAACGAATGCCAGCCATGTCGCCGTGGCGAATTCCAGCTTTGTACGAACCAGCCGGTGCTCGGCGCATCTTGCGACGGCGGCTATGCCGAAATGATGCTGGCGCGGGCTACCGGTCTTGTCGCGATTCCCGATGAACTCCGTGCGGAAGATGCGGCGCCGATTCTCTGCGCCGGTATCGCGACGTTCAATGCACTGAAGAAGTCCGGCGCACAAGCGGGCGACCTCGTGGCCGTGCTGGGCATCGGGGGATTGGGGCACATGGTGCTCCAATACGCCCGAAAGATGGGATTTCGCGTGGTGGCGGTCGGCCGGGGTGCCGACATTGCCGAAGTCGCCGGGGCGCTCGGCGCACATATCTACATCGATTCGAACGACGAGTCAGCGGTCGAGCGACTGCGCCAGTTGGGCGGCGCACAAGCCGTCGTGTCCACGATTCTCACGCCCGACGCCGTAGCGGCACTGCTCCCCGGACTGGCGCCGCAGGGCCGTCTTGTGTTGCTCGGCGTCGGCAAGGATCCCTTGACGGTCGCTCCGCGCGTCATGGTCGGCGGCGAGCGTAGCATCTTGGGATCGATTACCGGTACGCCCTACGAAAACGAACGCACGCTCGACTTCAGTGTGCTGACGGGCGTGCGTCCGATGGTTGAGACCCTGCCGTTGGAAATGGCGAACGAGGCAGTGGCGAGAATGCGTTCCGGTGCCGTCAGGTTCCGGATGGTGCTGGAAATGGGTCTACATCGCTGACACGCATGACGCAGAGCGTGGTTACCGTCGAACAAGCGGCATCGATGGCGAAACCGCGCGATACGCCGTCGATCGATCTTCAAACGGCATACGATCCGCTTACCCGAAGCATGAAAGTCGTCGTGATTGTGGTCGTCGTCATTGCCGGACTTGCCGTGGGTGCGATAGCGCTCTGGATTACCCGAAAGCGCTTTGCACGCTCGGGGCCGCCTGAGCCGATGCCAATTTTCGCAGCGGGACGAACCTGAATCAGACCTACGCAGCAACGGCAAAGATAGCGATAAAATCGGGGTTCGCATTTGTGCCTTGAAGCGACGGCTTGATTCGCTTCGCGCATTCCCACTTTTATCTCCCTCACCGAGTCGCAACGATGACGAAAGACGAACTGGAAAAGGCCATTTCGATGCGTTTCCAGGAAATGCCGCCCAAACTTCGTCAGGCGGCGCGGTATGTGTTGGACTCTCCCAAGGAAGTCGCGTTGCAATCGATGCGGGCGGTGGCGGCACGTGCCCAATTGCAGCCGGCGTCGATGCTGCGTCTGGCCCGCGAGCTGGGGTTTGCCAGCTACGAGGACTTCCGCGCCGTCTATATCGACTGGCTCTCTGCCGGGCCGTCCGGACCGTCGGGGTTGCTCGAACGGGCCGAGCAGCTGCGTGAACATTCCCGCGCTTCGGGCGACGACCAGATGCTGGCCGATTCACTGGCCAACGAATTCGGCAACCTCGAAGCCACGCTGTCCAAGCGCAATGAAACGAGTTTCCACGAAGCGGTCGAGTTGCTGCGCAATGCCAGCCGCATCTACGTGCTTGGCCTGCGCAGTCTTTACCCCCCCGCGTTCTATCTGCACTACGTGCTGTCGACCTTTCAGGACAACGTCACGCTGATTTCCGGAGAGGGCGGGGCACTGATCGACGACATGCGGCGGATCGGCAAGACGGACGTGCTGCTGTGTTTCACGGCGCGTCCCTACACCGTCGCAAGTGTCGAGACAACGCGCTTCGCCCGCCAGCGCGGCGCGACCGTGATCGCGGTGAGCGACAGCACGCTCTCGCCGGTCGCCGCGCAGGCACATACCTGCATCGTGGCGCCCAACACGAGCCTGTCGCTGTTCCCGTCGATTCTGCCCGCCCTCGCAGTGGCACAGACGCTCGCGCAACTGCTCATCGCGCATGGCGGTGAAGGAACGCTCGCAGAAGTGGCGAACAGCGCAATGCAACTTCACGAGTTCAACATCTACACATCGGACGACTGAGCCGGGCGCCGCAACGAAAAAGCCCGTCGAATGCCGCAAGGCATCGACGGGCTTTCGTCTTCCGGCGGCGCTCGTTCGCGCCAACGTCAGCCCCTCATGACGCTCAACGCAATTCGGCCCTGACCATGCCGAACGTCGGCCGGCGACGCAGCACGAAGTACAAACCCACGATAAAGATGGCTGTCGCGACCATGAACCAGAACTGGAAGCGCGAGTCCGGATTGAAGGCCTGCGAGACGAGCACGGCCACCAGCGTCAGGAATGCAATCGCGTTCGAGTACGGGTAGAACCATGCCTTGAAGTCCGATGCGTCACGGGCCTGTGTCGATTGTGCAGCCATTTTGCGGCGCATGACGAAGTGGGCCACGATGATGAAGATCCACACGGTCATCACGAACGCGCCGCTGCTCTTTGCGAGCATGAGGAACAGATCGCCGCCGCTCACGAAGTGCACCGCGAGAATCGTCAGGCAGATGGCGAAGCTGAAACCCAGTGCGTTGATCGGCACGCCGCGCGAGTTGGTGCGGGCGAACAACTGCGGCGCGTAGCCCCGCTGGCTGAGCGAATACAGCATGCGCGAGTTGGAGAACAGGAACGAATTCATCACCGACATGAACGACACGAACAGCACCGCCTTCATGGCCAGCGCGGCGTTCGGGAACCCGGCCATGCTGAACAACGACACGTACGGCGACGCGAGGTTGGCCTTGTCCGTCCACGGCAGGCACAGGATGATGATCGACACGGAACCGATGTAGAACACGAGCACGCGGAAGATCACGCTGCGGATGGCGCGCACCACGTTCTTGCGCGGGTTCTCCGACTCGCCGGCCGCCACGGCGGCGATTTCGCTGCCGCCGAGCGAGAAGATCACGACCATGATGCCCGCGATCACCGGCGAAATGCCGTTGGGCATGAAGCCGCCGTGCGACGTCAGGTTCACGAAGCCCGGCGCCGGGATCTTGCTCTGGAAACCGAACAGGATCGACAGCCCGAACAGCATGAAGATCACAATGGTCGCTACCTTTGCGAACGACAGCCAGTACTCCGCCTCGCCGAACGAACGCACCGAATAGGCGTTGCTCACGATCAGCGTGATGAGCATTACAACCGCGCCGCCCCAAACGGGCAGCCAGGGCAGGAATTCGTGGAGCATCGCGCCGAGCAGAATGGCTTCGATGGTGATCGTCATGAGCGACTTGAACCAGTAAAGCCAGCCGACGGCGAAACCCGCCCATTCACCGAGGTAGGTGCTCGCATAGGTCGAGAACGAGCCGCTGTCGGGGTTGCGCGAGGCCATCTCACCGAGCATGAACATCACGAACGTGACGATCAGCCCGCCCACGAGATAGGACAGAATGGCGGCCGGTCCGGCGGTGGCGATGATGGCGCCCGAGCCGACGAATAGGCCGGCGCCGATGACGCCACCCAGGGCAATCATGGTGATGTGCCGCTGCTTGAGGCTTTGGCTCAGCGAGTTCTGCTGCATGGTCGAATTCCCTTTGTATAAGGTTTATGGGACGACTGGGCGGACACGCGCGCAAGGCGGCACCGATGTCTCGACGGTGCCGCCTCGCGCGGGAGGGCGTGTCAGCGCGTGGCGGGGGCGACGGCCGCTTCGATAGCGCCCTCGAGACGGTCGACGACAAGATCGATCTCGGTTTCACTGATGACGAACGGCGGTGCCAGCATGATGTGATCGCCATGTTTGCCGTCGACGGTACCCATCGCCGGATAGCACGCCAGGCCGCGCGCCATCGCTTCGCGCTTGACGCCGGCATGCACTGCGAAGCGCGGGTCGAAAGGCGCCTTCGTCGCGCGATCGGCCACCAGTTCGACGCCGACGAACAGGCCCCGGCCGCGAATGTCGCCGACATGCGGATTGCCGGCGAAGCGTTCGTTCAGTTGCCGCATGAGGTAGTCGCCGCGCTCGCGCACTTGCGCGAGGAGTCCGTCGCGTTCGATGACCGTTTGCACGGCCAGTGCCGCCGCGCATGCGGTCGGATGCGCGAGGTAGGTGTGACCGTGGTGGAAGAAGCCGCTGCCCGCGCTCATGGCGTCGACGACGCGACGGCTCGCCAGCACGGCGCCGATCGGCTGATAGCCGCCACCGAGTCCCTTGGCGATCGTCTGAATGTCCGGGGCAATGCCTTCCTGTTCCCAGGCGTGCAGCGTGCCGCAGCGTCCCATGCCGCACATCACCTCGTCGAGGATCAACAGGATGCCGTATCGATCGCAGACCTCGCGAATCGCCTTGAAATAGCCCTTCACCGGCGTGATGACACCCGACGTGGCGCCCCCGACGGTCTCGGCGACGAAGGCGATGATCGAGTCGGCGCCGTGCTCGAGGATGGTGGCTTCAAGCTCCTGCGCGAGACGTTGTCCGTACTCGACTTCGCTTTCCTGCTCGCGCTGATCGCGATACGCGTAGCAGGGCGAGACGTGCGTGACGTCGATGAGCAAGGGTTCGAACTGCGCACGCCGCCAGCGATTGCCGCCGATGGCCAGCGCGCCGAGCGTGTTGCCGTGATAGCTCTGACGCCGCGCGATGAAGCGGCGGCGCTGCGGCTGACCGATCTCGACGAAATACTGACGCGCCATCTTGAGCGCGGCTTCGATGGCTTCGGAGCCGCCGCTCACGTAATACACATGGCTCAGGCCCGAATCGGCCGGCGTGTTGCGGATCAGGGTGTCGGCGAGCGCTTCGGCGACTTCGGAGCTGAAGAACCCGGTATGTGCGTAAGCCAGCTTGTCGATCTGGGCGTGCATGGCGGCAATGACATCCGGATGGCCGTGGCCGAGGCACGACACGGCGGCACCGCCGGAGGCGTCGATGTACTCGCGGCCCTCGGCGTCCTTCAGGTAGACCCCTTGTCCGCCAACGGCGATGGGCGGCTGATGGCGCAAATGACGGTGGAAGACGCGACTGGAAGCAACTTGACTCATGGTGGGTTGGGGGCTGTGTGCAAACGAAAATGAATTGAACACATGTTCAATTTCCGTAAGCGTATAGCACACATGTTTATTTTTTGATGCGTAGAAACCCTGAGATGCGAGACGTCGGCGCGCCGGATCGATGCCAGATGCCCACCGCTATGGTTTACCCGCAAATGCCTCATCGCCCGATATTTCCGATTGACCGGCAAATTGTTTTTTGCTGGTATGCCAGTTATGAACCAGACACAACGCACCCCGGCCCTGAGCGATTCGGCGTACAACGCCATTCGCCATCTCATCGTCTCCGGCGAAATTCGCGCAGGGGAGGCGCTGTCCGAGCGCGCTCTCTCGGAGCGATTCGGCATCAGCCGCACGCCAGTGCGCGAAGCGATTCGCGCACTCGCCAACGACGGTCTGCTCGAGATCGTGCCGATGCGCGGCACGTTCGTGCGCCAGTTGTCGGTGCGCGATCTGAGCGAGATTCACGAGGTGCGTCTCGCGCTCGAAGGAATGGCCGCGTGGCTCGCGGCGCAAAAGGGCGTGACACCTGCGCTCGAGGAAGTCGCCGTGCGCCTGCGCGCGCTCGATGCGCAGGGCAACGAGGGTCTGCCGCTCGACGTGGACATCACCCAGCGCGTGGGCTGGCAATTCCATGAGGCGATGTTCGCTGCCGCCGACAACGCGCGTCTGACCGAGACGTATCACGCGTTGCGCACGCAGAACGGTCTCGCGCTCCAGCGCATTCCCCACTACGACGCCGAGCGCACCCGTGCTGCCGTGCGCGAGCATCTGGCGATCTTCGACGCCATTGCCGCCGGGCAGGCCGAGGCGGCCCAGCGCCATGTCTGGGATCACCTCACGCAGGCCATGCAGGCGCGTCTGCAGGCGCTCGTGCCCGCCGCCGCGCCGCTTGTGCCGGCCGGGGCGGACGTCGGCGCCGAAGCACCTGCCAGGCCTCGTCGCCGTTCCACGAAATAAGTCATCGCGAGCGCCTCGTGCGCCGCCAGCAATTCACCGGAGATCGCCGTCATGTCGTCAAGCACTGCCAGCAAGAAGAAGCGCCTCATCCCGTTACCTGTCCAGATGCTGATCGGCCTGACGCTCGGCATCGGTTTCGGCATGGTCGCCCCGGCATTCGCCACCAAGCTCATGCCCGTGGGCACGGCCTTCGTGCAGGCCGTCAAGATGATCGTCGTGCCGCTTGTCTTCACGGCGATCACGCTCGGCATCTATCAAATGGGTCACAACGCACGCGCACTTGGGCGTGTGTCGGCGATCAGTCTCATCTACTTCTTCATCGCCACGCTCGTGTCGATCGTGATCGGGCTTGGCCTGAACGCGATCTTCCGTCCCGGCCTCGGGGCGAATCTCGCGGCGGCGCATGCGTCGTCCAAGCCGATTGCCGCGTCCGTCGACTGGACCAAGTTCTTCCTCGACATGATCCCGTCGAACATCTTCGCGGCGATGAGTGGCAGCAATCTGCTGCCGGTGCTGGTCTTCGCGGTGCTGCTGGGGCTCGCGCTCTCGGCCATCGGTGAGCGCGCCAAGCCGCTCGTCGGCGTGCTCGACGCGCTCATGGGCGCCGTATTCAAGCTCACCGACTGGATCATCTCCCTGTCGCCGCTCGCGATCTTCGCCATCATCTCCTGGCTGTTCGCCACCCAGGGGCTGGGCACGATCCTCGCGCTCGTGAAGCTCGTGGGCACCATGTATCTGGGCCTCGGTGTGCTGCTCGTGCTGTTCTGGATTCTGCTCAAGGCCATTGGCGAGAAGCCGCTGGCCACGACGCGTGCCATTGGTGAGCCTGTGATTCTCGCGTTCGCCACGCGCTCGTCGGAAGCCACGCTGCCGCTGCACATGGAGAAGCTCATCGGCATGGGCGTACCCAAGGCCATCGCGTCGGTCGTGTTGCCGCTGGGCTATGCGTTCAACCGCGACGGATCGATCATGTACTTCGCGCTGGCGGTCGGCTTCCTCGCCGATGCGTATCATGTGCCGCTCGACATGCCCACGCTGCTCTCGATCGTGCTCGTCACCACGCTGGCCAGCAAGGGCAGCGCAAACGTGCCGTCGGGCGGGCTCGTGGCGATCGCGATGGTGCTCACGACCATCGGCGTGCCCATCGAGGCGCTCGCCATCATCGCCGGTGTCGATGCGTTCCTCGACATGGGCCGTACCGCCATCAATGTTTTCAGCAACACCGTGGCCATCAAGCTCGTCATGAAGCTCGCCGGAATTCCGTACGAATCGCCCGAAGCCGTCAAGGCGGCGCTCGCCGATTCGGAACAGGCGAGCGCAGGCGGCCATGCCCACGGCCAGGAGTTTGCATGACCTCAAGTCCGACCGAACGCTTCGTCGATCTGCGAAGCGACACCGTCACCCGTCCCACGGCCCTGATGTGGGAGGCGATGCAGACCGCATCGCTGGGTGACGACACCCTCGAAGGCGATCCGACCGTGCGCGCCCTCGAACATCTCGCCGCCGTGATGACCGGGAAGGAGGCGGCGATGTTCGTCGTCTCCGGCACCATGGGCAATCTGATCGCCTCGCTGTGCCACGCCACGCGCGGCGGCGAGGCAATCATCGATGCGCAGGCGCACATGGCGAAGTCGGAAGCGGGCGGCATGTCGCGGCTCGCGCATCTCTATCCGGTGCCCATACCGTCAGTGCATGGCGAGATGGATCTCGATCAACTGGCCGGGGCGCTGCGCCCCGGCTTTTCGCGTTACGGGCAACCGACGGCCATGGTCGGGGTCGAGTCGACGCATAACCACTCGGGTGGCTATGTGCCGTCGCTCTCGTATCTGGCGGACGTGCACGCACTCGCCTCGCGCGCCGGGGTGCCGGTGCATATGGACGGTGCCCGTGTGTTCAATGCGGCCGCAGCGCTCGGGGTGGACGTCGGGCAGATCACGGCGCATTGCGACACCCTGACCTTCTGCCTCTCGAAGGGACTCTCGGCCCCGATGGGGGCAATGCTCGTCGGCACGCATGCCACGATCGAGCAGGCGCGCACCTTCCGTCGCATGACCGGTGGCGGCCTGCGTCAGGCCGGGATCATGGCGGCCGCCGGGAAGGTGGCGATGGAGACGATGGTTGCGCGGCTTGCCGACGACAATCAGCGCGCGCAGCGCTTGTGGGCCGGGCTGGCGCAGATCGATCCGCAACTGGTCGATGCGCTGCCGTCGACGAGCAATATCGTGCGCTTGCGCGTGGCCGGGCAACGCGAAGCCAACCCGCTGGCGTGGGAGGCGGCGCTCGCCGGGTTCGGCATTCTGGCGCGTTCGAGCGGCGCGTCGATGCTGCGGCTGGTGACGCACCGCCACATCGGCGACGACGATATCGACGCGACGATTGCGGCTGTGGCAGCGATTCGCGAGAGCTTCGCGGCCAATGCGTCGCCCCGGGGCGTGCCCGGTCGCTGAGCCTGTCGCGAACCGATAGGGCAGCGGCGTGCAACAGTGTGTTGCACGCCGCTGTCGGCCGAAAAACGGAAATGGCGGTACACTCCTAACGCACGCCACCCTTGTCGGGTGGCCCGGAATACCTCCATTCGGCCTGTTTGAACGTCATCATGAAGTCCCCTGGTACTGCCTCTGCCAAGCCTGCGTGCGATGCCGGCGAATGCGTCGAGCTCGTTGCGTCCGCAACGCTGCCGACCCGCTACGGCACCTTCGCCTCACATGCGTTTCGCGTCAAGGACAGCGACAACGAACATCTCGCGCTGGTCATGGGCGACGTGTCCGGCGACGCGCCGACCCTCGTGCGTCTGCATTCGGAATGCCTGACCGGCGACGTGTTCGGCTCGTATCGGTGCGACTGCGGGGAGCAACTCGACGCGGGGATGCGCAAGATTGCCGAGGAAGGGCGCGGCGTGATGCTGTACCTGCGCGGGCATGAAGGGCGCGGCATCGGACTGAGCAACAAGATCCGTGCGTACCTGCTTCAGGAGCAGGGACGTGACACCGTCGAGGCGAATCTGGATCTCGGTTTGCCCGACGACGCCCGGGAATATGACTCGGCCGCCGCGATCCTGCGCATTCTCGGGGTGCGCTCGGTGCGCCTTATGAGTAACAACCCAAAGAAATTCGATACGCTCGCCAAGCACGGTATTCCCGTGTGCGAACGCGTTGCGCTCGACATTCCCGTGCGCGAAGAGAACGAACGCTACATCCGCACCAAGCAGGTGAAGTTCGGGCACTACTTCGAAGAGAACGAATAAGCGGGCAAGGACAGGCCGGTCGCGACGACCGGCGCGTCGCCCGTCGATGTCCTCAGTCCGGTTGACGGCGGCGCGCGATCGCGATGAGTGCGAGATACACGACGCCGGCCGCCAGACTCGTCTGCCCGCTGTAGTTCACCAGTCCGAATCCCCATCCCAGACGTGACACCGTCGCCGCCAGGGCGATGGCGAGCGATGCCCATCCGAAGATGCGGCACCGGCGGGTGCGCACTGCCGACACGCCGCCGAACCATGCCGTCTGCTGACGCTCGGTCGCCAGCGCGAGTCCCGCAAAGCCTGCCAGACACACCGCGAACGTGAAGAAAGCCATCATGCGCGGTCCTCGTTCATCGCAGCGGGTGTCGGGGCTTCGATCGCTTCGGCCGGCGCCGACGACTTCGGTGGCCTTGCTGCGCGCACCGGCTTCGATTTCGGCTTGTGCCGCGCGGTACGAATTGCCAGCCACGCGTGCAAGGCGGCCAGCGCCCACAGCATCAGATCGACGCCGACATAGGCCCAGTCGCCCGTGCTCAGGCTGTGCCAGAGACCGCGCGATGTCGTCACGGCATTGAGCACCGGTAGCAAGGCGAGCACCGCCGCGCCGATCCACAGCAGCTCGACCCATGCACGCTTCGCCGGGCGCACCAGCGCATAGAGCAGCGTGGCCGCCCAGACCCAATAGAACAGGTCCACTTCTGCGGCACTGCGTGCCGCTGCGGTCACAGGAATCAGACGGTTACCCCAGAGGAATCCTGCCATCGCAATCGACAGCCCGGCGATGGCCGCGATGTTCAATCGCTCCACCACGTGGAAGCCGAAGTGCGGGCGCGCCGGGTCGGGGAGCTTGCTGCGGCGTTTCACCGTCCACATGACCAGTCCCGTGCCGACCATGGCCGTGCCGCCCAGACTCACGAGGAAGTAGAGCCAGCGCAGATGCAGATCGCTGAAGCGTCCGAGGTGAAGCGCGTACATCACCCCGCGGGTTTCGGCAGCCGCGCCCACATTGTCCCTGACGTCGAGCAGCTTGCCGGTCGTGCCGTCGAACAGCAGGTATTGCGGGCTCATCGACACGCGCGACGATTCGCCGCGTGTGACGGCCACGCGTGCGTTGGCGTCGCCCGGGTTCGTCACGGTGACACGGCCCACGTCGTGAGCGCCCCAACGCGCCTGCGCCTCGCGCACCATCGCCTCGATGGACGCGAGCGGTGCGGGCTGTCCGGCGGCCTTGCCCGGTGGCGGGAACGCGCTCAACTGCGACATCAGTTGTGCCCGCTCGACCGGTGTCTTGATGGCCGTTTGTGCACCCCAAGGCATGTACATCGCCATGAGTGTGACGAGGCCGGTATAGGTAATCATCAGATGGAAGGGCAGGCCGAAGACAGAGAGCGCGTTATGCGCGTCGAGCCACGAGCGTTGTCCCTTGCCCCATCGGAACGTAAAGAAGTCGACGAAAATCTTCTTGTGCGTGATCACGCCGCTCACGATCGCCACGAGCATGAACATGGCGCAGAAGCCGGCGAGCCAGCGTCCCCACAGCACGGGCAGCGGATGGAACTGGAAGTGGAAGCGATAGAAGAACTCGCCGCCGAGGGTCTCGCGAGCCCGAAGGGTCTGGCCCGTCACCGGGTCGAAAGTGGCTTCCTCGAAGGCGCGGCGCGGGGCTTTTGCGCCGCCCTTGGCCGCCGCAGGGGCGTTGCGCCAGAAGACATTGGCGACCGGATTGCGCTCGGTCGGCAGATAGACGCTCCATTGCGGGCTACCTGCGGCGAGCGTCGAGAGGCGGTCGCCGACCTGTTGGGCCACGACGGCCGAATCCGGCAGCTCCTGCTGATGCGCGACTTCCGGGCGCATCCATTGCGACAGTTCGTCCTTGAAGTAGCTGACCGTGCCGGTCAGGAACATGGCATAGAGCAACCAGCCCACGAGCAGCCCGGACCAGGTGTGCAGATCGGACATCGTCTGACGGAGGCCGCGACCATTCGGGACGTTGGACGGTTTGGGCGACTTCATCGCTTTCGTCGCCTTCGTAGCTTTCGTAGCATTCGTCGCTTCGGAAACTTGCGCGGACATTACGCAGCCCCTCCCGTCAGCCAACCGGACGACACCGCCCACGCGGCAAGCGCGAGCGGCGCCGCCGCGACCAGCAGGCCGGCCCAGGCCCGGCGCGCGCTGCGCACGGCAAACACCCACACGACGGCACCGGCATAGACGGCGAAGCTCGCCAGCTGTCCGGTGATGATCGCCTGGGACTTGTCCATCGGCAGCGCGAGGACCGCCACACTCGCGAGCGCCGCGACGGCGTATCCGCCGCCGATGGCCGCCACGATGCGAGCGATGAGCGCACCCACGCCGACGAGCGAGGTGCGATGAGCCTGAGCCATGATGCGTGTCGCTTACTTGTTGGGCTTGGCGGCAGGGCCGGCCGGCAGCGGATCGATGCCTTCGGCCTGCACCACCGTCGTGGTCGTCACATAGTTCACGCCCTGATAGCGCTCGGCGCCCTTGGCCCCTGCGCGTTCACCCGGCGTGGTGTCCTTGTGGCTGACTTCGGCCACGTAGACACCCTTCCACGGCATGTCGAACGCGACGAGGCCCTGCGCGTCCGTACGCGCTTCCTTCGCCCAGCCCGATTGCGTGACGAGCGACACCTTGGCCTTGGGCAGCGGCTTGCCCTGGAAGAACAACTGGAACTCGCCGGTCTTGCCGGCGGGCACGAGGTCGAGCGTCAGTTGCGGCTTCTGTTTCGAAAAGTCGGTCGCCAGGCGTGCGGCCGGGCGGTACCAGTTGGTGACTTCCTGACCGTCGCGCTTGAAGGTGAAGAGCGGGTACTTCGTGTCCTCGGCGACCAGCGCTTCGCCGACGTTCGCCTTGAACGGCAAGGCGAATCCGTTCGCCGTCTTCGACGCTTCTGCCGTCTTCTCGCCTTGCGCGGAGGTGAGCGTGCCGGTCGGCGCGACGAACTTGTCCAGCAGGCCAGGCGAGACTTCGCGCAGGTTCTCACCGAATTCGCCGAAGCGGATCACGGCGTTCTGGCCGGCGGCCTGCTCGATCCAGATCTGATGTGCCTGGGCCGTGCCTGCCGTGCCGACGGCAGCGAGGAGGGCGGCGAACGTCAGTTGCGTCATCCGGTGGGTAGCAGTCTTCGTCATAGCGGGTTCCTTGTAGCGGTTGCAGACGTGGTGAGAAAAGTGTGTGATGGGCTGGCGCATGGCGGTGTGGCTCAGAAGTCGATCTGGGCCGAGAGCAGGAACGTGCGCGGCGCAGCGACGGTCGCGTAGGTGCCGCTCATGAGCCAGAAGTTCGAATTGAACAGGTTCTCGATGTTGGCGCGGAACACGACCGATTTGCCGGCGACGCGGGTGCGATATCGCGCGCCGATGTCGTAGCGGGTCCAGGCAGGCAGCTCCAGCGTGTTGGCCGCGTTGAAGTACATGCGCGACGTGTTGATGATGCGGCCGTTGAGCGAAAGCCCCGGTACCCACGGCGTATCCCAGTCGACGCCGAGGTTGAAGGCGCGCTTGGGCACACCGTTCGCGTCGTTGCCGTCGTTCACGCCGCCGGCCGTCTTGGTCAGCTTCGCGTCGTAGAACGTGGCGCTGGCCATCAGGCGCAGGCCCCTGACGACCTCGCCATAGGCCGAAAGCTCGATGCCACGGTTGCGCTGCTCGCCGTCGAAGCTGTAGATGTTGGTCGACGGGTCGGTCACCGCGTTCGGGCGCTGCACCTGGAAGACCGAGACGGTCGTCGTCACCGGACCCCAGTCGGCCTTCACGCCGGCTTCGTACTGCTTCGACTTGTAGGGCGGGAAGGCCTGCCCGGCGTTGCGCGCCGTCGCCGGGGCGATGCCGCCGCGCGAGAGACCGGAGGTGAAGTTGGCGTACACCGAGATGTTCTGCAGCGGCTTCACGACAATGCCTGCGAGCGGCGACACGGCACTCTGGTCGTAGCTCGACGTGAGCGCACCGTTGGCCGTGTTGAAGTTGTCGAGCGCCACGCGTTGATGGCGAAGGCCGCCGGTGAGCAGTACGCGATCGCCCAGGAACGACAGCGTGTCGGTGACGGCAATGCTCGTGAGTGCGGATTCGGACGCCTTCTTCGCGTCGGTGCGCGGCGCGCCGACCGCCGGCAGCGGCGCCGGGTTGTAGATGTTCGATGCGACCGACGTCGTGCCGGGCACATACGCGTTGCCCGAATCCTGTTCGAGTCGCGACGCCTGCACCGTGAGCGTGTGGCCGATATCGAACGTCTTGAAGTTCGCACGTGCGCCCACGTCGGCGGTGCGCGAGCGCGTGTACGAATCGTAGTACGAGTTCATCACCGTGAAGTTGCCCAGCGCGTCGGCGGGGCCGCTCGGGAACGTCTGGTAGGCGGTGGCGTAGTGATAGCCGACGGCGCCCCAGACCGTGACGTTGCGCAGCACGTCGTATTCCAGTCGTGTGGTGACCGCCGAGTCGTGCAGATGCAACTCGCTGCCCGGATAGAAGTTGCGATAGCCCGAGGGGGCATCGGGAATCGTCTTGACGGAGGACTGGAAGCCGATCTGCGGACGGAAGTTCTCGTCGCCTTCGTGTTGCGTGTAGGCGTCGAGCGACCAGCGCAGGCGTTGTCCCGTGTAATCGAGACCGACGGAGCCGAAGCCGATCTGCTGCTTGCCGTTGTCGATTGTGGTGTTGCCGTCCTTGAAGACGCCGTTCACGCGCACACCCCATTCCTGGTTCTCGCCGAAGCGGCGGCCGACGTCGGCTTCCACACCCAGTTGCGATTTGCTCTGGAACGTGGTCGTCAGGCGCGTGATCGGCTCGCTCGTGGCGCGCTTGGTCACCACGTTGATCGCACCGCCAATGCTGCCGCTGGGCCCGATGCCGTTCATCAACGTGCCCGGTCCCTTGAGGACTTCCACGCGCTCGACGATCGCGGCCGGCACACGGCTGGCCGATGCCATGCCATACAAGCCGTTCAGGCCCACGTCGCTGCTCGAGACGGTGTACCCGCGAATCTGGAAGTCTTCGCCGAAGCCGCCGCTGGAGGTCAGCATGCGCACCGACGATTCGTTGATGACCACGTCCGCCAGCGTGCGCGCCTGCTGGTCGCGCACCATCTGCTCGGTGTAGTTCATCGTGCTGAACGGCACGTCCATGGCATCGGCAGAGCCGAGCATGCCGAGGCTGCCGCCGCGTGCGATCTGGCCGCCGGCGTAGGCGGGCTGCAGGCCGTTGTCATAGGCGGCGGCGTTTACGTTCACTGCGGGCAATGCCACGGCATTGTCCAGACCGACGGCGCTTGCCGAGGGCTGGATGAGATAGCTGCCGTTCGACTGCGGCACGACGTCGACGCCGGTGCCCGCGACCAGTGCTTCGAGGCCGTTGCGCGGCGTATAGGTGCCCTTCAGGCCGTTGCTGTGACGTCCCGCCGTGACTTCGGGCTTGAACGACAGCATGATCCCGGCGTCGCGCCCGAAGCGACTCAGGGTCTCTTCGAGAGGGCCGGCAGGGATGTCGAAGGCGCGCGCGCCCGGTGTGTTCTGTGCGTGCGCGGCAAGCGGTGTGCCAAGTACGGCGGCCATCGGCATGGCCACGGCCGCGCCGAGAGCGATGCGACCCAATGCGCTGGCCAGCCGCGTGCGGCGATGTACCCGATGTGGTTGGCTTGGCTGGTGTTGCAGCCCCCGGACGTGACCCATGATCTGACCTTTCGTGTGGAAGTGGAGCGGTAGTGCTCGACTTCCATGACCCGCGAAAAATCGAAACGGATCACCTTTTTGAAAAAAACTTCGGTTAAATGACCTATGCAGGCACGAGCCGGATTTCCCGGCTGCCCCAGAAGCGCGTGACCGACTCGGTGCGCACTGCCAGCGTGGTGCCGAGCGTGTCGAGTACCTTGCCCACGTCGTCGAGCGGAAACGTGCCCGAGACGCGCAGGTTCGCCACACTCGCCTCGCATGAGAGCGACGCGTTGCTGTAGCGCGCCAGTTCCGCCACGAAATCCGCAAGCCGCATGCTGCGCGCGACGATGAAGCCATCGGCCCAGCTTGCATTCATCGATGGCAACGTCACCGGATCGGAAATGCTGTCGGCCGTATAGCTCGCGTGCAGCCCCGCGCGCAGCACCAGGGCGCGGGTGGCGTTGGCGCGCGGACGAATCTCCACCGCGCCTTCGAATACGCTCACGTGCGTGCCGTCGTCGAACTGCCTGACGTTGTAACGCGTGCCGAGTGCGCGCGCCGTACCTTGCGACGTTTCCACCAGAAACGGGCGCGCGGGCGAGTGCGTGTCGGGCGCAGTCGTGATCAGCACTTCACCGGCGATGAGCCTCACGCGGCGCACATCCTCTCGATAAACGATGTCGACGGCGCTGCCGGTATTGAGTACGAGCTGCGTGCCGTCTTCGAGCCGGAGCGTGCGCCGCTCGCCGACGGCGGTCTGCACGTCGGCCGACCAGCGTTGCCAGCGCGTCGAATGCATCGCCCCCCAGGTGCCGCTGCCCGCGAATAGCAGGACGGCGAGCGCCTTGACGGCGCGGCGGCGCTGTTTCGACGCGGGTGGCGCCAGCGCGGCCTGTGCAATGCCCGCCTCGACGGGGGAAGCGAGCGGGGCGAGCTTGCCTTTGACGGATTCGATACGCTGCCACGCGCGTTCGTGATCAGGGTGTGCGGCGCGCCATTGCTGCCACTCGGCCACGATGTGTGGCGAGACATCGTCGCTCTGAAGTTCGATCAGCCACTCGACGGCGCGCTCTGCGACGTGTGTAGGTACTGTGGCGGCGTCGACGGTGGCGTCGTACCAGCTTGAGCGAATCGCAGGCATGTCGTGCTCACCCGAGAAACGAGAGGTCGGCGAAGTAGCAGCGTTGCAGCGCTTTCGCGAGATAACGTTTGACGGTCGGGATCGAGATGCCGAGCGCCTCGGCCACCTGCGCGTGTGTCTGCCCGTCGAGTTGCGAATGCAGGAACGCCTGCCGGACGATGGTCGGCAGGCCGTCGAGCAAACGGTCGAGTTCGATCAGGGTTTCGAGCACCATCGCGCGGGTTTCGGGCGACCATTCGACGTCGCGCGGCACGTGGGCGAGGGCATCGAGATAGGCGCGTTCCAGCTTCTGGCGGCGCCAGTGATTGGAGACGAGATTCTGCGCGACGGTGGTGAGATACGCGCGCGGCTCGTCAAAGGTTGCCGGCACCCGTTCGCTGCCAAGCAGTCGCACGAACGTGTCGTGCGCAATGTCGGCTGCCTGCTCGGCACTTCCCAGACGCCGGTGCAGCCATCCTTTCAACCAGGAGTGATGATGGCTGTATAACAACTCGACAGTGGAAAGGAGGGGGGCCGGGGTTTGCATGATCCAGTCTGATGTTCGGTCCACTCACGACGCTCTGGACCAGCGCGAAGACTGGCAACGGTCATGCAGCAGTTGAAACGGGATGTCACGAATTTGTTAATGATAATCATTATTAATAACGTATGGGAAATATCCCTGTCAATGGCAAGTGCATTGGAACGCTGTCGATGTGTCGGTGTCCTGAGGTCGGCGCATCGCCGCTGACGCCCGTCCGGCGGCCTTGGGCGGCAGTTTCGCCGGGTTGATCGTGGGCCGAATCCCATCGTGATTGCGGTGCAGCAATTTATGCTTGACGTTGCAAATTGGCCTCAGTTACCATCCGCCCTGTCTTCAATTTAAGGGGTTGCCCGTGAATTCCGATGCCAGTAGTCCTCGATCTTTGATCGATTGATTGCCTGAGGAACCACAGCCATTCCCTGTGCCGCGTCCTCAAGCAGGATGCGGTGTCTAGCGCCACTCGAACGCTCTGCCTGAGCGTGATGTTCCCGGCGCCACTCCCGCAGAAATTTCCACTGTCGTGCCCGTGATGGGTGTCGTCGTTTCGCGTCCGTTATCCGGAATTGCGACGTCGCACGCACATGTGCCGTCCGTTCATGCCGTCCATGGCATGTGCGCTTCGCAGTCATGCGAGGAAGTCATGCGAGCTTTTCAAACGTTTCAGGCTTTCCAGAGCCAACCCACGCGCGCCACGCCGGTGTCGCGCCTGACCGTCGTCTGCCTGGCCGATGCCCTGGGGGCATTGCGCAAGCAGATGTTCATCGATCTGAGCGCCCTCGGCCTTCGCGCCACGCACGTGAGCATCACGCACTGGAGCGACCGCGACGAAGCGTCCGCCACCGTGACGCTCGACTGCCCGCAAGCGTCGCGCGCTTCGCTCACCTCGCTCGTCATGCGTCTGTCCGACGAGCGAAGCGTGCGCCGCGTGTTCTGGTCCGACGACGCGACGCGTCGCGCGCCATGCGCTGGCAGAAGCCAGGCCTCCACACGCCTGGGCACCGTACCTCAGCGTCGCCGCGACTGAACTGCCGCTCGAGGCGAAGGCCTGCGGCGGTGTCCCCATCCAATCAACCCAGGGAGTCCGATATGGAAGACGGAAGTAGTCGAATGTTGCCCGTCGGAACCGCGAGCACGATGCGCGGCATTCCGGCGGGCGACCCCATGCCAAAACCACGTAATCCTGTTTTCACCGACCGCGCGCCGCGCGGCGCGGCTGGACACGTTCGCGCCTTTTTCCGGAGACCTGTCATCCGGTAGCGCCTGACGAGACCGGCCGGCCGCCATGCCAGCGTAAGCCGCGCCAGGGAACTCGTCATGACCAAAGAACTTCGCTCGCGCCAGAAGCAGCGCGGCTTCGTCGATCACTCGACACCCTCGGATCTGCCGGCCACCGGGCCCGACGTCGTTGCACGTCTGGCCACCGAGCCGCTGCACGATGTCCTCCATACCCTCGGCACCGACAAGAGCGGCCTCACGCTCGCCGACGTCGGCCTGCGCCAGACCCGCTACGGCCCCAACGAAATTGCGCACGACAAGCCGCCCCACTGGGTCGTGCAGTTGTTCGGCGCTTTCAAGAACCCGTTCGTGATGGTGCTGCTCGTGCTTGCGGTGGTCAGCTACTTCACCGACGTCTACTTCGCCGCCCCGGAAGATCACGACTACAAGGGCATCATCATCCTGATGACGATGGTGACGATCAGCGGTCTGTTGCGCTTCTTCTCCGAATTCCGGTCGCTGCGTGCGGCCGAGAAGCTCAAGGCGATGGTGCGTACGACGGCGAGCGTTCGCCGCCGCATGACGGCGTCGGGCAAGTCGGAGCGTCACGAAGTCGCCATGCGCGAGCTGGTCGTGGGCGACATCGTGACGTTGCAGGCGGGCGACATGATCCCGGCCGACCTGCGTCTGATCGAGTCCCGCGACCTGTTCATCAGCCAGGCAGTGCTCACCGGCGAGGCGCTGCCCGTCGAGAAGTACGACACGCTTGGCGCGGTTGCGCAAAAGTCCGCGGAGATCGCCGCCGGGCAGAGCAGCACCACGCTGCTCGACCTGTCGAACATCTGCTTCATGGGCACGAACGTGGTGAGCGGCACGGCCACGGGTGTGGTCGTCGCCACTGCTGGCGATACGTATTTCGGCGCTCTGGCGAAAAACGTGGTGACCCACAAGCGCGTGGAAACGAGCTTCGATCGCGGCGTGAACAGCGTGAGCTGGTTGCTGATCCGCTTCATGCTGGTGATGGTGCCGGTCGTCTTCATGATCAACGGCCTGACCAAGGGCGACTGGGTGAGCGCGCTGACCTTCGCGCTGGCGGTAGCCGTGGGCCTCACGCCGGAAATGTTGCCGATGATCGTGAGCGCCAACCTCGCGCGCGGCGCGATGGCCATGGCGCGTCGCAAGGTGGTGGTCAAGCGGCTGAACTCGGTGCAGAACTTCGGCGCCATGGACGTGCTGTGCACCGACAAGACCGGCACCCTTACGCAGGACCGCATCATCCTCGAGCAGCATCTGGATGTCGCGGGTGACGTACGCGAAGACGTGTTGCGTCTGGGGTGGCTCAACAGCTATCACCAGAGCGGCCAGCGCAATCTGATCGACGTGGCGATTATCCGTCGCGCCAACGAGATCGGCGACTCGGTGCAACCGCGCACGTTTGCCAAGATCGACGAATTGCCGTTCGACTTCGTGCGCCGCCGCCTCTCGGTTGTGGTGGCGAACGATCGCGGCGAGCACCAGATGATTACCAAGGGTGCTGTCGAAGAAATGCTCGCAGTCTCCACGCATGTGAAGACGCCGCAGGGTGTGCAGGCGCTCGACGACGCAGCGCGCGCCCAGTTGCTTGCGCGTGCCGAGGCCTACAACGAAGACGGCTTCCGCGTGCTGGTCGTGGCCACCCGCGACATTCCGGCGGGCGAGACGAAGACGCAATACAAAACGTCCGACGAAGCCGGTCTGACGGTCTGCGGCTTCCTGACTTTCCTCGATCCGCCCAAGGATTCGGCCGCGCCCGCCATTGCCGCATTGCGCGAGCACGGCGTGGCGGTGAAGGTGCTCACGGGCGACAACCCGATCGTCACCATGAAGGTGTGCCGTCAGGTCGGGATCGAACCCGGCACGCCGCTGCTCGGCGCGGACATCGAGCCGATGGACGACGACACGCTGCGTGAAGCCGTCAAGCGCACCACCGTGTTCGCCAAGCTCGCCCCGCTGCACAAGGCGCGCGTGGTCAAGGCCCTGCAGGCGAACGGCCACACCGTGGGCTTCCTCGGTGACGGCATCAACGACGCTCCGGCCCTGCGCGATGCCGACGTCGGCATTTCGGTGGACACCGGCGCGGACATCGCCAAGGAAACCGCCGACATCATCCTGCTCGAGAAGAGTCTGATGGTGCTGGAGGAGGGCGTGATCAAGGGCCGCGAGACGTTCGGCAACATCCTCAAGTACCTGAACATGACGGCCAGTTCCAACTTCGGCAACGTGTTCTCGGTGCTGGTGGCGAGTGCATTCCTGCCCTGGGAGCCGATGCTCGCGATGCAGTTGCTCGTGCAGAACCTGGTGTACGACATCTCGCAGATGTTCCTGCCGTGGGACCGCATGGATCCGGAGTTCCTCAAGAAGCCGCGCAAGTGGGACGCCGGCAACATTCGCCGCTTCATGCTGTGGCTCGGGCCGACCTCGTCGGTGTTCGATATCACGACCTATGCGCTGATGTGGACGGTCTTCGGTGCCGGGGCGCTGTATCACGCGCACGGCGGCGATGCCGGGCAGGTGATCATGAACTCGGGCTGGTTCATTGAAGGACTCGTGTCGCAAACGCTCGTGGTTCACCTGCTGCGTACCCAGAAGATTCCGTTCCTGCAAAGCACCCCGGCGCTGCCGATCATGCTGTCGACCACGGTCGCCATCGCACTGGCCTGCTGGCTGCCGTATTCGCCGTTCGCCGAAGCCCTTGGCTTCGTGAGCCTGCCGGGTTCGTACTTCTACTGGCTCGTGGCGACCATGCTCGGCTACATCGCGCTGGCGCAGGTCGTGAAGACGATCTACATCCGCCGCTTCGGCCGCTGGTTCTGACACCGGGCCTTGCCCGAGCGTCACGCCCCCGTCCCACGGGCGGGGGCCGCAACTCACACACACGCCGGGCGCGGGGCGCCCGGAAATCCACACGTCGAGAAAGAGAACGAAACATGAAGAAGCATCTGATGACCCTCGCACTGGCTTGCCCGTTGAGCGCGTTCGCCGCGCACCCGCTGGTCACCGACGATACCGGCACGCAGGGAGACGCCAACTGGCAGTTCGAGACGAACGGCGAAGTCACGTCGAAGCAGCAGGACACGGGGCGTCAAACGCTGTGGAACAGCACGCTTACGCGAGGGGTTGGCGAGACGGTGGACCTTTACGTCAATGTGCCGTACACGCATCTGCAATCGCGTGGCGACACTGCCGGCAACGGCATTGGCGACGTGGAAACCGGCGTGAAATGGCGTATGTACGACAACGGGGCGCTGAGCCTTGGCCTCAAGCCGTACTTCACGTTCCCGTCCGGTAACGACCAGCGCGGGCTGGGCACGGGCCGGGTGAACGCCGGCGCCGCGTTGCTCGCTCAATACGTGGTCGACGACTGGACCTTCCTGGTGAACGCGGGGGCGGCCTATCAGGGCAACACGCAAGGGCAGCGCCAGGCGTTGTGGAAGGCGTCGGCGGCGGTGCTCTATCGCGTACTACCGACGACGCAGCTGATTCTGGACATCGGCACGTCGCAAAATCCGGACTTCTCGCAGCGCACGAACCCGGCGTTCATGATTGTCGGCGCGATCTACAGCCCGAAGTCCTGGCTCGATCTCGATGTCGGGTACCGCCGCGGGCTCAACCCGCAGACGTATTCCGATTCGTGGATGGCCGGGGCAACCGTTCGTTGGTAAGCCGGCAGGCTGGCGAGACCGATTGCGGGATCGCCAGCCACATGACGACGGACAAGGGCGGGGTGAGCGGAAACCTCGCCCGCCAGTGCGACGATAACTTTGCAGTATAATTTTTTTTCAAAGTCATTGTCTCGGCGTGCTGCGCCACATTTTCCCGACCCCGTCATGCCCAAATCGTCGGCCCCGAAGGCCCTTACCGTCACCAATCCAGCCTGTCTCATCGACGGTTCCGACGCCGAATTCCGCCACCTGATCAACGGTCTGCTGCCGTTCGCAGCGCGCCTGCTGTCGGTGCGCGACGGCTTCGGCAGCCTGATCGGCCTGACCGGTATCCAGTACTCGCTCTTGCAGTCGGTCGTGCATTTGTCGTCGCTCGGCGACGTGACCGTCAACCAACTGGCCGAGCATCTGCACCTCTCCGGTGCGTTTGTCACCATCGAGACGAACAAGCTCAAGGCGCTCAAGCTGATCGACAAGCGACAGAACCCCGAAGACCGGCGCAAGATGAGCCTGACGGTCACCACGGCCGGCGCGAAGCTGCTCCATGAACTCACGCCCTCGCAACAACGCATCAACGACGTGCTGTTCGACGGCGTGACGCGCACCGAATTCAAGGTGCTTTGCGCCGTTGTCGACCGGCTGGTCGCGAATGGCGACCGCGCCACGCTCGACCTCGGTCACCTGCTCGCGATTCGCGACAAGCGCTAACGGTCGGGCGCCGGGGGGCAGGCGCCGCGCATCTGACGCGGCGCTCCCCGATGGCTCAGTGCGCCGCCCACTGAATCGTGTTCAGATCCACGCCGTCCTGATACATATCCCACAGCGGGCTCATTTCGCGCAGCTTGCCCACAGTCGAGCGCAGCATGGCGATCACGCTGTCGACCTCGGCTTCGGTAGAGAAGCGTCCGAGCGTGAAGCGGATGGAGCTGTGCGCGAGCTCGTCGCTGCGCCCGAGCGCACGCAGCACGAACGACGGTTCGAGCGATGCCGACGTACAGGCCGAGCCTGACGAGACGGCCACGCCCTTGATGCCCATGATGAGCGACTCGCCTTCGACGAAGTTGAAGCTCACGTTGAGGTTATGCGGCACGCGGTGCGTCATGTCGCCGTTGACGTAGACCTCGTCCATTGCCTTGAGTCCTGCCAGCAGTCGGTCGCGCAATGCGCCGACGCGCGCGGCTTCCGACGCCAGCTCCAGCTTCGCCAGTCGGAAGGCTTCGCCCATGCCGACGATCTGGTGCGTCGGCAGGGTGCCCGAGCGCATGCCGCGCTCGTGCCCGCCGCCGTGAATCTGTGCCTCGATGCGGATGCGAGGCTTGCGGCGCACGTAAAGCGCACCAATGCCTTTCGGGCCGTACAGCTTGTGTGCGGTCACCGTCACCAGATCGACCTTGAGCGTTTGCAGGTCGATCGGGATCTTGCCCGCGGCCTGCACCGCGTCGCAATGAAACACGATGCCGCGCTCGCGGCACAACTCGCCGATCTCGGCGATGGGCTGGATCACGCCGATTTCATTGTTGACCATCATGACCGACACCAGGATGGTGTCCGGCCGCAGCGCGTTGCGCACGGTATCGACCGTAATCAGCCCGTCTTCCTGCACGTCCAGATACGTGACCTCGAAGCCCTGACGCTCCAGATCGCGCATGGTGTCGAGTACCGCTTTGTGTTCGGTCTTGACGGTAATCAGGTGCTTGCCCTTGCCGCTGTAAAAATTCGCCGCGCCCTTGATGGCGAGGTTGTTGCCTTCGGTGGCGCCCGAGGTCCAGACGATCTCGCGCGGATCGGCGCCGAGCAAGGCCGCCACATGTTCGCGTGCCGTCTCCACGGCTTCCTCGGCCGCCCAGCCATAGCTGTGGCTGCGCGAGGCCGGGTTGCCGAAGTTGACGGCGAGGTACGGCACCATTTTCTCGACCACGCGCGGGTCGACGGGTGTCGTGGCGCTGTAATCCATGTAGATGGGCGCCTCGAAAAGCGACGGCGTGGGCGACGGTGCAGGTGACGACATAGGGGACTCCGAATCATCCGGTGGACATCATGAATTGCGGCCGAGTGTAGCACCGCAGCGCAGCCGGATTGCGCTCTCCCACAATGAAAAAAGGGTTTCATGCCCCCCCGTTTTCGACGCCGGATGCCTCGGGTAAACGAGATAGGTTGCACGCGATCCGGTTGTGTCTTGTGCTTTGCGATACGCCGGAAACCCCAATGCCATAAAGGGTTTTGCACGAATGAGGTGCGGCAATGCACCAGCGAAATGCCGATGCACCGGCGTAGCTCTCAGGGTTTACCTTTCTTGTTTAGCTAATTTTGTTAACGTTGAATAATGACTAACAAACAAAGCTAAATACAAAAGACGGTGTGGTACATAAAACAACGAATCGATGTTCCGGTCGATGACGTTGCCAGTGCCGGATCGGCTTGAGAAGGAGGTCGCCATGAACGATGCATCGCCCGCAGTTCCGGTTCAGGAAGACGAGGCCCGGCAGTTCCGCCGCACGCTCGCCATGTTCGCCACCGGCGTGGCCGTGATTACCGCGCCGCGCGCCGACGGCCCGCCCGTCGGCATCACCGTGGCGTCGTTCAACTCGGTCTCGCTCGATCCGCCGCTGGTGCTGTTCTCCGTCGACCGGCGCTGCCTGAGCCTCGACGACCTGTGCACGGCGGGCCGCTACACCGTGAACGTGCTCGACGAGAGCCAGCGCGAGACGTCGAACCGCTTCGCCACGGCGCGTGGCAACAAATGGGAGGGCGTGAGCTTCGAGGGCGAGGGCATTGGCCGGTTGCCCGGCGCGCTGGCGGCCTTCGAGTGCGAGCCCCACGCGCAGCACGACGGCGGCGACCACGTGATTTTCGTCGGACGGGTCGTGCGCCACACCGCGCGCCACGACGGCCGTCCGCTCATTTTCTTTGGCGGGCAATACCGCTCGCTCGATACCGCGCCGGTGGCGGCGTGAGTTTCCAGGGGTTTCAGGAGAGAGTCATGGTAAAGAACGGTAGTCAACATATCGGCCAACTGCGCGACGGGCGCGAGGTGTACATCGACGGCAAACCCGTCGGCGACGTGACCACACACCCGGCCTTCCGCAATTCGATTCGCAGCTACGCCAGTCTGTATGACTTTCAGGCGCGGCCCGAGAACCTGGACGCAATGACCTTTGCGTCGCCCGACACGGGCGATCAGGTCTCGCGCATCTGGCAACTGCCCACGAGCTACAACGAGCTGGTGCAGCGCCGCGAGATGCTTGAAGCCTGGAGCGAACTGCACTACGGCTTCATGGGGCGCTCGCCCGACCACGTGGCGTCGTGCATTTCGGGCATGGTCATGGGCATCGATG
This sequence comes from Pandoraea pnomenusa, assembly GCF_040391475.1. Taxonomy (GTDB): domain Bacteria; phylum Pseudomonadota; class Gammaproteobacteria; order Burkholderiales; family Burkholderiaceae; genus Pandoraea; species Pandoraea pnomenusa_C. The sequence goes on along the minus strand of NZ_JBEBXS010000003.1, from coordinate 271,002 downwards.
TCTTCGAGCAGTACGACACGAAGCGTGCCGGTGCGTTGCGTGACTATTACAAGTACGCCCGCGACAACGATCTGTTCCTGACGTATGTGATCGTCAATCCGCAGGCCAATCAGTCCAAGGCGGCGCACGAGCAGGAAGACAAGTACCTTGCCGTGGGCATCGTCGATCAGGACCACGAGGGCATTACGGTGCGCGGCGCCAAGATGCTCGCGACGAGCGGCATCATGGCCAACGAGGTGTTCTGCAGTTGCATCCAGCCGCTCAAGGCCGGCGACGAGATGTATGCGCTGTCGTTCGCCATTCCGATGAACACCAAGGGGTTGCGCGTGCTTTCGCGCAAGTCGTACGAGGGCAGCGCCACGTCGGTATTCGACAACCCGCTCGCCTCGCGTTTCGACGAAAACGATGCCGTGCTGTACTTCGACGACGTGAAGGTGCCGTGGGAGCGCATCTTCGTGGCGGGCGACACGGCCATGTGTGCAAAGCAGTTCCATGCCACGCCGGCACACAGCTATCAGAACTACCAGTGCCAGGTGCGGCTGATGGTCAAGCTGCGCTTCCTCGTGGGCATTGCCTTGCGCATCACCGAAGTGAACGGCACGAACGCCTTCCCGCAGGTGCGCGAGACGCTGGGCCAACTGGCGGCCGAAGCCGCGATGGTCGAGGCATGGGTTCACGGGATGGAGGCCAAGGGCCACATGGAAGGCGGCTATTACGTGCCGGACCGCAGCCTGCTCTACGGCTCGCAGGTACTCACGCAGCAGCTCTACACCAAGGTGCTCAGCACGCTTCGCGAGCTTGCCGGCGGCGGCATGATCATGCTGCCCTCGAGCATCCACGACTTCGAGAACCCGATGCTCGCCAGCATCATCGAGAAGACCCAGAAGTCGCCGGTGGCCGATGCCGAGGAGCGCGTGAAGTTCTTCAAGCTCGCGTGGGATGCCGTCGGTTCCGAATTCGCGTCGCGCCACAACCAGTACGAGATGTTCTACGCCGGGGCGACCTTCGTGACCAAGGGGCACGCCTATCGCACCTACGACTGGCAGAAGGCCACGCGTCTGGTCGACAACCTGCTCGGTACGTATGCGCTCTCGGACGAAATCGTCCGCCAGCCGGTGGCGGCCTGATTCGCCCGACCTGCATTCCTTCCCCACGACAACGCAAACCTCAGCCACAGACAAGGAGTTCCCATGGCGATCAACAAGCTGCACGATGAGTTCCACACCATCGACATGAAAGACGGGTGGGAAGTCCCCCCCGGCTATCCGCCCGGCATCGAGCAGAAGATTCTCGCGGGCGCGCTCGACGAGCCCAACCGCGCAGGCAGTCGCACCCGCCTGCTGCGCTTTGCCCCGGGCATCTACACCAAGGCGCCGTTCGTCCATACGTACTGGGAGGAGGTCTATCTCGTCTCAGGTGATCTGACAGTCGGCAACGACGCACAAGGCGAGGGCGGCGAAGCCTTTGCGCCGAATACCTACGCCTGCCGTCCGCCGGGTGCCTTCCACGGCCCGTTCAAATCGAATGGCGGCTGCCTGCTGCTCGAAATCCACTATTACGACCCGGCCTGACACGCTCAAGGCAGGGCACGGGCGCGGCACACGTGAGGGCGTGGCCGCGTCGCCGGAGACATTCGCACGCACACACATACGAAACCTCTACAGGCTATCGGGAAAACATCATGTCTACGTTTCGCGCACGTCGTATTTCATCATGGGCTTCGCTGGCGCTCGCCACCGCCGCTGCCTTCGCCACGTCGGTTCCCGCCCAGGCGCAGCCGGGCAAGATCAGCGACGGTGTGGTGAAGATCGGGGTGTTGACCGACATGTCGTCGATCTTCTCCGACATCGGCGGCAAGGGCTCGGTGATCGCCGCGCAGATGGCCGTCGACGACTTCGGCGGCAAGGTCAACGGCGTGCCGGTCAAGGTCATTTCGGCCGACCATCAAAACAAGACGGACGTGGCCGCGACCATCGCGCGCGACTGGTTCGACAATCAGCAGGTCGATGTGGTCGAAGACTTGCTGCCGTCGTCGGTGGCGCTTGCCGTGGCCAACGTGGCCAAGGCCAAGAAGCGCATCGCCATCGTGACCGGCGCCGGGACCACGCGCCTGGTGAACGAGGAGTGCTCGCCGTATACCGTGCAGTACTCGTACGACACCTATTCGTTCGCCTCGAACACCGTCAAGGCCATGACACGCAGCGGCGACAACAGCTGGTATTTCCTGACGGTCGACTACGCGCTGGGTGCGTCGCTCGAGAAGGACGCCACCGAAGCCCTGCAGCACGTGAACGGCAAGGTCGCGGGCCGCGCCAAGCATCCGCTCAATTCCTCGGACCTCTCGTCGTACCTGCTGCAGGCGCAGGCATCGCGCGCCAAGGTCATTGCACTGGCCAATGCCGGGGCCGACACCGTGAACGCGATCAAGACTGCGCGTGAGTTCGGCATTACCGGGCCGGGCAAGCAGAAGATCGCCGGTCTGCACATGTTCATCAGCGACATCAACAGCCTGGGCCTCGAAGCGGCGCAGGGCATGACGCTCACCACGGCGTTCTACTGGGATCGCGACGACGCCTCTCGCACGTGGGCGCAACGCTTCTACGCGAAGACAGGAAAGATGCCGACGCTCGTGCACGCAGGCACCTACTCGTCGGTCACGCATTACCTGCAGGCGGTGCAGCGCACCGGTACCGACGATGCCGACACGGTGATGGCGTCGATGAAGGCCACTCCGGTGAACGACTTCTTCGCCAAGGGCGGCCAGATTCGTCCCGACGGGCTGATGGTTCACGACATGTTCCTCGTGGAGGTGAAGTCGCCCAAGGAATCGAAGAAGCCCTGGGATTACTACAAGGTGGTGCAGACGATCCCTGCCAACGAGGCGTTCCGCCCGCTGGCGCAGAGCCAGTGCGCGTTCATCAAGAAGTGAGTGCGGGCGGCGAGTTGTAGACGCGAGTTCGAGAAAGACAGCCATGACCGGAGTCGGAAAAATGAATCTCATGCATTTCGTAGTGCAGACGGCAGACGGTGTCGTCGATCGTGACATCCCCATCAAGCAACTGGTGATCGCGGGCTGGACCGGCCGCGATACCGAAGCGATGGAGCACCACATCCAGGAACTCGAGGCGTTGGGCGTGAAGCGTCCGGCCGCCACACCGATGTTCTATCGGGTGTCGAGCGATCGTCTCACCACCCAGGTGCAGATCGAGGCAAGCGGGCGCGCGAGCAGCGGGGAGGTGGAGTTCCTGCTGGTGCGCAGCGGTGGCGAGACGTATGTCGGTGTCGCATCGGACCACACGGATCGCGAGGTGGAGACGTACGGCGTCACGGTGTCGAAGCAGATGTGCGAGAAGCCGTGCGCGACGGTGTTGTGGCGGCTGGCCGATGTCGAGGCGCACTGGGACCGGCTCACGTTGCGCAGCTACGCCAATATCGGCGGCGAGAAGGTGCTGTACCAGCAAGGCCCGGTGACGGCGATGCGCTCGCCGCAGGATCTGCTCGATCGCTTCGCCCAGGCGGGCGGCCGGTTCGAAGACGGCACGGCCATGCTGTGCGGCACGCTCGCGGCCATCGGCGGCATTCGTTCAGCCGAGCGCTTCGACTTCGAACTGGAAGACCCTGTGCTCGAGCGTCGCCTGCAACACGGTTATGGCGTTACCCCGTTGCCGGTGGTGGGGTGAGGGCATGCATCACGACGACATCATTCTCGAAACCCGGCAGCTGACCAAGGCGTTTCGCGGCTTCACGGCCGTGGGCGGCGTCGATCTGAAGGTCCGGCGTGGGGCGATTCACGCGCTGATCGGGCCGAACGGTGCCGGGAAGACCACCTGCTTCAACCTGTTGACGAAGTTCCTCACCCCGACGTCGGGCCAGATCTTCTATCGCGGTGAGGACATCACGCGTCTTGCACCGGCGACGGTCGCGCGTCGCGGCATGATTCGGTCGTTCCAGATTTCGGCCGTGTTCGGGCATCTGTCCGTCATCGAGAACGTGCGCGTCGCGCTGCAACGGGCCACGGGCCGGTCGTACCACTTCTGGCGCAGCACTCGGGCGGTGGGCGATCTGGACACCCGGGCGATGGCATTGCTCGACGAAGTGGGCATCGCTGCCTACGCCGACGAGTTGACCGTTTCGCTGCCCTACGGACGCAAGCGCGCGCTGGAGATCGCCACCACGCTCGCGATGGAGCCGGACGTAATGCTGCTCGACGAACCGACGCAGGGCATGGGGCACGAGGACGTCGAGCGCGTGGCGGCGCTGATCCGGCAGGTGGCGGTCGGGCGCACCGTCCTCATGGTCGAACACAACATGAAGGTGGTTGCGGGCATTGCCGACACCATCACGGTCTTGCAGCGCGGCGAGATTCTGGCCGAGGGCGATTACGCGACGGTCACGGCCGACGCACGCGTGCGCGAAGCCTACATGGGCACGGCGGACGCCGAACTCGAAGGAGCACACGCATGAAGGCGCATGAAGCGTCGCTCGTGACGGCGAGCGTGCCGGCACTGGCCGTGTCCGGCCTGCAGGCGTGGTACGGCGAATCGCACATCCTGCACGGCGTCGATCTGGTCGCCGGGCAGGGTGAGGTCGTGAGTCTGCTGGGCCGCAACGGCGCGGGCCGCAGTACCACGCTGCGCGCCATTCTCGGCCTGACCGACACCCGCGACGGCTCGGTGCGGGTGTTCGGGCGCGAGACGATCGGCCTGCCGACGCGCAGGATCGCACGCTGCGGCGTGGGTTTCTGTCCCGAAGAGCGCGGCATCTTCGCAAGCCTGTCATGCGAAGAAAACCTGCTGCTGCCGCCGGTACTGGCGGCCGGCGACGGCGTGTCGGCGCAGGCGGGCATGTCGCTCGACGAGATCTACGCGATGTTCCCCAATCTGGCGGAGCGACGTCACAGCCCGGGCACGCGCCTGTCGGGCGGCGAGCAGCAAATGCTGGCCATTGCGCGAATCCTGCGCACGGGCGTGCGTCTGCTGCTGCTCGACGAGATTTCCGAAGGTCTGGCACCGGCGATCGTGCGCACGCTGGCCCGCATGATCGAAACGCTCAAATCGCGCGGCTACACCATCGTGCTGGTCGAGCAGAACTTCCATTTCGCCGCGCCGCTGGCCGATCGCTTCTACGTGATGGAGCACGGCCGCATCGCGCTGCAATTCGACGCCGCGCAGTTGGCTGCCCACACGGGCGCGCTGCAAACGTTGCTCAACGTGTAACCCGTTCTGAAGGTCATGCCGTGAATCCATTCGATATTCCGCTACCGGCGCTGCTCAGCCAACTGATGCTCGGGCTGGTGAACGGTTGCTTCTACGCCGTACTGAGCCTCGGCCTGTCGGTCATCTTCGGTTTGCTCAATGTCATCAACTTCGCCCACGGCGCGCTGTTCATGATCGGCGCGCTCGTGGCCTGGATGGGCGGCCAGTATCTGGGGCTGAACTACTGGGCGATGCTGGTGCTCGCACCGCTGGTGGCCGGCTTGCTGGGCGTGGCCATCGAGCGTGGCCTGCTCTCGCGCATCTACAAGCTCGATCACCTTTACGGCCTGCTGCTCACGTTGGGCCTCACGCTCGTCATCGAGGGGCTGGGCCGCTCGGCGTACGGCGTGTCGGGCATGTCGTTCGAAGGACCGGCCCTGCTCGCCGGGGCGACGCGCCTGCCGTTCATGGTGCTGCCGAACTATCGGGCATGGGTGGTGGTGGCGTCGCTGGCGGCTTGCGCATTGACGTGGTTCGTCATCGAGCGCACCCGGATCGGCGCGCTGTTGCGCGCGGGGACCGAGAACGCGCGTCTGGTGGAGACGTTCGGCGTGAACGTGCCGCTGATGGTCACGCTCACGTATGCATTCGGCGCGGCGCTGGCCGCGTTCGCGGGCGTGCTCGCTGCGCCGATCATGCAGGTCTCGCCGCTGATGGGGCAACCGATGATCGTGACGGTCTTCGCGATCGTGGTGATCGGCGGCATGGGATCGATTGCCGGGTCGGTGGTGACGGGGCTGGTGCTCGGCGTGCTCGAAGGCCTGACCAAGCTCTGGTATCCGGAGGCTTCGGCCACGGTCGTGTTCGTGATCATGGCGCTGGTGCTGCTCGTGCGCCCGCATGGTCTGTTCGGTGGTTATGCCTACAAGTGAGTCGTCGATGATGCGTCAATACCGTTTCGATCTTGTGCTGCTCGTGTTGTTGCTCGCGCTGCCGGCGCTCGGGGTGTATCCCGTGTTCGCCATGAAGGTCCTGTGCTTCGCGCTGTTTGCATGCTCGCTCAACCTGGTGCTCGGCTATACTGGGCTGTTGTCGTTCGGTCACGCGGCCTTCTTCGGCGGCGCGGCGTACTTCGCGGGCTATGTGATGCGCGATCTGGCGTGGTCGCCCCTCGCGGGCGTGCTGACGGGGGTGGCGACGGGGGCCGCGTTCGGCTTGATCTTCGGGCTGTTCGCGATTCGGCGTCAGGGGATCTACTTCGCCATGATCACGCTCGCGTTTGCGCAGATGTTCTACTTCTTCTGTCTGCAAGCGCCATTCACCGGCGGGGAGGACGGTCTGCAGGGGGTGCCCCGTCAGACGCTCTTCGGTCTGTCGCTCGACCACGACCTGACGCTGTACTACGTGGTGCTGGCGGTAGTGGCAGCAACGTTCGCCCTGATGTCGCGAGTGATCGCGTCGCCCTTCGGCCGGGTGCTGGCGGCGATCAAGGAGAACGAGCCGCGGGCGATCTCGCTGGGCTACGAGGCCGAACGGTTCAAGCTGCTGGCGTTCGTGCTCTCGGCGGCGATTGCCGGGCTGGCCGGATCGCTCAAGACGCTCGTGCTGGGCTTCGCCACGCTGTCCGACGTGCACTGGTCGCTCTCGGGGTCGGTCATTCTGATGACGCTAGTCGGCGGGATGGGCACTCGCTTCGGGCCTGTGGTCGGGGCGTTGCTGATCGTGTCGTTGGAGACCAAGCTCGGCGACATCGGTAACTGGCTGGCCCAGGCGACCGGCTGGCAAGCATTCACGGGACTGGGCACCATGGTGAGTGTGGTCACCGGCGTCATCTTCGTGCTCTGCGTGCTGCTGTTCCGTCGCGGCATCGTAGGCGAGTGGCTGGTGTGGCGGCAGCGCTGGGCCGCACGGGCGGCGTCACAGGGCGCGTCGACGCGTCTGGCGGCGACGGCCGGGCGGGGATAAGATGCATCGCAGAGCCATGTTAAACTGCGCTGCAATACCATCCGGGGCGCGATGCCGGCCCTGTCAGCACGCTCCCGTCTTCGTCGAATGCGACTCACCGACCATACCGATTACAGTCTGCGCACCTTGCTCTACGTCGCGGTGTATCCCGACGAGCTTGTGCATGTGCAGTCGGTTGCCGAAGCGTTCGATATCCCGAAGAATCACCTCGTGAAGATTGTGCAGAAGCTCGGGCAACTGGGCTTTCTGCATACCGTGCGCGGTCGTTCCGGCGGCATTCGGTTGGGTCGCCCGCCCGAGCGTATCGGTCTGGGAGAGGTCGTGCGCGCGATGGAACCGGATTTCGCCCTGGTCGAGTGCTTCCATCAGGGCGACAACGGTTGCGTCATCACGTCGGCGTGCAATCTGCGCGGTGTGCTCGGCGAGGCGCTGCGCGCTTACTTCGAAGTCCTCGATCGCTACACACTGGCCGATCTGCTCGGCAAGCCGGGCGTCATCCGTCGCCTGTTGGGCGATGCCGTCGCAGCGGCGATTCCCGTCGAAGACATCAAGGTCAAGCGCCGCGTCACCGAAGCCTGATCGCCACCGCTGCGACGTCGGCGCCTGCGCTTTGTCCTGCCCATCGATGATTCCTATCGTCGCCATAGCATCTGCCAACGCCTATCGTCATCTTCGGACGATTGGTCGCATCTTGCAGACGGGCTGCTGCGAATTTTGGGCCGTCCTTTCGTAATCTTGAGTCGTACCCGATAGCTTCCAACGAACGACCGAAGCATGTCGGCAACCGACATACGGCAAATCTGCCGAACGAAAGGAGTTTCATCATGAACGCTCGTATTTTCGCCGCTGCCCTGATTGCCACTGCCACTTTGGCCGCCACTTCCGCCTTCGCCGAAACGCAGACGGCCGACGCTTCCCAGCCGGTGGCTTCCCAAGGTGTGACGCGCGCGCAAGTGCGCGAGGAATTGCGTCAGGCGCTTGCGTCAGGCCAACTCGACCAATCGCTGCAAACTTATCCGTCGCTGCTGCAACAGCGCTCGTCGGTTGGCCGCTCGCGCGCCGAGGTGCGCTCGGAAATCGGCACGCCGTCGTTGCTGGGTGATGGCCGCGCCTGAAGCGTCGCTGCATGTGATGTCAGCAGGGTGGAGGGCTTCCAAGCAAGGCTTGGCCAATTCCTCCATAATCAGCGCACCGGGTTATTCGTCATGAGTGCGTCATGGATCGACTCTCCACCCTGATTTCGAATTTCGGCGTTCGCGCCGGTGTATTTCACAGCGGCGGCCTGTGCGGCATTGCCAGTTACGGTGTCGACGCCCACGACGGCGGTCACCTGCATTTGCTGCGTTCCGGGGAAGTTTCGCTGGTGCTCGAAGATGGCACGCGTCGCGAAATCGTCGAACCGTCGTTGATTTTCTTTCCACGCCGCAATCACCACCAGTTGCTCTCGGACGAGCGCGATCGCACGGAGCTGGTGTGCGGCTCGCTGTCATTCGACGGCGGTCACAACAATCCGCTGGTTGCCGCGCTGCCGGAATACCTGGTGCTGCCGACGCAGTCGGTATCCACCCTCGATCTCACGTTGAACTGGCTCTTCGCCGAGGCGTTCGGCGCACAGTGCGGACGACTCGCGGTGATGGATCGTCTGTTCGAGTTGCTGGTCATTCAGTTGCTGCGCCACGTGCTGGAAGCGCGCATGGTGAGTCGCGGCATGCTGGCCGGACTGGCCGACCCGCGTCTGGCGCGCGCATTGCATGTGATCCACAACCAGCCCGGCGAGGCGTGGACGGTGGAGTCGCTGGCCGGGACCGCCAACATGTCGCGCGCCAATTTCGCTGCGCAGTTCCGTGAGGTCGTTGGACAGTCTCCCGCCGACTATCTGCTGGATTGGCGCATCGGACTGGCACAGAAGCGTTTGCGCGACGGGCAGCCGATTGCGCGTGTGGCGGAAGAGGTTGGCTACGACAGCGCCTCGGCGCTCGCCCGCGCGTTTCGTCGCAAGACTGGCAACAGTCCGCGAGACTGGCTGCGGGCGCAGATGCACGCTGTCACCATGTTGCCCCCGCCACGCGTGACGCTGGTGCCGGCGTTGCCGGCTCAGGCAGCCTAGGTGGCATAGCCGCCATCTTTTTCGGCTGCGCGAGCCGCAGACGTGCTTTTGGTTCATCACGCGCTGCGGCCCGACGACTTCCCCTGCTTAGAAGACGTGGCTGACGCCCAGCCGCACGACCGTCTGCGAATTGGTCGCCGACGACATGCCATTGGCCGCGTCGCCGACCGATGCGGTGGCATCGATCACATTGCCGTAGGCGTCGAGCGTGCTGCCCGAGGCCTTCTGGTAGCCGGCCAGCGCGTAAAGTTCGGTGCGCTTGGACAGGTTGTAGAAGGCCGCGAGGTTGAACTGGTGGTATTTCGCGCCCGACACATTCGCCGCCGGGGCATTCACGTTGGTGAAGCTGTAGCCACCGCCGAGGCGGAACGCATTCGTGAAGCGATACATGGCCAGCACGCCGACCGTATCGAACTTCGCCGTTTGCGTGAAGCGCGAAAAGGTGCCCGGGGCGTATTCCGTGTGGCTGTAGTTCGCGCCCAGCGTGGTGTTGCCGATCTGATAGGTCATGGCCGTGGCGATCACATCGCGTGCCCGGGCGCTGGCGTAACCGGCGTTGATCGACGACCCGAAAGCCGAGTCCGACGACCCGGCCCAACTGCCGATGGTCGTATCGGTGGCGCCGGTCTTGTCGTTGTTGGCGTGCGAGAACCCGACGCCCCAGACGAGCGGGCCGTTTGCATATTGCCCGCCCAGGCCCCAGGTACTCTGACGGCTCATCGAGCCCGGCTGATTGCCGAAGCCGTACATGGCCCCGAATGTGAACCCACCCCATGACGGCGAACGATATTTCACGCCGTTGTTCACGCGCGAGCTGTGATCGAGGTTGTCCACGTCGCCGGGGTGTGCTGCCACACCGGAGAGCAGGGCGGTGCCACCGACCGAGCCGACGAGATCGATCAGCGGATCGTACTGACGCCCGAGCGTGAAGGTGCCATAGGTCTTGTCCTGAAGGCCGACATAGGCATGACGGCCGAACAGGGCGCCGCCCTGACTCGCCATGCCGTTGGCGATGCTGAAGCCGTTCTCGAGCCGGAACAGGGCCTTCAGGCCGCTGCCCAGATCCTCCGTACCCTGAATGCCCCAGCGGCTGCCTTGCCATGTGCCATTCTGGAAAGCGTAGCTCGACGCGCCGTTGAGCACGGCGGGGCGGCCTGCCGCGCCGGCCCGCGTGACCGAGGCGACATTGCTGGCGTAGCCGACGCCACCGTCGACGATCCCGTAGAGCGTAATGTTGGATTGCGCGTGAGCGAACGCGACAGCGGAGCACCCGGTGACGAGGGCGGCAGCGCGCGTGAGGACGGAGCGAGAAGGGAACTTCATGGTGATTTTCCTGTGCGTGGAGCAACGTTGCGCAATGCGCTTGGCGGGGGCTTGTGCCGTGTTAGCGCATTGCTTTGTAAATTTGGAATCCTAAATATGACATTTGATTCGAGATGCGAGACCTCGATTCGTCAACGGCGGTGTGGCCCGCGCGCGGCGTGAACCGAGCGCGGTTGCCGAGAGCGCTTATTTTTTGGGGATCTGTCCCTGATCGACCAGCGCAGCGCGCAGGCGGGCGGGAGAGTCTGTCATCACGGCGTCGAAGCCGAGCTGCGACGCGGCTTCGAAATCCTGCGGCGTTTCCACGCCGAAGGCGACCAGATGCACATCGCCACGCGACTTGAAGCACTGGACGGCGGCAGGCGTCCACCAGTTGGCAACGACTTTCGACACCCCCTGGCCGAGCGTGAAGCGCTCGACAACCTCCACTTGCCGGTGAAGCTCGATGCCGACCCAGGTGCCGGGTGCGGGAGGCGTGGCGCATTGCCCCGCCAGCGCAGCGGTCACGAGTCGGTTGCGCGTCGCGTCGCGCGATTCGAAAAGTTGCGCTTGCGGGCGTCGTTCGCGCATCCGGTCGGTGGCGTCGGCCTCGGTGGAGTACAGGCGTACGCGCGACCAGGCTTGCGTGTCGTCGAGCACCTGAATGACGGCTTCGACGAGCGGCGCTGCGGGTGTCTGCTTCATATCGAGCAACACCGGCACATCGGCAGGCACGGCAGCCAACGCTTCACGCAGCGTCGGGATCGGCAGCGGATGGTCACGGTAGGGATAGACGGTCTGCGAGTCAGCAGTCTTGCGCGAGAACGCGTAGCCCGCATTGAGCTTGCGCACGTCGGCGTAGTCGAGATCGGCGAGCTTGCCGTGGCCGTCCGTGAGGGCCGAGAGGTCGGCGGGACGGTACATCACCGGGACACCGTCGCGTGTGACTTGCACCGTCATCCACAGTGCCTGCGCGCCGTTATGCAACGCGTTGGTGAACGCCTGCACGGTGTTCTCGGGCGTGTCGCCGGTGCCGCCGCGATGCGCGACGATGAGCGGGGCGGCACTCGCCACAGGCGAAGTCAGTCCGCCCACGGCGCAGGCGAGCGCGGTGAGGCTAGCGGCGGTGAATCGGGCCCAGGTGGGGGTTGGGGCGGCGGCACGAAACGAAGCGGCGAACATGGTGGCGGATCTCGGGGCGGACAAGGGGATCGTGGGGTGTGTCAGACGGTAACGAATTCGGGGCGATCGGCCGCAGACGGCAGCGCACGCAGGTAGTCGCTCAACGCGTCGGGTAGCGGGCCGTCGGTGACGACGAGGTGCTGGTCGTCGAGTTGTCCGCCGCGCACGCTCGGCTTGCGTGTGAACTTGTACGCGTCGGCCACCAGAATGCGGTAGCGGCTGGCGTCGCGCAGGGCTTCGCGAGAGGCCGCCTCATGTCGGTCGTAGTCGAGCAGGGTGCCGTCGTCGTCGATGCCGCCCACGCTGTACACGCCAATGTCGGCGCGATACGCACGGAAGAGCCGATCCGCTTCGTCACCAAGAATTTCGGGGTTGGGCGAGCGCAACTCACCGCCCGGGACGATCACGCGATGTTCGGGATTGCTGGCAAGGACCAACGCGGCGCGCAGGTTGTTCGTGATGACGCACAAGCGCTTGCGATGCACGAGGGCCACGGCCACCTGTTCCGGTGTGGTGCCGATGCCCAGCAGCACGGTTGCACCGTCCGGGATCCGTTCGGCGGCGGCCTGTCCGATGCGAAGCTTGCCTTCGAGATTGCGTACGCGCCGCACCTCGTAGGGCTGATTCGGGCCGGGCGTGAGCAGACGTGCGCCGCCGTGGTAACGGCGCAGCACGTTCGCATCGCACAACGCATTCACGTCGCGCCGGATGGTCTGCGTGGCCACGCCGAAATGCTCGGCGAGGGCGTCGACGCTCATTTCGCCATGCTGACGAAACAACGAGACGATGCGGGTTTGGCGTTCTGAGAGATCCATCGGGCAGTCTTGTATCGCGCATTCTGTCTGGAATGGGCGTCACTTTGACAGCCGAGTGTGACGTTCGAATGACTTGGTGAAATGTTCAAATGAACTTTGTCGCAATCCGATATCGATGAATTGCCTTGCTGTGTGGCGATCTGCATTGGCGAAATACAAGCAGGAATCGCAGGCTTTCGCTTTGCGGCCCATGCCGTCAGTGCGGTCGATTCATTTGAACTCGTGCGTTGGCTTCGAACTTCGCCATGCGAGTCGAGAAGAAGGTGCGGACATTTCGAATGTTCGATGCGCCTTTGAAGAGCCGTCGTGCGAGTCCGTCGTATTCGGCCATGTCGCGTACCTGTGCGATCACCACGAAGTCCGGGCCCGGCGATACGCGATAGCACTGCGTGACGGCGGACTCGGCGCAGATGTAGGACTCGAAGGCGTCGAAGTCTTCTGCGGTTTGCCGGTCCAGACTCACTTCCACGACTGCCGTGAGCGTCGGGCCGAGTTTGGACGGCTCGAGAATCGCAATCTGTCGGGCGATCACGCCTGCATCCCTGAGGGCACGTACGCGTCGAAGACAGGTAGGCGCAGACGCGTGCACGCGGCGCGACAGTTCCAGGTTCGAGATCGATGCGTCGGCTTGCAGCGTGCTCAGGATGCGCAGATCCAGATCGTCGAGGGTCACGGTCGTCATGTTGGCTTTTGAAAGGGGATACGTTTGAAATTAAATTTCACTATGTTGATTGTGTGAATTTAAATTTCATAAAAATGTTGATTTTGACGATTAATTTCAGTTCGTCAACTCTACCATCGCTTCACTGACGGGCAACGAATCCTCTCGGAGAAGCGTTATGTGTGGAATCATCGGTGCGGTGGCGCAACGGGACATCGTCCCTACGCTGGTCGACGGTCTGAAGCGGCTGGAGTATCGCGGGTACGACTCGTGCGGCGTGGCGCTGTACGCCGACGGCGCGTTGGTGCGTGCGCGGAGTGTGGCGCGCGTCGCGAATTTGCAGGACGAAGTCGCGCGCATGCAACTCTCGGGCTACACAGGCATAGCGCACACGCGCTGGGCCACGCACGGCAAGCCGGTCACGGACAATGCGCATCCGCATTTTTCGCCAGGCGCCGAGACGCCGCGCATCGCGCTCTCGCACAACGGCATCATCGAGAATCACGAGGCGTTGCGTGCCACGCTTCAGACGCACGGCTATCGCTTCGCGAGCCAGACCGATAGCGAAGTCATCGCGCATCTGATCGACCATCTGTACGATGGCGATCTGTTTGCGGCGGTGAAGGCCGCTGCGGCGCAACTGGCGGGCAGCTATGCCATCGCGGTGATCTGCCGCGATGAACCGCACCGTCTGGTAGGTGCACGTGACGGCATGCCGCTCATTCTCGGGGTGGGCGAGGGCGAGAACTTCATTGCGTCGGATGCGATCGCGCTGGCCAGCGTTACCGATCGGATCGTGTATCTGGAAAATGGCGACGTGGCAGACATTCAACTGCATCGCTATTGGGTCGAAGATGCGCAGGGGCAGCGCGTGGAGCGCCCGGTCAATCGAGTGGCGGCGCATAGTGGCGCGGCGGATCTCGGCCCTTATCGGTACTACATGCAGAAGGAAATCTTCGAGCAACCGCGCGCGGTCGCCGATACGTTGCAGGACGTAACGTCGATCATGCCGGAATTGTTCGGCGACACTGCCTGGCGCGTGTTCAACGCTGTGGATTCGGTGCTGTTGCTGGCGTGTGGCGGCAGCTATCACGCGGCGCTTACGGCGAAGTACTGGATCGAGAGCCTCGCGCAATTGCCGGTGAGCGTGGAGATTGCCAGCGAGTATCGCTATCGCGATAGCGTGGCGAATCCGAACGCGCTGGTCGTCGCGGTCTCGCAAAGCGGTGAGACGGCCGATGTGCTTGGCGCCATTCACGCGGCGAAGGCGCGGGGCATGCATCACACGCTGGCCATCTGCAATGTGGCCACGAGCGCGCTGGCGCGTGAATGTGCGTTGACGTTCTTCACGCGTGCGGGCGTCGAGATCGGTGTGGCATCGACCAAGGCGTTTACGACGCAGCTCGTCTCGCTATTCCTGCTGGCGCTTACGCTCGCGCAGACCCGCAAGCGCCTGTCGGACGAGGACGAACAGCAGCATCTGCGCGCGCTGCGGCACCTGCCGGACGCGATTGCCCGCGTGCTGGCACTCGAGCCGCAGATCATCGGCTGGGCGGAGCAATTGACACGACGTCAGGACATTCTGTTCTTGGGTCGGGGCCTGCACTACCCGGTGGCGATGGAGGGGGCGCTGAAGATGAAGGAAATCTCGTACATCCACGCCGAGGCGTACCCGGCGGGCGAGTTGAAGCATGGCCCGCTGGCGCTGGTGAGTGACGAAATGCCCGTGGTGGCGGTGGCGCCCAATGACCGTCTGCTGGAAAAGCTCAAGTCGAACATGCATGAGGTGAGCGCGCGTAACGGCAGGCTCTACGTCTTCGCGGACAGCGATTGCGGCCTGTCGCCCGGGCCCGATATCGACGTGATTCGTCTGACCGAGCACTACGGGCTGCTGTCGCCGATTCTGCACACGATCCCGATGCAACTGCTCGCGTATCACGCCGCCGTCGCGCGCGGCACCGATGTCGACAAGCCGAGAAATCTTGCCAAATCGGTGACGGTCGAGTGATAGGGAGCGGTGCGATCCGGGGGCTGTGGCCATAGGGATCAGACGTTGTTACACACGCTTGTCTGCGATAGGCGGGCCGTTGCAGATTGGCGGTGCGCCCTCACTCATTCGCCGTGTGTTCGCCATGTCCATCGTCCAGCGCAAGGCGGCCGAAATCGGCCGCCAGCTTGCACTTAGAAGAAGGATTTTTTATTTGCCGTCACCGGCGAGTCTTGCGAGGTGTTACCCGCCAATACGGTCGTTGTTTTCCTGCCGCCAGCTCCCCCGCTGACCTGGTCGATTTCCTGTGCGTTCAGCTCGGTGACCGGGGCTTCGGCCTCCGGCCGCGGCACAGATTCGCTCGACTTCCGATCTTCCTTTTTCATACCAGCCTCCTTGCGAGTCGTGAGAAGCGGCGAGCTATCGCCGACTTCGCACTGAATTGACGAACGATCCGCGTCAATAACGGTACAGCCCCCGGGTATTGGGCGAGCGCTGTACCGGTGAAGGTTTCAGGAGGAGGGGATGCCTACAGGACTCCATTCTGGCGCACGACCCAAACAAGACGTTCCGAAGGCATGGTATCCATCGGGTCGTGGGCGTGCATTGGACTTAAGGCGTATACGCAATGCGCAATGCGCAAGGAGGGCTCCAAACGAAGCGTTGTGCATTCAGGGGGATACCGCTCTCGTATCGTTCCCGTCTGGCAGCTATTTCCCCGCAGACCACACCGCGAGCTCATACCCGTCCGGGTCGGTGAAGTGGAAGCGTCGTCCGCCCGGAAAGTCGAATGCCGGCACGGTAATCGGGGCGCCCGCCGCTTCGACACGACGTTGTGTCTGCGCCAGATCGTCGGCGTAGAGAATCACCAGCGGCCCACCGGGCCGAATGGTGCCGCCCGTGGTCAGCCCGCCGGTGAGCCGTCCGTCACTGAACTCGGTGTAGGTGGGGCCGTAGTCGGTGAACGTCCAGCCGAACACGCTACCGTAAAACGCCTTGCTGCGCGCAATGTCGCTGACATTGAATTCGATGTTGTCGATCTGGCGATCGGTGCCGCGATGGCTCATGATGTGCCTCCGTCAATGAGATGAATGACCGCGCTACTGCCCGTCGGGAAGGCCGTAGGCGAACGCGTAGGAATGCTGGCCGTCGGCGATGACGATCGTCAGACTGCCGGTCAATCCGGCCAGCGCGCCGGTGCCGGAATCCGGAACGACCGTGATCGACTGCGCAGGCGCGCCGCGCGTCATGGTGCAACTGTGCTGGAGCACGAACGTACCGCTGCGGCCATGTAGCGCGCCGGTCACCGTCTCCATTGCCACATAGCCCGCCGACCCCGGCGTCGTGCTGCGAAACGACAGCATCTCACCCTGGCTCACGGCTTCCAGATCACCGTGGTAACGCTTGTTCAGGGAAAGACGGCCAAGCCCGGTGTTTTCTGCCACTGGCGATAACGATTGCGGCTCGAGCTGGACGTCGAACGGTCCATTTGCAGAATGATCCAATTACGCACTCCTCGGTTGGCGATTATCGAATACTGTGATTTTGTACAGTAGTCGATGTCTTTCGTTCTTTCAAGCGGAGAATTCCGAACCTTCGCTCACGCGGAACGCATGGGCCGGAAACGACAAAGCCCCGCGCGAGGCGGGGCTTCGGGGATCGAACGTTTCGCGCAGACTCAGGCGGCGCGCTTGACCAGTCGCAAACCACTCGCGAGGCATCCGGCTGCGGAGAAGGCGGCGCCCCACGCCAGCGCCCATGTCGAGCCGTGGGTGCCGGCCAGACCCAGCGCCAGTGCCACGAGCGCGGCACCCGTCGCCTGACCGAGCAGGCGCGACGTACCGACCATGCCGCTCGCCCCCCCGCTGCGCTCCGGCGGCGCGCTGTGCATGAACGCCTTCAGATTCGGCGACTGGAAGAAACCGAAGCCCAGCCCGCAGAGCGCCATGCGCCAGCCGATGTCCCAGAGCGCCGCATGCTCGGGCATGAGCGCGAGCAACGCCATGCCCGCGCTCAACATTGCCAGACCGATGGCGCCCAGTGCGCCGGGCGGATACTTGTCGGACAGGCGTCCCGCAACCGGCGCAATGGCCGCCACGAAAAACGGCCACGGCGTCATCAGGAAACCGGTTTCGATAGGACTGCGATGCAGCACGTTCTCGAAGTAGAACGGCAGCGAGACCAGTCCCAGTCCTTGCGTTGCGAAGGCGCAAATGGCCGTCACGGTCGACAGTGCGAAGGCGGGCAGACGCATCAGATCGACCGGCAGCATCGGCGCCTGGTGGCCGCGCTCCCGTCGAATCAGCGCCCAGCCGAACACCAGTGCACCGACGAAGCAGGCAAGCGTGAGATGCCAGTCGGCCTGCTGCGCACTCTGGCTCAGTGCGAAGATCAGCAGCGTGAACGTGGCCACGTTGAGCAGTGCGGCAATCATGTCCGGCTTGTGCTCGCTGCGCGGCGTGTCCGGCAAGTTCCTGCGCGAGAATGCCAGTGCGAGCAATCCGGTCGGCACGTTGATCAGGAACAGCCACGGCCAACTGGCGAACGCGAGCACGACAGACGCGACGGTTGGCCCGATGGCGAACGAGATCCCCACGATGAGCGCGTTGAGCCCGACGCCACGCCCGAGTTGATGGGCCGGGTACAGGAAGCGGATGAGGGCGATGTTCACGCTCATCACTGCCGCTGCGCCCACGCCTTGCAGCAGTCGCGCTGCCGCCAGAAAGCCGAGCGAGGGCGAAAGTGCACACAAGAGCGACGCGACGAGAAACACCGCTACGCCCCCCATGAACACACGCTTGTGGCCGACGCGCTCACCGAGCGCGGCGAACGGCAGCAACGTGGCGACCATCGCCAGTTGATAGGCGTTCACGATCCAGACGGACGCCGACGGCGTGGTGTTCAGGTCGATCGCCATTTGCGGCAGGGCCGTGTTGGCGATGGCGGTATCGAGGCTGGCGAGCGAGACGGCGAGCAGGATCGCCGTCATGGCAAGACCGCGTCCGGCAGCGGGCGGTTCGTGCAACTGCGTTTGTGCCGCAGGGCGTACCGCCGGCGTGCCGGCGGTGGGGGGGAGCGACGACATGACGGATCAGCCCTCGGCCAGAATCTGGCGGATCGCCTGTTCGAAGACTTCCGGCGGTTGGCCGCCGCTCACGAGGTGCCGGTTGTTGAAGATGACTGCCGGGACCGAGCGGATGCCGAGGTTCTGGTAATGGCGCTCCAGCGCGCGCACCTGGTCGGCGTATTCGTCGGACGCGAGAATCTCGCGTGCGCGCGCCGTTTCGAGGCCCGCCTGGGCGACGGCGTCGACCAGCACTTCCGGATCGCTTGTGCGCTTGCCGTCCTGGAAGTAGGCACGAAAGAGCGCCTCCTTGAGGGCGAGTTGCTTGTCGTTGCCGACCGTTTGCGCCCAGTGCAGCAAGCGATGCGCATCGAACGTGTTGTACGCGTGCGTGCGCAGCTCCATGTGCATCGGGAAGCCTTCCGCCGCTGCGCGCGCGCTGATGTTGGCCTGGTTCTGTGCCAGTTGCTCCGGCGACAGACCGTACTTGCGCGACATGTAGTCGGCCAGCGGCACGCCATCGACGGGCATGTCGGGGTTCAGTTCGAAGGGGCTGAAATGCAGGTCGGCTTCGACCTCGTTACCGAGGCGGCCGAGCGCGGTCTTCAGCGAGGCGAGGCCGATGGCGCACCAGGGGCAGGCGACATCGGAAACAAAATCGATCTTGAGCGTGGCAGGCATGGTCTGACGGCGCCGTGGCGGCGCATACAATGAAAAACGCGCCGCCTTGCGCGACGCAACACGGCAATCGTCGCATAAATCGACAATCCTCGTTGGGTCCCTTCGCTATGGCGTCATAAGCGTTGCCTTATGCGGCTTTCCCGGGGAAGGGGCCGATACCCGCCGGCATCGCCAACGTTTCACTGATCGGAACCTTTGTTTTGGCAGGTGAATTCCATGGAAATCGCGGGGCAGCAATCTGCCGCAATGCGATATCGTGTGAGGCGTTCATCCCGTCAATCATCCAGGAGACCGATATGCCGTCTGCCGCCGATCTCGTGAGCGCCTTGGCGCTGCAACCGCATCCGGAAGGTGGGCATTACCGCGAGACGTACCGCGCGCAACAGACGATCGAGCCGCCCGCGTTGCCCGCCGGATTTGCCGGGCCGCGCAGCGTCTCGACGGCCATTCTCTATCTGCTTGAAGCGGGCGACTTCTCCGCGTTCCACCGTATTCGCAGCGATGAGATCTGGCATTTCCATCTCGGCGGCACGCTGTGGGTGCATGAGATCGACGCGACAGGCGTGTTGACGACGACCCGCGTGGGGCTTGATGTCGCTGGCGGCGAGCAGTTGCAGCACGTCGTGGCGGCCGGGCGCTGGTTCGCAGCCGAACCGGCGCCGTCGACCGCCTTCTCGCTGGTCGGCTGCACTGTGGCACCGGGGTTTGCCTTCGAGGACTTCGAGATGGCCGATCCGGCGGCGCTGGCGGCACAGTGGCCGGGGCATCGGACATTGATCACGCGCCTCGCTCGCGTTGCGTCGGCTTAGGTCGGCGACACGTGCGCGCAGAGTGCGTTAGCATCGACGGCATCTCTTTTCATTTCGATCAGCGGTCTCATGTCAAACGACGTTCACTTCTACGATCCGGCCAAAGGGCACGGGTTGTCCCACGATCCTTTCAAGGCGATTGTCGCGCCGCGCGTGATCGGCTGGATTTCGAGCCGCGACGCGCAAGGCCGGGTCAATCTCGCGCCGTACAGCTTCTTCGGCGCCTTCGCGACTTTCCCGCCGATCATCGGTTTTTGCAGCGAGGGCTTCAAGGACTCCATCGCCAACATCGAGGCGACGCGTGAGTTCGTCTGGAATTTCACGAGCCAATCGCTTGTCGCGCAGATGAACAAGACGTCGGCGCCCGTGCCACGCGAGGTCGACGAGTTCGAGCTTGCCGGTTTGACCAAGGCGCCCGGCGTCAATGTCGACGTGCCGCATGTGGCGGAGTCGCCGGCATCGCTCGAATGCAAGCTGCTCCAAATCGTGCGGTTGCAGGGGCTCGATGGCAAACCGATGGACAACTGGCTCGCGCTCGGACAGGTCGTCGGCGTGCACATCCGACGCGAGTTTCTGCGCGAAGACGGCACCTTCGATACCGCGAAGGCACACCCGGTGATGCGCGCCGGATATCTCGGCGACTATGCCGAGATCGGCCCGATGTTCGATCTGCGGCGTCCGAAGGCCTGACGTCGTACGCTTCCGACCCGTTTTCGGCTTGCCAGTACGCACGTGATTGCGATGTGTGCTCGCGGGTCGAGACGTCTGCACTGTCTCCAGTTTCCGCAATGGGTTGTTGACGAATTCGATGAGTGCGACGGCCGCATGCCGTCGCACTGAATTCGAGGCTCAACGCAATGCACTGTCACGCGGGCGCGTGCAGGACGACGCACTCACCGACCGTCCGGTCGGATGGCATTTGCGCAACCATTTGTAAAATTTGCTGCGATGCAAAATGCATTTGAGGCGCGTATGCTTGCGACCTTCGTTGACGCCGCCGCGCATGGCGTCCCCTCCCGCAAGCATTGATTTGTCTTGGGTTGCGCGCTTTGCCACTGGTAAAGCGTGCTGGGCTGGTTCGTCCCTCACTGCGCGGATGGCGTGCAACAGCGTCCGGTTTTTGTTGCAGCACATCAGGTCCCCTATGTTCCCCATCCTGTCGCTTCTCATCTGGCTTCCCATCTTGGCTGGCGCACTCGTCATGCTGCTGGGCCAGGATCGTCACCCCAATGCCGTACGTTGGGCCTCGCTAATCGCAGCGGTGGTCTCTGCGGCGCCTATCGTGCCGTTGGTGCATGGCTTTCGTACCAGTGTGACGAGTCTTCAGTTTGTCGAGCGCTTTCGCTGGATCACGTCGTTCGATGCGTCGTGGCATGTCGGTATCGACGGCATCTCGCTCTGGCTGGTGGCGCTGACCGGTGTCACGACGGTGATCGTGGTGTTGGCGTCGTGGCGTGCGGTGACGACGCGCATGAGCGCGTACTTCGGTAGCTTCCTCGTGCTCTCGGGGCTGATGCAGGGCGTGTTCACCGCGCAGGACGGCATGTTGTTCTTCGTCTTTTTCGAGGCCACGCTGCTGCCGTTGTATCTGCTGATCGGCGTGTACGGACGCGCCAATCGCACGCATGCGGCCATCAAGTTCTTCTTCTTTTCGCTGACCGGCTCGCTGATGATGCTGCTCTCGATGCTCTATCTGTACATGCAGACCCAGAGCTTCGACATTGCCCGCTGGCAGACGCTGCATTTGCCGCTCGCCGTGCAGGTCATGTTGTTCATCGGCTTCCTGGGCGCTTTTTCCGTCAAGGTGCCGATGTGGCCGGTGCACACGTGGCTGCCGGAAGTGCATCTGGATGGGCCCACCGGCGCCGCCGTGATGCTCGGCATGCTGAAGCTGGGCGGCTACGGCCTGCTGCGTTTCAATCTGCCGCTGCTACCCGATGCGAGCCATTTCCTTGCACCGCTGATGGTGGTGCTGTCGTTGATCGCCGTGATTTACGCGAGCCTCGTGGCGCTGGTGCAAACCGATTTGCGCAAGTTACTTGCCTACTCTGCGGTCGCGCACATGGGGCTGGTCACGCTCGGTCTGTTCCTGTTCTCGGAAATGGGCACGGACGGCGCGGTGATGCAGATGATTTCCTACGGCATTGTGTCCGGCGCGATGCTGCTGTGCACGGGCATGCTGTATGACCGCACGGGAAGTGCTTCGATCGATGCGTATGGTGGCGTTGCGGCTACGATGCCGCGCTTTGCCGCGTTTGCGATGCTGTTCTCGATGGCGAACGTGGGCATGCCGGGCACGTCGGGATTCGTGGGCGAGTTTCTCGTGTTGATGGGCGCGATCAAGGCCAATTTCTGGATCGGCGCGCTGGCGTCGCTCACGCTGGTGTTGAGCGCGGCGTACACGTTGTGGATGTACAAGCGCGTGATCTTCGGGCGCGTGGCGAATGCGCGGGTGGCGGGATTGCGCGATCTGAGCCGTCGCGAGTTCGCACTGCTGGGTGCAATGGCGCTGATGGTGCTCGCGATCGGTGTCGACCCGAAGCCGCTCACCGACGGTATCGACGCGACGGCCATTCAGGCCGTAAAGGACATCGAACGTCACCGGCTTCCCGAGAACGATCCGGGCAGCAGTGAAATGGCCGGACGCCGACAGGGTGAGGCGGTAGGGCACGCGGCGGCGGTGGTGAAGGGCATGTCGCCTGCGGTTTGAACGTGCAGGAGGAGGGCGCGATGACGCCGCCCTCCGATGATGGCGTTACCGCTTGCTGCACACGACGCCACCCACGGCCGACGCCACGGAGTCGCCGTTGAGTGCGACATCCCATTTGTCGGACACGTTGCCGTCGAAATTGAGTTCGTAAAGCGTGCCGTAGCCACGATCGCAATCGGCCTTCGCGATCACGTATTCGGTGTACTCGTAGGTCTTTTCGCGCAGATTGTCGAAGCGCGACAGAATCGAGACCGACGCTTTACCCTTGAAGCTGCGCGTGTGAAGCGTGTCGCGTTTGACGAAAATCTTGTTCCCCGACTTCTCGACCTGTGCTGCGAACTCCCAGGCGTCGCCGTTCTCGGTGCGCGAGACTTTCCCCGTGTCGCTATCCCAACTCGTACAGGCCATCGTGCCCAGGCTGTCGGCGACAGTGGGGCCGAAGCGCACGAACTGGTCCTTGCCCGTGTACTGACCTTCCATCCCGTTGTAATACACGTAGCCGAAGCCCTTTCGGCAGGCATCGAGCAGCACGACGGCCTGTCCGTACTTGTAGGTGTTCTGCGATTTGTTACGAATCTGATAGAGGTACTTGTAGCCGTTGTTCTTTTTGCCGTCGACATTCGACAACGCGCCGCTTCCTTTCTTCCCCTGCCAGACGGTCTTCGGCGTTTCGGCCACCGTGAGCCAGTCTCCCGCTTCTTCTGCCCATGCGGCATTGACCAGTACGACGCTGGCCAGCGCACCCAGAACGGTTTTAACGAACATCAAAATCTCTCCGCTGCCTGATTGAAATCATCGTGTGATCCCTCGTCCCCATGCGACGTGACGCGCGCGTCTGCGCATCGAGGGATAGTTCATGACTTCGGCAAGTGCAGCGAAAACTTTAGACTCAGCCGAAGCGCTTCCCGCGAAGGAGCGTGCGGGAGAGCAGAAATGTGACAGGGATGGTGAGGCCGACGACGATGATCGGCGCGAGATAGGCCGACAGATGGAGCCAATCGACGAGGAGGTACATCAACGCGATACCTCCCAGATACTGGACCAGATACACCAGCGGAAACCTGAGCAGGCCGCTCAGCGACAGCTTGACCCGGAAGACGAAATGCGAGTTCAGCCAGTAGGAGAAGACCACGCTGAGCGCGAACGAGACGGTGTAGGCGAGCTTGTATTGGATGAACGCGAGGCACATCGCATACGTCGCGTAAAAGAACGCAGTATTGGCCACGCCGACGATGAGAAAGCGAATGAACTCGCGTTCAAGCATCTTCTTCGTCCATGACGTGTACGCGCCGGTCGGCTTCATCGAATGAATGGGATCGCGGAATGGCGGAATCGGATCATTTCGGCGCGTTGCTGCACGTGTTGGTGACTACATTCGCTTGATCTGAATAGACTGCAGTCGAATTTTCCCATCTTGCCTGACGAAGGAAAACTGCGGCCCGACAAATATCCAATCGTACGGCCCCTGCTCGCAAAGCGATGGTGTCCAGACCAGATCGTCCGACGGTCTGGCTTTCGTCTCGATAATGTACGCCACCAATCCAGGGTGGCCGGAGTGACGGACGGTGCGGAAAAGCCGGAAAAATTCCCGCACGCGAAAACGAAAAGGGGTTGCGATTTCTCGCAACCCCTTGAATTCTTTTGGTAGGCCGTGCGGGATTCGAACCTGCGACCAACGGATTAAAAGTCCGCTGCTCTACCAGCTGAGCTAACGACCCAAAGAAGAAAAAGATTATAGCGGGAACGTCGTTATAGTGTCAATACCCGTGTGACGCGAATGTGTCCGTTTCGGGGCGTTTTCCCGCGTGTAGGCGCGAATTTCGTTCAAACGCTGCGCTCAATTCGCCACATCTGATACTTGAACGCGCAGATGCCGCCCACCAGAATTGCCGCGATGGCGAGGAACGATCCGAGGGCGAGCGTCGACAGGCCGGACAGCCCTTGCCCGACCGTGCAGCCCAGTGCCGTCACGCCGCCGAAACCCATCAGCGCGCCACCCACCATGTGGTTCGCCGTGTCTTCCGTGCCCTGAAAACCTTCCCAGCGGAAATTGCGCGACACGAGTGCATAGGCGAACGAACCCGCAATCACCCCCAACACGCTGGAGATGCCCAGCGTCATCACGTTGCTCGTGTCGCTCCACATCATCAGCCAGTACACCGTGTAGGCGAGCGGCGAGACGAACGACAGCGCTTCCATCTTGCCGGAGTTCGTCGCCACGAAACTCTCCTCCAGCGTGTTCGGATTCTCGGCGACATAGCCGATCTTGCCCGACACGTACCAGAGCGCCACGATGATCGCGCCCACGACAATGCCGCCGAGCAGATTGTCGAAGGTCCAGAACTCGCGACGTGCGAGCGCTGCGATCACGAACGCACCACCGATCACGAGACCGAGCACGAGTTGTGCGCGATGCACGTCGCCACCGAACCAGCCGCCGAGCAGTGTGGGCAGATCCTGCGAGTTCGCAAACGTCGTTTGCACGCTATCGAGCGCTGCCACGCGAAACACCGCGAACAAGCCCTTGAGTGTCATGTAGGCCGTCAGGCCGATCATCACGAAGACGAGCAGCGACTTAAGATTGCCGCCGCCGATGCGCACGAGCGTCTTGCTGCCGCACCCGGACGCCAGCACCATGCCGAAGCCGAACAGCCATCCGCCAACAAGATACGAGAGCCACGTGAAGCGCGGCGTGGTGTAGATCGCCTTGACCGGATCGATGATGCCCTGCGATGCCAGCACGCCCGTGCCAACGGTCGCGACACCGATCGCGAGCCACCACATGCGCATGCGGTTCCAGTCGCCGATGTTGACGATGTCGGAGAGCGCGCCCATCGTGCAGAAGTGCGTGCGTTGGAGCACGGCACCGAATACGAAGGCCAGACCAAAGGTGAGCCACACGACAGTGTGGGAGAGGGCGGTGAGATCGACGTCGGTCATGTGGCGAGAAGACGATTGCGGCCGTGCCCGGCCGTTCTAGGAAAGCCCGTATTCTACGCGACTCCCCCCCGCCACTTGCAATCGCGGAAAACGACAACGCCGCCCAAGAGGCGGCGTTGTGCGTTTGACGAGTGTCCTGACACGAAAGGCTGGTTCGCGCAGCCTCCCGAGTGGGCGTCTTACTTCAGCTTGGCCGCACGCTTCTTGGCCTCCGCTGCCGATTCGGTGTCCGGGTACTTGGTCACCAGATCCTGCAACGTTTTCTTCGCTGCCGCAGTCTGCCCGGATTCCGCCTGGTTGCTGGCAATTGCCAGCATGGCCTCGGCAGCCTTCGGGCTCGTCGGATACTTCGTCACAATCCCTTGCAGCGTCGCAGTGGACCCCTTCAGATCCTTGTTGGCGTACTGCGCATTGCCAAGCCAGAACTGAGCTTCAGGTTGATACGGGCTGTCGGGATACTTTGCTGCAAAAGTCCGGAATGCCGTTTGCGCACCCTTGTAGTCACCGTTGCGGAATTTCGTCAGGGCGGCGTCGAAAATATCCTTCTCGCCCGGTTGGACGGTGCCGGTAACACCGCCGACGGTCATCTGCTGCGGTTCGAATTTCTTCAGACGGCCGTCGAGGTCGTTGTAGAAATCCTTCTGACTCTGTTGCAGGTTCGCAAGCTGATTTTTCAGATCTTCGTTCTGGCCGCGCTGGTCGGCCAGATCACGCTGCAACTGCTGGATCTGGTTGTTCAAATCCAGCACGTTGCGCGTGAGCCCCTCGATCCGCTGCTTGTCCGAATCCAGACGGCTGCGGATGTCGAGGATCGCTTTGCGCGCCTCGTCGTCGTCGAACAATCCGGCATGCGCGAGCGGGCTCAGCACCGCAGTACCGAGCGTCGCAGCGCAAATGATGTTTTTAAGCAAACGAGACGTCATAACGATTCAATCAATAGACCAGGTCGACGCGACGGTCTTGGGCCCAGGTGGCTTCGTCGGTACCCGTAGCCTTTTCCTTGCCCAGCGACACGGCTTCCATCTGGCTCGGGTTGGCGCCCAGTGCCGTCATTGCCTTCACCACGGCTTCAGCACGACGCTGACCCAGGGCCAGGTTGTATTCGCTCGTACCGCGCGGGTCGGTGTTGCCCTGAACCAGCACGTGACGTTGCGAGTACTTGGCCAGGAACTGCGCGTGAGCCTGGAGCATCGGGGTGTATTGCGAGTCCACGTCGTACTTGTCGAAGCCGAAGAACACGCTGCGCTTGGCGAGCGGGCCGTTCGGGTTGTTCAGCTCGGCTGCCGAAGCGTCGACCGGGGTCACGGCGCGAGCGTCGGTCGTGGTCTGACCCTTGTTGGCGTTAGCCTGGTCGTCGAGCTTCACGCCCGACGAGCAAGCGGCCAGAGCGGCCAGCGAAGAGATGGCGAGGATATTACGAAGCAGGGAACTCATATGAGCCTCCAATTGATGTTGGTGTTGCTGTTGATGTTATTGCATAAAGGGGCCCCAGGAGGGTTCGCGAACTTCCCCTCCACGGACCTGAAGAATCTGCCGGGTTTGCCCGTCTACCGAAACTGCTGCAAGGACCTTTCGGCCTCCTGACTGCGTTGCGTAAAGAATGTATTTGCCGTTCGCGGCAAAACTCGGTGATTCGTCGTGCCTGGTGTCGGTCAGTGCCGTAACATCGCCAGTACTCATATCCTGCACGCACAGCTGGAATCCGCCACCCTGACGCGCGATGAACGCGAGCAACTTGCCGTCGGGACTGATTCGCGGGCTGACGTTGTAACTCCCCTTGAAGGTCACGCGCTGTGCGCCGCCTTCACTTTCGCCGCCGGCCGGCATCTTGTAGATCTGCGGACCACCCCCACGATCGCTCGTGAAGAAAATCCATTTGCCATCCGGCGAATACTGCGGTTCGGTGTCGATCGCGCCGCTGCGCGACAGACGCTTGAGGCCGCCGCCATTGGCGTTGACCTGATAGATCTGCGTGTTGCCGTCGCGCGAGAGGGCCACGGCCAGCTTGCTGCCGTCCGGCGACCACGACGGTGCCGAGTTGTTGCCCTTCTCGTTGGCCAGCACGGCGCGGCGACCCGACGGCAGATCGTGGATGTACACGACCGGCTTGCGCTTCTCGAACGACACGTAGGCGACCTTCGTGCCATCCGGCGACCACGCCGGCGAGATGATCGGCTCGCGGCTGTTGAGCGCCACGCGTGCGTCCTGACCGTCGGAATCCGAAATCTGCAACTGGTAGTTCGGACCGTTATGCAGTACGTACGACAGTCGCGTGGCGAACACGCCGCGATCGCCCAGCAGCTTCTGATAAATATAGTCCGCAATCTTGTGTGCAGTCAGGCGCAGATTGGCCTGCGACGACGTGAGCGCCAGGCCGCCGAGCGGTTGGCCGTTCACGGCATCGTAAAGACGGAAGCTGACCTGGAAGTTGCCGTTGCCTTGCGGAACGATGGTGCCCGAGACGAACGCGTTCGCACCCTTGGCGCGCCACGTGCCGAGATCGACCGAATCGTCCACGCCGACGGTGGCACCGCCCGTGTCGATCTGATTGAAACGTCCGCTGTTGCTCAGGTCGGCCTTGATGACGGACACGATGTCCGTCGGCGCGGTGCCCTTGAAATTCGACACGGCGATCGGGTAGCGGTTGCTACCGACGCCCGTAATGTCGACGGTCAGCGGTGTCTGCGCATGGGCAATCGTGCAAGCCGCAGTGAGCCAGGAGGCCACCAGCGCACGCCATGCATATTGACTGGAAATTCGCATGCGTTCGATTGGTCAGTTACGCGGTGCAAGCGCCATTTTTACCACATTCAAATGAAAATGGACGCGCATCGCTCGGTTTTCGTTCCCGTTTGACAACAGACTCAGCCTTTCGGGCTGAAGCGAAGGTTGACGCTCGGGGGGGCTTTGCCGTTCGTGTCGCGCGGCAAGGGATCGGACTTGGTGATGGCGGCCTGCACGGCGGCGTCCCAGGCGGGATTGCCGCTCGATTTGACCAGCTGCATCGAAAGTACGCTGCCGTCCGGGGCGAGGCGTACTGCAACGACTGCCGTGGGATTGCCCTCGGTGTCGCCGCCATAAGCAATATTCGGTTTGACCTTGGCACGCACCCGGTCGGCGTAGCCCGCCGAGGCAGTGCCGCCTGCGCCGGAGCCGGTGCCGCCTGCCTGCGAGCCAAGACCGTTGCCGGTGGCGCCCGGCGTGCCGCCGGCCATGCCGCGCAGCGAGGCGAGACGCTCGTTGCGCGCCGCATCGGCCGCCTTCTGCGCCGCAGCTTCCTTCGCTGCCTTGGCCTTCGCCGCCTTGTCTTCGGCAGCCTTCTTCTCGGCATCCGCCTTTTTCTGGGCGTCGGCCAGTTGCTGCTGCTTCAGTTGTTCGGCCTTCCTGGCATCTTCTTCCTTCTGATGCTTGAGGTCGTCCGCCTTCTTCTGATCGGCCAGCTTCTGTTGCCGCGCGGCTTCGTCCGCGGCGGCCTTCTTGCGCGCGAGCTCGGCAGCCGCCTGTTGCTCGGCCAGTTGCTTTTGCTTGAGCGCTTCCTGGCGTGCCTTCTCCTGCTGTGCCTCGAGCAGACGCGCCTGTTCGGCCGCCTGCTGCTCCTGCTTGCGCTTCTTCTGCTGCAGGGCGATGTCGGCATCCTCTTCCGGCGGCGTGGGCGCGGCGACCGCAGGCGGTGCCGGGGTCGGCGGCGGCGTCACCACGCGCGGCGTCGGCTCGGCGACTTCCGTCGGTGTCCACAACTCGGCTTCGGACCCGGCGGGCGAACTGTTCTGCCAGCGCATGCCGTAGAACAGCAATGCGAACAGCAGCGCGTGCATGAGCAGCGCGAGAAGGAATGCCCGTCCCGTGCCGCGCTCATCCTTGCGCGGACCAATGGGACGGTCGGAGCGGGCTACGGTGCGGCTCATTTCTGCTTGACGAGCAGGCCCACGCGCTTGACGCCCTGGGCCTTGAGATCGGACATCACGTTCATGACGATTTCATAGCGCACCGACTTGTCGGCGGCAATGACGACCGGCTGGTCCGGATTCGCGGCCTGGCGGCCTTGCAGGAATCCGGTCAGATCGCCGGCGCTCATGCGCTGCTCGATGGTGTTCTCACCATCCTTGTAGCGCACCAGCATGCGGTTGTCCGCTTCGATGTTGACGACCACCGGCGGCGTTTGCTGCTGCGGGCTCGCGTTGGCCACGCTCGGCAAATTGACGATCGACGGCGCCACCAGCGGGGCGGCCACCATGAAGATGACGAGCAGCACCAACATCACGTCGATGTACGGCACGACATTGATGTCCGCCATGGCGCGACGGCCGCGGCGAGCGTTGCGCATAGAACCTGCCATGTCTCGGCGCTCCCGGAGTGCTTAGTGAATCTGCCGTTGCAGGATGTTGGAGAACTCTTCGATGAAGCTTTCGAAGCGGATCGACAGCCGGTCGATGTCGGTGGCGAAGCGGTTATAGGCAACCACGGCAGGGATGGCGGCAAACAGACCGATGGCGGTGGCCACCAGCGCTTCCGCAATGCCCGGGGCCACGTTGGCGAGCGTGGCTTGCTGCACATTTGAGAGGCCGCGGAATGCGTTCATGATACCCCACACGGTACCGAACAGACCAATGTACGGGCTCACCGAACCGACCGATGCGAGGAACGGCAGGTTGGCTTCGAGCGAGTCCATTTCACGTTGATAGCAAGCGCGCATGGCACGGCGTGCACCGTCCAGAATGGCGTGCGGATCGTTCAGCCCTTTCTCGCTCGCCTTGATGTATTCGCGCATGCCCGATTCGAAGATGCGTTCCAGGGCGCCCGTCTGGTGACGGTTGTTCAGCGCGCTTTGATACAGCGCCTGAAGATCGCCGCCGGACCAGAAGTCGCGCTCGAAGCGTTCGGTCTGGGTGCGTGCGCGGCGGATCGCGAAGATCTTGCGGAAGATATGCGTCCACGAGAGCAGCGAGAGCAACAGCAGCAGGCCCATGACAGCCTGGGCGAGCACGCTGGCGTGCATGACCAGCGAAATGATGGAAAGGTCTTGATCGGGCATGGTGTGGTTATTGAATGACCGGAATTCTTATCGTCCCTCGCGGGCGGATTCGCTCGCGGCGGCCTGTGCGGCCGTTGAAGCCGATTGCATGGCGAGACGCACGTGCGCCGGAATCTTGCCGGGGCGCAGTTTGTCGGCGCTCACGCAGCCAACTTTGATGCTGCCGCGCGCCAACAGTTCGCTGCTGCCGTCCGGCGCATCGCGCCAGGCTTCCTGGAGGAAGTCGACCGACGCGCCACCCAGGCGTTCGATGCGGCTCTTGATGACAACGAGATCGTCGAGCCGGGCAGGGCTCAGGTAGTCGAGTGCCGTGGCGCGCACAATAAAGATCATGCCGGTATTGCGGGCCAGTTCGAGTTGCTCGATACCAAGCGAACGCAGCCACTCGGTACGGGCCCGTTCGAAGAATTTCAGATAGTTGGCGTAGAAGACAACGCCTCCGGCGTCCGTGTCCTCGTAGTAAACGCGAATTGACCAACAGGTATCAAAATCAGCCATGCCGCGCATTGTATCGGAACCGGGCACCAACGCCAGTCACGGAAACAGAATTTTTCAAACGAGCACGATCGGGCCCTGTTTACGAAGGATTAATGGACGATTTTCCCCCGCTCTGGTGCGCACCAAACTGGGGCGAAATTGCCCGAACGTCCCGTATGACGGGGCCGTGGCGCTGGCGCGCGCCCGTGGGGCGTCCTTATAATGATGGCTCGCAAGCCCCCTGTAATCAGATGGGACCGCCCGGTGCGCATGCCGGCTTCATGCCGGCTTCGTGCCCGGACAGGTTCCTGTTAGCGAATCAACCTGCGAGGCCCCTGAATTGACTTCCTCTTCATCGCAAGCATCTCCCCTGCGCGTCGCCTTTTTGGGACTGGGCGTAATGGGATACCCCATGGCCGGTCATCTGCAGCGCGCCGGTCATCAGGTCACGGTCTATAACCGCACGGCAGCCAAGGCGGAGCAGTGGGCCAAGACGTACGGCGGCGCGCATGCGGCGACCCCGGCCGAAGCGGTGCGCGACGCCGATATCGTCGCGGCCTGTGTCGGTAACGACGACGACCTGCGCAGCATCGTGCTGGGCGAGCAGGGGGCCTTCGCCGGCATGAAGCCCGACGCCGTCTTCGTCGATCACACGACGGCCTCCGCCGATGTGGCGCGCGAACTGTATGCTGCAGCGCGTCAACAGGGCCTGCATTTCGTCGACGCCCCGGTGTCCGGTGGCGAAGCCGGTGCCAAGAACGGCGTACTCACGATCATGTGCGGCGGCGACGCCCCGGCATTCGATCGGGTCGCGGCCACGCTGGGCGCCTACGGGCGCGCGGTCACGCGCATCGGTGAATCCGGCGCCGGTCAGCTTGCCAAGATGGTCAACCAGATCTGTATCGCCGGACTGGTGCAGGGATTGGCCGAGGCCATCAACTTCGGTCAGCGCGCCGGTCTGGACATGCCGCTTGTGCTCGACGTCATCAACAAGGGCGCGGCCGCCAGCTGGCAAATGGACAACCGTGGCCCGACGATGATCGACGGCAAGTACGACTTCGGCTTCGCCGTCGACTGGATGCGCAAGGATCTGGGGCTGTGTCTGGCCGAAGCGCAGCGCGCCGGGGCATCGCTGCCGGTCACGGCGCTCGTCGACCAGTTTTATGGCGATGTTCAGGCGCTGGGTGGTTCGCGCTGGGATACGTCGAGCCTGATCCACCGTCTGCGCGTGTTGTCGGGCAAGGCCTGAGCCGGGCGCAACCTCCGTCTCGATAGCGGATAACGAGACGGAAGGTCAGCGAATGATCGTGGGACCGGGCGGCGGCTGCGCCCCCGGTCCCTTTTTCATTTCCGTCGAGTCGTATCTGGTATTCCGAATATCTCCGGGTTTGTCTCGAATCGTCAGAGATGGGTGATTGGCACTAGAATGCGGAAAACGGGACGTCGCGGCGCGACGGCGCGACGACGTGGCAGCTTGGTGGCTTGGTAGCGGGCTGGGGCGAAGGCGTGTCGACGCAGGGCAGAAGGGAGACCGCCGCGAGCGATAACGACCTAGAACACAACTCGACCCCGAGACCCAACCGACATGAGCAATCAGTCGAACGCCGCGGCCGTCCGCGCATTTCGCATTCTTGAAATCCTCAGTGCTTCCGGCGCACCCATGACGCTGGCGGAAATCGTCGCCGCGATCGGTTTGCCCAAGCAAACCGTACACCGCATTCTCAAGCAGCTCGAGGCAGCCTGGCTCGTCACTCGCGAAGCCGGCAGCCGGCATTACGAACCGTCGTCGCGTGTGCGGGCGATGGCCGTCAATGCGCTGATGCATGTGGGCCCGGCGGCGGCACGTCACGGCATTCTTCAGCAACTGGTCGACAAGTTCGGCGAGACCTGCAACCTGTCGATGCTCTCCGGCGACGACCTCGTCTATCTCGACCGGATCGAGACCGACTGGTCGCGTCAGTTGAAACTCTCGCCCGGCTCGCGCGTGCCGTTGCATTGCACGGCGAGCGGCAAGCTGCTGCTGGCGTTTTTGCCGCGGGCGCGTCGCGAGAAGTTGATCGCTCACCTGCCGCTGCGTCCTCGTGCGGAGAACACCATCACCGACCTGGAAGATCTGCGCGAGGAATTGACTGAGACGCGCAAGCGTCGCGTGGGAACGAATAACGAGGAGCATGTGCCGGGCATGATCGCCGTGGCGGTGCCGGTGATGCTCGATCGCAATCGAGCGTGTGCGGCCATCGCCGTGCAGGCCAGCGCACAGCATTGCACGCTGGAAAAGCTCATGACGTTCCTGCCGGATCTGCAAGCCGCCGCCGAGACGATGGGGGCCACGTTCAACGAGTGATCGGGGGCCTCGGGTCGCGTGGGGCGCTTACTGCGCGGGTTGCGCGGGGTGCGCCGATTGCGCCGGCACGGCGCTGGCCGCATTGTCCCCGGCGCCCGGGATCGATCCCGGCTCGGGAACGGGCGGCGCGAGCGCCAGGAAAATCTGTTCGAGTTGTCTGGCGCCTTGCGCCGACTCCGCGCGCACGCGCGGCCCGATGAAGATCGGGTCGAGCAGCAGGAACAGCAGGTTCGGCGTGCGATAGACGAAATCGCGCTCGAAGCGGGTGCCGGTCCCGTCGGGGGAGATCCGGTATCGCACTTCTCCCGACGGACGTCGGTTGACCTCGCCCTCGATGCGCCACTCGTACGGCGGATTCGCCTCGACGACCGTCCAGTGCAGAATGCCGTGCCGGCCCGCGAGCCGGAATTCCTCGGCCACTTCCTCACCCACCTTCAGCGGATGGTCCGTCATGCCCTGCACCGAGAGCGACGCGGGATGCCACTTCGGCCAGTTCGCGGGCGTGGTCACGAAGTCGTAGACGGCCTGCGGCGGCGCACGCAACGTGACCGTGTTCACGACATGCGTCTGACGCTCGAAGGGCAGGGGGAGCAAGGAGAGCAGGGCGACAACGGCCACCGCCCCGAGGACGAACAGGAAGGCTCGCTTCATCGATGTGCGCTCACGCACCGGCAGGGGAATCGAGTTCGACATCGACCATGAGGTCGTCGGCCAGGCTTTCGAGGGTTTCGCGCAACGACGCCGTGCTCACGGATGCGGGCACGTGCAGGCGGGCGGTAGCGCGAAACAGCGTGCCGCCCGACATCGACCCTTCGACACATTCGGTGGCGAGCTCGTCGATGCTGATCCCACGCGCGAACAGCACGTGCGAGATCTCCTTGACGATGCCCGGATGGTCCTGTCCGACGAGATCGAGCTGAAGCGTGCGGGCCGCCGGATCTGCGGCGGCGCTTTGCGCGTGCGTGACGCCGATCTTCAGGCCGTGCGTCTCGAGCGCGTGCAGGGCCTGCGTGAGCGCCACGGCGTTTTCATCGGGGACTTGCAGATGGATGATGCCGGCGAATTGCCCGGCCAGATTGGCGAGACGGCTTTCCAACCAGTTGGCGCCGGCGGCGGTGGCGCGATCGGCGATCGCATTGACCAGGCCAGGGCGGTCCGGGCCGATCACGTTGAGAATCAGGGACGTCGTCATCACAGGCTCCGTCGAAACTGAGGGGCAAGAGGCGGCGCAGGCAGTGCGTTCGCCCTCTGACTCGCTTCGTGGGGCGTTGCACACGGCAGGCTCAAGTGTAGTGCAATCGCGGGGTGCGCCGCTACGGCCCCGGGCGGTCCTGTCGGCCTGCGGTTGCCTATGGACGGTCGGCGGCCATCGCAAGCAATGCGATCACCGTCGCGTCGTCAGTCTGGACGAAGTCGTTGTACGCCACGCTCACCGCATAAAACGGCTGAGGGGTTTCGAGGCAAACGACGGCGTCTGCCAGGCTCGCCAGCCGGGCGATCGCATCGCGCGCGCCCACTGGCGCACACGCGATCAGCGGTGTGGCACCCAGTCGTCGCATGGCCCGCAACGCGGCGATCATCGTCGCGCCGGTGGCGATGCCGTCGTCGACCACGACCACCGGGCGGCCCTGCACGTGCGGCGCACCACGCCCCGGCGTGTACGCCTGCCTGCGCTGCTGAATGAGCGCGCGTTGTCGTGCGGTTTCGTGCGAGAGGTAAGTGCCCGTGGCGCCGAGCGAGAGGGCGTGATCGGCGAGGAAGATCCCGCCAAATTCGTCGACGGCGCCCACGGCCAGCTCCGTCTGATGTGGCGCGCGCAGCTTGTGCGCGAGCAACACGTCGAGCGTGCCGTTCAGTTGCCGTGCGATGGGCAGTGCGACCGGCACGCCGCCGCGCGGAATCGCCAACACCAGCGGCGGCGCACAACGCGTGAGCAGGTCGTGAGCGGCGAGGGCTTCGGCCAGCGCATTGCCTGCGGCGGCACGATCGAGGAACGAGGCAACGGCAGACATGGCGGGCGACGGGGGCGAACCCGGTGCGAAGCAGCGGTACGCTCATCGTAACGCCGCCGCCTGATGCTTGTTTGCGGTGACGGCGGTGGTGGTCGTCCTTATCGCGCGAGCAGCTCAGGCACCGTGCCCACGAGCAGCGTCACGCCCGAGCAGGCGAGCAACGCCAGCACCATGCGACGGAAGGTGTGATCGGAGAGAAATTTGTAGGCCCATGCGCCCGCAAGCGTTGGCAGAATCATCGCCGGCACGGCAATCGCGAACATGTGCAGTGTCTGGGTCGTGATGACGCCATGCACCGCATACAGCGTGACGGTGAGCGTGTGCATCGCAATGAAGAAGATCTGCATCACGGCGCGCTGCATGTCCTTGTCCCAGCCGCGCAACGTGCACCACAGCGTCGGCACGACCCCGACCAGTCCGCCGATGCCGCCCATGACACCGCCGATGAAACCGACGGCGCCGTCGGCAGTGCGTCCGCCGTGGCGGATACGCGGCAGGCGGGCGGCGAACAGCAGGATCGGGCAGTAGATGACGAGCACTGCGCCGATGCCCGCGCGGAACCAGACGGGGTCGAGGTAGCGCAGGATCCACACACCGACCGGCACGCCCACGAGGCCGCACAGAATGAACGGCGCGAGTCGGTCGAGCGGCACGGCGCGGCGCGCAGCGCGCAGCGCCAGCAACTGGCCGACGAGCGAGCAGAAGGCGGCGAGTGGGCCGGCCAGCGTGGGCGGCAGCGACCATGCCCAGAAGGACAGCGCGACGAGGCTGAACGCAAAGCCGGACAGACCTTGGACGAATCCGCCGACGCAGGCGCCGGCAATCAGGGGAATCAGAGGATCGACAGTCATGGAGCGGACGGCGCACGGTGAAGCCCGTGCGCTGGAGCAATCCGCCATTATGCGGGGATATCGCGGGTCGCTGGCATCGATTTGCGTCCCGTTTGCTCACGTCCCAAAGGTGTCTCCCGACACGCACCCCATTGGCGCACGCCGTGTACGCCCGAGGCCATCAGCGCCTCGTTGGCCATTCAAACGCCGGCGCGCACACTGCGGTCTTCGCCCCAACGCTGCCACGCGGTGACGAAGGCCGTGCCTACGGCAATGCCGAGCGCAGCACCGGCAAACACATCGCTCACCCAGTGATAGGCGGCGGCGATCTGGCCGAATCCGGTGAGCGCGACGGCGACGGCGCACGGCCATCGGAGCCGGCGGTGCCGCAGCGAGACGACCGTGGCAAACGCGAGCATGACGGTCAGGTGGCCCGACGGAAACGATGCGTAGGCCGAACCGTCGCCGCCGAAGAGTCGGAAAGTGAATACGCCATCATGAAGATAAGACGGATTGTTGTGGATCCAGGTCGCGGGCCAGGTGCGTCCGAAGACGAACTTCAGGCCCTGCTTGAGTACGCTGCCCACGCCGACCGCGCCGCCCGCGAGCCAGAGCGTCGTGGCCCACGCCGGGAGCTGGCGCCGCCAGACGAGCGCAACGCCAAACACGGCGAACACGGGCCACGCCAGCACGAACAGCGCCGAGGGCAACTCGGCCACATGGGCAATCCACGGCGTGCCCTGCGTGTGCAGGTGCGCTACGTCCACGACCGGTCGGTCGATCCAGGGAATCGCAATCACCGCGAAGAGCAGGCAAGCCGCGACGCAGCTCCAGGCAGTCCGCAGGCAGGTCGGCGAGGGTGGGGCGGTCGCGGCCGGCGGCGGCGTGGGATTCGAGGCGATATCGGTCATGATGCGAAGTCTACAAGGAGGCTCGAGCCTGCGCTGCCGTCGTGGCGATTTGATGACGATCAGGGTGCGACCGTTGCACCTGTGACATGCTCGGACGGAAAGCATAGGAAAGAATTCTTTGCGGGTTGAGGTGCCATCGTCCTACAATCGTCCCCTACGCAAATGTCGGATACTGTCCGGTCACAACGGGGCGACATCGGCGCGCTGGCGGTTCAGAGGCACGACAGACTCAGGTGTGGAAGTTTGCTTGGAAAAACAAAACCAAAATCGCATGCGGGGGCAGTAGTGAACCGGGGATTCGAAAGCATCATCGATCGTCAGGCGCGGGAATTCTGGCGCGCCGCACACACGCGCGAGCAGCAGCACGCCCAGTCGCAAGCGCGTTCGCTGGCAGAAGTGCGTGCCGTAGATCAGGCGCGACGCGCGTTGGACGACGCACCCGCCGCCGATCCGGCCGCCCGTGAAAAGCTGGAACTGGCATTGCGACAGGCCGAGGCGGCCTCGCAGGGCGCGCTGGCCAAACTCGAGATGGCACGTCTCGAGCGGTTGCTGGCCGACGGTCTCGCGCGCGACCTGCGCATTCCGCCTGCCGACCTGAGGGCGAGCAATACGCCGCCGGCTCTCGATACCCGTCATCTTCCCAAGATTCTGGCCAAGCCCGAATGGGAAACGTTTGCGCCCGAGAAGCCGGGGCGCCTGGCGCTTGCGATGCCAGGGGCATCGAGCCGCTACGAACAGGCGGTGGCCAAGGCCCGCAGCGAGTTCGTGCATGCCGAGCGTGAGTACGAGGCATCGAAGATCCGTCGC
This sequence comes from Pandoraea pnomenusa, assembly GCF_040391475.1. Taxonomy (GTDB): domain Bacteria; phylum Pseudomonadota; class Gammaproteobacteria; order Burkholderiales; family Burkholderiaceae; genus Pandoraea; species Pandoraea pnomenusa_C. Next base: position 233,171 of record NZ_JBEBXS010000003.1, on the reverse strand, counting down.
ACCCAGGGCTCGATGATTCTCCAGATCGCGCAGCAAAAGGCCACCGAAGCGGCCCGCGCCGAGAGCGCGCGCCACAATGCGGCGGTTGCCGACTTCGAAGGCGCGCTGCTGCGTGGTGAGGCGGCCGCCGTGACCGGCTACGCACGCATCGTGCTCAGCCGCAGCCCGTACCCCGCAGCGTTTGCGCAGACGCTCGCCGCTCATTACGTCGAGAACCACAAGCTGCTCGCCATCGGCTACGACGTGCCGTCGCTCGACGCCGCCGTGCCCGCCGCACTCGAATATCGCTACAACACAGCCGAAGGTGCCATTCACGGCGTGCCCGCGAACGAAACGATCCGCGCGAAGGCTTATGGCAACGCGCTGCGCCAGATCGTGTTGCGCTCGCTACATGAGTTGTTTGCGGCCGATCCGCTGCGTCATGTGAACGCGATCGTATTCAACGCGTACGCCGGCGATGGTGACAATCGCGTGTGTCTGGCCAGCGTACATGTGGCGCGTGCCGATTTCGCCGCGCTTACGCTGGCCGAAGGCGACCCGGCGACGCATCTGTCCACGCTGGGCGCTCGCGTCTCGGAGCGACCCGAAGCATTGGTCCCTGTCGCGCCCGTTGCTGGTGTCGACATGACGCAAGTCGTCACCGATGCCGACGTCGCCGTGGACCGCCGCTTCAACCTGATGACGCTCACCGACAAGGACTTCACGCAGGTGATGTTCCACCTGCTGCGCTCGCACGGCTTCGAAGGCCCGCCGCTGCTGCCCGGCGACGAGGCGGGCTTGCTGACGTGCCGCGCCTGGGACCCGCATCCCATCTTCGGTGGCGACGTCGTGGTGCGCATCTATCGCGACATGGATCCGTCGGCGCGTCTTGGCCTGGCCGCTGCCCGCGCCATCCTGTCCGAAATGCAGCAGATCGGTGCGGCGCGCGGCATGCTCATCACGACCGGTGGCCTCGACGACGGTGTTGAAGAGTTCGCACGTGATCGTCGCATCGAGTTGCTTGCCGGTCATCATCTCGTCTTCCTGCTCAAGGAAAACGCCGGTGTCGACGCCAGCGTGATCGTCCCCGAGACGAACGACACCGTGGCAGCCCTGCTTTGATCGGCTGGGTCCCCCGTTTCCGATATCGGAAACGAGGGGCAATTTATCGTTCCGTAACAAACGTCCTGCTATAGTGAATCGACCTGACCCCACGTCATTCACATCACGGAGGATCGTATGTCGCGATGCACGGAACGTTCGGCACATGCCGGTTTCAAGGGATGGACGAAGGCCGGTACGGTGGGCGCGAGTGTCGCCCTCATGCTGGCGCTGGCAACCCCCATGCCGGCACAGGCACAGCTCGACATGCTCAAGAACGCCGTTGGCGGCAGTTCCGGCGGCGGGAATTCGGGCGGGCTCGGCAGCCTCGGCGGGATGGCATCGGCCGGGTCGCTGACGTCGGGAAGTATCGGTAACGCCACCGGCGTGCTGGAGTTTTGCGTCAAGAACAACTATCTGAGCGGCGCAAATCTCAGCTCGGCCACCGACGTCAAGGACAAGCTGCTCGGCAAGCTCGGTACGCAATCCGGATCGCCGGCCGCCAGCCCGGGCTATCTCGACGGCGCCAAGGGCTTGCTGTCATCGTCCGATGGCAAGACCGTCGACCTGAACGGCGGCGGGCTTAAGGAACAGATCACGCGCCAGGTGTGCGACAAGATTCTCAGCCAGGCAAAGTCGTTCCTCTGATCTTCCGGATATCGACGACAGGCAGCCAAACCGGCGGGCGACATGGGGCGCCCGTTTCGGTCGCATCCCAGGAATAGGCGCGTGGTATCAAAAAAATCATTCATATTGGGCCTTTGCTGAGGGCCACGTGAGGCCGTACGCTACGCGCTATTCCATCTCGCCGTCCCGTCAGTTCGGCACCTTCGTCCGGAGTCATCGATGTATCAGCCTGCCGCCTTTACCGAGGATCGCCCCGAGGTGCTGCACGACCTCATTCGCCAACATCCGCTCGGCCTGCTCGTGAGCGCGGGGGCACAGGGGCTGATCGCGGATTCGATCCCGTTTCTGATGTATCCGGAAGAGGGCGAGTTGGGTACGTTGCGTGCGCATCTGGCGCGGGCCAATCCGCATGTTGCGGCGTTGCAGGGCGTTGAGGACTGCCTTGTTGCGTTCACTGGGCCGCAGGGGTACATCACGCCGTCGTGGTATGCCGCGAAGGCCGAGCACGGCAAGGTGGTGCCCACGTGGAACTACGCGGCGGTGCATGCGTGGGGCAAGCCGCGCGTGATCGACGACGCCGCATGGTTGCGACGCCTCGTCGGCGACCTGACGCAATCTCAGGAGCAGGGACGCGCCGCGCCCTGGGCCGTGGAAGATGCCCCCGCCGACTTCATCGACGGCATGCTGCGCGCCATCATCGGTGTGGAGATTCCGATTCGTCGCATCGAGGGCAAATTCAAGATGTCGCAGAATCGCGCGATGCCGGATCGCGTTGGCGTGGTCGAAGGGCTGCGCGCCGACGGCGTATTGAACGAACCGTTGGCGGCGCTCGTTGCGCAGCGGGGCGACGTGCCTAGTGCGTAAAGCCTGGCGCGCCGCGCATGGGGCGGCGCAAGTCAGCCGGTAACGAAAGGAAACAATTCCGCGGCGCGCCGACAGGTTGCGCGGCGGCATTGGCGCATACAATGCGGCAACCCAATCCGGATGCCGCAATGAAAACGCTGCTTCTCATGCTCGCGCTGATGCTGTGTCTGCTCTTTCTCGCGCAGGCGTGGCTGCCGAGCGCGCAAGCGGACGAATGCAGCAATCTCGGGCCGGCCCAAACCCTGCAATGCGCAGCCTACGGCGCGGGAAACATCGCCCCCGAATAGCCGTTCATCCGCTACAATCGCACCCCCTTACGTCTTACCCCAAGCAGTGCGATGAAGCAGTCTCGATGGACGGTCACCGCAGTGCGCGCAGGTGGCTTGCGCGCGATGGCCGGGCAGTTGGCAGTCTCTCTTGCGGTCATCCCGACCGTCCTGACGATTTCCGCGGACGCGCACGCTGCGGCGTCCGCATGTGGCAATCACTACTGGTCCGGCACCGCGCCCGACATCACCAACACCGCGATGACACGCAACGCGCGCGAAGTGTGTTTCGACGCGTTCGGTGTCATGCATTCGGGCGTGACGCGCACACCGCTGTGGTCGGCCGAGCATCTCACGCGCGCCAACCTGAGCGACGCGAAACAGATCTCGCGCGTGAACAACTTCCATGCCGAATCCCGATTGCCGGCCGACGAGCGAGCCGAATTGCGCGACTACGTGCGTTCGGGCTACGACCGTGGGCACATGGCGCCCTCGGCCGATATGCCCGACGCGCAAGCGCAATCGCAGAGCTTTTCGCTGGCGAACATGGTGCCGCAGAATAGCGAGAACAACCGCTATCTGTGGGCCGGCATCGAATCGAGCGTGCGCAAGCTCGCGCAGGATCGGGGCGAACTGTTCGTCATCACGGGGCCGCTCTTCAAGGGCAAGTCGATCACCCAGGTGGGCAGTCGGGTGATGGTGCCTACGCAGTTGTACAAGGTGGTCTACGACCCGAAGCGCAAACAGGCCGGGGCCTATCTTGTCGCGAACGAGGCGACGGGTGACTATTCGGTCGTGAGCGTGGCGGAGCTAGAGAAGATTGCCGGGATCGACTTCTTCCCAGGAATGCCGCCGGGCGTGAAGTCCACCGTGATGTCGCTGCCCAGGCCGAAGGCGGCTGGCGGCGGCAAGCGCAAGCGCGATCCGGACGTGCCGTCGTACCGCGAAGTGCAGACGGTGCTCGACTTCTTGCGTACGATCATCCGCTGAGCGCGGTAGCGGTGTCGCGGCGACCTGCCGGACGCCGTGTGCCACCGAGGCTTTCCGACTTGTGACTGACTTCCCCCGATTCAGGAGCTTTCCATGACCGCTTCGTCTTCCGTTAACGTCACGTTCACCCCGTTCGCCAACGAGGCCGATGCGCTTGCGCTGGGCGAGTTCAACGTCGAGAACCATACGGACCGCATCGCCCTGTTCGGCAATCTGGAGATTCGCCGCGACGCGCAGGGCCTACGTCAGGCGCAGGCGCTCAAGGCGGTCCTCGATGCCGTCGTGGCCAGTCTTTCGAGCGGCGAGTTACCGGAGCATGCATCGGTGGCGTCGGGCACGACCGCCCGGCAGGTCAAAAACCCGTTCGAATCTTGACGGCGATGGGGGCGAGGGCGCCAACGCCCCCGGATTTACCCCAGATTTGTCGGGAATTCGAAAAATCGATGTTGCAGCGCACGAAACGCTGAAATCCCCGGCATTGCCTCGCGTCGAACGCGCGCGTTGCGCAGGTCCGAGACGCCATCGGTTCCGTGACAGCCCCGCGCTCGTCGCAGCCGGAAAATTCCCCAAAGTCAGACTTCATGCGGGTTGCGCGACAACTTGTCGCACCTGCGACATTCTGTCGCATTGACACGTACTGTCACAAATCTCGAATCACGTCACGGTGACGGTTTTCTTCAAGGCGTATTTCCGTCTCGAATTCCTTGTGCATCAAGCATTTGGCATGCGGCGACGCAGCACGGATAGGGGGTTTACGGCTGCCGGACAAGGCGCATACTAGCCCTGCGTCTCGTCGATTCCGATAGCGTGAATCGATGACCGGCAAGGCTACGAACACTAAACAACGCGAGGTAACTTATGCACATCCGTTGGAAAAAAGTGTATTCGAGTGGTTGGGGAACGATTCATCACGATGCACCCCGTTCCCATCGCAGCGCCACTGAGCGCGAGCAGCTCTTTCAACGCCTTTTGGCAATCGCGATCGCCTGTAGCGTCGGCGGTTTCGTACTTCTGTCTGTCGGCGCGGCCTTCCTGGGACGCTAAAGTCACCCATCTTCCTTTTCGTGCGCGGCACCGCCCCCGGCGGATTGCCGCGCCACGTTGCTTTCTGCAAATTCCCTTGTTCGTGGACGTAATGTCGGTCTGACTTGCGTCATGGTAGCGGCCGGCTGCTGGCGCCGCTGCAGGCTTTCCTCCTTGACTTCAAACATTCGATTTGAACGCTGACCTGCACGAACGATCGTGCGTTTTTGAAACCTTTTGTTACACGCGAAATAGGTTTCGTAATGGCTCGTACCGTTAAAGTCGAATTGAAAGCGGGGCGCCTCGAATTAAAGACGCGTTTGGCATACGCTAAAGCGTGTTGCGTGCGCGAATAGCCATTGTCGTGGATGGGGTCTCTCGTGGCTTTGGTGCTGCATCGTACGAGTTCACGCTATTGCAATTCCAAAAGAATAGTGCGATCTTGAGGCGAAGGCGCGGTGTCGGAATTTCGGGAATTTCGCATGTCGGAATCAGCCCCGGATTTGCCCGGATTGTCTTGCGCCTCAAAACTTTCGATAAAGAAGAAAAGATCAGTTGTGCGGGCCGGTTTGATTGATTTGTGAGGTGCGCCATGGAAATTCGCTGGGAAAAGCTTTACTCGGGCGGATTGGGTCGTTTCTACGACACGTCGGAATCCAGTCGCCGTCGGGCACGGCGCGCGCAGTTGGCATGGTTTGGTGTGGTGATCTCGATCGGCGTTGCCATCGGGGCCATTGCCATCGCATGGCGCTGGATCTGATGGCCGGCATCGGCACGTATCGTTCGGGGATCTCTGGCTTGCTGGTGACGCTCGCCTGTCTGGCGAGCGCGACGGCGGGTGCGCAGACCCTGTCCGCGCCCACGGAGCCGCTCGACGCGTCCGGTCAGCCCTGCGGGGTGCTGCGTGCGCTGCCAGCCGATGTCACGCACTATCGCTATGAGGTCTCCAACAAGTGCGAACGTCCGGTCACGTTCTATTGGCGCTGCAACGCCGCCGATACCGAACACACACTGGACGTGCCCGCGAAGGGCACGCAGTCCGCTGCGTGTGTGAAAGCGACGGGCGCTGCCGGGGAAATCGTCTTCCGATTCGGGCCGCCCGGCACCGGCAGCTGACGACTACTAAAAAAATGGCGGCGTCACCGGGCGGCGCGCTGCCGTGCGCCTGCGGCCTCCCGTCGCCAGCCGTCGCCGGAATGGCTATCATGACGCCATACGGCTCGCCGGCATCGCATGCGGCGAACGCGCCGGATCTCCCCCAAGGACACTCCCCCATGAACGACATCGTCACCCCGACTCAGCCGTCGCTCGACACGGCGGCATTGCGCGAATTCGTCGAACGGAAATGGAACGATGAAATCCTCCACGCGCTGACCGACTACATCGCCGTGCCGGCCAAGAGCCCGGGCTTCGATGCCGACTGGGCGCGCAACGGCTACATCGATCGCGTGGTGCGCGACGCCGCCCAGTGGGCCGAGCGTCAGCGGGTCAAGGGCCTGACGCTCGAAGTGATTCGTCTGGAAGGGCGCACGCCGGTGATCTTCTTCGAAGCTCCGGCCACGCGTTCGGGGAGCACCGAGACCATCGTGCTGTACGGTCACCTCGACAAGCAGCCGGAGTTCGACGGCTGGCGCAAGGATCTCGGCCCGTGGACGCCCAAGCTCGAAGACGGCAAGCTCTACGGCCGCGGCGGCGCAGACGATGGTTATGCCATCTACTCGAGCCTCACGGCGCTGGCGGCGCTCGACGCGCAAGGCGTGGAGCGCCCGCGCTGCGTCGGCCTCATCGAGACCTGCGAAGAGTCGGGCAGCTACGACCTGCTGCCGTACGTCGATGCGCTACGCGAGCGCCTGGGCCGTGTCGGGCTGGTCGTCTGTCTCGATTCGGGCGCGGGCAACTACGATCAGCTATGGCTGACGACCTCGCTGCGCGGGCTCATCTCGGGCAGCCTCGAAGTGCAGGTGCTCGACGAAGGCATTCACTCTGGCGGCTATGGCGGCATCGCGCCGTCGAGCTTCCGGATCATGCGTCAGTTGTTCGAGCGTCTGGAAGACGCTGGCAGCGGCAACGTGCTGCCCAAGGGGTTCCACTCGCCGATTCCGTTGCAGCGGCTTGCCGAAGCCGAAGCTACGGCGCACATTCTGGGCGACGACGTCTGGAAGAAGATGCCGTGGGCCTGCGGTCAGGACGGCCTGTCGGTGCTGCCGACGACCACCGATCCGAAGGAAGCGTTGCTCAATTCGACGTGGCGGCCGTCGTTGTCGGTGACCGGTGCGGCAGGCATGCCCGCGCTGGCCGACGCGGGCAACGTGTTGCGTCCGCGCACGGCGTTCAAGCTGTCGCTGCGCCTGCCGCCACTCATCGACGCGACGAAGGCCGTGGCCGAACTCAAGTCGTTGCTCGAACTCGATGCGCCGTACAACGCCAAGGTCACGTTCAAACCCGACGCGGGTGCCGCGTCCGGCTGGAACGCTCCCGAGGTGGCACCGTGGCTGGCGTCGGCATTGAATACGGCGTCGCAACGCCACTATGGTGCGGATGTCGCGTTCATCGGCCAGGGCGGCACGATCCCGCTGATGAACACGCTGCAAGCAGGGTTCCCGACGGCGCAATTCATGGTGTGCGGCGTGCTCGGTCCGAAGTCGAATGCGCATGGCCCGAACGAGTTCCTGCACGTGCCGTATGCAAAGAAGCTCACGGCGGCCGTAGCGGAAGTCATCGCGCTGGCACCGTAAGCGGGAAGGGCGACAGGAACGGCGCAGGCCGTCAATCGCGCAAACACCGCCTCAAAGGCATCGGGCCGCAGAAATGCGGCCCGATTGCATTGGGATGCAACATCCGGCGACGGACCGGTCAGAGTCGATGCGTGGCGTCGGCCATGACCTGCACGCCGCGCATGAAGTCGTCGAGGTCCATGCTTTCGTGGGGATTGTGCGAGCCGTTGGCATTGCGCACGAACACCATGCCGCTGGGAATGCCCGCGTTGGCGAAGATGGCGGCGTCATGCCCGGCGCCGCTCGGCACGCGTTCCTGCGGCAGTTCGAGCGCACGGCAGGCGTCGACAAGCAGCGACGACACGTGGGCATCCATGACGGCGGGCGCCGACGACAGCCGCCGGTCGAACACGAACTGCACACCGCGATCGCGCTCGATGGCGCGGCACTCCGTGCGCATCAGTTCGTAGAACACGTCGAGCGTATCCAGGCTCTGACTGCGCACCTCCAGACTGAAATCCACCTTGCCGGGAATGCGCGAGATGGCGTGCTCCGCCGGATCGGTGCCGACGATGCCGGTGGTGACGACGAGATCGATGCCGCGCTCGAGCAACGCCCGCCAATGCTCGTCCAGACGCGTAATGAGATCGGCCACGGCGAACATCGCGTCGTGACGCAGCCAACGGGGCACCGCTCCCGAGTGACCGGCTTCGCCGATGCACGACACGCGGTTGTGCCGCACATTGCCGCGAATGCCCGGCACGATGGCCACCGGCATGTCGCGCGCGATCATCACCGGTCCCTGCTCGATATGCAGCTCCAGCCACGCCTTGGCATGCGACGCGTCGAACAGCATCGCCCCGTCGCGAATCGCCTCGACGTCGGCGCCCGCCTCGGTCATGCACTGCGCGAGCGTGCGTCCGTGCGAGCGATGCGTCATGGCGAGATCGGCGTCGGTCAGCTTGCCGAAGAGGGCGCTCGAGCCCATGTAGGCGCGTCCGAACCAGGCGCTTTCTTCGCCGCGCAAGGCGAGCACGCGCACGGGCGTGGCGGTGTAGCGCTGCGAACGCCGTTGTTCGACGAGGCACAGCAGACCGGCGACGATCCCGGCGAGGCCGTCGTAGTTGCCGCCCTGGGGGACGGAGTCGAGATGCGATCCGATCCACGTGGCGGGGGCGTCACCGGCGTCGTCGGGCAGCGTGAAGACGAGGTTGGCGGCGCGATCGCGTGTGACGGTCAGTCCCTGATGGCCTGCCCATTCCGTGAGATATGCGGCGGCAGCGTTCTCGCCGTCGCCGTAGCTGTCGCGAGTGATGCCGACGCCGTCGTCGCCCAGACGGCGCAGGTCGGTGAAGAGTTGCTCGGCCAGCGGGGCCAGCGCGTTCAGTTCCATGTGTGTGCTTCTTTTCGCGAACGGGTCGCGAGGGTTGCGCGTTGGTGCGTATGAATGCGTATTGATGCGGACTACGTGGTGCCAGGTGCCGACCGAGGTTGGCTCAACCCGACTGCTGGGCAAAGCGCAGCCAGCGATCGGTAAGTTGAGGGTCGAGCGCGACTGCGCCGGTGAGCTCGGCGATCTTGTCGACACGCTGCGTGTCGCAATACGCGTGGAGCCCGTCGACGATGTGTCCCATCACGGCCGGATCGCGAAACGAGGCGGTTCCGACCTGGACGGCCGTTGCGCCCGCGAGCATGAACTCGACAGCGTCGTCTGCCGTTTCGATGCCGCCGCAGCCGATGATCGGAATGCGCACGGCGCGATGACACTGATGCACGAGCCGCACGGCGAGCGGTTTGATCGCAGGGCCCGAGAGTCCGCCCATCACATTGCCGAGTTTCGGCTTGCGCGTGCGCACGTCGATGGCCATGCCGAGCACGGTGTTGCCCATGACGATGGCATCGGCCCCGGCGTCTTCCGCCGCGCGCGCGATGAGCGCGATCTGGCCCGCATTCGGCGTGAGCTTGACCCACAGCGGATGCGACGTGCGCCGGCGGATCGCGCTCACGGCCTTGTACGTCGATTCGGGTTGCATCGCGAAGGCCATGCCGTCCGCTTCGAGATTCGGACACGAAATGTTGGCTTCGATGGCGGCGACTTCGGGCAGCGACAGCGTGGCGCAGGCGTCGCCGAAGGACTCCGCGGTATCGGCCGATACCGAGACCACAACCGGCGTATCGAAGCGCGTGTAGGCGGGCAGCACGTCACGGCGATACGCGTCCAGCCCCTTGCTCGGAATGCCGATGGAGTTGAGCATGCCGCTGGCCGTCTCGCTCACGCGCGGCGTCGGATTGCCCGCACGCGTAGCGGGCGACACGCTCTTGATGACGAGCGCGCCAAGACGATTGAGATCCAGTGCCTCGGCGTACTCCACGGCGAAGCAGCCCGAGGCGGGCATGACGGGGTTGCGCAGGGTGAGCGACCCGATGCGAACGGAAAGATCAGCCAAAGTCCACCTCCCCGACAACGTCGCGAATCGGAAACACGGGGCCCTCACGGCACACCCGCAGGAATTGCTTGTCGCCGCCGCAATCGAACAGTCGCACGCACGACAGGCACACGCCCATGCCGCACGCCATGCGTTGTTCCATCGCGACTTCGGCCGTCATGTGCGGGTGCGAAGCGATCACGCGCTGGAGCAGCATCAGCAGCCGGTGCGAGCCGCACGTGTACACGGCGTCGTGCGGTGCGGCATCGAGCAGGGCACGCACGCGCGGTTCGAGCGCGTCGACGGCGGACGAGCCGTCGCTGTCGAACACGCAATGCACGTCGGCGAGTTCACGGGCTTCGGGTGTGCGCAGGAATTCGTCGCGCATGAGATCGGCTTCGCTGCGCGCCGACATGACGACAGTCAGCTTCAGGCCGGCCGCCGCCGCGCGTTGCACGAGCGGGGCCATCGTGGCCAGGCCCACGCCCCGGGCGACGAACATCACCCGTTGCCACGCGCCGTCGGCGGTATCGAGCGTGAAGGTATTGCCGAGCGGGCCGACGATGTCGAGTGTGGCGCCTTCGTCCAGCGTGGCAAGCGCACGCGTGCCCACGCCCGTCACGTTGTAGAGAAACTCGATGGTGTCGGCGGCCGGGCCGGTGCCGTACACGCTCATCGGGCGCAGCAGGAAGGGCGCCTCGGTGTCGGTGACCGGGCACTTCAACTGGTAGAACTGGCCCGGCTGCGTGGTGAGCGCAATGGGGGCGTCCGCCTGCAGACGCAGGTAGCGGTAGCGCGCGTTGACGGCGCGATGGCTGAGCACACGGCAGCGATGGGTCGCGACCGTGGGCGTGCAGCAAGTCGCCTCTTGCAAATCGTTCATTCGAGTTCAACGCCTTTGAGTTCGGGGATCAGGAAGCGCGTGGCGAGCATGTCGAGCACGTAAAGGCTCGCAAGCAGCGCGATGGCGATCTGGAAGGAGTAGCGCGCGGCGAGCGCGCCGACGACGACGGGGCCGAGCCCGCCGATGGCGCGTCCGATGTTCCACAGCACGTTCTGGGCGGTGGCGCGCGCGGCGGTCGGGTAGGCCTCGGACATGAGCGTGCCGTAGCCGCCGACCATGCCGTTCACGAACATCCCCATCAGCGCGCCGGCGAAGAGCATTACCGTGGGGTCGGTCAATTGCGCGTAGACGATCACCATGACGACGGCACCGGCCTGATACAGCAGGAAGGTCGGACGGCGGCCGATGCGATCGGCGAGTTGTCCGAAGGCCCACACGCCGAACATCATGCCGACGACGGTGGCGGCCGTCCAAAGACCGGACTTCGTGAGCGAGAAACCGAGCTTCTGCGAGAGGAACGTCGGCAGCCAGATCATGATGCCGTAGTAGCCGAAGTTCTGGACCGAGCACAGGATCACGATGCCCAGGCTCACGCGTGTGGTGCGGGTGTCCTTGACGAGCAGGCGGAAGGCGTTGCTGCTGCCGGACTTCGGCGTCTTCTCGCGCCGCACGAAGACTTCCGGCTCGTGCAGCTTGTTGCGCAGTACCCAGGCGACCAGCGCGGGCAGCACGCCCACGAGGAACATGCCGCGCCAGCCGATGTGCATGAGCAGCAACGGCGTGAGCAGGGCGGCGGCGAGCACACCGGTCTGCCAGCCGAGTGCGACGTACGACGACACCCGTGCGCGTTTCGCCGCCGGCCACGCTTCGGCGGCCAGTGCCATGCCGATGCCGAACTCACCACCCAGTCCGATGCCCGCGATGGTGCGATACACCAGCAAGTCCCAGAAGCCTTGTGCGAACGCGCACAGGCCGGTGAACACGGCGAATAGCAGGATCGTCCACGTGAGCATGCGCACGCGGCCGTAGCGGTCCGAGAGTGCGCCGAACAGAATGCCGCCCGCGACGGCGCCGATGAGTGTCCACGTCACGAGCGCGCCGGCTTGCCCGGCGGTGAGTTGCAGACCCGCGGTAATGGCCGGCAGCATGAAGCCGAGGATGAGCAGGTCGAAGCCGTCCATCGCGTAGCCGATGGCGGAACCGGCGAGGGCTTTCCATGCGTAGGGAGTGACCGTGTCGTCACGCGCAGCGTCCGCACGTTGTGCACTTTGTGAGTTCAGGTTGGCTTCCATGTTCCGTTCCTGTGGGGGCGGCGAATCCACGCAGCGGTCAATCGGTGAAGGCGCCGTGGTCTTCGTCGAATTCGTTGAATCGTCCCGAATGTCTAAATTTTTAGACGATCGGAAGAAAAAAATACCGCCGGGGACACGCCGCTCCCACAGCACCTTATGCGTAGACCTCGGTCGTCAACTGCGCAGCGAACGCGTTGAGTGCAGCGAGGAAGTCGGCGTCGGACGTGGCGGCGGCGTCGCGCAGACGCGTGGCCTGGGTTCTGGTGCTGGTGAGGAACGCGTGGAAGGTCTCGCCACTGGCGGCAATGCCGGACTGGCGTTCCGAGAACGTCTGCGCGGTCTGGGCCAGCAACAGCAGGGCGGCGGATTCGCGCGTGGCCGTGCGCGAGGCGTTCAGACAACGTACGGCGAAATCTTCGATATCGGACAGGCCGACCGTGTCGCGCTGTAACCAGGCGCATGCGAGTTGCAGATCCATCATGCTCTCCATCTGTCTAAATATTTAGACTAATCGAACGTGGCGAGGCAGGCAAGACGAAAATTATCGGGTTATACCCTGATCGCGAAGTCGCTGGCGGCGGCGCATTCGTGCGGACAATGCGCGTCGCCACGGGGTTTCGGGCGCGCGGGGTGAACGTTGCCATCCCCCCCGCATTCGCTCAGAACTTCATGCGCAGGCCAGCGCCGTAGGTCTGTCCGGTGGACATGTCGCTCATGCGGTCGTACTTGTAAGCGGCGTAGATGTCGGTGCGCTTGGAGAGCGGATAGTCGTAGCCGAGTGCCCACGTGGTGCGGCGCTGGTTGTCGCCCGAGCCGTTCGAACCGGTGTACGCAATCGAGGCGAGCACGCTGCCACGGCCCAACGGCACCGACGCGCCCAACTGTCCGGTGTTCGCATGGAAGTTGCCGCTTGCCGCCTGGCTCGCCACGAGCATGTATTGCGCGAAGACCTTTACCACCGCGAAGTCGTACGAAAGGCCCAGTTGCGCGGTGTTCTGATTCGTCAGTCCCGTAACGCCGGGCAGTTGCGAACCGAAGTCGCCGGGCGTGGCACTGAAGTTCACGTACTGGTAGTTGAACGCTGCGGCAAACGGGCCGTTGGCGTAAGTGAGCGCAGCGCCCCACTTCTTCGCGCTGTGATCGGTTGCACTGTTGCCGGTGGCGTAGAGCAGGGTGCCCGCGAGACCGGCGTAGCTCGGCGACGTGTACGCGATCGCGTTGTTCCATGCCGAGTCACCCACCACCCCCTGCGTTCCCAGACCCTTGTAGGTGTGGAAAATCATCGGCGAGAAGGTGTACGAGTTGTTGAACGGGTTGAACTGGATCGTCGCGAGATAGAGCGGCGTGGTGATGCGGCCCAGACGCAGCGTGCCCGCACGGCTCGAGAGCCCGACGTAGGCATTGCGGGAGAAGAAGCTGTCGCCCGAGTAGCGTCCGTAGGTGCCGTTGTTCGGCTGGAAGTAGCTCTCGATCACGAACAGCGCGCTGTTGCCCCCGCCCAGGTCTTCATTGCCCGACAGGCCCCAGTACGACGTGGTCATGCCGCCGCCTTGCTGCACTACGGCGGCATTGCCGCCGGGGTTCTTGACCGAGCCGACATAGGCGTCGGCCAGTCCGTAGAAGCTCACGCTCGATTGTGCGTGCGCTGCGGGCGTCAGCGCGGCGGCGCCCAAGGCGACAGCGCCAGCCAGTTTGTGCCAGGTGTTCATCATTCCCTCGTTGTTTTGTATAAATTTCTGGACGGCGCGCAGGCTATCACTGCCGGCGCGTCGGGTCATCCCCCAATGGGGGGCGAGCACGCCCTTGGAGCAGGGCATTCTCATGGGGTGGGGGACCCGTGCCTCGGATCGTGCCGATGTCTAAAAAAATAGACAATCGGAAAAATATTCCGGGTAGCGGAACGGGGAGCGCTCGACGGCGGCGCTGAAGTGCGAACCGGTGTGAACTGGTTTGATACGGCGCAACCCGTCGGCGACGTGGCGGCGAGCCGGTCGTGTGGGGGCGCGGGCCGATTGGGCGACCGGTATAATCCCGGCACTGCAATGCGGGCCCGGCACAATCTGCCGCGCCGGGCACTGCCATCCGACAGGAGGCGATTTGACTCGAGCTGCTGCAACAACCCATGCATCCCGGGCGCCGCGAGGCGCGCGTTTCAACTTCCGAGCCATCGGCGAGCGCCTGCGCGCGTATCGTCTTGCGGCGGAATTGCGCAGTGAGGATGTGGCGGAGCAGCTCGATATTTCACGCGCGGCCATCTACAAACTGGAGCGCGGCGAGATCGTCAAGATCGACACGCTGGAGCGATTGGCCGCGTTGCTCGGCGTGTCGCTGGCGAATCTGTTGGGCGTGGAAGTCGAGTACCACGATTCGGCGGTCAGCTATTTCGAGCGCATGCGTCAGCTCGAAAGCCGCTCCGAGCGCATCGTCGCGCACTTCGATCCGATCTCGTTTTTGCTGACCTCCGAAGACTACGGCGTGTGGTTGCGTCACATGCTCGACGAGAGCATTCCACCGACGCTCGCCGACAAGCACTGGACGAACACCATCGACCGGGTGCTCGGCATCTTGCAGGAGCGAAAGTCGACGTTCTCGCGGCAGCGCCTGGCGGTGACGAGTCTGATCGGGTTGCGTCAGATCGAGCAGTTCCTGCACCACGGGCTCGTCGGCCGCCTCGGCTTGTCGCCGGGCGTGCAACTGGAGCGGAAGCTGGCAGCGCGACGCGAAGTCGCGCGCATCGTCGAGTTTCTGGAGGCCGATACGACGGGCGTGCAAATCGGGATCGTGAGCGACAACATGCCCAACGAGACATTTCAGATCTTCGAGGCGCAGGGCGAAGCATACGTGGCGGTCTCGCCGTTCCGTCTCGGCGAATTGCCGAATCTGCGTACCGGGATTGCCACCATCACCACATCGCCCGACGGTGTCGGCATGTATCGCGCCATGATCGACCGCCTCTGGGCCGATTCCGCCAAAGGGAAAGAAGGCGCGGCGCTGCTCGGACAACTCCTGGCGCGTTTCTGAATCGCAGGCACAGGCCCCTTACGCGTTTTGCGTGCAGGGAATGCATGAGCCTGTGCCACAAAACGAAGCCGTCCCCCACAATCGACATCGCACTGCTGCAATCCCCACTAGTCTCCCTGCGGCTGAAGACCGTCCGGTCTGGCAACAAGGAGATTGTTCAAATGGGAATTGCACGACTATTTTCCTCGGGTGTCTGTGAGCCTGTGGTGCTGCGAAACCTCGTGGCGAAGTCGCCGGAGAGGCACGACAGTTTCGGCAGCGATTTCGAACGGCTGGGGGCCATGCCGAACGTTGCGGGGCGCGCGTGGCGCGTGTACCCCGAGCGCACCCGACTCGAAATCTCGGGGACCTCGCAAATTTCGTTCAACGCATGGCTGATCGAATCCAGCAACGACATCCGTGACGCGCATGAGTTGATCGCCACCTCGCAGGAGGTGCGCGAAGCGCTGGCAAACTGGCGTAATTCATACCTCGTCGCCGCGAACGTCGAACGAAAATTCGAGACCGGGCGATTCGATGTGCTCAGGGCAGTCGGCACGGGACAGACGCCATGCGACGAGGCCCATGTGCGCGATTACCCGATGGCTCCCTACGAGGTGCAGGCCGGTGCGATTCGGGCGCTTGACGATATCGTCAAGCGCGGGGATGCAGAAATCGAACGCGCACCGGATGCCCGGCATGCCCTGCCGGCCGTCATGTCGCAAGTGGGCGTCGACAAGCTTTGTCACGCCATGTATGCGTTGACGGACAGGTCGTTGAGCAACAAGCTCACGCAGATCAAGTACGATCGCCGTGACCTGTTCCTGCTCAACGACATGACGCGCGAAGCGGAGAAAGAGCGATCCAAAGACGGCGCGAACGTGCCATTACGGCTCGCGTTCCGCGGAGATCGATGCGTGCTAAAGCCAGCGAAATCTCGCTCGTGGCTGACGGCGGAGAAGCTGCGTGCGCAGCGCGAAGCCGCCAATCTGGCGATGTTGATCGGGCTGCCGCCCGGCACTCGCGTCACGCTCGACACACTTAATGCGCGAGGGTTCGGTCGCTATGAGAGCACGGTCGTGCTCAATGATGCGAAGTCCGACTTCGTGCCGCCGGGAAACGGTGCGTCGTGGCTGTTCAATCGTATCCGCGACATGGAGCGCAGCGCCCAGCGGGCAACCGATCTACTTTCCGAATTGCAGACTCGCTCGTCCGAAGCTGCGGCGCGCGAGCGCAGCGTGCCGCACGGACTCGTCGACGGTGATGATGCGGACAGCCTCTCGGCGCAGTCAACGGACCTGGACGCAAACCTGACGTCGGTCAAGCGACTGGCGAGCGTCGAGGAGGAGACCTCGTTCCGACGCGAAGGGGCGGTTGACGAGGCCGCTTCGGTCTCCGTGTCTGATGCGACGCCTGCGCGAGGCGCTTTCCAGGAAGACGGCCGCAGACCTTCGATGACACGTTCGCCGACGGTCACCTTCGGGCCGGAGCGCGTGACGCGTGCGCATCGACAAACGCAGTTCGAGGTTATCGCGGAAGTCAACGAAGACAACGTGGAGGAGGCGCCAGTGTCATCGGCTTCGCCTCACGAACCCCGGCGCATGCGTGACGATTCCGGCGCGCGAGTGGTCGGAGGGCGGCCGCACCGTGATGCATTCGATGGGGCCGATGGACGCATCCAGTCGCTTGCCGACGCCGAGATCGAGCGCGTCATCGAATGGAGCGGGGCCAATCGGCACAAACGCGTGAGTCCCTCCGCTGCGCTACCCCCGGTGCTGTCGCGCAAGTGGCAGGCGCCGCCGCCTCCGCCGTTGCCGAAGTCGCCACCGCCAGTCGACGAGTCGTAACCAGACATCGGGCCGCCACCGTTCAACGGGGCGGCCCGATTTCTTCATCAATGCATGCGCGTCGCCCGGACGGTGTCTCGCGAAGGCCTTCCGGCCGTCCGGTATGCCCCGCATGTTCTGCGGTGCGAAACGTTGCGTGCGCGCGTAATAGTAAATATTTTAATTATCTGCAAGCCTTTTTAATCAATATGTTGCGTGATTTGCGCAACAATCTCTTGCTTTGCCATGTAGGGAGCTTGTCAGTAGAATGGCCGCGTTAAATGCGCTACGCGAGGTGAATAGCCTGTCAGGTTTTCCTCACGCATGGCGAGCCACCGCTTGACTGTCATGCGTGATTCGTCCCCCCAAAAACGGAGAACTCCATGTCACAGGACAAGGAACCGCGCCGGCGCTTTTTGCGCCAGGTGCTGGCGATCGTGCCTGCCACGACTCTCGCCACCGGTGC
Organism: Pandoraea pnomenusa; assembly: GCF_040391475.1. Classification (GTDB taxonomy): domain Bacteria; phylum Pseudomonadota; class Gammaproteobacteria; order Burkholderiales; family Burkholderiaceae; genus Pandoraea; species Pandoraea pnomenusa_C. Next base: position 215,753 of record NZ_JBEBXS010000003.1, on the reverse strand, counting down.
GACGCTTACGCAGTCCGCCTGTAGCAGCGACAACGCCGCTGCCCCCGCCGCTTCGACCAAGACCTACGAGCCCAAGTACTTCACTGCTGACGAATGGCGTTTCGTGAGTGCGGCCGTCGATCGTCTCATTCCCGCCGACGACCTCGGTCCGGGTGCCTTGCAGGCCGATGTGCCGCAGTTCATCGATCGTCAGATGGAAACGCCTTTCGGCTACGGCAAGCTCTGGTACATGCAGGGGCCGTTCCATACCGATCAGCCGCCCGAGATGGGCTATCAGCTCAGCCTTGTGCCGCGCGACATCTATCGCCACGGCATTGCGGCCTGCGACGCGTACTGCAAGAAGCAGTACAACAAGGCGTTCGCCGATCTCGACCACGCCACGCAGGAAGCCGTGCTCGGCGATCTGGAGCACGCGAAGATCGAATTCGACAGCGTGCCCGCGCGCACGTTCTTCTCCTACCTGCTCGCCAACACCAAGGAAGGTTTCCTGTCGGATCCGATTCACGGCGGCAACAAGGATATGGTCGGCTGGAAGCTGGTGGGATTCCCCGGTGCCCGCGCCGACTTCATGGACTGGGTGGACCAGCACAACGTCAAGTACCCGTATGGGCCTGTGTCGATTTCCGGAAAGCGGGGCTAATCCATGGCAATCAAGAAAGACAAGGTCGATGCCGTCATCGTGGGCTTCGGCTGGACCGGGGCGATCCTCGGCCAGGAACTCACCGATGCAGGGCTGAACGTGGTGGCACTCGAGCGTGGCGCCATGCGCGATACGCCGACGGATGCGCAGTACCCCAAGGTCATCGACGAACTCGAATACTCGGTGCGCGGCAAGCTGTTTCAGGAACTGGCGCGTGAGACCGTCACGATTCGTCATACGCCGGACGATCTCGCCGTGCCGTACCGTCAGAACGGTTCGTTCCTGCTGGGCAACGGCGTAGGCGGCGCAGGCTTCCACTGGAACGGCATGCACTACCGGATCCTGCCCGAAGAGCTCAAGCTGCGCAGCCACTACGAAGAGCGCTACGGCAAGAAGTTCATCCCCGAGGGCATGACGATTCAGGACTTCGGCGTGAGCTACGAAGAGCTGGAGCCGCACTTCGATTTCGCCGAGAAGGTGTTCGGCACGTCGGGTACGGCCGGCAACCTGAACGGCAAGATCATGCCTGGCGGCAACCCGCGCGAAGGGGTGCGTTCCAGCGAATACCCGACGCCCGCGCTGCAGAACACCTTCGGCGCCGCGCTGTTCGAGAAGGCAGCGCGCGAAGTCGGCTTCAACCCGTATCCCGCGCCGGCGGCCAATACCTCCCAGCCTTACACGAACCCGTACGGCGTGCGCCTCGGGCCGTGCAACTTCTGCGGCTTCTGCGAGAACTACGGCTGCTACATGTATTCGAAGGCCTCGCCGCAGACGACCATCATGCCGGTGCTGCTCAAGAAGCCCAACTTCGAGTTGCGTCCGCATTCGTATGTCGTCAAGGTCAATCTCGACAGCGACGGCAAGAAGGCCACGGGTGTGACCTACATCGACGCGCAGGGGCGCGAAGTCGAGCAACCGGCCGACATCGTGATTCTGGCGGCGTATCAGATGCACAACGTGCGACTGCTGCTGCTCTCGGGCATCGGCAAGCCGTATGACCCGAAGACGGGCGAGGGTGTCGTCGGCAAGAACTACGCGTACCAGATGAACGGTGCCGTGAACGTGCTGCTGCCCAAGGGCACGCAACTCAATCCGTTCATCGGCACGGGCGCCGGCGGCGTGTCGATGGACGACCTGAACGGCGACCAGTTCGATCACGGTCCGCTGGGCTTCATTGGCGGCGCGAGTATTCGTCACGTGCGCTATGGCGGCCGTCCGATCAAGATGACGCCGACGGTGCCGGGCACACCCGCCTGGGGCAGCAAGTGGAAGGCGGGCATCGCCGACGCGTATCAGCGCTACATGACCATCGGCATTTCCGGCTCGGTGATGTCGTACCGCGACGCGTGCCTCGATCTCGATCCGACGTACAAGGACGCCTACGGCGTGCCGCTGTTGCGCATGACCTTCGACTGGCACGACAACGAGTACAACATGCTCGGCTACATGGGCGACCGCATGGAGGAAGTCGGCAAGGCGATGAATCCGGAGAAGGTGTTCCGCGCGATTCGCAAGAAGGGCACGCGTTACGACACGCGGATCTACCAGAGCACGCACACGACCGGGGGCGCCATCATGGGCACGAACCCGTCGAACAGCGTGGTCAACAAGTATCTGCAGAGTTGGGACGTGTCCAACGTGTTCGTGATGGGCGCTTCGGCGTTTCCGCAGAACATGGGCTACAACCCCACCGGTGTGGTGGCGGCGTTGGCGTACTGGTCGGCGAAGGCGATTCGCGAACAGTACCTCAAGGACGCTGGCCCGCTGGTGCAGGCTTGAGGAGCGCAACCATGATCCGCAAAACGATGATGAAACGCTCCGCCGTGGCTCTCGCTGCCGGCGCGCTCACCGTGGCGGCCGTGGCGGTGTGGGCACAGAATGCCACGCCGCCCGCCACGCCTGCCGTGACCCCGGTGCCCACGCCGTCGGTGACGGCCTCTGCCGTGACGGCCGCAGGGACTCCGACGCCCGCTGCCAACGATCCGCAGGCGCAACTCGTGAAGCAGGGCGAGTACCTCGCGCGCGTGGCCGATTGTGCGGCGTGTCACACGGCGCCCAAGGGCCAGCCGTTCGCGGGTGGATTGCCGATTGCGTCGCCCATCGGCACGATCTACTCGACGAACATCACGCCGGACAAGGACACCGGCATCGGCAACTACAGCCTCGAAGACTTCGATCGGGCCGTGCGTCACGGTATCGCGAAGAACGGCTCGACGCTGTATCCGGCCATGCCGTACACCTCGTATGCGAAGGTGCGTCCGGCCGACGTCAAGGCGCTGTATGCCTACTTCATGAATGGCGTGCAGCCGGTCGCGCAGGCGAACAAGGCGACGGAGATTCCGTGGCCGATGTCGATGCGCTGGCCGTTGTCGATCTGGCGCAAGATGTTTGCACCGGCAGTCGTGGCCGATGCTGCATCGACCGACAACGATCCGATCGCACGCGGACGTTATCTCGTCGAAGGGCTGGGCCATTGCAGTGCGTGCCACACGCCACGCGGTTTCGCGTTGCAGGAAAAAGCGCTCACCGACGACAGCACCGCGTTCCTCTCGGGCGGCGTGGTCGACAACTTCCTGGCGAAGAACCTGCGCGGCGATGTGACCGACGGTCTGGGCAACTGGACCGAAGGCGACATCACGGCGTTCCTCAAGGGCGGGCGCAACGACCATTCCGCAGCCTTCGGCGGCATGTCGGACGTGGTGCAGCATAGCGCCCAGCACATGAGCGACGACGACCTCGCGGCCATTGCCAAGTACCTGAAGACGTTGAAGCCGGTCGACCCGAACGCCAAGGCGCTCGCCTACGACGAGACGGTGGCCAAGGCGTTGCGCACGGGCACCGACAAGAGTAACGGTGCGCTCACGTTCCTCGACAACTGTGCCGCATGTCACCGCAGCACGGGCAAGGGTTACACGCAGACGTTCCCGACGCTGGCGTTGAGCTCGACGGTGAACTCGGCCGATCCGACCTCGCTCATCCACATTGTGCTGCGCGGTGGGGAGATGCCGTGGACGAAGTCGGCACCGACGCACTACGCGATGCCGGGCTTCGACGACCGCCTGACCGATCAGGACGTGGCGGACGTGCTGACCTTCGTGCGCTCGAGCTGGGGCAACAAGGCGCCGGCAGTCACGGCGGCGCAAGTGGCCAAGGTGCGCAAGGACGTTGGCGCGGCACCGCAGCCGCAACGGTAAGCCGTGCCGTAGGGGGCGGAGCCGGCCGTCGGTGCAAACCGGCGCGCAGGCGCCGTCTGTGGTGAAATGAAGCCCCGCCGGGCCGTTCCGCTGGCGGGGCTTCGTGGTTCGTGGGGCCGGCGTTCGGCGCGACGTCAGCACGTTGTTAACGTGATGGCCCATGAACGGTAGTGACGTAGGGAGGCCGACGTGCCATTCATTCTTCTGGCGCTCGTCGTGTTGGCGGGCATTGTGTACGGTGCGATACGCTTGTATGCCGCAGTCGCGTTGCGCTTCGGCACCCTCGCCGCCATCGCAACGATTGTGGTGTGCGTGTTGATCGTCGTGTGGCTGGCCGCCGATGCGTTGCGCCGCTATCGTGCGGTGCATGGCGTGCGCCGCGACGGCAAGCGCATGGTGAGCGTCTCGGGCGCCTGGGGCGAACTCGCGCTCGATGCCGATCGCAAGATGGGCTCGATCCGTGTGGACGATCACGAGACACGCTTCGTGTTCTCCGACGTGACATCGGCCCACCCGGTGAACGACGACGGACGGTGGGCGCTCGTCATGACGCTTGCCCACAACGCCCGCGCCGACTGGCGTGTGCCGATGCCGAACCGTTCGTTGGCACAACGGTGGACGAAGATTTTCCGTCTGGCCAACGCCCACCGCCTGTAAGCCCGTGTTGCCCATTGCCGGGCGAGTGCGTCAGGCGCGAGCCGGTATCGGTTGCCGCATCGGCGGCACCACGCTCTCGTCGTCGATGGGGAAGTGCAGCGCGGCCGCAACCACGCCGAGGATCGCCGTCAGCGCCCAGACGAGGTTGTACGAGCCGGTCACGTCCAGCACATACCCGCCCAGCCATGCGCCGAGGAACGAGCCGACCTGATGGCTCATGAAGCACACGCCGAAGAGCGTGCCGAGGTGACGCATGCCGAACACCTTGGCGACCAGCCCACTCGTGAGCGGTACCGTGCCCAACCACGTCAAGCCCATGACGGCGGCGAAGATCACGACACTGGTGTCGGTCTTCGGCGACAGGAAGAAAAGAGCGATGGCCGCGCCCCGAATCAGATACAGCCAGCCGAGCACATGGTGCTGGCGATAGCGTCCGCCCAGCCAGCCGCACGCCCAACTCCCCAGCATGTTGAACAACCCGATCAGCGCGAGGGCCGTGGCGCCCAGACTGATCGGCATGTGGCACATCACCAGGTAGCCCGGCAGGTGGGTCGCAATGAACGCCAGTTGAAAGCCGCACGTGAAGAAGCCGAGCGTCAGCAGCTGATAGCCCCGGTGCGTGCGCGCCTGGAGGAGCACTTCGCGTAGCGAGACATGTTCGTTGTCGTTGGCCGCCGAAGCGGGCGAGGCCTCGACGGCGGCCTGTGCCCCGGATCGCCTGCCGCGTCGTTGTAACGTCATGAGCAAGCCGAGCGGTGCCGCGCAGCACAGGATCATCGCGAGCACGAAGAGCGACGTCGAGACGCCGTACGTCTGGCGCAGCATCTGCGCGACGGGCACGAGGGCGACCTGTCCGAGTGAGCCGCCTGCACTCACCAGCCCCATCGCCATCGTGCGCCTCTCGGGCGTGACGGCGCGACTCACCGCAGGCAGTACCACGCCGAACGTCGTGCAACTGATGCCGAGTCCGACCAGCACCCCCAGCCCGATCACAAGCCAGATGCCGGACGGTGCGAGTGCGGCCAGCGCGAGACCGGCGGCAAAGGCGAACGCGCCGAAGGCGACCACGGGGGCGGGGCCGTGACGGTCCGCCATTGCGCCTGCAAAGGGCTGCGCGAAGCCCCACACGAGGTTGTGCAACGCGATGGCGAAGGCCACGAGCGTGACCGGCACGCCGCGGTCGTAGGAAAACGGGTTGATGAACAGACCGAAGGTCTGGCGGGTGCCCATCGCAGCGCTCAGCACGAGCGCACCGGCAAGAATGATCAGGGTGACGCGGCCTTGCAGCGAGGGCGAAGCGGGAACGGCAGTATTCGTCATGGTGATGAGTCCTCCTCACCGAAGTCTGGCAACGAAACGACCGTGTGGCAAAGGAGTTGTATGTTCAGTCGGGTGAATTCTATTCACCTTGATGGACGCTCGCCTGTTCGATGACCCAGTCGCGGAACGCCACACATTCCGGGTGCGGTTCGATGTCTCGGGCGCAGATCAGCCAGTAGGCCCCCTGCGACGGCGTGGTGCTCTCATGTGCCGGTACGAGGGCGCCGTTGCCGAGATATTCGTCGACCAGCGGGCGGCGTCCGATGACGACGCCCAGGCCGCTCACGGCCGCCTCGAAGGCGAGCTGGATGCTGTCGAAGCTCAGGCCGCCCCGGGTGTCGAAGTCGTCGACGCCGGCGCCTTCCGCCCAGACCTGCCAGTCTTCACTGGCACTGCTCACATGAATGCGCGATGCGGCGCGCAGGTCGAGATTGCCGTCGGCGTCCGCGTGCATGGCCAGATACGCCGGGCTGCACACCGGCAGGAATCGTTCGCCGAACAACCGGTGCCACGTGTCGCTCGCCACAGGCGCGCGCGAGAGGCGAATCGCGAAGTCGAAGCCATCGGCCGGAAAGCCGACCTGACGGCGCGAAGTGTCGACCGTAATATCCACGCCCGGCATCTGGTGGACGAAATTCGCGAGGCGTGGCAGCAGCCAGCGCGAGGCGAGCGTGGGGGCACAGGTGATGGCGATGGCACGTGAGGCGTCGGGGGTAGGGAGGCGTCGCGTGCCGGTCAGCAGCAGCGAGAAGGCTTCCGTCACGTAGGCGAGATAGTCCACGCCTTCGGGGGTGAGTGTCAGGCCTTGCGGCGAGCGCGTGAACAGCGCGACGCCGAGCGTCTGCTCCAGTCCGACAATGCCGTGGCTGACGGCACTCGGCGTGAGATGCAGTTCGGCGGCGGCACGTTTGAAGCTCTGGTGGCGTCCGGCGGATTCGAACAGACGCAGGGCAGACAGCGGTGGCAGACGGGGCGGCATCGGGGGCGATCTCGGTCGGTCGGTGAGCCGTCGTCGGCGATGCTTCGGCGAACCGTGAACGATCGGTGTGTGATCGCCGGGAGGGCATCGGCATGACGGCTACGTTCGGATGGCATCGATTCTCGCACGACGCCGGTGCCGACGTCGTGGCGCGCGCTACGCGTCACGCTTGAGTTGCCACGAGAAGCCCAACTGTCATGGTTCCCGGCCGGTACAGGCCTGTGCGGAATCGGCGAACTGTACCGGGCCTCGGGCGGTGCGCTTGTCTATGCTTGGGGGCCGCGCATCGGCAAGTGGCTGCACGAGGGCTGCACCGGCGCGGGTTTTCCGGATTTTGAACATGACGACTGAACAACTGCTGGCCTTCTGCGCCTTCGCGGTCATCACGCTGGTGACCCCTGGGCCAAACAACATGATGGTCCTCGCTTCGGGCCTGAACTACGGCTTCGTGCGCACCTTGCCGCATCTGGCGGGCATCGCCTTCGGCTTTGCGTTGATGGTGTTTCTGACGGGGGCCGGGCTGCATTCGGTTTTCGTGAAATTCCCGTTGATCCACACGGTGCTCAAGTACGTGGGGGCGGCGTATCTGCTGTGGTTGGCCTGGCATCTCGCACGTTCCGGTCCGATGGACGACGAGCGCCGCGGGCGTGAGCGGCCGATGGGGTTCATCGGTGCTGCCGCCTTCCAGTGGGTCAACCCGAAAGCGTGGGTGATGGGCGTGGGGGCGATCAGTACCTACTTGCCGAAGGCGTCGCATCTGCCGGACGTGGCGCTGCTCGCGCTGATCTTCGGCATCCTGGGTGCGCCGTGCATTGGTTTGTGGGCAGGGTTCGGCGTGGCGATGCGTCGAGTGCTCACGGACGCGCGTTCGGTGCGCATCTTCAACGGTGTGGCGGCGGCCTTGCTCGTGGCGTCGCTCTATCCGATTCTGATCGATTGATGTTGTGATCGGAGGCATTGACGCCGCGCACGTCGGGGAAGGACTCCCTCGTTATACTGACGATTCCTGCGGACTCTTCCCCCCAACGTGAGGTATCGCCATGCCCCGCAAGTTCGTCAAGACCCTGCCCTGTCTGGTCGCTGCCGCGACGCTCGCCTTTTCCCCGCTGTCCGCGCTTGCCTGCACTCGTGTCGTGTATCTGGGTGCGAACGACGACGTCATTACGGCGCGCTCCATGGACTGGAAGCTCGACGTCGCGACCAACCTGTATGTGCTGCCGCGCGGCATCGCCCGCAACGGTGAGGCCGGCCCCAACTCGATTCGCTGGACGGCCAAGTACGGTAGCGTGGTGGCGACCGGGTATGACGTGTCGACGACCGACGGCGTCAACGAAAAGGGGCTCTCCGCGCAACTGTTGTGGCTGGTGGAGTCGCAGTATCCGAAGTTCGATCAGAAGGCCCGGCCGGGGCTGACGATTGCGGCCTGGGCGCAGTACGTGCTGGACAACTTCGCGACGGTGGCCGAGGCAGTGGCGGCGCTGGAGAAGGAGCCGTTCACCGTGGTGACGGCCAACGTGCCGGGCGAGGATCGTCTCACCACGCTGCATTTGTCAATGTCGGACAAGTCGGGCGACAGCGCCATCGTGGAGTACATCAACGGACGGCAGGTGATTCATCACGGCAAGCAGTACCAGGTGATGACCAACTCGCCGACATTCGACGAACAGCTCGCGTTGAATACCTACTGGCAACAGATCGGCGGCACGACCTTCCTGCCCGGCACGAATCGCGCGTCGGATCGCTTTGCGCGGGCGTCGTTCTATGTCAATGCGATTCCGAAGAGCGAAGACCCGGTCGAGGCGTTGGCGAGCGTGTTCGGCGTGATTCGCAACGCGTCGGTGCCGTTCGGGATCACCACGCCCGACCAGCCGAACATCTCTTCGACGCGCTGGCGTACCGTCGTCGATCACAAGCGCATGCTGTACTTCTTCGAGTCGGCGCTCACGCCGAACACGTTCTGGGTGGATCTGAAGAAGGTCGATTTCTCGGCGGGGGCGCAGGTCTTGCGGCTGGATCTCGGCAAGGATCAGCGCAATACGTTCAGCGGTGAAGTCTCGGGCCAGTTCAAGGCCGCGCCGCCGTTCCCGTTCCTCGGTCTGCAGGGCGCAAAGGCAGGGTAAGGCGCTGTGAGGGGCCGCTCGGGCGCAGCATGTCGCCGGAGCGATCTCTCTGCCGTAGGTGCAGGTGAGGCGGCCGATGTCGGCAGTGGCGGGGTTATCGCGCCGCCTTGTCGAACGACACGCCCGCGCCGATGCTGTCGATCAGGGCAACGACGGCAGACGGGCCGCCATGCGTCGTCATCCACTGGCTCGTGCGACAGGCCGCCTTGGCGTAGAGCTGACGGTCTGTCAGCGCCGTACGATTCCATTCGAACATGCCCGACGGTAGCGACGCGGCGGAAACGTCGACGAGGCAACGGTTCGCCTGATCGGCCGGCGCGAGGTAGCGCAGATCGTCGGACGACAACATCGCGATGCCTTCGTTGAACCAGATCGGCACCGCGCCCGTCGCGAAGGCCCACAGGCCGATGCGATGGTGCAGCTCGTTCATCGAGAGTTCGTGCGCGGCAATCGTGACGTTCGTGCCGCGTGGCGACAGGACAGCAACGCGATCGTACAGCGACATCCCGCGGCGCTTTCCACCCCCCAACCGGCGGAAGCATGCCTCATCCGAACACACCAGAACGCGCGGCGATGCCTGAAGCGGTCCCCAGAAGCCGTTCAACAGCGTGCGCGACGACTCGACGGTTTGGATGATCGCGGTGCGTTCGTGCTCGCCGATGTCCTTCTGCACATAAATGCCGGCCGCGGCCTCTTCCAGGCCGTAGCACCCGGGACACGCGGCGGCGGCCGACGAGGGGAGTGCGTACACGAGTCCTGCGATGCCGATGCCGACGGTGGCAAGCAATCCGGCGACGGCAATTTTCAGACGCTTCTTGTTGCGTTTTGAGGGCATTCGAGGCCGTGAATCGGGAGGATCAGGGGCTGATTGTCGCCATTTCCCGCGTCGGCGCCAATGAAAATGTGAATGTGCCGCGATGATGCCTGACCTATGTGGCAACTAAGTGTGGCGCGCGAAACTTAACTTGTTATCAAAGTGGCCCTGACGTGGTGTCAGGGCCAACTTCAATGGGAAGGTTTCGTCATGAACGAACACGTCAAGCAGACGCTTAGCAAGGTGCCCGAGGTCACCCTGATGTTTTGGGTGGTCAAGATCGCGGCGACGACGTTGGGAGAAACCGGCGGCGATGCCGTCTCCATGTCGATGAATCTCGGTTATCTCGTCGGGACGGCCATTTTCGCGGTGATCTTCGCGATCGCGGTGACGGCGCAGATCCGCGCGAAGGCGTTCCATCCGATGCTTTACTGGGCGACGATCATTGCGACGACGACAGTGGGCACGACGCTGGCGGATTTTGCCGACAGGTCGTTGGGCATCGGTTACGCGGGTGGATCGGCGATTCTGCTGGCCTTGTTGATGGCGTCGCTGTGGATCTGGTATCGGGCGACGGGTTCCGTGTCGGTGAACTCGATCACGACGCCCAAGGCGGAAGCGTTCTACTGGATCACCATCATGTTTTCGCAGACGCTGGGGACCGCGCTGGGCGACTGGACGGCCGACACCGCAGGGTTGGGCTACACCGGCGCGGCGGTGGTGTTCGGTGCGCTGTTGCTGGTGATCGTCGCTGCATACTTCTGGACGCGTCTGCCGCGCACGTTGCTGTTCTGGGCGGCGTTCATTCTGACGCGTCCGTTGGGCGCTGTCGTTGGCGACTTTCTCGACAAGCCGGTGAGCGCCGGCGGACTGGCGTTGAGCCGCTACTCGGCATCGTTCGCACTGCTGGCGTTTATCCTGACGAGCTTGCTGCTGGTGCGTCAGCGGGCGGCGGCGAAGGCGCATTGAGCGGTTTGCGCGCTGGTTGATGTTGGAAATGAAAACGGGCCTTCGCGGCCCGTTGTCTTTTTGTCGCTTCCGTCAGTGGTTTGGGGGTGTCGTTGATGGCCGTGGTAGCGGTCCTCTGATGGTAAATTGCGAGACTCCGCACTATCTCGGATCGCCATTCCCATGATTCTGACTGGATTTGAAGTCGCGCATGCGCTGGAGTTTGTCGAGGCGTCGCATCTGGCCCGGCAGGTAGCAATGTTTCGGAGTCTGACCCAACGTGATGACGCGTATGCGCTGAACGTGTGTGGTGGGATGGCTGCACTCACGGATCGCGTGTTCGGCCGAAAGCTGAATCATGTGACGGGGCTGGGCATGGGGGCGACGGTCGACGCGGAGGCGATCCGGCAGCTTGAGGACGCTTATCATGTGCGCGCGCTGGACGTTGAAATCGACGTCTGCCCGCATGCCGACCCCTCGACGCTGGCCGTCCTGTCTGCACGCGGATATACGGTGAACGCATTCAGCAATACCTACGTTCGCGGGCTCGAGGGGGATGACGTTGATCTGCCACCGCCGGACGGCGTCGAGATCGTGACCGACCGGTCGATCGTCGACGGTCTGTTTGTACCGAATTCGGTGGCGGCATTCGAAACGCAGGCAACGCCGCGACCGCGTGTGCTGCTCGAAACGCTCGCGAAGATCGCACTGGCGCGCACGGATACCACACGCTTTATCGCGCTGCTGGACGGACGCGTAGCGGGGACGGCCGGGGTGAGCGTTATCGATAGCCCGATGGGGAAGGTGGCACATCTATACATTGCCAGCACGCATCCGGCCTATCGTGGGCGTGGCGTTCAACTCGCACTGATTCGAGCGAGATTGGCGGCGGCGAGGGCGGCGGGATGCGTCATGGCAAGCGTGACCGCGCGTGCCCAGAACGTCAGCGCGCGAAATACCGAGCGGGCCGGGTTTGCACTTGCCTACACGAAGGCGACGTTTGCGAAACCGTATGCGAGACCGGTGGACGGGCGCTGATAAGCGGTTTGGCGAGGTGGATTACCTTCAGTTTTGCTGTCACTGCCAAGCGCTTTGACGTCAGTGGTCGGCGGGTTGGTCGTTTGGAAACGTTACGCCTTGTGGGGCCGAGTACGGTGCTCCGCTGCTGTCAAACCAATTGCCTTCGCGGTAATACTCCGGCATTTGCGGGTAGCAGACCAATAGCCCTTCAACCAGTTGTCGAAACGATAGTCCGAGGCGGGTTACCGTGCGGGTGGTGTCGATCCAGACGATTCGCCAGTCGTCACCGGCGTCGAAGCAGAACGCGTGACCTTGGGAGTCGAGTGCAAACATCCAAACGGGCCCGATGGCGGCTGGTGCGTCTAAGCTGTCTTCGTATATCAACGAATCTTTGAAATGTTCATTGTTCGCATCGACTGGCGCGGGGAGAAAAAAGTACGGGGTGAAATCATATTCATCGAACCAAGGCCCGTGCCCGACTTCGCTCATGAATCGCAAATAGTCTTTCGGAATACCGGCGAATCGGGCGTTGAGTGCCTCCACGTCAGATGCTTCCAGCGTTCTCAATCGCTCTAACAGCGGGATGCCTGTCGGCTGCAAATGCTTCAGATGTTCGTACATGAGGACTCAGCGAGGTCGGAATTGCGTGGGAATGTACTTTGCGCGCCGCGTACGAAATCAAAGGCCAGTCGAGGCCAATGTTTTACTTGTTGCAGGATGGCCGGTCCAGCGCGCTTACAGAGTATGCTGCGATGTCGACCTGGGCGGCAAGACCGAGATCCACGGTTCAATGTGCCTCCCTGACTCCGTGCAATATGTTCAGCCTGCTGACACGGGTTGCGATAACAATGAAAAAAATATGGGGAATGGAATATGCACTTGCGTCGATGCGGTTTCTTGGTTCTTGTCGTTGTTCTGCTTTTCCCGATGTTTGCGAGTTGCGAGATGAAGGTCGCGGACGGCACGGTAAAGGACTACTTCGGAAACACAAAGGAAGCTGCATTGGCTCGCGCGTCAGCCGAAGGGAACGTGTCGGCAGTCAACCGACTGGTCAAGGAGGGTGCGAACGTCAACGCGGTCGGCGATAAGAACATGTCGCCTTTGGGGTGGGCGCTTTCGGCCAAGAGTGTGCCTGGAATGCGTGCCTTGCTGGAGGCAGGGGCAGATCCGAATCAACCGATCGGCCCTGAGCATGAAATTCATCTCGTCTGGTTGGCTGCCGGATTGGAGTCGCCGGATGTATTACGAGTCCTGCTCGCGTATAAGGGCGACCCGGATGCGAGACATGGAGGACTGTTGTTCAATGCGATGCGTCAGGCGGTTATGTATCCGGACAACATGAAGCTTCTGGTTGAGGCGAGAGCGGACGTCAACGCCAAGGATGAAGACGGTTTCGGTGTCGCTTTGATTGCAGCAAATCTTGGGCAATTTGGTGTCGTCGATTATTTGCTTGAGCACGGATACCGACTAGATCTCCCACTCCTTGCCTGGATTGTGAGCAATCGACGCGTCTCCCAAGATTTCCTCCCGAAACGGCAAAAAACAATAGACCTTCTCAAAAAGATGGGATTTGAAGCGCAACCGGGGAAGCCCCCCAAGATGGTGGGCATCACTCCGCTGCCGTAGCCGATCGGCGAGAACGCCGCAGAAACGAAAAACGGGCCCGAAGGCCCGTTTCTCTAGCGCGATGTGCAACCGCCTTTCGTCGACGGTCAGGTGTTTGGTGGAGCCGGCGGGGATCGAACCCGCGTCCGCAAGTACTCCACGACCAGTTCTACATACTTAGTTCTGTCATTTGATTTAACCGTTTTGTCGCGGACGAACACGCTACGCAACAGCGATCCACTAAATTTTCGACCTTGGCGTCGTGGCGCCGCCAAGGCTTAACTGACGTAAATGACCTCTGGCGGTATTGCTACCGGTCTTGCGACGCTAGTCCGTCAGTGAACTAGGCAGAGGACGGCGGCCCTTAGGCTGCCAGTGCGAACGTATCGTCGTTTGCAGTTACGTTTTTTCCCATTGATTAACGAGGTGACGGGTCCTCGGTATGCCCTGAATCGCTTCGCTACCCACGTCGAAACCATGTCGGCCCCGTGGAATGGTCGATTATGACACAAATGGCTCACTTCAGTGAGAAGTCCACTCGGGTCGTCGCCCCCTTGTCCTTGATGCCCTCTGCGGTAGGCTTCGGCGCCACCACGAACAGCCGGTCGGACGCGATCTTGCCGTCCAGCCACGACCGCACCCGTTGCGCCCGCCGATCCGCCAACGCGCGCAGATCGTCGTCGCCGACCTTGATGTTCGTCTCCATCAGCTTCTGCATCTCGTCGTCCGGCAGCGACTTCGCGAACCCGATCATATTGCGCGGCTTGGCAAAGTCCGCCGCCTTGTAAGCGGCCGTCAAAAACTTGCTGCGCTCTTCCGGGCTTACCGTCACGCTGTCCACGTCGATGCTCTCGCCCTTGCCGACCATGGACTTCACCTTCTGCGCTTTGATCGCACGCTCGACCGCGACCTGACGCAATCCGTCGGTGTCCTTCGCCGGGTCCACGCGACCCTCGATCTCCAGTTTCAGCGCCGTACGGTCCGTCAGCGCCTTGACCAGCGTTTCCAGGCGCTTCTCGCTTTCCGGCGTGAGACGCGCGCTGCCCGGTGCGAACTCGACAAAGCCCAGTTCCTGATCGCCACCGCCAAACGCTGACGCCAGCAGGCTGAACGGCGCCGTCACCGCCTTGACGATCAGGTTCACGAACGCGCGGAAGATCACGCCGCCCAGACTGAACTGCGGATCTTCCAGCGAGCCGGAAATCGGAATGTCCACATCGATTTCACCGCGCGAGTTCTTCAGCAACGATACCGCCAGGCGTACCGGCAAATTCGTCGCCGTGGGGCTTTCCACGCGGTCGCCGAACGTCAGCTGGTCGATGAAGATGTGATTGTTCGCCGTGAGCTTCGCCTGATCGAGCAGATAGTGCACGTCGACCGTCAGCTTGCCTTTCTCGATCGGATAGCCCGCGTACTTGGTCGAGTAGGGCGTGAGGTTGGTCAGCTCGATGCCGTCGGCCTTTGCGCCAAGATCCACGAACGCCATCGGCGCGAGCGGGTTGATCTTGCCGTTGATGTCGATCGGCGCGTTGCGGTTCACCTTGCCCTGCAGCGCCACCTCGGCCGGTTCGGTCGTCGCCGTGCCGAAAGCACCGATGCGTCCACCGATATCCGTCAGATTGGCCGTGTAGTTCGGCTTGACGAAGTTATCCGTGAAGTTGATGTTGCCGCCTTGCAGCGTGATCCGTCCAATATGGATGTCTGCCGGCAGCGCCTTGCCGGCGCCAAATCCCGGTCCGCGCTGCGCCGTGGTCTCGCCCGGCTTCTGCTCCTTCTTCTCGACCTCGGTCGGCTGCTCGGCTTCCACGGCGGACGCGGCCGCGTCGAGCGGCGGCTTGGCCGGCTTGCCATCCAGCGGAATGCCTTCGTTCGCCCGGGTGAGCGAGCGCGGAGCCGATTCCTTGTTGCCGACCACGTCGGCCAGGTTCAGACGTCCATTGGCATTGATGATCAGACGCGCATAGAAGCGCGACAGCGCGATGCTGCCCAACTGCACGTTCGGCTTGCCGCTGCCCACCGCCATGTTGATCTGCTGCACCGACAGCGCGTTCCAGCGCATGAAGTCGTCCGTCGTCACCTTGTCGAGCAGACGCACGTTGCCGAGCGTGGCGTCGCCGCGATACGTTACCTGCGGCGTTTCGCCCTTCATGGAGAACGTGGCGCGACCGGTGCTGGAGAGCAGGGCGCTCGCGATGCTGGCGTTCAACTCGTCGCTCATGTACGAATCGAAGGCGGCCAGATCGAGCTGCTGCGTCTTGATTTGCAAGTCGCCCGCGAGCGGCTGCGGCGTGACGTTGCCCGTCGCGTTGAGGGTGCCCTTCTTGTTGAGCGTGCCGGTCACTTCCAGCTGCAACGGTTTCGTCATGTCCTGCGACGCGTTCTGCACCTTGACGTTGAGCGGCGCGAACTTCGCGTTGATCGGTCTGCCTTTGACCGCGCGATCCTCGAATCCGATGCTCGCATTCTCGAGCGCGACTTTGCCGACCTTCCATTGCCAGTCACCGGCAGACGCCGTGCCGGATTTGGCCGACGTCTTGCGGCCGCGCTCCGTACCCACGCGCGCGTTGGCATTCTGGCCACCGGTGGACGCCTTCGACTGGCCGCCGCCGGTGAGGGCGAGCAGGTTGATCTTGCCGTCCTTGTCCCGGCGGGCGGCAACGTCGAGCCCGCTGATCGTGACTTCATCGAGTACGGCCTGACGGGCCCCCAGATCGAAGTGCGACAGCTTCGCCTCCGCCTTGGCAAGCTTGAGCGGCGCATCGCCCTTGTTGCCGGTGAGCCACTCGATCTTCTCGAGGGTCGCTGTCGCGGGCGAAATCTGGACGTTGGGCTGCTTGTCGGGCGCGAAGGCCGCGTTGAATTTGGCCTGTGCCCCGACAGTGCCGCTCTTCAGGTCGCCTGCCAGCGCACCCTGCGCGAACGGCAGCAGCGGCGCGAGCGCGATGGATTGCGCATCGAGTTCGCCGCTGGCGTTATAGGCGGGCAGGCTGAACTGACCTTGTGCCTTGAGCGATCCGCCGCTCTGAATGCCGATCGCCGCGTCGTATGTCGCGGGTTCCTTGCCCAGCGTCGAGAACTGCTTCACACCGATCTGGATGTTCTCCAGCGCGATGCTCGCCGGCTTCGCGCCGCGCTCGTCGGTGAAGCGCACCTTGCTGTTCACCACCGAGACTTCGCCGACCAGCAGGTCGAGCGGCGTGGGTTGTTCGGCGGCAGCGGCCTTGGCCTGCGCGGCTTCCGCAGCCGAGGCAGGTGTTGCGGGCCGGGCCGTTTGCTCGGCCGGCACCTTTGGCGCGGCCTTGGCCGCTTCGCTGGCCTTCGGCGACGCCGCAGCCTGATCGACCGCCTTGCCGACGGCCTTGATTACCGGACGCTGCGGCAGCAGTGCCTTCGCGACGTTGATCGAGCCATCTTTTTCCAGCGTGATCTGCTGGTCGAGGCCGTCGATGCGCACGCTGTCGATGTGAAAGACGTTGTTCAGCGGTTCGACCTTGCCGAGCTTCACGTCGACCTGTTTGACGGCAACCAGCGGCGAGCCATCGGCCTCCTTGACGACGGCATCGGACAGCCCGGCCGTGCCGGTCAGCAGCACGTGATTGCCCGACTTGTCGCGCGTGAAGCGCAGTTTCAGATCGGTGCTGACGGCGCCGCTCTTGATCTGCGCGGGCACCGTGACGGGCGAGTAGCCGAGGTACTTCGGCACATCGAGGCGGTCCAGCTTGATGTCGACCGTCGACTCCAGCGAATCGGCGAACGGCTTGGTCTGTCCCGAGATATGCAGTGGCGCGCCGTCGATGGACGCCTGCAACAACGGCTGCACGAAGATATCGGTGTCGGCAGGCAGGTTCGCGATGAACGGCACACCGACCTGCAGATTGTCGATGACGTGCTTCTCGTTCTGCACGGCGTCGTCAAAGCGCACCGTGCCGTTCTTGATCTGGACGTTGTTCAGGGCGAAGCGGGCAGGTTTCGACGGCTCCGGAGACGGCGGCCCCGAGGTCGCACGATCGATGATGTCGGAGAAGTTGAAACGCTGCGGCGCGGTGCGCACGATGTTGACGACCGGCGTGTCGACGTAGAGCTCGTCGACGACTGGCGCGAGGCGGAACAGCGAGCTCCACGAGGCGTTCACGCGCAGCATGCCGACGTCCACGAACGGCTGGCCCGGCGTCTTGTCGCCGATATGCACCTGATGCAGGTCCAGACGCAGCGTGTAGGGATTGAAACTGACGTCGCCCACGCTCACCGGCCGTTCCAGATAGGCGGAGAGTTTGTCGACGGCGTAGTGCTTGAGCACGGCGGGGACCGTGAAGTAACCGATGACGCCGAATACGGCAATCACGGCGACGGCCCACAGGCCGGTCTTGCGTGCACGCCGGCGCACGTCGGGATCGCGTCCGAGCGCTTGTGCGCGGGCGATGCCTTGTTGCAGACGGGTGCCGTCTTCGGCGGAATCCGGAGAAGGTTTGCGATCGTTCGCTTGCTCGGCCATGCGGTCTCCCGTAAGCAGCCAGTGAAGCACGCGCCGCGCCACTCGAGCGCGGCGGGACAGACCCGGGACTGGCCGCTGCGGCGGCGGCCGTGTCCCGGCAGGCGATGACCCGGCCCGTCAGGCCGGCAGCATCACCAGCGGGGCGATCGCGCCCGCGCGTTCGACGACCGCATCGGCCTGCCACTGGGCTGGCGCGAGCGTATCGCCGCAATAACCGTAGGCCGCTGCAATCGTTGCCATGCCGGCTGCCTTACCCGCCTGCACGTCGCGCAGGTCGTCGCCAACGTACACGATCTGGGTCGGGGCAATGCCGATGCACTCGGCTGCGTAGAGCAACGGCGCCGGATGCGGCTTGCTATGCGGCGTCGTATCGCCCGATACGACGCAGGCAGCGGTATCTGCGAGACCGAGCAGCTTGACAAGCGGATTGGTCAGGCGTGCGGCCTTGTTGGTGACGATGCCCCAGGGCACCCCGCGTTCGGCCAGGGCCGCGAGCAGCGCAGGCACGCCATCGAACAGATGGCTCTGCACGCACAGGGCGGCTTCGTAATTGGCGAGGAACGCGTCGCGCAGCGACGGGAAGGTGGCATCGTCCGGGGTGACACCGAAGGCACTGCCAATCAATCCGCGCGCGCCATGCGAGGCTTGCAGGCGCAGCGTTTCATACGGGCCCGGCGGCAAGCCACGGTCTGTACGCACCTTGTTGACGGCCGCGACGAGGTCGGGCGCGGTGTCGGCCAGGGTGCCGTCCAGATCGAACAGCACGGCGCGAACGTCGCCGTTCAGCAGGTGCGGCGCAGCGTCGAGGGAGGCAAGAGGGTGGGCGGGGGGCACGAACATATCAGGCGTCGCGGGTGCAGGCGATCATGTAGTTCACGTCGGTGTCGCGATTGATCGAGTAGCGCTTGTTGATCGGATTGTAGGACAAGCCACGCATGTCGCGTACGGTGATCCCACTGGCCCGGGCAAACGAAGCCAGCTCCGACGGGCGGATGAATTTGGCGTAATCGTGGGTGCCGCGCGGAATCATGCGCAGCACGTACTCGGCGCCGACGACGGCCAGCAGCCAGGCTTTCGGATTGCGGTTCAGTGTGGAGAAGAAGACATGCCCCCCCGGTTTGACGAGGGTGGCGCAAGCGGCCACGATCGATGCCGGCGAGGGCACGTGTTCGAGCATCTCCATGCAGGTCACGACGTCGTAGGTGCCGGCTTCGCGGGCGGCGAGCGCTTCGGCGGAAATTTCTTCGTAGTCGATGGAAAGTCCGGCTTCGAGGCTGTGCAGGTCGGCTACGCCGAGTGCCTTCGACGACAGGTCGATGCCCTTGACGCGAGCGCCCTGACGCGCCATCGATTCGGCGAGAATGCCGCCGCCGCAGCCGATATCCAGCACGCGCTTGCCTTGAAGCTGCACGTGTTGCTCGATCCAGTCGAGGCGCAGCGGGTTGATCTCGTGCAGCGGCTTGAATTCGCTGTGCGGATCCCACCAGCGGTGGGCCAGTTCACTGAATTTATTGAGTTCTTGCGGGTCGGCGTTCATCACTTGCTCATGGACATTGACGGCTTGAGGGCAGGCGGGGATGCCGCGCGGCAGCGCGTGCCTGGTGCCGGGGTGACCGGCGGCGCCGTCGAGATGGGGGAAGTATAACGAAGTGAGTACGCCCATGTCCAAAGCGCGAGGCCTGCTGCGGCCTGTCGTCGCCGCCTGTCGCTACATGTCGCCACATGTCGGCGACGTGTGGCGCATGAAAAACGGACGTCGGGTCGACGTCCGTTTACGGGGGCCGGTGCTCGGACAGTGGGCGCCCGACGGCGCCGCGTCGCTATGCCGCAGCAGGCAGGTTCGCCAGCACCGCCTTCGGGTCGTGATACGCCAGCCCCAGCGCCTCGGCAACGCCACGATTGGTCACCATGCCGCGCGCCACGTTGAGCCCGGCCAGCAAGTGCGGATCGGCGCGCATGGCCGCGACCGGCCCGTGGTCGGCGAGTTGCAGGATGAACGGCAAGGTCACGTTGTTGAGCGCAAACGTCGACGTGCGCGGCACGCCGCCGGGCATGTTGGCCACGCAGTAATGCACGACACCTTCCACCACGTAGACCGGGTCGGCATGTGTCGTGGCGCGCGACGTCTCGCAGCATCCGCCCTGGTCGATGGCGACGTCGACGATCACCGATCCCTTGCGCATCAGTCCAAGCATGGCTCGGGTGATGAGTTTCGGCGCTGCCGCCCCCGGAATCAGCACGCCACCGATGACGAGATCGGCCTCGCGCAGGTGGGTTTCGATGGCATGTTGCGTCGAATAAACCGTCTGCACCTGGCCGCCGAACTGCGCACTGATACGACGCAAGGCGTCGACCGACTTGTCGATGACCGTGACCTGCGCACCGATGCCCACGGCGACCGTGGCCGCGTTGGTGCCCACGACGCCGCCGCCGAGAATGACGACCTTGCCGGCTTCCACACCGGGCACGCCCGAAAGCAGCAGACCGAGTCCGCCATGCGTCTTCTCCAGCGCGGTGGCGCCCGCCTGGATCGACATGCGTCCGGCCACTTCCGACATGGGCGCGAGCAACGGGAGGCCGCCGGTGGCGGAGGTCACCGTTTCATACGCAATGCAAGTGGCGCCGCTCTTGATGAGGTCGCGCGTCTGCTCGGGGTCGGGCGCCAGATGGAGGTAAGTGAACAGCGTGTGATGCGCGCGCAGGCGGGCGCGTTCCACGGCCTGCGGCTCCTTGACCTTGACGATCAGCTCGGCGCGGTCGAAGACATCGACGGCATTGGTAGCGATGCGTGCGCCGGCGGCAGCGTAGACCGTGTCGTCCATGCCGATACCTTCACCGGCTTGCGTCTCGACCCACACCTCGTGCCCGCGTGCCACCACTTCGCGTACGGCTGCGGGCGTCATGCCTACGCGGTATTCGTGGTTCTTGATCTCCTTGGGTACACCGATTTTCATGATGCGTCTCCTTTGTTGTGATGTGACAGCAAAAGCGATTCATGCAACGCGAATAAAAAACGGCACCCGAAGGTGCCGTTGACTGGTCAGGCGAAAGCCGGTTGGGCTTGCGCGTCGGGCGCATCGCTGTAGCGCGCCACCGAGAGGTCGTCGGCCAGGATCGCTGGCCGGCGCCCGGACATCAGGTCGGCCAGCAACTGGCCCGAGCCGCAGGACATTGTCCAGCCGAGCGTGCCATGTCCGGTGTTCAGGAACAGATTGCGCAGCGCGGTGGCGCCGACGATCGGTGTGCCGTCGGGTGTCATCGGACGCAGGCCGGTCCAGAACGAGGCTTCGGCCGTATTGCCTGCGCCGGGATACAGATCGTTGACGACCATTTCCAGCGTGGCGCGGCGTGCCGGCTTCAGCGTTTTGTCATAGCCGACGACTTCGGCCATGCCGCCCACGCGGATGCGGTCGTCGAAGCGCGTGACCGCGATCTTGTACGTTTCGTCGAGCACGGTCGAGACCGGTGCACGTTGCGCGTCCACGATCGGTACGGTGATCGAATAGCCCTTGAGCGGATACACCGGAATGTCGACGATGCCGCGCAGGAACGGTGTGGAGTACGAACCGAGTGCCACCACGTAGGCGTCGGCGCGCTGCATCATGCCGGCACACACCACGCCCTCGATCTTGTCGCCGGCAACTTGCAGGGCGTCGATCGGCATGTCGTAGCGGAATTTCACGCCAAGGGCTTCGGCCATTGCCGCCAGACGCGTAGTGAACAACTGGCAGTCGCCCGTTTCGTCATTCGGCAGGCGCAGGCCGCCGGTGAGCTTGTGCGAGACGGCGGCCAGGGCGGGTTCGGCGCTGGCAAGGGCGGCGCTGTCGAGGAGTTCGAACGGCACGCCCGCCTCCTCGAGCACGGCGATGTCGCGCGCGGCGTTTGCCAACTGCTCCTCCGTGCGGAACAGTTGCAACGTACCGGCCTGACGGCCCTCGTAAGGAATGTCGGTCTCGGCACGCAGCGAGCGGAAGCAATCGCGGCTGTATTCGGCGATGCGCACCATGCGTTCCTTATTGACGGCATAACGCTCCGGTGTGCAGTTGCGCAGCATCTGATAGAGCCACTTGAGCTGCGTGAGCGTGCCGTCCGGACGAATGGCGAGCGGGGCGTGTTTCTGGAACAACCACTTGATGGCCTTCGTCGGAATGCCCGGCGCAGCCCACGGCGACGCATACCCCGGCGAAATCTGGCCGGCGTTGCCGAAGCTGGTCTCGAGCGCCGGCCCTGCCTGACGATCGAGCACCGTGACGTCGTGCCCGGCCTTCGCCAGGTAGTACGCGCTGGTGACGCCGATGACGCCGCTGCCGAGAACGATGACCTTCATTGCGTTGACTCCTGTAAAACCATAGTTATCCAGTAATAATTCGCATGCTATTCTCGGATCACTAGGTTTAGTTAATGTATATCTCCAGGATTCAGGAATAATTCATGAGAGTTCAGCAGCAATCCGTCCGAACGCTGGATCGACTCGATCGACGCATCCTGACGCTGCTCCAGCAGGACGGCCGGATGTCGATGAAAGACCTCTCCGAGCAGGTCGGGCTCTCGATCACGCCATGTATCGAGCGGGTGAAGCGCATGGAGCGCGACGGCGTGATCATGGGGTATTTCGCGCGTGTCAATCCGGCGGCGCTCGGGGCGGCGCTGCTGGTGTTCGTGGAGATCACGCTCGATCACAAGTCGGGAAATATGTTCGATCAGTTCCGCCGGGAGGTCCTGCGAATTCCCGAAGTCATGGAGTGCCATCTCATCTCCGGCGACTTCGACTATCTGATCAAGGCGCGTATCAGGGAGATGTCCGAGTATCGGAAGCTGTTGGGCGACATCCTCCTGCAACTGCCGGGGGCGGTGCAGTCGAAGAGTTACGTCGTGATGGAAGAAATCAAGGAAACGCTCACCATCTCCGTGGACGAGTGAGCGTCGGTCGCCGTGGGGCGCTAAAAGAGCGGTAACTGCGGGTCGGTGCTGGCGCGCACATCGGATACCGCCGGATCGGCGGTCGAGGACGCCCTCGGGGGGGAGGGGGGCGGCACTCGGAACTGATCGTTGCGCAGTGGCGGACGTGCCTGATTGAGCCCCAATTTGCGAGCCGCCAGATGGAAGCGCTGCCGGATCAGCTCGGCGTGCAGGCCGGTGCCCTTCATCCGGGTGCCGAATTCCGAACTGTTGTGTTTGCCGTCACGTACCTGCTCGATCAGGCTCATGACGTGGCGCGCCCGCATCGGGTAATTCGCCTCCAGCCATTCGACGAACACGTCGTGCACTTCCCGCGGTAGCCGCAACATGACGTATGCCGCGTAGGAGGCGCCGGCCTCGGATGCTGTCGTCAGCACGCGTTCAATATCGAAATCCGTGAGCGCCGGCACGATCGGCGCCACGATGACGCCCGTGGGAATCCCTGCGTCCGTCAACTTCCGGATGGCTTCGATCCGGCGCGCCGGCGTGTTGGCGCGAGGCTCCATCTTGCGTGCAATGTCCGCGTCGAGCGTTCCCACTGAAATGAATACCCGGACGAGGCCGCGCTGGGCCATTCGCGACAGGATGTCGATGTCGCGGGTGACCAGCGCGGATTTTGTCGTGATGCCGACGGGGTGGCCGAACCGCTCGAGCACCTCCAGCACGCTTCGTGTGATGCCGTATTCGCGCTCGATGGGTTGATAGGGATCGGTGTTGGCGCCGAGCGCGAGCAGGGCGGGCTGGTAGCCGCGCTTGCGCAGTTCGGCATCGAGTCGCTCGGCCGCATTGTGTTTGGCGTACAGGCGTGTTTCGAAGTCGAGGCCCGGCGACAGGCCGAGATACGCGTGCGTGGGGCGCGCGAAGCAATAGGTGCAACCGTGCTCGCATCCGCGGTAGGGATTGATCGAGCGGTCGAAGGGAATATCCGACGACGTGTTGCGGGAGATGATGGTGCGAGCGTTCTCCAGCGCGACGTGCGTCACGAATTTGACCTCGCATTCCTGGGCTGCGTCCGATTCGTGCCGGGTTTCGTCGCTTTCGCGGTGGAACTCGGAAAAGCGGGATTCCAGGTTGGCTGTGGCGCCTCGGCCCTTGCGCGACGCGGGTGGCGCGAATGAGGAAGCCATGATTCGTCTCCTTGAAAGCAGTCCGGCGCGCGAATGTTGGACATTCGCGAGGATTGCATCTCATTATACTGTGTTTTTATACAGTATTCGGGGGCGAAGATGTGGACGTATCAGACGAGGGGCGTGGCCGGTCTGTTCCGGCCTTGGGCGACGAGGCGTGAGGCGTGGCGGACTGGCTTCGCGTGGTCAGGCGTCTGCGTCGGGCGCTGTTGGTGGCGACACGGGAGGCACATACGGGGCGATGGCCCGGGCGATCGCGTCGAGCGCTGCGTTGTCGGCCCCTGGACGCTGGCGGGCGAGTCGAATCGCGCGGATCGTCAGGAGCGAATACAGCGTCGCGTGGTTGCTGCCGAGGGAGGCAAGCGCTTCCGTGTGACGGGTCACGATGCCGGCGTCGCCGCGCGATACCGGGCCGGCCAGGGCGCCGGAAAGCCCGCGTTCGCGGGCGGCGGCGAGCGTTCCCATGACGAGCGGCCACATGGCGTGGCGTGCGTCGTCAGCCGGCATGCCGATCGCTTGCCAAAGCTCGGTGGCTTCGTCGAGCAGGCAGAGCAGGAAGCTGGCGGCATAATTTGCCCCCGCGTGATATCGCATGCGCTCGCCAGCCGGGATCGACAGGGTTCGACAGCCAATGGCATTTGCCAAGGTGCGCAACGTCTCGTCGAGGTGGCCGTCGGCCTCGATCGTGATCGTGCTCCCGGAAAGGCGTTCGGCGTCGTCGTCGAGACCTGCGAAGAGGAACAGCGGGTGGAAGCCCCCGATCTGTGCGCCATGTTCGGCGGCTGGGGCGAGCAGCGCGACTTCCGACGCGCCGCTGCAATGCACCAGCGCCTGACCGGGCTTCGGGGCGAGATGCGATGCGCACGCGGCGATGGCGTCGTCCGGCACGGTCAGAAAGACGAGATCGGCGCGGGAGAACACGGCGTTCATGTCCTCGGGACGGTCGATCGGCAGGGCCGTGCATCGCGGCAGCGAAGACGCGAGGCGTTGCGCGGTGTCGGCGCGTCGGCTGGCGATCGCGGTCACCTCATATCCCGCATTTGCGGCCGCGTTTGCGAGGGCACGTGCGACGCGGCCGGCCCCGATGAAGCCGAGCGTCGGGCGGGGAGCGCGGGAAGTGGTCGTCGTCACGGGGTGGTGTGGCAGCAGTGGGCGCCGTTGTGTCGATTATTGCGACAGGCGATTCGGCGTGTCGTGCGTTTCGAAGTAGGTCTGAAACGCAACGGCGAAGCCGGACATCATGAGCATGGCGCCCACGAACAGCGAAATGGCCACGATGATCACGGCGGTCCAGCCGGAGCGCGACTTGTGTTGGGCACCCGAATTGAATTGGGCATTCCAGCGCTCGTCGGGGCGCAGTCCGTAGACGATCGCGGCAAGAAATGCAGAAAACAGCGAGATGGCGCCCAGAATCGTGAGGGCCCATCCCGCAGGCGAACGCAGCTCGCTCGTGACCAACAATCCCCAACCGGCAACACCGCAGGCAGATCCCACGAGGTGGGCCCAGCCGAATCGGTCACGCAAGCCATACAGATAGAAGCGATGCAGGCCGAGCGTGCCGAACAGCATTGCCAGTCCGGCGGTGAGGGTCTTGGATTTGTAAGCGACTGCGTTCATTTTGAATCGTTATCGGGCAGGCGTTTCGCGGATGACTTCGACAAGCGTCCAGCGCATGCTCGAAGCGTCGGCAGGCGGATTGGCGACGGGCTCGCCGTGAATTTTCACGCGGTATTCTACGCCGGGCTTCCAGTCGAATCCATCGATGTTGGCGTACCAAAGCTCCCACGGCGCTTTGCCGGAATCATCGGCGTTGCGCACCCGCAAGCACTTGCGCGGCGCTACGCCAACGCAGTCTGCCATTTGGGAGTCGACATCCAGCACACGGTCCTCGGCCTTCGAACCGTTGGCGCCGGCGACCGTCCGGTTGAGCAGCGTTTGCGCGGCATAGGTAAGTGTTTCGCCGCCCTGGGCCGTGAGGACCAGTTGCGTGTCGCGACGCTCGAAATTCGTCACGCGCGGCAGCGTTTTCAGATAGCGGTCTTCGAATGCCATCGAATCGGCGCAAGCCATGCGCGTGGACGCCGGTGCCTGAATCGTCAACTGACCGTTGGCCGGGCCGACCTTGTACTGACCGAAGATGCGATTGCATCCGCCAGTCCCGGAGAACGCCCCCTTGTCATTGAACGTAAGGTTGATCGCACGACCTTCCGGCAGGCTGGGGATGTCGCCGGGGCCTTCCCATGTCATGAGTTGCCATGTACCGAGCAGGTCGGCCGGCGCGGTGGCGGCTGCCGTGCCGCCGGACGCCCCCGTCGCCGGATTGGCGCCGCCGCCCGATGGCGCTGCGCAACCGGCGAGTAAGGCGGCGGGCACCAACAGTGTCGCCATATAGGTGGCAAACGAGGAGGGCAGGAACGAGAGTAGGCGTTGGGTCATGATCTTGTATGGAAGTGGTTGCGCAGGGGGCAGGGACGGCGAATCTGTCACGACGGACTGCGCGAAGCGTGTCCGACCGGCGCCGTGAGTGCCATGAAAGGTTGACCGAAGACACCCCGACTCAGTTCCTCGGCGGCATTGGCGTGGATGGCGGGGGCGTTGCGGGCATTGCGAATTGACTGTCGATGATGCGTCATCCGGTCACCTCACGGCTTTCGATACGTAATGCGATAGATGGCACCGGCGTAGTCGTCGCTGATGAGCAGCGACCCGTCGGGCAGGGGCAGCAAATCGACCGGACGGCCCCAGACCGATTCGTCGTCTCCCAGCCAGCCCTGCGCAAAGACTTCCTGCCGGATGGCGTTACCCTTGGCATCGAGCACCACGCGAACGACACGGTAGCCCACCTTGCGACTCCGATTCCATGAACCGTGCTCCGCAATGAAAATGCTGCCGCGGTAGTCTTCGGGGAACTGCTTGCCTGTATAGAAGTGCATGCCGAGGGCCGCAACGTGCGCGCCGAGCTTCGCCGCCGGCGGCGTGAAGGCGGAACAGGTCCGCAGGTGCCCGAACTCGGGATCGGCGACGTCGCCTGCGTGGCAGTACGGAAAACCGAAGTGTTCGCCCGTGCGCGTCAACTTGTTGAGTTCGTCGTCGGGCACGTCGTCGCCCAACTCGTCGCGGCCGTTGTCGGTGAACCAGAGCGTGTTCGTGCCCGGTTGCCAGTCGAAACCCACCGAATTGCGTACACCTCGGGCGACGACCCGCCAGTCACTGCCGTCGGGGCGCAAGCTGCCGATCATGGCGTAACGGTTTTCGTCACGCCGACATACGTTACAGGGCGCGCCGACGCCGACATAGAGACGCTGATCCGGGCCGAAGGCGATATACCGCCATCCGTGATGGGTTTCGCTGGGGAGCTTGTCGTAGACGACGACGGGTTTGGGGGGATCGTCCAGGCGGTTCTCGATGTCGTCGAGTCTGACGATGCGTGAGACGGCCGAGACGTAAAGGGCGCCATTGCGCATCGCAACGCCGACGGGCATGTTCAGCCCCGACGCGATCGTACGAACCTTGGCCGCATAGGCGCGCGAGGGATCCAGCGTGATCGCATAGACGACGCCTTGGGCGCGGCTGCCAACGAATAACGTGCCTTTCGGGCCGAGCGCCATCCCGCGAGCGCCCGGAACCTGGTCGGAGAGGACCTCGACGTGGAAGCCGGGTGGCAGGGACAGGCGTTCGATGGGCAGGGCGTCGCGCGGGGCTGCGAAAGCGGGGGCAAGGACCAGTGCGGCGGCGACCAGCAGGCCGACGTGGCGAGCATGGCGACGGAGGCCGGCAGCCCACCGGGCGAACCGCACCGGCCAGGGCCGAGCGTCGGTGCGCTGGGAGGAGAGCCATCCATCGGGGAATCGTCGCATGTCGGACTCGCTTCGCACAAAGGATGGGTGCATTGTAGACCAGTGCCCACGCTGGCCGTCAGTGGCCTGTGAACGGCATGCACGCTCTCTATTAGATAGGCGGTTGAGGGGGATTCGATCGGCGGCTTGGGAAGTGTTTGTTTTGACGGGGGTTTTGCGCTATAATCACGCGTTTTCTGTCCGAACACTTCTGGATTCACAAGGATTTATTATGGTCGTTATCCGCCTTGCTCGCGGCGGCGCGAAGAAGCGCCCGTTCTACAACATCGTTGCAACCGACTCGCGTAATCGCCGCGATGGCCGCTTCATCGAGCGTATTGGCTTCTACAACCCGGTCGCTGCCGAAGGCACGGAAGGTCTGCGCATTGCGCAAGACCGTCTGACGTACTGGCAAGGCGTTGGCGCACAACTGTCGCCGACCGTGGCTCGTCTGATCAAGCAAGGCGCCAAGGCTGCTGCCTAAGCTTTCAGCGGATCAAGCTGTACGCATTGCTGTCGGCCTGCCGATGGCATGAGAATTGAACGGCGGTGCCTGCTCCCGAGCGATCTGGAGCGGGCACCGCCGTGTGTTCGTCACAACGTTGGATTGGCATGGTTCGTTCTGCCCGACCCGCACGTGAGCGGGTACCGCTGAAAATCGGTGCTGAAGCACGACGCGCCGCCGGCACGCGCGCCGAGCAGGTGCTCGCACCTGTGACCGAAGTGCCCGACGACCTCGTCGAGCTGGGCTACATCGGCGACGCCTATGGAATTCGCGGCTGGATCAAGGTGCAGCCGCACACGGGCGAGGGCGAAAGCCTCTTGTCCGCAGATCGTTGGTACTTGTGCCGCCCCGGCAATTCCGATTTCAGCAAGGCTGAAGTCATGTACAGCCGGGCGCATTCCGGAACTGTCGTCGCGCAACTGCGCGGCAGCGACAACCGGACGGCCGCGGAAGCCCTCAAGGGACTTCAGGTCTGGGTGCCGCGCAGTGCGTTCCCGACTGCGGGAGACGATGAGTTTTACTGGGTCGACCTGATCGGCGCCCAGGTTACGAATTTGCAGGACGAAGTGCTTGGCAAGGTAGTCGGGTTGCTCGATAACGGCGTGCACACGGTGTTGCGCGTCGCCTACGAGGTGCCGGCCGCCGACGACAAGCCGGCGAAGACCGCCGAGCGTCTGATCCCGTTCGTTGGCCAATATGTGCAGACCGTCGATACCGACGCGGGGCGCATCGTGGTCGACTGGGGCCTGGACTATTGAGATACCGATTGACCGCCCGGTCGTTGTTTTGCCCGGGCACCTCTGAACGGAACCGGTCTGATGCAGTTTGACGTCGTCACGCTCTTTCCCGAGATGTTTCGGGCACTGACCGACTGGGGCGTCACCAGCCGGGCGCTCAAGCAGTCGCGCTACGGTCTGCGGTTTTGGAATCCGCGTGATTTCACGCATAACAATTACCGCACGATCGACGATCGGCCCTACGGCGGTGGTCCGGGCATGGTGATGCTCGCCAAGCCGCTGGACGACGCGATCGCAGCCGCCAAAGCCGCGCAAGCGGAAGCGGGTGTGCCTCGTGGTCGGGTGTTGCTGATGTCGCCGCAAGGCAAGCCGCTGACGCATCGCCGCGTTGTGGAGTTGCGCGAGCAGGAGCAGGGTCTGATTCTGCTTTGCGGTCGCTACGAAGCCATCGATCAGCGCCTGATCGATCGTGTGGTGGATGAGGAAGTCAGCGTTGGCGATTTCGTGTTGTCGGGCGGTGAGTTGCCCGCCATGGCGCTGATGGATTCGGTGATCCGGTTGCTGCCGGGCGCGTTGAATGACGAGCAGTCGGCGCAGCAGGATAGCTTCGTCAACGGACTGCTGGATTGTCCGCACTACACGCGGCCGGAAGAATACGAAGGCGTGCGCGTGCCCGATGTGCTGTTGGGCGGGCATCACGCCGAGATTGAAAAATGGCGGCGCCGTGAGGCGTTGACCAATACTTGGCGCAAGCGCCCCGATCTGATCGAGACTGCGCGCGCCAGCGGATTGCTCAGTCGTGCCGACGAGGCATGGCTGGCAAGCCTGCGAGCCGATACGTCCAACGTACCGGCCAAGTAGGCAGCGGGTGTCGTCATGGGGACGGCACTCGGTTTGAACCCATCCTCTGTCGGGGCCGGCTCGCCGGTATATAACGCCGATACGATGGCACAAGGAGTGGTAAATGAATCTGATCGCCAAGATCGAGCAGGAAGAAATCGCGCGTCTGACCGCGAACAAGACGATCCCCGAATTCGCCCCGGGCGACACCGTGATCGTCAACGTGAACGTGGTTGAAGGTAACCGCAAGCGCGTTCAGGCTTACGAAGGCGTCGTGATCGCCAAGCGTAACCGTGGCCTGAACTCGGGCTTCATCGTTCGCAAGATTTCGTCGGGTGAAGGCGTTGAGCGTACGTTCCAGACGTACTCGCCGCTGATCGCCAGCATCGAAGTCAAGCGTCGCGGTGACGTTCGTCGCGCCAAGCTGTACTACCTGCGCGAGCGTTCGGGCAAGTCGGCACGTATCAAGGAAAAGCTCACGTTCAAGAGCAAGCCTGCTGCTGCCGAGTAAGTCGGACGCCGCTACGCCTGGCGACCTCGTGGCCGGGCGCAGCCAAAGCCGCATGGAAAAAGCACCCTCCGGGGTGCTTTTTTTGTTTGCGCGCTCCGCTGTTGGTCACGACGCACGCCGTTGCGGCGGTGCGTCATCGCAATCGAATGCGTTGAATTGCCGGGGAATTGCCATTTTCTTCGCGTGCACGCATTTTTCGCTTCCTCGTTAAAATAGCAAAGTTGTCCATCGTTCAAAGGTCTACGTGGCGCCACCCCTCATCCTGCATCCTGAAGCCTTACCCATCGTCTCGACGGGCGAGGGCGAGCCGGTGCCGGCGGAGCGGTTGACTCCCAAAGCGTTACGAGACCGTCTCGCAAGCCCGCCGATCTGGACGCCGGAAACCGGCACCATCGAGCTCGTTGCGCCACCGGTATTTACGCCACGCGCCGCTGCGGTACTCGTGCCGCTGGTCATGCGCCCGCACGGCACGACCGTGTTGCTGACCCGACGCACGCAACACCTCAGCACGCATGCCGGGCAGGTGAGTTTTCCTGGGGGCAGCCGCGAGCCCGACGATCCGACGTTGATCGCCACGGCTTTGCGTGAGTCGCGCGAAGAGATCGGCCTCGATTCGGGAGCGGTGGAAGTGATTGGGCGCCTGCCGGACTATGTCACGGGGACCGGCTTTCGCGTCGCACCGGTCGTCGGGTTGGTGACGCCGCCGTTCGACCTCGTGGCCGATGTTGGCGAGGTCGACGAAATCTTCGAGGTGCCGCTCGACTTCCTCATGAATCCGGCGCATCACCAGATACGCGTGTTCAATTATCAGGTGGGGGAACGTCGGTTCTACGCCATGCCTTATCCGCGGCCGACCGGCGGCGAGTACTTCATCTGGGGCGCGACGGCCGGCATGTTGCGCAACTTCTACCAACTCTTGCGGGCCTGACGCGAAGCATGGAGCGTTCGCGCGAAATGTCAGCCTGAAGGCTGCGAGAGGTGCGTCGCGCAGGCGCTTGGGACGGGCATTTGCGCGAAGCTGTGCTATCGTTACATCATTCCGTCCGGTGATCTGATCGCACGCATGACATTCTTTTCGGTACTCCTCGCGCTGATCCTAGAGCAGGTGCGTGCCCTCTCCACGCAAAACCCGATCTACAACCTGATTCGCTCCCACGCGACGCACACCTCGCAGACGTTTGACGCCGGCCAGCCGCGTCATGGCGTGCTGGCGTGGCTGGTTGTTGTGCTGCCGTTCGTGCTGGCGGTCGGCGTGATCTATTACCTGCTCATGCGGGTGAACATTTTCCTGGGCTTTGCATGGAACGTGCTCATCGTTTATCTGACGATGGGTTTTCGTCAGTTCAGCCACTACTTCACCG
This sequence comes from Pandoraea pnomenusa, assembly GCF_040391475.1. GTDB lineage: Bacteria > Pseudomonadota > Gammaproteobacteria > Burkholderiales > Burkholderiaceae > Pandoraea > Pandoraea pnomenusa_C. Next base: position 184,088 of record NZ_JBEBXS010000003.1, on the reverse strand, counting down.
ACATTCACGTCGCGTTGAATAACGACAACGTCAACGAAGCTCGTGAGATCTTGCGTCAGTGGATCGGCATCGACACCGTGGACATGCCGGTCGATGAGATCGTGCGCCACACGTTGTTGCACGCTGTGATCGCTTCGCATCGCCACGTCTTCGGCGTGTTCTTCTGGTTCCTGATGCCGGTGGGGCCGGCGGGCGCAGTGCTTTACCGTCTGGCCGAGTATCTGTCGCGTCGCTGGACGGAGGCGGCCCCGGATCGCAGCCCGGGGTTTGGCTCGTTTGCACGCAAGGCCTTCCATATCATCGACTGGGTGCCAGCGCGATTGACGGCCATCGGATTCGCCATCGTGGGTAACTTCGAGGACGCGATTTACGCGTGGCGTCACTACGCCAAGCAGTGGCCGAACGAGAATGAAGGCATCTTGTTGGCCGCCGGCAGCGGTGCGCTGGGGGCACGCCTGACGGGGCCGCTGGCGGAAGTGTCGAGCGTCGACGCGCTGAATCAGGGCGACGACGCCGTGCTGCCGGTCGGCAGCGAATGCACCCCGCGTACGCTTCAGGCCGCCGTCGGTCTGGTGTGGCGTGCGGTGTTGCTGTGGATGCTGCTCTTGCTGCTGCTGACTCTCGCCGTCTGGCTCGGCTGATTCGGTCATGCAAATAAAAAACCCCGCTTTTGCGGGGTTTTTTGTTTCAGCGGCGACAGTCTCTGCGATTCGGCTGTCGCAAATACACGGCGTCAATACGGAATCTGCTGCTCCGATTCGTGGACCAGTTGGGCATAGAGTGCATGACGCTGTGCAGATATCCGCCCGTCGGCGACGGCTTCGAGAATGGCGCAGCCCGGCTCCTTCAGATGATGGCAGTTGTAGAACCGGCATCCCGTGAGCAAGGGGCGGAACTCGGGGAATCCGCGTTCCAGCGCGCCTTCCTTGAGGTGGTGCAGGCCAAACTCCTGAAAGCCGGGCGAGTCGATGAGCAGTCCGCCTTCTGGCAGATGGAAGATTCGCGTGAAGGTCGTCGTGTGCTTGCCCGAATTGAGCACTGTGGAAATCTCGCGCGTGGCGGCGTCGGCGTTGGGCACAACGAGATTGACCAGGCTCGACTTCCCCATGCCCGACTGTCCCAGCAGGAGCGAAGCCTGATGGGCCAGACGCGGCAGCAACAACGCCTTCGCCGCCTCAGGATCGGCTCTCACGGAAAGTTCGAGCACGTCGTACCCGAGCGCGCGATAGGGGGCCAGTCGCTCACGAGCGGCCGGTAGCGCGCCAATCACGTCGGTCTTGTTGAGCACGATCAGCGGGCGCAACTCGTTCGCTTCGGCCGCGACCAGGGCGCGACCGAGCAAGTCTTCGCTGAAGTACGGCTCCGTCGCCAGCATGATGACCAACTGGTCGATGTTGGCCGCGAACAGCTTGCTTTTGAATTGATCCGAACGATAGAGCAAATTGCGGCGCGGCAAAATCTCTTCGATCACGCCCTGATCGCCTGTGCGCGCCCATGCGACTTCGTCGCCCACGGCGATTTCGCTCTTCTTGCCGCGCGGAAAGCACAGCACCGTTTCGCCGTCGTCGGCTTCCACGACATAGTGGCGGCCGTGAGCTGCCGTCACGCGACCGAGTCGTCGCTCCTGCGCGGTCGTCTCGACCGGCGAGGCCTTCCCCTTGAAACCGCGCTTCATGCGTGCCCCAGCAGTCGGTCGATGCGTTGCGACGCGGGCGGATGGGAATAGTAGAACGCGGTATAGACGGGGTCGGGCGTGAGCGTCGATGCGTTGTCCTGATACAGCTTCACGAGGGCGTTCACGAGGTCGCTGGCCTGCGTCTGGCTGGCCGCGAAAGCGTCGGCCTCGAATTCGTGTTTGCGCGAGGTGAGGCTGCTCAGCGGGCTGGCGAAGAAGCCGAACACCGGCAGTACGAGGAAGAACAGGACCAGCGCCAGCGCATTGTTGCTGCCGGTCATCGACGGCATGACGCCCAGATCGGTGTAGAACCACACGCGGCCGCTGAGCCAGCCGAGCAGGGCGAGGAACACCAGCGACAGGGCGAATGCCACGATCAGGCGCTTGGTAATGTGCCGACGCTTGAAGTGCCCCAGCTCATGGGCCAGCACTGCCTCGATTTCCGCCGGCGACAGACGCTCGATCAGCGTATCGAAGAACACGATGCGCTTGGCGCGGCCGAACCCGCTGAAATAGGCGTTGCCGTGCGCCGAGCGCTTGGAGCCGTCCATCACGAACAGGCCGCGTGCGGCGAATCCGCAGCGCTGCATCAGGCCTTCGATGCGCTGCGCGAGCGACGCGTCGGCGAGCGGCTCGAACTTGTTGAACATCGGCGCGATGACGTGCGGGAAGATGAATTGCACGAAAAGATTGAAGGCCACCCAAACGACCCAGGTGTACAGCCACCACAGCGGGCCGGCACGATCCATGAGCCACAACACGACGAACAGCAGCGGCAAGCCGAGCGCGATGCCCACTGCGGTGCCCTTGATCATGTCCGCGATGAACAGGCCCAGCGACATGCGGTTGAAGCCGAAGCGCTGTTCGATGACGAATTGCCGCACGTAAGTGAAAGGCAGGTCGACGATGCCGGAGATCAGCAGGACGGCGGCGATCAGCGCGATCTGGCCGACATAGCCCTCGCCGAGCCACTCCGAAATGCCGAGGTGCAGGAAACTCAACCCGCCCAGCAGCGTAAAGGCCACGAGCAGCACTGCCTGCGCGAAGATCTCGGCCATGCCCAGACGCGTGCGCGCGACCGTGTAGTCAGCGGCGCGTTGGTGGTCGGTCAGCGTGATCGTGTCGGCGAACCGCTCGGGAACGGCGGCTCGATGGGCAACGACGTGCCGGATCTGACGGGCCGCCAGCCAGAGCTTGGTCATGACCATCGCCAGCAGGAAGATCACGAAGAGATAAGTGAACATGCGCTTGGTAGGAATCTGAAGTATGCGAGAATTATAAGTTCTTTCGACCGGTCAGGCGCCTAGCCTGGTCGCCCACCGATGCGTTTTCCAGAGTGTTCCGATCATGTCCGTCATTCCATCCCAAAATCCCACCCCCGCTGACGCCCAACCGACGCTCGCGCGCGCCGAATTCAATTTGGTCTGGCTGGACATGGAAATGACCGGTCTGCAGCCGGACAGCGACCGGATCATCGAAGTGGCCGTCGTCGTGACCGACTCGGCCCTCACGCGTCGTATCGAAGGCCCGGTGTTCGCGATCCACCAGTCCGACGCCGTGCTCGACGGCATGGACGACTGGAACAAGTCGACGCATGGCCGCTCGGGCCTGATCGACCGCGTGAAGGCATCGAGTGTCGATGAGGCGTCGGCCGAGGCGCAACTGATCGAATTCCTGTCGCAATACGTGCCACCCAACAAGTCGCCGATGTGCGGCAATTCGATCTGCCAGGATCGCCGCTTCATGGCGCGTTACATGCCCAAGCTCGAAGCGTTCTTCCACTACCGGAATCTGGACGTCAGCACGCTCAAGGAGTTGTGCCGCCGCTGGGAACCGACCGTCTACAAGGGCTTCACGAAACGCGCCGCCCATACGGCGCTGGCCGATATCCACGAGTCGATCGACGAACTGGTCTACTACCGCGAGCACTTCCTGAAGACGGAAGTCCCGGGCGCCAACGGTGCGCCGACCGCCACACCGGTCTGACGCGTCACTCGTGTTCCAAAGCAAACGCCAGCGAATTCGCTGGCGTTTTTCTTATGGCGCTTCCGGTGAGCCGGGACCGCTCGGTCAAGCCGGCTTCGGTGCCCGGATCGCGCTCTTCGGGCGGAAGGCCTTGCACACGGCGTCGTCGGTCTCGATGTACGGGCCGCCGATCAGATCGATGCAATACGGCACGGCAGCGAAAATGCCGGGCACGACGGACTTGCCGTCCGCGTCGCGCAGCCCTTCGAGCGTTTCCTTGATCGACTTGGGTTGGCCGGGCAGGTTGATGATGAGGGCCGCGTGGTCTGCCGTCTCACGGATCACCGCGACCTGTCGGGACAGAATCGCCGTCGGCACGAAACGCAGGCTGATCTGGCGCATCTGCTCGCCGAAACCGGGCATCTCCTTCGTTCCCGCGCGAAGCGTGGCTTCGGGGGTGACGTCGCGTCGGGCCGGGCCGGTGCCGCCGGTCGTGAGCACCAGATCGCACTGCATCGTGTCGACCAGTTCGACCAGGGTGGCGGTGATGCCTTCGGCGTCGTCCGGGATCAGGCGGGCCTCGGTCACCCACGGCGACGTGAGCGCGCTGCCAAGCCACGCCTGAAGGGCCGGAATGCCCTGGTCTTCATACGTGCCCTGGCTCGCCCGATCGCTGATCGAGACGAGGCCTACGCGAAGCTCGTCCGGATGGGAACGGGCGACCATCAGTAATCTTCCTCGCGGGTTGGGAATTCCGGCAGATCGGTCTCGGGCTCTTCCGAAGACTCGGCGCTGACAGAGCCGGTGCCGAGCAGGTCCTTGAGTGCCTGGAACAGCTCGCGAAACGCCTTGGGCGGCTTTTGCGCGGCTTGCTCGCGGCGGGCGTTCCGAATGAGCGTGCGCAGTTGCTGGGCGTCGGCCGCCGGATGCTGGGCGACCAGCTCGGTAAGGGCCTCGTCCTTGGCCAACAGGCGTTCGCGCCAGCGCTCGAGCGCGTGCAGCTTGGCCGTTTCCGCCTTGGAAACGCCCTTGATCACGTCGAGCGCCTGTTGAATTGCCTGAACTTCGGACTCGTGCAGCGTGCGCATCTGCTTGCCGACGTACTGCATTTGGCGGCGACGGCCTTCGTGCGCGGTGATCTTGCGGCAGTCGCGAACGGCCTGCTCGAGGTTTTCGGGCATCGGCACGCGGGCGAGCGCGTCCTTGGCCAGGTTGACCAGTTCTTCGCCCAGATCCTGCAAGGCGTGCGACTCGCGCTTGCGCTGGGATTTGCTCGGGCCTTCGTCGGAAAGCTCGCTGTGGGCGATACGGTTAAAGCGTTGAATGTGCGTCATAGCCGCTATTGTAACGCGGCGCGCGACGTCCAAATAGTTGTCGGGCCTACGCACGATGGCGTGGAAGTCGCGCTAAGATGGCGGTTCCTATTCAGCTACCGACCGAATCGCGCCGATGTCCCAAGCGACCCAGCACTTCACGCATACCCAGGATCAACTCAAGGAAATCATCAGCGACGTATTGGCATACGCGCGTTCGCTCGGCGCCACCGACGCGGCAGCCGAGATCTCCGAGGGCGACGGGCTCTCGGTTTCGGTGCGACGCGGCAAGGTCGAGACCATCGAGCGCAACCGCGACAAGCTGGTTGGCGTCACCGTCTTTATCGGCCAGCGTCGCGGCAACGCCAGCACGTCGGATTTCTCGCGCAAGGCGTTGCACGACACGGTCGATGCCGCCTACAACATTGCGCGCTTCACGGCCGAAGACGACTGCGCCGGACTGGCGGAGTCCGAATTGCTGGAAATGCATCCGCAGGATCTGTCGCTCTTCCACCCGTGGGAGATTACGGCCGACGAGGCAGTCGAGCTGGCCCGCCGCGCCGAAAAGGCAGCGCTGGACGTGAGTCCGCTGATCCGCAACTCCGAAGGCGCCGGCGTTTCCGCCCAGCACTCGCAGTTCATGCTGGGCACGACCCGCGGTTTCCTTTCGGGCTATCCGTACTCGCGTCACTACCTGTCGGTCTCGCCGATCGCCGGTTCCGGCAGCCATATGCAGCGCGACGACTGGTATTCGTCCAAGCGTGCCTCCGGGGATCTGGCCTCGCCGGAAGCCATCGGCCGTTATGCGGCCGAGCGCGCTCTGGCCCGCCTGAACGCCCGCAAGTTGTCCACCCGAAAATGCGCGGTGCTGTTCGAGGCACCGCTGGCTGCGGGCCTGCTCGGGGCGTTCGTGCAGGGTGTCAGCGGCGGGGCCCTTTACCGCAAGGCCACTTTCCTGGTCGACACGCTGGGCAAGCCGGTGTTTGCCGACCACGTGAATATCCACGAAGACCCGCACGTGCCGCGCGCCATGGGCAGCGCGCCCTATGACGAAGAAGGCGTGAAGACGCGCTCGCGCGATGTGGTGCGCGACGGCGTCGTGCAAGGCTACTTCCTCTCGACCTACTCGGCCCGCAAGCTGGGCATGCAGACGACCGGTAACGCCGGTGGCTCGCACAATCTGCGCATGTACAGCAAGCTCACGGCGCCGACCGACGACTTCCGCGCCATGCTGCGCAAGCTCGGCACCGGTCTGCTGGTAACCGAGTTGATGGGGCAGGGCGTGAACTACGTGACGGGCGACTATTCACGCGGCGCTTCGGGTTTCTGGGTGGAAAACGGCGAGATTCAGTACCCCGTCGAGGAAATCACGCTGGCGGGCAACCTGAACGACATGTTCCGCCAGATCGTGGCCATTGGCGCCGACACGCTCGTGCGCGGGACCAAGGAGGTCGGGTCAATCCTGATTGAACAAATGACCATTGCCGGTCATTGATGCTGCAAAAATCGGTTATGGCGCCATAAACGCGTTGCATTTATGCGCCATAACGGGGCAAAACCCCATTTGCCGTGTCCGTTGCCAGCAGTTTGCGTTATGCTTAGGAGTTTTCTTAAGCTAAGGCTTAAGAATGGATACGGTGGTTAGGGTAATGGGCGCGCTCATAAGGCGCGCCTTCTCATAACTAGAGACTAGGTATTGGAGGAAGAGGACTCATGAAAAGCACCATGACCAAGTTGCTGAGCGCGCTTGTCGCTACGGGGATGGTGGCTGCGGCCCACGCAGCCGATCTGAAGATCGGCGTGGCCGAGGCTCTGTCGGGCGGTGCTGCGCAGTATGGCGCGGCCATCAAGAACGGTTTCCAGCTCGCCGCTGACGAAATCAACGCCGCCGGCGGCATCAACGGCAACAAGCTCGTACTGCAAGTCGAAGACGAGCAGGGCAAGAAGGAAGAGGCGATCAACGTCTTCAAGAAGCTGATCTTCCAGGACAAGGTGCTCATGGTGTTCGGCCCGACGCTGTCGAACTCGGCGCAGGCCGCCGATCCGATCGCGCAAGCCGGCAAGACGGTGGCGTTCGGTACCTCGAATACGGCTGACGGCATCACGTCGATCGGCGACTACATTTTCCGTAACTCGGTGACCGAAGCCGACGTGCTGCCGGAGACCATCAAGGTCGCGGCCAAGCACACCGGTATCAAGAAGGTCGCCGTGCTCTATGGTAACGACGACGTCTTTACCAAGAGCGGTTACGACAACTTCAAGAAGGCGCTCGAAGACCTGAAGATCCCGGTCACCACGACCGAGACGTTCGCCAAGGGCGACGTGGACTTCAAGGCACAGCTCACGAAGATCAAGGCGAGCAATCCGGACGCCATCGTGCTGTCGGCGCTGATCGCCGAAGGCGCGCCGATCATGGTGCAGGCCCGTCAACTGGGTATCAACGTGCCGTTCATCGGCGGCAACGGCATGAACTCGGTCAAGGTGTTCGACCTGGCCAAGGGCAGCTCGGACGGTCTGTGGGTGGGTAGCCCGTGGTCGATCGAGAACAACACCCCGGCCAACACCAAGTTCATTGGCGCCTACAAGGCCAAGTACAACGTGGCGCCGGACCAGTTCGCTGCGCAGGCGTACGACGCGATGTACATCGCTGCCGGCGCGATCAAGAACGTGAAGATCTCGGGCAACCTCGAAGCTGACCGCAAGGCCCTGCGCGATGCGCTGCCGAAGGTCACGCATGACGGCGCGACGGGCAAGTTCGCGTTCCGTCAGGCGACGGGCAAGAACGGCAAGCCGGCTGGCTACGATGCGCAACAGGCGCCGATCGTCAGCGTGACGAAGGGCGGCAAGTACGTCATCGAGAAGTAAGCAGCCCGGCAGTACTTGAAGAAGTCCGCATGGGCGTAGGGCCGAAAGGCGCTACGCCCATCGGCGTTTCTGGCGCACGCCGCACCCCCGCGCGGTGCGCGCCTCCGTCCCTCAGGCTGGAATACACACCATGCTGGAACAGCAACTCGTCAACGCGCTCTCCCTCGGGTGCGTGTACGCCTTGTTCGCGCTCGGGTTCACACTCGTGTTCGGCATCCTCGGCGTTATCAATCTCTCGCACGGCGCGGTCTTCATGGTCGGTGCTTACGCCGCGCTGCAGGCCGTCGTTCGCCTGCACCTGCCGTTGTGGGCGGCCATCGTCACGGCGGTGATCGTCGCGGGTTCGCTCGGGCTGCTCATCGACGTGCTCGTGCTCAAACCCTTGCGCAAACGCGGTGCGCCTCACCTGATTCCGATGATCGCCACCATCGGTGTGGGCATTCTGCTCAACAACGGTGTGCAGGGCATCTTCGGTGCGGAGAACCTGCGCTTCCCGTACGACGTCGTCTCGCAGGACACCATCACGGTGGCCGGCGTGCACATGACCGTGCTGGAACTCGCGATCATCTTCGTCTCGTTCGCGTTGATGGCGGTGCTCATCACCACGATCAAGAGAACGCAACTGGGCCGCGCGCTGCGTGCCATTGCCGAATCGCCGAAGGCAGCCTATCTGCTCGGAATCAACGTCGAGGGGCTGTTCCTCGCGACGTCGTTCGCCGCGGCGGGGCTGGGCGGCATGGCCGGTGTGCTGATCGGGCTGTATTCCAACGCCGTGTTCCCGCTCATGGGGCAGCCGATGCTGCACAAGGGGATCGCGGTGATCATTCTGGGCGGCATGGGCGACATTCGCGGTGCGATGATCGGTGGCCTGTTCCTGGGCTTCGCCGAAGTCATGTCGGTCGCGTATATCGGTTCGAACATGCGCGACGCGGTAGCGTTCGGCCTGCTGTTCCTGATCCTGCTGGTGCGTCCGCAGGGGTTGTTCGGCAAAGTGCTCGAACGCAAAGCGTAATCACGGGGGCGCAATGGACTGGTTCAATAATTTCTGGGCGGTTTACAGCAACCTGGTGCTGACTCTTGGCACCAACGCGCTGCTGGCCCTGTCGATTTACCTCACGCTCTCGTGCGGCATGCTGGCGATGGCCAATGCCGCGTTCATGGGCATCGGGGCGTACACCGCCGCGCTGCTCACCATGAACTACGAGACACCGTTTGCCATTTCGCTTGCGGGCGGCATGGCGGCGCCGGCGCTCGTCGCGTTCATCATCGGCAAGCCGACGCTGCGTCTGTCGGGCGTGTACCTTGCGATGGCTACGCTTGGCTTCGGCGAAGTCGTGCGTGTGCTGATCCTCAACACCGAGGACCTGACCGGGGGTGCGCTGGGCCTGAACGGCATTCCGCAACTCACCCAGTGGTGGCATGTGGCCGGTGCGGTCGTGATCGCGCTGCTGGTGCTGTGGCGTTTGCGCCGCTCGAAGGTGGGTCGCGCCTTCGAAGCCATCAAGGAAGACGAGACGGCGGCGGGCCTCATGGGCATCAACGTCACCGGCTACAAGATGCTCGCCTTCGTGCTGGGCGCCGTGCTTGCCGGTCTGGCGGGCGCGCTCAATGCGCATCTGACGTTTTTCATCGGGCCGAACGAATTCGGCTTCGACCGGGGCGTCGAGATTCTGACGATGGCCATTCTCGGCGGCATCAACGGCCTCGTGGGGCCGGTGCTCGGTAGCACCATCCTTACGCTGTTGCCGGAGTTGCTGCGTGCGTTCAACGACTTCCGTCTTGTGGTCAACGGCCTGATCCTGGTGCTGATCGTGCTGTTCCTGCCCAAGGGCATCTGGGACCCGATGCGTTTTCGTCGTTGGTTCGGTGCCGGCAAGACGCGTTCGGCCTCTTCCACGTAAGCGGACGGGGGACACGACATGCTAAAGCTTTCCAACATTTCCAAGAGTTTCGGCGGTCTTCACGTGCTGCAGGACGTGAACATCGAAGTGCCGCAAGGCACCATCTTCGGCCTGATCGGCCCGAACGGTGCCGGCAAGACGACCGTCTTCAACCTGATCACCGGGCTGCTGCAGCCTACGGGTGGCAGCATCACCTTCGATGGCGAGAGCCTCGTGGGACAGAAGCCGCACCGGATCACGCAGCGCGGCATTGCCCGGACGTTCCAGAACATCCGCATCTTCAAGGAGATGACGCTGATCGAGAACGTCGTGGTGGGCATGCATCGCCACCTCTCCTATGGTCCGGCGGGGCTGCTGCTGTCGCTGCCCGGGTTCCGCGACATGGAGAAGCGCTCGCGTGAGCGCGCGCACGAGCTGCTCTCGTGGGTGAAGCTCGACCACAAGGCGTACGACATTGCGGACAACCTGTCGTACGGCGACCAGCGCAAGCTCGAGCTGGCGCGTGCGTTGGCGACCGAGCCCAAGCTGTTGTTGCTCGACGAGCCCGTGGCCGGCATGAACACGGGTGAAAAGGTCGATCTCATGAGCGAGATCGAGAACATCAAGGCGCGTGGCTACACGATCTTCATGATCGAGCACGACATGCGTTTCGTGATGGGCCTGTGCGAGCGGATCGCGGTGCTGAACTTCGGTCGCATCATTGCCGAGGGCAAGCCCGACGAGATCAAGAACAACCCGCAGGTCATCGAAGCCTATCTCGGACGCGATGACGACGACGATGTGGCTGCGTTGGCGGCTGGCGCGGAGGACAAGGCATGAGCGCGCTGCTCGAAGTGAAGGGCCTGAAGGTGGCCTATGGGCATATCGAGGCTGTCAAAGGCGTCGATTTTGCGTTGCGCGAGCACGAGATCACCTCGCTCGTGGGCGCCAACGGTGCGGGCAAGTCGACCACGCTGCTGGCGTTGTCGGGCCTGATCAAGAAGCAGGCGGGTACGATCCTGTTCGAAGGTGAGGACATTGGCGGGCTGGCACCGAACAAGATCGTGCAGCGCGGTCTGGTGCAGGTCGCCGAAGGCCGCGCCACGCTCACGACGATGTCCGTGCGCGAGAACCTGGAGCTGGGGGCCTACACGCGTCGCGACAAGCAGAACGTGAAGCCCGATCTGGACAAGGTGCTTGAGCGCTTCCCGCGGCTGGCGGAGCGGATCGACCAGATGGCGGGCAACCTGTCGGGCGGCGAGCAGCAGATGCTGGCGATTGGTCGTGCGTTGATGGCGCGTCCGCGTTTGCTGTTGCTCGACGAGCCTTCGATGGGGCTGGCGCCGATTATCGTGCAGGGCATCTTCAATACGCTCAAGGAAATCAACGCCGACGGCCTGACGATCTTCCTCGTGGAGCAGAACGTGCGGCAGGCGCTGAAGATCGCACAGCACGGCTACGTGCTGGAGACCGGCAAGGTCGTGCTCGACGACACGGGGCGCAACCTGTTGGGCAATCCGCGGGTGTTGGAGGCGTATTTGGGCGGTTGATGGCCGCTTGAAGCCTCGTTGCCATGGGCTTGCCCGCAGGCGAAAGTCTGAATGATCGGTAGCACTGCGCGCCGCCCGCTCATGCATGAGCGGGCGGCGCGTTTTGCATTTGCCGACGTTCATATCGCTACGAAGAACTCAACATGATCGACAGCTGTCGGTTAAATAAGGTCTCGGGAATTCTGGTGAAGTATCCGGCGGCCATGGCGGCTTCGATAAGTTGCGCACGGTTGCACGCTTGAAATCGGTGTCGGAGCGTGTCGATGTGAGCTTCGACCGTCCTGGGCGAGAGCGAGAGGACTTTGGCGATTCGCTTCGCACTCCAACCGCGTACGGTAAAGAAGAGAACTTCTCCCATGCGACTCGAAAGTTCCGGCTCTGGGGTGTCGGCGACATCAAGCAAGAAACTTGTTTGGCGGCCATTGGGGGTATGCGTGCCCCCGTCATCAAGTTGACTCAGGAGCGTCCCGAGTATTTGGAAATCGGAGAATTGCGAGAGCTCCTCGCCGTGGAAAATCGTGCCGACGATCTCGCCTGTCTCACTGACGAGAGGCATTTTGCTGAAGATGTGAGCTTGCCATTCCCCGTCCCGGTACGGATGCCAGTCGAAGATGCGTCGCACCTTGCCGCTTGCCATCACCTCCCGATCCTGGGCTTGGAAGTCGGGTGCGCATTCCACGGTCTTTCCCGGCATATCGAAATCAGTTCGACCTACGACGTCGACGTGTGACGCCAGACCGAGCAGTCTGCCGTATGCGTCATTGGCGTAGAGGAACGACGAGGTTTTGTCCTTGCAGCCCCAGCTTCCGGTGGCGTCATCAAATAGTCTTCGTAATCCGGACGGAAGTTCGAACTCCATGTGGTCTCCCAGGGGCGTGTGTGGGCTGTTGGCACCCGTGCGCTCCCATTGAACATGGGCAGCGCCGACATCGCACGTCCGGTGCACGTCACGATTCTCCGCCGATGCCTGTCTCCCGCTTGCTGGCTCTGGGGGGCGTCAGAATCGCGAGATCGCACCGGAGCGACCATTTAGGACGAATCCTCTCGCTGACAATCCGTACTTGGGGAGACGGTCCGCAGCCTGTCCGTCATCGTATTCGATACGTATTGGACAACGGCAGCGTCGCGCTTAGTCTGACGCTGCGTTCCTTACGGGTGTCGACGAAATCGATAGGCAGCGCTTATCGCACACGCAGCGCTGTACAAATCACATCTTGTCAAAGCTCAGCACGGAACGCGGCAAGGCGTTGGCGAAATCAATGTCAACTTTTCCAATCTATTCAATGCGAGGTAATCCTATGGACATGATCCTGAGTGAATTTGATTTCCTGGAAACGGGTGAATCAGATGAGGTTCGCGCGGTGGCCTGGTAGGGCATGCCGCGGGCGCGTCGTCGCAAGGCGACGCGTCTCGCCTTTATGACCGGGCAAAACATCCGAGGGTGCCATGCAGCTATTAGCAGACGCAACGTTGCTCAAGTTCGACAAGCAATTCCCCATTTACAACTTCTTCTATCCGGGACATCTCGCATCGAGTAAAACGGCGTCCTTCGACAGCGTGCTGCGGGAAGCAAATCATCATGCGAAGTCGCGAGCGCTGTACTTTCACATTCCGTTCTGCGAGACGGTGTGCAGCTTCTGCCCCTTCACGCGTGGGACATTTCGGAATGCAGATGTCGTTGATCGGTATGTTGACGATTTACTCACGGAGATCGAATTGAAAGCGGCGGTGGTCGACTTGCGCGCGGTGCCCGTGCGCGCCATTTTCTTCGGTGGCGGAACGCCTAGCCTGCTGTCTCCAGAACAGATTCGGCGGATTGGTGAGCGAATTCGGCATCATTTCGACCTCTCGCGAATTGAGGAGTATTCGTTCGAAATCGAAGTGAAGAGTCTTACGCCAGAAGGCGCGGAGGCCATGCGCGAGATTGGCGTGACGCATCCAAGGTTCGGATTGCAGACGTTCAGCCCGCATTGGCGAGACATGTTCGACTTGACGGCCACCCTGGACCAGGTGCATGCCGCCGTGCAGTGTCTGACAGCCCGTTTTGCGCGCCAGTCGTTTGATTTGCTTTACGGCATGAGCGGATCGGATGAAGGAGTGATGCTTAGCGATCTCGAGCAGGCAGTCGCCTTGGGAACGACCAATATCGACGTTTATCCCATCGACAACGTCATGACGCAGGTGACGCTTCACAGGAAGATCGCCAAGGCGGGGTACGCGCCAACTTCTGCGGCGCGCAAGTTCTCGATGAGGTCACTGGCCGACGAGTTCCTGCGCCATGCCGGATTTGCCCCGCACAACGGTCACGGCTACGTGCGATCTTCGTGCTCTGCAGATACGGTTGTGAGCAACGACTATTCATTTGTCTATCACGAGCACGTCTACGGATACGACGATTGCGATTTGCTCGGATTCGGTGTCAATGCCGTCAGTGCGGTCCTCGGTCATTTCATGACCAACACGCATTCCAGATCCATTTATCACCAAACGCTGGCGCAGGCGGAGTTGCCCGTATCGATAAGCGAGCATGACGTTGCATTGGACTATGCGCGTCCTGTCATTCTGCGACTGCCCTATCACGGCAGGGTCGATAAGCGACGCGTTGATTTTTCGCGAGTGCCGACGGATGTCCGCGACCGATTCGGGCAGTTGCTGGAAGCGGGAATGATCAACGAGTCAGTCGATTGCTATGAGCTGACCCGGTTGGGCTGGCATTGGTATGTGAACATGATGGTCTATCTGATGCCGAAAAATGAGCGAGCGTTGCTCAATCGACTTGTCGTTTCTCAGCTCACCTCAGGTGAGCGGCATATGAATATCAGCGAATTGCGCTTCGCGCATTAAGTGCCCATGACCGCTTCTTTGACTCGGGTGCTTCGATCTGAGCGACTGTTCACGCGCGTATTGACCGCCGACTTCATCTCCAAAACCGGCGACGGTGCACATGAACTGGCCTTCGTTCTCCTGGCGTTGGCTTTGACTCAGGGCGATCTGCAGCAAGTCGGGTGGATCTACTTCCTGCGATTCCTTCCGTACCTCGTCGCGGGGCCGTTGGGTGGGCGATTGGCGGACGTCGCCAACGCCCGGCAGGTCATGCTCGGGTGCGATCTGGCGCGCGCCACGATCACCCTGGCATTGGCGCTTGCGGTGTATCTCGAGTCGCTCGCCCCATGGGGGCTGGCGCTGGCGGGGTGTGCCATGACCACGTTTCGTACGCTCTTTCAGCCGGCATTTCAAGCGACGGTTCCCCGGCTGGTGGACGGCGGGCATCTGGTTGCAGCGAACGGATTGACCCAGATCTCGTGGGAGGTAGGGGCAGCGGTTGGACCTGCGCTGGCCGGTGCATTGTTGTGGGTGGGTTCCGTAACATGGGTCATGGCATTCGATGCGCTGACTTATTTGGTCGCATGCGGACTCTTGTATCGGGTACCGCAAAGCGTTCGCGCTCGGTTCGCACCGATTTCCGCGTCATCCCGAGCCCGAGGCGGTGGAGACGTGACAGGATGGTGGCACCGGCTGGTACGAATGTGTGGGGCATGGTCGCGGGCGTGTCGAGAGATCTCGCGAAGCCCGCCTTTGTTTGCTGCGATCGTGATGTCGTCGGTTTGCATTCTCTTCGTCGGGGCGGCGCTTCGCGTAATGATTCCGGCGCGTGCCATCGAAGTCGGTGGCACGCAGGGCGCCGCGGCCGTGGTTGCCAGTGTCCTCGCCGGAGGGACAATCGCCGGTGCATTCGCCTATACTCGCCGCCCACGGCGGATGAGCGCGGCCAGGTTGCTTGGCTACTGGGCGCTCTACGGCGGCTGCCTCTCGATGCTCCCGATGCTTCCGGGGGTGCCATGGATGTTACTGATCGCGTTCGGGATGGGCATTGCCGGGGCGTGTGTCGATGTGGTACTTGCGACGCTGATACAACGGAATTCGCCGTCGGATCGCATCGGCATGAACTTCGGCGTGTTCTCAACGCTGGCCAACACCGGTGAAGCCTTCTCCGGGGTATTGGCCGGGGGACTTGTCAGCATGGGCGGACTCAGTGGCGGGCTGGTCGCCAATGGGCTACTCGTTGTGGCCGCTGCGGGCATGGGTGTATGGCTGGTTGCTCGCCGCCGTGCCGAGAATCCCGAGGTCATTGATGCCCGATGAGATGAAAGCGTCACACGTCCTTGTGCCGCCTGCGCGCGCCGACGGGAGGTCGGCGAAGCTGAATGCGGAAGATCCTGCCGGTCCTTATGGATTCTTCGGGCGGCATATCCTGGCCGATCTCTACGGGATCGACGCAGAAGCGCTCAATGACGCCCCTTATCTGTGTTCGCTGCTCGAAGCAGGCATCGTTCGTTCCGGTGCAACGCTGATCAAAACCGTCGACTTCGTGTTTCAGCCTTCCGGGGTCACCCTCTTGATGCTGCTTGCCGAGTCGCACGTGTCGTTGCATACCTATCCGGACGAGAGTAGGGCATTCTTCGATGCATTCACGTGCGGAACGACCTGCGATCCGCATCAGATACTACGTATGTTCTGCGACGAGTTCCCGCAGTGCACGTGGCGCATGACAGCCCTCATGCGCGGAGATCCGCAGACCGAACGGCTGTCGTTCTGACGGTTGGCATTCGTCGGAAATTGGTGCATCCTTCCCAAATTGTCAGTCCCTGTGCGGACTCGATTGCGCTGCGCCGGGGCGTGTCACCCAACAAGTATGACAACGCCGACACGCCACGGGCTGAGGGGGGGGCTTCATGGACGGCTTTCTGATGGAGCGGGCGTCGCGCGGGCAGCGGGCATTTGCCGGCTGCCTGGCGATCGTCATCCTTGCCGCCTTGATCCTGGCGGCACCGAATGCCACGGCTGCGTTGCCTGCCGTGGCGCCGTTTTTGCCCATGTGCGGATTGACGGTCTTCACGACGGCCACCATCGCTGCGTTCCTGCTCGGCGCGCAGTTTCAGGTCAGTCGTCTTCCTGTTTTCGGATTGCTCGCCGGGGCGTATGCGTTCACCGCATTGACCGTCGCCATGCAGCTGCTCACGTATCCGGGCCTGTTCACGCCAGCAGGGCTGTTCGGCGCACATCCCACGACCTCCGGCTGGATCTGGGTGTTCTGGCATGCCGGGTTTCCCATTCTCGTTCTGATTGCCATGATCACGCGCCGTTTGTTCACGCCGCAGGCGGTCACGCAACTACCACCTCCCGGACGTGCCATCTGGCGCTTCGTCGGCCTGCCGCTCATCGTCGGAATGTTGCTTTGCGCGACGGTGCTGGCCGTGCCGTTGCCGCCGGCGTTGTCGCCCGCCACTGCACCGGGCGACTTCTCCGCCAGCGGTGCGGGCATCGTGCTGTTGGTGCTGAACCTCGGCGTTCTTGGCGCCGTGCTCGCGCTAGGCCGCTTGCGCACCGTGCTCGACGTATGGATTGCGCTCGCGGTGCTCGCCTGCGTGACCGACACCGTACTCAGCCTCATGAGCACCGTGAAGTTCTCGCTGGGCTGGTACCTCGCGCGGTTGTTCAGCATGTCGGCGCCGGGCATGCTCGTGTGCGTGCTGGTGTGGGAAGTCACGCGGCTGTACCGCGAGCTGACCCGTGCTCACCTGCGACTGATCGAGTACAGCAACCGCGACGCGCTCACCGGCATCTTCAACCGTCGGTACTTCAATGAAAGGTTTCCGCGCGACTTCGAGCAGGCGCGCCGAGCCGGGCATCCGTTGTCGTTGCTGATGGTCGACGTCGATCACTTCAAACGCTACAACGACGAGTTCGGACACCCCGTTGGCGACGAGTGCCTGGGACAGGTGGCGCTGGCATTGTTGCGCTCGACGCATCGCCCGGGAGACACCGTCGCGCGATACGGCGGCGAAGAGTTCGTGATCGTCCTGCCCGAAACCGACGCCCACGGTGCACAGTTCGTGGCCGCGCGCGTGACGGACAGCGTGAGGGCGTTGGCAAAGCCCGGCCCGGGGCCGAAAGGGCTGGTGACGGTCAGCGTCGGCTGTGCGACGCATGTGCCGCAGCAGGGCGCCGTGAATGACACGCCGGAGCGTCTGATTGCCTGCGCGGACGAAGCGCTGTACGCCGCCAAGCGGCTCGGTCGCGACCGCGTCTATGTGTCGAGCGGCATCTCGATGCCGGCCGATGGCGACTTCGAGATGGGGGCGACGGCGCCGAGAGAAAATCTCAGCGCGTGAGGGCGAAAGTTCGCCGTGGTGACGACTGTGCAAGAAAAACGGCGCGCCATTGCGCGCCGTGACATCCGGGCACTATTGGCGCGACGTCAGATCCGTTCGTAGGTCACGAAGGCGTAATCGAAGTCGTTGGGGGCCGGGGAGTGATGCGTCTCGCGGGCGGTCTCACGCCATTGTGCGGCGGGCAGATCCGGAAAGTGCGCATCGCCTTCGAAGGCCTTGGCAATTTCCGTCACGATCACCTTGTCGGCACTCGCCAGGGCTTCGGCATACAACTGCGCACCGCCGATCAGGCAGATTTCCTCCGCGCCCACGCACAGCCGCATGGCGTCGACCAGCGAACCCGCGACATCGCAGCCCTCGATCTTCAGATCGGGATTGCGCGACACCACGATGTTGCGGCGGCCCGGCAGCGGACGACCGATCGAGTCGTACGTCTTGCGTCCCATCACGATCGGCTTGCCGAGCGTAGTGCGCTTGAAGTGGGCGAGGTCTTCCAGCAAACGCCAGGGCAATTGATTGTCGCGCCCGATCACGCCGTTCTCGGCGCGGGCGACGACCAGCGTCAGGATTGTCATACGGCGACCGGTGCCTTGATGTGCGGATGCGCTTCGTACCCGGTAATTTCGAAATCCTCGAAGCGATAGTCGAAGATCGAGTCCGGCTTGCGCGCGATCTCCAGCTTCGGCAACGGGTGCGGCTCGCGCGCGAGTTGCGTTTGCACCTGTTCGAGGTGATTGTTGTACAGGTGGCAGTCGCCGCCCGTCCAGACAAAATCGCCCACGTCCAGCCCCGTCTGCTGCGCCATCATGTGCGTGAGCAGCGCGTAGCTCGCAATGTTGAACGGCACGCCGAGGAAGATGTCGGCGCTGCGCTGATACAACTGGCACGAGAGCTTGCCGTCGGCCACGTAGAACTGGAAGAACGCGTGACATGGCGGCAGCGCCATGCGCGGAATCTCACCCACGTTCCAGGCGGAGACGATCAGGCGGCGCGAGTCCGGGGTCTTGCGAATCTGGTCGACCAGTTGGGTGATCTGGTCGATGTGTCCGCCATCCGGCGTCGGCCACGAGCGCCATTGCGCGCCGTAGACCGGACCGAGTTCACCGTCGGCGTCTGCCCATTCGTTCCAGATCGATACGCCGTTTTCCTGCAGATAGCGCACATTGGTGCTGCCCTGGAGGAACCACAGCAATTCGTGGACGATGGACTTGATGTGCACCTTCTTGGTGGTGACGAGCGGGAAACCTTCCTGCAGGTCGAAGCGCATCTGATAGCCGAACACCGAGCGCGTGCCCGTGCCCGTGCGGTCAGTTTTGTCTGTGCCATGTTCGAGTACATGGCGCATGAAGTCGAGGTACTGTTTCATAGGCCCATCCGTTTTGGCGGATTTTACCAGCCTTCGGGGCGATGGCGTCCGGTAAGCGCCGGGGTCAGCGTCAAACGGTGATCGCGTGAGCCGATTCGGCGGCACTGGCCGCGAATGCCACCGCATGCTGAACCGTCAATCGCAACCCGACGCGCTCGCCGATCTCATGCGCCAGATCGCCGTCCATGCGGGCCACGACCTCGCGCCCGGACGCCAGCCGCAATGTGTAGAGCTGGTCGGCCCCGCGAAACGCGCGCCGCACCAGCGTGGCCTCGAACGGGCTGGCGGGATCGTGCGCAATGTCGTCGGCGCGCAGGAGCACGTCGACGTCGACCGGGTAAGCGTCCTTGGCCGCCGTGCGCAACAGCTTTTCCGCCAGCAGCGGTGCGACCGGGACCTCGCCGATTTCGAGCGAGATGCCGCCGCCATCGGTATTGCCCCGGAACGTGCCGGGAATCAAGGCGCCGCGCCCGATGAAGTCCGCCACCACCCGATTGGCCGGCGTGCGCCATAACTCCCGCGCAGGTGCCCATTGCGCAATCGCGCCTGCATGCATGACGCCGATGCGATCGGCCATTGCGAAGGCCTCGTGCTGATCGTGCGTGACGAGAATGGCGGTGGCGCCGCTGGCACGAATGATCTCGCGCACTTCCACCGCGAGCCGTTCGCGCAGATCGAGATCGAGGTTCGAGAACGGTTCGTCGAGCAGCAACAGCGCCGGGGAGGGGGCCAAGGCGCGGGCAAGCGCCACACGCTGCTGCTGGCCGCCCGACAACTCATGCGGATACTTTCGGAGGACGCCTGCCAGCCCCACGCGTTCGGCCAGCATCTCCACGCGTGATTGCCGTTCGCTGCGGGGCATGCGTCCGAGACCGAAGCCGATGTTCTGCGCCACATTCAAATGCGGAAACAGCGCGTAATCCTGGAACACCACCCCGATATGACGCCGCTCCGGCGGCTCGCTCATCTGCGCGTTGGCCACCTCGTGGCCGTCGAGTACGATGCGCCCGCCCGCGAGCGGCTCGAAGCCGCTGACGGCGCGCAGCACCGTCGTCTTGCCACAGCCGGAGGGCCCGAGCAGACAGCCGATCTCGCCGCGCGCCAGCGACAGCGACAGGTCGCGAACCGCTGTGTGAAGGTGTCCGGCGGCGTCGTAATTCACGCTGATGTGGTCGAGCAGAAGATAGGGCAGGGGCATCGGCTGGTGTTGGCGTGGCGTGGTCGGAGTAGGCGGGCAAACGAACCACCGGTCGAACGGGGGAACGACCGGTGAGCGGGCCTCGCATGCATTGCAGTGAACGTCGCGACGCATTTCTTGCCTTGCCGGGGCACTTTCCAGTCCCGGCAGCGTCAGAGTCGCAATTGCGAATGCGTATAATTTACAACGCTTAGACCCGTGTATGTCTGCCGGTTCCCCGAAACGACGCGAGGCGCAAGGTGTCCGGGCCATTGTCAACGGTCAGTCGCCTCGTGCGCGTCGTCGCCGTCGCGATTGGCCGTCCGGCCGTCGCGGACGGTACGCCGCCGGTTCGCTAACCCATTCCGCTACCGATTTGCCGATGTCATCGACGCCTGAATCACGCGCCGCCGCCGAGTCTGTCTCCGCCGATTTCCCGTCCGAGTCCGTTGAGCTGCGGGCGATGCCGTCGTCCCCGGTGATGGCTGCGACCACGATGACGTCCCCCGCGAGTGTCGCGCCGACCGCGCGACGCCTGCGCGTCGGCCGATTTGCCGGCCGATTCGCTGCCCGATTCGCCGGCCGATGGGCGTGGCGGCTGGTCGCCTGGATCGCGGCGCTGGTCGTGTTGATACCGATGATCGGCATCGTGGCGGCGTTGGGCGCGGGCGACGCCGAAACGCGGGCCGTGCTCGCGCATATGCTCGACACGGTGCTGCCCGAGTACGCCCTGAATTCGTTGCGAATCTCGCTCGTCGTGAGTGCGGGCGTGCTGGCGATGGGCGTGATCCCCGCATGGCTGGTCGTGCATTACACGTTCCCGGGCCGACGCATTCTCGAATGGGCGTTGATCCTGCCACTGGCGATGCCCGCCTACGTTACGGCGTATGCATACACCGACTTCCTCCAGTTTGCCGGGCCGGTGCAGAGCGCATTGCGCCAGTGGCTCGCCGTGGATCGCGTCACCTGGTTCCCGGAAGTGCGTTCGTGGTACGGCGCGTCGTGGGTCTTTGCCGGGGCGTTCTACCCGTATGTCTATCTGTTGGCGCGCACGGCGTTCCTCGAGCACAGCCAGCGCTTTTTCGAGGCGGCGCGAACCCTGGGCTGCACCCCGACGCAGGCGTTCTTGCGTGTGGCGTTGCCGCTCGCACGACCGGCGCTGGTGGCTGGGGTGGCGCTCGTGCTCATGGAGACGTTGGCGGACTACGGTGCAGTCGCGTACTTCGGCGTGCCCACCTTCACCACGGGGATCTATCGGGCATGGCTGTCGATGGGCGACCGCGTTGCCGCTGCGCAACTCTCCGCGTGCCTGCTGTTCGCCGTGCTTGTCCTGCTGATCGCGGAAGCGCGCAGCCGGGCGCGCCTGCGATATTACGGCGCGCCGGGGCGTGCGCCCGTGACCTCACGCCGCACACGATTGCGAGGCGCGGGTGCGGCGCTCGCCACGATCGGTTGTGCGTTGCCGCTGGTCATCGGCTTCGTGTTGCCTGCGCTCATCATGCTGCGCCTCGCGGTCTCCGAGCTGGATCAGGTGCCGTGGACGCGCTACGGCGAGTGGGTCTGGAACACCGTGCGCCTTGCCGCGATGGCCGCGCTCGTCGCGAGCCTCTTTGCCATCGTGCTGGGATACGCACAACGGCTGGCGCCGGGACGCGTTACGCGCCTCGCCGTGCGCCTCGTGGGTGTGGGCTACGCGATCCCGGGCGCGGTCATCGCGCTGGGCATTCTCACGCCGGTGCTGCATCTCGACACGTGGATCGGCAACGTGTTCGGGGCCGACGGCCTCGTGCTCGCCGGTACTGGCGGCGTGTTGATCTACGCCTACCTCGTGCGTTTCCTGCCGGCGGCGCTGCAAAGTGTCGACGCCGGCTTCGCCCGCATCGCCCCGAATCTCGACGCGAGCGCCCGCAGTCTGGGCGTAGGCGGCTGGTCGATGCTGCGACGCGTGCACCTGCCGCTGCTGCGCGGCAGCGTGTTGACGGCGGCACTGCTGGTCTTCGTCGACGTCATGAAGGAACTCCCCGCGACGCTCGCACTGCGCCCGTTCAACATGGATACGCTCGCCGTCGTCACGAGTCATCTCGCGGCGGACGAGCGCCTGGCTGAGGCCGCCGTGCCAGCCCTGACACTCGTGCTCGTGGGGCTGCTGCCGGTACTGGTGCTCGCGCGCGCGATTGCCCGCCGGCGCTGACACATTGACGCATGGACGCAGGGCGTTGGCGCGGCGGGAGCGTCGCGCTGTGCGAGGCGGTGTTTCGAGGCCGCACTCTACCCCGTTGTAAATTCCTGAAACGATTCCCGGTTGCCGCCCCGATAGCGCCGCACTATAGTCAAAGCAGACCCGGCAACGAAACCGGGATGTCTGAGCGTCAACAAAATGATTGCGATCATCATTTGCAAATGTTGGCTGTTCATGGCCTTGGCGTCGGCACCACCGCCAGAGGTATCGTTCGACAGTGCAGACGGGGGATGGGGTACCGTTTTGCTTGTGGGATCGATGCGCTAGCGGGGCCTTGGGAGGGACCGGCGCGGGCACACTGAAACGGACGCACGACGTCCGACGGGAACCTGTAACCTGTCGGCACCCGAGGCGCGTTCCGTCAGGTCCCTCTCCATCGTCGTCGACAGGGTCTGTGCGGCTGCCGGACTTCCCTCCAGGGGCCCGGTGTTGTTTTCCAGTGTCGTCAAGGGCGGCGCCCGGTGGCATTTTTGCCACACACGCCGCAATATCGCTGTCAATGCAGTGCCTTCGGGAGACAGGCATGGCGCTATGGCGGATCGATCTGGTGTCGTTACGACTGTTCGTTGCGGTTTGCGAGGAAAGCAGCATTGCCCGCGCGGCCGAGCGCGAGTTCATCGCGCCTTCTGCGGTGAGCAAGCGGATCAACGACCTCGAGTCCCTCGTCGGCTCCGCACTCCTCCAGCGCCACAAGTGGGGCGTACGCGCCACGCCCGCCGGTGAGGCGCTCTTGCATCACGCGCGCAACGTCCTGCGCAGTCTCGAGAAGATGCAGGGCGATCTGTCCGAATACACCAGCGGCGTGCGTGGCCACATTCGCATCTTCGCCAACGTTTCCTCCATCGTCGAAACATTGCCCGATGAACTGGGCGCCTTCCTGCGCCGTCACGAAGGCGTGAAGGTCGACCTCGAAGAGCACACCAGTGCGCAGGTCGTGCGCGGTGTGGCCGACGGTGCGACCGATATCGGTATCTGCTGGGACGCCGTGGACACCCGCGACGTCGAAGTCTTCCCCTATCGCCACGACCAGATCGTGACCGTGCTGCATCGCGATCATCCGCTGGCCGGCGCCGAGCAACTCGCGTTCATCGACACGCTCGATTTCGACCACGTGGGCGTGCATCCGGACAGCGCCATGTACACCGTGCTGCGACGTCTGGCCGCCGAACAGGGCAAGACCGTCAAATTCCGCATCCATGTCTCGACATTCGAAGCAGTCTGCCGGATGGTGCGTGCCAACCTGGGGCTGGCCGTGGCGCCGCGCGAGGCTGTGGGCATCTATTCGCAAGTCACGGACGGAGCAGCGCTGCGCATCGTGCCGCTGACCGATTCGTGGGCCGACCGACGACTCATCGTGTGCGTGCGGCGTTACGACGCGCTACCCGTGGCGTCGCGCATGCTGGTCGACCATTTGTGCGCGCGTAACGTAACAGAGGGAACGCGCGTAACAACCGATGGGTGCGAAGAGGCCTGATGGCACCTCAGATGGCACCCAGGATTGCCCCCCACGGCACGCACAGGCATCGTGAACGGCGATGCGTGGCATGCCGAAACACAACTTGTGCCCACAGCGGGGCCGGCGGATGCTCTGGGGGCCGATAGCGATTCCGGCCGACGAGCCGGAGCGCGCCTGCGTCCCGCATCAGGCGGGAGGAGACACGCGATGAGACAAGCCGAAGCGCGCCGCGTGCGCGATGCCGTGGGACGATTGATTCTCGTTCTCACGCTCATGGCCCTGGGCCTCGTGGCACTGAGCCTGACCTCCGGGGCCTTTGCTGCGCCTGCACAACCGCTGGAAAAACCGAAGATCACCATCGCCGTGGGCGGCAAGCCCGGGCTCTACTACCTGCCGCTGACCATTGCCGAGCAGCTCGGCTACTTCAAGGACGAAGGCCTCGACGTGACCATCGACGACTTTGCGGGCGGCTCGAAAGCCCTGCAAGCCGTGGTAGGCGGCAGTGCCGACGTGGGGACCGGCGCGTTCGAACATACGCTGCTGATGCAGACCAAAGGGCTGACCTATCAGGCGTTCGTCGTGCTGGGCGCCGCGCCGCAACTCGTGCTCGGCGTGGTCAAGGGCAAGGCGGACGAGGTCAAGTCGGTCAAGGATCTCAAAGGCATGCGCATTGGCGTGAGTGCACCGGGGTCGAGTACGCACATGCTCGTGAACGTGGCGTTGACCAAGGCCGGCCTCAAGCCGAACGACGTGTCCATCGTCGGCGTGGGGAGCAACGCCACGGTGGTGGCCGCCGCACGCGGCGGTCAGGTCGATGCCGTGTCCAACGTCGATCCGATGATGACCCTGCTGCAGGAGTCGGGCGACCTGAAGGTGCTTGTCGACACCCGCACGCAGGCCGGTACCCGCGCCGTGTTCGGCGGTCCGATGCCGGCAGCCGTCATGTATGCACCGCAAAGTTTCATCCAGAAGAATCCGCACACCGTGCAGGCGCTGGCCAACGCCATCGTGCGCGCGGACAAATGGCTGGCACATGCGTCGGGCGCCGATCTCATCAAGACGGTGCCCGAATCGTATCTGCTGGGCGACAAGACGCTCTATCTGAAGGCGTTCGCCAATTGCCGCGAGGCGTTCTCGCCCGACGGCATGATGCCGACCGGCGGCCCGGCCACGGCGCTCAAGGCGCTCGCGTCGTTCACGCCGGAAGTCAAGCCGGCGCAGATCCGCCTGGGCGACACCTGGACCAACACGTTTGCCGTGCAGGCAAATCGCCAGTACCCCTGAACATCGCCCGACAAACGGGTGTTTGGACGTGATGACTTCACTTTCCCTTCGTTGCCGCACCTCGGTTCGGCACGGAACTTGCGATCGAGACGGGTGACCCCCATGCGGGAACCATCGAGGAGCGATCCCATGCAAGCGACCGTGCAACTGAATGGCCGGGTGTTGTGGTTGAGCGACCGTGCCGAGGCCATGACCCGGCAACTGTCGGGGGAAGTGCTCACGCGTGCCGAGGCCGGTGCGCTACGCGATCAGATCTCCACCGACGAAATGACGCCCGCGTGGGCGTGTCTGGCGTTCGACGAAACGCTGGGCGACTACGTTTATGTCGGATTGCGATGCAATGACGACGCTGCCGATCCGGCCGGTGTGTTCCCCGTCAGGCCGAACGCGGTACGTGACGGCGGCTTTGCGCTGTCGGTCGCCGGCTTGCGTCGGGGCAAAGGGTCGTCGCGCGAAGCCAGTCCGTTTGCCGAATGGTGCGCGGGCATTCGCATCGTGATTGCCGAGAGCTTCGAGCGCATCTATGCGCAGAACTGCCAGAACCTCGGGCTGTTGATGTCGACCGACGTGGCGCTCGCAGAGCGTCTGCAAGCGGGCGAAGCCGTGCCCATCGAGGCGTTCCTGGAAGATTGCGACGCCCTCGGCGAAGCGATCGTGCGCAGCGGCGGGCTGTTCGGCTACACACGGCGGCGCCTGACGGGTGAAGTCGTGCCGCCCTGTCCCGCCCACGCGCCGGGGCCGATGACGTACGGCGAGAAGATCATTGCAAAAGCGCTGGGCGTGCCGCGCGTGCGTGCGGGCGACGCCGTGTTCGTGCCCGCCGACTGGCGCTTCTCCCACGAATACGTCACGCCGATGGCGGTGAGCTTCCTGCGTCATGCGTTCGACACCATAGGCGAGGACGTGCCCCCGCTCCATGATCGGGCGTCGATGCTGTGTTTCGAAGACCACCTTACGCACCTCGACGCCGTGACGGCCGATGGCAGCCGGGCCCCGTCGCTGGTCGACGCGGCCCAACGGCTCGGCGCGGTGCAGCGCGAATTCTGTGCGGCGCACGATATCCGGCTTCACGGACGCGCCACGGGCGGCGGCTCGGAGGGCATCTGCCACGCCCTGATGCTCGAACGTTACGCGCTGCCGGGGCAAGTCGTCGTCGGCACCGATTCGCACACGCCGCATTGCGGTGCACTCGGGGCCTTCGCGTTCGGGGTGGGGGCGACCGAAATGGCGAATGCCTGGTTGACGGGCGACGCGCGTCTGGCGGTGCCGGGCACCTGTCTCGTGCAATTGCACTCGCGGTTGCCTGCGGGCGTGGGCGCGAAGGATCTGGCGCTGCACCTGTTGCACTTGCCTTATATCCGCGACGGGCGCGCCATTGGCCAGATCATCGAATTCACGGGCGACGCGGTGCGCGCGCTGTCGACCGACGAACGCGCCACGCTTACCAACATGGTGGCGGAGATTGGCGGACTGACCGGACTGGTCGTGCCCGACGAGGAAACCGTGCGCTACTTGCGCGAGCGGCGCGGCATCGATGTCGCACTGGCGCCGTGGATGACGAGCGATGTGCAGGCATCGTACGCCCACGTGATCGAAGTCGACTGCGCACGACTCGGCGCGATGGTGGCGAGTCCGGGCGACCCGGGCAACGGCGTGGCACTGGCCGATCTGTCGGCGACGGTATCGATCGATATCGCCTACGGCGGGTCGTGCACGGGTAGCAAGCGCGACGATCTGCGGGCGTGCCACGACGTGCTCGCCTGGGGCCTGGCGCACGGCCATTGCGTGGCCGACGGTGTGCGCTTCTACCTGCAATACGGCAGTGAAGATGTGCAGTCATGGTGCGAAGCCCAGGGCTACGTGAAGGTATTTCAGGCTGCGGGCGTGACGATGCTCGCGCCGGGTTGCGGTGCCTGCGTGAATGCCGGACCCGGCGTGTCGCGCGCCGCCGATGAGGTGGTCATCAGCGCGCAGAACCGGAATTTTCCTGGCCGTTCCGGGCCGGGACAGATGTGGCTGGGCAGTCCGGCCACGGTGGCAGCGAGTGCCTTGGCGGGGTATATCGTCGGCTTCGATCAACTAAGACGCGATGGATTCGTGCCGCATCCGGTGAGCGTGCCGGACCGCAGACACGACACAGCGTCGAGCGCAGGTTCGGGAGGGTAGTCGATGCAGGACGCGTCCCCTGCAACGCCGATGCCATTGAAGGGCATTCGCGTTGTGGAGTTTTCCCACATGGTGATGGGGCCTACGTGCGGCATGGTGCTCGGCGACCTCGGTGCCGACGTCATCAAGGTGGAACCGGTCGGCGGCGACGCCACCCGGCGTCTGCTGGGCACGGGTGCAGGCTTCTTTCGAACGTTCAACCGCAACAAGCGAAGCCTCGCCGTGGATGTGAGCCGGCCTGAGGGGCGCGAGTTGATCCTGCGACTGGTGGGCACGGCCGACGTGCTCACCGAGAATTTCAAGCCGGGGCGCATGCGACAGATCGGTCTCGATTACGGGACGCTCTCGCGGCTCAATCCGGCACTGGTGTACGTGTCGCTGAAGGGGTTTCTGCCCGGACCTTACGAGGCGCGTACGGCCCTCGACGAGGTCGTGCAGATGATGGCCGGGCTGGCGTACATGACCGGCCCGCCGGGGCAGCCGTTGCGTGCGGGCTCGTCGGTCAACGACATCATGGGCGGTGTTTTCGGTGCGCTGGCGGCGCTCGCGGCGCTTTATGAGCGCAAGACCACGGGACGCGGGCAGGAAGTGCAGGGCGCCTTGTTCGAGAATTGCGTGCTGCTCGCGGCGCAACACATGCAGCAGTACGCGGTGACGGGCGCTGCGCCCGACCCGATGCCCGCGCGGGTCTCTGCGTGGGGCATCTACGACGTGTTCACCGCGCGCGACGGCGTGCAGATTTTCCTGGCGGTGGTGAGCGATAGCCAATGGCGGATTTTCTGCGACGTGTTCGGCCGTCACGACCTGGCGGAAGATCCACGGCTCGCCACCAACAACGATCGCGTGCTGGCGCGTGACTGGCTGCTACCGCTACTGCGCGAGATGATCGAGGGTTTCGACGCCGGCTATCTGGCCGCTGCCTTCGAACGGCATGGCTTGCCGTTCGCGCCTATCGTCAAACCGCAGGCCCTGTTCGACGACCCGCACTTGCGCGCGAGCGGCGGGCTGGGTGATCTGTTGACCGAGGACGGCGAACCCACGCAGGTGCCGCTGCTGCCGATCACGATGGCTGGTCAGCGCTTGCCTGCGCGGCGCGCGTTACCTGCTGCGGGCGAGCACACGCATGAAATCTTGCGCGATCTGGGCTATCCGGACGGTCAGATCGCGCGCCTGTTGAGCGAGGGAGTGGTGGCGGAACCCGCGCACGACCCGGCGACGGGCGACACCTCCGGTGCGGCCGGTCCCGTTTTGTGGAAAGACAGCGCCGGGTGAGGCTGAATTCGGAGTTATCCGAACGAAGGATGCCTGTTATCCGCTTGCGGATGGACGGCATGGCGCGGTACGGTGTGGGCATCCCTGCCATCCGTTCCGTGCCCCGTCATGATCCAGTCGTCCGCTGTGTCCGCCGCGTTTGCCACTTCCGCCACGTCTGCTACTTCCGCCGAATCCACCGAGCCCGATTCGTCTGCCGCGCGGCGTCCGTCTGATCGCGCCGATGCGTCCGACGCACCACTCGCCGGCGTGGTGGTCCTCGATCTCACTCGATTGTTGCCCGGCCCGCTCGCGGGATTGCGCCTCGCGGAGTTGGGCGCACACGTCGTGAAGATCGAAGATCCGGGCGCCGGCGACTATGCGCGCGAGATGATGCTGCGCGACGGCGAGACGCCGCCGAGTGGTTTCTGGCGTCTGCTCAATCGCGGCAAGACCGTTGAACGGCTGGATCTCAAACAGGCCGACGGGCGCGCGACGTTTCTCGAGTGGGTCGCGCGCGCCGACGTCCTGCTCGAAGGATTTCGTCCGGGGGTAATGGCGCGACTCGGTTTCGACTACGAAACGCTTGCGCGCCACCGGCCATCGCTGGTGATGGCGTCGATCAGCGGGTATGGGCAGCATGGCCCACTGTCACAGGCGGCGGGACACGACATCAACTACATCGGTTACGCCGGCGTGCTCGACCAGCTTTGCGACGCCGACGACGCGCCGATCGTACCTAACTTCCAGATCGGCGACCTGTACGGAGGCGGGCAGGCGGCGGTGCAAGCCGTGCTGGCGGCGCTGGTGGCGGCACAACGCACCGGGCGCGGCCGGTGGCTCGATATCTCGATGACGCACGAGGTTTTCCGCTCGAACGTCGTGCCTGCCGTGGCGCTGCATCGGCAGGGGCAGGTGTCGCGGGCGGGCGGAGATCTGCTCAACGGCGGCGTGCCTTGCTACCAGGTCTATCGCACCAGCGATGGGCGCTTCATGGCCGTGGGGGCGCTGGAGCTCAAGTTCTGGCAGACGATGTGCGATGTGCTGGGGCGCAGCGAATGGAAGACGCGTCACTGGTCGCTCGGGCAGATCGTGGGTGGCGAGGACGCGCGCTCGCTGCAAGCCGAACTGGCAGCGGTGTTTGAGGGCGCGCCGCAACGCGAGTGGATCGAGCGATTCGCACAGGCCGATTGCTGCGTGACGCCGGTGCTCAGACTGGAGGAGGCGATGACGCATCCGCTGTTCGCGCATTCGCGTGAAGCGCTGTTGCCTTGAGTGCGCCAACGACGCGTGCGTTACCGAATGTCACAATTTTCCGCCGGCGCGGGCGCGAACCTGGGCGGTTCATCGCGTAGAGTCGTCGATTGTCGTCGCCAATGGATTTCGATATGCCCATCACCCGACGGCTTGTTTTCCCGTCAAGGCGCCGTGTCTCGCTCCGCCGCTCGCGAACGCGATGGATGATGACGTCCCTGCTCGGTGCGGCGATGTGCACCGGTTGCGTTTCCTATCAGGACACGACGACGGCGCACGGCACGGTGCGTTCGACGGCGATGACGACAGCCGATCTCGCGCAGACGGATACCAACCGCATGGCGACACTCGCCATGCGCGCGAACCTCGAAAGCCTGTATTTGCTCGCGGACAAGCTCTACAAGCGCAATCCGCGCGAGTGGCGCAAGAGCGGGGCAACTACGCAGGCCCAGGCCCTGACCGACCTGCGCGCCGCTGTCGAAGGGCGACGCACGGTCGCGGACTTGAAGGGCCTGCGCGACGTGAAAGCGCTGTCGTTGTCGCTCGATCCGGCATTCGGCGGCGATCGTGTTGCCGCGTTCATCTTCAGTCTGTCCGACACGATCATCACGGCGCATGGGGGATCGACGGTGTTCTACCTGAGCGACGGGCTCGACGCGCAACGCATCTACAACGCCGCGCGAAATGTCGAGATCGCCGCATGGCTGCTGGCGAGCCGCCGCGACGTCGCAGGCCATCCGTTGCTGTTCGCGAACGAGATCGCCGACGTTCGCAACGTGAGCTTCGAGCGCGAATTCGGCAAGATCATCGGTCGTCTCGATCTGCTCGCAGAGATGCTCGACGAGAAGTACCGGCGTGCCGGCATCGGGTACGTGCAAAACTTGCTGGGCGCCCAGTTTCTTCAGTTCTTGCCCGTGCGGTGACGGGATGTGACTGATGGGGCACAAATGCTGCGTGAATTCTGTATATTTGCACAGTGTTTTCGCCGCCCGCCATGTCATCCATTACGCGCAAGATCATCCACTGCGACGCCGACTGTTTCTACGCTTCCGTCGAGATGCGGGACGACCCGTCGCTGCGCGGCATTCCGCTGGCCGTTGGCGGTCAGCCGGACCAGCGCGGGGTGGTCGCCACCTGCAATTACGAGGCGCGTGCCTTTGGCGTGCGCTCGGCCATGCCCTCGGCGCAGGCCGTCAAGCTCTGCCCCGAGTTGCGCATCATTCCGCCGTCGATGCAGCGCTATCAGGAAGCATCGAAGCGGATCATGGCGATCTATCGCGACTACACGGAGCTTGTCGAACCGCTGTCGCTCGACGAAGCGTATCTCGATGTCACGCAAAGCGAGCGTTGCGACGGTTCGGCCACGCTGATTGCGCGCGAGATTCGCGCGCGCGTGTCGGCCGAGGTCGGGCTGACGGTCTCTGCGGGCGTGGCGCCCAACAAGTTCATCGCCAAGATTGCCAGTGACTGGCGCAAGCCGGACGGCATGTTCGTCGTGCGTCCGGCGGAAGTAGATGCCTTCGTGGCCGTGCTGCCGGTCGAGCGTTTGTTCGGCGTCGGCAAGGTGACCGCGGAGAAGTTGCGCGCGTTGGGCGTGGATTCGTGCGGGGATTTACGAAGTCATTCGATGGCGGAACTCTCGGAGCGTTTTGGTGTGTTCGGCCAGCGCCTGTATGAGCGTTGCCGGGGCATCGACACACGCGAGGTCAGTCCGGATCGAGAGCGCAAGTCGATCAGCGTCGAGACGACCTATACACGCGACCTGCGCACGCTGGCGGACTGTGAGGCCGCGCTCGAACCACTGCTCCAGCAACTCGCCGAGCGCATTGCGCGGGCGCGCCGCAGCGAGCCGTTTGCGATCGCGAAGGTCTTCGTCAAGATCCGCTTCGCCGATTTCTCGCGCACGACGGCGGAAGCCGGCGCGCTTGGCGTCGATCCGCACCAGTGCCGCGAGTTGCTTGCGGAGGCCGTCGGGCGCAAGCGGCGTCCCGTGCGACTTCTGGGCGTGGGGGTGAGAATGCTGGAAGCGCAGGCGACGCGGCAATTGCGACTCTTCGACGACTGGGACGACGCGGGCAGCCTCACACCGCCATCGGCAGGTGATAATGCCGCATCACAGGCATGACACGCGCTGCGGGCGCCTAAAGGACAAAGGGGCGGGGTGAAGGATGGCAGAGATCACCGAGGTCACGTTGCGGCTTACTGCGGCCCTGATTCTGGGCGGCCTCGTCGGGCTGAACCGGAATCTGCATCACAAGTCGGTCGGCCTGCGCACGCTGGCCATCGTCTCGTTCGGTTCGGCGTTGTTCGTGCTCGCCGTTGTCCCGTTCCCGGGCTCGACACTGACCTACGACAGCACGTCGGTCAGCCGCGTAGTGCAGGGCATCGTGGCGGGGATCGGTTTTCTCGGCGCCGGGTGCATCATCCGGCCGAATCACGGTTCGTCGGTGCACGGTTTTACGACGGCCGCGGCACTCTGGAGCACGACCGGCATCGGCATCATCTGCGGCCTCGGTCGATGGCACATCGCGCTCGCCGCGATGGTGCTGCTGCTTATCGTGCTGGCGCTCGGCGGGCGGGTCGAAGCCCTCGTGCACCGGTGGCTGGGACACGACGAACCGCCGAAGGATACGACGGGCGCGGACGCGTCGGCGCCGCGTGCGCCCGACGACAAGTGACATCCATTTCGCGTGCGCTGAAGATGCACATCACGACCTCCTCGTCCTGAACGTCACGGACGCGATTTCTGCGGATTCCGAAGAAAAATGCCCGCCGAAGCGGGCAAATGACGTTGTCGCAGTACCCCCAAAAGGACGTAAGAGGGCGATTTCATTTTGGTCACCTGCGGGTTTTTCGCCAATCGGGGCTTGCCCGATTAGGGAAAGCACGTTCGGGAGACTACGTAAGGCCAACCCGAATCCGGTGCACAAATCCTTTAACGAAGCGCTCGCAACTCCGTGGCACGGGCGCGCGCAACGCGCAGTCCGTCGGCTTGCAGCGTGAGTGTGGCGGCATCGGCTTGCTGTGCTGCGTCCGAGCGCGAGGTGTACGTCACGATCGCCGCCTGACGCTCCCGATGGAAGCGTTCCGTGATCGGCGCACACTCGGTGGCGGCTTCGTCTGCCAGTCGCGTGGGGTCGGGCACCAGATTGACGTACCGGGCGACGTGGCCGTAGAGGCAAGTTCGATACTGGTCGGCCGCGGCATCGGCGGCCGCCAGATGACGCTCACGCAGCGTGGCGGCGTCGGGGGCCGCAGGCCGTGTGGCGGCAGCCCCGACTTGCGGTTTCGATGGGGTCGCACACCCCGTCACGAATAACGTCGCCGTCAGACAGATCAGGATGGCGGGAACGAGGCGCGAGGGGGCGGAAATCGGAAGCTTCCGAATCATGAGGTAATCGAGGCCGATGGCATAAAGTCCGCGATCTCGCTATGGTACGGGATTTGGCGGGCATGTCCCGCGAACCCTCGAAGACGGCGTGCGGTTGTCGCGCCGAACCGACATGAGCGAATTCCACAAAGGTCTGGTATGGCTGCGGCGCGATCTGCGCTGCACGGACAACGCGACGCTGGCCCAGGCGCTCGCGACGTGCGCCGAAGTTTACGTGGCATTCGTGTTCGACACGACGATTCTCGACGGACTGCCGCGCGACGACCGCAGGGTCGCATTCATTCATGACAGCGTGCGCGAGTTGGCCGACGCGCTGACGGCGGCCGGCGGGGCGTTGATTGTCCGGCATGGCGATCCGGCCCAGGAGATTCCGGCGCTGGCGAAGTCGCTCCGTGTCGAGACGGTGTTCGCCGGGCGCGATTACGAACCGGCGGCGGTGAAACGGGATCGCTCGGTGGCCCGTTCGCTCGACGCGATCGGCATCGGGTTCGAGGGCGTCAAGGATCACGTGATCTTCGAGATCAACGAGGTCCTGTCGGCACAAGGCGAGCCGTACAGCGTCTTCACGCCGTATCAGCGGGCATGGCTCAAGCAGGTGCGGCCGGTGGATCTCGCGCCGCATGGGCGCAAGGCCGATGTCAAGCGGCTGGTCGTCCCGCCACATGATGCGACGGGCGCGAGCGGCACGATGCCGTCGTTGGCGTCGCTGGGGTTCGACGTGCCGGCGTCGCGCCGGATGGTCGTGCCGCCGGGCGAGTCGGGCGCGCAGCAACTGCTCGACGATTTCCTGCCGCGCATGGCGCACTATCACGCGCGCCGCGACTATCCGGCGATGCGCGGGCCGAGCTATCTGTCCGTGCACCTTCGCTTCGGCACGATCTCCATCCGTACGCTCGCGCGTGAAGCGCATACTGCGATGTCGCGCGGTGGCGACGCCGGCAATGGCGCGCGAACATGGCTGAGCGAACTGATCTGGCGCGAGTTCTATTTCATGATCCTGCATCACCACCCGCATGTGGTCGGCAGGGCGTTCAAACCGGCGTATGACGCCATCGAATGGGCGAGCGGCAAGGCGGCCGACGCGGCCTTCCTTGCGTGGTGCGAGGGGCGAACCGGTTATCCGCTGGTCGACGCCGCGATGCGGCAGATCAATCAGACCGGCTATATGCATAACCGTCTGCGGATGGTGACGGCTTGCTTCCTGATCAAGGATCTGGGGATCGACTGGCGGCGCGGCGAAGCCTACTTCGCGCAGGCGCTCAACGACTTCGATCTGGCCGCGAATAATGGCGGCTGGCAGTGGGCCGCATCTACCGGGTGCGACGCGCAACCCTATTTCCGCATCTTCAACCCGGTGACGCAATCCGAGAAATTCGATCCGCAGGGGCGCTTCATTCGAAAGTACGTGCCCGAGCTGGCCCAATTGCCCGACAAGGCGCTGCATGCGCCGTGGCGGGCCGATCCGCAAACGTTGGATGAGGCCGATGTGGTGTTGGGACGGGATTATCCACAGCCGCTGGTGGCCCACGATGTCGCGCGTCAGGAGACACTGGCGCGATACGCCGTCGTGAAGACGCCCGGGACGTCAGGCAAGCCTCGTGCGCACGACGAAGGCGATGAGGCCGACTGATCCGCCAGTGTCGGGCGTTACGGCCGGTGCGTTCGCGAGATCTGCTGTCGTGCGGCATGCATTGCCGATCGGTGTATACCCCGGTCAACTTTTTTCGAAATCGTCCGTTGATACTAGTACGGCACGCAAGAGGCCTGGGCTTCGGTAGCGGTTCGCAGCGTCGGGGGGCGTTAGTGAGCGTCAGGGAGGAAGCAGTGATAACAACAATAGATGTGCATTAAAATGCTCGGACGCGCTCGAAAGTGCGCGATAGCGAGCGAGGGCAGGCCAAAACCACACGGGGAAGCTGAGAAATCCTCGGCCGCACAGACGGCAGCTTCGCAATACGGGGTTAGCGATGAGCGAGTGCCCGGGACATAGACGTTCCGGGCATTTTTTTATGCTTGCACCGGCGCTTGGCGGGCCGCCGTCAGACCCAGCACGATCCAGACGGCCAGATTGAACGGCAACGTGAAATATGGCCAGCCCACGGGGCCGAGCACGGCGCCCAACATTACGCAAAAGACGCTGGCCAATACGGCGCCACCGAAGCGCACGGACGGGCGACGCCCGAAAGCGCCGAGTCCGAGCGCAGCCAGGAAGGCATTGACGCCAATGCCGCCAGCTTGTCCGACACCCCCTGGCCAAGACACGGCAAGCGCCCAGATGGCCGCCCAAACGACGATCCCGGCGGCCAGTGCCCACAGCGTGGTGCGTACGTTCCAGAGCGTCAGCACGTACCAGGTGAGCAGCCCGAGCGCCAGCGGCGCGATGAACACCACCTGCCCCACGGAACAGAAGACAAAGCCTGGCGTGCCGGTGTCGCACGCGAATGCGCCGACACGCGGCGTCAGGGCCAGCCACGGCTGCACGGACCACGTGAGGGCCATCACGCCGACGAACGGCCCCGTCAGCGCTGGCCACCGGCGGCGCGCAAGTGCGGCGGTGGCAACGACCGTCATGCCGATGCAGACTGCGAGCCATGCGGCAAACGCCAACCCGGGCTGCCAAAGCACTCCGAACGCGACGCCGGTGAGCGCGGCGTTGTAGCCGAAAAGCCCGCTGCGTCGAGGTCCGGACGGCAACTGCAAAACCACCGCAATCGACGATGCGGCGGCACTTGCCGCCAGCCCCGTCACGGCCGCATGCCAGTCCGCGAGGGCGAGCACGGCGAACAGCCCCAACCCGATGCCCGCCGATGGGATGAAATAGATCTGGGCAAAGTTCGCCGCGAGCGCGGGCAACTCGTCGAGCAGCCAGCGCGCTGCCCCTTGCCGGGGTGTCAGGGCTGGCGGAACAGGGGCTGCAGGCAGGGACGGCGACGAGGATAAGCGCGACATGGCGGGCGAAGGTATGAACAGCGGCCGCCGGAGCTGCCGCAGGAGACACGCAGCCATGCCGGTTGGCCCGGTGCTGAACCGGGGCGCGACAGGCATGGTGCGAGCGTTGCGCGGGAGCTTACGCCGAACCGCGACCACCGGGCGTGTGCGCTGGTTATAGTCGGTATTTGACGGGGGGCTGCGGCCTGGGCCTGGGAGGACAGCGACGAGGAAGGGGGCGGCGTCGCACGTGTGCACGGGGTTGGGCGGCACAAAAAAGCAAAACCCGCGCACGACGGCGCGGGTTCGGTCCAGCGATCAGGCTACGGCGTGCTTACTTGCCGCCGCCCTTGGCCGGCTTCACGGCCCAACTGTCCTTGAGCGACACGATGCGGTTGAACACCGGTTTGCCCGGGACCGAGTCGTGACGATCGGCAACGAAGTACCCGTGGCGCTCGAACTGCACGCGGTCTTCCGGCGCGGCGCTCATCAGTCCCGGTTCGATGTAAGCCTGGGTCACATGCTTGGCGTTCGGATTGATGAAGTCGAGGAAGTTCTTCTCGCCCGCGTCCGGATTCGGATCGAGGAACAGACGGTCATAGATGCGCACTTCCGCGGCCAGCGCATGCGACGCGCTCACCCAGTGGATGTTGCCCTTGACCTTGTAGTTGTCTGCGCCCGGCGTGCCCGAACGGCTGTCTTCGAAGTAATTGCAGTGCACGGCGCTCACGTTACCGTCGGCATCGGTGTCGAAGCCCGTGCACTCCACCACGTAACCGTAGCGCAGGCGCACCTTGTTGCCCGGGAACAGACGGAAGAAGCCCTTGACCGGCTCGGCCTGGAAATCTTCGCGTTCGATCCACAGCTCGCGCGAGATCGGGAACGTGCGCATGCCGCGCTCGGGGAAGTGCGGGTGCACAGGTGCCTGACAGTCTTCGTGCTTGCCTTCCGGATAGTTGTCGATGATCAGCTTGAGCGGGTCGAGCACGGCTGTGGCGCGCGCCGCCTTCGGATCGAGATCGTCGCGCAGGGCCTGTTCGAGAATGCTCATGTCGATCCACGACGCCGACTTCGCCACGCCGATGCGCTCGCAGAACAGTTGCAGGCTCTCCGGCGAGAAGCCGCGACGACGCAGCCCGACGAGCGTGGGCATGCGCGGGTCGTCCCAGCCGTCGACGAACTTCTCGTCGACCAGTTGGCGCAGCTTGCGCTTGCTCGTGATCGCGTAGGTCAGTTGCAGACGGGCAAATTCGATCTGTTGCGGCGTCGGGCGCGTGAACATGCCCGCATCGGCCAGCTCGCCGAGCACCCAGTCATAGAACGGGCGCTGATCTTCGAACTCCAGCGTGCACAGGCTGTGCGTGATGTTCTCGATGGCGTCTTCGAGCGGGTGCGCGTACGTGTACATCGGATAGATGCACCATGCGTCGCCCGTGCGATGGTGATGGGCGTGACGGATGCGGTAGATCGCCGGGTCGCGCAGGTTGATGTTCGGCGAGGCCATGTCGATCTTGGCGCGCAGCACGTGCGTGCCATCGGCGAACTCGCCTGCCCGCATGCGGCGGAACAGGTCGAGGTTCTCCTCGACCGTGCGATTGCGGAACGGCGAATCCTTGCCCGGCTCCGTGAGGTTGCCGCGGTTGGCGCGCATGTCGTCTGCGCTCTGGCTGTCGACGTACGCCTTGCCGCGCTGGATCAGCATCTCGGCGCCCTGATACAGCTGCTCGAAATAGTCGCTCGCGAAGTAGAGGTGTTCCTTCTGCGGTGTCTGATAGCTGAAACCGAGCCACTTGACCATATCGATGATCGAGTCGACGTATTCGGTCTCTTCCTTCTCGGGATTGGTATCGTCGAAGCGCAGATGGCACACGCCATCGTAATCGCGCGCCACGCCGAAGTTCAGGCAGATGGCCTTGGCGTGACCGATGTGCAGATAGCCGTTCGGCTCCGGCGGAAAGCGCGTTTCGACGCGCTGGCCCCATTTGCCCGAACGGTTGTCTTCGTCAATGATGTTGCGGATGAAATTGGATGCCGCGTTCAGCTCTGTGCTCATGCCTGTCCAGTGTACGGTGTTTGACGAATATTCTACCGTACCGCACTGCACCACGGGCGAGCATCGATGCACGCCCCATGCGGCACATGCGCGGCCCGCTTGCCGCCCGGGTCAAGACTGCGCCGGGGCCGCCGGCGCGCCAATGCCCCGCACGCGCGAGGCACCGGCGCCGGGCGACGGTTACACCGTGGGCACTTGCGCCGTGCCGCGCTGGCCCGGCCAGTTCGCGTAGGACAGCAACCACAGGGAAATGATGTTCACGACCGGGATGAAGGCCAGAATGGTGAACCAGGGCGACAGGCCCAGGCGGGTCAGAATGCGCCAGACGGGAATCCCCACGAGTACGATAGCGACGAGCAAGCCAATAAGACTGGACATACGATATCTCCCGAAAGTCCCGCCGACGGCGGGCCGTGACCCAAGTATATAGCGTTGACATGACGGCACTTCCGCCGCCACGCAAGGATTGTCCTATCCTGAAAACACTGCCGGTCGCGCCGTCTTGCCGGTGGCTCCGTGAGTGACCCTTCAGGGAGGAGATCATGGAACTGCACCTTCACTCGCACCGCTATACGCACCGCTCGCCGGACTGGGCGGCTGCCGCCGTCGCAGGCTTTGTTGCCTGTGCCTTTTTCTCCGCCGTCGAAATGCTCATGGTGCTGATGGTCTCGGGCCAGAGTCCGTGGGTGCCGCCGCGCATGGTCGCGGCCATTGTGCTCGGCCCGGGCATCATCACGCAGCCGGCCACGTTCGATCTGTCCATTGTCGCGATGGCGCTCATCGTGCATGCGGCCA
This sequence comes from Pandoraea pnomenusa, assembly GCF_040391475.1. Classification (GTDB taxonomy): domain Bacteria; phylum Pseudomonadota; class Gammaproteobacteria; order Burkholderiales; family Burkholderiaceae; genus Pandoraea; species Pandoraea pnomenusa_C. The sequence goes on along the minus strand of NZ_JBEBXS010000003.1, from coordinate 145,307 downwards.
TCGGCGTGGTGCTGGGCGTCGTGCTCGGCGCAATCGTCGCCCCGTTCCGTCTGGATTCGGACGTGGTGACCGTCTCGGTGGCGGGCGGCGTTTTCGGGCTGGTCGTGTACGCCGTCAATTTCTACGTGATGACGCAGCTCTTCCCGTGGTTCATCGACTCGCGCGGCTGGGCGATGGTCGCCGGCCACGTGGTCTTCGGCGCATTCGCCGGCTATATGTACTGGGTGCTGCGCCAGATCGACGATCGGGAGCCTGCCCCCTAGGAAATGGCCGCGGGATGCGGGTCGACGCGCTACGGTGCGCAGCGCGTCGATTTCTGCTATCATTCGCCAACTGCATTTATTTCCCCGTCATCTTCGGGGGCATTAGGCAGTTTCCCGTGGCATGCATCGCCGGGCAGGGGAATCTCCCCTTTCGGTGCTGTTCGACACACGACACGAAAACCATTACAGAAGTGTCGCGCGTCGCGCTATTGATTGCATGTCGCTTTGAACGCTTCGTCGTTCTCGCCGCCGTCCGGACCGGATGAGTGGCCACCGTTCCCCGAAACAGGAAGTCGTACAGCACGCCCGAGTTGCGCCTTGGTTTGCGCAACGCAGGTGATCGCATGGTCTTGCGTCATGCGATGCGGTTTGCCGCGCGGTACATCATCGGTGCTCGTCAGTCGGGTTTGTCGTATGTCAGTCACGCAAATGTCGCGTGTTTGTCACATTCGATCGATACGCTGCGTGCACTTCACGGAAACATTTGTGCGAGTTTGCACTCTCACCACCGTAAGCCGATTCGAGAGGGATAGTTATTCGTCAAATTTCAAGCAGTAAGAAGGATACAAAATGAAAACAACGCAATACCAAGAATTCCAGTACAGCGTCCATGCCGTCGAGCGCGACAATGCTCGCTGGGACGCCTACTACGAGATTCATCGTCCGACCCAGAAAGGTCTGGAAAAAGTGGGTGCCTACCAGGTGCAAACCGCTTATGGTTTCGCCACCCAGGTCAACGCCCTCGACGACGCCGAGCGCAACGCCCGTGCCGACATCGAGCAGGGCATCGTCTACTACCAGTAAGCCGGTTTTTCCCATCCCCCAGTGTGCGCGGTGCTGGCATCGTCGATTGGCGACGGTGCTATAGTCCCGCCTTTGCTACGCGAAGGCCGGGGAGTCGGGAATGGAATGGATGTGCAAGTCGTTCGATGAGCTGGGCGGCACGTTGCTTTACCGCATCCTGGCCGCGCGAAATGCGGTGTTCGTGGTGGAGCAGCAATGCCCGTATCAGGACATCGACGGACGAGACGCCCAGAGCCTGCACCTCATCGCGCAGTCGCGCGACGCCTCGAACCTGCCGCAGATTGCCGCCTATCTGCGGTTGTTGCCTCCCGGACTCGCCTACGACGAAGCGTCGATCGGTCGCGTGATCACGTCTGCGTCGCATCGCGGCACGGGCCTCGGGCGCGAGTTGCTGGCGCGGGCGGTGGCCATCGCCGAGGTGCAGTGGCCAGACGCCCTGGTGCGCATTGGCGCGCAGGCCCATCTGGAAGCGTTTTACGGCAGCTTCGGCTTTGTGAAGGCCAGCGAGCCGTATGATGAAGACGGCATCATGCATATCGAAATGCTGCGCGCGCCGGTGGCGCAATAGCGGCGTTGCCAGGCGCAAGCCGACTCGGAATTTTCGCAATTTCGGCAATATCGGCCGGGCCTGCGTGCCCGGCACTACAATATCTCCCATCGCAGTTCTCGCGTTTCCCGACACATGGCCTTGTACTCCATTACGGGCGCCCAATTGGCGTTCGGTCACGTGGCATTGCTCGACAATGCCGATTTTTCGCTCGAAGCCGGTGAGCGCGTCGGGCTTATCGGGCGCAATGGCGCCGGTAAGTCGTCGCTGCTCAAGATCGTCGCGGGCCTGACCTCGCCCGACGACGGGCTCGTCGCACGTCAGGCGGGCCTGCACACGATCTACGTGGCGCAGGAGCCGGAGTTCAACCCGGAGCACAGCGTTTTCGACGCCGTGGCACTGGGGCTGGGCGATCTGCACGGCTTGCTCTCCGACTACGATCACACGGCCGCCGCACTCGCCGACGCCCCCGACGGTGCCGAGCACGACGCGCTGCTCGCGCGTCTGAATACGTTGCAATCGTCGCTCGATGCCGCCGACGCATGGCAACTCAAGACGCGCGTCGAGACGACCATCGCGCAGCTCGGACTCGACGCCCATGCGCGCGTGGGCGCACTTTCCGGCGGGATGCAAAAGCGCGTTTCGCTGGCGCAAGCCTGGGTGGCCAAGCCCGACGTGCTGCTGCTCGACGAACCGACCAACCACCTGGACTTCGACGCCATCCGCTGGCTTGAAGAGCTGCTCATCGGCTACCGTGGCGCGCTGTTGTTCATTACCCACGATCGCAGCTTCCTCGACCGCGTGGCGACGCGCATCGTCGAACTCGATCGCGGACGCCTGCTTTCGTACCCGGGCAACTTCACGCAATACCAGGAACGCAAGGCGGCGCAACTCGAAGTCGAGCGCGTGGAGAACGACAAGTTCGACAAGCTGCTCGCGCAGGAAGAGGTGTGGATTCGCAAGGGCGTGGAAGCACGGCGCACGCGCAGCGTGTCGCGTATCGAGCGTTTGAAGACGATGCGCAACGAGCGTGCAGAGCGTCGCGAGATTCAGGGCAACGTGCGCATGGACGTTGCGCAGGCCGAGAAGTCCGGCAAGATCGTGGCCGAGTTGACCAACGTGACGAAGTCGTATGGCGGACGAATGATCGTGCGCGACTTCACGGCGACGCTCATGCGTGGTGACAAGGTCGGTCTCGTGGGGCCGAACGGCGTGGGCAAGACGACCATGCTCAAGCTGATCCTCGGTGAGATCGCGCCGGACAGCGGACAGATTCGCGTGGGCACCAACCTGCAGGTCGCGTACTTCGATCAGATGCGTGCGCAGCTCGATCCGGAGCGCAATCTGCTCGACACGATCAGCCCGGGCAGCGACTGGATCGAGATCAATGGCACGCGCAAGCACGTCATGAGCTATCTCGGCGACTTCCTGTTCTCCCCCGAGCGCGCCCGTTCGCCGGTCAAGTCGCTCTCGGGCGGCGAGCGCAACCGTTTGCTGCTGGCCCGCTTGTTCGCGCGCCCGGCCAACGTGCTGGTGCTCGACGAACCGACCAACGACCTCGACATTCCGACGCTCGAACTGCTGGAAGAACTCCTTGAGGAATACAGCGGCACGGTGTTCCTCGTGAGCCACGACCGCACGTTCCTGGACAACGTGGTCACGTCCGTGATCGCGGCCGAAGGCGATGGTCACTGGCGCGAGTATGTCGGTGGCTTCACCGACTGGCAGGTGCAGAGCGAACGTTCCGCTGCACTCGCGGCGCAGCGCGCGCCGGCCGAGGATGCGGTGAAGGAAGCGGCGAGCGCGCCCAAGCGCGGCACCAACCGCACCGTCAAGCTCAGCTACAAGGAACAGCGGGAACTCGACGGCCTTCCCGAGCGCATTGCCGCGCTGGAAACCGAGCAAAAAGAAGCGGCCGCGAAGATTGAGGACGGTTCGATTTTCGTGAAGGACCCCGCTGCGGGAGCGGCGTTGTCCGAACGTTTCGAAGCGATCGAACTGGAATTGCTCGAGGCGCTCGAACGCTGGGAAGTGCTCGAAGCCAAGCAGCGCGGCGAGGGCGCATAAGGTACGGGAGGTGCCGTGAGCGGCTTGCGCGTTGTCACTCGAACGCGCCGCGAGTGACAGTACAATAGGCCGCGATTCATCGGGCGTTGCCCGCGCCGGACGGACGTTGCCGGACGCAGGGCGCGCCTTAAGTGCCCATTATGTGGGCGCCGCAACTCAAGTTGTTGATCCGGCGTCACTTTTGTCATGTGTTAATGGGTTTTCCCCGTGGTTGTCCACAGGAAATGTGGATAATCGCCCGCGACGAACCCTCATTCAGTCACGCTATGTCGAAAAAAAATTCGCCCGCCCAGTACAGCGAAGCGTCCATCAAGGTTCTGAAGGGCCTTGAGCCGGTCAAGCAGCGCCCGGGCATGTACACCCGTACCGAAAATCCGCTGCACATCATTCAGGAAGTCATCGACAACGCGTCGGACGAAGCGCTTGGCGGCTACGGCAAGCAGATTCTCGTCACGTTGAACAAGGACGGTTCCGTGAGCGTCGAGGACGACGGTCGCGGTATTCCCGTCGGCATTCACCCGGAAGAGGGTGTGCCGGTCGTCGAAATCGTGTTCACGCGACTGCACGCGGGCGGCAAGTTCGACAAGGCCGCCGGCGGCGCTTATACGTTCTCGGGTGGCCTGCACGGCGTTGGCGTGTCGGTGACGAATGCACTGGCAACGCGTCTGGCCGTGACGGTCTGGCGTGACGGACAAATCTCCGAACTCGAATTCGCCGACGGCGGCAATGTCAATGTGGCGTTGCATTCTCGCCCCGCACCGCGCGGCGAGAAGAAGAGCGGCACGCGCGTGACCGTGTGGCCGGACACCAGGTATTTCGACAGCCCGACACTGCCGCTGGGCGAACTGCAACGTTTGCTGCGCTCGAAAGCGGTGCTGCTGCCGGGCGTGCGCGTCACGCTGCGCCAGGAAAAGAACGGCGAAGAACAGACGTGGTTCTACGAGCACGGCCTGCGCGGCTATCTCGTGGAGTCGCTGAACGGCGCCGAGCCGTTGATCCCGCTGTTCGAGGGCGAACGTTTTGCCGACGGCAGCGAAGACAGTTTCGCCGAGGGGGAGGGCGCGGCCTGGGTGGTGGCATGGACCGAGGACGGTGCGCAGGTGCGCGAGTCTTACGTCAACCTGATTCCGACGCCGGCAGGCGGCACGCATGAGTCGGGCCTGCGCGAAGGCCTGTTCCAGGCCGTTCGCGGTTTCATCGAATTGCACAATCTCCAGCCCAAGGGCGTGAAGCTGTTGCCTGAAGATGTGTTCTCGCGCGTGTCGTTCGTGCTGTCGGCCAAGGTGCTCGATCCGCAGTTCCAGGGGCAGATCAAGGAGCGCCTGAACAGCCGCGACGCCGTGCGTCTGGTCTCGTCGTTCACGCGTCCGGCACTCGAGCTGTGGCTCAATCATCATGTCGAGCATGGCAAGAAGCTTGCCGAACTCGTGATTCGTCAGGCGCAGGCGCGTACGCGCGCCGGCCAGAAGATCGAGAAGAAGAAGAGCTCCGGCGTGGCCGTGCTGCCCGGCAAGCTGACCGATTGCGAGACGGAAGACATCACGCGCAACGAGCTGTTCCTTGTCGAGGGCGACTCGGCGGGCGGCTCGGCGAAGATGGGGCGCGACAAGGAGTTTCAGGCGATTCTGCCGCTGCGCGGCAAGGTGCTGAACACGTGGGAGACCGAACGCGACCGTCTCTTCGCAAACAACGAAGTGCACGACATCGCGGTGGCGATCGGCGTCGATCCGCACGGTGCGAACGACACACCCGACCTGTCGAATCTGCGCTACGGCAAGATCTGCATTCTTTCCGATGCCGACGTCGACGGTTCGCACATCCAGGTGCTGTTGCTCACGCTTTTCTTCCGCCACTTCCCGCAGTTGATCGCGAAGGGGCACGTGTATGTCGCGCGCCCGCCGCTGTATCGCGTGGACGCGCCGGCGCGTGGCAAGAAGCCGGCGCAAAAGCTCTATGCCCTGGACGAGGGTGAGCTCGAAGCCATTCTCGACAAGTTGCGCAAGGACGGTGTGCGAGAGACGGCCTGGTCGATCAGCCGCTTCAAGGGCCTTGGCGAAATGAGCGCCGCGCAGCTGTGGGAAACGACGATGAACCCCGATACTCGCCGGTTGAGCCCGGTGTCACTCGGCGGTCTCGACTTCGACGCCACGGTGGCACGCATGAACATGCTCATGGGCAAGGGCGAAGCGGCGCAGCGTCGTAGCTGGCTCGAAGCCAAGGGCAATGAAGTGGAAGCGGACATCTGAACGCGTTTTTCGATGTCGTTCCAATGACGGGAGCCTCACGTACGGCCTGATGCACGGCCTAACGAGCGTGAGTGCTCACATGATGGGATAATCCAACCTTCACCCTACCGGGAGTCGCGTTATGTTGCGTTCTATGCGTTGCATTGTCGTGCCCGTGATGTTGGCGGCGGCCAGCGCCGTCGCCGTGGCACAGTCGGCTCAGCCCCGCGTCTTCTTCGTGACGCCAGCCAATGGCGCAACGGTGACGAATCCGGTAGTGGTCAAGTTCGGCGTCGAGGGGATGGAGATCAAACCGGCGGGCGACATGACGCCCAATACCGGTCATCACCATCTCATCATCGACGGCGATTCGATTCCGGCAGGTCAGGTCGTGCCCACCGACGACACCCACCTGCATTTTGGCAAAGGCCAGACCGAGACGACTGTCAATCTGACGCCCGGTGATCACACGTTGACGATGCAGTTCGCCAACGGGGCACACCAGTCGTACGGTCCGGCGATGAGCCAGACGATCAAGGTGCATGTCAAAGGTCAACAGTAATACCGTTTCGACGGCGGATCGCCGCAGCGCGCTTCGCCGAAAGTTCTCTCTGCGCGCTCTCGCGGGCCCCGCGTTGGCAGCCACGCTGCTTGCCGCGACGCCCCTCGCGCACGCCGAACTCTATGGGTACGTCGACGAGAATGGCGTTGCCCATCTCGCCGCGCGCAAGCTCGACGCACGCTATCGTCTCGTACTGGGCTCGGGCGGCAACGTCGATATGGGCGCGCCGCAGGGCGGGGTGGTCAGCGGTGTCGACCGGTCGCGTCTGTACGATGCGCTGGCCCGTCATCCCAACCTCAAGACCCTGGCGCCGGTAATCGCACAGGCGGCGAAGCAGTTTCACGTCGATGCGGCGTTGCTCAAGGCGGTGATCGCGGCCGAGTCCGGTTTCGACAGCGCGGCCGTCTCGCCCAAGGGCGCGGTGGGTCTCATGCAGGTTCTCCCGGCGACCGGCGAGCGTTACGGCGTTCGTGCCGATGCGCGACGTACGGTGGCCGACAAGCTCACGGATCCCCAGATCAATGTGCTGACCGGTGCCCGCTATCTGCGCGATCTGCAGGCCCGATACCCCGATCGCCTCGAACTCGTGCTCGCGTCCTACAACGCAGGCGAGGGCGCCGTCGCCCGTCACGCCGACCAGATTCCTCCCTATCCCGAGACACGCGACTACGTTGCCGCCGTGCTCGAACTCTACCGGCGCTTCAACCCCGATGCCCCTGCGGGCATCACGGCCGGTACGCTGCGCGCCAGCGGCGGTCAGGGCAAGGTCGGCAATGCACGCGTGACGGGGTCGCGCGATGGGCGTATCCACGTCATTCTCGGCGCACCGTCCGGTCTGCCCGTCGTGCCTGCTACCATGCCGAACGCGTCGATGCGTGAGTCGGCGCCGGCACTCTCCTCCGTGCCGTCCACAGACTGATATACCCCCCGGAATTTTCCGAAACGCCCCCGCGTTTGCGCTGATTCCGGCTTCCGAAATTCCGAAATCGTGCCTTGCTTTGGCATTCGGACGCGTTTTTGCCGAAATGTGCCAGCGAGCTTGGTATGATCTCGCGGTCAACGTCTACCCGAACACTCGTCAAACGTTCGCAGCAAACCCACAGGTTTTATGGAACAAGTAGAAGATCTCTTTACGCAACCGTCGGATGACGACACGCTGACGCTCGGCGCGTATGCCGAGCGCGCTTATCTCGATTACGCCATCAGTGTGGTCAAGGGCCGGGCATTGCCGGACGTCTGCGATGGCCAGAAGCCGGTGCAGCGCCGGATTCTGTTCGCCATGAACGAAATGGGCCTCGCGGCCGACGCCAAGCCGGTGAAGTCCGCTCGCGTGGTCGGCGATGTGCTCGGTAAATTCCACCCGCACGGGGATCAATCCGCCTACGACGCGCTGGTGCGTCTCGCGCAGGATTTCTCGATGCGCTATCCGCTGATCGACGGGCAGGGCAACTTCGGCTCACGCGACGGCGACGGCGCAGCGGCCATGCGTTACACGGAAGCGCGCCTCACGCCGATCGCCAGACTGCTGCTCGACGAAATCGATGCCGGCACGGTGGATTTCGTGCCGAACTACGACGGTTCGACCCAGGAGCCGCGCCTGCTGCCCGCGCGCTTGCCGTTCGTGCTGCTCAACGGTGCTTCGGGCATTGCCGTGGGGCTGGCGACGGAAATCCCGTCGCATAACCTGCGTGAAGTCGCCTCGGCCGCCGTGGCGCTGATCCGTAATCCGAAGCTCGACGATGCGGAGCTGATGACGCACGTGCAGGGTCCGGACTTCCCGGGCGGCGGCCAGTTGATTTCGAGCGCGGCGGAAATTCGCGCCGCTTACGACAGCGGCCGCGGCAGTCTGAAGGTGCGTGCGCGCTGGAAGATCGAGGAAATGGCGCGCGGCCAGTGGCAGGCGGTGGTGTATGAACTGCCGCCGAATACGTCGGGTCAGAAGGTGCTCGAGGAAATCGAGGAAATCACCAACCCGAAGGTCAAGCTCGGCAAGAAATCGCTGACCCCCGAGCAGCAGAACCTCAAGCAGTCGGTCCTCGGCATGCTCGATACGGTGCGCGACGAGTCGGGCAAGGACGCTCCGGTGCGTCTGGTGTTCGAGCCGAAGTCGAGCCGCATCGACCAGCAGGAATTCATCACGATGCTGCTCGCGCACACGAGCCTGGAGTCGAGCGCATCGGTCAACCTCGTGATGGTGGGCGCCGACGGACGTCCGGCACAGAAGTCGCTGCGCGAAATCATCACCGAATGGATCGGCTTCCGCTTCGAGACGGTCACGCGTCGTTCGCGTCATCGACTCGGCAAGGTCGACGACCGCATCCATATTCTCGAAGGGCGGATGATCGTCTTTCTGAATATCGACGAAGTCATCCGCATCATTCGCGAATCGGACGAGCCGAAGGCCGCCCTGATGAGTGCGTTCAAGCTGAGCGAGCGTCAGGCGGAAGACATTCTCGAAATTCGCCTGCGTCAGTTGGCGCGACTCGAAGCGATCAAGATCGAGCAGGAGCTTGTCGCGCTGCGTGACGAGAAGGCGAAGCTCGAGGAGCTGCTCGCCAACGACAGCACGATGAAGCGCCTGATCATCAAGGAAATCGAAGCCGACGCGAAGCAGTTCGGCGACGAGCGTCGCACCCTCATTCAGGAGGAAAAGCGTGCCGTTGCCGAGGCGCGCGTGATCGACGAACCGGTCACGGTGGTCGTCTCGTCCAAGGGCTGGGTGCGCGCGCTCAAGGGCCACGGCCTGGACGCGCAGGGCTTCTCGTTCAAGCAGGGCGATTCGCTGTATGGCGCATTCGAGTGCCGTACCGTCGATCCGTTGATCGCATGGGGCAGTAATGGCCGCGTGTATTCGGTGGCGGTGGCATTGCTGCCGGGCGGGCGTGGCGACGGGGTGCCGCTCACCTCGCTGATCGAACTCGAATCGGGCTCGCGCCTGCTGCACTACTACGCCGCGTCGGGCGAGCAGCCGTTGCTGCTGGCGACCTCGGCAGGCTTCGGTTTCACGACGAAGTTGGGCGACATGGTCAGCCGCGTGAAGGCAGGCAAATCGTTCATGACGATCGACGAGGGTGCGGAGCCGTTGGCGCCGACGCCGATCTGGCAAGGGGCGAGCGCGGTGGCGTGCCTGTCGAGCGATGGACGTCTGCTCGTGTTCGGCATGGACGAAATGAAGTCGCTCACCGGCGGCGGGCGTGGTGTCACACTCATCGGACTGGAGGCCAAGCAGACGCTCGTGTCGGCGGTGCCGATCAGTGAGGCCGGTGTCATCGTCTTCGGTGAAGTGCGCGGTGGCAAGGAGCAGTCGGAGACGCTCTCGGGCGCTTCGCTGGCCCCGAACATCGGCAAGCGTGCCCGCAAGGGGCGTGCGCCGGGCGTCAAGTTCGCCACGTTCAAACCGCGTTCGCTCGCGCCGGTACTGCCGGCCGCGCCTTCGGCATCCTGACGGGAGTCACGCATGAGCGTTTATGCCTTCAGCCTTTTCCTGCATCTGGTGAGTGTCGCCGTCTGGATTGGCGGGATGTTTTTCGCGCTGGCGTGTCTGCGTCCGGCGTCTTCGGAGCTCTCGCCGCAGCAACGGCTGCCGTTGTGGGAGGCGGCGTTCACGCGCTTCTTCACGTGGGTGGGCGTCGCGATCGTCGTGATCCTGCTCTCGGGCGGTCACATGATGCTCGGCATGGGCGGACTGCATGCGCGCTGGCCCGTGCATGCGATGGCGGGCGTTGGCGTGGTGATGATGCTGGTCTTCGGGCACATTCGCTTCGCGCTGTTCCCGCGTCTGCAGCGCGCGGTGCAGGCGCAGTCGTGGCCGGACGGCGCCGCAGCGGTCAACGGCATTCGCCGTCTGGTGATCCTTAACCTGGTGCTAGGTATCGTCGTGATCGGCTTAGCGGCGTCGCTGCGAGGCTGAGCGAGCCGAGCGGCGGCACCTCGGGTGTCACGGCAGCACGGGTGTCACGGCGCCACGGCATCACGGCGCCACGGCGCCACGGCACCACGGCACCACGGCACCACGGCACCACGGCACCACGGCACCACGGCGCCACGGCACCACGGCATCACGGCATCCGGGGCACCACGGCGTCCAGGGCGGCGCTCGACGGGAGCCCGCACCGGGCGCGGTGTCATGAGGCATCCTGACGCGTCCTGAGGCGTTCCTGATGCGTCGTAAGCGAGCCGGTCAGACCTCTGGCTGGCTCGTCACATCGAGATGTCCGGCAACTTCGCGACACATCGCAACGAAGGCCTGCACGAGCGGACTGGCATCGTCACGGCGCTTCGCCAGCAGCAACGGTGTATGGGCGTCGGGCTCGCTCAACGCCATGAACCGAACCCCCTCGATCTGAATACAACGCACGGCTGCGGGCAGAACTGCCACGCCCAGTCCGCTCGCCGCGAGCGCGACGATCGTCGTCGACTCGCGCGCTTCCTGCACGACTCGGGGGGCGAAGCCGGCACGCTCGCACATCCGGCGGATCTTGCCATCCACCGCCGTGCCGACATCGGGCGGATGCATGATGAACGCCTCGTTCGCCAGATCCGCAATCGACAGACGCGTGTGGTTCGCCAGGGCATGCCCCTGATGCAGCACGACGACCAGTCTTTCGTCGATCAATGTCTCGAAATGCAAGCCGGCCACAGGCGGCGCGTCCTCCGCCTGACGCAGCAGGCCAATGTCGAGCGTGCGCTCCGCGAGCGCGTCGCGCTGGCGTTCCGACGGCGATTCGCTCAAGGTCAGCGTCACCCGCGGATACCTTTGTCGATAACCGGTCAACACGCGCTTCATCAGGTTGGTCATCGGGGCCGACGTGGTGAACGCGATGCGCAGTTCCCCCGCGTCGAGACCGGCGATTTGCTGCACTTCCAGACGCGCCGCTTCGGCATCGGCCAGGATCTGGCGGGCGCGCACGAGAAACGCCCGTCCGGCCGTCGTCAGGAAGACCCGACGCTGCGAACGTTCGAACAGTGTCACGCCCAATTCCTCTTCGAGGGCACGGATCTGCATCGACAGCGGTGGCTGCCCGATGTTGAGCTTCTCTGCCGCGCGGCTGAAATGCAGCTCTTCGGCAACCGTCACGAAGTAACGCAGGTGGCGCAGTTCCATGCATCTATCCTTGCTCGATGTCGATTGATTTGTTTTATATATGGAAATGTCGCTTAAATATATATTGGACGTAGGGTAACGGCAAACCTATCATTCGGCGTATACATTTCACCCTTGGCCCGCGTGAGGCGGGCCAATGTCATGGCAACAACGAATTCCCTTCCGCTTCCCAATGCCGCGAGCGCGGCCGGCGCATCGGCCGCCAAGCTTCCGGCGGGCGTTTCGCGCGGCACGCGCGAGTACGCCGTCATCAGTCGGGCGCTGTTCTTCGGTGGCTTCTCGACGTTCGCGCAGTTGTACTGCATGCAGTCGCTGCTGCCGCTGCTGACCACCACGTTCGGCATTTCACCGGCGCAAGCGAGTTGGTCGGTTTCGGCGGCCACGATGATGATGGCGCTCGGTTTGCTCGTGACCTGCGTCGCCGCCGATCGCGTGAGCCGCAAGCGGATGATGACCATCGCGTTGTTGAGTTCGTCGGTGCTCACGCTGGCGAGCGCGTTTTCCACCAACTTCGAGACGGTCGTGATCCTCGGCGCGCTCAAGGGGCTGGCCCTTTCCGGGCTGCCGGCCATCGCAATGGCCTACCTGAGCGAAGAGATCGACCCGCGGTCGCTGGGCATGTCGATGGGCTTGTACATCGGCGGCAACATTCTGGGCGGCATGGCTGGCCGGGTGCTCTCGGCGTTCGTCGCGGACATGTTTTCGTGGCGTGTGTCGGTGGCGGTGATCGGTCTTGTCTGTCTCGCCATGGGGCTGGAGTTCGCCCGGAGCCTGCCGCATTCACGCCGTTTCACTCCGCGTCATATGACGGTGCGCGAAGCGCTGGGCCACGCGCGTCGCCATCTGGGGGACCCGGCGCTGCTGGGGCTGTATCTGTTCGCAGGGCTGATGATGGGCAGCTTCGTGAGCGTCTACAACTATCTGGGATTCCACCTTTCCGCGCCGCCGTTTCACCTGCCGCATGCGGCCATCGGTGCGATCTTCGCGATGTACCTGATCGGCGTGGTCGGTTCGTTCATCGCGGGGCCGCTCTCCGACCGCGTGGGCCGTGCGCGCTTGCTGTGGGTACTGGTCGCGCTGTCGATGGTGGGGCTGCTGACCATGCTCGCGCCGAAGGTGCTCGGTGTGGTGATCGGTCTGGCGATCTTCACATTCGGCTTTTTCGGCGCTCATACGGTGGCGAGCAGTTGGGTCGGACGTCGCGCCACCGAGGGCCGGGCGATTGCGTCTGCGCTGTATCTGTTCTTCTACTACCTCGGGTCGAGCCTGCTCGGCAGCTACTCCGGCGTGATGCTCAAGTCGCACGGCTGGCATGGCGTGATTGCCTTGCTCGCCGTGGCCGTCGTGATCTCGCTGGGCGTGGCGATCGCCATGCGTCGTGCCTACGCCAACGTGAGCGTGACGCCGCGCTGATCGAACGCGAAGTCGGGCGTCGCTCGATAGCAAAACAGCCACCCGAGGGTGGCTGTTTTTCATTGCGAGAGCGCAGGGGATGATGCGTCCCTTCCTGCCGGCCGCGCCCCGCAGTACGCGGTTCTTTGGTGCCCCGACGCGTCAGGCCACTTCAGCGATCAGCTCGATCTCGACGCAGGCGTTCAGCGGAATCTGTGCGACGCCGAAGGCCGAGCGGGCGTGCTTGCCAGCGTCGCCGAACACTTCCGCGAGCAGTTCCGACGCACCGTTCGTCACCAGATGCTGCTCGGTGAATTCCTGCGTCGAATTGACGAGGCTCATCAGCTTCACGATGCGCTTGACCTTGTTCAGGTCGCCGGTGTGGGCGTGCAGCGTGGCGATCAGCTCGATGGCGACGGCGCGTGCGGCAGCCTTGCCCTCGTCGACGCTGACGTCCTTGCCGAGCTTACCCGTCCAGATCTTGCCATCCTTCTTCGGCAGATGGCCCGAGAGGAACACGGTGTTGCCGGTCTGGGCGCTCATCACATAGGCGGCAGCGGGCGCACCTGCGCTCGGCAATTCGATACCCATTTGCTTCAGTTTGTCGTAGACGGACATGTACGGCTTCCTTGCAGATTCGTTGATTCGGACCTGCCGATACGTGCGTCGCCGGATCGGCCGGTAAGGCAGTTGCAGATGGCTGGAAACGCGCTGGCCCGACGCATGCCGGGCCAGCGCGAGAGCGAGCGTCGGATCAGGCCGCGCGACGCGGAAGGGCGTCGGCGATAAGCGCACCGAGGCGCGCCACACCCACCTCGATCTTCTCGGGCGGCACCGTCACGAACGACAAACGCAGCGTATTGGCTTGCGGGGTGTCGACATAGAACGGCGCCCCGGGCACGAACGCCACATTCTGGGCAATCGCTTTCTCCAGCAATTGCATGGTGTCGATGCCGGCGGGCAATGTCAACCAGATGAACATGCCGCCTGCGGGCGTGGTCCACGTTGCGTCGGCCGGCATATGCCTGGCGAGCGACGCGAGCATGGCCTGCGCCTGTGCCGCGTACAGCGTGCGGATCGACGGGATGTGCGTGTCGAGGAAGCCGTCTTTCACGACCTCGTAGGCGATGCGTTGCGTGAGGCTCGGCGTATGCAGGTCGGCTGCCTGTTTGGCCTGCACGAGCTTGGCGATCACGGCACTCGGGCCGATGATGAAGCCCAGGCGCAGGCCCGGCGCCATCACCTTCGAGAACGAGCCCATGTACAGCACGTGCTCGGGTGCGAGCGACATCAGGCTCGGCAGACGCTGGCCTTCGTAGTCGAGTTCGCCGTACGGGTCGTCTTCGATGATCGCCAGCCCCTCGCGCTTTGCCACGGCGGCGAGGGCCTCGCGGCGCGCCATCGGCAGACGGCGTCCGGTCGGGTTCTGGAAGTTCGGCATGGCGTACAGGAAACGTGCACCGTTTACCCGTTCCGGCGTGAGCGCTTCGGGCAGCAGGCCGTGATCGTCCGTGGGCACCGGCACGTACTTCGGCGCGAACAGCGAGAACGACTGGAGGGCGCCGAGATAGCTCGGGGCTTCGACCAGCACGCGGCTGCCTTCGTCGATGAAGATCTTGCCGATCAGGTCGAGGCCTTGCTGCGATCCGGTGGTAATCAGCACGTTCTCGGGCGCGAGCGTGAGGCCGTCGCGCGAGTAGCGCTTTGCGATCCATTCGCGCAGCGGCGCGAAGCCTTCGGTGGCGCTGTACTGGAGGGCGGCTTGCGGCGAATCGGTCAATACGCGCTCGGCGGCGGCGCGCATTTGCGCCACCGGGAACGTGGCGGGCGAGGGCAGGCCGCCGGCGAAGGAAATGACCTCCGGGCGCTCGGTGACCTTCAGAATTTCGCGAATGGCCGAGCTGGTCAGATTGCGGGCGCGTTCCGAATATTGCCAATCATGCATGATGATCTCGCTTTTTTTGATGGTGCGGCCTTTCCGTGTGGCCGCGAGTGTCGGACGATGCGGGTGCCGCAGGCGTGAGGGCAGGTGCAATCGTCTGGGGGGAGACGTGTGGCGGCGCAGGGATCGCGTGCGCCGCCGCGCGTCGTCAGACCGGTTTGCCCGTGAGTCGCGAGGCGCCGATCTTCATGTTCTTGCCGAGTGCGATCGTCATGACGACACCGGCGGCGAAAAGCCAGGTGACCGCGTCGACCTGTTCGCCGAAAAAGAGGGCGGACAGCGCAATCGTGAAGAAAATCTGAAGCAATTGTACTTGGCCTACGCGTGCGATTCCGCCCATGGCGAGGCCCGCATACCATGCAAAAAAGCCGATGAATTGCGAGAACAGAGTGACGTAGGCGAATGCACCCCACGCCTTGCCGCTGACCGGCCACGGCTGGTGCCAGGCGAGCCAGCCGACGGGCAGCAGCAGCACCGGTGCCGACACGACGAGTGCCCAGCAGATGACTTGCCAGCCGCCCATTTCGCGGGCGAGCTTGCCGCCTTCGGCATAGCCGAGTGCACCGATGACGACGGCGAGCAGCATCAGGCCGTCGGCCGCATGCAGGGTGCCGCCTCCGGCGCGCAGCGCGAAGGCGATGACCAGTGCGCTGCCGATGAGCGCGCAGCCCCAGAAGCCGCGCGACGGCCGTTCGCCGCCCAGCCAATAGGCGTAGATCGCGACGAAGAACGGCTGCAAACCATTGACGACCGCGCCGTGCGAGGCCGGGATCGTCTTCATCGCCCAGGCGGAGAAGACGGGGAACGCGATGATGACGCCAAGCGAGGTGATGGCAAGGCTCTTCAACTGGCGCAGCGTCGGCCATGTCTCGCGGCGCCACCACAGCAGCGCCCCGGCGAAAACCGCGGCCACGAGCGCGCGACCCAGCCCGTTGAGCAGCGGGTTGACCTCCGCCACGACGATGCGCGTCATCGGCAACGTCAGACTGAAGATCAGCACGCCGATCAATCCGATCAACATGCCTTGGGATTCGCGCGAATTCATGGTGTCGCCTCGTGTGTCTCGTGGGGTGCGCCGCCCGCCATGCGTTGTGCCGGGCGTGGGGTGTTTCGGGGCCCTAGCGCAAGGTGCGCGGACCGTCGGGGGTGTCAAACTCCGCCGCAAGCGACGGCTCGACCAGCGTATCTTCAATGTTGACGAGCGCGTCTGCGCCCAGCCACTGCAATTGTTCGTTGATCGTCGCGGCCTGCGGGTGAAAGCCGCGCAATGTCGTGACCGCGCAGTCCGAGGACGGCAGCGCATCGGACGGATGCTGCAGCGAGTCCCACTGGATCAGCGTGGGCAACAGGCCCTGACCTGCGCCCTGCCATGTGGGCAAGCTGCCGTCATCGGGCACCCCGATCTGCCACGTCAGCGCACCGCGTTGCATGGCGATCGCCGGTGCGAGTCGCTGCGGGTACTGCGCCTGCCAGCGCGGCAACGAGCGCGGGCGATCCACACGTGCCACCCAATGCGCGAGATACGGGCCACGCGCGAGGCGTGCCTGCACGGCGGGGTCATCCAGACCGAACCAGCGCGGGCGAGCCGGCGGTGGCGCTTCCGGATCGATCGCAATGATCTCCAGATACACGCCACCCCACAGCCCCAGCAGACTGTTGTGCGTGCCCATGCGGGCGTGCTTGCCGCCGCGTTGCGGCACGACGTCCGTCAGCCCCAGTTGCTCGACGACGTGCGCTTCTCCCGCCTCCAGCGTGGCGGCGGCGATCACGAGATGGTCCAGTTTCAGGGCTTGAGGTGCAGACATAATGGGTTCACGCGGCAAAACCGATAGCTTACTCCGCCTCGCGCGGGTATCGCGCTGATTTGGCGTTGACGACGCGTCTACGGGCCGGATGGCGACCGGGCGGTAGCGCCTTAGCCGCGCGACAGCCGCGAGACGGTACGGTTCGTCAGGCGCGCGGCGATATCACGCCACACGAGACGCCAGCCGGGCCGGCGCGCACGCGGGACTCGCGGGCTGCCCGACGCCGATAGCGTTTGCGCAGGCTGGCTCACGCGCAAACGCGCGCCTTCCTGCCAGGTGCCGAGCCACACACGTTGACCGGCACGCATCTCGAAACTCTCCCCGGCGTGCAGCCAGTGGTCGATGGGCTCGCCCTCCACCGTGACCCACAGCAGTCCCTGCAATACGTGAAGCGATTGCGGGAAGTCGGCAGCCGGGCTCTGCCAGAAGACGGTCTGTCCCCGGTCCAGTTCGAAGAGTCGGATTTCACGCATGGCGGTCTCCAGTTGAGAGGACACTTTATCGGTTAACTCCGGTACAGTACCGATACAGATGGCGAGGTAATCTTCGGTACAGTTCAGGATTGACAGGGGAACTGGCTGGCGTAGAGTGCTGAGCCATGAGCGGCATTGGGCTGACACTTTGACCACGAAGCGTCTGTCAGCTGAACGAGCGACGCCTGTTGGCAAGCGCTCGCGAATGCCAGCATCGGCACAACCGATGCGTAATTTCCGAATGCGGTTGGGTGTGGTGCGATTTCATGTGCGCACCGCCAAGGTGGATGACGATGACGACAACGAACCGTATTTCTCCGTTGATCCTGGCGGACAACGCCGCGATCGAAACGGCGCGCATGACGCTCGTCGACCAGCTCGTCCAGTGGGCGAGCCTGCGGATCGAAGAGCGGGTGTTCCTGCCGGGCATGCGTATGCCGTCGATCCGCTCGCTGGCCGAGGACAAGCGCGTATCGCGTTTCTCCGTCGTCGAAGCGTACGAACGGCTGGTGGCGCAGGGGTATCTCGAAGCGCGCCGCGGCTCGGGGTTCTACGTGCGCGAGCGGCCGGTGATGCCGCCGCAGAATGCCGCGGCACCCATGGTGACGCAGGGACCGCTGGACGTGGCGTGGCTGGTGCGCAGCATGCTGCATCAGGTGGCGCCCGAGCGCGGGCCCGGCATGGGCTATCTGCCGGCAAGCTGGCTCGATGCCGACATGATGACGTCGGCCATGCGCTCGATGAGTCGTCAGTCGAGCGCGCATCTGCTGCAGGCGGGCAATCCGCTGGGTTTCCTGCCGTTGCGCGTCCAACTTCAGACGCAACTCGCGGAACTCGAAATCGGCGCACGGCCCGATCAGATCGTGCTGACGTCAGGCATTACGCAGGCAGTGGATTTTCTGCTGCGGCTCTACGTGCGTGCGGGCGATACCGTGCTGGTGGGCGATCCGGCGTGGTTCGTCATGTTCGGCCGCATTGCGTCGCAGGGCGCCAACACGGTCGGCGTGCCTTACACGCCCGACGGGCTCGACATGCAGGCGCTCGAACGGCTCGTGCAGCAGCATCGTCCGAAGTTGCTCATTCTCAATTCGATTCTTCAGAACCCGACGGGGACGTCGCTCACGCCGGCTCGCGCGTTCCAGATTCTGCGACTCGCCGAGCAGTACGACTTCATGGTGCTCGAAGACGACATCTACTGCGACCTGTGTCCGCCGCATCAGCAGGTGGCGCGTCTGGCGAGTCTCGATCAGCTCAAACGCGTGATCTACATGGGCAGCTTCTCGAAGACGCTCGCCGCCAATTTGCGGGTGGCGTTCGTGGCCTGTTCGCCCGCGCTGGCGAAGACCTTCGTCGATCACAAGATGCTCTCGGGGTCGACCACGCCGGAGATCAACGAACGTATCGTCTACAAGGCGCTGACCGAGGGGCATTACCGGCGTCACGTCGAGCGTTTGCGCTCTCGCCTGGACGAGGTGCGAGACGGCTCCCGGCGACATCTGGAGCGCCTCGGTCTGCGTATGTTCGGCGAGCCGACGTCGGGCATGTTCTTCTGGGTCGACACGGGCATCGACACGAGTGCGATCGCGGCGGCCGGACACGAGGCCGGATTCCTGTTCGCCCCGGGGGCGCTGTTCTCGCCACGTCAGGCCCCCAGCACGTGGATGCGCATGAACATTGCCTGCTCCAGCGATCCCGCCATGCTGACCTTTCTGTCGCGGCAGCTCGAACTGGCGGCCTGAAACGGCGGCTGGGTGGTGCCGCGATGGGCGATGCGCAATTCGCAATTCCCAATTCCCAATTCCCAATTCGCCCCGCGGCGCTCGGCGCTTTCGTCGCGTCCGGCCGCGTCAGGCCGCAATTTCGCGCAACCTCGGGTAAGTCTGCGCAAAATAACCCTCCTGCCGGCCTTGAAATGCTGGCGGCTCGTCCCTATGTTCCGAGCTGTACCGTCGCTGCGGTAGCGCGCGCGCAAGTGCGCCGCAGCGCGGTTCGCGTCGACATTCCATTCATCTCACCGATCCACGAGGGTTCCCGACCATGGCGCAAGAAACCATGAGCTTTCAGGCAGAAGTCAAACAACTTCTGCAACTGATGATTCATTCGCTGTACAGCAACAAGGAAATCTTCCTGCGCGAGCTGATCTCCAACGCCTCGGACGCGGCCGACAAGCTGCGCTTCGAAGCCATCAACAATGCGACGCTGTACGAGCAGGATCCGGAACTCAAGATTCGCGTGTCGTTCGACAAGGACGCCCGCACGGTCACCATCGAGGACAACGGCATCGGCATGAGCCGCGAGGAAGCCATCGCGCATCTGGGCACGATCGCCAAGTCCGGTACGAAGGAATTCTTCTCGCGCCTGTCGGGCGACCAGCAGAAGGACGCCGCCCTCATCGGGCAGTTCGGCGTGGGCTTCTATTCCGGATTCATCGTGGCGGACCGCATGACGGTCGAGTCGCGTCGCGCCGGTTTGCCCGCCGCAGAAGGCGTGCGCTGGTCGTCGACCGGCGAGGGCGACTTCTCGGTCGAGACCATCGAGCGCGCCCCGCGCGGCACCGCCATCACGCTGCACCTGCGCGAAGGCGAGGACGAGCTGCTGTCGTCGTGGCAACTGCAATCGATCATCCGCAAGTACTCGGACCACATTTCGCTGCCGATTGTCATGCGCGGCGAAACCTGGGACGAGGAGAAGCAGGCGATGGTGCCGGCCGAGGCTGACGAGACCGTCAACCAGGCAAGCGCGTTGTGGACTCGCAGCAAAAGCGAGATCACCGACGAGCAATACACGCAGTTCTACCAGCACATCGCCCACGACATGCAGGCACCGCTGGCCTGGACGCATAACCGTGTGGAAGGCCGCAGCGAATATACGCAACTGCTGTATGTGCCGGGGCACGCGCCGTACGACCTGTGGGATCGCAATTCGCAAGGTGGCCTGAAGTTGTACGTGAAGCGCGTGTTCATCATGGACGACGCCGAGCAACTGCTGCCGAACTATCTGCGTTTCGTGCGCGGGGTGGTCGATTCGGCCGATTTGCCGCTGAACGTGTCGCGTGAAATCCTGCAGGAAAGCCGCGACGTGAAGGCGATTCGCGAAGGCTGCGCGAAGCGTGTGCTGGGTCTGCTCGAGGATCTGGCCGAGAACCAGCAAGAGAAGTACACGCAGTTCTGGGGTGCATTCGGTCAGGTGCTCAAGGAAGGCACCGGCGAGGATCAGGCGAACCGTGAGCGCATTGCCAAGCTGCTGCGCTTTGCGAGCACGCACAACGACTCCGCCGAGCAAA
This sequence comes from Pandoraea pnomenusa, assembly GCF_040391475.1. Taxonomy (GTDB): domain Bacteria; phylum Pseudomonadota; class Gammaproteobacteria; order Burkholderiales; family Burkholderiaceae; genus Pandoraea; species Pandoraea pnomenusa_C. The sequence goes on along the minus strand of NZ_JBEBXS010000003.1, from coordinate 124,840 downwards.
GCGTGTCGCTGGCCGATTACGTTGGCCGCATGAAGGAAGGTCAGGACAAGATCTACTACGTCACGGCCGAGAGCTGGGTGGCGGCGAGCCACAGTCCGCATCTGGAAGTGTTCCGCAAGAAGGGCGTGGAAGTGCTGCTGCTCACGGATCGCGTGGACGAGTGGATGCTCTCCTACGTGCACGAGTTCGAGGGCAAGGCGCTCGTGAGCGTGGCACGCGGCGACCTCGATCTGGGGGCGCTGGAAGACGCCGGCGAGAAGGCCGCGCAGGAGAAGACCAGCGACGACCTCAAGCCGCTCGTCGAGAAGATGAAGGAAGTGCTCGGCGAGAAGGCCAAGGACGTGCGCGTGACGTTCCGTCTGACCGATTCGCCGTCGTGCCTCGTGTCCGACGAGAACGACATGAGCGGCACGCTCCAGCGTCTGATGAAGGCGGCCGGTCAGAAAATGCCGGCGTTCCGTCCGATTCTCGAGATCAACCCGGAGCACCCGCTCGTCAAGCGTCTCACGGCCGAGAGCGCCGATCTGTCCGACTGGTCGCATCTGCTGTTCGATCAGGCGTTGCTTGCCGAAGGCGGCAATCTGGAAGATCCCGCCGAGTTCGTGAAGCGCACCAACGCGCTGCTGCTCGCCGCGCGCTGATGGCGCAAACGCGACGAGCATGGACTCGTGCGCGTGGCTCGCATCGATCGAAGGCCCCCGCGTCGAAATGTCGCGGGGGCTTTTTTGTCTGCGTGCTGTCGTGGCCGGGCGGCGGCGCGAGCGTTGCAGGCCCGCAGGGCGGGGTTCCCATCGCGAACTCGCCATTCAGGGCGACGACGATTTCGTGGGCGGCGTGACGACATGTCTCGCCTTTATAATGCCGAGCCATGACTTTCCGATTCGATGTAAGCGGGCGGCGCTGGCAGGCTGTCCCGGCACCGGCGCTCTCGCGTCGTCACAAGGACTGGTTGACCCGGGGCGGTGCGCTCACACGCCATTTGTCGGCGCTCGGCCGGGTGACGGTGCGCGTCGTAGCGGAGCGCGTGATGCCCGCCGACGCCGATCAGTGCCGCGCCATTGGCGTTGCGCCGCGTACACCCATGTGGGCCCGCGACGTGATCTTGCTGGTCGACGGCGAGCCGGTGGTCGTCGCGCATAGCGTTACGCCGCTCGCGTACAGCCGATCGATCTGGCAGGCGATGCGTCGTCTGCGTACGCGTCCGCTGGCCGATCTGCTGTATCACGATCCCACGGTGACCCGATCGGTGCTGGTGTCGAGCCCGCTGGGTCCACGGCATCTGTTGCACGGCCGGGCGCGTCACGATGCCCGCGACCCGTTGGTTGGCGCCAACCCGCGCGCGCGGTTGTGGGCACGCCGCTCCGTATTTCTGCGTCACGGCGCCCCGTTGCTCGTGACCGAAGCGTTCCTGCCGCGATTCTGGCGTCGGTTGCAGGCGGCGCACGCCGCGCAGACGCACGAGTAAGCGTCATGTCCGCTGCCAACTCACCTGCTCCCGTCAACCCCCTGGATCTCCGCGATCTCAAACGCAACTTCCCGCCCGTGGTGGATGCCCACACGCGCGTGCTCATTCTCGGCAGTTTGCCCGGCGAAGTCTCGCTCGCGCAGCAGCAGTACTATGCGCATCCGCAGAATCGTTTCTGGCATCTGGTCGGCGAGGTGATTGGTGAGCCGTTGCCGTCATGCACCTACGCCGATCGGCTCGAGAGGGTGCGCCAGCATGGCGTGGGGCTGTGGGACGTGGTGGCGCAGGCGCGCCGAGCGGGCAGCCTCGACAGCAACATCCGACTGCACGCGGGCAGCGATCTCGCCGGGTTGATCGCGACCTTGCCGTCGCTGCGTGCGGTTGCCTTCAACGGCGGCACGGCGGCCCGCATCGGGCAGCGTGCGCTGGCGCAGGGCGGTGTGGGCCTGCCGGTCGTGTTGCTGCCATCGAGCAGCCCGGCGTACACGATTCCCTATGCAACGAAGCGCGACGCGTGGCTCGCGCTGCGCGAGTGGCTGGCCTGAGCGGTCCGAGTGCTCCGAGTGGTCCGAGGGGGCGGTTGCCGCGAACCCGGTACAATGCGAACCCATCGGAATTTCCCGAGCATCACAGAAGGACACATGACCCTCATCAAACGCAAATCCATCGAAGCCGAAGCGTTCGTGACCGACGAGACTTCCGCCCGCTCCCCGCGTCCGGCCTACAAGCCGCGTTTCGCACCGGTGACTTTCTCGGAAATGGGTGGCGTGCGTTACCTGCATTTCGGCACGGAATGGGTGCAAGGCGCGATGCGTTTGTCCAAGCCTGACCGTATCGAACTCGAATACGCGCAGCAGATGATGGCGTGGCTGCTGTTCATGCATGTGCCCAAGCACGTGGTGCAACTGGGCCTCGGTACCGGCTCGATCACCAAGTTCTCCGCCAAGCAGTTCCCGCGCACGCAAGTGACCGCCGTCGAGCTGAACCCGGCCGTGGTCGTTGCCGCACGCACCATGTTCGATATGCCCGGCGACTCGCGCTACCTGAAAGTGCGCGAAATGGACGCCTGGGACTTCGTGACCGACGCCGCCAATCACGGCGCCGTCGATGTGCTGCAGATCGATCTCTACGACGCCACTGCGCGTGGTCCGGTGCACGACACGCCGGCGTTCTACAAGGCCTGCCGCGCTACGCTGCGCGAGCCGGGCATGCTGACGATGAACCTGTTCGGCGATCACGACAGCTATCCGAAAAACATTCGTCGCCTGCGTCAGGCGTTCGACAATCGAGTGATCGAATTCCCCGAAGTGCATGACGGCAACGTGATCGTGCTCGCGTTCAACGGCCCGCAGCTATCCGTGGCATGGGCGGACGTCGAGGCACGCGCCAAGGTGGTCGAGGCCGCGACGGGCCTGCCTGCGAAGCGCTGGGTCAAGCAACTGCGCTCGGCCAATGGTGACGGCGGTCCGGTGTTGACGATCTGACGCCGATGGCATGCGCGGCGTGAAGCGCGCCGATCAGACGCAAAAAAGCCAGCCGTGAGGCTGGCTTTTTCTTTGCGCGTGCCACGCACACGCGTGGCACGGGGCGCCGGTCGGGCGTGCCGCCGGTGCCGCTCGCCACGTCAGGCAGCGATTTCCTCGATGCGCAGGGTCTCGCCACCGGCGACGATGGCCAGCAGGCGATCGACGTTCGGGTGAGCGCCCGGGCGATTGCGGGCGTCGGCGGTATGTTCGGCGAACACGGCGAGACCGTGCTGGGCGGCCTTGGCATCGAGCGCGCCGAACGCTTGCTTGAGGTAGTGATACACGGCGAGCGAGCCTTGCTTGCCCGGCGCATTCTCGATGGTCGCCACCACGGCGCCTGCGCCATCGAGCAATTCGATACGGGCGATACCGTCGATCACGATGCCCTGCATCGTCATTTGCGAGAGGTTGTCCTTGAAGACCGGGGTCGGGTCGATCACTGCCATGATGTTGCTGCTCCTGCGGTTACGAAAATTGCTGAAAGGTCGAATGTGATTGCGGGCAGGATGGTACCACCCGCCGCCGCTCAGGCACGCCGCCACTGCAGAATCGCCAGCGTCAGCACGCCCGCGATCAATCCCCAGAACGCCGAGCCGATGGACAGCAGCGTGAGACCCGACGCCGTCACCATGAACGTGATGAGCGCGGCTTCGCGTTGCTTCGTATCGTGCATGGCGTTGGCCAGACCGTTCATGATCGAGCCGAACAGCGCAAGCGCCGCGATCGAGACGACGAGCGCCTTCGGGAATGCCGCAAACAGCGCTGCGATGGTCGCGCCGAACGTGCCCGCGATCAGATAGAACACACCGGACCAGACGGCGGCGGTGTAGCGCTTGTTCGGATCTTCGTGCGCTTCGCGTCCGGTGCAGATCGCGGCCGTAATGGCCGCCAGATGAATGCCGTGCGAACCGAACGGTGCGAGCAGCACCGACGCAATGCCGGTCGTCGAAATCAGCGGCGACGCAGGCACCTTGTAGCCGTCTGCGCGCAGCACGGCGAGCCCCGGCACGTTCTGCGAGGCCATCGCCACGACGAACAGCGGAATCGCAATGCTGATCGTGGCCGACAGCGAGAACGACGGCGTCGTCCACACCGGCTTGGCCAGCGAGACGTTGAAATGGCTGAAGTCGAGTAGCCCCAGCCCGCCCGCGACCGCCGTTCCCACGATCAGCGCCAGCAGAATCGCGTAGCGCGATGCGAGGCGCTTGACGACAAGGTAGGTGAAGAACATCGAGAGCACGAGCGCCGTCTGGTGCTGGGCGGCCACGAAGATCTCCAGCCCGATGCGAAACAGAATCCCCGCGAGCAATGCCGATGCCAGCGCGGGCGGCACGCGCCGCATGATGGTCTCGAACCCGCCGGTCAGCCCGCAGAGTGCAATGAGCGCGTTGCAGACGATGAATGCCCCGATCGCTTCGCCATACGGTACGCCCGGCAGCGACGTGATCAGCAGCGCGGCGCCCGGTGTCGACCACGCGATCACCACCGGCGTGCGGTAGCGCAACGACAGCCCGATGGTCGTCAGGCCCATGCCGATCGATAGCGCCCAGATCCACGACGAAATCTGCGCCGCCGACAGGTGCGCGGCCTGTCCGGCCTGGAACATCAGGACGAGCGAGCTGGTGTAGCCCGTCATCATGGCCACGAAGCCGGCCACGATGGCCGATGGCGACGTGTCTGCCAACGGCCGGAGGGGCGGCAGGGGAGTCGTGCTGGACGTCATGATGGAAGCCTGTCTCTCGTTGTTACGTTGTTGTTGTGATGGGCGGTCACGCGACGCGCGACGCGCGATGCCCGACGACCGATGCCTGCAGGGAGGGCACGAGGCGCCGCCGTCGTGTGCGGCGCCCGAAGGCGACGCTTACTTGCTTAGCACGCGCATGGCCGACTCCAGCCCGGCGAGCGTAATCGGGTACATCCGATTCGCGAAGAGCTGACGGATGACCGAGATCGACTGGCGATATTGCCATATCCCCTCGGGCTCCGGATTGAGCCAGGCGTGATGCGGGTAGCGGTCGATGAACCGGCGCAGCCACACCGCACCGGCTTCCTTGTTGTTGTACTCGACCGAGCCGCCCGGTTGCAGGACTTCGTAGGGACTCATGGTGGCGTCGCCCACGAAGATCAGCTTGTAATCGGGCGGATACTTGCGAAGCACGTCCCACGTGTCGAAGCGTTCGCTGTGACGGCGTCGGTTCTGCCGCCACAGATAGTCGTACACGCAGTTGTGGAAGTAGTAGAACTCGAGATGCTTGAATTCGGACTTTGCCGCCGAGAACAGCTCTTCGGTACGCGCGATGTGATCGTCCATCGAGCCGCCCACGTCGAGCAGCATCAGCACCTTCACGTTGTTGTGACGCTCGGGCACCAGTTTCAGGTCGAGCCATCCGGCGTTGGCGGCCGTCGAGCGGATGGTGTCGTCGAGGTCGAGCTCTTCTGCGGCGCCCTCGCGGGCGAACTTTCGCAGGCGACGCAGGGCGACCTTGATGTTGCGCGTGCCGAGTTCGACGGCGTCGTCGTAATCGCGATACGTGCGCTGGTCCCACACCTTGACCGCCGTGCGGTTGCCATTGCTTTGGCCGCCGATGCGAATGCCTTCGGGGTTGAATCCGCCGTTGCCGAAGGGCGACGTGCCGCCCGTGCCGATCCACTTGTTGCCGCCTTCGTGACGGCCTTTCTGCTCGTCGAACAGTTGCTTGAGCCGCTCCATGAGCTTGTCGAGCCCGCCCAGCGCCTGAATGCGCGCCTTGTCCTCGGGGGACAACTCGCGTTGCATGCGCTTCTTGAGCCATTCGAGCGGCACTTCGCCCGACGCATCGACCGCTTGCTGCACGCCCTTGAAATACGCACCGAACGCCTGATCGAACTTGTCGTAATGCTTCTCGTCCTTCACGAGCGAGAGGCGCGCCAGGTAGTAGAACTCGTCGAGCGAGGGCGCGATGACCTGACGCTGCAGCGCTTCGAGCAGCGTGAGGTATTCCTTGACCGACACCGGCAGTTTGGCCGCGCGCAAGGTGTAGAAGAAGTCGATCAGCATGACGTTGGCGCGCTTACCGGTTGGCGCGATTCATGAACACGAGACGCTCGAACAGGTGCATGTCCTGCTCGTTCTTGAGCAACGCGCCCGCGAGCGGCGGAATCGCCAGCTTGTTGTCGGCGCTGCGCAGGGCTTCGGGGCCGATTTCCTCGGCCATCAACAGCTTGAGCCAGTCGATCAGCTCGGACGTCGAGGGCTTCTTCTTCAGGCCCGGGATCTCGCGCACTTCGAAGAACGTGGCCATCGCGGCGTTCACCAGTTCGCGACGAATGTTCGGGAAATGCACGTCGATGATCGACTGCATCGTGGCCGGCTCGGGGAACTTGATGTAGTGGAAGAAACAGCGGCGCAGGAAGGCGTCGGGCAGTTCCTTCTCGTTGTTCGACGTGATGATGACGAGCGGCCGGTGGCGCGCCTTGATCAACTGGCGTGTCTCGTAGACGTAGAACTCCATGCGGTCGAGTTCACGCAGCAGATCGTTGGGAAATTCGATGTCGGCCTTGTCGATCTCGTCGATCAGCAGGACGACCGGCTGGTCGGCCTCGAATGCCTGCCACAGCACGCCCTTGACGATGTAGTTGGCGATGTCGCGCACGCGCTCGTCGCCCAGTTGCGAGTCGCGCAGACGCGACACGGCGTCGTATTCGTACAGGCCTTGCTGCGCCTTGGTCGTGGACTTGACGTGCCACTGGAGCAGCGGCATGTCGAGCGCGGCGGCGACTTCCTCCGCGAGCATGGTCTTGCCGGTGCCGGGTTCGCCCTTGATGAGCAGCGGACGTTGGAGCGTGGCCGCCGCGTTTACGGCGAGCTTGAGGTCGTCGGTGGCGACGTACTGGGAAGAGCCTTCGAAGCGCATTGTCTGAACCGTCCGCAAACAGCCGGCCGTCTGGCCGGGCAGGGAAAAAGTTCAGTATAAGACATTGCGCATACGGCTCGCTCGGGCAATGAAAATGTGCCTTTCGATCAAGGGTTTGCGAAAAAACTTCGGAGAACTGTGCGGGTCACCCCCGAGTTTGCGGGGCGCGGGGTGTGGGTTACAATCGATTGCTTTTTTCACAGGTCGGCGGCCTTGGAGCCGGGACGACGACCTGCGTGTTGCGGGCCGGTATTCCAACCAAAAACGTTCCCAAGAAGACCATGAAAAAGTTCCTCACGATGATGGCGCTAGCGCTTGGCAGCACATCGCTCACGCTTCATGCGGCCGAACTCAAGCCAAACCTCGAGAACGCGAGAAACAAGGTCGCGATGTGCATCGGATGCCACGGCATCCCCGACTATCGCACCGCGTATCCCGAGGTGTATCACGTGCCCCGCATCGGCGGGCAGAACGCGAAGTACATCGAAAACGCCCTGAACGAGTACAAGAAGGGCGACCGCAAGTTCCAGTCGATGCACGCCATCGCAGCCACGTTGACCGAGCAGGATGTCGTCGACATCGCCGCCTACTACGCGGCCCAGTCGGCATCGACGCCGGTCAATCCCCAGAAATAAAACGTGCGTGGCTGAGGAGAACACGATGAAGCTTTCGATGTATGCAATGACCCGAGCCGCCGTGACGGCTTCCCTGACGCTCGGCGCCCTGGTGTCCGGCGCGGCGTTCGCTGCCGGCAACGTGGCCAACGGCAAGGCGCTCGTCGAGAAGGGCATGTGCGCGAGCTGCCACGGTGCCAATCTGAACGCGCCGATCACGCCCGAGTACCCGAAGCTGGCCGGTCAGTATCAGGACTATCTCTATAACGCCCTGCGTGCGTACCAGAACGAAACCAGCCTGGTGTTCGGTCGCAGCAATGCAATCATGAAGACGCAGGTCATGTCCAATCCGGCCACCGTGGGCAAGGACGGCAAGCCGCGTCCGTTCACGTCGCAGGAATTGAAGGACATTGCGGCCTACATCGAATCGCTGCCGGGCGATCTCGTCACGAAGAAGTAAGCCGCAGCGCAGGAAAGGTCCACAAAAAACGACGGCTACCCGATGGGTGGCCGTCGTTTCGTGTTGTGAGCCTCGGCGCTGTCGCGGCGTGGCTCGTCGCGTGGAGGCTGCCGTTCGGTGTCCGGGCGCGTCCGTGCTTCGCCGTTCAGCGCGATGCCTGTTGCTCGATGCGCTGGAGGTAGGCATCCGAGTCGGGCGGCTGGCCGCTGCGTTGCGCTTCCCAGAGCGTCTGGCCCAGGCACTCCATGATGCGATGCTGGGCCTCGTGCGGCGAGTCGAGGCGGTTCGTCAGCTTTTCATACGCAGCGCGAATGCCCGGCGGCTGATCGATCGAGACCTGCTCGCTGATGGCCAGATGCATCGACAGATGCAGGAACGGGTTGGTCTGCCCGGCCTCCGGCGAGTAGTCGCGCGCGCTGGCCTCGTCGGTGTCGGCGAGCGCATCGTGATATTCGGGGTGTTCCTGTATCCAGTCGGCGGCAATGGTCTCCAGTGGCGTGAGAATGCTGCCGCTGCGCTGCTTTTGCCAGGTGGTACAGAAGAATTGCCGGACTTCGTCGCGGCTCGGATTGAACATGGGGACTCCGTGGGGTTCTTGTGGGGCGTGCCGTGGCTACAATGCCGGAGACTGATCCCCGGCTGCAAGCCATACGCCGGGCGGCTCCGCCATGAACGGAACGCGCCGGTAACGCTTGGAAAACACGCCGTATTGTCGCTCAATTTGCCTAATCATGTCGCAAAGCCCTCGCGCCTGCGCCGCTCGCGGCGATGTTCACGTCACGCCATCCACCCCCCCGCCTTCGGCGTGGGCGGGCGTGGTGCTGATCGCCGTATCGGCCTCGGCATTCGGCGCGATGGCGATCTTCGCGCGGGCGGCGTCGGCCGCCGGGGCCGACATGTTTGCCATGCTGCTGTTCCGCTTTTTCGTGGCGGCGATGCTGCTGCTCGGCTGGTGTCGGGTACGGCGCGTGAGGTTTCCATCGCGGCGTCAGGCATTGGGCATCGCGCTGATGGGCGGTATCGGCTACGTCGGCCAGTCCCTTTGCTTCTTCGGGGCATTGCAATACGCGCAAGCGTCGCTCGTGGCGCTTCTGCTCTATCTCTACCCGGTCTTCGTGACGATGCTGGCGGCGGTCTTCCTGCATGAACGCCTCACGCCGGTGAAGCTCGGCGCGCTGTTGCTTTGCTCACTCGGTACGGCACTCACGGTGGGCGGTGGGCAAGGCCAGCCGCTGGGCATGGTGCTGGCCGTGGCGGCGGCGTTGATTTATTCGGGCTATATCGTCGTTGGCGCCAAGCTGACGCGGGGTGTCGATGCCCGTGCCACGGCAACGCTGGTCTGTCTGGCGGCCACCGTCTCGTTCGGATTGATGGCGGCGGTGCGCGCGTCGCAGGGTGCGCCGTTGCACTGGCCTTCCGGCGCGGGCGGATGGGCGGCGCTCGTCGCCATTGCCGTGTGCTCGACGGTCATTGCGATTCTCACGTTCTTTGCCGGGTTGCAGCGACTCGGCGCGGGCCGCGCATCGATGCTCTCCACGCTGGAGCCGGTGGTCACCGTTCTGCTCGCCGCCATGCTGCTGGGCGAAACGCTTACCCCGGCACAGCTGGGCGGCGGGGTGCTGATTCTGGCCGGGGTGGTGTGGCTGTCTGCGCGTGGGACGTCGTCGGGCGGTTGATGAGTGGTCGGGGGAGGGGGGAGCGGCAGCTGCAGGGGGTTTTTTGCCGCGTCAGCGCGTGCGTCGCGACGACGGTACAATCGCCCAACGTTTGCAATTCACCACCCGAGGTCAATCGTAATGAGCACCATCGCCAAAGAAGCCATCGCCCAACTGTTCACCGATGCCCGCACGCACAACGTGTGGCTCGACAAGCCGGTCAGCGACGAAACGCTGCGTGAGCTGTACGACCTCGTGAAGTGGGGCCCGACGTCGGCCAACACCACGCCTGCGCGCATCGTCTTCGTGAAGAGCCAGGAAGCGAAGGCCAGGCTGGTCGAATGCATGGCGCCGGGCAACGTCGAGAAGACGCGCACCGCCCCGGTGACGGCGATCATCGCCTACGACCTGAAGTTCTACGAGCACCTGCCGAAGCTGTTCCCGAACGGTGCCGAAAAGATGGTGCCGATGTTCTCGGGCGACGCTGCCAAGGCCGCCGGTGCGGCGCACATGAACAGCTCGCTGCAAGGCGGTTACTTCATTCTCGCGGCACGCGCGCTGGGGCTCGACTGCGGCCCGATGGCCGGCTTCGACGCACAGAAGGTCAACGACACGTTCTTCGCCGGTACGGAATGGCGTGTGAACTTCATCTGCAATCTGGGCTACGGCGATCAGGCGCAACTGTTCCCGCGCAATCCGCGTCTGTCGTTCGACGAAGCGGCGCGCATCATCTGAGTCGTTGCCGTGAGGTCGTGATGTCCTGCGCCTGACGGGGCAGAACGATCCCCGAGATCAGCAAAACGGGCGGTCCCGATTATCGGGCCGCCCGTTTTGTTTGTGACGTATTCGCTGGCCGGTGTGGCGTCAGGCCCTGGGGGCCGGCGTCTTCGGACGGAAGTCGCAAAGCGGCTCGATGGCACAGTGCCAGCACTCCGGCTTGCGCGCCTTGCACACATAACGGCCGTGCAGGATGAGCCAGTGGTGGGCATCGTGCTTGAATTCGCGCGGCGTGACGCGCTCCAGTGCCAGTTCCACGGCCAGCGGGTCTTTGCCGGGCGCGAGGCCAGTGCGATTCGCCACGCGGAAGATATGCGTGTCGACGGCAATCGTGTCTTCGCCGAATGCCGTGTTGAGCACCACGTTGGCCGTCTTGCGTCCCACGCCCGGCAGCGCTTCGAGCGCTTCGCGAGAGCGCGGCACTTCACCGCCATGCACGTCGAGGAGCAATCGGCAGGTGGCAATGACATTCTTTGCCTTCGTCCGGTACAGGCCGATGGTCTTGATGTAATCGGAGACGCCGGCTTCGCCCAGCGCAAGCATTTTGGCCGGGGTGTTCGCGACGGCGTACAGCTTGCGGGTGGCCTTGTTGACGGAGACGTCGGTGGCCTGCGCCGAGAGCAGCACGGCGATCAGCAACTCGAACGGCGACGTGTATTCCAGCTCGGTCGTCGGATTCGGATTGAGCTGTTGCAGCGTCTCGAACAGGGCACGGCGTTTGGCGTCGTTCATGGCGGGTGGCGCGCGGTCGGTCTTGTGATGGTTGCGAAAGTGACGGGCGCCGGTCTACGCCTTGTCGTCGTCGGGGGCGATGCCGAGACGCTTGCGTCGCGCTTCGGCTTCGTCGATCTGTGCCTGCACGGATGCCGAAACGTTCTCGGTATTCTTCGGCCCGAGTCCCTCGGCGGCGAGTGCGGCCTTCTTCTGGCGGGCGCGCTCCAGTGCGGCCTGGATGATGGCCTGCTTGCGTGCCGCCGCGGCGGCCGCATCGTCCACGGCGGGTTGCGGAGTTTGAGTGTCGGCAGATGAAACCGGCGAGGGCGTCGATGTCGTATCCGATGGTGCTTCCGATGCCTTCGGCGCGTTATTTTCGGCGACGCGTGCCGCGCGCGCGGCCAGTCGTGCTTCGCGCTCGGCCTTTTCCTTCGCCAGACGCGCCTGATGCGCTTCGAAATGCGTACGTGCCTCGTCGGCCTGCGTTGACGACCAGGCGTCCCAGCCCGTGCGCTCGCCGGTCACCGGCACCATGTCGATGCAGTCCACCGGGCAGGGCGGCACGCACAGATCGCAGCCCGTGCAACGGTCTTCGATCACGGTGTGCATGAGTTTCGCCGCGCCGATGATGGCGTCGACGGGGCAGGCCTGCAAGCAGAGCGTGCAGCCGATGCACAGCGACTCGTCGATGACGGCGCGCGGGCGGGCGCGCTCCACGCCGTTCTCCGGATTGAGTGCGATGACAGGGCGGCCGAGCAGTTTTGCCAGGCGTGCGACGCCCTCTGCACCGCCCGGCGGACATTGGTTATAGTTGGCTTGCCCGCTGGCAATGGCGTCGGCGTACGGGCGGCATCCGTCGTAACCGCACTTGGTGCACTGCGTCTGGGGCAATAGGGCATCGATGCGCTGGGCGAGCGCGGTGACTTCGGACACGTCTGTTGTGGGGGATTCGGCGGAAAGTCGAATTATCCTGCATTTTGCGGAAACACTGAAACCGTTGTGCCATAATTCCGCCCGATGAGAACGACCGGCCGATCATGACAACATCAGAAACGAAGATCAAACGGGACCCCGAACGCACCCGCCAGCGCATTCTCGCCGCGGCGATCGAGGAATTTGCGGAACGTGGTTCGAGCGGTGCACGCGTGGACAGCATCGCCCGCCGAGCCGACATCAATGAACGCATGCTGTACTACTACTTCGGCAACAAGGACCAGCTCTATCTGGCCGTGCTCGAAGAGGTCTATGGAGAGTTCAATCGCGCGGAACACGCGCTCAAGCTCGACGTGCTTGCGCCGCTCGACGCCGTGGCCGAGCTGGCCCATTTCGTGTGGGACTACTACGCCGAGCACCCCGAGCTCATCCGGCTCATCAATAACGAGAATCTGCATGAAGCCAAGTCGATGCGTCAGTCGACGGAGATTCGTCAGCAGATTTCGCCCATCGTCGAATTGCTGACGGAAACGCTCAAGCGCGGGGAAGCCAGCGGCGAGATTCGTGTTGGCGTCGATCCCGTGGACCTGTACGTGACAATTTCCGCCATGGGGTATTACGTCATGTCGAACCGCCACACGCTGTCCATCGTCATGGGCCGCGACGTGATGGTGGGGGAGCCGCGCAAATCCTATTCCGATTTCAATACGCGGATGCTGCTCGATTCGCTGCGCGTGCGCTGATCTTCGCCGATCGGGCGCTCGCCAGAAACAAAAACCGCCGCGTGGGCCGAAGCCCTCGCGGCGGTTTTCGTATGGCGGCGCGATCGACGATCAGCCGTGCTTGGCGATGAAGTCGCGGATTTGCGGATAGATCACGTTGCGCCAGCGGCTGCCCGAGAAGATCCCGTAGTGGCCGCACGACGGTGCAGTGAAGTGCGCCCGGCGCTTGGCCGGGATGCCGGTGCACAGTTCGTGCGCCGCCTGCGTCTGACCGCTGCCCGAGATGTCGTCCAGCTCGCCTTCGATGGTGAAGAGCGCCGTGGTCTTGATGTCCTGCGGACGCACACGCTCGCCGGACACATCCCATGTGCCGCGTGCCAGGCTGAAGTCCTGGAAGACCGTCTTGATCGTGTCGAGGTAATACTCGGCCGCCATGTCGAGCACGGCGTTGTACTCGTCGTAGAAGCGGCGGTGCGAGTCGGCGTCGTCGTTGTCGCCGCGCATCAGGTCCAGATAGAAATCCCAGTGCGACTTCAGGTGGCGGTCCGGATTCATCGCGACGAACCCGGCATGCTGCAGGAAGCCCGGATAGACCAGGCGTCCCGAGCCCGGGTAGTTGGCCGGCACCGGGTGAATCACGTGATTCTCGAACCACTCGAACGACTTGTTCGTCGCGAGCGAATTGACCGAGGTGGGACTCTTGCGCGCGTCGATGGGGCCACCCATCATCGTCATGGTTTTAGGCGTTTTCTCGCCATTCGACGCCATGAGCGAAATCGCGCCGAGCACCGGTACCGTCGGCTGGCACACCGAGATCACATGCAGGTTCTCTGCGCCGATATGGCGAATGAACTCCTGGATGTAGCCGACGTAATCATCCAGATGGAACGCGCCGGCTTCGAGCGGCACCATGCGGGCATCGACCCAGTCGGTGATGTAGACCTTGTGGTCCTTGAGCAGTGTCGTGACCGTGTCGCGCAGCAGCGTGGCGTGGTGGCCCGAGAGCGGTGCCACGACCAGCACCACCGGATCGTCCTTGAGCTGACCGACGGCGCTGGCGTCGTCGGCATAGCGCTTGAAGCGCAGCAGGCGGCAGAACGGCTTTTCCATCGCCGTCATTTCGACGACGGGAATGTTATGGCCGTCGACTTCGACCGCCTTGATGTTGAATTCGGGTTTTTCGTAGTCTTTGCCGAGCCGGTACAGCAGCTCGTAACCGGCGGCGATGCGCGGGGCGCCCGGCATCATCGAAAGCAGGCTGCCCGGGGTGACGAACGTCGTCGCCGCAGCCTTGGCCCACGTGGTGAGGGGATTCAGCCACGCGCGGTTGTACTCATGAATCTGATACAGCATGTTGTGTGCCCTGAGGCGGATGGTGGGGGAATTATGCAACCGTTTATCGCGGGTGTGCAACGCAGCATAACCCTGATATATGGCAAATCCGCATCAGATCGATAGTGTTAGCTTATCGATATCATTGATATAAGCTATCGTTGCTGCGACGCAACAAGCGGGGGTACAAAAAAAGCCCGCCGGGCGGCGGGCTTTCTCATCGGGGCACGCTGGCGCGATTAGCGCAGCACTTGGGCGATGGCCGAAGCGACGTGGTCGATGTTCTTGTCGTTGAGCGCGGCCACGCAGATACGGCCCGTGCTCACGGCATAGATGCCGAACTCTTCGCGCAGACGCTCGACCTGGTCGGCCGTCAGACCCGAGTACGAGAACATGCCGCGCTGCTTGATCACGAACGAGAAGTCGCGCTCGACCCCGTGGGCGCGCAGCTTCTCGACCAGTGCCAGACGCATCGCGCGGATACGCTCGCGCATTTCGGCCAGTTCTTCTTCCCACAGGGCACGCAGTTCGGCGTTGCCCAGCACGGCGGCGACGACCGAGCCACCGTGCGTCGGCGGGTTCGAGTAGTTGGTGCGGATCACGCGCTTGAGTTGCGAGAGCACGCGGGTCGTTTCGTCCTTGCTGCTCGTGACGATCGACAGGGCGCCCACGCGCTCGCCGTACAGCGAGAACGACTTCGAGAACGAGCTCGATACGAAGAAGTTCAGGCCCGAGGCGGCGAACAGACGCACCACGGCGGCGTCGGCATCGATGCCGTCACCGAAGCCCTGGTAGGCGATGTCGAGGAACGGCACCAGCTTGCGGGCCTTCACGACTTCCACGACTTGCGCCCACTGGTCCATCGTCAGGTCGACGCCGGTCGGGTTGTGGCAGCAGGCGTGCAGCACGACGATCGTGCCTTCCGGCTCCTGGCCCAGCATGTCGAGCATGCCCGAGAGGTTCACGCCGTGCGATTCGGCGTCGTAGTACGGGTACGACACGACGTTGAAGCCGGCGGTCGTGAACAGGGCACGGTGGTTTTCCCAGCTCGGATCGCTGATGGCGACCGTAGCGTTCGGGTTCAGTTGCTTGAGGAAGTCGGCGCCGATCTTCAGGGCGCCAGTGCCGCCGAGTGCCTGGGCGGTGACCACGCGGCCTTCGGTCAGCACGGGCGATTCCTTGCCGAACAGCATTTCCTGCACGGCCTTGTCGTAGGCGGCAATGCCTTCCATCGGGAGGTAGCCGCGCGGCAGACCGGCGGCCACGCGTTGTTCTTCCGCTGCCTTCACGGCCTTGAGCAGGGGCAGTTTGCCTTCCGCATTGAAATACACGCCGACGCCCAGGTTCACCTTATTCGTGCGGTGATCGGCGTTGTAGGCTTCGTTCAGGCCAAGGATGGGGTCGCGCGGGGCGAGTTCGACAGCGGAAAAGAGAGTCATTTCGACGGCTCGAGGCAGGTAGTAGGAAAATGCAGCGGGTCGGCTGCAACTAACGCAGGATCGGCCCAACTCGCTATTTTAGCGAAGATTACCCGCGCTTGTGGTAAACACTGCCCGCTACCGTGTGAATTGACCGTATTTCGGCACGAAAACTGCCACGGAATGCCAGAAATTGGCCAGAAATCGGTGAAATCGCTTGCGCGCGGCGCCGGGAAGCCATGCCGCCGGGACCGCGCCTTTTGCGACGATCGACGCGCTTCTCCTCGCGCTCCGCTCCTGTCACCCATCGGACTCAGGGAATCGTCCGACGCGCTAGAATGCCAGATTACGTCTCTCATGCTCGCGCCCCCGCCATGACCCCTGCGGCTGACAACGATCTCGACGAAAGCAAGTTCCTCACGTTCCCGGATTCGCCTTATCAGCTCTACTGTCCGTTCCCTGCCGCCGGCGACCAGCCTACGGCGATCGCCGCGTTGAGCGAGGGTGTGGAGGACGGACTGGCGTTCCAGACCCTGCTCGGCGTGACGGGCTCTGGCAAGACGTTCACGATGGCCAACGTCATCGCGCGCCTCGGTCGCCCGGCCATCGTATTCGCGCCGAACAAGACACTCGCCGCACAGCTCTACTCGGAGTTCCGCGAATTCTTCCCGCGAAATGCGGTGGAGTATTTCGTCTCGTACTACGACTACTACCAGCCGGAAGCGTACGTGCCGCAGCGCGATCTCTTCATCGAGAAGGATTCGTCGGTCAACGAGCACATCGAGCAGATGCGCCTGTCGGCGACCAAGAGCCTGCTGGAGCGGCGCGACGTGGTGATCGTGGCGACCGTGTCGGCGATTTACGGTATCGGCAATCCGAGCGAATACCACCAGATGATTCTGACGGTGCGCCAGGGCGACAAACTTGGGCAGCGCGAGATCATCGCGCGGCTGATCGCCATGCAGTACTCGCGCAACGAAACGGATTTCGGACGCGGCACGTTCCGCGTGCGCGGCGACACCATTGACATCTTCCCGGCCGAGCACGCGGAGCTGGCGCTTCGTGTGGAATTGTTCGACGACGAAGTCGATACGCTGCAACTGTTCGATCCGCTCACCGGCCGGGTGCGGCAGAAGGTGCCGCGATTCACGGTGTACCCGTCCTCACACTACGTAACGCCGCGCGAGACGGTGTTGCGCGCCATCGAGACCATCAAGGACGAACTGCGCGAGCGGCTCGACTTCTTCTATAAGGAAGGCAAGCTCGTCGAGGCGCAGCGACTCGAACAACGCACGCGCTTCGATCTGGAAATGTTGCAGGAGCTGGGCTTCTGCAAGGGCATCGAAAACTACTCGCGACACTTGTCCGGCGCGGCGCCGGGCGAGCCGCCGCCCACGCTCGTCGACTATCTGCCCCCCGACGCCCTGATGTTCCTCGACGAGTCGCACGTGCTCATCGGGCAGTTCAACGGCATGTACAACGGCGACCGTGCGCGCAAGGAGAACCTCGTGAACTACGGGTTCCGCCTGCCGTCCGCGCTCGATAACCGTCCGCTCAAGTTTGCCGAGTACGAACGCAAGATGCGCCAGGCAATCTTCGTGTCGGCCACGCCGGCCGATTACGAAGGCAAGCGCACGGGGCAGGTGGTCGAGCAGGTGGTGCGTCCGACGGGCCTCGTCGATCCGATCATCGAGGTGCGTCCGGCGCGCACGCAGGTCGACGATGTGCTCTCGGAGATCAACAAGCGCGTGGCCGTGGAGGAGCGGGTGCTGGTGACCACGCTCACGAAGCGCATGGCCGAGCAGCTCACCGAATACCTCTCGGATAACGGCGTGAAGGTCCGCTATCTGCACAGCGATATCGACACCGTCGAGCGGGTGGAGATCATCCGCGATCTGCGATTGGGCGCATTCGACGTGCTCGTCGGGATCAACTTGCTGCGTGAGGGCCTGGATATTCCGGAAGTGTCGCTCGTGGCCATTCTCGATGCGGACAAGGAGGGCTTCCTGCGTGCCGAGCGGTCGTTGATTCAGACGATCGGGCGCGCCGCGCGTAACGTCAATGGCACGGCCATTCTGTACGCGGACAAGATGACCGATTCGATGAAGCGGGCCATCAGCGAGACGGAGCGTCGCCGCGCAAAGCAGACGGCGCACAACGAGGCGAACGGCATCGTGCCGCAGGGCGTGAAGAAGCGCATCAAGGACATCATCGACGGTGTCTACGATCCGCAGGACGCGAAGGCGGAACTCGCCGAGGCGAAGGAGCAGGCTCACTATCAGGACATGTCGGAAAAGCAGTTGGCCCGCGAAATCAAGAAACTCGAGAAACAGATGCAGGAGCACGCCCGCAACCTCGAGTTCGAGAAGGCCGCCAAGGTGCGCGACCAGTTGCTGCACGTGAAGGCGCTGGTGTTCGGCACGGACGGCGCGAGCGAAGCCGAGTTGGGACCGAAGGCGTGAGGGGCGTATGAAGCAAACTTCCGTCCTTTTCGTCTGCATGGGCAACATCTGCCGGTCGCCCAGTGCCGACGGCATCTTCCGTCATCGCCTGGCAGCTGCGGGGCTGACCGATGTTGTGGCCGTCGATTCTGCGGGCACGCACAGCTATCACATCGGACACGCGCCGGATGATCGCACCCAGGCGGCCGCCGAACGGCGCGGCTACGACCTGAGTGCGTTGCGCGCACGACGCGTCGCCGCCGACGACTTCGAGCGCTTCGAGTGGATCGTGGCGATGGACAACGCCAACGTGTCAGAGCTCCTGGCGCGGTGCCCGGCCGAGTATCGTCACAAGATCGTGCGATTGATGGACTTCGCAACGCGGCACGACGCCACCGAGGTGCCCGATCCGTACTACGGCGGCGCGCAAGGCTTCGAGACCGTGCTCGACTACATCGAAGACGGCCTCGACGGCCTGTTGGCCCGGCTCGAAAAGAACGCCTGAGCGGCGTCTCGCACTTTCGCGACCGATGCCGATGGGGCTATCATTCGCCCCATCGCGGCGCGCGCTTGCGCGCCACTCGGCCGTATTTGCCGTATTCACGTTCTCCCGCAGTTTTCCCCGTCTCACGTCTTCACTTCACCCGCCCGCTCATCGATGTTCAATTCGCTCACCTCGTACTGGCGTAAATGGCGCGCTTCGCGTCACGCCGGCCATCAGCTCGACGAACTGCTCGCGCATGCCGATCCGGATGCGCCACTGGCCGTTCGCAATCAGTGGCTGATCGAGTTGGCGCATTGGGTGCAAAAGCGCGGTGCGCTCGTCAATGAGGACCGGGCGGCGGGCGAGGCGGCGCGCTATCGTCCGCACACGCGCCTGCGCTACCTGCTGCAGATGCTCGAACGCAACCCGGCGTGGCGTCTGCCGGTGGCACGCACGCTGCGCAGTGTCATCAATGAGAGCGACGCCATTTCGCTGCTGTGCGATACCGGCATGCCGGTGCGCCCCGGGTTCTGGAGCGCGCTGGTCGAGCGTATCGAAAAGGCGCTGATCCCGCCGCCGCCCACGCGACGCGATCTCTCGGCGCTCTGTTCGCTGATGTTCCCGGACGGCGGGGCGGCGGACTGGATCGCCGCCATGCCCCCGGCGTTGCTGGCGGACCTCATCGCCTTGCTGCACTTCGGCCAGGACGAGGACGACAACGTCGACTGGAACCCATTCGCGCAGGATCTGCTCGCTGCGATGCATCACCTCGTCGACCAGATCGCGTCGACCGGACTGTCGCAGGCGGTGCGTACGCGCCTGCCGTACCCGCGCGTGACCGAGTCGCCGTTCTATCGGCTTGGGCGCGCGATGCAGGAACTCGAAGACGCCGGGGCGGAGTTTGCCCACGGCGCTCCGGCGTCGCAGCGCTTCGTGCAGCAAATCAATGTGTTCCGCGCGCTGCTCGACGACTGCGGGCGCGCCGTGCGTCAGGTCTATGCGCATCTCGATGAAAACGGCGTGAGCGTGGATATCGTCTTTCAGGTAGAGCGCACGAAGGCGAGAATCCGGCGACTGGAGCGTCTGCTCGACGCGTGGCTCACGCAGGGCGAACCGGGGGAGCGTGCCGTGGCGCGCGTGAAACTGCTGGCCGATCTGGTGCGGGCCAATCAGGCCAGCCAGAGCGTAGGCGAGCTGGCACGAACGTCGTTCGGCCTGCTCGCACGCAAGGTCGTGGAGCGCAGCGCCGAGACGGGCGAGCACTACATCGCCCAGACCCGCAGCGAATACTTCACGATGCTCAAGATGGCCTGCGGTGGCGGGCTCGTGACGGTGGTGACCGTCTACGTCAAGTTCCTGATCACGAGCGCACACCTGCCGACGATCGTCGAAGGCTTCCTCGCCGGGGCGAACTACGCGATCTGCTTCCTCTTCATGCATTTCTGCCACTTCACGCTGGCGACGAAACAGCCGGCCATGACGGCCCCGGCCATCGCCAGCAAGCTCGATGACGTGGACACGCCGGCCGGTATGGACGCCTTCGTCGGTGAGGTGATCGCGCTGGTGCGTACGCAAGCGGCGGCCATCTTCGGCAATCTGGCGATGGTATTTCCGTTCTGTCTGCTGGTGCAGTGGGCCGTCTCGGCGGCGCTCGGCATGAATACGATCCCGCCGGAGAAGGCGCACGCCACGCTGAGCTCATTCTCGATTCTGGGTGTCACGCCGTTCTTCGCCGCGCTGACCGGCGTGTTGCTATGGTGTTCGAGCCTGATATCCGGCTGGGCCGACAACTGGTTTGCGCTGCACGGCGTTGGCGACGTGCTTGCGTACAACCGTCGGTTGCGTTTCGTATTCGGGCGCCAGGGCGCGGCGCGCATCGCCGACGCGTGCCGGCGTCATATTGCGCCGGTACTCGGCAACCTCACGCTCGGCTTCATGCTGGGGTTGGTGCCAGCGATTCTCACGGCGTTTGCATTGCCGTTCGAGGTCCGGCACGTCACGCTGTCGACGGGGGCCATTGCCACGTCCATCGGCGTGATCGGCCTCCCGGTGCTGCGCGACCCCGCACTTTGGATGGCCGTCGCCGGGGTCGGATCGATGGCGCTGCTCAACGTCGGTGTCAGTTTTGCGTTAGCATTCCATATGGCGCTCCGATCGCGTCCACTGCGATTGGGCGACCGCCGGCAAATCCATCGCGCCATCTGGCGCGCCGTGCTGCGCAATCCCCTGGTGCTGCTGTTCCCGCTGCGCTCGCCGCAGACTGAGGCACGTCCCGAAAAATGAGAATTTTCACAAACGGGCGACGGAACTTCCGCAAAAAGTGCGCCAGAAGTACTTGACTAAATTCGTAGGGAATTTATACTTGACGAAAATAGTCGAGATTAATCCCCTGCATCATCATGAGACTTACCACGAAAGGCCGTTTCGCCGTCACGGCGATGATCGACCTGGCCATGCGCCAGGACGCGGGTCCCGTGACGCTTGCGGGCATTAGTCAGCGTCAGCGAATTTCCCTCTCTTATCTGGAACAGTTGTTCGGTAAGCTGCGCCGCCACGAGATCGTGGAGAGCGTGCGCGGTCCGGGCGGCGGGTACAGTCTCGCGCGCCGCGCGGAAGAGGTGACGGTCGCGGACATCATCATCGCCGTCGACGAACCGCTCGACGCCACGCAGTGCGGCAGCAAGGGCAATTGCGAGAAGGGCCAGGACGGCCATCGCGGCCACTGCATGACGCACGAGTTGTGGGCGACACTCAACCAGAAAATGGTCGAGTATCTCGATTCGGTTTCGCTGCGCGACCTCGTCGAGCAGCAGCGCAGCAAACAGGCCCAGCAGGCCGTTCTGCGCGACACGCGCGAGTCCGGTACGAACAATCAGACCATCGCGACGCGCATTCCCAATTCGGTCTTCGATATGGCCCGTTCATAACAGGCGCCACGGCACGATCCTGGAGCACCCCATGAAAAACGACACCCTCAACCTCCCCATCTACATGGACTACAGCGCCACGACGCCGATTGACCCGCGCGTCGTGGACAAGATGTTGCCTTACCTGCGCGAGCAGTTCGGTAACCCGGCATCGCGCAGCCACTCGTTCGGCTGGGCTGCCGAGCAGGCAGTGGAAGAGGCACGCGAGGAAGTTGCCAAGCTGGTGAACGCCGATCCGCGCGAGATCGTGTGGACGTCCGGCGCCACCGAATCGAACAACCTCGCCCTGAAGGGTGCGGCGCACTTCTATCAAGGCAAGGGCAAGCACCTGATTACGGTGAAGACCGAGCACAAGGCCGTGCTCGACACCACGCGTGAGCTGGAGCGCGAAGGCTTCGAAGTCACCTATCTGGATGTGAAGGACGACGGTCTGCTCGACCTCGACGTGCTCAAGGCCGCGCTGCGTCCGGACACGATTCTGGTGTCGGTCATGGCGGTGAACAACGAAATCGGCGTGATTCAGGACATCGAGGCCATCGGCGAGATCTGCCGAGAGAAGGGCATCATTTTCCACGTCGACGCCGCTCAGGCGACCGGCAAGATGCCGATCGATCTGGCCAAGCTGAAGGTCGACCTGATGTCGTTCTCGGCGCACAAGACGTATGGTCCGAAGGGTATCGGCGCGCTGTATGTTCGCCGCAAGCCGCGTGTGCGCATCGAAGCGCAGATCCACGGCGGCGGTCACGAGCGCGGCATGCGTTCGGGCACGCTCGCCACGCACCAGATCGTGGGCATGGGCGAGGCGTTCCGTCTGGCACGTGAGGAAATGGCTGTCGAGAACGAGCGCGTGCGCATGCTGCGCGATCGTCTGCTCAAGGGCCTGACCGAAATGGAAGAGGTCTATGTGAACGGCGACATGGAACGACGTGTCCCGCACAACCTGAACATCAGCTTCAACTTTGTCGAAGGCGAGTCGCTCATCATGGCGATCAAGGACGTTGCCGTGTCGTCGGGTTCGGCCTGCACGTCGGCGTCGCTGGAGCCTTCGTATGTCTTGCGTGCCCTGGGTCGTAACGACGAACTGGCGCACAGCTCGATTCGCTTCACGGTGGGTCGTTTCACGACCGAGCAGGAAGTCGACTACGTGGTCGAACTGCTCAAGAGCAAGATCGGCAAGCTGCGCGATCTTTCGCCGCTGTGGGAAATGTACAAGGACGGGGTCGATCTGAATTCGATCCAGTGGGCCGCACACTGAGCATTCAAGGAGTTAGCCATGTCGTACAGCAAGGAAGTTCTGGATCACTACGAAAACCCGCGTAACGTCGGTTCGTTCGAGAAGGGCGACGACGCCGTTGGCACGGGCATGGTCGGCGCACCGGCGTGCGGCGACGTGATGAAGCTGCAGATTCGCGTGAACGAAGAAGGCGTGATCGAAGACGCCAAGTTCAAGACCTACGGTTGCGGCTCGGCGATCGCTTCGTCGTCGCTGGTGACCGAATGGGTCAAGGGCAAGACGCTGGATCAGGCGCTTTCCATCAAGAACACGGAAATCGCGCAGGAACTGGCACTGCCGCCGGTGAAGATCCACTGCTCGATCCTGGCCGAAGACGCCATCAAGGCCGCCGTTGCCGACTACAAGCAGAAGCACGGCCAGTCGGCCGATGCCGCTGCGGCTGCGTGATCGGCACGACCGATAAAGGAATCAGGCAAAGATGGCCGTTACATTGACCGAGAAGGCCGCGCAGCACGTTTCGCGTTATCTGACGCGGCGCGGCAAGGGCGTGGGCCTGCGGCTGGGCGTGAAGACGACTGGTTGCTCGGGCCTGGCCTACAAGCTGGAGTACGCCGACGAAGTGGCGGGCGAGGACACGGTCTTCGAAAGCCACGGCGTGAAGGTGATCGTCGATCCGAAGAGCCTGCCGTACATTGACGGCACTGAGCTGGACTTCGCTCGCGAAGGCCTGAACGAAGGGTTCCGCTTCAACAATCCGAACGTCAAGGATGAGTGCGGCTGCGGCGAATCCTTCCGCGTCTGACACTGACGACACCGGTGATGTCGCGCCGTGGCGCGAGATCATCGGTTTTCGGCAGGACGACGAAGGCCAATGGGTCGCACGACTGGCCTGCGGGCATGGGCAACATGTCCGGCATCTCCCTCCGTGGCAGATCCGGACATGGACGCAAAGCCAGGCCGGCCGCGACGCCATGGTGGGCACCCGGCTGCGCTGTCGCAAATGCGAACGCGGCGAGCCGCCGGATCCGTGAGGCGCTCGGATGGGTAGCAGCGTAGGCAACAAGGCGGCGCGAGCCGCTTTTTTTACGATTGCGCGATGAGTGCATTGACTGACAACTATTTCACGCTGTTCGAGCTGCCGCAGCGCTTTGCGCTCGACGGCGAGGCGCTCGACACCGCGTACCGTGCCGTGCAGTCGCGCGTGCACCCTGACCGGTTCGCCAGTGCGAGCGATGCGGAGCGCCGCGTCGCCATGCAATGGGCGGCGCAGGCGAACGCGGCTTACCGCACGTTACGCGACCCGCTGCAGCGTGCGACCTATTTGCTGACGTTGCAGGGCATCGACGTGGGCGCGGAGAACAATACCGCGATGGCCCCCGACTTCCTGATGCAGCAGATGGAGTGGCGCGAAGCCATCGACGACGCCGTGGCCGCGCGCAACATCGGCGCCCTCGACGCGCTGGCAAAATCGTTGCGCGACGATCGTCGCGTGCGGCTCGCGAAGCTGGGCGACTGGCTCGACAGCGAAGCCTGGCAGCCGGCGGCCGAAGCCGTGCGCCAACTGATGTTCATTGCGCGCGCCGAAGACGACATCGGGCAGCGCATCGAAATGCTGGAAAACGCGTGACGGCCCGGTGCGGCGCCGTCACATGTCATTGAGAACCGCTTGAGAACAGGGCGCACGCGCGAGCGCGTCGCCCGCATTGCAAAGTCATGGCCCTTCTGCAAATTTCCGAACCCGGCATGTCCCCCGCGCCGCACCAGCGGCGACTCGCCGTGGGCATCGACCTGGGCACGACGCATTCGCTCGTCGCCTCCGTACGCAGCGGTGTGGCCGAAGTGCTGCCCGACGACCAGGGCCGCGTGCTGCTGCCGTCCGTCGTGCGTTATCTGGGCGGTCCGCGT
Organism: Pandoraea pnomenusa; assembly: GCF_040391475.1. GTDB lineage: Bacteria > Pseudomonadota > Gammaproteobacteria > Burkholderiales > Burkholderiaceae > Pandoraea > Pandoraea pnomenusa_C. The sequence continues at coordinate 100,340 of NZ_JBEBXS010000003.1, read as the reverse complement.
ACGCAGATCGGCTACGACGCCAAAGCGGCGGCCGCCAGCGATCCGCGCAACACCATAGTTTCCGTCAAGCGTTTCATGGGCCGGGGCCTGGCCGATGTCGCGCATGCCGACAACGCGCCGTACGATTTCGTGGACGCGCCCGGCATGGTGCAGATGACGACCGCTGGCGGCGTGAAGAGCCCGGTCGAGGTATCGGCCGAGATTCTCGCCACGCTGCGCCAGCGCGCCGAAGACACGCTGGGCGACGATCTCGTCGGTGCCGTGATTACCGTCCCCGCGTATTTTGACGACGCACAACGTCAGGCGACCAAGGACGCCGCGCGTCTGGCGGGCCTGAACGTGCTGCGTCTGCTCAACGAACCGACGGCCGCCGCCATTGCGTACGGTCTCGATAACGCTGCGGAAGGTCTCTACGCGATCTACGACCTGGGTGGCGGCACGTTCGACATCTCGATCCTGCGTTTGACGAAGGGCGTGTTCGAAGTGCTTGCCGCGGGTGGCGACTCTGCACTCGGCGGTGACGACTTCGATCAGGCCATCTACCGCTGGGCGGCGCAGACGGCCGGTCTCGATATCGCGTCCCTGACGCCGGAAGACGTGCGCGGTCTGCTCGATCACGCGCGCACCGCCAAGGAAGCGTTGACCGATGCCGAGACGGCGTCGATTGCGCTGCCGCTGTCCGGTGGCCGAAGTGTCGACCTGCAACTCACGCGTGAACAATTCACCGCGTTGGGCGCTCCGCTCGTGCAACGCACGATCGGCCCGATGCGCAAGGCACTGCGCGACGCGGGCATGGGCCCGGAAGACGTCAAGGGCGTTGTGCTCGTGGGCGGTGCCACGCGCATGCCGCAAGTGCGTGCCGCGGTGGCCGCTTTCTTCGGTCGCGAACCGCTGGTCGATCTCGATCCGGATCAGGTCGTGGCGCTCGGCGCGGCCGTGCAGGCGAACCTGCTGGCCGGGAATCAGGCCGAGGGCGACGATTGGCTGCTGCTCGACGTGATTCCGCTCTCGCTCGGTGTCGAGACGATGGGCGGTCTCGTCGAGAAGATCATCCCGCGTAACGCGACGATTCCGGTGGCCCGCGCCCAGGAATTCACCACATTCAAGGACGGCCAGACGGCAATGGCGATCCACGTGCTGCAAGGCGAACGCGAACTGGCGTCCGATTGCCGCTCGCTGGCCCGCTTCGAGCTGCGCGGCATTCCGCCGATGACGGCCGGCGCGGCGCGCATTCGCGTGACGTATCAGGTCGATGCCGACGGTCTGCTCTCGGTCTCGGCACAGGAGATGCACTCGGGCGTGGCCGCGTCCATCGAGGTCAAGCCGTCGTACGGTCTGGCGGACGACGACATCTCCCGCATGCTGCAGGACAGCTTCGGCTCGGCCGAGCAAGACATGCGCGCGCGTGCGCTGCGTGAGCAGCAGGTCGAGGCCGAGCGTCTGCTGGTCGCCATCGACAGCGCGTTGCAGGCCGATCCGGAACTGCTCGACGCCGGTGAGCGCGCACAGATCGACGGCCTGCTGGCCGACCTGCGCCAGAAGGCCGCGGGCGACGACCAGACCGCCATCAAGGCGGCGACCGAAACGCTCTCGCACGCGACCGACGAGTTTGCCGCGCGCCGCATGGACAAGAGCATCCGTGCAGCGCTGGCCGGCCGTCGCGTGGCGGACATCGACAAACTGTAAGACACACACGGAAACCTAAAGCCATGCCTCAAATCGTAGTATTGCCTCACGTCGAGCTGTGCCCGGAAGGCGCCGTGCTGGAAGTTGCGCCGGGTACGTCCGTGTGCCGCGCACTGCTGGATAACCATATCGAAATCGAGCATGCGTGCGAGTTGTCGTGCGCCTGCACCACGTGCCACGTGATCGTGCGCGAGGGCTTCGAGTCGCTCGAACCGGCGGAAGACGAAGAAGAGGATCTGCTCGACAAGGCGTGGGGGCTCGAGCCGACGTCGCGTCTGTCGTGCCAGACGCTGATGCCGGACGACACGGATCTCGTCGTCGAGATTCCGAAGTACACGATCAACCACGCGAAGGAAAATCACTGAGCGGTGCCGACAGGCATCTTGCAGTGACGAGAGAACAACAGGAGCATGCCCCATGAAATGGACTGACACGCTGGATATCGCGATTGCGCTGACGGAAACGCATCCCGACGTCGACCCGAAATACGTGCGCTTCACCGACCTGCACGCGTGGGTCATGGCACTCGACGGCTTCGACGACGCCCCGGACCGCTCGGGCGAGAAGATTCTCGAGGCCATCCAGCAGGCGTGGATCGACGAAGCTGACTGAGTCGACTGATCGGCATCGCTGCGCCGTGTGACGTCGTTTCGCGACGTCACGCAGACAAAACAAAAGCCGCTCTTTCGAGCGGCTTTTGCATTTCTGGGATGCGAGTGACCAAAGTCGCGATCGCATCGCGAGAGGCGTGTCAGCTGGCGCGCACCAGACCGTTGTTCTCAAGTCGGACGCGATCCCCCGGTTGTACGCCCGGTGCGGACTGATAGGTCCAATAGCGCGTCTTGCCGGTATCCATGCGCACGTACACGCGGTACACGGTGTCGGAACGCACGCGCTTTTCGACCTCGTTCCCGGCCAGACCGCCGCCGAGCGCGCCGACGACGGTCATGGCCGTACGACCGTTACCGGCGCCGAACTGGTTGCCGAGCAGACCGCCCGCCACGGCGCCACCCACGGCACCGATACCGGAGGCATGGCCCTGCGTGCGAATCGGCTCGACCGATTGCACGGTGCCGCAGGTCGAGCAGGTCGCTGCTTGCTGTTGTGCAGGGGCCCCGCCTTGCTGCTGGGCATACGACTGCGGTGCCGGGGCGCGTTGCGCAGGGGCTTGCTGCTGCGCGTACTGGGCTTGCTGCAGGGCTTGCTGAGACTGCGCCGGCGGCTGCGGCGTTTGCGATGCCTGCTGCGCGTTCAGCGAGGGCTGCGTTTGCGACGATGTCAGTGTGTACTGCGAATTATTGCCGCTCGGTGCCGGTCCGTCGGTGCTCCTGGCGACCGGCAGCACGCCGGTAATGGCGGCAACACCGAGCAGGCTGACGACGACGATACTGCCGGCGGCGGCCGCCACCAGCGGGTGCATACGACGCGGTTGCAGATCGTTATCCATGTTGTTCTCTCCATCGTGCGGTTAACGCGTCAGCCCTTTCTGCATGCTGGCGTGCACGGGGCTGTTTCGCATGCACAAAGTGTCCGCCACCGGAGATTCGGCATCCGTTTCTTTTTGTAACGCGATGTAAAACGTGCGTCGCGTCGACGTCACTGAAATTGACGGGTGGCGATGCTTAAGATCATGAAAAATAAGGAAATTTCGGCTGTTTGAGTGGCTTCTTCAGACTGGGCGCGCGGCGCTGTCTTAACAACTGAAACAAGTTGAGCGCCGGTGATCGCATGCCGTGCGTTGCGGCGATGGCTCGCGCATAATGACACGCATTGTCTGTGAACAGGATGCCCATGATCGACACGTTGCCGCCGCTGGACACGCCGCTCGATGCGGCCAGTCATCCGCACATCTATCCGTACGTGGTGTCGCGTGCCTGGGTCGACGCGCACGACCCCGAGGGCGACGTCAGCGAACCGTTTTCCGACGATGTCTTCGTGACGCTCGTGCTCGACGGCCCGATGGGATTGCGGCAATTGCACGGCAAGGATCTGACGGCCGCCGGGCTGACGTTCGAAGCAGCCTTCGGGCAGGGCGCGTCGAATCTCTCGCGGGCGTGGACGGCGCGCCACTTCGAGTTCGGCATCGCCCGGCTCGACGACGGTACATTGATCGGCGGATGCCGCGGCAACTGGATGGCACCCGCCGGTGGTCTCGTGCTGGGCAATCTCTATCAGTCGATGGTTGAACACTTCCACATGACCGAATTCGCGGCCGTGGCACTCAATCGCACGTTTCTTCTCGTGTTCCCGACGGATAGCAGGACATTGTCGTCGCTGGCATTGCGGCAGTTGGCCGAGGAGGCGTCGAGCGGCGCGATCCTTCCCATCTCACGAAGCTGGTTGCGACTGGACGGCGACTGGCCGTCCGCGTATCGCGGCAGTCCGGCATTCTGAAGCGCCGCGTCCGATTCGGATAGGTCGCGTACGCGACGCGACAATGCACGTGTGAACGCTACCTAGACTCCTTGACGGCACAATCCGCTGCCGAGTCTGAAGGAGTCCACGTATGCCAGCTTTCATGCCGATCGCGGCAAGTTATCACGCACCTCCCGCATCCACGATGGTCACGTCGGCGACGCCCGGCACGCCGTTGTCGGGGACGGGCATCTCGACGTCACCCCTGGCGGCATGCATGACAGGGGACTTTGCGGGGGCACGTTTGTGCGAAGCCGTTGCACAACCCGTGTCGCGTGAGCGCTGCCACACACTGCTTCCCATGCATGCACCGGTCGAGGTGCAGTCCGAAGGGCGCACCGTCATGCATCTGCATTCCGAGCCGGATCGTATCGGTTACCTGCGCGAGCATCGCGACGGGGCGTTCTGGCTCGAGTTGCTCGATGCGGTGACGCCCGTCGAGGGCTGCCCGGTGAACGACACGAGCCGCGCGGTGACGTCCGGCGTCGAGACGCGATTGCGATGCCTTGGCGCGCCGCCGCCGCACATGCCCGCGCCCAAGAGCAGACTCGAAAGCGTTTTTGGCATTCCGTGTCCCGACGACGCGTCTCGCGGGGCGAGCGACTTCCGGACGGCCGACGCCATGGCAATCCCGTCGATCTACATCGAACAGCCGGGCTTCACGCCGGGCACGATGGCCGGGCTGGAATACGATTTGGGCTGGTGGGGGCTGGCGGGTACGCGCAAGGGAATGCCGCACGTCTGCGAAGGCGCGTGGTTCGCCAATCCGTATCCGAGCTTCTACCGGGCGATCGGGCGCGACGTACTGGGCCGTCTGCCGACGAAGGTCGATCCTCACGAAGTCATCGATCCGGATGTCGCACGCATTCTGTCGCTGCACAGCCATGCGGCGGGATTCGCCGATTGTCTGACGAACGTGACGCGCGTGACCGTGCGCGGCGGATCGTTCCCGGTACTCGGTGCGGATGGGGCACCGGAGACGGTGGCCGCCATCGAGACCACCGATTTCGCGCGCGAATGTGTCGGCGACTGGTGGCGTAATCCGCGCAACAGGCGGGCAGGGGACGATGCACTGACGCGCCGGCGCGAGGCATGTGATGCGCGCCGGACGACGACGGCGCAGCCTGCGTCAGGCGCAACGCAGACGACGCCAACAACCAGGGCAACCACGGCAACCACGGCAACCACGGCAACCACCCAGTCGGCATCAATAATGACCGAAACGCCAACGCCAACGCCAACGCCAACGGAGGCGCCGACGACAACACACCCGCCCGCCACGGCGACAATGCCCTCGCGAGCAACGGTGACCGAGCCTGGCGCGTGATCCGTGTCGAGGCACACGCTCGAATGCCGTCACTCAAAAAAAATGCCGCAGCGCTGGAGGCTGCGGCATTTTTTACTATCGGCGCGACGGTGGGACTTCCCCGCACGCCGAAGGAACGGCGACTCAGTCTTCGCGGCGCAGGTGCGGGAACAGCAGCACGTCGCGAATGTTCGGGCTGTCGGTGAGCAGCATGATCAGGCGATCGATGCCGATACCGCAGCCGCCCGTCGGGGGCATGCCGTATTCGAGCGCACGAATGTAGTCGGCGTCGTAATACATGGCTTCTTCGTCGCCGGCATCCTTCTGCTCGACCTGCGCGCGGAAGCGTGCGGCCTGGTCTTCGGGATCGTTCAGCTCCGAGAAGCCGTTGGCGATCTCACGGCCGGTGATGAACAGCTCGAAGCGCTCGGTAATGCCCGGCACCGTGTCCGACGCACGCGCCAGCGGCGAGACTTCCACCGGGTAGTCGACGATGAACGTCGGTTCCCAGAGCTGGCTTTCGGCCGTCTCTTCGAACAGGGCGAGTTGCAGTGCGCCCAGGCCGGCGTTCTTGAACTGCGGTGCGTCGACATTCACCTTGTAGTTGCGCAGCGCGCCGCGCACGAACTCGACATCGGCCAGTTGCGCGGCGGTGTATTCCGGAGCGTACTTGCGAATCGCCTCGACGATCGTCAGGCGGTGGAACGGCTTGGACAGGTCCAGTTCGCGACCCTGATACTCGATGGTCGCGGTGCCGCGCGCGTCGACGGCCGCGTTGCGGATCAGCGCTTCGGTGAAGTCCATCAGCCAACGGTAATCCGTATAGGCAGCGTAGAACTCCATCATCGTGAATTCCGGATTGTGGCGCGGCGACACACCCTCATTACGGAAGTTACGGTTGATCTCGAACACACGCTCGAAGCCGCCGACGATCAGGCGCTTCAGATACAGTTCCGGCGCGATACGCAGATACATCTGCATGTCGAGCGCGTTGTGATGCGTGATGAACGGCTTGGCCGCGGCGCCGCCCGGGATCGGGTGCAGCATCGGCGTCTCGACTTCCATGAAGTCGGCGTCCGTCATGTACTTGCGCATCGAGGCGATGGCCTTCGCGCGGGCGCGGAACGTGTTGCGCGTCTCGGGCGAGGTGATCAGGTCGACGTAACGCTGACGATACTTCGTTTCCTGATCGGCCAGGCCGTGGAACTTGTCCGGCAGCGGGCGCAGCGCCTTGGCAAGCAGGCGCAGTTCCTTGACCTTGACCGACAGCTCGCCGGTGCGGGTGCGGAACAGCGTGCCGGTCGCGGCGATGATGTCGCCGATGTCCCAGCCCTTGAAGGCGGTCATCGAGTCGGCACCGACATCGTCGCGGCCGATGAAGAACTGGATCTGGCCGCTGCCGTCCTGCACCGTCGCGAACGCGGCCTTGCCCATCACGCGCTTGAGCATCATGCGGCCCGCCACCGAGACGGCGACCGGGTTGGCTTCGAGCGCTTCGTTGTCGACGTCCTGATACTGCGTCTGCAGATCGCCCGCGTGCTGCTCGGGACGGAAGTCGTTGGGGAAGGCCACGCCGTTGGCGCGCAAGGCTTGCAGCTTCTCGCGGCGTTCGGCGATGAGCTTGTTGTCGTCCTGCGGCAGGTCGCCGGCCGGGGTGGCCGATTGGGCCGGAGTGTTGTGATCGGTCATGATGCGAACGATGAGGTTATTCGGTAAAACGCAGCGTGTGCAGCAGGGCATTCTTGAGCGAGCCGTCGGGCGCGCCCAGCCAGATCAGTTCGGTGCGATCCTGACGTGGTCCGGCATTGGCCGTCGCACTGGGGTCTCGCACGAACAGTGCCGCGATCGCCTGCGAGCGCGGCTCGTACAAAATGTGGACATACTCGCTCGGGCAGTCGTGCGGCTTGCAGCTCTGCACCAGCAACCACGGCTTGCCGGCGACGCTCACCCGTTGCGATGGCGTCGACGTGCCCCCTTGGCGCACCCACGCGGGAACATTGCGCGGCGCGACGATGCGCGCGTAAGCGCCCGAAAAATCCGGGCGCTTGAGCAGTTCATGCAGGTACGGTCCCGTCTCGGGACTTGCACCCGGTGCGCCCGGTGTACTGGCCGGGGCGGCAACGGCGGCGCGCTGCATGCACAACGCGCTCACCACCCACACGGCAAGCGTGCGGACAAACGCCATTCCTTACACTCCCTGCTTGAGGCTCGCCGAGATGAAGTCGTCCAGATCGCCGTCGAGCACCTTGCCGGTATTGCCGGTTTCCACGCTGGTGCGCAGGTCCTTGACGCGCGACTGATCGAGCACGTACGAGCGAATCTGGTGACCCCAGCCCACATCGGTCTTGCTCGACTCGAGCTTGTCCTGCTCGGCGCGACGCTTGCGCATCTCGTGCTCGAACAGACGCGAGCGGAGCATGTCCCACGCTTCGGCGCGGTTGCGGTGCTGCGAACGGTCGTTCTGGCAGGCCACGACGATGCCGGTCGGGATGTGCGTCAGACGCACGGCGGAGTCGGTCTTGTTGATGTGCTGACCACCGGCGCCCGATGCGCGATACGTGTCGGTACGCACGTCGGCCGGATTGATGTCGATTTCGATCGAATCATCGACTTCCGGATAGACGAACAGACTGGCGAACGAGGTGTGACGGCCGCCCGACGAGTCGAACGGCGACTTGCGCACCAGACGGTGCACGCCAGTCTCGGTACGCAGATAACCGTAGGCGTAGTCGCCGGTGACCTTGAGCGACGCGCTCTTGATGCCGGCGACGTCGCCGTCCGACACTTCGAGCACTTCGGCCTTGAAGCCCTTGCGTTCGCAATAGCGCAGGTACTGGCGCAGCAGCATGCCGGCCCAGTCGTTGGCTTCGGTACCGCCGGCACCGGCCTGGATGTCGATGAAGCAGTTGTTCGGGTCGGCCGGGTTGTTGAACATCCGGCGGAACTCCATCTCGCCCACGCGTTCGGCGAGACCCTGCGTGTCGCTCTCGAGCGCCAGCAGCGAGTCCTCATCGCCCTCATCGCGGGCCATGTCGAACAGTTCCTGCGTGTCGGAAAGGCCGGTGTCGAGCTCCGTCAGGTTGGTGACGATGCCGTCGAGCGACTTCTTTTCCTTGCCCAGCGCCTGGGCACGCTTGGAATCGTTCCAGATGTTGGGGTCTTCGAGTTCCTTGTTGACTTCGGTCAGGCGAGCTTGCTTGACATCGAAGTCAAAGATACCCCCTGAGCTCGCCGACGCGGGTGCGCAGATCGGCGAGCAGGGATTCGAGAGCGTTGAGGCGTTCGGCTTCCATGAGCTATGACAGTTGCGAATTCGGGAAAACCGCAATTATAGCGCAGCGAAGGCCCTGTTTCCCCCACTTTTGCGGGGATTTCGGTGTGACTCCGGTGACGACGCCCGCCGCAGCGCGGCAGCGTCTTCAGCGTGCGGCGTGACGCAGGCCGAACGCGTCGCGCGCGTAGCCGGCATCGGCCAGCGAGGTGTCGTCGAAGGAGGCGAGGGCCTCGGCCTGCAATTGCTGCTCGTAGCTCACGCGCCATTGATCGACGGCGCGGAAAAACAGACCGAGCGGCGTGACCGGCGCAGCAACCACCGGAGCGTAGGCGTTGACTTGGGCGGCAGCGGGCAGAGGGCGGAACATGATGTGACTTCCTTCGCGAGAGGCGGCGTACTGGCCGGAGGCGGGATGCCATGACAGACGTCGCACTAGGGATAACCCGAAGCTTATGCCTTTCCCGTGCACTAAAAAAGTGAAATGTTGAGGCGATTTTGTTCACTATTATTGAAGTGACGGCGCTCGCCGAGTAACATGGGCGATACCCTTTTCCCAGTGCCTTTCCCGCACCCTCGACAGGGTGCCCGATGCCTCCCCGGAGACGTTCATGGACTTCCTGCAACTTCAGACCTTCAAGGCCATCGTGGACGAGGGCAGTGTGCTGGGGGCGGCCGAGGCGCTGCATTGCGTCCAGTCGAACGTAACGGCGCGCATCCGCTCGCTCGAACACACGGTCGGCGTCAAACTCTTTCACCGGCAGGGGCGCAAGTTGCAACTGACGCCGAGCGGGCGCACGTTGCTCGGGTACGCCGAGCGCATTCTGGCGCTCTCGCGTGAGGCCGCCGCGGCGCTCAATCCGGCCAACGAGCCGTCCGGCGACTTTTCGCTTGGCGCAATCGAATCGTCGGCGACGTCGCGGCTGCCCGCCGTGCTTGCCCGGTTCCATGCGGCGTATCCGAAAGTGCGTCTGAATCTGGTGACCGATACGTCGCTCAATCTCCTCGACGAGATTCAGCACGGGCGCGTCGATGCGGCGCTGATCGCCGGCACGGCCTGTCTGGAAGCGCAGGCGCAGGCGTCGGTGGTGGCCGACGAGATCTACCGCGAACCGATCGTGCTCGTTGCGCCGGCCCGGGCGGGCCGGGTACACGAGGCATCGGATCTGTCCGGCGCCACGTTGCTGATGTGGCCGCCCGGCTGCCCGTATCGCGCCACGATGGAGCAGTGGCTGGCCGCGAATGCGGTCACACCGGGGCGCATTCTGAGCTACGGCAGTTACGCCACCATCGTGGCGTGCGTCGGCGCGGGCGTAGGGTACTCGCTGGTGCCGCGCGGCATTTACCTGCGTTACCGGCAGGAAGCGAATATCGTCGGACACGCGATGGAAGATCTCGCCGCCGTGCCGAACTTCTTCGTGCGGCATCGCGGCGTAGACGTGCACCCGGCGCGCGAAGCGTTCCTGCGCGTGATGCATGAGTACGTCGCCGAGGCGCAGCCCGCCTGATTCTCCGAATCGTCCTCTCGCACAACGAGAATTTGCGTGCGCAGGTTGCCGCTCGTTGCGTAAAGTTCCGCATCAAATGATAATGGGTCTCATTAACATTTGATGCGGGATGATCGGGGAATGGTCACTTCTGAGCCGTGGCGGCACGCTATCGATCTCGACGGCCTGTCGCTCGCGCGTGGCGTGCAACGGGCGAGCGCGGGCGAATCGGTGCGCGAGGCGCTGGACGCGGGCGCCATCAAGATCGTCTTTCTGCTCGACGGGGCGTTGCATTGGGGGGCGAACGGCGCTTCGCTGCTGCGTGCGGCAGGGGGCAGCGTCAACGTGTGCTTCGGGGCGCAGGCGCTCGATATCGAGAATGTCTACGGCGAATCGGGCGCGTTGCGGTATTGCAGCCTTCGCGTGTCCGAGCGCTACTTGCAAACGACGTGCGGGCTCGACGCGCACGCGCTCACGCGCGGCTGGCGCGACGCCGTGTGGGATGCGCGTTGTGCGAGCGGTCCGGCGGATGTCAGAGGGGATTGGTGTGAGCGCAGTGCGGTGCTCACGCGTCCCATGAGTGCCGACGAGCGTCGCTGGGCGAGCGCGATGATCTCACCTCCCGCGCACGACAGTGACGCTGCATGGCAACGCCTGGCGCTGGTCGGTCAGTCGTTCGACGCGCTGGCGCGCTGTGCCGCGTATGTGCCGGATCGTGCGTCGGACGCCTCGAGGGCGCCGCGCAGTGCGAGCGTCACGGCCGGACCTTCCGGCGATCATGTTCGCCGTGCGTGCGAGTCCCAACGCGAGCGCGCAACGCGACGCGCAGTCCTTGCCGCGCGCGATTTGCTCGACACGCAATTGCAGACGCCGCCGTCGCTGCCGGCGCTGGCGCGCGAGGTCGGCATCAACGTCAACAAGTTGTGTGCGGGCTTTCGCGAACAGTTCGGCACGACCGTGCATGGCTATGTGCGCGAGCGTCGGCTCGCCACGGCGTTCACGTTGCTGAGCGCGCGCCGCATCAGCGTGAGCGAAGCGGCATGGCAGTGCGGCTACACCGACTCGCACTTCACCAAGGTCTTCCGCGAGCGCTTCGGCGTGCTGCCCAACACACTTACGCGCGAAGTCCGCTGACAGGCCGACGCGACACTTCGTGATGGCATCGCCAGCGATGGTGATGCAAACGCGAGTCACGGCCGGACGTACCCGGCACGATGACGAGATCGATTTTCCGTCTCGTTGATGTGTTGCCGATGTCTTCCAAAAAAACAATCTGTTCCAGTGCCGCTGCCGATTTGCGCACGGCGCCGATGGTCACGCCCGGGGTGTGGCGAGCCGTTAGCCTGGCGGCGCTCGCCGTCGTGACCGGCGGTGTCGTGACGTCTGCCTTCGCGCAGACAGCGCCCGCCGAGTCGTCTGTATCCACCAACGCCGCAGCCGCGTTGCCCGTCACAACGGTGAGCGGCACGGCCGAGCGAGATCCCGACAAGCAGGGGTCGTTGCTCGGGCGCATTGCGCCGTCGGTGCGCGATATCCCGCAAACCGTCACGGTGGTCGACGAGACGCTCATGTCGCAGCAGGGCACGCACACCGTCGAAGACGTTTTGCAGCGGGTTCCCGGCATTACCGTGCAACCTTACGTGCTGCTCACGACGGCGTTCTACTCGCGCGGCTTCAAGCTCGACGCCTTCGAGCAGGACGGCGTGCCGGTCCTCATGGCCAACACGGCCGCAGGTCCGCAGGACATGACGCCCTATGAACGCGTGGAGATCATTCGCGGTGCGACTGGCCTGTTTCACGGCACGGGCAATCCGGGCGGACTCGTCAATCTCGTGCACAAGCGGCCGGGCAAGACGTTCGCGGCGTCGGCGTCGGCCACGCTCGGCAGTTGGGACCGGTATCGCGAGGAGGCCGACATCGGCGGCCCGCTCAACGCCAGCGGCTCGTTGCGCGCGCGTGTCGCCGTCTCGGACGACCGCCAGCGCATGTACTACGACGTGGGCCGCCAGCACGCCACGACGATCTACGGCGTGACCGAGGCCGATCTCACGGCGTCGACGATGTTGCGTGTCGGCGTGCAGCATCAGCGCACGACCTCGACGCCGAACCTCGCGGGTGTGCCGTTCTCCACCACGGGAGGCGACCTGAATCTGCCGCGCGCCACCTTCCTGGGCTCGTCGTGGGACACCTTCAACTGGACCGAAACGCGCGTATTCGGCACGCTCGAACAGCAACTGGGCAGCGGCTGGGCGGCGAAACTCTCGGCGAACTATCTCGATGCCGGCGGCGATCTCAAATACGGCGTGGCATTCGGCGCGATCAATCCGTCGACCGGCGCGGGCAGCCAACTGACCGGGGCGGCATATCGCTTCGACAACACGCAGACCGGCCTGGACTTGCAGGTCGACGGCCCCGTGAAGCTGTTCGGCCGCGAGCATCACCTGCTCTTCGGGCTGCAACGGCTCGAAGCCACGACACAACAACGCAGTGCTGCGCTCGTGCCGCCGGTCAATGGCCGTCCGGTCAACGTTTTCCGCTGGGACCCGAACACGGTCCCGGAGCCGGCCACCGGCCCGTTCTCGAGCGTGACGCCCACACGCACCGTTCAGAACGGCGCCTACGTCATGGGACGCATACGTCTTGCGCAACCGCTCACGCTCGTGCTGGGCGCGCGCGTGTCGTGGTGGGACCAGCACGCGCCGGCCAGCAGCTACCGCACCGGCGCGAAGGCGACGCCTTACGGCGGCATCGTGTTCGATCTGAACGATCAGTGGTCGCTCTATGCGAGCTATGCCGACATCTTCCAGCCCCAGACGGTGCTCGACGCGGGCGACAACCTGCTCAAGCCGATCACCGGCGCGAGCTACGAGGCGGGCGTGAAAGGGCAGTTGCTGGACGGCGCACTCGACGTCTCGCTCGCCGTGTTCCGCATCCGTCAGAAGAACCGGGCGCAGACCGACCCGAGCGTGCCGTGCGTGGGCACGACGTGCCGCTACATCGCGTCGGGCGACGTGCAGAGCCAGGGGGTGGAGATGCAGGCGAACGGGCAGATCACCGACGCGTGGAATGTGTTCGCAGGCTACACGTTCAACACGACGAAGTACCTCAGCGACGCCACGATGCAGGGGCAGACGTTCGCCGACTTCGCGCCGCGTCATCTGCTGCGCCTTTGGACGAACTACGCACTGCCCTTCGACGCGCGGCGCTGGAGCGTGGGCGGCGGCATCGACGTGCAGAGCGAGACGTCGGCCACCTCCAACGGGCTGCGGCTCCGGCAAGGCGGCTACGCGACGGTGAATCTGCGCGCGGGGTATCGCTACAACAAGCATGTGTCGGCGGCGCTCAATCTGAACAACGTCTTCGATCGGCGCTACTACCAGAGCCTGTCGAACGCGAGCTGGAACAACCACTACGGCACACCGCGCAGCGTCATGCTGACCTTGCGTGCCGATTACTGAAACGACGGATGCGACAACCGACCGGCGAGCGTGGCTTGCCGGTCGGTTGTCGGCGTCGCGTCTTCACACAGGAGCCAGGACATGAACCCAACGACGAATCTCAAGTGCGCCATTCACGGCGCTGCGGCGGCATTGCTGCTTTCGGGAGCGGCCACGGTCGCGGCGGCGCCGGGATCGGACGTCTGCGCCGGCGCGGCGTCGACGGTCGCGCTGCACGGGACATATCAACTCGACGGCGAAGGGCCTTTGCCCATCGAGCTGGTGCTCGCGCCGCGCGAGGGGGCGTCGTCTCGCCTGTTTCAGGTAACGGGGCTGGTCGCGGAAGGCGAGCACCGCTTCGGTGTCTCGGGCATGGCGTATTGCACGGGCAGCGCCCTGGCGTTCGACGTCACGATGAGCGGCGGCTTCCACGACACGCCTGTCGACGACGAATTGCGCCGCGCCTGGCCGGCGGGCAAGGCACCGCGTCGCGCCAGTTCCGCCGGCACGAGTGTCGTACACGCGGAGGTGTCGCGCGCGTCGATGCAGGGCTGGGCCGAGGCGATGCGCACCATCGTGCTGACCGGTCAGCGTGTGATGGGGCCGCGTCACGTGTCGGCGAAGCTGGTGCTCGACGGCGCCGCTACCCCTGCTACCCCCGCCGGGGAGACCGTTCGTGGGCGCTGACGCGCGAAACGTCCGTGATGGCCATGATGTCCCCGATACCGGGGACGCGGCAGACATTCACGGCGATCACGAGCGGGCGTTGGGGGCGCGGCTGCCGTGGGCTTGCGGCATGGGGCGAGACGCGCTCCTCGGGCTCTATGACGACGACATGCTCGCAACGCTTGCCACACGAAGCGGCGCACGGCGCATGATCGGCATGTTCGATGCGCCCGACGACGCAGCCGTCCATGCAGACATCTGGGAGTGCCACGAAGCGGGCGACGAACTGCTGATGGTCGCGCGCGGTGCGTTGGCGCTCGACTACGTCGATCTGGCAGGGGTGTCGCGAACCTTGGAAATCGTGGCGCCGCGACTGGCGGTGGTGCCGTCGCGTTGCTGGCATCGGGTACGCGTGCTGGCGCCCGCCGTGCTCGCATTCGTCACGCCGATCGGACGCACGCGTCGCTCAGCAGCGCCGTTCGGTTGAGATTCAATTGAGATTCGGTTGGGGCATGCCGCAGGTAGCGGCGTAGCGTGCAAGGGGAAGGCGACGGTGTTGCCCGGAAGGCGGGGCGCACCGTCGCCGTGCGATGTCAGCCCTGGGCGTGCTCGACGATCATCTGTACGCGCGAGACCCCGTTGAACGTATCGGCCGCCAATCGGTAAGCGAAGCGCGCGCGGCTCGGCAACGTGTCGGCGTGGTTGAACCAGATCGCATTGAAGCGCATGCGGCCGCGCCCCAGTTGCAGCTTGAGGTGCTTGTCCTTGAGGATCGCTTGCGAAAGCACGTCGAATTCCCCCGAGAACACCGGTGGCGGGAACCCCTGGCCCCAAACCTGCGCGTCGAGCAACGCGACGAACGGCGGGACGAAGCATTCGTCGCCGATGTCCCCATCCGTCTCGATCACACGGGAGAGTGCCTTCTCGTCGAGCCATTCCTGACCGACGGCTTCGAAGGCGGCCTGAAAGCGCGGCAAGGCGTCGGCGGCGATTGTGAGGCCGGCCGCCATCGCGTGGCCACCGAACTTGCCGATCAGCCCCGGCTCGCGCTTGGTGACGAGATCGAGCGCGTCGCGCAGGTGAAAGCCCGGAATCGAGCGTCCGGAGCCCTTGATCTGCCCGTCGTCGCCCGGTGCGAACACGATGGTCGGACGGTAGAACTTCTCCTTGAGCCGCGCGGCCACGATGCCGATCACGCCCTGATGCCAGGTCTCGTTGAACGCGCACAGCGTGGTGGCGGCGCGCGGATCGAAGCGTGCCAGATCGGCCAGCGCTTCCTGCTGCATGCCGGCTTCGATTTCGCGGCGCTCGCGGTTCATGGCGTCGAGCTCCTGGGCGAGGTGCCATGCGCGCGCGTCGTCGTCGGTGAGCAGGCACTCGATGCCGAGCGACATGTCGGCGAGGCGTCCGGCGGCATTCAGGCGTGGGCCGAGACCGAAGCCCAGATCGAAGCTGCCCGCCTGGCGGGCATTGCGGGCAGCGGCGCGAAACAGCGCGTTGATGCCCGGATGCATCCGGCCTGCGCGCATGCGCGAGAGGCCCTGCGCGACGAGAATGCGGTTGTTGGCGTCGAGCTTCACGACGTCGGCCACGGTGCCCAGCGCGACGAGATCCAGCAGCGTGTCCAGACGCGGCTGCTCACGCCCCTCGAAGGCGCCGCGCGCGCGCAGTTCGGCACGCAGCGCGAGCAGCACGTAGAACATTACGCCCACGCCTGCCAGATTCTTGCTCGGGAATTCGCACCCGGGTTGGTTCGGGTTGACGATGCAACGCGCGTTCGGCAGGTCTGCGCCCGGCAAGTGGTGATCGGTCACCACGACTTCGATGCCGAGCATTTGCGCGGCCGCCACGCCGTCGAGACTGGCGATGCCGTTGTCGACGGTAATCAAGACATCAGGCGGACCTTGCTTGCCCTTGGCGGCCAGCGCCACGATCTCGGGCGTGAGGCCGTAGCCGTATTCGAAGCGGTTCGGGACGAGGTACTCGACCTTGGCGCCGAACATGCGCAGGCCGCGCACGGCCACCGCACAGGCGGTTGCCCCGTCGCAGTCGTAGTCGGCCACGACGAGCATGCGCTTGCCCGCATCGATGGCGTTGGCGAGGAAGACAGCGGCTTCCTGCGCGCCTTTGAGCTGTGTGGGCGGAATCAGGCGCGCGAGCGCCGTCTCGGTCTCTTCGCTGCCGACTACGCCGCGCGACGCGAACAAGCGGGCGAGCACCGGGTGAACGCCGTCTCGCGCCAGGGCGTCGGCAGTCGTGTCGTCGACATGACGGGTGACGATGTCGGTCATGCCACGACCTCACCCAGCCGGGCGAACGACACCATGCGGGCGTCGAGCGACTGACGTCGCCAGAACTTGCGCAGGTCGCCACCGCGCGAGCGAATCGTCAGGCTGTGGCTGTCGCCGCACAGGGTGAGCGCGACTTCCCGCGACTCGCCCTTGGACACGCGCTCGAGCGCGGGGGCGAGCCATGTGCGGTCGATGTCCACGAGGGCATCGCGCCAGCGCGCCCAGTCTTCCATCAGGAAATGCGGTGTAAGGGAGTCGATCTGCACGAGCGTGCGGCCGTTCGCGGCGCCGAGGCCCGCGCTCGTGCCATGCAAGGCGATCTGGAGGTGAGTGGCCAGACCGCGCGTGGCGGGGTCGTCGGCCAGCACGGTCACGCATGGGCGATTCAGGCGGGGCGCGGCAATGCGCTGACCGCCGCCATACAGCCACAAGGCGTTGACCGGCGGCAGGCGGCGCGCTTCGCGGGCCTGATTGGCCGGATGGTCGTACCAGGCCATCTGCACTTCGTTCTGCCACTTGCGCCACGTCAGCTCGGCCTTGCCCTGGGGTAGCCAGATATCGACGTTACGACCGGCCGCGCGGGCCGGAGACGCCGTCAGCAGCTCGCCGAGCGCCGGTGCGCTCAGGTACCAGCGATCGGGGCGCGGGGCGATCAGCTCGCCGCCTTCTTCGGCAAACAGCGCATGCGCCGTGGTGAAGAGGGCCGCCGATTCCTCGGCGCTCAGCGCCAGCTCGGCCGGGTCCGTCAGCACCAGATGGTCGGTGGCGATGTGGATATGGGCGGGCTGGGCGCAATACCAGACGCGGGTATCGAGCGAGCCACTGTCCTCGAGGAGCATGAACGGCGCCAGCGGCGCGCGCGCGGGCACGCCGGGCAGGCCGAAGGCGTCGGCCAGCCAGCGCTCGTGCGGCAGCGTGGGGACAAACGGGTCTTCCGGCACGTCCTGCGCCGCCGGAACGCCGCGCGCGAGCAACTTTTCGAGCGCGGGCAACTCCAATTCGGCCAGCAGTGCGGGCAAATGGGCCGACGCGGGGAGCGCGAACGGCAAGAGAAAGTGCAGGGCAGGTGTATCCATGTCGAGGCGAATTGTATGGCAAACTTCGCGCTGGCAGTTGGGTGACCCTGACGTCAGGTACGGAACGTGCCGTCCGTTGCCCCGGGCAGGGACCGGGTGCCGGGCTCAGGCGCTGGTGCAGACCGGCGCCGGCACGCTCCGATCGATCCTTATCAAGAATCAGGAATCCGTTTGAAATTCCCATACGAATGGCAGATCGGCTGGCGCTATACACGCACCGGCAAGCGATCCTCCGGCAACGGTTTCATCTCCTTCATCTCCTTCATCTCCATGGCCGGCATTGCGCTGGGCGTGGCAGCGCTCATTGTGGTGCTCTCGGTGATGAACGGCTTCCAGAAGGAAGTTCGGGACCGCATGCTTTCCGTGCTGGCGCACATCGAGGTCTTTGCGGTCGACGGCAACCTGCCCGACTGGCAACGCACCGCCGCCGAAGCGCTGCAAAACAAGAACGTCATCGCCGCCGCACCTTATGTGGGCGAGCAGGCCATGCTCACGCGTGAAGACAATGTGCGCGGTGTGGTGCTGCGCGGCATCGTGCCGAGCGAGGAGGCCAAGGTCTCCGATCTCGGCAAGCAGATCACCGAAGGCACGCTGGCCAATCTCACGCCGGGCAGCTTCGGCATTGTGCTCGGACGCGAACTGGCGCGCGGGCTGGGCGTGAGCATTGGCGACAAGATCACGCTCGTCGCGCCGCAAGGCACGATCACGCCGGCGGGGGTGCTGCCGCGTGTGAAACAGTTCACCGTGGTGGCGATCTTCACCGCCGGGCATTACGAATACGACAGCTCGCTGGCGTTGATCGACCTGCACGATGCCGAGACGCTCTATCGACTCGACGGTCCGACCGGCGTGCGTCTGAAAATTCAGGACATGGAGCAGGCCCCGCTCGTGGCGCGCGAACTGGCCAAGACGCTCTCGGGCAACATGTGGGTGCGCGACTGGACGCAGCAGAACAAGAACTGGTTCATTGCGGTGCAGACCGAGAAGCGCATGATGTTCATCATCCTGACGCTGATCATCGCCGTGGCCGCGTTCAATCTGGTGTCGTCGCTCGTGATGACGGTGACCGACAAGTACGCGGACATCGCCATTCTGCGTACGCTTGGCGCGCAGCCTGGCTCGATCATGAAAATCTTCATCGTGCAGGGCGTGACCATCGGCTTTGCGGGCGCGTTGCTCGGCGTGGGCCTCGGCTGCCTGATCTCGGTCAACATCGGCACCATCGTGCCGTTCATCGAGCGTCTGCTGGGCATTCATTTCCTGCCGCAAGACATCTATTTCATCTCCGAATTGCCTTCGGATCTGCAATCGTCGGACGTGATCCGCATCGGGGTGATCTCGTTCATCCTCTCGGCTCTGGCGACGATTTACCCGAGCTGGCGCGCGTCGCGCGTCAAACCGGCGGAGGCCCTGCGCTATGAGTAACGCGAACCCATCCATGAACCCGGTGCCGAATCTCGCCTACGACGGTCCGGTGCTGCGCGCGCGCGATCTGCACAAGACCTTCAAGCAGGGGCAGCTCAACGTGACGGTGCTCAACGGCGCGAGTCTCGACGTGGCGCCCGGCGAGAAGGTGGCGATCGTCGGGGCGTCCGGGTCGGGCAAGAGCACGCTGCTGCACGTGCTGGGCGGGCTCGACGATCCGTCGCGCGGCGAAGTGTCGCTGCTGGGCAAGCCGTTTTCGTCGCTGCGCGAGCGCGACAAGACGACGCAGCGCAATCAGTCGCTCGGCTTCGTCTATCAGTTTCACCATCTTCTTGCTGAGTTCTCGGCGCTCGACAACGTGGCGATGCCGTTGCGCATTCGTCGCATGCCGACCGAGCAAGCGCGCGCGAGTGCGCAGGCAATGCTCGAACGCGTGGGACTCGGTTCGCGGGTGAAGCACCGTCCGTCGGAGCTCTCGGGCGGCGAGCGTCAGCGCGTGGCGATGGCGCGGGCGCTGGTTACCCAACCGGCGTGCGTGCTCGCCGACGAGCCGACCGGCAACCTCGACGGGCATACGGCCGAGACCGTGTTCGAACTGATGCTGGAATTGTCCGAGACGCTCAGGACCAGCTTCGTGATCGTGACGCACGACATTGATCTGGCGCGGCGTTGCGACCGCGCACTCCGGTTGCGCGAAGGCGTGCTGGAGGTTGCGTGAGGTAGCGTGAGGTTGCGCTTCGGGGCGGTTTGAAGCGTCGCTGCGGTAAGTCAAACGCCGGGAATTCCCCGGCGTTTTGCATTTTTGCGAGTCGGAGGGGGCGCGGCGGACGTGGCGAAATTAGGCCATCTCCGAGGCCCGAACAAGGTGTTGTCCGATGGCCATAGCGTGCCGGGCGTGCGAGCCTTGTCCCTGACCCGTAGAATTGACGCTCAAGGACACCAGACCATGTGGATCGATACCCATTGCCATCTCGATGCGGCCGAGTTCGACGCCGACCGCTCGACCGTGATTGCCGACACCGCTGCCGCAGGCGTGGCGGGACTCGTGGTGCCCGCCGTCGAGTGCGCGACCTTCGATGCGGCGCGTGCGGCCGCTCGCGCGATGCCGGGGGGCGCGTATGCGCTCGGCATCCATCCGCTCTACACGCCGCGCGCACGAGACGAGGACATTGCGACGTTGCGCCGCGCGGTGGAAGCGGCGATGGGCGATCCGCGCTTCGTGGGTATCGGCGAGATCGGTCTGGATTTCTTCGTCAAGACGCTGGACCCCGAGCGTCAGCAATTCTTCTATGTCGAGCAGTTGAGGATCGCGCGCGACTTCGATCTGCCTGTCATTCTTCACGTGCGTCGTTCGCAGGACGCACTGCTCAAGCAACTCCGGATCTTCACGCCGCGCGGCGGCATCGCGCATGCGTTCAATGGCAGCCGTCAGCAGGCGGACATGTTCATTGAACGAGGTTTCTGTCTGGGGTTCGGCGGGCAGATGACCTTCGATCGCGCGCTCCAGATTCGTCGTCTCGCGGCGGATCTGCCACTCGATACCCTCGTCCTCGAGACCGATGCGCCTGACATTGCGCCGGAATGGCGTTACAAGCAGCGCAATAGCCCGGTCGAGTTGCCGCGAATCGCGCAGGTGCTTGCGGCGCTTCGCGGGGTGTCGGATGACGCGCTATCGCAGGCGACGTGCGCCAATGCGTGGCGCGTGCTGCCGCGCCTGTCCGGTGCGATGGCAATGACGCCCGGCGACGGGCCGACGCCTGTTACCTCGCTTATTTCCCCGTCGGTATCGCGCTGACGCCCGGGCGTCGCGCGAATCCTGAACCATGACGTGGTGACGTCATGCGATTGGTGCTGCTTGCGTGGGTCGCAGGCGTCTGGTGGCTGCAGCAGGCGCCGACGTTGCCTTCCGGGCCGTGGTTCGGCGCTGTCGTTGGCGGTGCGGCTGCGGTGTCGGCCATTGGGATGTTTGCGGCAATCCCGGCGATGTGGCGGGCGGCGGCGCGCGATTTCACGAGGCTTCCGGGACCTGACGGCGGGCGTCCGGAGCGGGCACCCGCGACGGACGTCGTCGGCGCGAGGGGCGCGGCAAGGCAGCGATCCGGGACGGCCGGGCAGAACGGCGCGGCGCTGCCGGAGATCGACCCGCCGCACTGCGCGCGAACGAACGCAACGGCCCGGCATGAAAGAATCCGCGGCGGCGTTGCGCCGAATGCACCGGCGCATGTGGAAAGCGAAGGCGCGAGTCGGCGCAGGGGCAATCGCTGGCGCCGCCAGGGTGTGCGGGTCATTCTGGCGTTGTGTGCCGGTGTATTGGGATTCGCGTGGGCCGCGTTTCGCGCCGAAACGCGCTTGGGCGAATACCTGCTTTCATCGCTGGAAGGCCGCGATGTGATCGTGGTGGGCGTCGTAGACGGACTACCGGTGTCGAGCGACGACAACCTTCGATTCGCATTCGATGTGGAGCGAGCCTACCTCGTGAAGGACGGATGCGCACTGCCGTCCGACGTGAGCCGGACGTCCGTTTCGGAAAGCGCTGCAGCGCTGCACGACCGCAGTCATTCGGCAACATGCGAGCGGGCGGCGGTGCCGGCGCGAATTGAGCTGGTGTGGCCGGGCCGGGCGCGCTGGGGCGGTGAAGGGGGCGCGAACATGTTGCGCATGGTCGCCGCGCCCCGTACGGGGGAGCAATGGCAGTTGCCCGTACGGCTCAAGGCGCCACGGGGATTCGCCAACTGGCACGGTTTCGACGCGGAGTTGGCGGCGCTGGCGCGAGGCGTTCGCGCGACGGGATTCGTGCAGGTTTTCCGTGGCAAAGGCCAGTCGACGCGGGAAGCGACGCCGCAGCGCCGGCAGGCCGGACCGGTGCCGGGGTATCGATTCGCCGCCTGGCGCGCGAAGCTGCGTGACGATTTTCGAGCGGCGCTCATGTCGTCGACGCCCTCGGCCCGATATGGCGGCGTACTGATGGCGCTCGCCTTGGGTGAGCGCGGCGACATCGCCGAGCGCGACTGGCAGGTGTTCGCCGATACCGGGGTCAATCACCTGCTCGCCATTTCGGGGCTCCACGTGTCGCTCGTTGCTGGCATGGTGGCCGCGTTGACGGGAATGCTGTGGCGACGCGTCTGTGGCTCCCGCTTTAGTCTGCCGCTTTGGTTGCCCGCGCCGAAGGCCGCAGCGATCGCGGCTCTGATCGTCGCGGTGGCCTATGGTGCGGTGGCGGGGTGGGGCGTGCCCGTGCGGCGTGCGGTCGGCATGGTGGCGATATTGGTGACGGCGCTGTTGAGCGGACGATCTGCGGCGCCGTCGTACGTGCTGACGTGGGCGTTGGCAGTCATTGTGACGCTGGATCCGTGGGCGGTCGTGACGCCGGGGCTGTGGTTGTCGTTTGGCGCCGTCGCGGCGCTGGTCATGGCGGGACGGCGGCGTCGCACATCAGTGACGCGGGGAGCGCGACGAGCATCACGGGAGTCATGGGAGTCACGTGCGTCGGCAGCGGCCGAGCCGCAGCGCCGAGGGAGGTGGCACCTGTGGGCGGTTGCGATGGGCGAGCGGCTCGGACAGGCCGCGCGAGCGCAATATGCCGTGACCATCGGCCTGATCCCGTTGTCGCTTGCCTGGTTCGGTGCGGTGCCGTTGCTCGGTCCGCTGGCGAACGCCGTGGCGATCCCCGTCATGACACTGATCGTGACGCCATTGGCCCTGGCAAGCCTGCTGTTGCCGCACGCCTTGGCGCAGTGGACGCTGGCCGCCGCCCATATTGTCGTCGTGTGGCTGGCCGATTGGCTGGGAACGCTTGCGGCATTTCCGTGGGCGGTATGGCGCGTGGCTGTCGCGCCGGCGTGGGTTCAGGCTGCGGCCGTGGGTGGCGTGATTGCGATTCTGACGCCATTGCCCATGTGGATGCGTGGCTGGAGGGCGGCGTGCGCCGGAATCCGATTGGCGGGTTTCGCGCTGCTGAGTCCGGCATGCTTCGCGACCTCGCCACCGCTGGACGAAGGTGAATTCCGCGTCACCATGCTCGACGTCGGGCAGGGCAATGCAGTGCTGGTGGAGACGGCAAAACACGCGTTGCTGTTCGACGCGGGGCCACCGCTGGGGCCGCGTACGGACGCTGGGCAACGTGTGATCGTCCCCTACCTGCGCGCGCATGGCATCCGGCAGCTCGATCGACTCGTCGTCAGTCATGCGCACGACGATCACTTCGGTGGGGCCGAGAGTGTGCTTCGGGCCTACCCGCAGGCGCAGCTCCTGTCGTCGCTGCCATCCGGCCACCGGGTGCGGCGTGCCGCCGAGCGGCACCAAACCTGCCTCGCCGGGCAGCGATGGACGTGGGATGGGGTGAGCTTCCAGTTCCTGCACCCCGACACGCCGGCGCTGCGCGAGGGCTGGCTCGGTCGCATGGGTCCGAATGGCGTCAGTTGCGTGCTAAAGGTGGCGAACGCGCGCCACAGCGCGCTGCTTGCCGCCGACGTGGAGGCGCCGCAAGAGACAACCATGCTCGCGCGATTCGGTTCCGCCCTGCGCGCGGACATTCTGCTTGCGCCGCATCACGGCAGTCAGACATCGTCGACGCCAGCGTTCGTGCAGGCCGTAGCGCCACGGCATGTCGTGTTTCAAACGGGCTACCGCAATCGTTTTCGGCATCCCAGGCCGCCGGTCGTCGCCCGCTATCAGGCTGCAGGCGCGGCGCTCTGGAGCAATCCGACGCACGGGGGCGTGCGTTTCACGGCGACGGCGCGAGGCATCGAGGCGGCGTCGTATCGCGAACGACATCGCCGGTATTGGCATGCGGAGGCGCCCGGGATCCCGTGAACGCCACGCCGGTGCCGATGCCGCAACGATATCGGCAACACGCTGTCCGCCCGCGCCGTGCCGCAGGCGTGTGCCCATTCGCGCGTGACCGGCGTGAGCGTCGTCACCGGTAACGCGCCGCGACCCGTCCCGATTCGACGGAAACCTCTACGGGAATCAGGCGAGCGGTTGGCTAAAATGGCTTTGCGAGTACCACGTAGCGTGCGTGCTTCGCCATGACAACGAATTCCATGACACGAGACATCATTCATTTCTCGCACGGCAACGGCTTCCCCGCTGGCGTATACCGCAAGATGCTGGGCGCACTCGCCGACGAGTACGACGTGCGCGCCATCGATCGCATCGGCCACGATCCGCGTTATCCGGTCACACCCGGCTGGCGCTATTTGCGCAACGAGCTGGTCGACACACTGGAGCGTCAATACGGCGGCGAACCGGTGTGGCTTGTCGGACACTCGCTGGGCGGCTTCCTCAGCCTCATGGCGGCGCTCAAGGCGCCGCGCTGCGTGCGGGGTGTCGTGATGATCGACTCTCCCATCGTGACCCCTGGCTGGCGCACGCAGATGCTGCGTCTGGGCATGCTGACCGGGCTCTACGAACGCATGTCTCCGGCGGGGGTGACCAAGCGTCGTCGCGATCACTGGCCCGACTGGGAGTCCGCCTGGCAGCATTTCGCCAGCAAGCCGGCGTTTGCGAGCTGGGACCCGGACGTGCTGCGCGACTACATCGATTGCGGAACGCTTCCGAGCGGAGAGGGCGACGCGCGACGGCTCGCATTCGCCCGCGATATCGAATATCGGATCTATCTCACGCTGCCGCCGTTGCTTGCCGTTCGCGCCCTGCGAGGCGTGCCGGTACCCGTCGGCTTCCTCGCAGGCACGGAGTCGCGCGAGCTTCGGCAGGCCGGGATCGGCGCAACGCGCCGTATCGTCGGCACCCATTTGCGCTATGTTCAGGGCACACATCTTTTCCCAATGGAGCGTCCGCTCGAGACGGCCGCCGCCGTGCGGGAGATGCTTGCGGAATTGCGCGGAACGCATCGCCATCCGATGGCCGCCTGATACCGGTCGTTCGCTGCGGGTTGGCGGCGCGGGGAGGGGAAGTGGCATTTGTGCGCGCGTGCGGATTCGCGCGAGCGCGCGCCGTACGTGCCGGGACGGCCCGTGCGATGCCTGTCAAGGTCAAAATTTGCCGCGCTGCACGTCGAGGGCGAGGCGGCTTTCGGGTATAATCCGGCTTTCCCGCGAGCAATTACTGCGATGACCAAATTCGTTTTTGTCACGGGCGGCGTGGTTTCCTCTCTTGGTAAGGGAATTGCTGCCGCATCTCTGGCCGCGATTCTCGAATCGCGTGGCCTCAAAGTCACCCTCCTCAAGCTTGATCCCTACATCAACGTCGACCCGGGCACCATGAGCCCGTTCCAGCACGGCGAGGTGTTTGTGACCGAGGATGGTGCGGAAACCGACCTCGATCTCGGCCACTATGAGCGCTTCATCAGCGCCAAGATGCGTCGTGCGAACAACTTCACCACGGGCCAGATCTACGAATCGGTGATCCGCAAGGAACGCCGTGGCGAGTATCTCGGCAAGACCGTGCAGGTCATTCCGCACATCACCAATGAAATCCAGGCCTTCGTCGAGCGCGGTGCGCGTTCGACCTGGGACGGCCATCCGGACGTGGCTATCGTCGAAATCGGCGGTACGGTCGGTGACATCGAGTCGCTCCCGTTCCTCGAAGCCGCACGTCAGATGAACCTGCGCCTGGGCCGCAACAGCGTGGCCTTCGTGCACCTGACGCTCGTGCCGTACATTGCGACGGCCGGCGAACTCAAGACCAAGCCGACGCAACACAGTGTGCAGAAGCTGCGCGAAATCGGTATTTCGCCGAACGTGCTGCTGTGCCGTGCCGACCGTCAGATTCCGGAAGACGAATGCGCGAAGATCTCGCTTTTCGCGAACATTCCGCAAGACGCCGTGATCTCGGTCTGGGACGTCGACACCATCTACAAGATCCCGCAGATGCTCCATGACCAGGGCATGGACAAGATCATCTGCGACGAACTGAAGATCGAAGCCAAGCCGGCCGACCTGTCCATGTGGACGCGTCTGGTGCATGCCGTCGAGAATCCGAAGCATGAAGTCACCATCGGCATGGTCGGCAAGTACGTCGATCTGACCGAGTCGTACAAGTCGCTGATCGAAGCGCTGCGTCACGCCGCCATCCACACGGAAACGCGCGTGAACATCGAGTACATCGATTCCGAGCAGATCGA
Organism: Pandoraea pnomenusa; assembly: GCF_040391475.1. Lineage (GTDB taxonomy): Bacteria > Pseudomonadota > Gammaproteobacteria > Burkholderiales > Burkholderiaceae > Pandoraea > Pandoraea pnomenusa_C. Next base: position 74,196 of record NZ_JBEBXS010000003.1, on the reverse strand, counting down.
GAAGGACGGCACGGACGCGCTCAAGCATCTCGACGCCATTCTCGTGCCGGGCGGTTTCGGTCGCCGTGGTACCGAAGGCAAGATCAAGGCCATTCGCTTCGCCCGCGAGAACCGCGTGCCGTACCTGGGCATCTGCCTGGGCATGCAGCTCGCCGTGATCGAATTCGCGCGCGACGTGGCCAAGCTGGCCGACGCGAACAGCACGGAATTCGAGCCGTCGACGCCGCACCCGGTCGTGGCTCTCATCACCGAGTGGCAGGACCGCGACGGCAAGATCGAGCAACGCTCCGAAAATTCGGATCTGGGCGGCACCATGCGCCTGGGCTCGCAGCGCGTGCCGGTCAAGACCGAAACGCTGGCCTCGCGCATCTATGGCGAGACGGTCAACGAACGTCACCGTCACCGTTACGAAGTCAACAACCACTATGTCCCGCAGCTCGAAGCCGCAGGTCTGGTGATTTCGGCGCGTACGCCGACCGAGAATCTGCCGGAAATGATGGAGCTGCCGCAGCAGGTGCACCCGTGGTTCGTGGGCGTTCAGTTCCACCCGGAATTCACGTCGACGCCGCGTGACGGCCATCCGCTCTTCAAGGCATATGTCGAAGCGGCGCTGGCAGGTCAGCAAGCGCGCAAGAAGGCCGCCTGAGACTGAACCGCAGCGAGCGAGAAACAAGGAGTTCCCATGAAACTGTGCGGTTTCGAGGTTGGCCTGAATCAGCCGTTTTTCCTGATCGCAGGTACCTGCGTTGTCGAATCGGAGCAAATGACGATCGACGTCGCGGGGCAGCTCAAGGAAATGACGAGCGCGCTGGGCATCCCGTTCATCTACAAGTCGTCGTTCGACAAGGCGAATCGCAGCTCGGGCAAGTCGTATCGTGGCCCGGGGCGTGACGCAGGCCTGAAGATCCTTGAGGAAGTGCGCCGTCAGCTCGGCGTGCCGGTGCTGACCGACGTGCATACCGAAGAGGATGTCGCCGTGGCGGCGCCTATCGTCGACGTGCTGCAAACGCCGGCCTTTCTGTGCCGCCAGACCGATTTCATCCGTGCCTGCGCCCAGTCGGGCAAGCCGGTGAACATCAAGAAGGGGCAGTTTCTCGCACCGCACGACATGATCAACGTCATCGACAAGGCCCGCGACGCCGCGCGCGAAGCCGGTCTGCCCGATGACGTGTTCATGGCCTGCGAGCGCGGTGTTTCGTTCGGCTACAACAATCTGGTCTCGGACATGCGCTCACTGGCGATCATGCGCGAGACCGGCGCGCCGGTCGTGTTCGACGCCACGCACTCGGTGCAACTGCCCGGCGGGCAAGGCACCAGCTCGGGCGGTCAGCGCGAGTTCGTGCCGGTGCTCTCGCGTGCCGCCGTGGCCGTGGGCGTCTCGGGACTGTTCATGGAAACACACCCGGATCCGGCCTGCGCATTGTCGGACGGTCCGAACGCCGTGCCGCTCGGCCGCATGCGCGAACTGCTCACCACGCTCAAGACCATTGACGCGGCGGTGAAACAGGGCGAGTTTCTGGAAAATAATTTCAACTGAAATGAGACACACCGTCCTGGGGCCACTATCAGTACGCCCACAGGACGGGTATAGCGGCCAGACGCCTTGGCAGCATGGCGTCGAGTCGTTAAGCTTGTCGCGCAGCGGTCGCAGTGGCCGCCGCGAAGGCGAGCCCTCAGGAGATGCCCGCGTGCCGTACGCCGAGCGCACCGTCGACATCGATGTCATCCCACAGGCCGCCCGTGCCTCATTTCGAGGCGCCGTTGTTCCCCCGTCTACGTATTGCCCAGCCGGTGTCCGCGCGAGCGCAGCATCGGCGCCCACGTCAGGATTCGGCGCGCGCTGCTTCTCAGGGTTGCGCGCCCGGCGTGGAGACGGCGCATGGCGGGTCGCGGCGCGAAGCAGGTTCCCTTTAGCGTTTTAGTCATACAGATACCGAGGAATACATGAGTGCAATCGTAGATATCATCGGGCGCGAAGTGCTGGACTCGCGCGGCAACCCGACGGTCGAGTGCGACGTGCTGCTGGAGTCGGGCGTGATGGGCCGTGCGGCAGTGCCGTCGGGCGCGTCGACCGGCTCGCGCGAAGCGATCGAACTGCGCGACGGCGACAAGGATCGCTATCTCGGCAAGGGTGTGCAGAAGGCTGTCGAGCACATCAACACCGAGATTTCGGAAGCGATCATGGGCCTGGACGCCGCCGAACAGGCCTTCCTGGACAAGACCCTGATCGAACTCGACGGTACGGACAACAAGTCGCGCCTCGGCGCGAACGCCATGCTGGCCGTGTCGATGGCGGTGGCCAAGGCCGCTGCCGAAGAAGCCGGTCTGCCGCTGTATCGCTACTTCGGCGGTTCGGGCGCCATGCAGATGCCGGTGCCGATGATGAACATCGTCAACGGCGGTGCACACGCCAACAACAGCCTGGACATCCAGGAATTCATGGTGATGCCGGTTGGCCAGTCGAGCTTCCGTGAAGCCCTGCGCTGCGGCGCCGAGATCTTCCACGCGCTCAAGAAGCTGATCGCCGATAAGGGCATGAGCACGGCCGTGGGCGACGAAGGCGGTTTCGCACCGAACTTCGCGTCGAACGAAGAGTGCCTGACGACCATCCAGCAAGCTGTTGAAAACGCCGGCTACCGCCTGGGCGACGACGTGTTGCTCGCACTGGACTGCGCTTCGACCGAGTTCTACAAGAACGGCAAGTACGAACTGGCCGGTGAAGGGCTGTCGTTGAGCTCGGAAGAGTTCGCCGACTACCTCGCCAATCTGTGCGACAAGTTCCCGATCGTGTCGATCGAAGATGGCATGTCGGAAGACGACTGGGCCGGCTGGAAGGTCCTGACCGACAAGCTCGGCAAGAAGGTGCAACTGGTCGGCGACGACCTGTTCGTGACCAACACGAAGATCCTGAAGCAAGGTATCGACCAGGGCGTGGCCAACTCGATCCTCATCAAGATCAACCAGATCGGTACGCTCACCGAGACGTTCGCCGCCATCGAAATGGCCAAGCGCGCGGGCTACACGGCGGTTGTGTCGCACCGTTCGGGCGAAACCGAAGACTCGACGATCGCCGATATCGCCGTGGGCACCAACGCCGGTCAGATCAAGACCGGTTCGCTCTCGCGTAGCGACCGTATCGCCAAGTACAACCAGCTGCTGCGCATCGAAGAGGATCTCGGCGATATCGCGTCGTATCCGGGCAAGGAAACGTTCTACAATCTGCGCTAATTCCGTTTCCCCGGGAGATGACCCCCGATTCCGGTCGGGGGCCGTATCCCGGAATTCTTGCCAGGCGAAAGCATGCGAATGGTGACCTTGGTACTGGTGCTGCTGTTAGTAGTGATCCAGTATCCGCTCTGGTTCGGCCACGGTGGTTGGTTGTACGTGCACGAACTGCGCGACGAGCTGAGCGCCGAACAGCAGAAGAACGAGCAGTTGAAGGAACGTAACGATCGCCTTGCCGGCGAAGTGCAGGATCTGCAGGACGGCACGGCGGCGATCGAAGAACGCGCTCGTTTCGAGCTGGGCATGGTCAAGGACGGCGAAGTGTTCGTGCAGTTCGTCGGTCCGGACGGCTCCGGTGGCCCGCAAGGGGTGTCGGGCGGCGATGCACCGCTCGTGTCGTCGACCGAGCCCGCGCACAAGACGGTGGCCGCTGCACCGCCGGCTGCGACGCCCGCGTCGCCGTCGAAGGGCAAGGCGCAGTCTGCGCACAAGGCGCAACATCACTGATCGCCGCTGGCAGGCGCAGGCCGTAAAACGAAAAAGGCGTTCCCTCGGGAACGCCTTTTTTATTGCCTCACGCCATGGTGTCGCTCAGAAGCCGACACTCACGCCCACCGACGAGCGAGGGCCGTACCATCCGGGTCCGTACCATCCCGGGCCATACCAGCCCGGGCCACCCCAGCCGCCATAGAAGTAGGCGTTGCTGTTGTAGTAGTTGCGCATGGCCGCATCGAGCGCCCGCTGCGCGCGCTCTTGCTCGATGGTCGATTCCTGTTCCTCGAAAATCCGCTTGTTCAGCCGCGTAAGGTCCTGCGCTTGTGCCTCCGTCATGGCAGGCGCTGCGGCGCTCGGCGGTGCTTCGGGCAGGCGCGCCACCGGTGCGTCGGGCGGCGGCAGTTGCAGCTGCGCGCAACCCGCCGCGAGCGTCAGGGAGAGCACGCCGAGTGTCCCGCCAATGCGACGAATCGCGGGGGCACCGGCGGAAACGATGGAGGCGATGGAAGCGGAGGGCGCCAAAGGCGCGGATCTGGTCATGCGTGAGTTCCCCGAGCGAATGCCTGTCGTTATCGTCGATGCTCAAACTCAGATTCGCGGGCACGCCATACGTTCCCGTAGGCTACGTAGGGCGTGCTGAAGCGACGGGGCCGCGATCCGACGGCGATCCTGCGTGGCGTGGCGCCGAGCTGGCGCGAATCAATGTTGTGCGGACGGCGCGGCGTGCGACTGCTCGGTAAAGAGCTGTGCAGCGTCGACTTTGTCGAAGTGATAGACCTGGCGGCAGAACTCGCAGGCGACTTCGACATTGGGGCGTTCGTCGAACACGCTCATGACCTCGGCTTCGCCAAGCGTGCGCAGCATGTTGGCGACGCGGTCGCGCGAACACGTGCAACGGAACGACGTCACCTGCGGATCGAACACGCGCACGGTCTCTTCCCAGAACAGGCGGTGAAGCATGGTTTCCCGATCGGTGCTGAGCATTTCCTCGCGCTTGAGCGTGTTGCCGAGCTGGCAGACGCGGTTCCACGTGTCCTCGTCCAGTTCGGGCGCCCGCTCGGCACCAATGCCGGCCGTACCACCGTGGCCCGGCAGCTTCTGCAGGAGGATCCCGACCGCGTGATCGCCGTCCGAGGCGAGCCACAGCCGCGTATCGAGCTGCTCCGAATGGTGCATGTAATGCTCGAGCACCGACGCCATATCGGGCAGCGGTCCGTGTTCGTCGGACAGGGGCACCACGCCTTGATACGGCTGCTGCCCCGGTTGCTTGACGCGCGGGTCGAGCGTGATGGCGAAGTGCGCGCGGCCGTTGACGTTCACGAGCGCCTTCAGTGTGGCGTCGTCGGGGATCTCGCCGTGGTACTTGGCGGTGGCGCGCATCGTGAGGTCGGCATTGCACTCCACGACCGCCATGCTGACCGGGCCGTCGCCGTGCAGTTGCAGGATCAGCGCGCCGTCGAACTTGACGTTGGCCGTGAGCAAGGCGGCTGCCGCCATCATTTCGCCCAGCAGGTGACGCACGGGAGCCGGGTAGTCGTGACGTTCCAGCACGGCGCGCCAGGTGGCGTCGAGGCTGACGTACTCGCCGCGCACGGGGGCGGCGTCGAACATGAATTTCTGAAGTTGATCGGACACGGTTGAATTCCTGAAAAATGCGGCAACGGCGGTCAATGTGCCGGGCGGTGGTGCGATGGACAAAAAACGCACAAACGGGGCCGAAATTGCACAAAAGCCGGGGATTGGCGCGTCAATGCTGCAGTATTTGGGGGCGCGCGCCGCATTTTCAACACGTCGGCATCGACGCCGCGCGCCGGCTGGCCGGCGCACGCCGTGGCCGGTGGCCCGTTCAGCCGATGCGCACCAACTGTTCCTTGAAGACCTGACGGCGCGTTGCGTACACATCCGCGTTGCGCTTGAGGTTCGCGACTTCCTCGTCGGTCAGTTCGCGCACAACCTTGGCGGGAACGCCCAGAATCAGCGAGCGATCCGGGAAGGTCTTGCGCTCGGTGACCAGTGCGCCTGCGCCCACCAGGCTGTCCCGGCCGATGACCGCGCCGTTGAGCAGCACCGCCTGAATGCCGATGAGCGAGTTCTCGCCCACGGTGCACCCATGCAGCATGGCCTGATGGCCCACGCTCACGCCATTGGCGAGCGTCAGCGGGAAGCCCGGGTCGGCGTGCAGCACGGCGCCTTCCTGCACGTTGGTCCCCACGCCGACCTTGATCGGTTCGTTGTCCCCGCGAATCGCCACCCCCGGCCACACGCTGCTGTTCTCGGCGAGAACGACTTCGCCGATGATGGTCGCGGTGTCGGCCACGAAAGCACTCTCGTGGATCTGCGGGGTCTTGTCTCCAAGTTTATAGATCGGCATGGCAGCTTCGGTTCGCGGTTAGAATCGACGAAATTGCTATTGTAACGTCATGGCCGATTTCACTCCTGCGCCCGGCGCCGCCGCGGCGCCCAATGCGGCGCCAGAATCCACTGCGCGCGATTTTCACGATCCCCGAAGCCCTTCCGATGACGCGGACTGCGCGCGAGCCCGCGCGTTGGCGCTGCTGCGCCTTGGCGACCCGTATGAGAAGGCCGAGGGCGTCACGGCGCTTCGCGAGGCGGTGCAGCGCGGCGCCGCGCGGTGGTATCCGGCGCGCCACCTCGAGGCGGCGGGGGCTTCCCACAACCCCGATGAGCGAGATGCCGGGGTTCCGGGGCGTCCGGCGACACCGGCGCTCGTGTCGCCAAGAGAGCTGAAACACCGGGCCGTCACGTCGGTGGAAGGGCGCGCGGCGCTTTTGCACGCGCTCGCCCACATCGAATTCAACGCCATCAATCTCGCGCTCGATGCGCTCTGGCGTTTCGACGACCTGCCGGTGGCGTATTACGACGATTGGCTGCAGGTGGCGGTGGAGGAGGCCTATCACTTCTCGTTGCTGGCGGCGCACCTCAAAACGCTGGGCGACACGTATTTCTACGGCTGTTTCCCCGCGCACGACGGCCTGTGGGAAATGGCGCGCCGCACTTCCGGTGACTGGCTGGCGCGTCTGGCACTGGTGCCGCGCACGCTCGAAGCGCGCGGCTTGGACGCCAGTCCGCCGATCAGGGCCAAGCTGGCTGGCGCGGGCGACGCAGCCGGGGCGGCGATCCTCGACATCATCCTGCGCGACGAGATCGGTCACGTGGCCATCGGGAATCACTGGTATCGCTGGGGCTGCGAGCGCGCCGGTTGCGAGCCCGTCGAGACTTATGCCCGGCTTGCAAAGCAGTACAGCGCGCCGCGACTTCGCGGGCCGTTCAATCTCGACGCCCGCCGGCAGGCGGGATTCGACGAGGATGAGCTCGCGGCGCTCCAGGCGAACGAGTGAGTCGCCACGCGACCCGTCGTCAGTCGTCTTCTGCATTTTTGAAGCCGTCCCGCCAGCCGATATACTCGGCGCTTACCCCAATCGTTTCGATCTTCAGTATCTGTCTGCGTCGAGCCTGAATCATGTTTGAATCGCGATCCGAGTTTCTGACTGTGCGCGGCCTGCGCCATCATGTACGTCAGTGGGGCACGCCTGGCGCGCCGAAGCTGTTTCTCCTGCACGGCTGGATGGACGTCTCGGCGTCGTTCCAGTTCGTGGCACAGACGCTGGCACAACGCTGGCATATGTTCGCGCCGGACTGGCGCGGTTTCGGGCTGACGGACTGGCCCGTCGCCGACGGCCGCAGCGCCAGCTACTGGTTTCCGGACTATCTGGCCGATCTCGAGGCCCTGCTCGACGTGTATGCGGCGCCGGGCGAGGCCATCAACCTCGTCGGCCACAGCATGGGCGGCAATGTCGCTTGCCTGTACGCGGGGGTGCGGCCGTCGCGGGTGCGGCGCCTGGTGAATCTGGAAGGCTTCGGTCTGCCGCCCGCGCAGCCGCTTGCGGCGATTCGTCAATTGGGCCGCTGGCTCGACGACCTGCAAAGCCCCCCGACGCTGCGCCCGTACGCCACGCTGGACGACGTGGCCGCGCGCTTGCGCAAGACCAACCCGCGCCTCACGCCCGAGCGCGCTGCATGGCTGGCGCAGCGCTGGGCACGTCAGGCGGACGATGGTCAATGGCATCTGCTTGCCGATGCCGCCCACAAGATCACGAATCCGTATCCGTACCGTCTCGACGAGGCCATGGCCGTATGGAGCAACGTGAGCGCCCCGGTGCTGCACGTCGAAGCCCGGGATTCCGAGGTGCTGCAACACTTTGCCGGGGCGCAGGGTGGGGACGTCTTCCGGGAACGCTTCGAGGTCTTTCCGAATTTGACGGAAGCCTTCGTGGCCGATGCGGGGCACATGCTGCATCACGATCAGCCGGAGGAAGTGGCGCGGCTGATCGACGACTTCTGCCGCGACCGGACGTGACGGCAACTCGCGTCACGTGCACTTGAGCGGTAGAATGAAGGCGTCATTACTACGTCACGCGCCGGTGTCTGGTGGACCAGACGGCTTGCCGGCGGCTCATCATGCTCAACGCGGATCTCCATTGTCATTCCAAGGTATCGGACGGCACGCTGTCGCCGTCTGAAGTGGCGCAGGTTGCGTTCGAGGCCGGCGTCGAGCTGTGGTCGCTGACCGATCACGACGAGATCGGCGGTCAACGCGAAGCGCGTGCGGCGGCGGAATCGCTCGGCATGCAATACGTCAGCGGCGTGGAGATTTCCATCACGTGGGCGAATCGCACCGTGCATATCGTCGGGCTCAACATCAACCCCGATAATCCCACGCTGATCGACGGGCTGGGCGCTACGCGCGGCGGGCGGGCGGCACGGGCGCAGCAGATGAGCGACCAACTCGCCGCCGCCGGAATTCCCGATGCCTATGAAGGCGCGCTGCGTTACGTCGGCAACCCCGATCTGATCTCGCGCACGCATTTCGCGCGATATCTGGTGGAGATCGGCAAATGCGCGTCGGTTTCCGACGTGTTTGCCAAGTATCTGGCCGAAGGGCGTCCGGGCTACGTGGCGCACCGGTGGGCCACGCTGGAAGAGTCGGTGAAGTGGATTCGGGGCGCGGGCGGCATTGCTGCCGTGGCGCACCCGGGGCGCTACAAGTTTTCGCCGCTGGAATTCGGGGTGCTGTTCGATCAGTTCCGCGATCTGGGCGGCGAGGCGATTGAAGTGATTACCGGCAGCCATACGCCGGAGCAGTACCGCGAGTATGCCGACGTCGCGCGCCGGTACGGTTTTCTGGCGTCGCGCGGCTCGGATTTCCATGGACCGACCGAGAGCCGTGCGCTACTCGGCAAGCTGCCTGCGCTGCCCGAGGATCTCACCCCTATCTGGAGCCGCTGGCAGTAACCTTACGACGCTATGTCGCAATTCTTCCAGATTCATCCGGAAAATCCTCAGCCACGTCTTATCAAGCAGGCCGCCCAGATCATCGACAAGGGCGGCATCGTGGCATTGCCGACCGATTCGAGCTACGCGATTGCGTGCCACATCGACGACAAGCACGCCGTGGACCGCTTGCGTCGTATTCGCGGACTCGACGAGAAGCAGTTGCTGTCGTTGCTCGTGCGCGATCTGTCCGAACTGGCCGAGTTTGCCATCGTCGACAACCGGCAATACCGGCTGATCAAAGCAACCACGCCGGGGCCGTACGTGTTCATTCTCGAGGCGACGAAGGAAGTGCCGCGCCGACTCTCGCATCCGTCGCGAAAGACCATCGGTCTGCGCGTGCCGGAACACGCCATCACGCTGGCGTTGCTCGAAGCGCTGGGCCAGCCGCTGCTTGCGACGACCCTGATTCTGCCCGGCGAGGACGAGCCGCTGAACGACCCGGAGGAGATTCGAGAAAAGCTGGAAAAGCAGCTGGATCTGGTGATCGACGGCGGTGCGTGTCCCAAAGAGCCGTCGACGGTGGTCGACCTGACCGTCACGCCGCCGGAGGTGCTGCGTCGCGGGCGCGGGGCGCTGGCGCCGTTCGGGCTGGCGTAGGCGAAAATATGCGCGGTCGGGGAAATCGGGCGGCCACCGTGCGCCAGCGTATCGTGCAATACGCGGTAATACTGGCGTGCGGGTCTGCTTGATACAATAGCTGGCTATGAATGCAGACCTGATCCAGACCATTGCGGTCTACGCGCTCCCCGTCCTCTTCGCGATTACGTTGCACGAGGCCGCCCACGGCTATGTCGCGAAATACTTCGGCGACCCTACGGCCTTTCTGATGGGGCGCGTGACGCTCAACCCGCTCAAGCACATCGACCCGATCGGCACCATTCTGGTGCCGCTCGCGCTTTATTTCATGACCAGCGGGGCGTTCCTGTTCGGTTACGCGAAGCCGGTGCCCGTGGCGTTCGGCAGCCTGCGCAATCCGCGCGTCGATACGATCTGGGTCGCGCTCGCCGGGCCGCTCTGCAACTTCGTACAGGCCTTTCTCTGGGCGGTGCTCGCCGTCGTCCTGCAACTGACGGGCGTTCACGAGCCGTTCTTCATGATGATGGCGCAGGCGGGGCTGCTGGTGAACCTCGTGATGTGCATGTTCAACCTGTTTCCCGTGCCGCCTCTCGACGGCGGACGCGTGCTGGTGTCGCTGCTGCCTGCGCGCGCGGCCTACACGCTCTCGCGCGTGGAGCCTTTCGGCTTTTTTATCGTGATGGCGCTGGTGGTGAGCGGCGTGCTCGGCCGCGTGTGGTTGTGGCCGCTCATCCAGTGGGGCCGTGACGTCATCGTCTGGATGCTCACGCCGCTGTTGTCGCTGCTTTCCTGAAGTTTTCGCAAAACATAACGAGACCATGTACCCCGAACGCGTTTTCTCCGGCATGCGACCGACAGGTCGCCTGCATCTCGGCCACTATCACGGCGTGCTCAAGAACTGGATTCAGCTTCAGTCGGAGTATCCGTGCTACTTCTGTGTGGTCGACTGGCATGCGCTCACCACGCACTACGAAACGCCGGAAGTCATCGAACAGAACGTATGGGACGTACTGATCGACTGGCTCGCCGCAGGGATCGATCCGAATCAGGCAACGCTCTTCATTCAGAGCAAGGTGCCCGAGCACGCCGAGCTGGCACTGCTCATCGGCATGAGCACGCCGCTGGGCTGGCTCGAACGGGTGCCGACGTACAAGGAGCAGATCGAGAAGCTCAAGGAAAAGGACCTGTCGACGTACGGTTTCCTTGGCTATCCGGTGCTCATGGCGGCCGACATTCTGCTCTACCGCGCACTGCACGTGCCGGTCGGCGAAGATCAGGTGCCCCACGTGGAGATGACCCGCGAAATCGCGCGGCGCTTCAACTATCTGTACGGTCGTGAAACCGGCTTCGAAGAGAAGGCGCTGGCTGCGTCGAAGAAGCTCGGCAGCAAGCGCGCGAAGCTGTATCTGGAGTTGCGCACGGCGTACCAGGAGCAGGGCGACGACGAAGCGCTCGAACAGGCGCGTGCCATGCTTTCCGAGTCGCAATCGCTGTCGATGGGCGATCGCGAGCGTCTTTTCGGCTATCTCGAAGGCGCGCGCAAGCTGATTCTTGTCGAGCCGCAGGCGCTGCTGACGCCGGCGTCGCGCATGCCGGGGCTCGATGGCCAGAAGATGTCGAAGTCTTACAACAACACCATCGGCCTGCGCGAAGACGCAGAATCGATCACGAAAAAAGTGCGCACGATGCCGACGGATCCGGCACGCGTGCGTCGCACCGATCCGGGCGATCCGGAGAAGTGCCCGGTGTGGCAGTTGCATCAGGTCTATAGCGACGACGACACGCGCGAATGGGTGCAGAAGGGATGCCGCAGTGCCGGAATCGGTTGCATCGAATGCAAGCAGCCGGTCATCGAGGGCATTTTGCGCGAGCAGCAACCGATGCTCGAGCGCGCGCAGAAGTACATGGACGATCCGTCGCTGTTGCGCGCGATCGTGGCCGACGGCTGCGAAAAGGCCCGCAAGTCGGCGCAGGAAATCATGCGCGACGTGCGCGAAGCCATGGGACTGTCCTATTCATGACGTCTGCGGCCGCTCCCGGGATGGTGCATGGCACCGGTGCGCCGTCGCCGTGGCTCGTGCGCTGGGCGCATCTGATTGCCCCCGGTGCCCACGTGCTCGATCTCGCATGCGGTCACGGACGTCATGCGCGCTGGTTGGCCGCGCGCGGGGCGCATGTCACGGCCGTCGATCGTGATGCCGCGGCGCTTGCCACGATGGCAACGCTGACCGGCGTGACGACGCTGATCGCTGATCTCGAGGGCGCGCCGTGGCCGTTCGCGCCGGGCGAGACCTTTGATGCGGTTGTCGTGACGAACTATCTGCACCGGCCGCTGTTCAACGCCATCGCCGCGAGTGTTGCGCCGGGCGGTGTGCTGATTTACGAGACCTTTGCGCACGGAAACGAAAGGTACGGGAAACCGTCCAATCCGCTGTTTTTGCTGGCGCCGGGCGAGTTGCTCGCGGTCGCAGGCGAGGCGGGACTGCGCGTGGCGGGCTTCGAAGACGTGACATTACCGGCGCCGCGCGCGGCCTGTGTGCAGCGCTTGTGCGCCACGCGTGCCGCCCCCGGGGAAAACCCCGGCACTGCCGCGCTGTACGAGGCGGCTGCGTAATCCGCTACAATCCACCCTTATCGCTGAATTGTTCGATCAACCATGACTACCCAAACTCCGATTCAAGGCAGTATCGTCGCGATTGTCACGCCGATGGCAGAGGACGGCAGCCTTGACCGCGAAGCGCTGCGCAACCTGATCAACTGGCACGTCGACGAAGGCACGGACGGTATCGTGATCGTCGGTACGTCGGGCGAATCGCCGACGGTCAACGTCGAAGAGCATTGCGAACTCGTCGAGATCGCCGTGCAGCAAACGGCCGAAGCCGGCAAGTCGCGCGGCCGCAAGGTGCCGGTGATCGCCGGTACGGGCGGGAACTCGACCGCAGAAGCCATCGAACTCACGAAGCACGCCAAGAAGGTCGGCGCCGATGCGTCGCTGCAGGTCGTGCCGTACTACAACAAGCCGACGCAGGAAGGGCAGTACCAGCATTTCCGCGCGATCGCGGAAGCTGTCGACCTTCCGGTCATTCTCTACAACGTGCCCGGCCGTACCGTGGCAGACGCCAGCAACGACACGCTGCTGCGTCTGGCGCAAGTGCCTGGCATCGTGGGCGTGAAAGACGCCACCGGCAACCTGGATCGCGGCATCGACCTGATCCGGCGTGCCCCGAAGAGCTTCGCCGTGTACAGTGGCGACGACCTGACTGCCGTGGCGCTGATGCTCATGGGTGGTCAGGGTAATATCTCGGTCACCGCGAACGTGGCACCGCGTGCGATGCACGATCTGTGCGCCGCTGCGCTGGCCGGTGACGTGGCCAAGGCCCGGGAACTGCAATTCAAGCTGTTCGAATTGCACCGAGCCATGTTTGTCGAAGCCAATCCGATCCCCGTGAAGTGGGCGCTGCAGAAGATGGGCATGATCGCGTCGGGCATTCGCCTGCCGCTCACGCCGCTTGCGCAGCCGTGCCACGAGACGGTGCTCGCTGCCCTCAAGTCGGCCAACATCGCCGTTGTCTAACCTGTCGTTCAGGCACCCGGGTTCGTTGCCCACCCCTTTTTTTGCGACTCATGAAACGAATCGTCAGTAATTCCGTAGCTCGTCCCGTGCTGGCATGGGCCGCTATTGCCTCGTTGGCCCTCGTTGCCGGATGCAGCTCGCTCTCGAGCGCGCTGTCGTCGGACAAGGTCGATTACAAGAGCTCGAAGACGGGCCCCTCGCTCGACGTTCCGCCGGATCTGACGAACGTTCAGGCCGCAGACCGCAAGTATGTGACGCCGGGCGGTACCGCCACGCTGTCGAACTACGAAACCCAGCAGAAGGTCGTTGCTGCCAACCCGACGGACACCGTGCTGCCGGACGTGCCGGGCATGAAGGTCGTGCGCGACGGCAACGAGCGTTGGCTCGTGATCCAGAAGCCGGCCGGCGATCTGTGGCCGACGCTGCGTGAGTTCTGGCAAGAAAACGGCTTCGTGCTGACGATCGATTCCGCCGATACCGGCGTGATGGAAACCGACTGGGCGGAAAACCGCGCCAAGCTGAATCAGGACATCATCCGCGATCTGCTCGGCAAGGTGCTCGACGGCCTGTATTCGACCGGCGAACGCGATCGCTTCCGTACCCGTGTGGAACGTGATCCGAACGGCGGCACGGACATCTACATCACGCATCGTCGCATGGTCGAAGTGTTCACGAACTCGCAGAAGGACACGACCAAGTGGGAGCCGGCGCCGAACGATCCCGGTCTCGAAGCGATCATGCTGACCAAGCTGATGCAGCGCTTCGGTGCGCAGGCCGATCAGGCCAAGGCGCAGGTCGAGAACGCCAAGTCGACCGGTGGTCCGACGAGCCAGGTCGTGAAGACGGCTGACGCCGCTTACCTCGACATCAACGAGCCGTTCGATCGCGCATGGCGTCGTGTGGGCGTGGCGCTCGATCGCGGCAACTTCACGGTGGACGACCGCGATCGCGCGAAGGGTCTGTACTTCGTGAGCTATGTCGATCCGGCCACGCTCGCCAAGGACAACGGCTTCTTCTACAGCCTGTTCCATGCGAAGGAAGTGCAGGATAGCAAGAAGGCCAAGAAGTTCAGCGTGAACGTTCAGGGCCGAGGCGACAGCCAGACCCGTGTGCAAGTGCTCGACGACAAGGGTAACGTCGACAACTCGCAGATCGCGCAGACGATCATCAGCGTTATCGGCAACCAGCTCCGTTAAGGCGGGGCGTGCGGTTCGCCAGTTTAGGCAGCGGCAGCGAAGGCAATGCCCTGCTGGTGGAGGCGTCGGAAGGCGCCTCCACGACGCGTATTCTCCTCGATTGCGGTTTCTCGATGCGAGAGGTCGAGCGGCGCCTGGCGGCTCGCTCGATCGACGTGGCGTCGCTCGACGCCATCGTGATCACCCACGAGCATGCCGATCACATCGGCAGTGCGCTTTCCCTCACACGCAAGTACCGGATTCCGCTCATCATGAGCTGGGGCACGGGGCAGGCCGTCAAGGTGCATGCCACGCTCAAATCCGACGGCGACGATACGCTGGTGCGCTGGTGTCGTTCCGATGAGCGGCTGTCGGTCGGCGATCTCGAGCTTCATCCCTATACGGTGCCTCACGACGCGCGTGAGCCGCTGCAATTCGTCTTCTCCGACGGTGTGCGACGTCTGGGGGTGCTCACCGATGCCGGTTGCCCGACGGCGCATCTCATCGCCACGCTCGGCGGTTGCGACGCCCTGGTGCTCGAATGCAACCACGACCGTGAGATGCTCGCCAACAGCAAGTATCCGCCGTCGCTCAAGGCGCGCATTGGTGGCACATATGGCCATCTGGCGAACGATTCTGCAGCGGAGATTCTCGGGGCTATCGACAGAGTTCGGTTGCAACGGGTGATCTGCGCGCATTTGAGCGAGCAGAACAACACGCCGGAACTCGCCATGGCGGCCATGTCGGCGGTCATTGGCACCGAGGCGACGGAAATTTTGGTGGCGACGCAGGCGGGCGGTTTCGACTGGCTGACGTGCTAGTGCGGTGAATTGCGAGGGCTACTAGGGAGCACTCTGGCGCGTGCAGCCGATAGCGGCGCGCAGGCGGGTGAGGCAGGGAAGGAAGGCGAGGGGAAACTCAAGCGAAGGACAATAAAAAAGCCGGTCGAAAGACCGGCTTTTTTTGCTCAACTGCCGTGAGGCAGCGAGAGCTTACTTGCTGGCAGCAGCGTCAACAGCCGAGGCAACAGCGTCAGCAGCAGCACCAGCAGCCGAAGCGGCCGTGTCAGCAGCAGCGCCAGCAGCCGAAGCAGCGTCCGAAGCAGCAGCGCCGGCAGCCGAAGCAGCGTCCGAAGCAGCAGCAGCAGCCGAAGCGGCAGCGTCAGCGGCCGGAGCAGCGGCTTCTTCCTTCTTGCCGCAGGCGGTCAGGGCGATAGCCAACAACGAAGCGACGAGGAGAGACTTCTTCATGATCACGTCCTTTTATGGTAGAAGACAAGCGAATGAATAATTAGTTACGGTAATACGCTCTTGCCAGCGCAAAGCCGATTGCGAGACATTGGCAATTGAGGATTACCCTTGGCTATGCAAGCTGCTTGGCGAGAAATTATATTGGGTTTTCCCCAACGCGTCACGTCAATCTCGCGCAATTACCCCGCTTTTTTCCTTACAGCGCGCAACTTTCGCACCGGCCCCGAGTCCGGCTCGAGTTGTAGCCATCCCGAAGCATACCAATCGTACAGAATTTCAACGATTTCTTGGTCTTTTTGCTCGAAATTCGCACATTCCGTTGCATTTAGCTTTCGATGATCGGCGAGCATGCGCAACGTTGATCGCGTGCTGGCGGGGACTTCAAGCGGCTCGCCGTTCACGTAGTAGCGGTTGCGTCGATACAACAGCTGTGTCTTGGGTGATAGCGAAACGCCGCGCGACGCGGCTTCGCGCGCGAATTTGTCGACGGAAATCGGGCGCTCGGGCGGATCGAAGAACACATGCGACTTCGGCTCGCTCAACCAGCGGCCGAGGAAATCTTCCACTTCCTTTTGTCCCCATCGCACCTTCTCCAACTGCGACATCAGCGTGTCGATCATGGCATCGGGCAGCGCAGCGGGATGTTTGACGGCCGATTGCTTCGGATCCGCGTATCGACCCGCGAAATGGCGTGCGAATGGCAGGTCGGCTGCGTTTTCCGCGAGGTAGTACAGGAAGTTCTCCAGCATTTCCTGTTCGAGCGGCGCGCGAAAGCCAATGGAGTACGTCATGCATTCGCCGACGGCAACGCCGTCGTGCGCATAGCCCGGGGGCAGATACAGCATGTCGCCCGGCGCCAGTACCCATTCCTCTTCGGCGTCGAAGTGCTTGAGAATGCGCAGCGGCACGCCTTCCTGCCACGTGGTGTCTCGCTGCGGCCCGATGCGCCAACGGCGCTGGCCGTGCGCCTGGAGCAGGAAGACGTCATACGAGTCGAGGTGCGGGCCTACGCCGCCGCCATCGGTCGCGTAGCTGATCATCACGTCATCGAGACGGGCGTCGGGAATGAAGCGAAACTGTTGCATGAGCGCATCGACGGCCGGTGCGTGAAGATTCACGCCCTGCACGAGCAGTGTCCACTGCTTGCGGGTGAGCGGCGGCAGGTCGTCGGCGTCGAAAGGGCCATGCGCGAGTTGCCACCGCTTGCGGGCAAAGCTCACGAGACGAGATTCGACGTCGTCCTGCGCCGCGAGCGCGAACAGTGCGTCACGCGAAAGGGGGGCCGTAAAGCCGGGAATCGCCTGTCGAATGAGCAGTGGACGCTTGTGCCAGTAGCGCTTCATGAACGCGTCGGGCGCGAGGCCGCCGAGCAGGGGCGATGAGGGGAGGGATGTCGTCATGCGGAGGTCGTCGCGTTGCTCCGAGTGATTGCCGGGTCGCTGTCATACGGCTGCGCGTATAATGCGGGCTGTTTTTCGGAGAGTTTGATGAAGATCGAAAAGAATACCGTCGTCTCGGTGACTTACAAGTTGTCGGACGCTCAGGGCAACCTGATCGAAGAAAGCGGCGCCGAGCCGATGGTCTATCTGCACGGCGGCTATGATGGCACGTTCCCCAAGATCGAGGAAGCGCTCGATGGGCATGACGTCGGCTACGCCACGCAACTGCAACTGGAACCGACCGATGCCTTCGGCGACTACGATCCCGAGCTGATCAAGGTCGAGGAACGTGGCCGTTTCCCGGAACCGCTGGAAGTCGGCATGCAGTTCGAAGGCACGCCGGAAGACGGCGAAGACGAGGCCGACACGCTCATCTACACGGTGACCGACGTGGCTGAAGACAAGGTCGTGCTCGACGGCAACCATCCGCTCGCCGGCATGGCACTGCGTTTCGAACTGACGGTGGCTGACGTGCGTCCGGCGACGGAAGAAGAGATCGAGCACCAGCATGCGCATGGCGCATCGGGTCTCGAGATCGTCGACGAAGACGAAGACGACGCGCCCACGCTGCACTAAGCGTCAGACAATTTGCGTTGCGCGATGGCTGTCACACGCGCTGCCGGCCGGCATCGCCGACAAACGTCGATCAATGCAAAATGACCAACGCCGAGTCCGGCGCATTGCTTGTGCAATGCGTCAGGCTCGGCGTTTGTTTTTCGTCGGAGGCTGTTGTCCGCTCAGTTGCCGTGCGTCGCAGTGTGCTGCGATGCGCTCGGGCGAAGAGCAGGTCCGATGGGCATGACGCCCTGATTCGGGTCCGAATTGGCGCCACTGGCCGCAGCCACGCCTGAAGACGGATAGATGGCCGAATACGGCGCAGGTGTCGTGGCACCCGACGGCGATCGCACAGGCTCCGGGTTCTGCGTGATGCCCGGGGTGGGGGCGCTGCCATTGCCACTGCCACTGCCACTGCGCTGACCGACAGGCGCTGCATTGCTGTTTGGCGGCAGCACGACACTGTCGATGCGAAACAGTTGTGGCGAACGCGGATCGACGCGTACGCGAACCCATCGATTGGCGTTCGGCGAGCCATAAGTGCTCAGTTGGGTGAACGACTTCACCGGAGCGCCGTGCGCATCGCGTAGCGGTTGCCCGTGATGCATCGTCTTCCCGCTGTTGATGAGCAGGATCGGCCCCTTGAAGCGAGCGGCCAGACGCTGCAGTTGCACGCGGAAATCCTTGAAGCCGTCCACACCGCGCCGTTTCGCGCGATCCGAGAAAATCCCGCCCAGTCCCTCGCCGCGTGCCGGCTCGAACTCCGGATCCGCTTGCGCGATGACGACCATGCCGACGGCATCCTTCTGCTGGGCGTACACCAGGGCGTGTTGCAGCCAGACGCGCGTGGCAACGACCCGGTCCTCGAATTCACCGTTGCGTCCGCCTGCCGAGCGGTAATTGTTGTTGTTGCCGGGCAGGTTCAGGCCGACGAAGACCACGCCGCGATACAGCCACCGCACGTTCTCGTGATACTGGCGAAAGCGCGCCATGTCGCTTTGGCGCGTGAGTTCGAACTGCGCGTATCCCACGGGGCCAGGGCCGAGCAGCGCGTCGTCGTCGAACGCATGATCTCGCAGAAAGTCGAGCCGCTCCACGGGGTTGTAGCTGCTTTCGGTGGCCTTCTGGCAATCGGCCCAGTCGTTCGCGCCCGGCACAAAGATCAGTGGTCTCGGGGAGCTGGCGAGCAGGTTGAGTCGTTGGGTGATGAGTTCGTCGCGACATGACTCCGTCACGCTTTTGAGATTGCCTGCGTGTACGACGAACGCGGCCTGAGTATCGCCAATGCTCGCCAGCACGCTGCGCAACACCGGCACTTCGGTATTGCTGAAGGGCGTGTTGCCGAGCACGGCGAATTCAAACGGAGGCGGCTTGGGTGGGCCCTTGGCAGATGTCTTCGCTGTCGCTTTTGCTGCTGCCTTTGCGTTCGCCGCCGAAGCGCCCGGCGACATCGTCCCGATCGCGAGCGCGATCGCCACCAGGCACACGACCCCATGGCCGATGCGGGGGTGACGGACGGCGCGCAAGCGAAGCGGGCTCGGCATGGCAGTGTCAGCCGATCGCGCGGCCGTCCATCAGGCCCCGCAGTTCGTACAGCAGGTCGAGGGCTTCGCGCGGCCGCAGGTCGTCCGGGTCGATCTGCGCGAGGCGCGCCAGCGCGGCCTGGGCCGCGGGGTCCGGCGCCAAGGCCATATCGAGGCCATCGCGCGTGGCCGTGAGGTCGGTGTCACCGTCGTCGACGCCGTCAACCGGGGCGCGGGGCGCGAACAGATCGAGTTGCGGGGCGGCCGGATCGAGCGCCTGCTGTTCAAGCAACGCGAGATGCTTGCGTGCGGCGCGAATGACCGGCATCGGCACGCCTGCGAGTTGCGCGACCTGCAGGCCGTAGCTCTGGCTTGCGGGGCCGTCCTGAACGGCATGAAGGAACACGATGCCCTCTCCATGCTCCACCGCCGACAGGTGAACGTTTGCGCACTGCGGGAATTCGTCGGGCAGTTGCGTCAGTTCGAAGTAGTGCGTGGCGAACAGGGTGTAGCAACGATTGTGGCTGAGCAGATGGCGCGCGATCGCCCAGGCAAGTGCGAGGCCGTCGAAGGTCGACGTGCCGCGCCCGATTTCGTCCATCAGCACGAGGCTTTGTTCCGTGGCCGTGTGCAGGATCGCCGCCGATTCGGTCATCTCGACCATGAAGGTCGAGCGTCCGCCCGCGAGATCGTCCGATGCGCCGATGCGCGTGAAGATCGCGTCGAGCGGGCCCAGTCGCACGGCCTCGGCAGGCACATAGCAGCCGACGTAGGCGAGCAGGGCGATGAGCGCCGTCTGGCGCATGAACGTCGACTTACCGCCCATGTTCGGGCCGGTAATCAGCAACAACCGGCGTGCGTCGCCCAGCGAACAGTCGTTGGCAATGAATCGCTCGACCTGCTGCTCCACCACCGGGTGACGTCCTTGACGGATGTCGACCACGCGGTCTTCAACCAGCTCCGGCTTCACCCACCCCAGGGTCTCGGCGCGCTCGGACAGTGAAGCGAGCACGTCGAGTTGCGCGAGTGCCTGCGCAATGCGCTTGAACTCGGTGATGTGCGGCAGCAGGGCTTGCAGCAGCGCGTCGTACAGCATCTTCTCGCGAGCGAGCGAGCGCTCCTGTGCGGACAGTGCCTTGTCTTCGAACGTCTTCAGTTCCGGGGTGATGTAGCGCTCGGCATTCTTGAGCGTCTGGCGGCGGCGATAGTCGTCGGGCACCTTGTCGGTCTGGCCGCGTGTGACCTCGATATAGAAGCCGTGCACCTTGTTGAATTCGACGCGCAGATTGTTGATGCCGGTTCGCGCACGCTCACGCGTTTCCAGATCGACGAGGAACTGCCCGCAGTTCTCCGAGATGTCGCGCAGTTCGTCGAGATCGGCATCGTGCCCCCGGGCGATGACGCCGCCGTCGCGCAGCATGGCCCCCGGTTCCTCGGCGATGGCGCTCGTGAGCAGCGCGAGCGCGGCATCGGGAATCGCGAGGTCTTCGTGCAGCATGGCCAGCAGCGGCGAGCGCGCCTCGACCGCGCGCAGGGTGGTGTGCAGTTCCGGCAGGCGACGCAAGGCGTCGCGCAGACTCGACAGGTCGCGCGGACGCGCCGTGAGCAGCGCCAGGCGTGCCGTAATGCGCTCGACGTCGGCCACATGGCGCAGCTCGCCGTGGAGTGCGCGCCATACGGCCGGCCCTTCGAGCAGCGTTGCAATGGCCAGTTGACGCGATTGCGGCACCTGCTGATCGCGCATCGGGTGGTGCAGCCAATGGCGCATGAGGCGGCTGCCCATCGTGGTGCCGCAGGTGTCGAGCAGCGAGAGCAGCGTCGGCGATTCCGTGCCGCGCAGCGTCTCGGTCAGCTCGAGATTGCGCCGGGTCGCGGCGTCAAGACCAATATAGGCAGCCTCCCGTTCCACGTTCAGACTTTGCACATGGCGCAGCGATTGGCCCTGCGTTGCGGCTGCGTACTGCAACAGCGCGCCGGCGGCGCCGAGCGCGGGATTCAGTCCATCGCAACCGAACGCCGTCAGGCTTGCCACGCCGAGTTGATCGCGCAGGCGTTGCGTGCCGGCCGCCGTGTCGAAATGCCAGTCGGGCACGCGAGTGGTGGTCCCCAGTGAAAAACCTTCGAACGCTTCGAGGGCGCTGTCCGGCACCAGTGTCTCGGCCGGGCGAATGCGTTCCAGTTCGCGTGGCAGCTTGTCGGCGGCCACTTCCATCAGGCGCAGCTCGCCACTGGCGAGCGACAGCCAGGCAAGGCCGGCCACACGTTCGCTCGCGCGACGTGCGGGATGAATCTGGATGGCGAGCAGGTACTGGTCGACCTTGTCGCTGAGCAGGGCGGCGTCGGTCAGCGTGCCGGGCGTGACAATGCGCACGACCTTGCGCTCCACCGGCCCCTTGGACGTGGCCGGATCGCCGATCTGTTCACAGATGGCGACCGATTCGCCGAGCTTTACCAGCTTGCCGAGGTATTGCTCCACGGCGTGGTGCGGCACGCCCGCCATGCGGATCGGCTGTCCGCCGGACTGGCCGCGCGCGGTCAGCGTCAGGTCGAGCAGGCGCGCCGCCTTGGCGGCGTCGTCGTGGAAGAGCTCGTAGAAGTCGCCCATGCGATAGAAGACCAGCATGTTCGGATGCTCGGCCTTGATGCGCGTGTACTGCTGCATCATCGGCGTCATCGGGGGCGTGGGCTTCATCGTTTCGGTGGCGTCGGAGGTCGCTTGGGCTTGATTGCTCGTCATGAATTCCATCGGGTCGGGCGAGTCGGGTCGCGAGGGCGTTCGGCGGTGCGATGCTCGCGGCTTGCGCGGCATTCGCAGGTCTTGCGGCGAGCGGGTTTGACGCCCGCCGGCAGGCCGGGGCGCGCCCTCGTGGCGCGTTGGATGCGCAATTTTACGACGGGTTCGGCGTGCACCGTTATCTCTGAGCCGGCGATGTCGCCTCCGGGTGTCGCCGGAAGGGGTACCCGAAGGCGTCGAATTTTGCTCAAGTTTCCCCGAAATGTGCCGTTTCGGGTGGTAAGCTCTCGCAAAAATAACCAAAAGCAGCACAAGCTACTCTCGTACGGGCCAGTATGGTGAAGTCGTTGAAGGGACGGGTTGCCGCCACAACCGCGCTCGTCTCCATGATTCTGATCGTCGGCGTTGCCGTCGGTATCGAGTTTTTCGTGTACGGGGAGTTGCGAAACTCGCTGCAGGCGCAGCTCGACACGCAGGTCAAGCTCGTCGCCGATCAGCTCGACGACAAGATGCGCGGAAAGTTTCTTGCCCTGCATCGCATGGCGCACAATATCGGTGACCCCCGTACCATGACGCCCGCCCAGTTCGAGGCGTTCAGCAAGGTGTCGGTGTCGACGCCGGAGACCTTCAACACGATCTTCGTGGCAGCCCTCGACGGGCACATGCTCTACGACTCCACGTTCTCAACGACTGCCATCAACATTGCCGACCGCGACTACTTCCGGCAGTTGCTCGCCGGCGCGCCGCAAGCGGCGTCGAGCGTGATTGCGGGCAAGATCACGAGCTCGCCCGGCATCGTGCTCGCCGTGCCGATCAAGAACGAGCAGGGCAAGCTGATCGCCGTGGTCGGCGGTGCGGTCAACCTGCTGCGCCAGAACTTCATTGTCGATCTCGCCAGCAATGCTGTGGGCGAGACGGGCCGCTACTGCCTCATTTCCAACGACAACCCGCCGCGATATGTGATTCAGGCGGATGTGACCAAGATTCTCACGCCCGTCGGGCCGGACCGGACGCTGTGCGGCGTGCGCGACGGGGCGTCGGGCGATCTCGTACACATGCATCCGCTCGTGGCGCGTGCGCCGATGACGACGACGGGATGGACGGTGGCGGCAGTGCTGCCCGGCGCCGAAGCGTTCGATCCGCTCGCGCGCGTGCGGCGCCGCGTGATCCTGCTGGCGATTGCGGCCATCGCGGTTACGGCGTTCGTGATGTGGTGGGTGGCGCGTCGCATGCTGCGTCCGCTCGACACATTGCGCGATCTCGTCCAGCGAAGTGCGGGCGACATGCGCGCCGTGCAGTCGCTGCCGGTGCAGCGCGCCGACGAGATCGGTGCATTGGCCAACGCGTTTCGCGACATGATGGAGCAGCTCGGCGACCGGACCGAGGCGCTCGAAGCGTCGCGCGAGGCGGCGCGGGCGAGCGTGCGTCGTATGCAGGAAATTGCGGATCGCGTGCCGTATCTCGTGGCCTATCTCGACGGCGACGAGCGGTTCGCGTTCGTGAACCGGGCGTGTGAAATGCGCTTGCGCCGCCCACGTCACCAGATCCTTGGCGCCACGGCGAGCGAGTTGCTCGGGCCATCGTTGTATCGCGAGTTCGCGCCGCATCTCGCGCGAGCGTTCTCGGGAGAGGCGGCCACGTTTGTCTGGGACTTCGGCGAGGACAATGCGTACCGCTGCTTCGAGGTGAGCTATCAGCCGGAATGGGCGACGCAGAATGTGCTCGCGGGCGTTCACCTCTTCGTGCGCGACATCACGGTCGAGCGCTCGAACGAGCGGCGCTGGCGGCGTGAGTCGCATACCGATCACCTGACCGGACTGCTCAACCGCAAGGGTTTCGATCAGGCGCTCGCGACGGCGGTGCGCCGGGCGCGCGAAGGTGCCGGGGCGCAGGCGTTGCTGTTCGTCGATCTGGATCGCTTCAAGGTCGTGAACGATACCTGGGGTCACGCGCTTGGCGACGAATTGCTGCGGCGTCTGGCAAAGCGGCTGATGGCAAGCGTGCGTGAGGGCGATGCGATCGCTCGCTTCGGTGGCGACGAGTTCGCCGTGATCATGCGCGACGTGCCGGATCTGATCGAAGTCGAACGCGAGGCAATGGCGATTCTCGATGCCGCTTCGCGGCCGATGACGCTCTCCGTCGGCGAGGTTACCGTCGGGGCCTGCGTGGGAGTGGCGATGGTCGCAAGCGGGGAAGACAAGACCCCGGACATGCTGTTCGAAGCTGCCGACCGCGCGCTGTACGACGCGAAGCATGGCGGGCGTGGTCTCTTCGTTTTCGGAGAAGGCGCGAGCGCTCGCTCGGCATGACGCGACATAGCCCGCAATAACCTGGCACGACTCGGCACGACGGTGCGCCACTCGGTGCATCCGGTGCATCCGGTGCATCTGGTGCATCCGGTGCATCCGGTGCATTCGGTGCATTCGGTGCATTCGGTGCATTCGGTGCATTCGGTGTGTTCGGTGCATTCGGTGTGTTCGGTGTGTTCAGGGCGTTCGGGGCGTCCAGCACGTTTGGAGCTACGTCGCGTAAGCGGGCACTCACCGGGGCAGTCCGATGTTCTCGTGTGCGCGTGGCGTGTTGTCGCCGCCCATTAGGCGCAGCCAATCGGACGCCGCCTTGCGATCAGCTTCCCCGAAGTTACGAGCGTGAATTCCCGGGCGCACAATGAGCGACGTCTCGCATGCGTCGCGAAATGCGTCGTGCCGTACGCTGCCAGTGTGCGGCGCATGCGTGATGCATCTCGCGTCGCAAGCGAGGGCGCGCGTTGAGTCGCAGCACACGTAACGCAGACTTCATACGGGAGGCAGCATGAAACTTGAAGGCGGACGGAGCCGGGGAACCACGCGGACGGCTTCCGACGCAGGGTGGCGCGAACCGGGGGCGCGCCGTAATCCACCGCGAGCATCGCATCGGGGACCGCGGGAGCGGCCTGGCACCGATGCACGTGAAGGCAGGCCGAGACATGAAAGCTTGTCGGCGCGGGAAAGCGAAGTGTTTCATATGCTGGTCGACGGCCTGGCCGTCAACGAGGTCGCGCACGCATTGCATTCGAGTGAGCGGGCGATCACATCACACGTGTCACATATCCTGCACAAGCTCGCGCTCGACGACAGTGCGGACCTGATCGGCTATGCCATCCGGCATGGTCTGGTCGACGAGGGGGTCGAAGGCGTCGCCTGAGCTTGCCGGGCGCGCGATCGGCATGTCCGGTTGCGGCGCCGTGTCAGGCTCGCCTCCATTCGGGGTCAACCCGGCGCGCTGCGCGAGATCGTCCGGATCTTCGCGGCGCGCCAGTCAAACGCCCCTGCGGCCTCGGAATCGTCCGAGGTGCCCGTCTCGAATTTTCCCGAATGTTCTCGAATGCCCGTCGGGCGCGCGTCGACGGCCGACGCGATGTTGCAGTCGGTGATAAGGTGCTGGCTCGACATCATTTTCGCGCACGACGCGAGCGATGGTACGCACGGATCGACTTCGGTGCCGTGCGCGACGGGCTCGCGTTGTGACATCCAGACAAGATAACGAGGACACACACGATGAAGGCGATCGAGATCACCCAGTATGGCGCACCCGAAGTGCTCAAGCTCACCGAGCGAGCCCGCCCCGAACTCAAACCGGGCGAGGTGCTCATCAAGGTCAGCGCCTCGGGCGTGAACCGACCGGACGTCCTTCAGCGCATCGGTCAGTATCCGGTGCCGCCGGGCGCGTCGGATCTGCCGGGGCTCGAAGTGGCTGGTGAGATCGTCGAAGGCGCGCTCGACGGCGCCGACAATCGCTGGGGGTTGAAGATCGGCTCGCGCGTATGTGCGCTGGTCCAGGGCGGTGGCTACGCCGAGTACTGCACCGCGCCGCTCGCGCAGGTGCTGCCGGTGCCGGAGGGATTGTCGGATGTCGAGGCGGCGTCGTTGCCCGAGACGTTCTTCACGGTATGGAGCAATGTGTTCGATCGCGCGCGACTTGGACTGACGGAAGCCGGGGAGAAGGAAACGCTGTTGGTGCAGGGTGGCACGAGCGGCATCGGCGTGACGGCGATCCAGCTTGGCGTGGCGCTTGGCCATCGCGTGTTCGCGACCGCGGGTTCCGACGACAAGGCGCGTGCATGCGAAGCGCTCGGCGCCGAGCGTGGCATCAACTACAAGACCGAGGATTTCGTCGCGGTGACCAAGGAGCTGACCCGGGACCGCGGTGTGGACGTCGTGCTCGACATGGTGGGCGGCGACTACTTGCCGCGTGAAGTGCAGGCGCTCGCCTTCGATGGCCGCATCGCGATCATTGCGCTGCTCGGCGGCAGCAAGGCAACGCTGGACATGGGGGCGCTGCTGCGCCGCCGCCTGACGGTAACCGGCTCGACGCTGCGCCCGCGCTCGGTGGCCTTCAAGGCAGCGATTGCCGCCAATCTGCATGAGAAGGTCTGGCCGTTGTTCGCTGCGGGCAAGATTCGCCCGGTGATTTATCAGACGTTCCCGGCCGAGCAGGCGGACAAAGCCCATGCATTGATGGAAACGAGCACGCACGTCGGCAAGATCGTCCTGACCTGGTAAGCACGCCAGCGTCGATTGGCGGGGAGAATCCGCACGGAAGGCCCATTCTGTGCGGAATCCCGCGTTCGAGAATCGTCAAAATTGACCCCCATGCCCCGGACGCACTAGAATGAGAGGTTTTTCGTCCATACGCATTGGGGGATAAGGCGTGACAACTGGTACCGCAGCTTCGGCTCGCACCATCAGCCGCAAGGCTGGCAAGCTCGTCGTGGGCAATTGGAAACTGCATGGCAGCCTGGCCGGCAACGAGGCGCTGTTGGGCGACCTGCTGGCATCGCCGGTGCTGAGTGCGCCGGGCGTGACCGCGGCCGTGTGCGTGCCGTTCCCTTATCTCGCTCAGTGCCAGGCGCGCCTCTCGGGGCAAGTGCTGGGCTTTGGTGCGCAGGATGTCTCCGCGCAGGTCAATGGTGCGTTCACGGGCGAAGTCGCGGCGCCGATGATCGCCGAGTTCGGCGCGCGTTTCGTGATCGTCGGTCACTCGGAGCGTCGTACGTATCACGCAGAAACGGATGCGGGCGTGGCGGCCAAGACGGTTCGTGTGCTTGACGCCGGCATGACGCCGATCGTCTGCGTCGGTGAGACGCTGGCCGAGCGCGAAGTCGGACAGACGACGGCTGTGGTGACGCGTCAGCTCGAAGCCGTGCTCGCCGCGCTGACGGTGGAACAGGCGGCGCAGATTGTCGTGGCCTACGAGCCGGTCTGGGCGATCGGAACCGGCAAGACGGCGACGTCGGCCGAGGCGCAGGAAGTGCATGCCCATCTTCGTTCGCTGTTGCGCGCGAAGGGTGAGGCGGTAACGGATGTGGCGGTGTTGTACGGCGGCAGTGTGAAGCCGGACAACGCGGCCGAGCTGTTCTCGATGGCGGACGTCGACGGTGGTCTGATCGGCGGTGCGGCATTGAAAGCGGCCGATTTCCTGGCGATTTGCGAGGCGGGTCTGTCGCGCTGATGCCGCTGCCGTTCTGTGTAACGGCAGGAAATAGTCATGACGCAGTGCATCAAAAATGCGCTGCGAATCGGATTCTTCTATACGGGTGATGAGATGGGGTTGTTGAAAACGTTGTTGATCGTGGTGCAGGTGCTTTCGGCGCTGGGCATCATCGGTCTGGTGTTGTTGCAGCATGGCAAGGGTGCCGACATGGGCGCTGCTTTCGGTAGCGGTTCGTCGGGCAGCCTCTTCGGCGCATCGGGTTCGGCAAACTTCCTCTCGCGCACCACGGCAGTGCTGGCGGCCGTGTTCTTCGTGACGACGCTGGGTTTGACGTATCTCGGTTCGTACAAGCCGGCGGCAAATATCGGTGTCCTTGGTAATTTGCCCGCGGCAACGTCGCCCTCGACGGCTTCGGCGCCGGCGGCAGCAAGCGCTCCGGCGCCGGCGTCTCCGGCGAATGCGCAAGACGTGCCGAAGTAATTTCCGGCGCGTTTGTGACACGTAATAAGCTGTAAAGAAAGTTGAAAAAAATCCGATTTGTGCATTGAACAAAATGCGGAAGGGCGCTAATATAGCGGTCTTGAAGCGATTCGTAAGTGACAGCGGATTGCAGAATTCGAATGCCGACGTGGTGAAATTGGTAGACACGCTATCTTGAGGGGGTAGTGGCGAAAGCTGTGCGAGTTCGAGTCTCGCCGTCGGCACCAAAGTTCTCCGATGCCAGCCTTGCGTTTATGCTTTGGCTGGCATTTTATTTTGTGCTCACCGTTCATCCGCTTTCTGGTCCCCACGCCATCGACGAGAGCGGTTCTTTGAACTAACCGAAAGAGGGTAGAGTTGAACCTCGGAACCTATTATCCCGTCCTGCTGTTTCTTCTGGTAGGTGGCGGTCTTGGGGCGGTACTGATTGGGGTTGGTAAATTCCTCGGCCCCAATAAACCCGACAGCGAAAAACTCTCTCCGTACGAGTGCGGCTTCGAGGCATTCGAAGACGCGCGCATGAAGTTTGATGTGCGCTACTATCTCGTCGCCATCCTTTTCATCCTGTTCGATCTTGAAACGGCATTCCTGTTTCCGTGGGGCGTTGCCCTGCGCGATATCGGCTGGGTGGGCTTTATCTCCATGATGGGTTTCCTGCTTGAACTGCTCGTCGGTTTCGTTTTCCTGTGGAAGCGCGGTGCGCTCGACTGGGAATAAGGCCGACAAGGTAACTGGCAGCATTGCAGAAGGATTCAGGGTAAGCATATGAGCATCGAAGGGGTTTTGCGCGAAGGGTTCGTCACCACCACGGCTGACAAACTCATCAACTGGACGCGTACGGGTTCGCTTTGGCCGATGACGTTCGGTCTGGCGTGCTGTGCCGTTGAAATGATGCACGCCGGCGCGGCGCGTTACGATCTGGACCGGTTTGGCGTGGTGTTCCGCCCGAGCCCGCGTCAGTCGGACGTGATGATCGTGGCCGGCACGCTGTGCAACAAGATGGCGCCCGCGCTGCGCAAGGTGTACGACCAGATGGCCGAGCCGCGCTGGGTGATCTCGATGGGGTCGTGCGCGAACGGCGGCGGCTACTATCACTATTCCTACTCGGTGGTGCGCGGTTGCGATCGCATCGTGCCGGTCGACGTCTACGTGCCAGGCTGTCCGCCGACGGCTGAGGCGCTGGTCTACGGCATCATCCAGTTGCAGTCGAAGATCAAGCGGACTGCGACGATCGCGCGTAAATAACCGCTACCGCCCATGTCTAAACTAGAAAAACTCAAGACCACCCTGCAAAACGTGCTTGGCACCCGTGCCGAGCAGTTGGTGGAAGCCCTCGACGAGCTCACGCTGACCGTCAAGGCGAGTGACTATCACGAAGTCGCGCTGACGTTGCGCGATCACCCCGAGCTCAAGTTCGAGCAGCTCATGGACGTTGCCGGCCTGGATTACTCGGCCTATGGCGACGGCACCTATGACGGTCCGCGTTACGCCGCCGTCTCGCATCTGCTCTCGCTCACCCACAACTGGCGCCTGCGCGTGCGTGTGTTCGCACAGGACGACGATCTGCCGGTCGTGGCATCGCTCATCGACGTGTGGAGCTCGGCCGACTGGTTCGAGCGCGAAGCGTTCGATCTCGTGGGTATCGTGTTCGAAGGTCACCCGGATCTGCGCCGCATTCTGACGGACTACGGCTTCATCGGTCACCCGTTCCGCAAGGACTTCCCGACGTCCGGTTACGTCGAGATGCGTTACGACCCGGAGCAGAAGCGAGTGATCTACCAGCCGGTGACGATCGAGCCGCGCGAAATTACGCCGCGCATCATCCGCGAAGAGCATTACGCCGGTCTGAAACATTAAGGTGGCCTTGTGGCAGACATCAAGAATTACACCCTGAACTTCGGTCCGCAGCACCCGGCAGCGCACGGCGTGCTGCGCCTGGTGCTCGAGCTGGACGGCGAAGTGATCCAGCGCGCCGATCCGCACATCGGCCTGTTGCACCGCGCGACTGAAAAGCTCGCCGAATCGAAGACGTTCCTGCAGTCCGTGCCGTACATGGATCGTCTCGATTATGTGTCGATGATGTGCAACGAGCACGCTTACGTCATGGCGATCGAAAAGCTGCTCGGCGTAGACGTGCCGATTCGCGCACAATACATCCGCGTGATGTTCGACGAAATCACGCGCGTGCTGAATCACCTGATGTGGATCGGCTCGCACGCGCTGGACGTGGGCGCGATGGCCGTGTTCCTGTACGCCTTCCGTGAGCGCGAAGATCTGTTCGACGTGTACGAAGCCGTCTCGGGTGCCCGTATGCACGCGGCTTACTACCGTCCGGGTGGCGTGTATCGCGATCTGCCGGACACGATGCCGAAATATCGTGCCTCGAAGATGCACAACGAGCGCGCGATCAAGAAGATGAACGAAGCACGCGAAGGTTCGCTGCTCGACTTCATCGAAGATTTCGCCACGCGTTTCCCGAAGTGTGTCGACGAGTACGAAACGCTGCTCACCGACAACCGCATCTGGAAGCAGCGTCTGGTGGGCATTGGCGTGGTATCGCCCGAGCGTGCCATGCAGCTCGGTTTCTCGGGCGCGATGCTGCGCGGTTCGGGCATTGCCTGGGATCTGCGCAAGAAGCAGCCGTACGAAGTGTACGACCGCCTCGAGTTCGATATCCCGGTGGGTAAGGAAGGCGACTGCTACGACCGCTATCTGGTGCGTGTCGAGGAAATGCGTCAGTCGGCCAGCCTGATCCGCCAGTGCGTGAAGTGGCTGCGCGCGAATCCGGGTCCGGTGATCACCGACAACCACAAGGTGGCGCCGCCGTCGCGCGTGGAAATGAAGTCGAACATGGAAGAGCTGATTCACCACTTCAAGCTCTTCACCGAAGGCTTCCACGTGCCCCCTGGCGAGACGTATGCCGCTATCGAGCACCCGAAGGGCGAGTTCGGCATCTACCTGGTGTCGGACGGTGCCAACAAGCCGTACCGCCTGAAGATTCGTGCGCCGGGCTTTGCCCACCTTTCAGCGCTCAATGAGATGGCGAACGGTCACATGATTGCAGATGCGGTAGCGATCATCGGTACCCAGGACATCGTGTTCGGCGAGATTGATCGCTAAACGCGCAGCGGGCGCCCCGGGCGCCCGCAGGTTTTAATTCGGCAGGGTTTCGCAGGTCGATACCATTGCCGTTCCAGTTGCCGTGCCTGTGGGTTGCGGGCAGTCGAGACATCGACTTGCCTGCGCTGGCACGAGCGGGGATAACGTTTTAGAAAACAGTCGGATCGGAAATGCTTTCTCCCGAAGCCCTGAAGAAAATCGACCGTGCCGTTGCCAAATACCCTGCCGACCAAAAGCAGTCGGCGGTGATGCACGCTCTTGCCGTAGCGCAGGTCGAGAAAGGCTGGTTGTCGCCCGAAGTCATGCAATTCGTGGCGGACTACCTCGAAATGCCCGCAGTCGCGGTGCAAGAGGTGGCAACCTTCTACACCATGTTCAACACGAGCCCGGTGGGCAAGTTCAAGTTGACCGTGTGCACGAACCTGCCTTGCCAGCTCACGCGTGGCAAGGAGATGGCCGACTATCTGAAGGAGAAGCTGGGTGTCGACTACAACGACATCACGCCCGACGGTCTCTTCACGGTCAAGGAAGGTGAGTGCATGGGCGCTTGCGGCGATGCCCCCGTCATGCTGGTGAACAACCATCGCATGTGCGGCTTCATGAACGAAGAAAAGGTCGACGCGCTCCTCGACGAACTCAAGGCCAAGGCCGCAGCCGGAGAGAAAGCATGACGTCGCTGCACAACCGTCACATCAAGCCGCTGATTCTCGCCGACCTCAATGGCGATAACTGGCACCTCGAAGATTACGTCAAGCGCGGTGGTTACCAGCAGCTCGCACGTATTCTGAAGGAAGGCATCACGCCGGAGCAGGTCATTGCCGACGTCAAGGCGTCGGGCCTGCGTGGTCGTGGGGGCGCAGGCTTCCCGACCGGTCTGAAGTGGAGCTTCATGCCGCGCGCGTTCCCGGGTCAGAAGTACCTCGTCTGCAACTCGGACGAAGGCGAACCGGGTACGTTCAAGGATCGCGACATTCTTCGCTACAACCCGCACGCGTTGATCGAAGGGATGGCCATTGGCGGTTACGCAATGGGCATCACCGTCGGCTACAACTACATCCACGGCGAAATCTACGAAGTGTACGAACGCTTCGAAGAGGCGCTCGAGGAAGCGCGCGCTGCCGGTTACCTGGGTGACAACATTCTCGGTACGGACTTCTCGTTCCAGCTGCATGGGCACCATGGTTATGGTGCGTACATCTGCGGCGAAGAAACCGCACTGCTCGAGTCGCTCGAAGGCAAGAAGGGTCAGCCGCGTTTCAAGCCGCCTTTCCCGGCGAGCTTCGGTCTGTACGGCAAGCCGACGACCATCAACAACACCGAAACGTTCGCTGCCGTTCCGTTCCTGCTGGCCACCGGCCCGCAGCAGTATCTGGAAATGGGCAAGCCGAACAACGGCGGCACCAAGATCTTCTCGGTGTCGGGCGACGTCGAACTGCCGGGCAACTATGAAGTGCCGCTCGGCACGCCGTTCCCCGAGCTGCTGGAACTCGCCGGCGGCATGCGCGGCGGCAAGAAGCTCAAGGCCGTGATTCCCGGCGGTTCGTCGGCACCGGTCGTGCCGGCCGGACTGATGATGGAAACCACGATGGACTACGACAGCATCGCCAAGGCGGGCTCGATGCTGGGTTCGGGCGCCGTGATCGTCATGGACGAAACGCGCTGCATGGTGAACTCGCTGCTGCGTCTGTCGTACTTCTACTACGAAGAATCGTGCGGCCAGTGCACGCCGTGCCGTGAAGGTACCGGCTGGCTGTGGCGCGTGGTCAATCGTATCGAGCACGGCGAAGGCCGCAAGGAAGACCTCGACCTGCTCAACTCGGTGGCCGAGAACATCATGGGCCGTACCATCTGCGCGCTGGGCGACGCCGCGGCGATGCCGGTGCGCGGCATGCTCAAACACTTCTGGGACGAGTTTGCCTACCACGTCGAGCACAAGCATTGCTTGGTCGGCACTCACTAATCCCTTTTGACGCTTGGCATTGAACCGCTATGGTTGAAATCGAAATTGACGGCCAAAAGGTCGAGGTGCCCGAAGGCAGCATGGTGATCCAGGCTGCCAAGAAGAACGGCACCTACATTCCCCACTTCTGTTACCACAAGAAGCTGTCCATCGCGGCCAACTGCCGCATGTGCCTGGTCGAGGTCGAGAAGGCCCCGAAGGCCGTGCCGGCCTGCGCCACGCCGGTGGCCAACGGCATGATCGTGCGTACGAACTCCGAGAAGGCTGTGAAGGCACAGCAGTCGGTGATGGAGTTCCTGCTGATCAACCACCCGCTCGACTGCCCGATCTGCGATCAGGGCGGTGAGTGCCAACTGCAGGACTTGGCCGTCGGTTACGGCAAGTCGGCATCGCGCTATCAGGAAGAGAAGCGCGTGGTGTTCCACAAGAACGTGGGCCCGCTCATCTCGATGGAAGAGATGTCGCGCTGCATTCACTGCACCCGCTGCGTGCGTTTCGGCCAGGAAGTGGCCGGCGTCATGGAGTTCGGCATGCTGGGTCGCGGCGAGCACTCGGAAATCACGTCGTTCGTCGGTAAGACGGTCGACTCCGAGCTGTCGGGCAACATGATCGACCTGTGCCCGGTCGGCGCACTGACGTCGAAGCCGTTCCGTTACAGCGCCCGTACGTGGGAACTGTCGCGCCGCAAGTCGGTGAGCCCTCACGATGGCGTGGGCGCGAACCTCGTGGTGCAAGTGAAGAACAACAAGGTCATGCGCGTTGTGCCGCTCGAGAACGAAGCGGTCAACGAATGCTGGATCTCGGACAAGGATCGCTTCTCGTACGAAGGTCTGAACAGCGACGACCGTCTCACCAAGCCGATGCTCAAGCAAGGCGGCGAGTGGCACGAAGTCGACTGGCAGACGGCCCTCGAGTACGTTGGTCATGGTCTGACGGACATCATCCGCGATCACGGCGCTGACGCCGTTGCCGCACTCGCCTCGCCGCACGCGACCCTCGAAGAACTGCACCTGCTGCAGAAGTTCGTGCGCGCCCTGGGCAGCGACAACGTCGACTTCCGTCTGCGCCAGACGGACGTGTCGGGCGGCTCGCAAGGCACGCCGTGGCTCGGCCTGCCGATCGCCGAACTCGACAAGCTGCAAAGCGCGCTCGTCGTGGGCTCGTTCCTGCGCAAGGATCATCCGCTGTTCGCGTCGCGTCTGCGCTCGGCCGTCAAGGCCGGCGGTCAGCTGAACGTGCTGCACGGCTCGGATGACGACCTGCTCGTGAAGCTCGCCAACAAGATCATCGCCGCGCCGAGCGCGTGGGTGAGCGAACTGGCCGGTATCGCTGTCGCGGCTGCCGCTGCCAAGGGCGTGGCCGCACCGGCCGAACTGGCAGGCGTGAGCGCAAGCGACGCAGCCAAGGCCATTGCCGCCTCGCTGGTGGCGGGCGAGCGTCGCGCGATCCTGCTGGGTAACGCCGTCGTGCAGCATCCGCAATTCGCGCAACTGCATGCCATCGCGCAAGTGATCGCTGACATTACCGGCGCTTCGCTGGGCTTCCTGACCGAAGGCGCCAACACGGTGGGCGGCTACGCGGTGAAGGCCACGAACGCGAAGGGCGCTGCGGCACTGTTCGCACAACCGCGTCAGGCTTACCTGCTGCTCAACGCCGAGCCGGAGTTCGACTCGGCCGACGCGAAGCAAGCACTCACGGCGTTGAACGCCGCGAAGATGGTTGTCTCGCTCTCGCCGTTCAAGCACGGCCTCGAGTACGCCGACGTGCTGCTGCCGATCGCACCGTTCACGGAAACGGCCGGTACGTTCGTCAACGCCGAAGGCCTGCCGCAACACTTCAACGGTGTGGTGCGCGCGCTGGGCGAAACGCGTCCGGGCTGGAAGGTGCTGCGCGTGCTGGGCAACCTGCTCAAGCTGCAAGGCTTCGAGCAGGACACCGCCGAGCAGGTGCGCGACGAAGCGCTGGCCGGGTTCTCGGCAGCGTCGCTCGACAATCGCGCCAAGGCTGCGCTGGCCGCACCGAAGGCTGCGGGTCAGGGCCTGGAGCGTCTGGCCGATGTGCCGATCTACTCGGCCGACGCGCTGGTGCGTCGTGCGCCGTCGCTGCAACTGACCAACGATGCCAAGGCGGCACTGCGTGTCACGCTGCCGGCCGCACTGTTCGACAGCCTGGGCCTCGCCGCCGGCGATGCCGTGCGCGTGCGTCAGGGCGACGCCGTGGTTACGCTGCCGGCCGCTCGCTCGGAAACGTTGCCTGCCAATGTGGTGCGCGTACCGGCAGCCACGCCGGCGTCTGCCGCGCTTGGCGCGATGTTCGGTGAAATTTCGGTGGAGAAGGCGTAAATGAGCCTGAACGAAGTCATCAATCAATACGGCACGCAACTGCTGGGCGTGGCCTGGCCGACGGTGTGGGCGCTGGTCCGCATCCTCGTCGTGGCCGTGATCCTGCTGCTGTGCGTGGCGTACCTGATTCTGTGGGAGCGCAAGCTCATCGGCTGGATGCACGTGCGTCTCGGTCCGAACCGCGTGGGCCCGGGTGGTTTGCTCCAGCCGATCGCCGACGTGCTGAAGCTGCTCCTGAAGGAAGTCATTACGCCGACGCAGGTCAGCAAGGGCATTTACGCCATTGCGCCGATCATGGCGGTGCTGCCGGCCTTCGCGATCTGGGCGGTGATCCCGTTCCAGCCGGGTGCCGTGCTGGCCGACGTGAATGCCGGTCTGCTGTACGCCATCGCCATTTCGTCGATCGGTGTGTACGGCGTGATTCTCGCCGGTTGGGCATCGAACTCGAAGTACGCATTCCTTGGCGCCATGCGCGCGTCGGCCCAGATGATTTCGTATGAAATCGCCATGGGCTTCGCGCTGGTCACGGTGCTGATGACGGCCGGCTCGCTCAACCTGTCGGACATCGTGCGCTCGCAAGAGACCGGCATGTTCGCCAGCATGGGCGTGAACCTGCTGTCGTGGAACTGGCTGCCGCTGCTGCCGATGTTCGTCATCTACTTCGTGTCGGGCATTGCGGAAACGAACCGCCACCCGTTCGACGTGGTGGAAGGCGAATCGGAAATCGTGGCCGGTCACATGATCGAATACTCGGGCATGGGCTTCGCGCTCTTCTTCCTGGCCGAGTACATCAACATGATCATCATCTCGGCGCTGGCTTCGGTGTTGTTCCTGGGTGGCTGGAGTGCGCCGTTTGGCTTCCTGTCGTTCATCCCGGGCGTGTTCTGGCTGGCGTTCAAGGTGTTCCTGCTGCTGTCGGTGTTCATCTGGGTGCGTGCGACGTTCCCGCGCTACCGCTACGACCAGATCATGCGTCTGGGCTGGAAGGTGTTCCTGCCGATCACGATCGTTTGGGTGATTGTGGTGGGTGTCTGGATCATATCTCCCTGGAACATCTGGGGCTGAGGCGAACGGAGTAGAGGAATCCCATGGTAAGGGCAATGAAGGACTTTTTCGGCAGTTTCCTGTTGTTGGAACTGCTCAAGGGCATGGCGCTCACGGGGCGCTACACGTTCGCACGCAAGGTGACGGTGCAGTTCCCGGAAGAGAAGACGCCGATGTCGCCGCGTTTTCGCGGTCTGCACGCGCTGCGTCGCTATCCGAACGGTGAAGAACGCTGCATCGCCTGCAAGCTGTGCGAAGCGGTGTGCCCGGCAATGGCCATCACGATCGAATCGGATGTGCGCGACGACGGCACCCGTCGTACCACGCGTTATGACATCGATCTGACGAAATGCATTTTCTGCGGCTTCTGCGAAGAAAGCTGCCCGGTGGACTCGATCGTCGAGACGCACATTCTCGAGTATCACGGCGAGAAGCGCGGCGATCTGTACTTCACCAAGGATATGTTGCTCGCGGTGGGCGATCGTTACGAGAACGAAATCGCGGCGGCCAAGGCGGCCGATGCGCCGTACCGTTAAGCAGGGCAGGGCGCGGCATTCCGATGACGCGCCCGGTACGGCAAATTGACGTTGGCTAATTTTCGCGACACCCGGTGATTATGGAATTCACAACCTTTCTTTTCTACGTGTTTGCGCTGATCCTCGTGATCTCCGGCCTGAAGGTCGTGACCTCGCGCAACCCCGTACAGTCGGCACTCTTCCTGGTGCTGGCCTTCTTCAACGCCGCGGCGATCTGGATGCTGCTCGAGGCCGAGTTCCTCGCGATCATGCTGGTGCTCGTGTACGTCGGCGCGGTGATGGTGCTGTTCCTGTTCGTGGTCATGATGATCGACATCAACCTCGACGAACTGCGACGCGGTTTCGGCAAGTTCATTCCGCTGGCGAGTGCCGTCGGCGCGATCATGATCGTCGAAGCGGCGCTGGTGCTCATGCGCGGCTACGGTGCCACGCGTGCGCCGGTGAAGGCCGTGTCGGCCCCGGACGTGCCGAACACCAAGGCGCTCGGTATCGCGCTCTACACCGACTATATCTTTGCCTTCGAAGTGGCAGGTCTGATCCTGCTGGTGGCCGTCGTGGCAGCCGTTGCGCTCACGATGCGTACCCGTAAGGACCACAAACAGACCGACCCGAGCCAGCAGGTACGCGTGAAGGCGCGCGACCGCGTGCGTCTGGTGTCGATGCCCGCCGAAGCCCGGCAGCAGTCCACCGGCGCCGACACGCCGGCGGCGGAATAAGGAGACAGCATGATGTCGTTGTCGCTAGCGCATTACCTGGTGTTGGGCGCGATTCTGTTCGCGATCAGCATTACCGGTATTTTCCTCAACCGCAGAAATGTGATTGTGCTGCTGATGGCCATCGAGCTGATGTTGCTCGCGGTCAATCTGAACTTCGTCGCGTTCTCGCACTACCTGGGCGACATTGCCGGCCAGGTATTCGTGTTCTTCATTCTTACGGTGGCCGCCGCGGAAGCCGCGATCGGTCTGGCCATTCTGGTCACGCTGTTCCGTAAGCTCGAAACGGTCAACGTCGAAGATCTCGACCGCCTCAAGGGTTAACAAAAGCGAACGCTGTTATGGCATCCACATTGAATCCCAACCTGCTGCTCGCGATTCCGCTGGCGCCGCTCGTCGGCTCCATGATCGCCGGCCTGTTCGGCAAGCAAGTCGGACGCGCGGGCGCCCACACGGTCACGATCCTCGGCGTGCTGGTCGCATTTGTCCTGTCGGTCATGACGTTCATCGACGTCATGAACGGGGCGAGCTTCAACGCCACGGTCTACGAATGGGCCCGCATCGGCGATCTCAAGCTCGAGATCGGCTTCCTCGTCGACACGCTCACCGTCACCATGATGTGCGTGGTGACCTCCGTCTCGCTGATGGTGCACATCTACACCATCGGCTACATGTCGGAAGACCCGGGCTACCAACGCTTCTTCTCGTACATCTCGCTGTTCACGTTCTCGATGTTGATGCTCGTGATGAGCAACAACTTCCTGCAACTGTTCTTCGGCTGGGAAGCGGTGGGTCTGGTCTCGTACCTGCTGATCGGTTTCTGGTACACGCGTCCGACCGCGATCTACGCCAACATGAAGGCGTTCCTGGTCAACCGTGTCGGTGACTTCGGCTTCCTGCTCGGTATCGGCCTGCTGCTGGCCTTCACCGGCACGCTGAACTACGGCGAAGTGTTCGCCAAGGCCAACGATGTTGCCGCCTTGTCGTTCCCGGGCACCGACTGGCGCCTGATCACCGTGGCCTGTATCTGCCTGTTCATCGGCGCGATGGGCAAGTCGGCGCAGTTCCCGCTGCACGTCTGGCTGCCGGACTCGATGGAAGGCCCGACCCCGATCTCGGCACTGATCCACGCGGCCACGATGGTGACCGCCGGTATCTTCATGGTGAGCCGCATGTCGCCGCTGTTCGAACTGTCGGACACCGCACTGTCGTTCATCACGATCATCGGCGCGATCACGGCGTTGTTCATGGGCTTCCTGGGCATGATCCAGAACGACATCAAGCGTGTCGTGGCCTACTCGACGCTGTCGCAGCTCGGTTACATGACGGTCGCGCTCGGCGTGTCGGCCTACCCGGTCGCCATCTTCCACCTGATGACGCACGCGTTCTTCAAGGCGCTGCTGTTCCTCGGTGCCGGCTCGGTCATTATCGGCATGCACCACGATCAGGACATGCGCAATATGGGCGGCCTGTGGAAGTACATGCCGATCACCTGGTTCACGTCGCTGCTGGGCTCGCTCGCGCTGATCGGTACGCCGTTCTTCTCGGGCTTCTACTCGAAGGACTCGATCATCGAAGCGGTGGCCGCCTCGCATCTGCCGGGCTCGGGCTTCGCTTACTTCGCCGTGGTCGCCAGCGTGTTCGTCACGGCGTTCTACTCGTTCCGTATGTACTTCCTGGTCTTCCACGGCAAGGAGCGTTTCGGTCAGGCGCATGCGCACCACGACCATGATGCGCACCACGAGGAAGAAGAGGAGACGCACGACCACCACCACGGTCTGGCCCCGGGCCAGAAGCCGCACGAGTCGCCGGCCGTCGTCACGATTCCGCTGATTCTGCTGGCGATCCCGTCGGTCATCATCGGCGCCATCGCGATCGCACCGATGCTCTTCGGCGACTTCTTCAAGCACGGTGTGGTGTTCGAAAACGTGATCTTCATCGGCGAGAATCACCCGGCGATGGAAGAACTCGGCCACGAGTTCCACGGCTGGATGGCCATGGCGCTGCACTCGTTCGGCACGCTGCCGATCGGACTGTCGGCACTGGGCATCATCCTCGCAGCGTTCTTCTACCTGAAGCGTCCGGACATTCCGGAAGCGCTGAAGAACCGGTTCTCGGGCATCTACAACCTGCTCGATAACAAGTACTACATGGACAAGATCAACGAAGTGGTCTTCGCCAAGGGCGCGCTCAAGATTGGTCGCGGCCTGTGGAAGGCGGGCGATCAGGGTCTCATCGACGGCGCCGTGGTCAATGGCAGCGCGCGTCTGGTGGGCTGGTTCGCCGGTGTCATCCGCTTCGTTCAATCCGGTTACATCTACCACTACGCGTTCGCCATGATCATCGGCATGCTCGGGCTCCTGACGCTGTTTGTGACGTTGAACGGCAAGTAATAGGGGGAGCCAATAACAATGCAATCGCTACCGCTTCTTAGTCTGGCCATCTGGCTGCCCATCGTTTCGGGGATTCTTGTCCTCGCGGTGGGTAACGACCGCAACCCGGGGGGCGCACGTGTGCTGTCGCTCATCGGTTCGCTGGTGAGCTTCCTGGTCACGCTGCCGCTGATCTCGAACTTCGACGCCAATACGGCCGCGTTCCAGTTCGTCGAGAAATCGAGCTGGATCGAGCGCTTCCACATCAACTACTTCCTCGGCATCGACGGCATCTCGCTGTGGCTCGTCGTGCTGACCGCACTCATCACGGTGATCGTGGTGATCGCCGGCTGGGAAGTGATCACGGAACGTGTCGCGCAGTACATGGCCGCGTTCCTGATCCTCTCGGGTCTGATGATCGGTGTGTTCTCGGCGCAGGACGGCCTGCTGTTCTACGTGTTCTTCGAAGCCACGCTGATCCCGATGTACCTGATCATCGGTGTGTGGGGCGGCCCGAACCGTGTGTACGCAGCGTTCAAGTTCTTCCTGTACACGCTGCTCGGCTCGCTGCTGATGCTTGTCGCGCTGATCTATCTGTACAACGTGACGGGTTCGTTCACGCTGACCGACTGGTACGCTGCGAAGCTGCCGATGAACACGCAGATACTGCTGTTCGTGGCCTTCTTCATGGCGTTCGCGGTGAAGGTGCCGATGTGGCCGGTGCATACCTGGTTGCCGGACGCCCACGTGGAAGCCCCGACGGGCGGCTCGGTGGTGCTGGCTGCCATCATGCTGAAGCTCGGTGCCTACGGTTTCCTGCGCTTCTCGCTGCCGATCGCACCGGACGCCAGCCACTACCTGTCGGGCTTCATGGTCGCGCTCGCGCTGATTGCCATCGTCTACATCGGCCTCGTGGCCCTGGTGCAGACGGACATGAAGAAACTGGTGGCGTACTCGTCGATCGCTCACATGGGCTTCGCGATCCTCGGCTTCTTCATGTTCAGCGAAATCGGCATGCAAGGCGCGATGGTCCAGATGATCTCGCACGGTTTCGTCTCGGGCGCCATGTTCCTGTGTATCGGTGTGCTGTATGACCGCATGCACTCGCGCAACATCGCCGACTACGGCGGTGTCGTGAACACGATGCCGAAGTTCGCCGCCTTCCTCATGCTGTTCGCGATGGCCAACAGCGGTCTGCCGGCAACGTCGGGCTTCGTGGGTGAATTCCTGGTGATCCTGGGCGCCGTGAAGCTGAACTTCTGGGTGGGCCTGCTGGCTGCAACCTCGCTGATCACCGGTGCTGCGTACTCGCTGTGGATGTACAAGCGCGTGATTTTCGGCGCGATCGCCAACGATCACGTGCGCGAGCTGGTCGATATCAACAAGCGCGAGTTCTTCATGCTGGCCGTGCTGGCTGCGCTCACGCTGTTCATGGGTATCTATCCGAAGCCCTTTACCGACCTGATGCACACCTCAGTGGTTAACCTCCTCGCCCACGTGGCGCAGACCAAGCTGCCGTAATCGGGGAGGATATCTAGATCATGCAAAACATTAATCTGCTGCCTGCGTTGCCAGAGGCCATCCTG
Organism: Pandoraea pnomenusa; assembly: GCF_040391475.1. Lineage (GTDB taxonomy): Bacteria > Pseudomonadota > Gammaproteobacteria > Burkholderiales > Burkholderiaceae > Pandoraea > Pandoraea pnomenusa_C. Next base: position 32,670 of record NZ_JBEBXS010000003.1, on the reverse strand, counting down.
CTGCTCATGATCCTCGTGATCATGATGTGCGACGCGTTCCTCGGCCAGACGCGCAAGCTGAACTACGTGCTGGCGCTCATCACCAGCGCGGTTGTCACGGTGCTGTGGGCGTGCAACGCCGGCGACCCGGCATCGCACTACATGTTCGGCAATGCGTTCATCGCCGACCCGATGTCGAACCTGCTCAAGGCCTTCGGTGGTCTGGCAACGTTCGTCACGTTCATCTACGGTCAGAAGTATCTGGAAGCGCGCGGTCTCGCTCGCGGCGACTTCTATGTCCTCAGCCTGTTCTCGCTGCTGGGCCTGTCGGTGATGATCTCGGGCAACAACTTCCTGACCCTGTACCTGGGTCTGGAACTGATGTCGCTGTCGCTGTATGCCCTGGCTGCCGTGTGGCGCGATTCGACGAATGCGACCGAGTCGGCCATGAAGTACTACGTGCTGGGCGCGCTGGCTTCGGGCTTCCTGCTGTACGGCATGTCGATGATGTACGGCGCGACGGGTTCGCTCGAACTGGCCAAGGTCTTCGAAGTGATCGCTTCGGGCGCCGTGAACAAGATCGTGCTGGTGTTCGGCGTGGTGTTCATCGTGGCCGGCCTGGCGTTCAAGCTCGGCGCTGCACCGTTCCACATGTGGGTGCCTGACGTGTATCAGGGCGCCCCGACGCCGGTCACGCTGCTCATCGGCGGCGCACCGAAGCTGGGTGCCTTCGCGCTGCTGCTGCGCTTGCTGGTCGAAGGCATGCTGCCGCTGGCCATCGACTGGCAACAGATGCTGATCATTCTGTCGGTGCTCTCGCTGGTGATCGGTAACCTGACCGCCATCGTGCAGACCAACGTCAAGCGTCTGCTGGCTTACTCGACGATCTCGCACATGGGCTTCGTGCTGCTGGGCATGCTCTCGGGCGTGGTGGGCGGCAAGATCGACGGTATTGCCGATGCTTACGGTTCGTCGCTGTTCTACAGCGTGATCTACCTGCTGACCACGCTCGGTACCTTCGGTATCGTGCTGCTGCTCTCGCGTCAGGGCTTTGAAGCCGAGAACCTCTCGGATCTGAAGGGTCTGAACCAGCGCAGCCCGTGGTTCGCTTTCGTCATGCTGATGCTGATGTTCTCGCTGGCCGGCATTCCGCCGCTGGCAGGCTTCTATGCGAAGCTGGCCGTGCTCCAAGCCGTGGTGAACGCCGGTATGGTCTGGCTGGCTGTCGTGGCCGTCATGGCCTCGCTGATCGGTGCGTTTTACTACCTGCGTGTCGTCAAGCTGATGTATTTCGACAAGCCGGAAGACACCAACGCGCTGCAGGGCAGCGGCACGATGCGCTTCGTGCTGTCGCTCAACGGTCTGGTGCTGCTGTATCTGGGCCTGATGCCCGGCCCGCTGATGGACTGGTGCCTGCGCACCATCAAGCTGACGCTGGCCAGCTAAGTCGGGTCAACAGGGAACGCGAGGCAGAAGAGGGCGGGTCGACCGCCCGCCGCCTCGCCAGAGAACGAACGGACGGAGGCAACAACGATGGGCATGTCGGCAGGTGGTACGCTTGTGATTCTGCTGGCCTTGCTGGGTGCGAACCTCCCGTTCGTGAACCAGCGCCTGTTCGGGCTGATCGCGCTCAAGCGCGCGGTCAAGCCGTTGTGGCTGCGTCTGATCGAGATGGTGGCGGCGTACTTCATCGTGGGTGCGCTCGGCTATCTGATCGAGGCGGGCATCGGCAACGTGTTCGCGCAGGGCTGGGAGTTCTACGCGGTCACCGCGAGCCTGTTCGTCGTGCTCGCGTTTCCGGGCTTCGTCTACCGGTATTTGTGGCGTCATCGACCGGCAGCTGTCGCCTGATGATTGCCCGCACTTCGCCGCAATTCGTCGCACTTCGCCGCCCCTTGGGGCGGCGTTTTGTTTTGGCAACGTCCAATTTCATCCGTGGAGGGCACATGACCCAACGTCAACCCGACGACAAGCATCTGATCGAGACGCAACTCGCGACCAATACGGTCTACGAGGGCTCGTTTCTGACGATCAAGCGCGACACCGTGCGTCTGCCCGACGGCAAGACGGCCACGCGCGAATACACGACGCACCCGGGTGCCGTGATGGTGATCCCGTTGTTCGAGGACGGCCAGGTGCTCATGGAGCGTCAGTACCGCTATCCGCTCGAGCGGGTGATGACGGAACTGCCGGCGGGCAAGCTCGACGACGCCGAGGGCGGTCTGGCCTGCGGTCAACGCGAGTTGCTCGAAGAGACCGGCTACCGCGCCGGTCGCTGGGACTATCTGACGCGGATCCACCCCGTGATTTCGTACTCGACCGAGTTCATCGATATCTGGCTGGCGCGCGACCTGTCGCACGGCGAGCAGAACCTCGATGACGGCGAGTTTCTCGACGTTTTCAAGATGCCCGCGACGGAACTGCTGCAATGGGTGCGCGACGGGCGTATCACTGACGTGAAAACGGTCATCGGCGCGTTCTGGCTGGAAAAGATATTATCTGGCGTCTGGCAGCCGAACGAACGTTCGCCGCTGCGTTGATTCACAAGGCCTCCGGCAACACGACATTTCCATCGCGACATGAAGGTTTTTGATCTGCGTTGTGCCCATGCGCACACCTTCGAGGGCTGGTTCGGCTCGGAGGACGACTACCTCTCGCAACAGGCGCGGGGGCTTGTCACTTGCCCGGTCTGCGGCGACACGGAAATCGTGCGCATGCCTTCGGCCCCGCGACTGAATCTGTCAGGGGCGACGTCCGTGACGAAGGCCCTGCCGAGCGCCGAACGTTCCGAGCCAGCGATGCCCCCGGCAGCGGCCGAAGCACGGCGCGAGCTGCAGACGCTCTGGATGAAAGCCGTCCGCCACGTGATGGCGAATACGGAAGACGTCGGCAAGCACTTTGCGGAAGAGGCGCGCAAGATCCACTATCAGGAAGCGCCGGAGCGCAACATTCGCGGGACTACGTCGCGTGAAGAGGCGGAGGCACTCGCCGAAGAGGGCATCGAGATCATGGCGTTGCCGTTGCCCGACAGCGCCAAGGAAACGCTCCAGTAGACACGCGAACACTCGTTGAGACGGGAGGTTGGAATGGCCACGCTTGAGTATTACTTCGAAGACTTCTCGGTGGGCGATACCTTCGATCTGGGGGAATACACGTTCACCGCCGAGGAAATCGTGCATTTCGCACGGCAGTTCGACCCACAGCCGTTTCATGTGGACGAAGCGGCCGGACGCCAGTCGCACTTCGGCGGACTGGTGGCCAGCGGCTGGCACACCTGCGGGATCATGATGCGTCTGAACGTCGACAAGCTGCTCTCACGCTCGTCGAGCATGGGCTCCCCCGGGGTGGAGCAGATCGAGTGGCTCAAGCCGGTGCGTCCCGGCGACACGATCTCGGTCACGAGCAGCACGCTGGAAGTGCGCCCGTCGAAGAGCCGTCCCGATCGGGGCATCGTGCGCCAGCTCTGGACCGCTACGAACCAGCACGGGGAAGAAGTGTGCCGGTTCCGGGGAACGGGACTCTATCTGAAGCGGGGCCACTGAGGCCCCGCGTCACGGCGGCAGACCGCGGCGTCTGCCCCGCCCATCTGCCGCACCTTCAGTGCGACAAATCACTCACCGAAGCGGCAGGCGCATCGCGCTTGACCTGTGAAATGCCGTCTTCCATCTGTTCGGCGGTCGAGAACATCTGGCTTTGCCCGATGATCTCGCCGTTGCGCGCCTTCAGGACGAAGTACGGTCGGCCGGATGTCGACGTCTTGCGCTCGAACCGGTGATCCTCGCCGGAATTCTTGCGCACGGACTCGATGCCGTTCTGCGCAGAGGCACGCGCCTTGTAGGTCTCGGACGAGAGAATGATGTGCCCGCTGTCGGCCAGCAGGTGAAAGTGGAATTCACCGTTGGGGCTGCGCTTGAGTTCGAACTTGCCTGACATATGTGGATCTCCCGGATCTTCCAAAAGCCAGCGGCGAGGAACTGCGAACGGCATGGGGCGGCAGGGTGCCGCGCCGGAGAAACCTGGAAACGGCATGTCCGGAGAGTGTACGTACTTCACGGACCGTGCTTAGATTAGCACCGCCAGCGTCCGGGCGAAACCGCACTTTGTTTCGAAGTGTAAACTACTTGGCGCACCTCACCGCCGTACCGCGTCGCCTTCGGCAGGACGGGGCTGGGCGGCGGTGCAATGTGGGCCCGACGGCATGTCGACCCACTTGGGACGAACGCCGCGCGGCGTTCGTCGGTGCGCCATTTCAGCGGCGGGCGTACTGCGTCGCCCCGAACAGCATTTCGCGCGCCTTGTCGTCCTGCAACGGCTTGCGGGCGTCGGCGAGCACCTTGATGCCGCGCTGCACGGCCGGGCGCGACTCGATCGCCTCGAACCACTTCTGCACGTTCGGGAAGTCCGAGAGTTCCACGCCCTGATTCTTCCACGAGCGCAGCCACGGCCAGATCGCAATGTCGGCGATGGTGTACATGTCGCCCGCCACATAGGGATGGTCGCCCAGACGCTTGTCCAGCACGCCATACAGACGACGCGCTTCGTTGGTGTAGCGCTTGATGGCGTAGTCGATCTTTTCGGGCGCGTAGATCCGGAAGTGGTGCGCCTGACCGAGCATCGGGCCCACGCCGCCCATCTGGAACATCAGCCATTCGAGCGTTTCGTACTTGCCGCGCACGTCTTCGGGCAGGAAGCGGCCGGTCTTGCCCGCGAGGTACAGCAGGATCGCGCCCGACTCGAACAACGAGATCGGCTTGCCGTCGGGGCCTTCCTCGTCGACGATGGCCGGGATCTTGTTATTCGGAGAGATGGCGAGAAATGCGTCCTTGAACTGGTCGCCCGCGCCGATATCGACGGCGTGTGCATGGTAGGGCAACCCGCACTCCTCGAGCATGATGTGGACTTTGTGGCCGTTGGGCGTGGCCCAGGAATAGACCTGAATCAATTGCGGCTCCTCGTTGGGGCGCCGGTCGCGGGGATCGACGCCTGTCTGTCCCCCGTCCGGCGCCACGACGATCGGGGCAGGCGCGCGGCACGGCGGCGACACGTATGACGAAACAGGGCGGGGGCGCTCATGACGGCGCCCCCGGGGGAAAACTGCCCGGAAATTACACCACAGAACGTTTTCCCCTGCCGGAGACAGGGTCGGGCAACCGGCTCAGGCCACCCGGTCAGGTCACGCCACCCTCGCCATCGGCATGCAGATACCGGGCCAGTTCCAGCTTGGCGATGGCGTTCCGATGCACCTCGTCAGGGCCGTCGGCGAAGCGCAGCGTGCGCGCACTTGCATAGGCGTACGCCAGCGGGAAGTCGCCGGACAGGCCCGCCGCCCCATGGGCCTGCATGGCCCAATCGATGACCTGACACGCCATGTTCGGCGCCACGACCTTGATCATGGCGATCTCGGCACGCGCGGCCTTGTTGCCGACCGTGTCCATCATGTACGCGGCCTTGAGCGTCAGCAGGCGTGCCTGCTCGATCTGGCAGCGCGCTTCGGCAATGCGCTCGCGCGTGACGCCCTGCGCCGCGATCGGCTTGCCGAACGCCACGCGCGAGAGCGTGCGCTGGCACATGAGCGACAGCGCGCGCTCGGCGAGTCCGATGAGGCGCATGCAGTGGTGAATGCGTCCCGGCCCGAGCCGCCCCTGTGCGATCTCGAAACCTCGCCCCTCGCCGAGCAGCATGCTGCTCGCAGGCACGCGGACGTCGTCGAGCACGATCTCCATGTGACCGTGCGGGGCGTCGTCGTAGCCGAACACGGTGAGCGGGCGCGCGCGCGAAATGCCCTTCGCGTCGGACGGCACGAGAATCATCGATTGCTGCGTATGCTTGGGTGCATCTGGATCGGTCTTGCCCATCACGATGTAGAGCGCGCAACGCGGATCGCCGGCGCCTGTCGACCACCATTTGCGGCCATTGATGACGTACTCGTCGCCATCGCGGTGAATGCGGCATTGCACGTTGGTGGCGTCCGACGAGGCGACGTCGGGCTCCGTCATCAGGAATGCCGAGCGGATTTCCCCGCGCAACAGCGGCTCGAGCCATTGCGCCTTCTGGTCATCGGTCGCGTAGCGCTCGAGCGTTTCCATGTTGCCGGTGTCGGGCGCGTTGCAGTTGAAGACTTCCGGCGCCCACGGCACTTGCCCCATGATCTCGCACAGCGGCGCGTACTCTACGTTGGTGAGGCCCGCACCGCGGCCCGAGTCGGGCAGGAACAGGTTCCACAGTCCCGCCTTCTGCGCGAGCGGCTTGAGGCGTTCGATGACCTGCGACGGCTGCCACGCGTCGCCCTGACGGCGGGCGATCTCGATCTCTTCGAGATAGCGCTGCTCGTTCGGGAAGATGTGTTCGTCGAAGAAGGCGGACAGGCGCGCACGCAGCGCGTCGACTTTGGGGCTGTAGCTGAAATCCATGACGTCTCCGGTCAGTGGCCGACTGCGGGGTTGGATCGTTGGGGCTTTCTCATTCGACGCGGGCACGCGGCATCGCGCTATGCCCCCGGGGATTCGCTGCGCTGCGCGTAATGCCATGCCAGCTCCGCCATCGGACGCGCACGCTTGCCCGCATCGAGCGCTTGCTGGCTGGCGGCGGTGCCGTCGCTCACACGCTTCATGATGCCTTGCAGAATCGCTGCGATACGGAACATGTTGTATGCGAGATAAAAGTCCCACTGCGCGGGGCGCGCCGTACCGGTGCGCTCGCTGTAGCGGGCGACATAATCGGATTCGTCGGGAATGCCGAGCGCTTGCCAGTCGAGACCGGCGATGCCGCGAAACACGCCGGGGCTCACATGCCACGCCATGCAGTGATAGCTGAAGTCGGCGAGTGGATCGCCCAGCGTCGACAATTCCCAATCGAGCACGGCGAGCACGCGCGGCTCGCTCGGATGAAAGATCAGATTGTCGAGGCGGAAGTCGCCGTGCACGATGGTCGTGCGCTCCGGCGCGTCGGTCGGCAGATGGGCCGGCAGCCATTCGATAAGCCGGTTCATGGCGTCGATGCTCTCGGTTTCCGAGGCGCGATATTGCTTGCTCCAGCGCGCGATCTGACGCGCGATGTAATCGCCGGGCTTGCCATACGATTCAAGGCCGATGGCGCGGTAGTCCACTCGGTGCAAGGCGGCGATGACGCGATTCATCTCGTCGTAGATCGCGCTGCGCTCGTCAGGGGACATGCCGGGCAGGGCCGGGTCCCACAGCACGCGTCCCTGCACGAAGTCCATGACGTAGAACGCCAGTCCGATCACGCCTTCGTCTTCGCACAACCCGCGCATGCGGGCGACGGGGACGTCGGTGTTCGCGAGCGCGTCCATCACGCGATACTCGCGCTCGATCGCATGGGCCGACGGCAGCAGCTTCGCCGCCGGGGCGGGCTTGGTGCGCAACACGTAGGCGGCGCCCGGTGTCGTCAGACGGTAGGTCGGATTGGATTGGCCGCCGTTGAATTGCGTAATGGCAAGCGGCCCGGCAAAGCCGGCGACGTTGGCTGCGAGCCAGCGCTCGAGCGCTGCGGTATCAAAGGGCGCGCGCCCGTTGAGCGCGCGCTCGCCTGCGAATGCGGAAAAGTCCTGCGAAAGCTGCTCGGCCATGCTGTCTCCTGCATTTCCGGTGCTGCGTTGATCGAGGCGGTTTCTACAGCGCCTGCAACGATGACTTCCGTGGTCCTGACGGTGTCGACGACGGTCCGGCTCGCCGGATCAGCCGCGCTTTCGCGTGCTCAGGAACGACGCGAAGATCTTCTCCATGACGGTGAGCCGGTTGTCGCGATGCAGCGGCTGCGGCGGCGCGAAGTTCATCAGGCGCACGACCCAGTCCTCCGGCTTTTCGCCCACGTCGAGGGCGTTGATGCACGCGGGCGTCTGCGCGAGCTGGCCGAGGAAGAGGCGTCCGAGCGGATGCATGGCATGCGAGAGAATCGCGCGATTCACCCCACCATGCAAGACCAGCAGCACGGTGTCCCACGATTTGTCGTCACGCAGTTCTGCGAGCGGCGGCACCACGCGATCGAGCAACTCGCGCACCGATTCGCCGTTCATGAAGCGCGTGTCTTCCGGCACGAGGCCATCGAACGCGCTGAGGAACGCCTGCGCCAGTTCGGCGGGTGGCAAATCGGAGATGCGACCTGCACGGATTTCCTGCCAGCACGTCCACGTCTCGATCTCGACCTGCTGGCCTGTCTCGGCGAGCACGCGTTCGGCAGTCTCGCGCGTGCGTGGCAGGCCGCTCACGATCACGCGATCGAAGCGGATGTTCTCGGCAGCGAATGCACGTCCGGCGGCGCTGGCCTGCGAGCGACCAAGCGGGTTCAGCGGGACGGTGTCGGCGTCGATGGGCTTGCCGCTGTCGTCGAAATAGGTGACGTCGCCGTGTCGCATCAGATAGATGCGACGGCGCTGCGGTGGGTTGAACGTCAAGGGACCTGCGGCGGGGCCGAGATGGCCGAGTGAGCTCATGCGGTGACTCTCCTGAACGATGATCCGCAATCACGTCGCGAGCGATGCGCCGGGCACACCGGGCACACCCTCCGGGACAGGCGGCAAGGTGTTGACTGGCGGCGCATGCCAGAGGTTCGCATGCGCCGCTTCACGTCACACGATCAGGCGTATTTTGCCGGACGTTTTTCGAGGAAGGCGCTGATGCCTTCCAGACCGTCGGCATGGTGCAGCGACGCGACGAAGTTGTCGCGCTCGGCGCCCAGTTGCGAGGTGAGCGTTTCGCTCGCGCCGCTCTCGATGAGCGACTTGATACGGCCGACGGCATTCGGCGAGAGCTGCGCGAGATCGGTGGCCCAGTTCAACGCCTCGGCACGTGCCTGACCCGGCGCGACCACGCGATTGACGAGACCCGCTGCGGCCAGACGCGACGCCGCGACCGGCTTGCCTTCGATGAGGATTTCGGTGGCGAGCGGGCGGGGCAATGCTTGCGACAGGAACCACGAGCCGCCGCCGTCGGGCGTGAGGCCGACCTTCACGTACGCCATCACGAACTTGGCGTTCTCGGCGGCCACCATCAGGTCGCAGGCGAGGGCGAGCGAGAAGCCCGCACCGGCCGCCGCGCCTTCGACCGCCGCGATGATCGGCTTCGGGCAGGCGCGCAGGGCCTCGATCCATTCGGCGAGCGCGTCGATGCTCGCGGCTTGCACCGACGGGTCCTTCTGGCGGTTTTCCAGCAGGCGGTTGAGGTTGCCGCCCGCGCAGAAGAAGTTGTCGGCACCGGTGATGACCACGGCGCGGATCGACGCGTCGCGCTCGGCGGTGGCGAGGGCCTCGACACCGGCGGCGTACATGTCCGGATGCAGCGCATTGCGCGCACCGGGGTTGGACAGCGTCAGGACCAGTGTCTGGTCGATGCGTTCGGCAAGCAGTTCGGCAGCCATGAGTCGAGTCTCCGGGTCACTGTTCTTCGGTGAGCAGCGAGACGCCGAGCTGGGCACGGCGCGTAAGCCACGGCGACGGACGATAGCGCGGGTCGCCGTAGAACGATTGCAGATTGCGCAGCACGGTGAGCAACTGGCGCGCGCCGACGGCGTCGCCCAGGGCGAGCGGTCCCTTGGCGTAGCCCAGGCCGAGCGTGACGGCGCGGTCGATGTCGCCGGGCGTGGCAATGCGTTGCTGTGCGATATCCGCACCGATGTTGACGATGGTGGCGATCACGCGCTGGGCCACGAAGCCCGCCGAGTCGCGGATCACCGTCACCGGCGTGCCGCCATGCGCGAACAGCGCGTGGGCGGCGCTGCGTGCCTCGGCGGTGGTGACCGGCGTGGTCATCAACGTATGACGCTTGGCGCCCGCGAGCGGTAGCAGGGTGTCGACGGCGACGGTGCGCGTGGCGTCCAGTCCTTGCTCGACAGCGCAGGACGTGGCGTCGAGGCCGAGCGGCGTGACGACGATCAGCGCAGTCTCGGACGGCTTGTCGCCGCTTTCGATGCTCACGCCCGTCGCGCCCAGCAGTTCGGCCACGGCGGCGAAGCCGCGCGTGTCCGCACGGCTGACCCACACGCTGGCGGGCAGCGTGTCGGGCGCCGGGGCCTCGGGCGGCACCTGCTGTTTGCCATCGACGTAACGGTAGAAGCCTTCGCCGACCTTGCGTCCGAGCAGACCGCCTGCAAAACGCACGGCGGTGATCGGCGACGGACGGAAGCGGGCTTCCTCGTAGAACTGGTGGTAGATCGACTCCATCACCGGGTGCGACACGTCGAGCGCGGTCAGGTCGAGCAATTCGAACGTGCCCAGACGGAAGCCTGCCTGTTCGCGCAGGGTGCGATCGATGTCGGCGAAGCTCGCGATGCCTTCGCTGGCCACACGCAGGCCTTCGGTATTCATGCCGCGACCGGCGTGATTGACGATGAAACCCGGCATGTCCTTGCAGCGCACAGCCGTGTGGCCCATGCGCTGGCCGAGCGCGAGCAGGGCGTCGCCGACCTCGGGCGCGGTGCGCAGGCCGTCGATGACCTCGACCACCTTCATGAGCGGCACCGGATTGAAGAAGTGGTATCCGGCCACGCGCTCCGGACGCTCGCACGCTGCGGCAATCGCCGTAATCGACAGCGACGAGGTGTTCGACGCGAGGATGGCGTCGGGTGCCACGATAGCTTCGAGCGAACGGAACAGGTCGCGCTTGATCTCGAGCTTCTCGATGATGGCTTCCACCACGAGCTGGCAGTCGGCAAGATCTTCGAGCGCGCCGCATGCCTGCAAACGACCCATCGTGGCGTCGACGCTCGCGGCCTCGATCTTGCCCTTGGCCGCGAGCTTGTCGAGCGTGTCACGCAAGGCGTCCAGCGCGGCCTGTACGGCCTTCGCGTTGGTGTCGTAGAGCTTCACACGCAGGCCGGCCTGCGCGGCGATCTGCGCGATGCCACGGCCCATGGCGCCGGCGCCGACAATGCCCAGAACGTCGATGGTCTTGCCGGGGGAGGAGGATGCAGTCATTCGGAGTGTCTCGAAGTGGGTGTCGATTGTCGTCGATCGAAGTCGTTTTACCGGTTTGTCGGCGCGCCAAGGCCGCGGGGCCTGGGTGCGTCGTGCGTCGGGCGGACGCGACTCGCCATTCTATCGTCCGACCGGTCGGTCGGGAAATGAATTTCCTGCCGAAAGACAGAACGATGCAAACCGGTGCCCATGCCACGCTGTCGCTATTGTCGCCGATCTCGCCTCGGCTGCCAGCGCTTGTTCCGCTGCGCGGTCAGTGTCCGGGAGCGTCCACCGGGCAGCGGGGCCGCGCCGCCCCCGGATTTCGAGACGCGTGGCCATACGGGCGATTCACGAATGGCCGCGGGTTGCCGGTACACTGCGGGGTGCTGCCAGTGGCCGTTCTCATTGCGATGTCACTGGCCGCCAACGAGCGGCCGCCGCGCAGGCGGCAGCACACCAGAGACGCATCATGAACATTGCGCACCGGCCGTGGCACCGGATCGCCAGACACCTGTCGTGGCGCGCCACCATGCCGCCGATGACGCATCGGAGACATCATGTTGAAGCTGCACGGTTTTCCCATCAGCAACTATTACAACAAGGTCAAGGTTGTGCTGTACGAGAAGGGCGTGCCCTTCGAAGAGACGGAGTCCATCCCGAGTCAGGACGAGCCGGTGTTGCAGTGCTCGCCGCTCGGCAAGGTGCCGTATCTGGAGACGGAAAACGGTTTTCTGGCCGAATCGCAGGTCATCTGCGACTACCTCGAAGTGACGCACCCGTCGCCCGCGCTGTTCTCTAGCGACCCGTGGCGCCAGGCCAAGGAGCGCGAACTGCTCACGATGATCGAGTTGCATCTCGAGCTGGTGGTGCGAGAGGTGTACAAGCAGGCATTCTTCGGTGGCACGGTGTCGGAAGGTACGCGCACCCGCACGGAAACGTTGCTGCGCCGGAATATCACGGCGTTCAAGCGTCTGGCGAAGTTTGCGCCTTACGTGGCGGGCGAGACGTTCACGATGGTCGACGTGGCCGCAGGTATCCATCTGCCGATTCTCGGCATGGCCACGCAAGCGGTCTACGGCGAAGACTTCCTGCAAAGCGCGGGCATCGACTGGAAGGCCTACGGCAAGCTGCTGGCCGAGCGCGAATCGTTCCAGCGCATGCGCGCCGAGCAAAAGGCGTATCAGCAGGCCCAGAAGGACAAGGCAGCGAAGTAAGGGGGGCGCCTGGGGGCGTCAGGAACCGGTGCTGGCTGCACGGGTTCGCCGCTAACAAAAAGGGCCGCAATGCGGCCCTTTTTGCTGCGTGAACGGTTGCCGGACGGTGTCCTTTGGCAACCCTCGTCGCTCAGATCTTCGCGAGACGTGCGAGGGCTTCGCGAAGCGTGGCGTCCTGTTTGGCGAAACAGAAGCGCACCACGCCCGATTCGTGCGGTTCGTGATAGAACGCCGACACCGGAATGGCCGCCACACCGATCTCGCCGGTGAGCCACAACGCGAAGTCGGCCTCGCTCATGTCGCTGATCGCGCTGTAATCCACGCACTGGAAGTACGTGCCTTCGCACGGCAGCAGTTTGAAACGCGTGCCGGCGAGCCCTTCACGGAACAGGTCGCGCTTCTTCTGATAGAAACCGGAGAGTTCCAGATAGGGCGCCGGGTCGCGCATGTAGTCCGCCAGACCCACCTGCATCGGCGTATTCACGGTGAACACATTGAACTGGTGCACCTTGCGGAATTCGGCCGAGAGGGCTGCCGGCGCCGCGACGAAACCGACCTTCCAGCCCGTCACGTGATACGTCTTGCCGAAGCTCGACACGATGAAGCTGCGTCGTGCGAGTTCCGGATGCCGCGCCACGCTCTCGTGGCGCTTGCCGTCGTACACCATGTGCTCGTAGACCTCGTCCGAGATCAGCAGGATATCGGTGCCGGCCACGATCTCGGAGAGCGTCGCGAGATCGCGTTCATGCCACACGGTGCCGCTCGGATTGTGCGGCGTGTTGAACAGGATCAGGCGCGTGCGCGGCGTGATGGCGGCGGCGAGCTTGTCGAAGGGGATGCGGAACTCGGGCGCTTCGAGCGTGATGAACACCGGCTTGCCACCGGCCAGTTCGATCGACGGGACGTAACTGTCGTAGGTCGGCTCGAAAACAATCACCTCGTCGCCGGGGTGGACGGTCGCGAGAATCGCCGTGAGCAGCGCTTGCGTGGCCCCGGCCGTCACGGTGATTTCCGTGTTCCAGTCGTACTGCTGGCCGTACAGCTTGCCGATCTTGTCCGCAATCGCCTGACGCAGCGCGGGCACGCCGGCCATCGGCGGGTACTGGTTGTGGTCTTCGCGCATGGCGCGCGAGACGGCGTCGACGATCTTCGGATCGCACGAGAAGTCGGGGAAGCCCTGGCCGAGGTTCACGGCCTGCTTTTCGGCGGCGAGCGCCGACATCACGGTGAAGATGGTGGTGCCGACGTTCGGCAGACGCGACGTGAGCGGCGGCGAAACCAAGGCTGGCGAGGGCGAAGCCGAAGTCGATGCGTGAAGGGGCGCGGTCATTTGTGCAATGGGACGAAGCAGTGAGCAGTCCGCCATTCTACCGCCGCTGTGCCAAGCCTGCGGCAGCGCCTCAGATCACGAGCAATGATGTGAAGGCACTCGCCGTCACGATGCGGAAGCCGAATTGGCGCGCCACGCGGCTGCGCAGCTTCAGTACGGCCTTGTCTTTGCTGACGAGCCAGTGGGCATGCCCGTCGCGCGCCGCTTCGAGGAATTTCTGATCGTCGCGGTCGCGGCACAGCGGCAACTGGGCAGGCGGCGCCGCATCTTCCGGCAGGACAATGCGGTGCGTGTGCGTGTCGACCCAGGCGAGCGCTTGCGCATTGTCGATCTCGCGCGCTGCGAATTGCGGATAGGTGAGCACGACGGCCAGTTCGTCCCGGCAGCGCGGGGCCATGAGCGCGGTGAGGCGGCGCGCCACGAGGGCATCGCGCACGGGGCGGGCGACCGGGTCGTCGAAGACCAGCAGGTCGATCCAGACGTTGGTGTCGAGCACCACGCGCGGCGGCGTGGCGAGGGAGTCGAGATGCTCGGCGAAGGCCCGTTCGGCGGGCGTGGCAACAGCGTTTTGAAGCATTGGATAGAATGACGGTTTCTCGTTTTCGCAGGAACGCTGCACCCCATATGATAATTGTTCTCTCGCCGGCCAAATCGCTCGACTACGAAACGCCGCCGCACGTGAGCACGCACACCGTGCCACAGTTCGTCGACGACGCGGCCGAACTGATCGAAGGCCTGCGCGAACTGAGCCCGGCACAGGTCGGCTCGCTCATGAGCATTTCGGATCAACTCGCCGCGCTCAACGCCAACCGCTACGCCGACTGGACGCCGCGTTTCGACACCACCAACGCCAAGCAGGCCGTGCTCGCCTTCAACGGCGATGTCTACGAAGGCCTCGCCGCCCGCACGCTCGATGCCAGGCAGCTCGACTTCGCGCAGAAGCACCTGCGTATCCTGTCGGGTCTTTACGGCGTGCTGCGTCCGCTCGATCTGCTGCAACCGTACCGTCTGGAGATGGGCACGCGCTTTGCCAACAAGCGCGGGCGTGACCTCTACGCGTTCTGGGGCGAGCGGGTGACGCAGACGATCAACGCGTCGCTCGCCGAGCACACGCAAACGCGCCGCGTGCTGGTGAATCTGGCCTCGGAAGAGTATTTCAAGGTCATCAAGCGTCGCCTGGTCGAAGCTCCCGTGATTACGCCGGTGTTCGAAGACTGGAAGAGCGGCAAGTACAAGATCATCAGTTTCTACGCCAAGCGCGCGCGCGGCCTCATGGCACGCTATGCGATCGAGCGCGGCGTGACCGACGTACAGCAACTCAAGGCGTTCGACAGCGAGGGCTATGCGTTCGACGACAGTGTGTCGAACGATTCCCTCTGGGTCTTCCGCCGCCGCGTGGCCTGACGCCAGCCAACGACCGGCCCCGGGGCAATGTCCCGGGGCTTTTTCATTTCCGCCAGCGAGACAAGTCATGACCGTTCACATCAGCAGCACGTTCGATAGCGGCGCCATCCAGGTGGTGAGCGCCGAGCGGGCCGACGACATTCACGTGCGTATCGCGCAGGACGGCGCCGCCGAATTCGCGCAATGGTTCCACTTCCGCGTGCAGGGCGTGGCCGACACGCCGTGTCGGATCGTGTTCGATAACGCCGGGCAGACGTCGTACCCGCGCGGCTGGGAGAACTACCGGGCGGTGGCGTCTTACGATCGCGTGAACTGGTTTCGCGTGCCGACCTCGTATGACGGCACGGTCATGACCGTGGCGTTTACCCCCGCGCACGACAGCGTCTATTTCGCCTACTTCGAGCCGTATTCGGACGAACGCCATCTGGCGCTGGTCGGCACGGCGCAGAACTCGCCGCTCGTGCGTACGCGCTCGCTGGGGCGCACCGTCGACGGTCGCGACATGACGCTGCTCACCGTGGGCGAGCCGCGTGCCGGCAAGCGAAATCTCTGGGTGATTGCGCGTCAGCACCCCGGTGAGACGATGGCCGAGTGGTTCGTGGAGGGGCTGCTGCGCCGCTTGCTGGGCGCGGGCGACTGGGCCGGCGATCCGCTGGCCAGGGCCGTGCTCGACGAAGCGGTGCTTCACATCGTGCCGAACATGAATCCGGACGGCTCGGCGCGTGGCAACCTGCGAACCAATGCTGCGGGCGCGAACCTCAACCGCGAGTGGCTCGAACCCGATCCGTTGCGCAGTCCCGAGGTGTATCTCGTTCGGGAAGCCATCGAGACGATCGGCTGCGACATGTTCTTCGACATTCACGGCGACGAAGCGCTGCCTTACGTCTTCCTCGCGGGCAACGAAGGCGTGGAATGGGCGACGGACGCGCTGCTGGCACGCGAGAAGGCGTTCGGTGAGCGTCTGAAGGCGGCGAGTCTCGACTTCCAGGACAAGTTCGGCTATCCGCCGGGCAAGCACGGCCCGGAGTCGCTCAAGCTGGCGTCGAAGTGGATCGCCCATCGCTTTGGCTGCCTGGCGCTCACGCTGGAGATGCCGTTCAAGGACAACGCCAATCGCCCGGACACGCTTGTCGGCTGGAACGGGGCACGCAGCGCGGCGCTGGGCGCGTCGATGCTTGCGGCCATCTGGTCGCAAATGCAGGCCGATCAGGCCTGAGCGCTGGCGTGACGTTGCCACGCCGCCTGACAGCGGTCTGGCAACGGACGATACAAGGCACGACGCGCAATGCGTCGTGCTTGTCCCTTCGCTTGCTTGCGTGACGCAGGCGGGCGATCAGTTCTTCTTCTTGGCCGTGCTCTTCTTGGTGGTGCCCGACTTCGCCGTCGACTTGGCACCCGAAGATCCCGACGTACCCGACGATTTCGCCGTGCTGCGCTTGGTCGACTTCCCGGTGGCGTGCGACGCCTTGCCGCGCGTATTGCCGCGTGCAGAGCGCTTCACCGGTTGTTCGACCTGGGGCAGCGGCGACGTGTAGTCGAAGCCCATCATGCGGCCCTCGGCATAGCCACAACGAATGTGGATATTGTCCGTCTGGCCGCTGGTGCGTTTGCCGACACCATCGAGCTCGACCATCTGCGTGACGTCGACGCGCTGCTTGCGATCGTCGAACGGCCCCGACCACGGCGCGACCTTGGCGTGCTCGGCATCGAGGGCGTTCTCGCCGTACTCGACGCTCTCGTAGCCGGGCAGTGTTGCCACCACGAAACTCGCATGCGCAGCACAATCGGCGACCAGCGGATCGGCGTGGCGCGTGTTGATGAACTGCTCGACCAGCGCACGATGCTGCTCAAGCGTGAAGGCCTGTGCAGGGGCCGTGAAGGCCGACAGGCAAAGCGGCGCGGCGACGGCGATCGATGCGGTCGCGGCGACCTGGCGCACGGCTCGCATGACGACGCCGACGGCGCGTTGAAAAAATCGATTCGACATTACTTGACGTATTCTCGGGGGCGGACGGGCCTCGACAGACCCGAAGCATTGCAGAGCAATGCGGGCATGCGGTGACCCATCGTAGGAGTCGTTTGCATGCGCCGCTCGCGAAGAGGCTTGGCCGCATATTGAAATACAACGGCAAAGCGGCTCTCATCTTAACCGAAAAAAAGCCGCCGACGCCCGCCGGGTAAGCCCGCAGACGTAACAGTGCGGGGCCGGAAAGTTACGGCAGGCTACAATGCGTGCCTGGCCGGCACCCGAATGTCGTGCCGATCTGCGGTTTTTCCGCGCGTTTTGCGCCTCATTTTTTCGCATGTTTGCAAATTCACGCACTGTTGCCAGTGCTCAAACCGGTCCGCACGACAAGCTGGCGGAACTCGTCGATCGTCATCGCGACGCTGCCTTTCGCAAGCCGCTTGCCGCCTACAGCGCAGCGGCGTTCGATGCCGCGATTGCCGCGTGGCGCAACGCCGGTGCCGCACCGCTCATCATCGACGCCGGATGCGGTGTCGGCGAGAGCACGCTGCGACTGGCGACGCAGTTCCCCGATCACTTCGTCATCGGCATCGACCAATCCGAGAGTCGCATCGTGCGTGGCAAGGATTGGTGGGACGGCGTATGGCCCGAGAACTTCGTGTGGGTGCGCGCCGATCTCGTGGACTTCTGGCGGCAACTGGCCGACGCGGGCATTCGACCGGCACGCCATTACCTCCTGTATCCGAATCCGTGGCCGAAGATCGGTCAGCTCGCGCGCCGCTGGCATGCGCATGCCGTGTTTCCGACCGTGGTCGGGCTGGGCGGCGTGCTGGAGTGCCGCAGCAACTGGGACATCTACGTCGAGGAATTTGCGATGGCCGTCGAGCGGCTCAGTGGCGTGCGCCCGGATGTGCAGGCGTGGACGCCGGAGGCGAGCGCGGCGCCCATGACGCCGTTCGAGCGCAAGTATCTGGCGTCGGGGCACGGGTTGTATCGATGCGTGGTGACGTTGCCGCCGCGATCGTGACGAACGCACCATTGCGCACCGCCAAGCGCTAGTGCGCCGCTCACGCGACGCGAGCGCCGTCAGCAACGAAAAAGGCCATGCGTGTATTGCGCATGGCCTTTTTGCTTGCCCGCCGTGGCGTCATGGCGCCGCGGCCAGGCTCGCGATCAGTGGAAGTGCGGGCGGCTCGGCTCGGCGTCTTCCGGCATTTCCGCATGGACGACTTCGCCGACGGGGTCCGGATAAAGCGGCACGCCGCAATCGTCGCAATACTCGGGGTCGAAGCGGCCCGGATGCTTGCGAATCTCGGTGACGCCACAGACCTTGAGCAGATCGGTCACCTCGTCGAGGGCGCCGCCTTCGATTTCGCCATTCTCGCGACCGTACAGCGGCCACACGACACCGTAGATCACGTCATTGCTGCCGCGCTGCGTGAAGCCGATACGGTACTCGTCGATATTCTGCTCACCGAAGCCGGCCACCACCGCGCGCAACTCCGGCGGCGTGAGCGTGAGCACGTCTTCAAGGTAGCGCAGGGCCGTGCGGATCGTGTGCGGACGAATGCGTTCGTCTGCCTCGCGGCAACTCGCGTAGTACGCGTCGGGCAGCAGGCACTCTATCTCGCAGCCCGGCAGCAACGCGTTCAGATTCGGGCCGCCCTGCGCGGACCATGCCTCCTGGCATTGGCCGCGTTCGGCGTGGCGTGCGCCGTCTTCCTGCCAGCGGAACATCGGGGCGCCCTTGGGCACCGTGACGGCGGCCAGCAGGAAACGCGGGTCGGCGAGAATCGGCGCCGTTTCCGGCAGATCGTTGCCGGGGTGCTTCACTTCGGCGTTATCGACGGCCGCACGCACGAGCTGCTGTGTGACCTTCCACGATTCGCAGTGCGTGCGCGGCAGTTGATCGATGCTGTAGAGATACGGCGAGATGGCCACGCGCGCGCTGTCGGCGAGCACGTGCGCATGCAGATGCGCGCGAATGGGCATCAGGGCGTCGGACTTCACCGGGCCCGAAGGGATCGCGTAACGCGTCCAGGCGAGGATCGGGATGGCGACGAGCAGGCCGTCCCAGACCTGGCCTTCGGCTTCCGGCTCGGCCGATTCGCTTTGCGATTCGATCAGGTCGGCCAGCGCGCCATAGGCTTCGCTGTGGTTGGCCTGAAGATGATCGAGCGCGGCGTCGATGGCCGGCTGGTTGCCGGTGCGCAGGACGCGGGTGAGGAGCGTGTCGAGCTGGGCTTCCCAGAAGCGGTCCTCGATGCGGCTTCCCGAGGCGGCCAGCGCGAGCGCGTGGCCGACGAGCTTTTCGGCGTCGGGAGTCAGTCGTTTGGCGGTGCGTGAGCGCATAGTCGTGCAAAGCAGAAACACATGAACTCACGATTGTACGGCATGCGTGAACGCGATTGATGGTACACATTCCCCAATCGCGTCGTCCCAGGTCTGCGGGGCGTCACATGCCGTCAGAAATCGAACGCGAGATTTGCCGGTGCCGAGAGGCGTGTGCGGCGTGTCGTGGCCGCGCGGGCGCCCTCTACCGGCGCGAGTGCGGCCCCTTCGAGCGAGAGCAGCGAAAGCTTGCGTTCCAGACCGCCGGCGTAGCCCGTGAGCGTGCCGTCGGCCCCGATGACGCGATGACACGGCACGATCACGGATATCGGATTCCGCCCGTTTGCGGCACCGACCGCGCGCGATTTGTTGGCGTCGCCCAGCGCGTGGGCCAGATCGCCGTAGCTGCGCGTCTCGCCGAACGGGATGCGTTGCAACTCCGCCCAGACCTGCCGCTGAAACGGCGTGCCTTCGGGCGCGAGCGACAGTTCGAACAGACGCCGGCCGTCGTGGAAATACTCGTCGAGCTGCTGCTTCGCGGCACTCAGTACGGCAAGGTCGCCGCCATCGCGGCGCACATCGCCGTTCTCCGGAAAGTACTTCTGATGCGAGAAGTACACGCCGGTGAGCGCGTCGCCGTTGGCGACGAGCAGCATCTCGCCCAGCGGGCTCTCGTAAAGCGTTTCGTAGCGGGTCATGCACATACCTCCAGCAAAGTCTCGACCGGCTGGCCTGCCGGTCCTTGTGCCGCCGCGCGCCACACATGCAGGGCGGCATACGCCCGCCACGGCGCCCATTGGGCAGCCCGGGCGGCGACTGCGCGTCCGTCGGCCACGCCCAACGCCTGTCGCAGCACCAGGTCATCCACCGGCATGGCGTCGGGCGAGCCGAGCGCGCGCATCGCGATGTACTGCGCCGTCCAGGGGCCGATGCCTTTGATCGCGAGCAGGGCCGCCAGCGTCGCCTCCAGCGGCGCGAGCGGATCGAGCCGCAGGCGGCCCTCCACGATGGCCAGCGCGACCCCGTGAATCGCGGCAATTCGACTTCGAATGATACCGGCTTCGCCGAGGGCGTCGACGGGAACCGCGAGCATCTGGGCGGCCGTGGGGAACGTGTGCGTCAGTCCGTGCACGGGCGAGGGCAGCGGCGTGCCGAAGCGCTGTGCGAGGCGGCCGAGCAGGCGTCGTGCGCCCTTGACCGTGATCTGCTGGCCGACGATCGCCCGCACGGCGATCTCGAAGCCGTCCACTGCGCCCGGAACCCGCAAGCCGGGCGTGGCCGTGGCCAGCGTACCGAGGTGCGCGTCGATCACATCCGGGCGCGCGCCCAGATCGAACAGGTGACGCAGTTTGCCCAGCACCTGGGGCACGCTTCCGGCGAGCACGGGCGGCAACGTGACCTGCAATGCATGCCGGTCCGGCAGCGGCGAGATACGGCACCAGCCGGCAACGCTCTGCCCGTCTTGCCGCTCGATGTTCAGCGTGCGCGTGTAGACATCGCCTTCGCGAAGCTCGACCCCTTCGATGGCGCGATCGCCGAGGAAATCGAGCAGGGCGTGCCAGGCAAAGGGTGGGCGATAGGCGAGCTGGAAGACGAGGTCGCCGTCGGGCAGGGCGGCGTGTCGGGCGTTCTGGCGCAGGCGTCCGGGGGCGAACCCATAGCGCGACTTGAACAGGCCGTTGAAGCGTCGCACGCTGCCGAACCCGGCGGCCAGCGCGACTTCCGTGACCGGGAGGGCGGTGTCGGTCAAAAGGCGCTTGGCGAGCAGCAGTCGCTGCGTCTGTGCGTATTCCACGGGGGATACGCCGAATTCATCGGCGAAGATGCGGCGCAGATGGCGCTCGGTGATGCCGATACGTGCGGCGAGTGCGGGCAGGTCGGCGCGATTGAGGAAGCCTTCGTCGATCATGGCGGCGGCGGCGTCGGCGAGCTCACGGGAGGCGTCGAAGCGGGCGCTACCGGGGGCAAGCTCCGGGCGGCACTTGAGGCAGGGGCGAAACCCGGCTTTTTCGGCGGCGGCGGCGCTGCCGTAGAACGAGCAGTTCTCGAAGCGGGGCGTGCGCACGTTGCAGACGGGACGGCAGTAAATGCCGGTCGACGAGACGCCGACGAAAAACCAGCCGTCGAAGCGGCGGTCGCGGGCGGACACGGCTTTGTAGCAGACTTCGGGATCGAGCGTCATGCGAAGAGATCCGGTGGGGGTATGGACGTCACTCTACGCGCGGGACAGGGCACGTGCTAGTCATTTTCGGACATGACAAGGACGGGGGAAAGCCCTGGGCGATACAGGCAGATCCAAGGGGGCGTTCACCGGTGCGACTTCAAGTTGGCGTGCCAGGGAGCGCCCCCTTGGGTCTGTCCCACTGCGGTTGGGGAGGGCGGAGGTGCGGGAGTCGCGGGGGTGCAGGCAACGGTGAAATGCCCCCCGAAAACGACAAAACCCGGCACGAGGCCGGGTTTCGCTTGCTGCAGAATGACGAGGAAACCCCGTCACCCGGCGGCACTGGTCAGTTTGCTTGGACCGCCAATCAGGCAGCGGCGAGCAGTTGACGCAGCACGAACGGCAGAATGCCGCCGTGCTTGTAGTAATCCACTTCGATCGGCGTATCGATACGCAGCAGGACTTGCACCTTCTGCGTTTCGCCGTTCTTGCGATGGATCACCAGCGTGACATCCTGTTGCGGCTTGATGTCGGCCGTCAGACCTTCGATGTCGTACGTTTCCTCGCCCGTGATGCCGAGCGATTGGGCGCTGTCCGAGCCCTTGAACTGCAGGGGCAGCACGCCCATGCCGACCAGATTCGAGCGGTGGATACGCTCGAACGAGCGGGCGATCACGGCCTTCACGCCGAGCAGTTGCGTGCCCTTGGCGGCCCAGTCGCGCGACGAACCCGTGCCGTACTCTTCGCCACCGAAGACCATCGTCGGCGTCTTCTCGGCGACGTACTTCATCGCGGCATCGTAAATCGAGAGCTGTTCGCCGCTCGGCTGGTGGATCGTCAGACCGCCTTCCACGCGCGAACCGTCGTCCTTCGGCGGGATCATCAGGTTCTTGATGCGCACGTTCGCGAACGTGCCGCGCATCATCACCTCGTGGTTGCCGCGACGCGAGCCGTAGCTGTTGAAATCGGCCTTCAGCACGCCGTTTTCGAGCAGCCACTTGCCGGCCGGCGACGTTTCCTTGATCGAACCGGCCGGGCTGATGTGATCGGTCGTGACCGAGTCACCGAACACGCCCAGGGCACGTGCACCATGGATCGGCTCGATGTCGGCGTTCGGCTCCATCGTGAAGCCGTCGAAGAACGGCGGCTCGGCGATGTACGTCGAACCCGGCCAATCGTAGACCTGGCCCTTCGAGCCCTTGATCTTGGCCCACAGCGGGCTCGGATCCTTCACCGAGTCGTAGTTCGTCTTGAACACCTTCGCGTTCATGGCGAACTTCATCAGCTTGTGCACTTCGTCGCTCGTCGGCCAGATGTCGCCGAGGAAGATCTCGCGGCCGCCCTTGCCCTTGCCGACCGGCTCGGTCATCAGGTCGCGCGTGACGTTGCCGGCGATCGCGTAGGCCACGACCAGCGGGGGCGAGGCGAGGAAGTTGGCGCGAATGTTCGGGTGAATGCGCGCTTCGAAGTTACGGTTGCCCGAAAGCACGGCGGCCGCGACCATATCGTTCTTCACGATCGTGTCGTTGAGCTCGGCCGTCAGATCCCCGGCGTTACCGATACAGGTCGTGCAGCCGTACGCCGTCACGCCGAAGCCCAGCTTCTCGAGGTACGGCAGCAGGCCCGTGGCTTCGAGGTACTCGGTCACCACGCGGCTTCCCGGGGCGAGCGACGTCTTGATGTGCGGCGCCACCTTCAGACCGGCTTCCACGGCCTTCTTGGCCAGCAGGCCGGCGGCGAGCAGCACGCTCGGGTTCGACGTGTTCGTGCACGACGTGATGGCCGCGATCAGCACGTCGCCGTTGTGCACGTCGATGCCGCTGTCGGTCTTGTAGGTCGTGTCGAGCTGTTCCTGCGTCTTGTTGAAACCGTTCTCGGCGACCGGCTTCGTGAAGAGGTCGTTGAACGTCGACTTCACGTTGCCGATTTCGATGCGGTCCTGCGGACGCTTCGGACCGGCCAGCGACGGGGCGACCGTGCCGAGGTCCAGCTTGAGCGTCTTCGTGTAGTCGATGTCGTTCGTCTTCGGAACGCCGAACATCTTCTGGGCCTTGAAATACGACTCGAATGCGTCGATTTCGGCCTTCGTGCGGCCCGTGCCCTTGAAGTAGTCGATCGTCTTCTCGTCGACCGGGAAGAAGCCCATCGTGGCGCCGTATTCCGGGGCCATGTTCGCGATCGTCGCACGGTCCGGCAGCGCCAGGCTCGTCGTGCCTTCGCCGAAGAACTCGACGAACTTGCCGACGACCTTCTCCTTGCGCAGCATTTCCGTGATCGTCAGCACCAGGTCGGTGGCGGTCACGCCTTCGCGCAGACGGCCCGTCAGTTCCACACCGACGACGTCCGGCGTCAGGAAGTACACCGGCTGACCCAGCATGCCGGCTTCGGCTTCGATGCCGCCCACGCCCCAGCCCACCACGCCGATACCGTTGATCATGGTGGTGTGACTATCCGTACCCACCAGGGTGTCCGGGTAGTACACGTTGTCCTTCTTGTGCACGCCGCGTGCCAGATATTCGAGGTTCACCTGGTGCACGATGCCGTAGCCCGGTTGCACGACGCCGAACGTGTCGAACGCCTGCATCCCCCACTTCATGAACTGATAGCGCTCGTTGTTGCGCTGGAATTCCAGCTTCATGTTCAGGTCGAGCGCCTTCTTCTCGCGGAAGTGATCGATCTGGACCGAGTGGTCGACCACCAGATCCACCGGCACGAGCGGCTCGATGCGCTTCGGGTTCTTGCCCTGACGCTCGGCGACGTTGCGCATGGCGGCCAGGTCGGCGAGCAGCGGCACGCCGGTGAAATCCTGCAGCACGACACGCGCCACGACGAACGGAATTTCGTCGACGCGCTCGGCATTCGGTTTCCAGTTGGCCAGTTGCTTGACGTGCTCTTCGGTCACCTTCTGGCCGTCGCAGTTGCGCAGCACGGACTCGAGCACGATGCGGATCGACACGGGCAGGCGTTCGACTTTCACACCCAGGGCTTTACCCAGGTCGGGCAGCGAGTAGAACTTGCCTTTCTTGCTGCCGCCGAGTTTGAACTCTTTCAGCGTTTTGTGGAGGTTGTGGGCCATGATCTTTCCTTGAGTGATACAGAAAAACGAAGCGGTGGTAATTCGATTAATGGGGGCCGGCTTCGCGCGGGCACTGGCGTGTGTGCCCGCCGCGGACCCGGTGCGCCGGACAATCGGCGTGCCGGGAATTGCAGTTGTTGCGGGTGTTGCAGATGCAGCGGCAGGAAAGCGGCTGGTGCGTCATGCGTTCGATGTCGGTGTCGACCCGGCTACGCTCAGTTGGTCACCTTGATCAACTCGTTCGATTGCGTCGGGGCGGCCTTGTTCTGTTCCGACATGGCTTGCGTCATGCATTCGTCCGCCAGACGGGCGCCGCCATCGCGGTGCGTGAACAGCATGGCCTTGGCCGGAATCACGACCAGATCCAGGCCGCTCGCGGCGTCATAGAAGCGATCGGCGCCGGTCGTCGTCTGCTGGCGCGGCAGCTTGTAATTGCGGCCTGCCCAGAACAGCGTCAGGATCTGATCGCGCTTCATGTCGCCCTTCAGGTACAGCTTTTCGTTTTCCTTGCAGCTCCACAGTTCCGAACCTTCGTCCGGCTGTGCGGGGGGCGCGGCGACGGCGGCGGCCTTCTTGGCCGGAGCCTTCTTCTTCGGCGCAGCCTTCTTCGTCGTCTTGGTCGTCGTGTCAGCGGCAAACGCGGCCGGCACGAGCGCCGTGGAACACAGGGCTACCAGCGCAGTCAGGCAAAGCTTCTTCATGATGAGTCTCCAAAGGTGAGGACTGACAAAAGCGCAGATTATCGTACGAAGTCCGCGTCGTTCGACGTCATCACACAAATTTTTTCAATTCCTTTCAGCCACGCGAAACGGGCGGCGGCGGTGGATACCGGCGTCGCGAAGTCGTGTGTTGCGGTGCGGAACCCGGAAGGACTCCGGGAGGCGGTGGGCTCAAGCGCGATCCGCCGGGTGGCGGTACAGGGGCGGAGCGTGAGGTGCGCGCAAAGCGGCTGGCGGGATGCTTGGCGAAACGAACGCTGAAGGGCGCGCCGCAAGGGGGGGCGCACATACGCCGCAGTCATTGCACCGGCGCCGGTGTTCCGGCGTGGTGCGCAGATGTCGGCAATCAGGCGTTGCATTCGCTTGGCCAAGAAATCACTCGATGATGCATTGGGCAGTGATACGAGCATAGCGCGATGACGGGCGCGATGGCGTGACACTGGGGTTTCGAGGGACATCGGGTACTGCGTTGCGACTCCCTGAAATCGAGGGAGTTGCGCCGGCTCTGGGGGTAGCCGCCGGCGCATTTTTCGGCCTCGTGCGACGCTTTTGGCGCCGCGTGAGGCCGAGTCTTCCGGGGGATTAGCCCAGCAGATGTGCCACGCCGGCGCGCTCTTCTTCGAGCTCTTTCAGCGTGAAGTCCATCTTTTCGCGCGAGTAGGCGTCGATCTCGAGGCCTTCCACACGCTTGTACTTGCCGTTTTCGCAGATCACCGGCACGCCGTAGATCACGTCTTGCGGAATGCCGTACGAGCCGTCCGACGGGATACCCATCGTGACCCACTTGCCGTTCGAGCCGAGCACCCAGTCATGGATGTGGTCGATGGCGGCGTTGGCAGCCGAAGCGGCCGACGACAGGCCACGGGCTTCGATGATCGCGGCGCCGCGCTTGCCAACCGTCGGCAGGAACACGTCGTTGTTCCACACGTCGTCGTTGATCATTTCCTTCACGCTCTTGCCATCGATCGTGGCGAAGCGGTAGTCGGCGTACATCGTCGGCGAGTGGTTACCCCACACGGCCAGCTTTTCGATGCTGGCGACCGGCTTGCCGGTCTTGGCGGCCAGTTGCGACAGGGCACGGTTGTGGTCCAGGCGCAGCATCGCGGTGAAGTTTTCCTTCGGCAGGTTCGGGGCCGACTTCATGGCGATGTAGGCGTTGGTGTTGGCCGGGTTGCCGACCACGAGCACCTTGACGTTGCGGCTGGCGACTTCGTCCAGGGCCTTGCCCTGCACCGTGAAGATTGCGCCGTTGGCTTCGAGCAGGTCCTTACGCTCCATGCCCTTCGAACGCGGACGGGCGCCAACCAGCAGGGCGACGTCGGCATCCTTGAAGGCGACCTTCGGGTCGTCGGTCACGACCACGCCGGCGAGCAGCGGGAACGCGCAGTCTTCGAGCTCCATCACGACGCCCTTGACGGCGGCTTGAGCTTGCGGGAGGTCGAGCAGTTGCAGGATGACGGGCTGATCCTTGCCGAGCATGTCGCCATTGGCGATGCGGAACAGCAGGGAGTAGCCGATTTGGCCAGCGGCGCCGGTGACGGCGACACGCATTGCGGGTTTTGCCATGAGAATCTCTCCAGACGTGTACAAATTCCTGCGAAGCTCAGAAGAGGCTCGCCGTCCGGGTGGCAATTTTTGCCAGGCTGACAGCGCCGCGTCATATGAAGCTTCTAAAATTCCTTGACCTACGGAAGCTTGCGGGCTGCGGGGCGTGCTGCCGTCGACTTGTGCGAAGCACCGGACTCTCTTATAAGATAGCGGTGCTGCGGCTGCAGGCCCCTGTTAGCCCGCGTCAGTGTAGGAGTCGTCACAACGAATGTCAACTGTATCTTATGTCTTATATAAGACATAGGATTATTGCTGTTATTCGATGGACGAGGGCCTTGATTTGTGGTCAAATCCCCGCCATGAATGCGAACGTTCGCGACACATCCAACACCACGCCGCCTGTCGACGCCCAGCAGCGACCGGACAGCGCGCGCGACGCCGCACCGGCCCCCGCAGCCCCTCAGGGCACGGCTGGTGCCGGAGCGTCGCCAACGTTCAGCCCGCTGTACCAGCAGATCAAGGGGCTCATCACACAGAGCCTGCAAGCCGGCGAATGGAAGCCCGGCGAAATCATTCCCAGTGAAGTCGATCTGGCCGCCCGTTACAAGGTGAGCCAGGGCACGGTGCGTAAAGCCATCGATGAGCTGGCCGCCGAGAACCTGCTCGTGCGCCGTCAGGGGCGCGGCACGTTCGTGGCCACCCACCACGAGGACCGGGTGCAGTTCCGGTTCCTGCGTCTTGCGCCCGATTCGGGCGAACCCCATCACCCGCCCAGCCGCCTGATCGAGTGCCGCCGCATGCGCGCACCGGCGGAAATCGCACGTCAGCTGGAGCTGCGCGCGGGCGATGGCGTGATTCTGATTCGTCGGATGATGGATTTCTCGGACCGTCCCACGGTGCTCGACGAAATCTGGTTGCCGGGCGCGCTGTTTCGCGGCCTGACGGCGGAAAAGCTCAATGAATACAAGGGGCCGATGTACGGCCTGTTCGAAGACGAATTCGGTACGCGCATGATCCGCGCCGTGGAAAAAGTCCGCGCCGTGGCCGCAGACGACATGACCGCGGATCTGCTGAAGGTGCCGAAGGGATTTCCCCTGTTGAGTGTGGAGCGCGTTTCCTACACTTACGGGGATAAACCGGTGGAAGTTCGCCGGGGCTGGTATGTCACCACGGAACACCATTACCAGAACGAACTGAGTTGAATAGTTGAGAGGTAGGGCGGCAATCCAGGGGCGAGCCGGCGTCGTGGCCGGTGCGTGCCTGAAAGTCGAGGCATGAGGGGCGGCGTGTCGTGCGCCGTTGGCAGGAATTTCCGGAAGCTTTGGAACCGGTATGGTGCAACGCACTAGAATCGGCGCTAAAATCCGGGGCTGATGTAACTACATGGGGTCTAGCATGGCTGAAGTGGTAAAAAAAGAGCGGCCAGTCTACAGGAATATCGGTATCGGACAGATTGTCTCGTACCGTCTCCCGCCGGCTGGTATCGTTTCCATTCTGCACCGTATTAGCGGTGTGATCTTGTTCCTTCTGTTGCCGTTCGCACTTTTCTTGTTCGAACAGAGCCTGACGTCGGAACTCAGCTTCGACGTTCTGCGAAGCATCGCCTCCAACTGGTTTGTCAAGCTCGTCATCCTTGCACTGTCGTGGGGCTTCCTGCACCACTTCTGCGCTGGCCTGCGCCACCTGCGCATGGACTTCAATCACGACGCCGTGAGCAAGGAAGGCGGTAAGAATTCGGCAGTGGTCGTCCTGGCCGTGTCGCTGGTGCTGACGCTGGCCGTCGCCCTCAAGCTGTTCGGAGCGTTCTAAGATGGCACAGAACAATATCGGTTCGAAGCGTCTCGTCGTCGGTGCCCATTACGGCCTGCGCGACTGGATCGCTCAGCGCATGACCGCGGTCATCATGGCCGTGTACACCGTGATCCTGCTGGTGTGGTTCTTCACCGCCAAGGATTTCTCCTACGAGGGCTGGGCTGGCATCTTCGCGCATCAATGGATGAAGTTGGCCACGTTCGTTACGCTGCTCGCGCTGTTCTATCACGCGTGGGTGGGGATTCGCGACATCTGGATGGACTACGTCAAGCCCGTCGGTGTGCGACTGGCGCTGTACGCGCTGACGATCGTCTGGCTGCTGGCTTGTGCCGGCTATGCCGCACAGATTCTGTGGAGAGTGTAAAGAATGGCTGCAATTAAAAATTCGCTGCCGCGCCGCCGCTTTGACGTAGTCATCGTGGGCGCAGGTGGTTCGGGCATGCGCGCTTCGCTGCAACTGGCCAAGGCCGGTTTGTCGGTGGCCGTGCTGTCCAAGGTGTTCCCCACCCGTTCGCATACCGTTGCTGCCCAGGGCGGCATCGGCGCTTCGCTCGGCAACATGAGCGAAGACAACTGGCATTACCACTTCTACGACACCATCAAGGGCTCCGACTGGCTCGGCGACCAGGATGCGATCGAGTTCATGTGCCGTCAGGCACCGAACGCCGTCTACGAGCTGGAACACTTCGGCATGCCGTTCGACCGTAACCCGGACGGCACGATTTACCAGCGTCCGTTCGGCGGTCACACGGCCAATTACGGCGAGAAGCCGGTTCAGCGCGCCTGCGCGGCTGCCGACCGTACCGGTCACGCGCTGCTGCACACGCTGTACCAGCAAAACGTGGCAGCCAAGACCCACTTCTTCGTGGAGTGGATGGCGCTCGACCTGATCCGCAACGAAGAGGGCGATGTCCTCGGCGTGTCGGCGCTGGAACTCGAAACCGGCGAAGTCTACCTGCTCGAAGGCAAGTGCACGTTGTTCGCGACCGGCGGTGCCGGCCGTGTGTACGCCGCTTCGACCAACGCGTTCATCAACACCGGTGACGGTCTGGGCATGGCTGCACGTGCAGGCATTCCGCTCGAAGACATGGAATTCTGGCAATTCCACCCGACCGGCGTGGCCGGCGCGGGCGTGCTGATCACCGAAGGTGTGCGCGGCGAGGGCGGTATTCTGCGCAACTCGAACGGCGAACGCTTCATGGAGCGTTATGCCCCGACGCTGAAGGATCTGGCGCCGCGTGACTTCGTGTCGCGTTCGATGGACCAGGAAATCAAGGAAGGCCGTGGTTGCGGCCCGAACGGCGACTACGTGCTGCTCGACCTCTCGCACATCGGTGCCGAGACGATCATGAAGCGCCTGCCGTCGATTCGTGAAATCGCGCTGAAGTTCGCCAACGTCGACGCGATCAAGGAACCGATCCCGGTCGTGCCGACCATCCACTACCAGATGGGTGGCATTCCGACGAACTACAACGGTCAAGTCGTCTTGCAGAAGGACGGCTCGTCGGTGCCTGTCAACGGCTTCTACGCCGTGGGCGAGTGCTCGTGCGTGTCGGTCCACGGTGCCAACCGCCTGGGTACGAACTCGCTGCTCGACCTCGTGGTGTTCGGCCGTGCCGCCGGTAACCACATCGTCGACTTCGTCAAGAACCACGGTGACCACAAGCCGCTGCCCGCCGATGCCGGCGAGAACGCACTGGCGCGTCTGGGTCGTCTGGAAGCCTCGAGCTCGGGTGAATACGCCCAGGACATCGCCAACGACATTCGCGCGACGATGCAGAAGCACGCTGGCGTGTTCCGTACGTCGGACCTGCTCAAGGAAGGCGTGGACGAGATCAAGCAAGTGGCCGAGCGCGTGTCGCACGTCCACCTGAAGGACAAGTCGAAGGTGTTCAACACGGCGCGTATGGAAGCGCTGGAAGTCGACAACCTGATCGAAGTGGCCAAGGCCACGATGATTGCAGCCGAAGCCCGCAAGGAAAGCCGCGGCGCCCACGCACACAGCGATTATCCGGAGCGCGACGACGCCAACTGGATGCGCCATTCGCTGTTCTTCAGCGAAGGCAACCGTCTGGATTACAAGCCGGTGCAGTTGAAGCCGCTGACCGTCGACTCGGTTCCGCCCAAGGCGCGGACGTTCTAAGGGATTCGCAAGATCATGAAACGCATTTTTGAAGTCTACCGCTACGATCCGGACAAGGACGCCGCACCGTACATGCAGACCTACGAGGTCGAACTCGACGGTCATGAGCGCATGCTGCTCGACGCCCTGGTCAAGCTCAAGAAGCTCGACGAAGGCATCGCATTCCGTCGCTCGTGCCGTGAAGGCGTGTGCGGCTCGGACGCGATGAACATCAACGGCAAGAACGGTCTGGCCTGCCTGACCAACATGAACGATCTGCCGAACAAGATCGTGCTCAAGCCGTTGCCGGGTCTGCCTGTCATTCGCGATCTGATCGTCGACATGACGCACTTCTTCAACCAGTACCACTCGATCAAGCCGTACCTGATCAACCCCGAGCCGGCACCGGAGAAGGAGCGTCTGCAGTCGCCCGAACAGCGTGATGAGCTCGATGGCCTGTACGAGTGTATTCTGTGCGCATCGTGCTCGACGTCGTGCCCGAGCTTCTGGTGGAACCCGGACAAGTTCGTTGGCCCGGCCGGTCTGCTCCAGGCTTACCGCTTCATCGCGGACAGCCGTGACACGGCGACCAGCGAGCGTCTGGATAACCTGGAAGATCCGTATCGCCTGTTCCGCTGCCACACGATCATGAACTGTGTGGACGTGTGCCCGAAGGGTCTGAACCCGACGAAGGCCATCGGTAAGATCAAGGAGCTGATGGTGCGTCGCGCCGTCTGACCCAAAGATCATGCCGGATACCAATCACCAGTCCGATCCGGTCAAACGTGCCCGCCTGCGCTGGCGGGCACGCCGCGGTTTGCTGGAAAACGACCTCATTCTCGAACGGTTCTTCGCAAAGTACGAAGCGTCGATGACCGACGAGGATGTAGGCGCCCTCACAAAACTGCTCGATTTGAGCGACAACGATTTGATGGATCTGCTGCTAGCGCGTAAAGAGCCCGAGGCGGATCTGGACGGGCCGGACGTGCAGCGCCTGCTGGCGCTTCTGCGCGCCGTGTAGGGGTTTAAAGTATTTTTTTGAGGAAGCGATATGACTCCGTCTGATGTTAAAGCCACCCTATCTTTCTCCGACGATTCGCCCAGCGTAGAGCTGCCGATCTATAAGGGAACGATGGGCCCGGATGTGATCGACATCCGCAAGCTGTACGGCCAGACCGGCAAGTTCACGTATGACCCCGGCTTCATGTCGACGGCGTCGTGCAATTCGGCCATCACCTACATCGATGGCGACAAGGGCGAGCTGCTGTATCGCGGCTACCCGATCGAGCAGTTGGCTACTAACTGCGACTTCCTCGAGACCTCGTATCTGCTGCTCAAGGGCGAACTGCCGAACGCCGAGCAGAAGGAAAAGTTCGTCAATACCGTGACCAATCACACGATGGTTCACGAGCAAATGAACTTCTTCTTCCGCGGTTTCCGTCGTGACGCACACCCGATGGCCGTGCTGACCGGTTCGGTCGGTGCACTGTCGGCGTTCTATCACGACTCGCTCGACATCAATAACCCGACGCACCGCGAAGTCTCGGCAATCCGCCTGATCGCCAAGCTGCCGACGCTGGTCGCCATGGCGTACAAGTACAGCATCGGCCAGCCGTTCGTGTACCCGCGCAACGACCTGTCGTACAGCGCGAACTTCATGCGCATGATGTTCGCCAACCCGTGCGAAGAGTACAAGGTCAACGACGTGCTGGTGCGCGCGCTCGACCGTATTCTGATCCTGCACGCCGATCACGAGCAGAACGCTTCGACGTCGACGGTCCGTCTGGCCGGTTCGTCGGGTGCGAACCCGTTCGCGTGTATCGCTGCCGGTATCGCCTGTCTGTGGGGCCCGGCGCACGGCGGTGCGAACGAAGCCGCGCTGAACATGCTCGAGCAGATCGGTTCGCCGGACAACATTCCCGAATTCATCAAGCAAGTGAAGGACAAGAATTCGGGCGTGAAGCTCATGGGCTTCGGTCACCGCGTGTACAAGAACTACGACCCGCGTGCCAAGCTGATGCGCGAGACGTGCTACGAAGTGCTCAACGAACTGGGCCTGCACGACGACCCGCTGTTCAAGCTGGCCATGCAGCTCGAGA